>NZ_SEIZ01000002.1:0-760494 GCF_004634445.1 Bacillus sp. 005/A4HT-01/001
GCGGTTGTGGCGAAGTGGTTAACGCACCAGATTGTGGCTCTGGCACTCGTGGGTTCGATTCCCATCAATCGCCCCATACATATTTTTGCGGGTGTAGTTTAGTGGTAAAACCTCAGCCTTCCAAGCTGATGTCGTGGGTTCGATTCCCATCACCCGCTCCATTTGCATATCGTTCATGGGCCTGTAGCTCAGCTGGTTAGAGCGCACGCCTGATAAGCGTGAGGTCGGTGGTTCGAGTCCACTCAGGCCCACCATGACTTTCCGCAGTAGCTCAGTGGTAGAGCTATCGGCTGTTAACCGATCGGTCGTAGGTTCGAATCCTACCTGCGGAGCCAAATGGAGAAGTACTCAAGTGGCTGAAGAGGCGCCCCTGCTAAGGGTGTAGGTCGCGCAAGCGGCGCGAGGGTTCAAATCCCTCCTTCTCCGCCATTTTTCTGGCCCGTTGGTCAAGCGGTTAAGACACCGCCCTTTCACGGCGGTAACACGGGTTCGAATCCCGTACGGGTCATTTTTTAAAGAGGTCTAATAAAGACCTCTTTTTTATTTTCCGCAAAACGAAAGACCGCCATCATAGCGGTCTTTTCTTACATATTCATGGAATAGATCGTATAAGACAAGTATGTCGCAAAGAATCCCCATAAAACATAAGGAATCAATAAAATTGGGACAACATTGCTTAGTTTACGTGAGACGATGACAAGCGCGAGTGCTGTCAGTGCTACAAGCAGGCAGTCAATCGTAGCTGCAAATAAATCTTTTTGTGTAAATTGAAAAAAGCTAAAGGCTTGATTGAATACATAATTTAGAAGAAAAAGAATCCAAAATGGTAATGTGATTTTTTGAAAACCATACTTTGCATAAATGATGGCGGCAGATAACGAAATGAGGGCGAATAAGACAGCCCAGACCGCACCGATGACACCACCACTAGGTGTCCATTCAGGTTTATTTAGTGCGTCATACCATTCTCTGTCGATAGGGAACAGGAACCCTGCAATAGAAAATAATGCGTATGTAATAAAGAAGACGATAACCGCCCAAATGATACTTTTTTTAGCCATCCAGAAATCTCCTCCCAATCAATTCACTCTTCAACTTATTTCCCAATTATTACATGATATAAACATCAAGCCCCCAATATGTGGGGACTAATGATTTTTTTTAGTATAAGGTTCTTCTTCGTACGGCTTCAAGTCACCAAACACCGTCATGACACCTTCTTCATCTAATGCTTCTTCATAAGCTTCGTGTGCTTTATTTGGATAGACCTTGCTTGCTTTACCTTCAATATCAGCAGCTGCAAATCCTTCGTAGTCTTCCACATAATCTTCATCTTCTGATTGTGTATACACATCATCGTAAGTCAATGGAGGAAATTCCATATCGGATGGGGTATCAGAGTTTCCATAGCGTTCTACATCTTGGTAGGCATCTTCGCCATCATATGCAGCACTTTCTTCATTTTCAAATTGCCCTGAGGGCGGACTTAATAAGTCCTCTTCAATGGGACGGTTTTGTGAAACAGTCTGTTCTTTGGAATGCTCTGTGCATGTGACGGCGGTGGGAAGGGCTTCTAAGCGTTCTTTAGGAATAGGGGCTTTACACACTTTACACAAACCATAAGAGCCGTCTGCCATTGCTTGGAGTGCTTCATTGATATCGGACAGATGCTCATGTTCCAAACTGTTTAAGGCAATGTCTTTTCCGCGTTCGAATAGTTCTGTTCCTTGGTCGCCAGGGTGGTTATCATAGGCTGACAGTTCGCCCACTGAATCATAAGGAAATGATACTTTCTGTTCATCGTCATGGCTTTTGGCTTCAATTTCTTGTTTTTCATCGAGAAGTCGCTGCTTCAACTGATGTAATTCGTTTTTAGATAACAAAGCGATCACCCTTTCATATCAAACATATTGTTAGTATGAGCAAATTTTTATGTAAGACTTGTGCCAATTTGAAGCAATTCTTCAATAAAAAACGCCTGCGGCTGCAGGCGTTTCGTGTTATGCGAGATAGTATTGTAAGATCAATGCGATCGTTAACAGGAAACCAAAAAACGTATTGGTTTGTGCTGTCGACTTCATGGCATTCATTAATTCAATTGGTTTTTCTTTTTGCTTAAATTCTTTAATGGCTGTATAAGCTTTTGGCACACTGAGTAAGACAAGAAGACTCCAAAGACCCACGATATCCATAAAGATATAAACAAAAATGAGTACATATGAGATCACAAACATGGAAAGTAGGATGTTGACGGCCGCTTTACGTCCAGCTAGGATAGCAAGTGTCTTTCGTCCATTCTCTTTATCACCGTCTAAATCACGGATATTGTTCGACAGTAAGATGGCACCAACTAAAATAGAGATGGGTAATGAAATGAGCACAGCTTTTGATGTCAATGTTCCTGTTTGGATATAGAAACTAATTAAAATGATGCCTAGTCCCATAAAAGCACCTGATACAAGTTCTCCAAATGGTGTATAAGCAATTGGTACAGGACCGCCGGTATAAAAATAGCCTGCTGCCATACAAATTAGTCCTATGAGTGCAATCCACCAGCTAGACATCATGCAAATATAGATCCCAAGTAATAAAGAAAGCGCGAATAAGGCATAAGCGAGGCCTAAAACTGTTTTTGGTTTTACACCGTTTCTCACGATCGCTCCGCCGATACCGACAGATTTCTCATTGTCCAATCCGCGGACATAATCAAAGTACTCATTAAACATGTTCGTTGCAATTTGGATAAACATCGATGCAAATAGCATAGCTAAAAATAGCCCAACATGTATTTGACCACTCGGAAGTGCTAGGACAGTTCCTAAAGTAACGGGAATAAATGCCGCTGTTAATGTATGCGGTCGTAGTAAATTCCACCAAATCCGCCAGTTTTTATCAGGCTTAATTGGTGAAAGCTGATCTGATATCGATTGATGCTGCATAGAATATACTCCTTTAAATAAAAAAATACGTACACGTCCAAATTCCAGTTTAGCAAAGTTCAAAAAGGTGTCAATATATTGATGCGATGAAACAAGAAAAAGATGTTTGCTAATCGTTCCCATCTAGAGAGAAAGCTTGATCTTCGAACAGGTCTTACCATTTTTTAAGGGATGTTCTCATTTCAATAACCGGGAGCGAAAAAATCTTGAAAGCGTGATATAATAAGGATTCGAGGTTTTAAAAGCTGTTTTCTTTACTAAGTTCATCTGTTAAGGTTTATAATAGAAAAGCAGGTCATTCGACATACTCGAATGTTCATGTATTTTTTTACATGATGGTTTTATTTTTATATGTTATTTCATGGATTTTGGAGGAATGTATCATGGTGACAACAGTGCAAAGTACTTTCCGGCAGGAAGCGCTTGCGACATTAGAAGAAGCGAATAACGTCAACCATGCTGTTTTGATAAGCTACTCCAGAAGAGTTGACGATCTGGATCCTCTTGCCTTTTTCCAAAGCGGCGAAGCGGATTTTTTAGGCGAGCGGTTTTTTTGGTCTGATCCAGAAAGCCAAATGATATTTTCTGGACTTGGCAGAGCGGCCGTGATTAAATCATCAGAGCAAGGCAAAGAACGATTCAATATCGTCCATCAAGAATGGGAGCAGCTGAAACAGCATATGTTCCATTTTCATGATGAGAAGGAGTTAAAGCAAGCGGCAGTTGGTCCGCTTTTATTTGGAGGATTTTCATTTGATCCATATGAAGAGAAGGCGCGTCACTGGGAAGCATTTGGCGAGGCTCATTTTTTTGTGCCATCGATGATGCTGACTGTTTCAAAAGAAGGCACGTTTCTAACGATCAATGAATGGAACGAGGTGGACGGGAATGTTCATCAGCTCATTCAAGAGTTAGAACAGAAAGCTTCTAATTTTGATGCATTGCCTGTCAGAAATCATGGACAAGCTGAGCTTGTTCATATGGAAGAGTTAGATGTCCAGGAATGGATGAAAGCAATCCATGAAGCGACAGAACACATTCGTGTGAACGAATATGAAAAGGTTGTTTTAGCAAGAGAAGTCTTGCTTCACTATAAAAATCAAATAGAACTCGCTCCACTATTAGCAGAATTACTAAAACATCAAACAACGAGTTATGTATTTGCTATAGAGCAGGGAAGACAAGCATTTGTCGGGGCGACGCCTGAACGTTTAGTGAAAAAAAGCGGTGGTGAAGTCTTTTCATCGTGTTTGGCAGGTTCCATTGTACGTGGTCAAAATGAAGTAGAAGATCAGGCACTAGGTGAGGAACTGCTTCATGATGAGAAAAATTTGATTGAACATCAAATTGTCGTGAATATGATTGAGCAGGCATTTGAAGCAAACTGCCATCATGTGCATAAGCCAAATCAACCAAGTCTTTATAAAACGAAAAACATTCAGCATTTATTTACACCCATTGTGGGAGAAATTAAAAGCAGCTGTTCACTCTTTTCATTAATTGAACAGCTTCATCCAACACCAGCGCTTGGAGGATATCCTAAGGAAAAAGCGGTAGAGGTGATTCGTGAAATCGAACCGTTGAAACGCGGTTGGTATGCGGCGCCAGTGGGATGGATTGATTCTAAGGACAATGGAGAATTTGCTGTCGCCATTCGATCAGGTCTTATTGAGGAAGACCAAGTTCGTTTGTTTGCTGGATGTGGAATTGTAGAGGATTCCCTTGCAAAACAAGAGTATGAAGAAACGCAAGTGAAATTAAGACCAATGCTGTCTGCTCTTGGAGGTCGTCCTATTGAATAATCAAATCATGACAAGATATATTGGCAGATTAATGGATGAATTTGTGCAAAGTGGTGTGAAGGAGGCAGTTGTTTGTCCTGGCTCCCGTTCAACACCGCTTGCGATGCTCGCTCTTGCTCATCAAGAAATCAATGTCCATGTGTTAGTGGATGAACGGTCTGCTGCTTTTTATGCACTGGGTCTTGCGAAAGCGAGCCAAACACCAGTGCTACTCATTTGTACATCAGGTACGGCAGCAGCTAACTTTTACCCAGCTGTTGTCGAGGCACATTATTCCCGGGTACCATTGATTGTTTTAACTGCTGATCGGCCGCACGAATTGAGGGAGGTTGGGGCACCTCAAGCGATTGATCAGCAATTCTTATTCGGTAAGTTTGTTAAATGGTTCACAGACTTAGCCTTGCCAGAAGAAAGCCAAACGATGCTGCGGTATGTCCAAACTGCTGCTGCTAGGGCAAGTCATGTGTCAACGCAGGAGCCAAAGGGACCAGTTCAGGTGAATGTGCCGCTGAGAGAACCATTGCTACCTGACTTGTCTATTGATCCTTTTGATAGAGAAGAAGGAGTTGCGAACAAAGTTTTAGCAGCAGGTCAAGCTCGTCCGGATGATCGGGTTATGTCAGAATTAGTGTCTATCATGAACAAAGCGGCAAAAGGAATTATTGTTGCTGGTGAACTTCACTCGCCGGAAGAGCAGGCGTCAGTGTTACGTCTTGCAAAAGCTTTGCATCTGCCTATTTTAGCTGACCCACTTTCTCTTTTGCGAAATGGACATGAAAGTGAAGAATACATCATAGATGCATACGATTCTTTGTTAAAAGATGAGGCATTGCAGCAGCATCTCTTGCCTGAAATGGTCATTCGTTTTGGACCGATGCCTGTGTCTAAGCCTTTATTTAAGTGGCTAGAAAAGCATGCGGAAGTGAAGCAGATTGTCGTCGATGCTGCGGGTGGTTATCGAGATCCTGGTTTAAGCGCATCATACATGATTGAAAGTCATGTAGCCTCTTTTGTAGAAGAAGTCTTGATGAGAGCGGAAAAGCGTCAGGATACATCTTACTTACGACGCTGGCAGAGTGTCAATTCATCTTTTAGAATGCATGCAAATCAATACAATGATGAGGACCTGACATTTGAGGGAAATGTCTATCGTCAGCTGCAGCACCTTTTGCCAAAAGAGAGTGTGCTCTTTATCGGAAATAGTATGCCTATTCGAGATGTCGATACCTTTTTTGAAACGCAGTCAAAACCGTTTCGGATGATGGCGAATCGCGGAGCAAATGGCATTGATGGTGTTGTGTCCACAGCTCTTGGAACATATGTAGCCTTGAAACAACCCATCACTTTAGTCATCGGCGATTTGTCTTTTTACCATGATATGAACGGTCTTCTTGCAGCTAAGCTAATGGACATTCCGCTCACGGTTGTGTTGTTAAACAATGATGGTGGAGGAATCTTTTCTTTCCTTCCGCAGGCATCCGATGAACCGTATTATGAAAAGCTCTTTGGTACGCCGACTGGGTTGAATTTTGAGTATGCATCAAAGCTATATGGGGGAACCTATTCGAAGCCGACAACGAAAGAAGAGTTAAAAGATGTGTACTTGGCGCATATCCAAGAACCAGGGCTTCATTTAATTGAGATTGAAACTGACCGGCATTCTCGCGTTGGCAAACATCGCCAAATGATGGACGAGATATTGAGGGAAGTGAAAAAAGAATGCCTTCACTCATAATACGAATGCACGATGGTGTGGCGTATGAGGTGATAGACCATAACCCATCTGCTGAAAATGCCACGTTATGTTTACATGGCTTTACAGGGAGTGCAGCTTCTTGGGCTTTTTTGAATACTTATACACAAAAACATACGAGATTGATTCAGGTCAGCTTGCTTGGACATGGCCGCACAGACTCACCAAAGAGTATAAGAAGATATGCAATGTCCCAGCAGCTGACAGATCTTGCTGAGATTTTAGATCAATTAAAGCTTCACAAAGTGAACATTCTCGGATATTCTATGGGAGGGCGTATTGCTTTATCATTTGCCTCCCGTTATCCAGAACGTGTAAACAAACTGATTCTTGAGAGTACATCTCCAGGGCTGAACTCTTTTAAAGAGCGGATGGAGAGGCTGAATCATGATCATCAGCTAGCTCAAAAGATCAGACATGAAGGATTAGCGCAGTTTGTGGATTTTTGGGAGAACATTCCGCTGTTTGCTTCGCAGAAATCCTTGCCAGCGGACAGGCTAACGCAACTGAGAGAGGGAAGGCTAAAAGCCGATCCTAACGGGCTGGCTCGCAGCTTAGAAGGTATAGGAACCGGTTCACAGCCGTCTATGTGGCAAGCATTAAAGCAGATAAAACAGCCTGTTTTACTCATTTGCGGAACACTTGATAAAAAGTTTTGTCACATCGCCAAACGTATGCAGCAGGCGCTTGAATACAGTCAATTCACAGTAGCAGAGCATGCCGGGCATACAGTTCATGTGGAACAACCACATTTTTTTGGTAAAATAGTAAGTGAGTTTATTTTATCGCAAGATTAGAGGAGGAAATATTGATGGCTATTGAATGGCAAACTGAGCGTCAGTATGACGAAATTTTATATGAAACATATAATGGGATTGCAAAAATCACCATTAACCGTCCGCACGTACATAATGCCTTTACACCAAAGACCGTAAGTGAATTAATTGATGCATTCTCACGTGCTCGTGACAATTCAGATGTTGGTGTCATTGTCCTTGCAGGTGCTGGAGGTAAAGCATTCTGTTCTGGTGGAGACCAAAAAGTACGCGGTCATGGTGGCTATGTAGGAGACGATCAAATTCCGCGTCTAAACGTCCTAGACTTACAGCGTTTAATTCGTGTCATTCCAAAACCAGTTATTGCGATGGTTGCGGGCTATGCGATTGGCGGCGGGCATGTGCTTCATGTCGTGTGTGACCTCACGATTGCAGCAGACAATGCGATTTTTGGACAAACAGGACCAAAAGTGGGCAGCTTTGATGCTGGTTATGGATCTGGCTATCTTGCACGTATTGTGGGTCATAAGAAAGCAAGAGAGATCTGGTACTTATGTCGTCAATACAATGCACAAGAAGCGCTTGATATGGGACTTGTCAACACAGTTGTACCATTAGAGCAGCTGGAAGAAGAAACAGTGAAGTGGTGTGAGGACATGCTAGAAAAGAGCCCGACTGCATTACGATTCTTGAAAGCTGCATTTAATGCGGACACAGATGGATTAGCTGGTATTCAGCAATTTGCAGGAGATGCGACCCTTCTTTATTACACAACAGATGAAGCAAAAGAAGGACGCGATTCCTTTAAGGAAAAACGGAAGCCAGACTTCGGTCAGTTCCCTCGTTTCCCTTGATTCAATGATATGGATGAAAACAGCTTAGTGCATCAGACTGAGCTGTTTTCTTTTATGAAAAGGAGGTGTCATGATGAAGCAACCCAATTGGCTGCTGCACCGTGCGTATTTAACGCCAGACCGGGTCGCACTCATTTATCAAGACAAAGAGTGGACATTTCGTGATTTAGCGAATGATGTAGACCAACTTGCGAATCGACTGACACGTGCACCTTTTAAAAAAGGAGATACGGTTGCGATTTTAATGAACAACCATCCTCACATGGTCATGCTTGTTCACGCTTGTTTTTTATTAGGCTTCAAGATTGTGTTATTGAACAATAAGTTAACAAAAGCAGAGAGACGTTTTCAGTTGGAAGATGCGAAAGTCATGGCTTTATTAACAGAGCCTGCATATGCAAATGAGCATCATGGTGATTTACCTGTTTATACAATAGAGACTTTACCTGATGCAGATCATGATATGGAAAAGAAGGTCGTACATGATATTGATTTAAATGAGACGGCGACGATTATGTATACATCTGGAACGACAGGACGCCCTAAAGGGGTGGAGCAAACGTTTGGCAATCATTTTCATAGTGCTGTTTCCTCGGCATTGAATTTAGGGATCAGGGAGGATGACCGCTGGCTCATTGCCTTGCCTCTTTTTCATATAAGCGGTTTATCCGCTATATTTAAATCTGTCATATACGGTATGACTGTCGTGCTTCATCAAAAGTTTGATGTCGATGAAGTCAAGAATGCTATTGAACAGCATCGAGTGACGATGTTGTCAGTTGTTCAAACCATGCTGTCCCGTTTATTAAGTGGACTTGAAGAATGTCCGTCTTCTTTGCGCTGCCTGCTGTTAGGCGGAGGCCCTGCGCCTTATGCGATGCTTCAAGAGAGTAAGGAGAAAGGATTTCCTGTGTTTCAATCGTACGGTATGACGGAGACCTGCTCGCAAATTGTGACACTTGCGCCAGAATTTAGTGTGGAAAAGCTTGGATCAGCGGGAAAGCCCCTTTTTGGGTGTGAATTAAAGATTCAAGATGAGGACCGTCCGTGTCGTCCTTTTGAGCATGGTGAAATCATGGTAAAAGGTGCAAATGTCATGAAAGGCTACCTTTATCGTCAAGAGGCAACAGCTGCTGCATTTGAGCAGGGTTGGCTGAAAACGGGTGATATTGGCTATGTAGATGAGGACGGATTCTTATTTGTGCTTGATCGGCGGTCAGACTTAATTATTTCTGGCGGAGAAAATATTTATCCAGCAGAAATTGAAGCAGTTCTTTTAACACATCCAAATGTAAAGGAAGTCGGAGTGACGGGTATATATGATAAAAAATGGGGAGAGGTACCTGCTGCCTTCCTTGTGACAGATGAGCAGATTCCGGAGAATGAGCTCTATGCTTTATGTCAGTCGCAATTAGCCAAGTATAAATGGCCCGCCGCTTTTCACTTTGTGGATGAGCTGCCAAGGAATGCGTCGAATAAATTGCAGAGGCACAGACTCAAATCAAAGGGGTTTTTAGATGATTCAAATTGAACGTGTGATCTTATATCATGTCACGATGAAACTCAAACAGCCATTTACAACGAGCCTTGGGACCATTTCAGAGCGTGAGTTTATTATTGTCGAGGTCAAAGATCAAACAGGATTAACTGGATGGGGAGAGGTATCTGCCTTCTCTTCTCCGTGGTATACAGAAGAAACCATCGAGACCTGCTATCACATGCTCAGGGCTTTTTTTATCCCGAACGTGCTGACCCGATCTTTTACACATCCTTCGGACATACCAGACAGCTTGTACCATTTTAAAGGCAATAGAATGGCCAAAGCGGGAATTGAGGCAGCTGTGTGGGATATTTATGCGAAGCGAGAAAATAAGTCCTTACGTGACGTCTTAGGCGGTACTAGAGATAGAATTCCATCTGGTGTCGTTGCGGGGTTAGGACCAATAGATGATATGATTCAGCAAATCGAGCAATTTGTTGATCAAGGCTATCAGCGTGTGAAAGTGAAGATTAAGCCGGGACAAGATATTGGACTTCTACAAAAGATAAGGGAGTCTTTCCCTCATCTTCCGTTAATGGCGGATGCAAACTCTGCTTATGAATTAAAAGATATTAGCAAACTGAAGCAGCTCGACGATATTCGTTTATTAATGATTGAACAGCCTTTAGCCGCAGATGACATTGTCGATCATCGGCATTTGCAAAAACATTTAAAAACACCAATCTGTTTGGATGAAAGTATTTGTTCTTTAGATGATGCGAGAAAAGCTGTAGAACTTGGAAGCTGTCAGATTATTAATGTGAAGCCTTCACGAGTTGGAGGGCTGACTGAAGCTCTTAAGATTCATGCGTTCTGCAAGGAGCAGCAGATTCCGTTATGGTGCGGTGGAATGATTGAAACAGGCATTTCTCGCGCGCAAAACGTGGCCCTTGCATCACTCCCGCAATTTACGATTCCTGGGGATATTTCAGCATCGTCGAAATATTGGGAGCAGGATATCATTTTTCCTGAAATTAAAGTTGAAAATGGGTTTATTGAGGTGCCTCGTTCTCCAGGTATGGGTGTAGAAGTTGATTATCAAGCGCTTCGTTCTTTCTCAGATAAAATTGATGTGTTTACAAAACATGATTTTGTGAAATGAAAACGAATGAATCGCCATTTGCACCATCCATAGAACCACTGTATAGTTGAGGAAAGTTTTTCCTTCCTGTCTGAACAAAAAGAAAGAGCGGTTATCCGCTCTTTCTTACTCTTCTACAAGCCCGCTGTCGTAAGCAAGCTGTCCAATATACTGATGCATGTCATTGGGCATGTCGGAAACATGTCCGTATTCATAATCCCAAAGATTTAAAAAGGAGTGAGCTGCTTGATAAAATGCAGCCTCGTCCGCGTCCTGAATTTCTTCAAGAAACGTTTGAGCAAGCCGATCGTTTTTCAAAGCGAAGCGCCTCCTTTAATGAGACTTAAAGGTCTTGAGGTTTAAACGTTTTACAGTCAGTTTCTTCACTTTTCTCAGCGGTATTTCCTGTATGGCTGACGACATAAATTGCATCTGCACCACAACGATTTCCAGTATTCCAGTAGGAACAGTTGTTTACTTCACAAAGGATTTTTTGACTCATACAGATGACCTCCTTTTAAGTATGTCTTTCATTTATTAATGTAACCGAAGCACGGGTCGTTCATTCATGTTAATCTTCCTGACGAATATAACGCTTATCTTTCATAAACAATTTCCAGAAGAAGTAGAACCCAGGGAATAGGATGATAAACCCTACAATATACGTAATAAATAATGCCCTAAATGTGACGGGATCTGTAAACCCAGACATGATGGTAATATCAGGATAGGCCATATAGGGCAAATGCGCATGTCCATACACATAGCTTGCTAAGAAATATTGAATTGTAATGGCGATAACCGCTAAACGTGGTCTCCCTTTCCGATGTTTAAAGCGACTGTTTGGTAAAAATAGAGCCAAACCTGCAAGCAAAAACATGAGTAGAGAAACAAGAAGGATCGGGATGTTCTGCATCATTTTTGTGAACAGCCAATTGGCCTCACTTCTCAGTGTGAGCATGATAAAGAAAGCCATCATGAGAGAAAGCGGACCTGTAATCAGTGCTCCTCTTCTATAAATGTTATAAGCCTCATCTTCGTTTGCAACATTAGAAAAATCAGCTAAAAGCAAAGATGAGAGGAAAAGGGTACTGAAAATCGCAAAACCTACGAAAGAATAGACATTTGCGCTTGTAAAGACCAATCCTAAATCTAATGAGTAGACATTATTCTCCTGAAAGATGAATCCACCATGTGTAATGGGGAGAACCATGATGAGGATGGACGGAATAATAAAGCCGCTAATTCCTGAAATATATGTCACGGCTTTTCTATATTTTTTAGGCAGTGAATGAGAGAAGACGAGAAATCCGCTTCGCAGTGCAAGAAGCAACAAAATAATGCTGCCGGGTATTAATAGAACAGTGCCTAGCACAAATGTTGCACCTGGAAACAGGCTAAACAAGGCAACGACGATGGCCACAATGAAGACGTTTGTTACTTCCCAAGTGGGAGAAAGATACTTATTTGCGATATTTGCGGCCTTTGTCTGCTCTTTGTTCATGTAAATCATTGACCAAAATCCTGCACCGAAATCCATTGATGCCATCACTGCATAGATAAACACGAATCCCCATAAGATGGTGATTGCAATGAGTGCATCAGTTGTTACATCCATTTGCATCAAGATCGCTCCCTTTTTAAGATTCTGTTAACCGTAAGTCTTCTTCAATTGAATGTTTTCTAAAGTAGTACGTCAGTACAATCACAGTTGCGATGCCTAAAATGAGATAGACAATGGCAAAAAGGATGAAAAGTGTACCGATAGATCCTGATGATGTGACGACTTCAGAGGTTTTGAGCATTCGATAAATCACCCATGGCTGACGGCCTGTACAGGCAAAGATCCAGCCAAATTCAATCGCCAAAAGACTAAGAGGCCCGCCAAATAAATAAAGGACAAGCAGCCATTTTGGATAATGGTCGCGTTTTAAAATTTTGCGGTAAAACAGTGCTAACACAGCAAAGAAAATGAGCAATGAGCCGATAATGACCATTCCGTTAAATAATGTGTGAATAAATAAAGGCGGCCACTCGTCTCTAGGAAAATCATTTAACCCTTTAACCACAGTATCAAAGCTATTTCCTGCAAGAAAACTAAGCGCCCAAGGGATTTCGATTGCTCCTTTGATTTCTTGCGTATTGGCATCAGTAAAACCGCCAATGGCCAGAGGCGCATGTGATTGCGTTTCAAATAAACCTTCAGCACCCGCTAATTTTTCAGGCTGATATTCATACAGAAGCTGAGCTGATTCGTGACCGTTTAAGGCTGTGAGAAAAGAGAAAAGTCCACCAACAATCAGTCCAAGAAAAAGGGCTTTTCGATGAAAGGTATAGAGCTTTTCGTTTTTTCTTGTTTTCAACATTTTAAATGCAGCGACAGAAGCAATGACAAAAGCGCCTGTTGTAAAAGCAGACAGTACTACATGTGTAGCAGTGACAACAAAACTTGGATTAAAAAAGGCCTTCCAAGGTTCGATATTCGTTATTTCTCCATTGACCATTTGAAAGCCAGCGGGTGTTCCTTCAAAAGCATGTACGTTTGTAATGAGAATCGCTGAAGCTGCTGCACCAATGACAACGAAAATAACGGTAATGATGCGCATGGCTGGTGATAAACGATCTGCTGCGTACACATAAATAGACATAAATAATGCTTCAATAAAGAAAGCATAAATTTCTATTTGAAATGGCAGTGACATGACTTTTCCGATGACCTCCATAAAACCAGGCCATAGAAGGGCAAGCTGCGTACCAGCAATGGTACCGGTTGGAATGGCAACACCTAACAGAACAGCCTGCGCTTTTGTCCATCGTTTGGCCATGATGGCATAATGCGGGTCCTTCGTTTTTTGAAAGATGAGTTCAGCTAACAAAATCATTAGCGGGATGCCTACGCCAAGCGAGGCATAAATAATATGGAAGCCCATTGTTGTGCCGAACAGACTTCTAGCTAAAACGAGATCAGTCAATTTTTTCTCCGCCTTTCTTATCGCATCTCTTTTGATGGTGTTTATTATTCTCCACCATTTTTAGATTATTCTTCCTGACTAAGAAAGCTTGTTTTTTGACAAGTTGTAAAAGAGGGAGTAGAATATAATTATAAAACGTAATCGTTACGTTTTAATGATGAAGGGAGTTTTGACATTGAAAAGAGATATTCATCCAACCTCACATGAAGTTGTATTTATGGACGTTAACAGCGGTTACCGCTTCTTAAGTAGATCAACAAAGACATCACATGAGACCGTAGAGTGGGAAGATGGGAAGACTTATCCTGTCATTAAAGTAGAGACAAGCTCTGATACGCATCCATTTTATACAGGACGCCAGAAATTCGGAGAAAAAGGCGGCAGAGCGGAGCAGTTTAAGAAAAAATACCAAATGTAGACAAAGAAACACACCTGATCATGGTGTGTTTTTTTGTGCAGTAAAAAACCCCGGCTGATCGCACGGGGTTCATGAATTCATTCAACATTTAAAGCTGTTTTTAATGTGTTTAAATTTTGTTTCATTAAGCTGACATAGCTTTCGCCATTTTTAGCATCATCTTCTGTAATGGATTCTAGATTTTTCAGTGTAAGGCTTTTTGCCCCAATTTCACTGCGAATCGTATCTGATACTTTACTGCTGACGTTATTTTCAAAAATGACATACTTGATGTGATGCTTTTCTGCCTGTTGTACGATATTTTCAAGCTGTTTTTGGGAAGGCTCTTCAGAAGCAGAGAGTCCTAGTACACTGATTTGCTCAATGCCATAGCGTTTTTCCCAGTAGCCGTATGCTGCGTGAGAAACGAGAATTTCTTTATGTTCTGCTTTAGATAACGTTGTTTTGAATTCCTGATCTAACGATTGTAATTCTTTTTTTAGTGATTCATAGTTTTTTGTATATTCGTCTTTATGATCTGGATCTAGTGAAACGAGTGTGTCTTTAATGTTTTTTGCCATTTGCTGTGCATAAACAGGGTCTAGCCAAGCATGGGGATCTTTATCTCCGTGGTCGTGTCCATCATGGTCATGATCTTCACCTTCATGATCGTGATCATGGTCCTCACCTTCTTCATGAGCATGTTCTTCTTGTGTTGATAATAGCTTGATGCCTTCGGCTGCTTTCACTGTTTTCACGCCTTGGTCTTTTAACGTAGAAGCCGTTTTATCAGCAAATGCTTCAGCACCTGTTCCGCTGTAAATAAAGGCATCTCCTTCAGCCATTTCAACCATCGTTTTTGAACTTGGTTCAAAGCTGTGTGCATCTGCATTGGCAGGGTACACACTTTGAGCGTTCACGTGAGAGCCGCCGATTTTTTCAGTGAAATCTTGAATAGGGAAGATCGTCGTGTAAATGGTTAATTTCCCGTCTGCTTTTCCTTTTGAAGCATTTGTCCCCGCACTGCTTGAGCAAGCGGCAAGACCGACCGCTAATAAAGCAGCTGTTAAAATAAAAAAGATTTTTTTCATCTAAGAATGTCTCCTCTCAACCTATTAGATAGAAATGATTACGATTTAATGTCCTGAGTTATTGTATCGTAATAATTACGATTTGAAAAGAGGAAATTAAAAAATTTTCATCAGAAGATGTTTCCTCTAAAAAAATAGACGTCAAAACGTGACGAAATTTAAAACATTGTGCTATATTTATTTTTAAAAAAAGAAAAAGGAATGGACAAACTTATGAAACTTTTAGACGAAATCATCGAATATAACCAACAATTTATTGAAGAGAAGCGATATGAAGAGTTTACAACAACGAAGTTTCCACAGAAAAAAGCTGTCATTCTATCATGTATGGATACAAGACTTGTTGAACTGCTTCCGCGCGCCATGAACATGAAAAATGGAGATATTAAAATTGTCAAAAGTGCTGGCGCTCTTGTTTCTCACCCATTTGGAAGTATTATGCGAAGCATTTTAGTGGCTGTTTATGAATTGAATGCTGACGAGGTGTACGTCATTGGGCATCACGATTGTGGTATGAGTAAAATAGACAGCGAAACACTCTTAAATAAAGCCATTGAGCGTGGTATTCCAGAAAAACGAATTGAAGTACTGGAATACTCAGGAATCGATTTTAAACAGTGGCTCAAAAGCTTTAGCTCAGTTGAAGAAAGTGTGAAAGACAGTGTATCTGTCGTTAAAAATCATCCGCTTCTTCCATCTAATGTGCCTGTACATGGTCTTGTCATTGATCCTGGAACAGGTAAGCTTGACGTAGTTGTCAACGGTTATGAAGAAAAGTAAGTTATTTTTCCTTTTTAGGCGGGACCGGATCCATGCCTCCAGGATGCAGCGGGTGACATTTTAAAATTCGCTTAATCGTGAGCCATCCGCCTTTTAAAGCGCCGTGCGTTTTGATCGCCTCTAGCCCGTAGTTTGAGCAAGTGGGGTAAAACCTGCAGCTCGGCGGTGTTAGAGGGGAAATGCATTTTTGATAAAAGCGAATGATGCCGATAAAAATTTGTTTCATAGAGGTTCCTCCTTGTCTGTCTTTTCACAGTATAAGAAAAAAGGACAAGGAAGGGAAGTTTTATAAACTAAACTGGTCGGAACAATATGTTATAATATAGGAAATTGCAATTATAGGAGTGGTGATTAATGCCTTCAGTTGAAAGCTTTGAACTTGACCATAATGCTGTAAAAGCACCTTACGTTCGTCATTGCGGCGTTCATAAAGTGGGATCAGATGGGGAAGTGAACAAATTTGATATCCGTTTTTGTCAGCCAAACAAGCAGGCAATGAAACCTGATACGATTCATACATTAGAGCATTTACTTGCGTTTAATATTAGAACACACTCAGAGAAATACGATCATTTTGATATCATCGATATTTCTCCAATGGGCTGCCAGACTGGCTACTATTTAGTTGTCAGCGGTGCACCGACACCAAGAGAGATTGTTGAACTGCTTGATGCAACATTCAAAGATGCAGTGGAAGTAACAGAAATTCCTGCTGCAAATGAAGAGCAGTGTGGTCAAGCGAAGCTTCATGATCTTGAAGGAGCAAAACGTTTAATGCGTTTCTGGCTGTCTCAGGATCAAGAAGAGCTATTAAAAGTATTTGGATAATCAGTAAGATGATGAACCGGACATATTGAATGTCCGGTTTTTTATATGAAATGAAATGAGAGCTGTTAAAATAGGGGATATTTGTTAAAATGGACATGTCAGTAAAAAAAGGGGGATACACGAATGCGGAAAATGGTAGGAATCATTTTGATGCTCGCATTACTTAGTGCATGTGGAAACTCGGCAGCGAGCAATGACAAGGGAGAAGTGCCTGAGCTATTAGAAGTCAAACTAACAGGGCCGGAGCAAGTGGAGAAAAATGAAAACGTTATCGTAAAAGCAGCTGTCACATATGGTGATACGCCTGTTGATGATGCAGATGATGTTGAATTTGAAGTGTGGAAAGATGGCGACAAGGATAACAGCAAGATGATTCAGCCAAAGAAAAAGGAGAAAGGTGTATATGAATTGCATACAGCTTTCAAACAAGATGGCCTTTATATCATACAAGTCCATGTGACAGCTAAACAGCAGCATAATATGCCGAAGACAAACATCCATGTAGGTGATGTGAAAAAAGAGAGTTCATCTACTGAAGAAGAAGATACCTCACATCATTGAAAGCGATTTTATTTTGGGTTAGGACGTTGGTTTGGTTCAGCATCCTGTGGTGAATCGACTTTATGCTTGTAATCATAAGCCTTTGATGTCGTCCACAGTGATAAAAAGACAACGATTGAGATAATGATAAAGCTGATAATCCCAAGTAACAGCATCTAACTCCCTCCTTATTTCCATATTAACATATATTTCATGCGGTCAAAATAGAAGAAAATGATGGCAGGTTTCAGTATAATAAAAAAAGGGTAATCCCATACTAAACGCAACTACATAAGGAGGAATCAACATGTCTGAAAAATTATTAAACGTCGTCAATAAACAAGTAGCAGATTGGACTGTGCTTTACGTAAAATTACATAACTATCACTGGTATGTAAAGGGAAAAGATTTCTTTACACTCCATGAAAAATTCGAGGAATTATATACAGAAACAGCCACTTATATCGATGATTTGGCTGAGCGTATGCTCGCATTAAATGGACAACCTGTTGCGACAATGAAAGAGTGCTTAGAAATTTCTAGCATTCAAGAAGCGGAAGGCAATGAATCAGCCGAGCAAATGGTGAAAAATCTGTATGATGATTTCTCTAATATTGCAGAAGAACTTAAGCGAGGCATGGAGCTGGCTGCAGAAGTTGGCGATGAAACAACAGGCGATATGCTGCTTGCGATTCATCAATCCATTGAAAAACACAACTGGATGCTAAAAGCATACTTAGGATAAGCGAATGTGAAAGGAATGTCGATCATCAAACAGATCGGCATTCTTTTTTTGTGGATTTGTGACAGACAGCCCATTGAATTGATGGGGCTTTCAGCCGAAGAGAAAAGGGAAGGGAGGGGAGAAGATGTCCTCAATTGCAGGAATGATGAGCCAGCAAGTGGCGAGTATTCAAAAAACACTTAATATCAGTTTATTGAATTCACAGCTTGCCACGAACACAGCCCAAGCCATGGTGATGCTCGATCAAGTGCAGCAGCAGCCTCAAGCTGTTCAGCCCAAAGATTCAGATGCTACGTTTATTGATGTCAGAGTTTAACCAAGAAAGCCGCCGTCACAGGCGGCTCTTTTTATGCGCTTCACGAATTTTTTGAACAGCTAACCATGCCTTTATTTTTTGTCGTCCAAGCTATTCATCAAATGCGGCATATACTATTGAGGTAAGAAGTTCCACTATGAAAGGATGTTGATGCCAAGTGAGCAAGGATTTAGGCATCTTTTCGTTGTTTACAGTCAGTTTGTCGGCAATGGGCTTTCTGTTTGGTGGAGCAGGATATTTACTCATGATATTAGTAACACTAATGGCTATTGAATTAATTTGTTCAAGCCTAAGGGAATCTGTGACTGGACAACTTACGATGAAGCGTTTTTTGACCAGGCTTGTTCGAAAGGTTGTGACGATCTCTTTAATATCCATGGCACATTTCTTCGATGTCATGCTGAAGACTGGGGGGACAATTAAGGATTTAGCGCTCATCTTTTATATTATTTATGAATCGTACCAGATTGTCTCAACAGCCAGAGCTCTCGGAATTCCCATTCCACAGTTGTTTATTGATGTGTTAGACATGATTAAAAATAAATTGCGCAAAAAGCCGTAATTTCTTCATATCTGGTCATACTAAAGGAAAAAGGATGAATCAGATGGCGACACACACATACTATGTATCCGTTCAAGACGGATCAATCTCACAGCACAGAGACGCGGCTGCTTGGCAATTTCAGATAGAAGCAGATGATGACCAAATCTTGCAGTTAAGAGAGTATTTTGATGAACAGTATATGACAGATTGGAAAGGTTTCTTTCGGGCGCATGTTCCATTTCTTGAATATCATTATGATAGTCCAAACGACGAAATGGATAGGAAAAGAAAAGAAATTTACTCCATGATTCATGATCTCGGTAACGAAGAGACAAAGAACTTTATTGAGACCAATGGACTGATGAATTGAAAAAGCATGTAGACAAACCCTCGCATTCTTTATCAGGTGCTCATGAATGTCAAATTCGCTCCGCGCCAGTACTCGTTTTTCCTAGACTACAAAGGTTTTCTATCACGCTGAAAAGAAGACAAAAGGCTAAAAGAAAGTTCATTTTAGCCTTTTGTCAACGATCTGAAAGCATGTAGAGACATTCTACATGCTTTTATTTTCGAGGCTGTAAGATACCGCCGATTAGATCACTGATTCCGCCTCTATTTTCCTGCTGTGAGTTGGTGATTTCGTGTGAGGTACTCTGACTCTGGGGTTTGTACCGGTTATCATCTATCCCGACCCGCATTCCAGATGTTCGTTCAGATGGCTGGATAATCACAATTTGGTCCTGTTCATGAAATTCAAACAAGTAGGATTCGCCTGATGTTTGTCCAATGAACGTTTTCCAGTTCACATCTAATTTGACTTTCGGTGCTTTGCCCGTCCAAGCGACAATGGCGTCAGGGTCTACACGGCAAGGTGCTTTTAAAATCAGCGGGTTTCCATTTGTTTTGATGGCAACCTGCGCCCCGTGCCCTTGATACGAGAGCTTTGAAGTAAATAGCCCTTTCTGTGATAAAATCCCAACGCCTACTGGTGTCACGCCATAGTGACATTCTTCAGTAAAGGCAAGTAAATCTTCACTTTCCACGCTAACATGTTGCCAAGGACCGTTCGGCTCAAGATTGATGACGGTCACATGCTCGCTAGAATCAGCCAAGTAGCAAGTGCCTTGTCCACTCACTTCCATCATCTCAAGGTTTTCACCTGTTAATTTTCTGCTAATATGATTAAATACTTGGCTGACCATATTCCCTTTATTCGTCCCAAGTAATCGTTTACGGTATTGAAATGTACCTTGATCGGCAATCATAGCGCCTTTTTTGGCAAAAAAGATCCCGTTGCCTTCTGCTTGTAAGGTCAGTTCTTCGATCGTGTTGAAATGAAATCCCATTTGTGCCAGCTCCTTTCCTTTGTCAAGATGTGAATCCGTAGATGCGGCATAGGTCGTTTAAATCAAGGGTCGTACCTTGTCCGGTTGCGGTGATTTTCCATTCGTTCTCAACTCTCGTTAGTTCAGCACAAATGATGGATGTACAAAATGAATAATCCTCTGTTAATTGAAAGGTACAAATCTCCTGTTGTGTGATTTGATCTGAAAGGCGCAAGTAGGCATTGGTCACCTGTCCAAAATGGTGTGCCCGCTCGTGTGCATCATGTATCGTGGCTGTTACGACGATTTTCTGAATATCGGGTGAGACTCTGCTCAGCTGCATAATGATGATCTCATTGTCCCGATGGCCTCCGCCGACCTGATGATCACCTAGATGGCGAACAGCTCCATCTAAGCTTTGCTGCTGATGATAATAGATCAGGTGTTTTGGAGACAGAAGCTTGTCCTCTTCATTTAAGAAAAACACTTGCGTATCTAAATCAATTGGCTGACCAGATAAGTCCCAGCCAAGGCCGATATGAATTTGATCTACATTTGGATTGTCTTTTGTTAAATCTAACTTTTGTCCTTTCATGAGGTGTTTCTTCACTGCCTCAAGAGAAGCGTCTTCTTTCTCATGTTGCCTCATTGGCCATGCTTTGTTATTTTCTTGTTTTGATCCATTTGTGATGCTCATGCTGGTTTCCTCCTCGTCTGTGTAGGACAAACACTTATTGATTTACGTCATCATGGGCAAAAGGTTTCATGATTAAAATGGGATGAGGATGGAGATGATAAAAAGGTTTTAGCAAGAATACTTATTTTACATACAGACGAGATAGAAGTACTCGTTTGTTTCACTTTTCATAAAAATTCTTCAGAGAAATGTGATCTGTGGTATGATGTTTTACAAGAAGCAAGGACAGGATATGAGGGATTTCACATGCATGTATTTAAAGACTATTATCATAATACGGTCAAGCTCTCTTTTGAAGAGCAGCCTTTTTCAAGTCATCCTAAGCATGTTTGGGCTATTTGCCGCTATCAAGGAAAATGGCTACTTACTGAACATGAGGATCGAGGCTACGAGTTTCCAGGAGGGAAAGTAGAGCCAAATGAAGAAGCAGATCAAGCCGCTATACGAGAGATTCACGAAGAGACGGGTGCTGTTGTTCGTGAATTAACGTATATTGGTCAATATCAGGTGCTTGGCAGAGAGAAAGTCATTGTCAAAAATATTTATTTCGCCGATATTGAAAGGCTCGTCAAGCAGGACACGTATTTTGAAACGAAAGGACCCGTTCTTTTCGCAGACTTACCAAGATCCATCGCAAAAAATAAAAATTTCAGTTTTATTATGAAAGATGATGTCTTGAGACAAAGTCTTGCTTATTTAGAAAAGAACGGTTTGATTCGTTAAAAAAAGCGCAGGGACATGACCCTGTGCTTTTTATTTTTGCAGAAAACGGCGTTCCAGCCATTCAACAAGCTGATACATGATGGTGGCGAAGACGGCGATAATGAAAAGACTTAAGAACACGAGTGTAAAGTTGAAGACTTGAAAGCCATAGATGATCATATAGCCGAGTCCTTTTGAGGAAACAAGGAATTCTCCCACAATGACCCCAACCCAAGAAAGACCAACATTGACCTTAATGGCAGAGATCATCGTTGGAATACTTGCTGGCAAAATGACCTCACGGAAGACCGTTCTTTTTTTTGCGCCAAAGGTTTTCATGACTTTTAAATAATTCTCATCGACTTCTTGAAAGGCTGTATAAATGACGATGGTGGTAATGATCACACTGATAATGGCACCCATCGCGACAATGCTGATCATGCCTGGTCCAAGGGCAACAATTAAAATGGGGGCGAGAGCGACTTTCGGCATCGCATTTAAAATAACCAAATAAGGATCAAGGACATTTGCAAGACGGGTGGACCACCATAAGGCGGCGGCTAATAAAATGCCGCAAAAAGTACCAAGTAGAAAGCCGAGCACTGTTTCAAATAGCGTAATGCTCATATGATTAATTAATGAACCATCTGATAATTTTTGTACAAACAATTGGCAGACGGCAGATGGTGAACTGAAAATGAGCGGGTCAATCAGTCTGAAATGGCTCGCAAGCTCCCAAAGCGAAAAGAAACTGGCGAAAATGATCAACTGGTAGACTCGCGTCATGCGTTTTTCCATTCGAACTTTTTTTCGATAGGCTTCATGTAAAAGATCACTGTGTTTCAACTGTTTTCAGCTCCTTCCAAATCGTTTGAAAGAGCTCTTGGAAACTTGCTGTCTGTCTCGCTTCAAAAGGAGAGAGCGTCCTCAGATCATCTGGAACGGTAAACATTCGCTGGATAGAGCCTGGATGCTTTGAGAATAAGAAAATGCGATCACTCATCGCAATGGCTTCGCCGATGTCATGTGTGACAAGAACAGCCGTTTTTTGATAGTTTTTTAAAGTGTGAAAGACGAGGTCTTCTAATGTCAGTTTCGTCTGGTAATCTAGTGCTGAAAATGGCTCATCTAGCAGAAGCAGGCCGGGATCAACTGCAAGCGTTCGGGCGAGAGCCGCACGCTGCCTCATCCCGCCTGACAGCTCCTTCGGGTATTTTTCTTCGACATCATTGAGTCCAAGCTTTGGCAGTAAGCTAAGGGCAGCTGAGGTGGCTTCATGTGAATCTTGTTTTGCAATTTTTAACCCGAGAATGACATTTTCCTTGATCGTTTTCCATGGGAACAAATAATCTTGCTGGAGCATATAACCGATTTGATGCTCCTGTTGATTCGGTTCTTTTCCTTCGATTAAAATTCGACCTTCAGAGGGTGGCGTAATGCCTGCGATGATGGAAAGCAAGGTTGTTTTCCCGCAGCCGCTAGGACCAATAAATGAGATGAATTCACCTTGAGTGATCTCCATATTGATGTGCTGTATGGCCGTTGTTTTTTCTTTTAAAGAGAAGTATGTGTGGGTCACATGGTCAATTTGAAGGAAAGACATGTGCTACCTCCTGTTCTATTTGTGATCTGTGACCTTCTTGGCAATGGATGAATCGACAAGTTGTTTGTACGGGATAAATTCCGGCAGTTCACCACTTGCCTTCATGATTTCCTGTAATTTGTTCCATTCCTCTTCATTTAGAAGGGGATCTGTTGCATAGGAGTTCTGCTGTTTGTAACGTTTGATAGCTGTTGATAAGACATCAAGGTCTGTATCAGGAAATTGAGATTGGATTGTCTTGGCAATCTCCTCTGGGCTCTTTGTTTTGACCCATTTTTGCGCTTTGTAAATGGCACGGGTAAAGGCTTCAGCTGTCTCTTTGTTTTCTTCTAAGTAACTCTTCTTTGCCATAAAGGTGGTATAAGGCACCTTGCCGGAAGCCTCACCAAAGGAGGCGGTAATGTACCCTTTGCCTTCTTTTTCAATTAAGGAAGCTGTCGGTTCGAATAACTGCACAAAATCGCCAGTTCCAGAGGAAAAAGCACCTGAAATGTTGGCAAAATCAATATTTTGAATCATGCGAAGATCTTGTTTCAAATCAATGCCTTCTTTTTTCAGGACATATTCACCGACCATTTGCGGCATGCCGCCTTTCCGTTGTCCGAGAAAGTCTTTTCCTTTCAATTGATCCCAAGAAAATTGATTGATTTTTTCCCTCGAAACAAGAAATGTACCGTCTGTTTGTGTCAGCTGTGCAAAGTTCATGACAGAGTCTTTCGTGTCTTGTGCTTCCACATAAATAGAAGATTCAGATCCGGTCAGAGCGATATCAGCGCCGCCGGATAAGAGAGCTGTCATTGTTTTATCGCCGCCCCAAGTGGTCTTTAATTCAACCTCTAAGCCTTCATCTTTGAAAAATCCTTCGGATAGGGCGACATAAAGCGGTGCATAAAAGACCGAATGGGTCACCTCGGCTACTTGTACGGTCTGCTCTTGGTCTTTTTTACAGGCGACAAATGGAATAAAGAGCAGGACAACGAATATGAATGCCAGTCTGACTTTAATGGAACGATTCAAGAGTAATTCGCCTCCTTTGTTCTAGATCACTAATTAAAGTATGTCAAAAGGGATTTTTGGTGAGTGCCTAGATGAAATAAGAAGCGCATTGTTTATTTATAGAACGTGTCTTTTTTTCTATACTAGAAGCATGAATGCTTTCTTGAATTTGGTAGAAATAAAGGAGCGGTTTCGTGTATAGATTGAGTTGGGTATTTGTTGGTTGGTATGTAGTGGGTCTTATTTTAATGGTCTTTTTTGAAGTGCCGGCATGGCTTCAGTTTGCGAATGGTATCTTTCTTGTGCTTTACGCCTGCTGCGTCATTGAGATTGGCCGAAATATTTACGGGGCATGGAGCTTTGTGATCGTAAGAGCAGCCATTGTGGGTGTGTTGACGTTTACGGTTGAATGGGTGGGGATCACAACTGATTTTCCATTTGGGGCTTATGATTATTATCCGACGCTTGGATTTCTTGTGGCGGGAGTGCCTTTGACGATCGCTTTTGCATGGGTTGGTGTGTTTTTAAATAGTCTTTTTTTATCAAGACAACAATCGAAGTGGAAACGAGCCGTCGAAACGGGTATATGGATTGTGCTGCTTGATCTCATATTAGATCCGGTAGCGGCTGAACGAAAGTTTTGGGTGTGGTATGACGGCGGAGGTTTCTTTGGTATCCCTTTTGAGAATTTTGTCAGCTGGGGTATCATTGGAGCAGGACTTTCATTTCTGTTCCCGCTCGTTTCCATTGATCAGCAGGCATTGCGCTGGAATGGACGTATTTATCAGGCCATGGTGTTCTTCTTTGGTCTTTTAGCATTAAAGGGCGGGCTGGATGTCATTTTTTATTTAGCACTGATCATTGTCATCTTGTGTGAAGGAAGGGTTCGATTTGAAAGAAAGCGACAAAAACCGATCGTTTAGACGACTCTTTTATTTTTATCTTGAACGATATTTACTGAACAAACATTTTCGCTGTGTCATGATGAAAGGTACGGTTGACCCAGAGGAGAAGCATCCTGTTCTTTATCTTGCTAATCACAGTTCATGGTGGGATGGACTGATCATTTTTCTTTTAATAGAACAAATGTCTGAGCTGGATCATGCCATGATGATGGAAGAGAAGCAGTTGAAGCAATATGCTTTTTTTCAAAAACTTGGTGCATTTCCAGTTCATAAAGAGAAGCTGAAAAGTGTCAAGCAGGCATTAATGACCGCAAAGGAGAAGATGGAGGCTGGCGGGGCTGTGTGGCTCTTCCCGCAGGGGAAAATTATGCACCAAGACATAAGGCCGCTTGAACTGGAAGGCGGAGCTTCTTTTTTAGTCAGGCAATTTGAGCAGGTCGTCATCAAACCTGTGACGCTGCATTATACATTTAATCAATTTCAAAAACCGACGGTATCGGTTGAGTTTGGAGAAGATGTCCTAGTAGCTGGCGGATCACTTCGCAGTAAGGAAGTAACAAGTTTACTCGGAGACCTGCTTGAAACACAGTTAAACGCACATCAAGCACAGGTTATTACTGATCCGGATTTTTCAACAAACGAACAATTTAGGCAGGTGACAAGGACAAGCCGGTCAACTAGTGATGCGTTTGATTCCTTTAAAAAGTGGGTGAAAACATGGCGGTCTTCTTAATTGTCATCAGTGTTTTGCTGCTCTGCCAATTGATGTTTACGATTTGGAATATGAAGCAATTTCCTGTACTCAAGCCGGCATCTCTTTCACCTGATGAACCCATTTCATTATCGATCCTCATTCCAGCGAGAAATGAAGAAAAACGGCTGGAAGCCTGCCTTCAGTCGATTGTTGATCAGCGTCTCCATCCGAAAGAGTTGATCGTGCTGGATGATCACTCGACAGATCAGACGAGAATGATTGCAAAGGGCTTCGCAGAGACATATCCATGGATTCGTGTGCAGTCAGGTCAAGTATTGAAGCGCGGCTGGCTTGGAAAATCATATGCTTGTTCCCAGCTTGCTGAGGCAGCATCTTCTGATTGGCTGTTATTTTTAGATGCAGATGTCCGCTTAAAACAAGGAGCTATTGAAGCGGTGTACAAGCAGTTATGCATACAAAAAACGGGCATGCTTTCAGGTTTCCCAGAGCAAAAAACGGGAACGCCTTTTGAGCATCTTGTCGTTCCTATGATGATGTTTACGATTGGCTGCCATCTGCCAGTGAAGTGGGTCAAAACATCTCAACATCCTGCTTTTGCCGCAGCACATGGCGGCTTTATTGCCATTGAAAAGAACTGTTATCACGAAATAGGTGGTCATGAAGCGATCAAGGATTCGCTCGTGGATGATATGGCTTTGGCTAAACGAGTGAAAGCGAAGGGCTTTCCGTTCACACTGGCAAGTATTCATTCTTTTGTCTACATGAGAATGTATGAGAGTGGACAGGAAGTATGGGAAGGATATCGGAAAAATTTGTTCCCGGGAGTGAATCGAAGCATTGCTTTGTTAAGCAGTGTCTTTTGTTTATACTCCGTCCTTTATGTAGTTCCTGTTATTTGCTTTATGATCGCACTGATTCATTTTGATGTGGTCAATCTCTGTTTAGCCCTTCTTTGCTACGGGCTTGGTGTATCCATTAAAGCGGTCATTGATATCGAAAATGGAAGAACGTCTACGATGGCCTTTTTATTGCCTGTCAGTATCATGAGCCTGATGGCCATTGGTTTTGCTTCTATGAAAATTGGGCTGAAAAAAGAAGGCTATGAATGGAAAGGAAGAAGGTACGAATGAAAAAAGTGATCATTATTGGCGGCGGACTTGGCGGGTTATCGGCTGCGATTCGCTTACAGTCAGGCGGTTTCCAGGTCACCATTTTAGAAAAAGAAGCTTCTTTAGGCGGGAAATTACAACGCCATCAAGCGTCTGGCTACTCTTTTGATTTAGGACCGAGTACCATTACAATGAAGGCGTATTTTGAGGAAGTATTTACCTCCTGTCATAGACGAATGGAGGATTATGTGACGTTTTATCCGATTTTCCCGCTTACTAAAAACGTTTTTTCAGATGGACATACGGTCGAGTTTACGCCAGATATTGAGCAAATGGAATCACAAATTGCAGTTTTTAGTCCAGAGGATGCAAAGCGATACCGGGCATTTTTACAGGAATCGAAGAAGCTTTTTCAAATGGCAGAGGATCAGTTTTTAAATCGTTTATTATTGACCTGGAAGGATAAAGCGGATATCAAGTTAATGAAAGCCCTTCTTGCTGTCAAACCTTTTACATCCGTTCAGCGCTTGCTACGTCAATATTTTCGTCATCCTCATACATTGGCGATGTTTGGCCGGTATGCGACTTACATTGGCTCTTCTCCATACGAGGCACCTGCTATTTTTAATATGATGGCTTATTTAGAAGGAGAAAAAGGCATTTATGGTATTAAGGGCGGTACGTATCGTTTAGTTGAGGCATTTGAGACACTGGCAAAGGAATTGGGTGTCCAAATTCATCTCAATGAACGAGTCAAAAAGATTCATGTGAAGAATAAGCGAATCCAAGGAGTTGAAACGGATCAGCAGATATATGAAGCAGATCAAGTCATTGCGGGGGCAGATGCACTGACTGTTTATCGCCAATTAATTGATGAAGAAGACCGCCCGAGCTTTGGAAATCAAAAACTGGCAAACATTGAGCCATCGTTATCAGGTTTTGTTCTTTTGTTGGGCGTCCCTAAAGTCTATGAACAATTGTCTCATCACAACGTGTTTTTTCCAGAGAATTATGAACAAGAATTCAAGGATATTTTTCAGAAAAAACAGCTTCCTCATGATCCGACGCTTTACATCTGTTATTCAGGTCATTCAGAGCCAGCTTTAAGCGGAGGGCCAGGAAGAAGTAACTTGTTTGTATTGGCCAATGCGCCATATGTGACAAAAGAGCAAAATTGGGACATGCTAAAGGAGACATATGGCCAGCATATGAAAACAAAACTAAAGGAAAAGGGTCTCTTTGATCTTGACCAGCTTGTAGAATTTGAAGCGGTACAAACCCCGCTTGATTTGCAGCAAAAAACGGGAGCGTATCATGGGGCCATTTATGGCATGTCGTCAAACTCATTCAAGCAGGCATTTTTTCGCATCAATAATCAATCAAAGGATATTGAAGGGCTTTGGTTTGTTGGCGGCACAAGTCATCCAGGCGGTGGCACTCCGATGGTGACAAAATCAGGACAGCTCGTCGCAGAAACCATCATCAAGCATTTGACGTAACACCGAATGAAAAGGAGAGAATTCAAGTGATTGTGGAAAAGAGAAGATTCCCGTCGCCACATCCGCATATTCACTTATATACAGTGACATATGAGGCCGATGGACTTCGAATGAAGGGGCTGCTCGCTGAACCGGCCGGAGAAGGTCTCTATGACGGTTTTTTATATTTACGCGGCGGCATTAAAAATGTGGGAATGGTTAGACCTGGCCGAATTGTGCAATTTGCTGCGCAAGGGTTTGTCGTCTTTGCGCCCTTCTACCGAGGGAATCAAGGAGGCGAAGGGAACGAGGATTTTGCCGGAGAAGATCGGAAAGATGCATTTGCTGCATTTCAGCTGTTGAAACATCATCAAAAGGTGAAGCAGGAGCGAATTCATATCTTTGGTTTTTCCCGTGGCGGAATTATGGGCATATGGACCGCTGTTGAAATGAAGCATGAGGCCGCTTCCTTTGTGACATGGGGAGGCGTAAGTGATATGAAGCTCACCTATGAAGAACGTGTGGATATGAGAAGAATGATGAAGCGTGTAATAGGAGGTCCTCCGCATAAGGTACCAGAAGCATATGAGGCTAGAACGCCTTTGAATGATGTGCACCAAATTGAAGCACCTGTCTTAATCATTCATGGGGAGCTGGATGAGAATGTATCCATTGAGCATGCGTATTTATTAGAAGATGCACTGCGTCAGCATGGCAAGTCTGTGGAAACATGGTATTTTCACGGATATCATCATTATTTCCCGCCACAGCATAACCGGGAGATTGTCAGACGGCTGACGACATGGATGCACAGCCGAAAAGGCGGAAATGTGGTAAAATAAACGGTAGAAAGAAATATAGAAAGTAGGGGGATTTTCATTATGGGAATGCCTGTTGAATTTAATACAATGATTGTCACAAAAGGAAAAGAGACAAGAATTGAAGAAAATGTGTTTGAGCTCATGAAGGAAGGGTACCGCATTTATCCATTAAATATTCCGCTTGAGGTGCGTAAAACGAAAGACGGAGAAAAAACGGGAACAGCACATGTTGAAAAGCTGGAGCTCACAGACAATATCACGAAGGTGACGTACCGTCTTGTGTCATTGCATTCAACGAACTAAAAAAGCTGAGGGATTCATTCCCTCAGCTTTTTCCTTTTGATTAGACGAGTGGTCCGCCTTTTGCTTCAATATCACTTGCTGCATGGCTGAATTTTTTGAAGTTCTTTTTAAATTCATTTGCAAGGAAGTTTGCTTTTTCTTTGTAAGCCTCTTGATCGTCCCATGTTTTAGCAGGCTGAAGCACTTCATCTGGCACTCCCGGAATATGAAGCGGGATGTGTAATCCGAAGATGTCGTCAGTGATCATTTCAGCGTTGTCAAGATCGCCTTCGATCGCTGCCTGCACCATTGCTCTTGTATGAGCAAGATTCATTCGTTTGCCCGTACCGTAGCCGCCGCCAGTCCAGCCTGTATTCACAAGGAATACTTTTGCGCCGTGCTCATCGATTTTTTTACCAAGCATTTCAGCATAGACATGAGCAGGAAGTGGCAAGAATGGTGAACCAAAGCAAGTAGAGAACGTTGTTTCTGGTGACGTCACGCCACGCTCAGTTCCCGCTAATTTACTTGTGTAACCGCTCAAGAAGTGGTACATCGCTTGTTCTTTCGTTAAACGGCTGATTGGAGGTAAAACGCCGAATGCATCAGCTGTTAAAAAGACGATAGCAGATGGGTGACCTGCAATACTTGGTTTCACGATGTTATCAATCATTTCGATTGGGTAAGCCGCACGTGTATTTTCAGTAAAGAATGTGTCATCATAATCTGCTTCACGTGTTTCTTCATCAAGTACTACATTTTCAAGCACTGATCCGAAGCTGATGGCTTTGTAAATTTGGGGTTCTTTTTCTTCACTTAAGTTCACGCATTTTGCATAGCATCCGCCTTCAATATTGAACACACCTGTGTTAGACCAGCCGTGCTCATCGTCTCCAATCAGCTTGCGGCTTGCACTTGCAGAAAGCGTCGTTTTTCCAGTACCTGAAAGGCCGAAAAATAAAGCAACATCGCCTTCTTGACCGACGTTAGCAGAGCAGTGCATTGATAAAATATCTTGTTCAGGAAGCAGGTAGTTCATAACAGAGAAAATGGATTTTTTCATCTCTCCTGCATATTCTGTTCCACCGATCAGAATCGTCCGTTTTTCAAAAGAAACGATAATAAACGTTTCAGAGTTTGTGCCATCTGTTTCAGGATCTGCTTTAAAGTGAGGTGCAGATAAGATGGTGAAAGGTTTTTCGTTTGATGATGGTGTTGATCCATCAGGTCTGATGAATAGCTGCTTTGCAAAAAGATTGTGCCAAGCGAATTCATTTACAACTGTAATGGGCATACGGTATTTTTCGTCAGCACCGGCAAAACCATCAAAGACAAATAGTTCATCACGTTCTTTTAAGTATGACACAACCTTTGTATATAAACGATCAAATGCCTCTTTCGAGATCGGCTGATTGACTTGACCCCAATCAATTTTATGTTCAGAGTTTTCTTCTTTTACGATGAATTTATCTTTAGGCGAACGTCCAGTGTAGGCACCCGTTGTGGCGCGGACAGCACCAGTTGAAGTTAAAACGCCTTCATTACGTGCCAAAATCTTTTCAACAAGTTTCGGAACAGATAAATTTTGGTGCGTATTTTCTAATGAGAGCAATGACTGCAAATCTTCTTTTAAATCCACTGAGTTCATAAAAAAACCCTTCCTTTACCGTTGAATTTGTTTGTTTTGATTAGTATAACACATTGATAATAATAGTCTATACTATTTAAACATTTTTGTGTGTGTTTTTTCATTTCTGCTATGAAAATATGCTTTTTGGTGATGCTAATGATGAGGTGAAAAAAAGGGGAGATAATTCCTATGAACCATTGACATGACGCAAGGGTTTAAGATAAGATATCTTATTGAACGGATACTCTTATCCCGAGTTGGTGGAGGGACAGGCCCGATGAAGCCCAGCAACCGGTTTCTTATGAAAAAGGCATGAACATGCTGAGAAACCAAGGTGCTAACCTGATGCAAGGTACAAGAACACCTTGAGCGATAAGAGTGAAAGGCATGCGATCTCAGACCCTTTCCTCGCAATGAAGGAAATGGTTTTTTTTATTTTTGGGATATCATATGAACAAATTGCCAATAACATCTCTAATATAAACATGTTGAAATATAAGAGGGAACGAGTTCCGTATCATATTGGAGGCCTCATCTTGGGATGATGTGGTCTTGTACAGGAGGAAATAGCCATTATGAGTCAAAATCGTCGTTTATTTACTTCAGAATCAGTGACCGAAGGACATCCAGATAAAATCTGTGATCAAATTTCAGACAGCATTTTGGATGAAATTTTAAAGAAAGATCCAAATGCACGTGTTGCCTGTGAAACTTCTGTAACAACCGGTCTCGTATTAGTAAGCGGTGAGATTACAACGTCTACTTATGTTGACATTCCAAAGACGGTGCGTGACACGATTAAGGAAATTGGCTACACACGTGCGAAATATGGTTTTGATGCGGAAACATGTGCGGTTCTTACATCAATTGATGAACAGTCTGCTGATATTGCGCAAGGTGTAGACAAAGCGCTTGAAGCACGTGAAGGAACAATGACTGAAGAAGAAATTGATGCGATCGGTGCAGGTGACCAAGGTCTGATGTTTGGTTTTGCAAACAACGAAACTGAAGAGCTTATGCCACTGCCGATTTCTCTTGCACATAAATTATCTCGCCGTTTAACAGAAGTACGCAAGAATGAAACACTTGCATACCTTCGTCCAGACGGAAAAACTCAAGTAACAGTTGAATATGATGAACAAAACAAACCAGTTCGTATTGATACGGTGGTTATTTCTACACAGCATGCACCAGAAGTGACGCTTGAACAAATTCAAAGCGACTTAAAAGAGCATGTCATCCGCCCTGTCGTTCCAAGTGAACTGATCGATGAAGAAACAAAATACTTCATCAACCCAACAGGCCGCTTTGTTATCGGTGGACCTCAAGGGGATGCTGGTTTAACTGGACGTAAAATCATCGTTGACACTTATGGCGGGTATGCTCGTCACGGTGGCGGTGCTTTCTCTGGTAAGGATGCAACGAAGGTTGACCGTTCTGCAGCATATGCGGCTCGCTATGTAGCGAAAAACATCGTAGCAGCTGGTCTTGCAGATTCATGTGAAGTGCAGCTTGCTTATGCAATTGGTGTTGCACAGCCTGTCTCCATTTCAATTGATACATTTGGAACAGGAAAAGCCTCTGAAGAGAAATTAATTGAAGTGGTACGTGCAAACTTTGATCTTCGTCCAGCTGGCATTATTAAAATGCTTGACTTACGTCGTCCGATCTATAAACAAACCGCTGCATACGGACATTTTGGCCGTCATGACTTGGATCTTCCATGGGAAAAAACGGATAAAGCCGACACGCTTCGCAAGGAAGCATTAGGAGAATAACAACATACAAAACCGCTTATTTTAAGCGGTTTTCCTTTTGATTAAAAAAAATTCTACAAAAAGCGTAAAAATGTGAAACAAAATTGGACAAAATACTGTCTAATTATAGGTCTACTTTTAAGAAATAACATAACGTGGAGGCAATAATATGTGTGGGTTTGTTGGTGTATTTAATCACCGTCCATTGTCCGAAACTACTGAGCAGGAAGAGTTAATTAAGCAAATGAATCGTCTCATCGTTCATCGAGGTCCGGATGATGAGGGGTACTTTCATGATGAGCATGTAGGATTTGGATTTAGACGTTTAAGTATTATAGATGTTGAACACGGAAAGCAGCCGCTTTCTTATGAAGATGAAAAATATTGGATTATTTTCAACGGAGAAATTTATAACTATGTGGAGCTGAAAGAAGAGCTTGTGAAAAAAGGCTATACGTTCAGCACAGATTCTGATACGGAAGTCCTTCTTGCCACATATCGCCACTATAAAGAAGAAGCGGCATCGAAGCTTCGCGGCATGTTTGCCTTTTTAATTTGGGATAAAGAAGCGCAGTTATTATATGGCGCAAGAGATCCTTTCGGCATTAAACCGCTCTATTTTACACAAATGGATGACCAAGTGTACTTTGCTTCTGAACGCAAAAGCTTAATGGCTGTGAATGAGAACATTTTATTTGATGAGACTGCTTTGCAGCAGTACATGTCTTTTCAGTTCGTTCCTGAGCCAAATACACTTGATCAAAAAGTGCACAAAGTTGAGCCAGGTCATCAGTTTACACTGCGTCCAGGCCAAGACATTGCATTTAAGACTTACTGGAAAGTTCAATTCAAACCTGAACAAACACAAGAGCAGAAATTAGTAGAAGAAGTACGTGATGCTATCTATGATTCTGTAAAAGTCCACATGAGAAGTGATGTGCCTGTTGGTTCATTCCTATCAGGTGGGATCGATTCTTCTTTCATCGTGTCGGTCGCAAAGGAATTTCACCCTGAACTGAAGACATTCTCTGTTGGTTTCCAGCAGGATGGATTCAGTGAGGTAGATGTAGCAAAAGAAACAGCTGATAAGCTGGGATTGCAAAACTTTAGTGCTGTGATTTCTCCTGAGGAATATATGAATGAGCTTCCAAAGATCGTCTGGCATTTAGATGATCCTTTGGCTGATCCAGCGGCGATTCCATTGTATTTCGTAGCAAAAGAAGCGAAAAAACAAGTCACAGTTGTTCTTTCAGGTGAGGGAGCAGACGAGCTATTCGGTGGATATAATATTTACCGTGAGCCGCTGTCTCTAAAGCCTTTTGAATCTGTACCATCCATGCTGAAAAAGCTTCTTCTTCGTCTGGCTCGTTTAATGCCAGAAGGAATGAAAGGGAAAAGCTTTATCGTTCGCGGCTGTACGCCATTAGAGGAACGTTATATCGGCAATGCGAAAATCTTTGAAGAGCCAGTGAAGAAAAACCTCTTAAAGCAGTATGATCCGAACATCACGTATCGTGACGTGACGAAAACATACTTCGAGGAAAGTGCAGGCTACAGTGATATTAACAAAATGCAATATGTTGATATCCATACGTGGATGCGCGGGGATATCCTGCTGAAAGCAGATAAGATGACAATGGCCAATTCTCTTGAGCTTCGTGTTCCATTCCTTGATAAGGTCGTATTTGAAGCAGCTTCTAAAATTCCAGAAGAGCTGAAAACGAAAGACGGCACAACGAAATATTTATTGCGTAAAGCAGCAGAAGGCATTGTGCCGGACCATGTGTTAAACCGTAAAAAACTAGGTTTCCCTGTTCCAATTCGTCATTGGCTGAAAAATGAGATGAACGCTTGGGCGAAAGATATCATTAAAAACAGTCAGACAGATGAATACATTAACAAGGCATATGTTCTTGATTTATTAAATGATCATTGTGCTGGAAAAGCCGATCATAGCCGTAAGATTTGGACTGTCCTGATCTTTATGATCTGGCATAGCATCTATGTAGAGCGCAGCATTGATCCAGAACAGTTGAATCACCAGCCGAAAGAAGTTATTTTTAGCTAATGAAAAAGGTTTTCAGCTTTGTGCTGAAAACCTTTTTTGTCATGATAGAAAGTGGTGGAAAAGGGTAAAATAACAAGCGGTACACAGTTATTGCTTAATATCCTGAAAAAAACATGATAAAGTGAAGATACATGTATGATGTTAACGCGATAAAAGGGAACGATAGTATTGTCCTTTTTCTACATATTCTCTGCGGATACGATCCATGTCTTGGATATCTTCATCTGTTAACTGGCGAACGACTTTGGCTGGACGGCCAAAAGCGAGTGAACCTTTTGGGATGACTTTTCCTTGCGGGACAAGGCTACCTGCACCAATAAAGGCTCCTTCGCCAATTTCCGCACCATCGAGAATGATGGATCCCATGCCAATGAGGGCATTTTTTCGAATGATACAGCTATGTAATGTGACTTGGTGTCCAATGGTAGCACCATCTTCAATAAGAAGTGTTTTTCCAGGACTTTGATGCAGACAGGATAAGTCTTGAATGTTGACGTTTTTTCCAATTCTCACAGGAGCTACATCGCCTCTAATGACCGTTTGGAACCAAACGCTTGAATATTCTCCAATTGTGACATCACCTGTAATGGTGGCATTTTCTGCAACAAAGACCGATTCATGAATCTCAGGTGTAAACTGATGATATGGATAAATCACTTTTTCGACTTCCTTTCTTAATACAACATTTGTGAGGTGTTTACTTTGTGGACTTGGCATGCTGAAAGACCGGTTGGTACAATTGTCATTGTACATGGTGCTAGTGAATATCATGGCCGATATAAATGGCTGATCGAAATGTGGCGAAATGCAGGCTATCACGTCGTCATGGGTGACCTGCCTGGGCAAGGGACATCGACACGTGCGAGAGGCCACATTCGTTCTTTTCAAGAATACATTGATACAGTCGATGAATGGATTGAACATGCGAAGTCGTTCAGACTTCCGACATTTTTACTTGGACATAGTATGGGGGGACTGATTTCGATTGAATGGTTCAAGCAGTATACCCATACGAAGATTGATGGCCTTATTTTATCATCACCTTGTTTAGGTCTGCAATTTAAACCGAAGAAGCTGATGGATTTTGCGTCAAAAGGGCTAAATGTGCTGGCGCCGTCTTTTAAAGTCGAATCTGGGCTGTCGATCGAACTTGCCACACGGAATCAAGATGTGATTGAGGCGGATTCGAATGATTCGCTTTATGTGACGAAGGTGTCGGTTCGCTGGTATCGAGAACTGGTCAAAAATATCGATGCGGCGATGCAGCCTACGAATGTCTTTCGGTCGATTCCGCTCCTGCTCATGCAGGCAGGCGATGACAAGATTGTAGATAAAACAAGAGTGATGAAATGGTTCAATGGCATTGAATCAACCAATAAATCATACCGTGAATGGGAAGGGCTTTATCATGAAATTTTTAATGAGCCCGAGCGAGAAGATGTGTTTAAGGCGGCAAGAGCCTTTACTGATCAATATATTTGATTGTGAGCTTAAGTTGGGGGTGGATTGATTTGTCAGTACCAGAACGTCCTTTTGCACTGATGACGAAGGTGTATAAAGATATTTTTCCGCTAGTTCATCAGGAGCTAAAAAAGTGGCGGGCTCATGCAGAAATGATTGAAAATGAAGAACTGAGAACGCAGGCACTAGCGAGCATATCCAGTAAAACCTTTCACTGTGAAGGCGGGGGAATTTTATCTCTTCTTGCAGGTGAAGCGAAGGAAACGTGTATTGAATTCATTGTGGCGTACCAAACGATTAGCGATTACTTAGATAACTTGTGTGACCGCAGTACATCACTTGATCCAAAGGATTTTCATATGCTGCATCAAGCGATGAGAGATGCACTCGATATTCATGCGGAGCTTAAGCCGTACTATCAATTCCGTGATGATCAAGAGGATCATGGATATCTGCATGCGCTTGTTAGGACATGCCAAAATGTGTTATCACGTCTAGCGCATTATCCGATCATTCAGCCCTATTTACATACGCTGTGTGATTATTATAGTGATTTACAAGTACATAAGCATGTGGTTCCTCATGAGCGTGAACCTCGATTAGAGTCATGGTTCCGCCAGTATGAAAAGGATTTACCGAAGATGGAGTGGTATGAGTTTTCCGCATGTGCAGGATCAACGCTGGGCATTTTCTGTCTTGTGGCTTATGCACTGCAGCCTGATTTTACAGAGAAGCAGGCGAAGCAAATTTACGAAAGTTATTTCCCTTATATTCAAGGTCTGCACATCTTACTGGACTATTTAATCGACCAAGAAGAGGACAGGCTGGAAGGCGATTTGAATTTTTGCTCGTACTACAACTCTCATCATGAGATGATGGATAGACTACAGCATTTTATTGAAAAAGCGGATGAACAGCTGAAAGGCATTCCACACGAGAATTTTCACAAACTAATCAATAGAGGGTTACTTGCGGTCTATTTGTCTGATGAAAAAGTGACAGCCCAAAAAGAGATGAACAAGCTGGCAAAGCGGTTGATCAAATCAAGCGGGAAAACATCGTTCTTTTTCTATATCAATGGCAGAGCCTATCGCACCTATCAGAAAATGCCTTGGATGAAATCTTCATAAAGGATAAAGTAAGCTCATCAGCTTGTAGAAAACAAAATGGTTTTCTACAAGCTTTTTTGTTTTGAACGGTTTTGCTTGGGCGATGTACACTTTTTAAGGCGAACCATGATCAGACGTATCCTCTTTTTTCGTTACAATCCTCTTATTTGCTGCCGATATTATTCTTAGTGTACGAAAAATAGGAGAAAAGCATGGATAGAATGAATCGTATCTACTCCTTATGACGTATATTTGTTGAAAAACTTAAAAAAGGGGAAGGTCGAATATGTCATTTTTTAAAAAGTTTGCAGCAAGTGTAGGAATCGGTGCAGCAAAAGTGGATACAATTTTGGAGAAAGATGCGTATGAACCGGGAGAAGAAGTAAAGGGAACAGTCCATGTGAAGGGCGGAAAAGTGCCTCAAGATATTCGCTATATTGATTTAAAGTTGAAAACATGGTACACCATTGTAAAAGATGATGAAGAGCAACGAAAACACACAACCATCCATTCTGTCCGAGTGACTGAATCATTCACGATTCAGCCTGCGGAAGCTCAGCAGTTTACATTCTCGTTTCACCTTCCTCTTGATACACCAATGACTGTAGGTAAAGTAGAGGTTGCTGTTGTGACAGACCTTGATATTCAAGGTGGTATTGATAAATTTGATCATGACCGCATTTTTGTAAACGCACACCCTTGGGTGAATCGTGTGCTTGAAGCTGTTGGAAACTTAGGCTTTCACCTTCATGAAGCAGACTGCGAAGAAGCACCTTATTTTAGGCGCCGCCTTCCCTTTGTTCAAGAATTTGAGTTCATACCGACTTCCGACTATTATCGTCAAATGCTTGATGAGTTAGAGGTGATTTTCTTCATTGATGAAGAGGGGTTAGATATCATTTTTGAAGTCGACCGTAGAGCAAGAGGGCTGCGTGGCTGGCTGGAAGAAATGTATAATGACGGAGAACAGCTTGTACGTGTCCGCTTTACTCAATCAGAGCTTGCAGATGCAGAAGAGCTGGAAGTAGTGCTTGAAGAAATCATTGACCAATACGCTTATTAAATAATAAAACTCAAATCCATTAAGAGGATTTGAGTTTTTTTTCGATGGCTACCACAAAGGGCGGATCGTTTTGAATATTCATGTATTGATAAGATATTACCTGTACTTCTTCGTGATGGAGTGTTTTGCAATAATCAAGAAGGATGTCCTTCTCTTTTTTTCCTTCGGGATGACCGTGGTAAATCACAAGAACGATAAGACCTCCAGGCTTAAGCCAATCCATGAGCTGTTTGATCGCTTCAATGGTCGTATGTGCCTGAGTCGTGACGGTTTTATCGCCTCCTGGTAAATATCCAAGATTGAACACTGCACCAGATATGTGGCCATAAGCATCCGCTGGCAGATGTTCAGCAAGTTGTTCATGTCCGTCATGGATCAGGTGAACGTTTGGATAGTGCTCACCGAGTCTTATGCTTGTTTGCTCAATGGCTTCCTTCTGTACATCGAATGCGAAAACTTGTCCATCTCTCCCGACAAGGTCAGCTAAATAGCGTGTATCATGGCCATTTCCCATCGTTGCATCAATGACAATATCGCCTTTTTGACAAGCACGTTCTAACAGCTCTTTACTAAAAGGGAGCATCCGTTTTAAAATCATTTTGCCGCTTCTTCCAATCTGACGAAGCGTTTGCCCTGGTAGCTGTTACGTCTTTCAAGCTCAGCATTAATGGCATTGAGCACTTCCCATTTATTCACACTCCACATTGGACCTACCATTAATTCAATGGGACCATCGCCTGTAATACGATGAATAATCATTTCTGGGGGCAGGATCTCCAGCTGATCACAGACAAGCTGGACATATTCCTCTTGGCTGAGAAACTCTAGTTTGCCTTTCTCATATTGCTTTACCATCGGTGTTCCTTTTAACAGGTGAAGTAGATGAATTTTAATTCCTTGCACATCTAAATCAGCGACAGCTTTTGCTGTTTCCATCATCATATCTCGGTTTTCAAGAGGAAGACCGTTGATGATATGTGAACAGACTCGAATGCCATGTTTTCGCAGTTTTTCTACACCTTTTACGTAGCATTCATAATCATGGGCACGGTTGATGAGCATCGCTGTCCGCTCATGCACAGTTTGTAGACCAAGTTCAACCCATAAATACGTCCGTTCGTTTAACTCAGCTAAATATTCCACCACGTCATCTGGCAGGCAATCAGGTCTTGTGGCAATCGATAAACCAACCACTCCATCCAGATTCATGACGGTTTCGTATTTTTCTTTTAAAACAGGAAGCGGCGCATGTGTGTTTGTGTAAGCTTGGAAATACGCCATGTATTTTCCGTCTTTCCATTTTGTATGCATCCGATCCTTGATTTCATTAAATTGAGTGATGAGATCATCCGCCCGGTTCCCTGCAAAATCACCAGATCCTGCTGCGCTGCAAAATGTGCAGCCTCCATGTGCGACAGTACCATCACGGTTTGGACAATCAAAGCCGCCGTCTAATGCGACTTTAAATACTTTATGACCAAAGTGCTCACGCAAATGATAATTCCATGTGTGATAACGTTTTTCGCTGTTTGAATATAAAAAAGGGTTATGCTGATCCAAGTCAGTAACCTCCTTGCATAATAATAGGCATCCTTAAAGTTTAACAAAAATCACGAAAGAGGACAATTGAATCTGTCCAACATTTTCTTTAGTGAAAAAGCTTTACGTGGGCAAAATAGGCGAGAGCAATGATGAAATGGAGGGATGGCTAGATGGCAACTAGAAAATCAATCGATGAATTTGTCCAAAAAAGCACTGAGACTCTTGAGTTTGCAAGCGAACAGTTTGATTTGAGCTCTCGCCAAGAACATTATAACGTAGAAGAATTTTCAAAAGCGCAGCTCATGCTTGAGGATGCGGTGAATGAATTAGAAAAGTTAAAAGATGTCGCCAATGATCAGCAAAGAGAACGTTTAGACAGAACGCGTGTACAAATTCAAAGTCTTCAAAACCAAATGATTTTGGGTATTTCATACGATAACGAATGATGAACAGATCCTTCTTTTAAGGGTCTGTTTTATTTTTTGGCTGTTTTCGCAAAGATTGTTGTTTTTGGATATATATTTGTCATAGGTTTTTATTCTGTTAAAGTATGTTATATATAGAAATTGCAAATATCTTCAAGGGGGTAGAAGAAATGTGGGAGACTCTTCCTAATTGGTTTTGGGCATTATATTATTTGTTTTTCTTAACAACATTAGGAACCGCAATATTCAGTGTCGTGAAAAATAAACATAGGGGATTGTCCATTCTAACCATTGTATTTACTGTTACAATTCCGATGATTAGCCTGATAAATAGCATTGGTAGAGTAGAAGGAATGAATGAATTTGAACACTTATTTAGTCAATTGCGACAGGGGGCAGTTTGGTCTATCTTTACAGTTATAGGCTATATATTTTTATTAGTATGGTGGGTGCTAATCCTGTTCAAAAGCAAGTCCAAAAACAAAGGAATAGTATCTAATTAAAACATTGTAGAGACCTCAATATTCGGGGTCTTTTATTATGCACTTTTTCAGGCGATTATGAAAGTGATGAACGTGTTGAACACCCTAAATCAGATGCAAACCTGACTTCACGAATGCTTTTGAGTAGTTTCGTAAATTTTATCTGGTTCGTCTGCCTATTTTTTTCTAGAGTCCCTTGACTTTTCAATCAAGTGTCTATATTGTATTAAGTGTACTATATCAACTAATACACTATAGACACTTAAACGTGAAGAAAGGTGTTTAACCATGAAAAAAGAAAAAAAACCAATCAATTTAAAGTGGATGGTGCTGGCTGTTGCGTTAGCATGTACATTTTTTTTCGTTCTCGTTTTCATTGGTTTTGAAGTTCAAAAAGATTTCATTCCAAATTCGGTCCCTTTAATGCAAGGACATGATCAAGCGATAGGACTGCAAAAGCATGAATGAGAAAAGAGGGAGCCATCATGATTCAAATAGATCCAAGAAGCGCTGCACCAATATATGAACAAATCATTGAGCAGTTAAAAATTTTGTGCTTAAAAGGCGTGATGAAACCAGGTGACAAACTGCCCTCTGTGAGAGAGCTTGCCACCATTATTATTGCGAATCCAAACACCGTCAGCAAAGCGTATAAAGAGCTTGAACGGGAAGGAATTATTGAAACATTAAGAGGCCGTGGAACGTATGTGACAGAAGGTGCACAGTTAAAGCTGAATGAAGGGAAGGTGTTAGAGATGAAGGAGCAATTAAGGCAACTCATTATTGAAGCTCATTATGCCGGTATTGATATTCATCAACTCAAAGAGTGGTTGGAGGAGATCGGCTCAAGTCTAAAAGGAGGAAACCAAGTTGATTGAGGTCAGAAATGTATCAAAGAAATTAAATGGACGTGAAGTACTCAGCAACGTTTCCTTCAAGATAGGCGAAGGAGAGATCTTTGGTCTGCTTGGCCGGAATGGCTCTGGTAAAACAACACTTCTTCGCTTGATTCAGCAAATCCTTCTTCCAGATGAAGGAGAGATTTATTTTAAAGATGTACTCGTAAAAGACCACCCGTTAGTGAAGCAAAATATTGTGTATATGCCAGTCGTAAATCCCTACTTTGACCGGTACAATTATGGACAGCTTGTGAAGCTGTTAAAACAACTGTATCCAAAGTTTGACGTGACATATGCCAATGAGCTTGTGAACCGGTATGAGATTCCGGAAAAAGTGAAATACCGTGAATTGTCGACAGGTTTAAAGAAACAGCTGTCCCTCATTTTAAGTTTTGCCATCAAACCAGCAGTCATTTTGTTAGATGAGCCGACAGATGGGATTGATGCAGTCACAAGAAATGACGTTCTTCAGCTGATGATTGACGAGGTGGCAGAACGACAAACAACGATTTTAATTACATCTCACCGTTTAGAGGATATTGAGCGTATGTGTAACCGAATCGGGTTTTTGGAAGGAAATCAGCTCACAAGTGTTATGGATTTAGACGAATTAAAGAATGACTACGTTAAAATCCAGATGGCATTTGAAGAGGATATGAACTTAAGTATTAGAAAAAAAGGCGTTGCCATCTTAGATCAAGCGGGTGTGTTCTATACAGCACTTGTACTCAAAACAGATGAAGAAGCAAAAGAGTATTTGAAATCGCTTGAACCAAAAGTCTGGCATGAACTGCCTGTAAATTTAGAAGAAGTATTCATTGCAAAGTTTGGAGGGAAACGCAGATGGTAAAGCGGCAATTGTTATATAAGGAATGGAAGCAGTCTGAGCTGACATTCATTTTAGTGATGCTTGTTGCGGTCTTTGCGACGCCATTATCCCTCTTAATGGATTACTCAACCTTTCAAGATTGTTTGGAAAACCGAGACTGTCTAATGGATACAACAACATTCACTTATATTTTTAAGACGGACGCATTTCTCTCACTTTCATGGGTCATGGGCGTATTTTTTGCTGTGATTCAGCTAGGATTTGAAAGAAATAAAGGGCAGATGGACTTTACCGTATCCTTGCCGTTTAGTAGAAGTTCCATCTTTCACACAAAATTTTTCTTAGGTGCTGGAATTATTGCAAGTGTTCATGCTGTTTCATACCTTCTCATTTATTTATTAAAATTAGGTCTTGGGCCAATAGAGACACCTGGATTCAACAGTCTTTATGTTTTTGCACTGTTGTCAGCCTTGATGATCTATAGTTTGTTTTTTGCAGCAGGTGCTTTAACAGGGAGTGCTATTTCTCAAGCAATCGTTGGATTTAGTACAGCTATTTTACCTTACTTAGTGATTGGTTTACCAATCCTTCATTTAGATTTTATCTTTAAAACAAGCGGGATGTGGCTGGATAAAATCTTTAATTTCTTGATCACGCCCATTTCCCCCATTACTTATATTACAGCTAACAGTTTTTATCAGGAATATCCGCTTTGGTTCAATGGTGAAGAATACATCGTTCCAATTGTCATGATGTTGCTATTTTACCTTATTGGCTTGTTTAGCTTTATTAAACATCCAATTGAACGAAATGGCCGATTCTTCCTTTATTCAATAATGGATCGCCCAATTCAAATTATGGTGATCGTGTTTGGCGTCTTAGGGTTTGGCTGGGTTGGTTTCTCCTCAGATTCATTAGTTGGATATTTTGTTGGGATGTGCATCGGTGGAGCTGTAGGCGCACTGACGAGTTATTTCTTAATCTATCGAAAAAGATAAACAGAGAGCAGGGGAGTAGAGATGATTCAAATTCAATCGTTAGATCATGTGTTTAAAATTGGGAAAAAGGGCAGGGAGAACGAGATTCCTGTGCTCAAAGACATTGACTTGTCTATTAAAAGAGGCGAAATTGCATGTATCGTCGGACGAAGCGGTTCGGGGAAATCAACTTTACTGAATTTAATATCGGGATATATTACGCCAACAAGCGGACAAATTATGGTTGATGGTACCAATGTGACCGGCTTTAATGAGAAGGAATGGGCAGACTTTCGGTTAGATCATTTTGGCTTTATCTTTCAAAGCTTTCAATTGATCGGGAGTTTAACAACATATGAGAACGTTGAACTTCCGCTCACTTTAAAAGGTGTGAAACCGTCTGAACGAAAAGTGAAAGTAAAGGAAATGCTGAAACGAGTTGGACTGGAACATCACGCAGGACATTATCCTAATGAACTGTCAGGTGGACAGCAGCAGCGTGTGAGTATTGCAAGAGCATTGATCCTTAATCCGTCTATTATTTTAGCGGATGAGCCAACAGGCAGTCTGGATTCAGAAACTGAAGGCGAAATTCTAGCCTTTATCCAGCAGCTTAATCGTGAAAAAGGAATTACATTTGTCATCATTACACATGACGATGAAGTCGCTTCAATCGCAGACACAACGTTCCAGCTTCATGATGGTGTATTAAAGAAAGGGGATCAGTCCATTGAAATTTAGAGATCAGGTCAAATTCATCAGAAGAAATATGAAGAAAAATAGATTGCGTGTGTTTATGACCATACTTGCAACGACAATGGCATGCTCTTTCTTAATCGTTCTAGCGTCGGTTGGTTTTGGTCTGCAAAAATCGGCTCAAGATGAAATCATGAAACAACAAATCATCACAGAAATTAAAGTGTTAGGCAAAGAAAAAGGGGACGTCAAGGTCGACGATCTAAAGAAATATGATCATGCGAAATCTGTCGTTGCAAGAACGTCAATCATTCCATCGGTTCACGTCGAGCTCGATAATCGCTCAAGTGATACGCAGGCTGTACTGACAGATATGAAAGAAGAAAAAGAGGCAGGTCTTGAACTAGACCGTGGAAAAGTCCCAACATCGGCGAATGAAATTGTGGTTGGGTATCATATGGCAGAACAACTTTGGACGGAAAAAGAACGAAAAGACTATGAAAAAGAAATGAATCAGACATCAAATGGTGAAGAGACACCGGAAGAGCCAAAAGGCTATACGAAGGAAATTTTAAACAAAGTCATTCAAATCAAGGTGCCAAAACTGAATGAAGAAAATGAAGTGGTGAAAGAAAAGACGTTCGATTTCCGTGTCGTCGGTGTATTGAAGAAACCGAATTTGGAGTGGCAGCAGGATCATAAAATTCTTATTCCGAATGCTTATGAAAAAGAATTTAGTCAAGTGCTCGATCTGTCTCCTGATGCTGGAAATGTCGAAAAAATGACGTCTGTCTATGCTGATAAGTTCGACAATGTCGGTGCGCTCACAGATAAGCTGACAGATGACGGCTATCAAGTCATCTCTGTGACGAATCAGCTTGAAGGAATGGATATGTTCTTTACAGTCTTTAAAATTGGACTCATCTTTGTTGGATGTATTGCGGTCATTATTTCGGCGATCGGCATTTTCAATACGATGACAATGGCCGTAACAGAGCGGACACAAGAGATTGGGATCATGAAAGCCATCGGTGCGAATCCTTCCATTATTAAGCGAATGTTCCTCATGGAAAGTGCTTATATTGGAGTGATTGGATCGATCATCGGGATCATCATCTCGTACATCGTTAGTTTTGCAGTGAATTTAATCATTCCAGCGATTTTGTCTTCCATGTCTGAAGGGGGATCCAGTGATCAATTCTCGATCACCTTCTCCTATATTCCGCTAAGCCTTGTGGTCACAGCAACAGTGATTAGTGCAGGAGTCGCCATTATTTCTGGGCTCAATCCAGCACGTAAGGCGACAAAAACGAATGTATTAACAGCACTAAGAAGAGAAATTTAAAAAAGAACCTCCTGTACCTATATTGGGCTGACAGGAGGTTTTTTTATCGTCAAAAGATGTCTATTGCTTTGGTGCCCGGTACCCTGCACGCTCAGCTTCTTCTACGGAGCAGAACATTTTGGTCACGTTTTTTGTCCGTGAGTAGTATCTGCTGCTCGGTGTGTGATATATGCCGTTGACACTTCCTTTAATATTACAGGCGGCAGATTCTTTTTTTGTTTCTTTTTGTGACTCATGACCGCCAGTATTCGACCCATCATCTTTAGGAGCAGATCGCTGGGCCGATGACGTGGTGTCTTTGTTTACTTTCTGGTGTTCTTTTTTGAGTGTTTCGTTTGTAGAGGTTAGCTTGTCTATTTTCTCTTCAAGCTCATGGATGGTTTTTTCTTGCTGTTTGACTGTCTTCTTTTCGGAGGTGATGGTTTCTAATTTCTTGGATAGCTTTTCTTTTTCTTTGGTCACGTCGTCTAAAGAGGCCGTCAGCGTTTCTTTGTCTTCCTTTAGACGAGAAAGGTCAGATGCTAATTGTTTTTGCTCTTTCAGCAGCTGTTCAGAAGATGGATCTGCTTGTGCTTTCGGAGCACCTGTGCCGGCAAACGGTAATGACATAATAGAAAAAACAAGACCAATGGTCAAAAAAGGATAGAAGAGTTTTTTTGAAAAGATTTGTTGATTTTGGTGTTTAAGTAATAAGAAATTGACGGCATATCCTATGGCGAAACAAATACATAAAAGACCTATGATGAGTAACATCATCATCTGGCAGCCCCCCTATATCGCTATTTATACCTATCATACCTCATTTTTCCATTTTGGGGAGCGGTTCAATTAAAAAAACCCTGTTTATACAGGGTTTTCAGCGTGTAGACAAACCCTCGCATTCGGTGTCAGTCCTGTGTGCCGGTGCTCACGAATGTGAAATTCGCTCCGCTCCGGTACTCGTCCTTCCTAGGGCTGCAAAGGTTTTCTATCACACTGAAAAGAAGACAAAGGGCTAAAATAAAGATCATTTTAGCCCTTTGTCAACAATCTGAAACCCTATTTATACAGGGTTTTCAGCTAATGGCAATCCTTTGATTGCTTCTTTTACCGTTAAATAAGTGATCGTACTCTGGAAGTCTGTATCTAAGTCTTTCATTTTCATCGCAAGCTGTGGTTTGATCCCAGTGATGATGAGTTCAGTTCCAGTTAAGTTCAGCAGGTGATGCAGTTTGAAAATTCGCGTTGCAACGGAATCATCGACATCTATTAAACCAGAAAGATCGACAATTAAATAATCATCCTTTGAATCTTCTAATATACAAGTTAACTTCGCGACGATGGCATCAAAGCGTTCTTCTGATAATTTTCCGATGAGTGGAAGAGCGGAAACACCATTTTTGATTGGGACAATTGGCGTCGACAGAGAGGTGACTTCCTGTAAGGAATCTTCTAGGAGTTGTTCATATTCTTTCTGTTTTGTAATATCCTTTTGAAAGCCAATAAAAAATGTTTTGTCATCTTGTTCAATGTATAGAGGATCTATATTGAGTTCATTCCAAAAAAAAGTACCGTCTTTTTTATAATTTTTGAGCTGTGTGGTAATAGGTGTTTTGTTTTGAATTCCGTGACGTATTAAGTCAAGTTGCTCTTGATTTGTGTCTTTTCCTTGGAGGAATCGACAATTACGTCCAAGAATCTCATCTGGTTTGTATCCAGTCATTTGTGTAAAGCCATGATTCACATAAACGATAGGGTTATCCTCTAAAGAAGGGTCTGTAATGACAACACCAATCCGCGCATGATCCAGCGCTTTTTTTATGAGTTCAAGCTGTTTTTGCAAGCCGAAGATGTTCGAGCTGACCATATTACCCTCCTTTGCTGCTACTATCAGACATTTAAGATGGTTTTTTTAAAACCAAATGAATTCTTTTTAAACGTAACATAACATATGTTCTGTTTCAATGATTGCAATCGTTTTGTTAAATTTGTCATCATAGTTTGTCCTCCATTAGAATAGAGTAAGTAAGGAGACTTTTCATTAGAAAAAGAAGGGATCATTTGAGGAAAATTCATAAAATGACAAAAATAGTTAATATGGATTAGGTGAAAATGATTCCAATGCATCAAGATTGTTTTTGGGTCATTCACATATAATGGAAGAAACAAGCTTTTTTTCTTCGTTAGAGAGAATAGACCTTTTACATGGATTATGACGGAACAGCAGAATGGCATTACAGGGGGCTGGACAGCCTGAAGTCGCTTTACTATTCTAAGGGCTTTAGGAAGGTGATGAAAATGCTGCAACAAGTCATTATTGCTTGCGCCATTGGAGGGGTCATGGGCATTCTCGGTCACGTAAAGAAAAAAGGCAGGCTAGAGAAGCCCAGAATGACAAAGAAGTTTATTTATCTAGGGTTTATTGAAGATTGGCTCGTTGGGATGATTGCTGCTACACTGCTTGTCTTATCCTCAAATCCCGAATCTAGTCTGCACTTGATCATCTTATCCATTATTTCAGGTTACGGAGGAGAAGCAGTTCTGCGAAGCTTCGATTTTGTGAGAGAAGAACGTTCACAGGATGCAGGCTCCAACCGTCATAACCGATCTCCACACGAATAATATCCTCACTTTACCCTAGTCTAGGGTACATTCCCATTGTATACAAACCTGCTTGCACTTATGATCATAATTCTATAAAATACTACTTAGATGACGGTTACGATAAGAACAGTGAAGAGGAGTAGTAGGAAAGCAGTATTTGTCTTTAGAGAATTGACGGCTGGTGAAAGTCAATCAAATCTGCTTCTGAACTCGCCTCAGAGTTGCAGTTGCGTTAAAGCTTCTGTCGCATGTCTGCGTTAAAGATATTAAGTGAGCGTATGAACAGTTCATGACGCTAACAAGGGTGGTACCGCGGGAACCAAAAAATCTCTCGTCCCTTTCCAGGGATGAGGGTTTTTTGTTGATTTTAGAAAAATCTGAATTCTTGCAGTGGTCATCTGAGCAGATAAAGCCGTACATATTAAAGGAGGTTTTCACATTGAGTTTTCAGCATCGGGAAATTGAAAAGAAGTGGCAGGATTATTGGCTGACACATAAAACATTCGCCACATCTGACTCGGAAGATAAACCAAAGTTTTATGCGCTAGATATGTTTCCTTATCCATCAGGAGCAGGGCTTCATGTAGGTCATCCTGAAGGATACACAGCAACGGATATTTTATCACGTATGAAACGTATGCAGGGATACGATGTTCTTCATCCAATGGGATGGGACGCATTTGGTCTTCCAGCGGAACAATACGCGCTGGATACAGGAAATGATCCAGCTGCATTTACAGAAGAGAACATTAATAATTTCCGCCGCCAAATTCAATCATTAGGCTTCTCGTATGATTGGGATCGAGAAATTAACACGACAGATCCGAATTATTATAAATGGACACAGTGGATTTTCTTGAAATTGTACGAAAAAGGATTGGCGTATATTGATGAAGTACCTGTAAACTGGTGCCCAGCACTCGGTACAGTCCTTGCAAATGAAGAAGTCATTGATGGGAAAAGTGAGCGCGGAGGACATCCTGTTGAAAGACGTCCAATGAAGCAATGGATGCTAAAAATTACAGCATATGCGGACAGGCTGTTAGAAGATTTAGAAGACATTGATTGGCCTGAAAGCATCAAAGATATGCAGCGCAACTGGATTGGACGTTCTGAAGGTGCACATGTTCACTTCGAAGTAGAAGGACATGACGAACAGTTTACGGTATTCACAACACGTCCTGATACACTATTTGGTGCAACATATGCCGTTCTTGCACCAGAGCATGCACTAGTTGAAAAAATTACAACAGCTGATCAAAAAGAAGCAGTTGAAGCATATATCAAAGAAATTCAATCTAAGAGTGACTTAGAGCGGACAGATCTTGCTAAAACGAAAACGGGCATTTTCACAGGTGCTTATGCCATCAATCCATTGAATGGGGAAAAGATGCCGATTTGGATTGCAGATTATGTGTTAGCCACATATGGCACTGGAGCGATCATGGCAGTTCCTGCTCATGATGAGCGTGATTATGAATTCGCCAAAACATTCGATCTTCCAATCAAAGAGGTTGTTGAAGGCGGAGACATTGACAAAGAAGCCTACACAGGTGATGGAAAGCACATCAACTCTGATTTCTTAAACGGCTTAGGGAAAGAAGAAGCAATTGAAAAAGCGATTGCATGGCTAGAAGAACATCAAAAAGGTGAAAAGAAAGTCACTTATCGTTTAAGAGACTGGCTGTTCAGCCGTCAGCGTTACTGGGGAGAGCCAATTCCAATTATTCATTGGGAGGACGGAACATCTTCAGCTGTTTCAGAAGAAGAGCTTCCACTGATTTTGCCTAAGACGACTGAGATTAAGCCAAGCGGAACAGGTGAATCACCTTTAGCGAATATTAAAGATTGGGTAGAGGTTGTCGATCCAGTGACAGGTAAAAAAGGACGCCGTGAAACCAATACGATGCCACAATGGGCAGGTAGCTGCTGGTACTTCTTACGTTATATTGATCCACATAACACAGAAGAACTTGCATCTCCTGAAAAGCTGAAGAAATGGCTTCCGGTTGATGTGTATATTGGCGGAGCAGAACATGCTGTACTGCATCTTCTATATGCGCGCTTCTGGCATAAGTTCTTGTATGATATCGGTGTTGTCCCAACAAAAGAACCGTTCATGAAATTGTTCAACCAAGGAATGATCCTTGGAGAAAATAATGAAAAGATGAGTAAATCCAAAGGGAACGTTGTCAACCCAGATGATATTGTAGAATCTCATGGTGCAGATACATTAAGACTGTATGAAATGTTCATGGGGCCTTTAGATGCGTCAATTGCTTGGTCTGAAACAGGTCTTGATGGTGCTCGTCGTTTCCTAGATCGTGTATGGCGTCTGTTTACAAATGAAGATGGCTCCATCAGTGATAAAGTGACAGAGCAATCTGGCGGGCCATTAGAGCGAAGCTACCATGAAACCGTCATGAAGGTAACAGATCATTATGAAGGCTTACGTTTCAATACTGGGATTTCACAATTAATGGTGTTCATCAACGATGCATACAAGGCTGACACACTACCGAAAGAATATGCAGAAGGCTTTGTGAAACTTCTTTCTCCAATTGCACCGCATGTAGCGGAAGAGCTTTGGAACAAACTTGGTCATGAAGGGTCTATTTCTTATGAAGCATGGCCGCAATATGATGAGTCAAAACTTGTCGATGATGAAGTGGAAATTGTCGTACAGCTAAATGGAAAAGTGAAAGCAAAATTAACGGTTCCTGCTGATGCAACAAAAGAGCAGCTAGAAGAGCTTGCGAAAAATGATGCACGGGTAAAAGAACAGCTTGAAGGGAAAACAATCCGTAAAGTGATTGCGGTTCCTGGAAAACTTGTCAATATTGTCGCGAACTAATGAACGCACCCATCGGTTGATACCGATGGGTGTTGTTTATTTCCCGGGACATAATTTTGTCGAAAACAAGGTGATTCCCCCATCAATCTCGTATTTAACAAGTTGATCAAGAAAATGAGGAGTGACGTCAATGGAAAAGGAAAGCAAACGTGAACAACTGCTCAGTTTATTAGGGGAAATGCCAGAGCGCCATCGTGTGGAGGCGTATACGTTAAAGATTGAGGAACGTGAATCGTACTTAGTAGAAACTCTCATTCTCTCTATTCATGGGGTGGAGGAAGTTCCGGCTTATTTTGTGAAGCCGAAAGATACAGTGAAAAAAAGGCCTGTTGTCTTGTTCCAGCATTCTCATGGTGGGAATTATGTGGATGGGAAAGAAGAGTTATTGAAGGGGGCTCATTATTTGCAAGCGCCTTCATACGCAAAAGAATTCACTTCAAAAGGTTATAGTGTGTTGGCGATTGACCACGCGGGATTTGGTGAAAGAAGGGGCAGAACAGAAAGTGAAATTTTCAAAGAAATGCTGTTAACAGGAAAAGTGATGTGGGGCATGATGCTGTATGAGAGCATGTGTGCAATTGATTATTTGCTGACTCGCTCTGATGTGCTTCCAGAGCGTTTAGCTGTTTTTGGGATGTCAATGGGCGGCCTTCTTTCATGGTGGACGGCAGCACTTGATGAGAGGGTCAGTGTGTGTGTGGATCTTTGCGCACAGGTTGATCATCACACATTGATTGAAACAAATTATTTAGATAGACACGGTTTTTACTATTATGTACCGAGCTTAGCTAAGCATTTTACAGCAGCTGACATCCAAGAAATGATTTTCCCAAGACCGCATTTAAGCTTAGTTGGAAAGCATGATCAGCTTACACCTGCTGAAGGTGTTGGACGAATTCAACAGACATTAAGTCAAGCCTATCAAGCTGCTTCCTTAAAGGAACGTTATCAGCTTATAGGTCTACATGCAGGTCATTTTGAAACGGCTGCTATGCGCCACGAGGCTACACGTTTTTTGAAAAAGTGGCTGTAATCAATAGACGGCATGGACATACTACTCCGATAGAAGATGAAGGAGGAAACAGATGAAAAAAATCACCATGATTGGCGGATGTGGTGTCATCGGACGTTTATTAACTAAAGAGCTCTCTTCGGAGTATGACCTGACCATCATTGATCAAACAAGATGTGTAGAAGAAGTCATTTTTGCAAATGCGGCAATTGAAGAGGAGTTGTTTCAAGCCATTCCAAGAGATACAGATGTGATCATTCATCTTTTAAACATAGACATGACGCATGATGTGATGAATGAAAAGGAGTTTGCAAAAATGAATGAGGTGTTTTGGATAAGCACGTATAATATGTTTCGTTCAGCGGCCAGGTTAAGCATTCCAAAAGTCATTTTTGCAAGCAGTAACCATGTGACAGATCGCTATGAAAAAGATGGTCACTCCTTACTAGGGAGAGAAATTACGACTGATGATGTACCAGCAACGAAAAATGTGTATGGCATTTTAAAATTTGCTTCCGAACAGCTTGGGCGTTTGTTTCACGATCAAACAGGTATGTCTGTCATCAATTTGAGAATTGGAACCGTCGTGACAGATGAGATGGAAGGATTGCACACCAAAAAAAGAACGAAACGAGCGCTTCTTTCACATGAAGACCTTTTCGGCATGATCAAGGCTGCCATCGAAACGGACGTTCCATTCGGGACTTATTATGCCGTATCAGAAAACGAAGGAAAACCTTGGTCTACTGAGAAAACGAAGCAGGAGTTAGGCTACAGGCCAGATGTCAATACGGCAGAAATTCTGAAAGAAAACGATCAGGCATAGGGCATAATCATGACATTAGCTCATGATCTTTTTCTTTTCATTGATGAGGCTAAAAGCACGAATGGCATGATCATCTCTGTGGTCTGTCATGATGATTATAGACGCTTTCTTCCCCCGTTTGTTACATTTTAATCACGATATCGTCAAAGGCTGCAGCTTATGTTCAGACGAAATGATAACGCTTACAAAGGAAGGGCGTGATGAACATAGATCGTTCTATTAAAGGCCGATTGTTCAATGTATTTAATTACTCTTTTCTACTCATGTTCGCATTAATATGTGTGCTCCCGTTCATCCATGTCATTGCCGCCTCTTTTGCGACAGTAGAAGAGGTCATCTCAAAGAAGTTTATTTTGTTTCCAACGACGTTTTCTCTAGAGGCCTATCGCTATATCTTTTCTACAGATATTGTGTATCGCAGCCTGATTGTATCCATTCTTGTGACACTCGTTGGAACAGCGGTCAGCATGTTTTTATCCTCACTCATGGCGTATGGGCTGTCTCGTCAAGAGCTAAAGGGCCGAAGAACCCTCATGTTTCTCGTTGTCTTCACGATGCTGTTTAGCGGAGGGATGATTCCGACGTTTATTGTCGTGAAAACACTAGGGCTGCTTGATACTTACTGGTCACTCATTCTGCCAGTGGCCATCAATGCATTCAATTTGATCATTTTGAAAAACTTCTTTCAAAACATTCCGGCAAGCCTTGAAGAATCAGCGAAGATGGACGGCTGTAACGACTTAGGGATCTTCTTTAAAATTGTACTGCCACTTTCTTTGCCAGCTATTGCGACGATTTCACTTTTTTATGCCGTGACGTATTGGAATACGTACATGACAGCCATTTTATATTTAAACGATTCAGTGAAATGGCCGATTCAGGTCCTGTTAAGACAAATCGTCATTGTATCAAGCGGTATGCAGGGAGATATGTCAGATATGGGCTCATCAACACCGCCGCCAGACCAAACCATTAAAATGGCGGTCATCGTCGTGGCGACCATTCCCGTTCTGCTTGTCTATCCATTTATTCAAAAGCATTTCAACAAAGGGGCATTACTAGGTTCTGTAAAGGGTTAAAAAGATGGAATAACGGAGGGATCTTATGGGGAGAAAGAAATTATGGCTGATTGCCTTTGTTTTGTTATTTGCCGCAAGCGGTATTCTGTCAGCTTGTTCAAGTAAAGGAGCAAGCTCATCAGATGAAAAGGTTGATTTAGACAAAAAGGTGAAACTGACATGGATGGCGATTTTGTATCATCAGCAGCCGCCAAAAGATTCAGTGTTAGAAGAGATTGAGAAGCTCACAAATACAGAGCTTGATATTACGTGGGTGCCTGATGCGGTGAAAGAAGACCGTTTAAATTCAGCACTTGCCGCAGGGAACCTCCCGCAAATTGTGACGATTCAAGACATTAAGAATTCATCTGCTATCAATGCGTTCAGATCTGGCATGTTCTGGGAAATCGGTCCATACTTAAAGGATTATCCAAATTTAAGTAAGATGAACGAACTGATTAATAAAAATGCCTCAATCGATGGGAAGCTTTATGGCATTTATAGAGAGAGACCACTTTCAAGACAAGGGATTGTCATTCGAAAGGATTGGCTTGAAAATTTAAATTTGGATACACCAAAAACGCTGGATGACCTTTATGAAGTAGCCAAGGCATTTACTGAAAAAGATCCGAACAAAAATGGCAAGGACGATACGATTGGTTTTACAGACCGTAACGATTTGATTTACGGTGCATTTAAAACGCTTGGTTCTTATGAAGGAATGCCAACAGATTGGAAAGAGGAAAACGGCAAATTTACGCCAGACTTTATGACAGATGAGTATATGAATACAATGAAATATATGAAAAAGCTGCGTGACAATGGTTATATAAACAAAGACTTCCCAGTCACAAGCAAAACGCAGCAGCAAGAATTGTTCTCACAAGGAAAAGCGGGTATCTATGTAGGAAATATGGTAGATGCAGTGAACTTAAGAGATGATGCAACAGATAAAAACATGGAAGTGGATATTATCAACCGAATCAAAGGCCCAGATGGAAAAGAACGTGTATGGGCATCAGGCGGCCATAATGGCATCTTCGCCTTCCCAAAAACAAGCGTCAAATCAGAAGCAGAGTTAAAGAGAATTTTGGCTTTCTTTGACCGAATTGCAGAAGAAGACGTGTATGGTCTCATGACATACGGGATTGATGGAAAGCATTATAACAAACAAGATGGAAATACATTTGTGAGGGAAGAAAGCCAAGTGAAAAGCTGGCAGACAGATGTACAGCCGCTTGTCAGCCTCGTAGGGATTGATAAACGTTACTTGAAAAATAAAGGCGATGCAGTTCGTACAAAATATGAAGAGCTGGAAGAAGACAATAAAAACATCATTGTCGCTAACCCTGCTGAAAGCCTGTATTCAGAAACAGCATCAGAGCGAGGAAATGAATTGAAGAAAATCATCGATGATGCGACCTATAAGTTCATTCTTGGTGATATCAACGAAGAACAATTTAAGAAAGATGTAGAGAAGTGGAAATCAAATGGTGGAAATAAAATCATAGAAGAATATGAAGCTTCCTTTAAAAAATCAAAATGATGAACATGAAGACCCCCGCTTAGTAAAAAGCGGGGGTGTTTTCATTAAAAATCGAAGTTGTCTGGATCAGGACCAATTCGTTTATTTTCATTTAAGTCAGACAGGCGCTTCATATCCTCATCAGATAGGACAAAATCAAAAATATCGGCATTTTCTTTTAAACGATGGGCTTTCGTTGATTTAGGAATCGTAATGACGCCTTTTTGCACATCCCAGCGCAAAATAATTTGAGCAGGTGTTTTGCTGTATGTGCCTGCAAGCTCCATGATCAGCGGGTGGTGCAGCAGCTCTCCCTGCATAAGTGGTGACCAGGCTTCCATTTGGATGCCATGTGTTTTCAAATACGTAAACAGCCTTTCCTGCGTGAGTTTTGGATGAAACTCGACTTGATTAATTGCTGGAATGATGTCCGCATCTGTCAATAATTCGTCTAGATGATGCGGCTGAAAGTTACTCACACCGATGGCTCTGACTTTTCCTTCACGGTATAGCGTTTCAAGTGCGCGCCATGCTTCCTTGTATTTCCCTTCAACTGGCCAGTGAATTAAATACAGATCAAGGTAATCAAGCTGAAGTTTTTTCAGGCTGTCTTCGTATGCTTTTAGTGTCGCTTCATATCCTAAATCGGCATTCCACACTTTGGATGTCACAAAGATGTCTTCGCGGCGAAGGCCTGTTTCTGCTAGACCAAGTTGTATGCCTCGTCCAACACCTTCTTCATTGCCGTAAATAGAAGCTGTATCAATACTGCGATATCCTAATTGAATGGCTGTTTTAACAGCTTCAATTAATTCCGTTCCCTCTTCAACCTGAAAGACCCCAAGACCAAATCCTGGCATGCGGACCCCGTTGTTTAATGTTTTTGTACTTTGTAAATTGTTCATATGAAAGACTCCTTTACATGGTTTGTTTGTATTCTTTTTGTTCGATTTGATGACTCACCATTGTGAGTAAGGCAGCCATGAGCACCATGATGCCGCCAACCCAGCCGGTATGCACAAGCCCAAGGGTATCTGTCACGATGCCGCCTAAAAATGAACCAATGGCGATACCTGCATTAAAGGCAGCGATATTCAGAGCGGAAGCAACGTCGACAGCTCCAGGTGTATACCTTTCTGCAAAATCAACGACGGCAACTTGAAGGCCGGGGACATTCATGAAAGCAAACAGTCCCATCAGCATCACAGTTCCAATCCCGAGTGTCATAAATCCAGCAGTAAAGCTAAGGATAAACAAGATGAGACTTTGAATGATAAACATATAAATCAGTGCCTTCATTGGCTGTTTATTCGCTGCTTTTCCGCCAATGACATTCCCAGCGGCGATGGTCATTCCGTATAACAGCAGGATCAATGCAACTGTTCCAGGCGCAAGACCTGTCACATGCTGTAAGAGAGGGGATAAATAGGTGAAGACGACAAAGGTTCCTCCATACCCTGTAGCAGTAATGACAAATAAAAGCAACATTCTTTTCGACTTTAATAAGGCTGCTTGATCCTTAAGCGTTGTTTTCACGCCCTGTTTCAATTGAGACGGAACAAGGAAATAGTTAGAAATCAGTGCGATTAGGCCAATCATGACAATCACACCAAATGACGTCCGCCAGCCGAGCTCATGACCAAGAAACGTACCGAATGGCACACCGGTCACAGTAGCGACTGTTAAACCAGTGAACATAAAGGCAATAGCGCTTGCCCGCTTTTCTTTCACCACAAGGCTTGCGGCAATGGTCGAGCCAATCGACATAAATACGCCATGTGATAGGGCTGAAATCACTCGTCCGATTAAGAGTACAGAAAAAGTCGGGGCAATCGTGGCGAGTGTATTTCCGATCAAAAAGACGAGCATAATGAGCAGAAGCAATGTCTTTTTTTTCATTGTTGACGTAAGTGAGGTTAGAATTGGTGCGCCAAAGGTAACACCGAGCGCATATAAAGAAACGGTCCAGCCGGCCTGACTGACACTCACGCCAAAGTCCTCTGAGATCATCGGCAGAAGACCTACAGAGATAAATTCAGTTGTACCTATAGCAAATGCACTAATCGCTAGTGCGAGAAGGGCAAAGTGATTTTGTTTGTTTTGCATCGTGATTCACATCCTTCTTTCATGACATTTTGATAGACGAAGCCGATCGGCAAGAGTTATTATCTAACATAGATGATAGAAAAAAAAGTACGTACTTTTTTGTAATATAGGTACTAAAAAGTGCCTGTACAGCATCAAAAGGAGTGAAGCGACGTTGGAAAAGAAGAAATATAATATCTCTGTGGAGGCAACGCTTGAAGTGATCGGCGGGAAATGGAAGTGTGTCATTTTATGTCATTTAACACATGGGAAAAAGCGGACGAGTGAACTGAAGCGCCTCATGCCAAATATCACGCAAAAAATGCTCACACAGCAGCTGCGAGAGCTTGAAAATGACGGTGTGATTAACCGCATTGTATATGAACAAGTGCCGCCTAAAGTGGAGTATGAATTAAGTGAATACGGACAGTCGCTTGAGCGAATTTTGAATGCGTTATGTGATTGGGGGGCAGCCCATATTGAACGAGTGTATGGCGAACCGCTTTCAGTGCTGGAAGACAGTATCCTAAATGAACAGTTTAAATAAAAAAGTCCCGCTTCTTGTGAGAGCGGGACTTTGCTTTATGTGCCTTTTTTCTGATCACGGTATTTTCCAGGCGTCGTGCCTTCCAGCTTTTTAAAGGAGCGGATGAAATTTTGCGGATTTTTGTATTTTAGCTTTTCCGAAATTTCTTTCACCGACATATCCGTCTCCACCAACCAGTTTTTGGCGACATGATGTCTGTAAGACGAGAGATATTCACTAAAGGAGATATCCATTTCTTTTCTAAAAATACTACTTAAATAATTTGGATTATAGTGCAGGCGTGTAGCGATTTCGTCCAAGGTCAGATCTGAGTCAAATTCTTGATGAATGATATGAATGATTTTCTCTGAGATATTTTTATATTGAGAGTCTTCACGTGCGCCGAGCTGATCAATGATGGGTCGAATGATCTCATGTTTCAGCCACGCTTCTGTATCTTCAAACGTTTTAAACTCAAAGATCGTATCATAGAGCATTTTATTATCTTCGACTTCAAACAATTCGATGCCTAGCAAATGCATCAGCTCGATGAGATTGTTTAAAAAACGAGCGAGAGCAATCTGGTACTCATGTGGTCCAGCATTTTTAGAAAAAATGGATTGCAGAAGCACATGTAAATAGTGATCTGCCTTGCCTTGATCGCCTGCTTTAATGGCATCAAATAAATCATGCTGCAGCTGTTTTGGGAAATGAGTCTTAAACGTCTTTCCTTGCTGAATGTGCTCGTATAAAAGAATGGATTTTTTCTCTGCTTTGAGCCTGTATTTTAAGGCTTCTTTTCCCTCAATATAAGCATGTTTGGCCATAGAGAGTTCTTTAAATGAGCGACTGATCCCAATGCTGATCGACAAGCCCAGCTCTTCCTCAATCCGCTGCTGAATTGTTTCGGCTAATTGATTTAAATATTCAGTAAATTCCTCTTCTGACTTCGATTGATTGAGGACAATCGTCGTTTGATGCTGATTGACAACGGTCGGCTGAAGGTGTTCCTCTAGCGGAATAATCTGCTCAATCAGTCCATTTATCGCAAATAAAAGCAAGTCTGCATCCTTTTTTTCATACGGCGTTCCTTTTAGTGTATCGATTTGGGTCACAAGCATGGACAAATGGGACCAGTCACGAGGAAAGCCTAGACTTTGAAATCGGTTGTGAATCTCTTCTTCCGTCAGCTTGCCAAGCAGCAGCCGCACCATAAAGTATTGTTGTAAGTGTGTCACTTGCTGCTCAATCCGTTCCTCTAGATCATTGTTTTGATCTTTCATTTGTTTAATGCTCGATTCGATGAGCTCAAATTCATTTTGGAAAGGCTGTTTATGCAAAAACGACTCATTACGTGCAAAGGATTCGTATAATAAGCGAATCGGTTTATAAAAGTGTCTAGAGCCAAACCATGAAAATAATAATGAAAGCGCTAACAAAATAAAGCAAATAATAAAGGTGATCCACCCGATTGATTTCGTTTGCTGCTTTAGTTCTGGAATGGAGACAAAGGATAAGTATGTCCATTCGTTATAATCTGATTTTTGAAACGTAATTTGATAGTTTAGTTCATCGATTTTCATATCAAATTGTCCGGATCGTTCTTCAAGTGACAGGACATGTTTGACGAAATCTTGATTTTTTAACGAGTCACCAATTTGTTCTTTTCGATTATGTAGCAGCACTTTTCCGTTTGTATCAATGACAAACATACTATCAGATTGAGAGAAGTCAGGCATGTTGTCAGCAATCACGCAGCTTGGAATGCTGGCGACGGCGATCCCCTTTTTTTGGACACTATTCATCGGCAGCTGCTTGATTAAATTCACATTGTATTTGCAAAAGGATGTCTTTCCTTCTTTTGTTGAGACAAGTGGATTATTTTCTTCAAGTGCCCAGCTGGAATGACTCGGAATATTGAGGTAAGAGGTTAACGCTTTCTCTTGATCCCCGTTCGAGACATGATAAAGACCAGAATTGTTCATATACCAATCTTCCATTTTACTAACAAGTGTAATATTGGAGAGATCGGTGTCGAAGGTTTGCAGGTAATTCAGTTCTTGCTGGACTTGATTATAAAGTTGGAATTGGTCTGGATTTAAAGGTTCTGCCAGTGTTTGAAGGAGAGGCGGCGAACTGACATAGTGAGTGAGAGAATGATCTACTGTCTTTAGAATATGCTCAATATTGGATTGCGTTTGTTTGACGCTGTCCAGCTTTTCATTTGAAATATTTTCGAGTGCAGTTTTTTGCGAATGCTGATAAGAAAAAATACCGACAATAATAACAGGAATCGTACTAAGCACGAAAAAAAACGTCACCAGCTTGTAATAAAATTTATACTGCTTTCTTTTCATAAAACCCCCCATTTCAAACGAAACAATCTTTTCCCCTTAGTTTATTAATCCAAAAATCTGGTAGGTTTGTCAATAATCATTTTCTGAGATTAGGATCATTTTCTTATGTTTTATGTAACGTTTTGAGTAGCTTCCCCTGAGTAAATATGATCTGATGATATGATTGTAGACGGATTTTTCATCCTTAAGATACAGTTAACACATGCATCAGCATGAGGGGAGGCTTTATCTGTGAAAACACAGGATGTCACTGCCAAGGGTGTGCCTGCGGCAGCTTTGAAAAAAGAAAAGAGAAAGCGCTTACTTAATCAATTACTTAGTCAAAAATTTCTGTATTTAATGATTTTGCCAGGGCTCCTTTATTTTCTTGTCTTTAAATATGTCCCTATGTGGGGGCTGATCATTGCCTTTCAAGATTACCAGCCGTTTCTCGGAATTCTTGGCAGTGAGTGGGTTGGCTTCAAACACTTTATTCGCTTATTTACAGAACCAACATTTTTCATCTTATTAAAAAATACGCTCATTTTATTTGCCATGAATGTCGTGATTTTCTTTCCGATTCCAATCTTATTAGCTCTTCTTTTAAACGAGGTCAGATTGGCACTGTTTAAGAAATTTGTTCAGACAATGATTTATATTCCTCACTTCATGTCATGGGTGATTGTCGTGTCCTTATCTTTTGTTTTGTTAACGGTAGATGGCGGGTTGATCAATGAATTGATTGCTTTCTTCGGAGGAGAAAAGATTAACTTCCTTCTTAGTCAAGAATGGTTTAGACCCATGTACATTTTGCAGGTAATCTGGAGAGAAGCGGGTTGGTCAACCATTATTTATCTTGCAGCGATTACAGCAGTAGATCCGCAGCTATATGAAGCAGCAAAAATGGATGGAGCCGGCAGACTCAGACAAATGTGGCACATCACCCTTCCTGCGATTAAAAGTGTCATTGTTGTACTGCTCATTTTAAAAATCGGTGATACGTTAGAGCTTGGATTTGAACATGTCTATTTATTACTCAATGCGACCAACAGGGAAGTCGCAGAGATTTTTGATACGTATGTGTATACAGCTGGTCTGAAGCAAGGACAATTCAGCTATAGTACCGCTGTTGGTTTATTTAAAGCAGCCGTTGGACTTATTTTGGTCATGATGGCAAACCGTTTAGCGAAGAAGTTTGGAGAAGAAGGGATTTATTAAAAGGGGAGATGAAGACCAATGACATTATCGATTGAAAAGGGATCACCGCTTGAGCATGCAGAGAAATTAGCACAAACAATAATGAAAGCGTATACACCGATTGAACTTCCGCCAGCTGGAAGGTGGCACTATCATCAAGGGGTTTTCCTTTGCGGAGTGATGAAGCTTTACGAAGCAACAGAAAACGAGGCGTACTTTGATTATGTGAAAAATTATGCTGACTCACTCATTGATGACCATGGGAATCTGTTATTCCGAAGAGACGAGCTTGATGCCATTCAAGCAGGGCTCATTTTATTCCCGCTGATTGAAAGAACGGGAGAGAAGCGGTATGTGAAGGCAGCAGAAAAGCTTCGGGGGCTTTACCTGACGCTGAATCGCACGTCTGAGGGCGGATTTTGGCATAAAGACAATTATGCCTATCAAATGTGGCTAGATGGTCTTTATATGGGTGGGCCTTTTGCTTTAAAGTATGCCCAGTTGACAGGAGAATCGGAGCTGGTGGACATGGTCATCCATCAAGAGCATCTCATGAGAAAGCATACCAAAGATGAAAAAACGGGCCTTTACTATCACGCATGGGATGAACGGAAAGTGATGCCATGGGCTGATCAACAGACGGGCTGTTCCCCAGAATTTTGGGCAAGATCCTTTGGCTGGTATGTCCTTGCGTTAGCCGATATGATCGAAGATTTGCCAGAAGGTCATGAAGGACGAAAAGTGTGGAAGGACACACTGACAGATATGCTGGAAAGTGTAGCAAAGTATCAGGACGACGAAACAGGTCTATGGCATCAGATCATTGATAAAGGAAGTCATAGCGACAACTGGCTTGAAAGCTCAGGGTCATGTCTATTCATATATGCGATGGCAAAAGCCATGAATGAAGGATATGTCAGTCTTCGATATGTTGATCATGTGGTCAAAGCGTATCAAGGGTTGATTCAGTATAAAACGGAGGAAAAAGACAACGGCGATTTTACAGTGAACGATATTTGTATTGGAACATCTGCGGGTTTTTATGATTATTACGTTGGCAGAGAGCGGAGCACGAATGATTTGCATGGAGCAGGCGCTTTTATTATGGCGTTAACTGAACTAGAAAAGCTGTCTGTGTTTCAAAAGGTATGAGGCGGCATCAAAGGGCTGCGGCATGGCTCCTCAGCTTCATCGCTGCCTTTTATTTGTCCGCCTGTCAGGGGAAAACAGAGGGGATTGATGTCCTTATTTTTTCTGACATGTCAAAAGCAATGAAAGACCAATTAGTGGAGAAAGCTTTTCAACCAAATCAGGAGACATACGACGTTCACATCTTCCCTGCAATTCCTGAAAAACTTCTTGTTGAAATAACTGCAAAAGAGGGGGACGTGATGTTTGTCCCGGAAGAAATGTTTAGAACATATGATGACCCTGAAAGCTTTCAGCTGCTTGAAGAGATGCGGGTAGATGGCGAAGGGGAAGGACCATATACGGTGGAAGATGCAAAGACGGGAAATACAGTCGATTATGCGGTCCAAATCAAGAAAGGAACAAAGCAGCTAAATGGCTATACCTTTCGATTACACCGAGATATGGTCGCCTTCATACCTGTGTATGCGGAGAAATCTAAAGAGGCACTGTCTCTCATGAAGCAGCTTCGTGAAAACCAATAGAAAAAGGGGTGGGGAATGTGAAAAGGGTCGCCGTTTGCGGGCTCAGTCACCGTGCTTTCAATATGTTTATCAAACCGCTCACCGAGGATTTCAATGAGCATTACAGGATTACAGGGCTCCTAGATGTAGATGAGAAGCGGTATACACTTTGTCAGGAGCGTTTTCCATCACTAAGGGGCGTCTCATTTTTTCATGAGGATGCATTTGGTCAGATGGTGAAGGAAGCAAGACCAGATATCGTCATTGTGGCGGGGCGAGATGATACACATGTCACATATATCCTGCAGGCACTGGATCATGATCTGGATGTCATAACGGAAAAGCCGATGGTCACAACAGCAAAAGATGCCAAACAGGTGATGGAAAAAGAGGCAGAAAGCAAAGGGAAGGTCACCGTCACCTTTAATTATCGCTACAATCCATTCCACCGAAAGATAAAAGAGCTTATTTTAGATGGAAAGATTGGAAGGGTCACGTCTATTGAGTTAAGCTGGCTCATTGATACGTATCATGGAGCGAGTTATTTCAAAAGGTGGAACCGCTCGCGTCAATATTCAGGCGGTCTGTCTATTCATAAATCGACCCATCATTTTGACTTGGTCAACTGGTGGATTGATCAAAAGCCGAAGCAAGTATTTGCCTATGGCGCACTGAATTATTATGGGAATGAAAGTCCTTGGAATCCTTTGCAGGGTGAAGGGAATCGATATTGCGGAACCTGTCATGTAAGAGATACCTGTCATTATGAAGCAAGGTGGAATCCGCGGGTAGAGCGTTCAAAGGTGGAGGATGACCATATTGAATCAGGTGAGCAGCAGTCAAAGCAATACTCGAATTATCGCCCGGATGCCTGTATTTTTGATCAAGAAATTGATATTGAGGATACATACGTGGCGTCAGTGGCTTATGATCAGGGAGCTTTGTTAAGTTACTCGATTCAATTTTCAGCGCCATATGAAGGCTACCGGCTTGCGATTAACGGGACGAAGGGACGGATTGAAACAAATGAGTTTCATGTGCCGTCGAGAATCCCTTTTCAATTCCCTGAACAGACAATTGCATACTACCCGATGTTTGGTGGAAAAGAAACGATTGAAGTTGTGAAGCAATCAGGTGGTCATGGAGGCGGAGATCCGCTATTATTAGCAGATTTATTTTTAGGAAAAGATCCGCTCATTCCTTATGACATTTCAGCAGGAGCAGAGGCGGGTGCTTATTCCATTGCACTTGGCGAAGGCATGTGGCGCTCAGTTGCAGAAAAACGCCCGATTGAAATAGAAGAATTGTTTCAAAAAGAGACGGTGTAACGAGTAAGAGAGGAGGGAAGAGAGATGGATCATGATGGATCAATGAGCAGAATGCTGCGCATGTGTGAGTGGGTGATGAGACTCGCCTATACGAATTTGTTATGGCTTTTGTTCACTTTACTTGGGCTTGGAATCTTTGGCTTCATGCCTGCAACAACAGCGTTATTTTCTGTGATGAGAAAGTGGATACAAGGGCATGAGCAAGTCAGCGTCTTTCAAACCTTTTGGAAAGTATACCGCGAAGAATTTGTACGCTCTAATATCATTGGAGTGGTGCTGGTCATCATCGGGACGATTATTTATGTAGACCTTGCTTATATTTATCCAACGAGTTGGTTTTTACACGTGCTTCGCTTTGCGATCTATATCTTTGGTTTTCTGTTTATTGTCAGCTTGTTTTATATCTTTCCGCTGCTGGCTCATTATGATTGGAAAAAGCGTCTTTATTTGAAATTTTCCCTTCTGCTTGGCATCTCGTATTTGCAATATACGCTCTCTATGCTCGTTTTCTCGGCTGTTCTCTTTATCCTATTTGCTTATTTGCCAGGGATCGTGCCGTTTTTTAGCATCAGCATTCTCGCATATGGCCACATGTGGCTAGCCTATCAAGTGTTTAAAAAGATAGAGTTTGAAAGCGAGCAGCCGGCAGTTGATGTGAAGAAACGATTCCCGTCTTTCCTTCAATCCAAGCGGGTGAATACGCAGTGATGTGTATGATTTGCTATAATGGTGTCACCGTGATTAAAAGGAGAGATGAGAGTCGTGTCAGTAAAAGAAATTTCAATAGAAGAATTAAAGCAAAAGCTAGCGCAAGAAGAAGCCATTCAGCTCGTCGATGTGCGTGAGGATGAAGAGGTAGCAGAAGGCATGATTCCAGAGGCTGTCCATATTCGAATGGGGGATATTCCTGAGAAGCTAGATGCGTTTGATAAGTCGCAAGAGTATTATATTATTTGCCGTTCTGGTAAACGCAGTGAGAATGTCTGCTATTTCTTAGAAGACCAAGGGTATCAAGCAACCAATGTCGTTGGCGGCATGCTTGCATGGACAGGAGAAACAAAACCGAAGCTGTAAAAAGAAGTCCTTTCATCGACAAGATGGAAGGCTTTTTTTGTTCATATGTCCGTCTCTATTTGCATAAAAATAGAGTAGCAAGAGAAGGGAGCGTGGCATATGTGCTGAAGGTAGCTGTATTTGATGAAGAACACGAGAAAGATTTGCAAAGCGAAATCAATCTTTTTTTAAAAGGAATGGACGACGACCAAATTATTGACATCAAATACAATGTGGCGGTGATCTGTGAGCAAGGAGGAGAGCAGCTCTACTGTTTTTCAGCGCTCATTTTATATAAAAAATAAAAGGACCTGCTGAAAGGTCCTTTTGCCATGATCAACTAGCATCAATATGTAAACGATGCTTTTTGCATTGAACGCATTGAAAGAGGTAGCCTTGCAAGTCTCCTCCGTTCACGAGCCATTGTTTCAGGTTCTCTTTTGTGAAATGTCCACCACTGCAAATCTCTTCAATATCCTCTGAGAGTTCTTCCTCTAAATGCTCAATCTCTTTGCTCTTTTTTAATCACATGTAATGAAACTGGGTCTGGGTTGTACTTGAACGTAGGTAACGTCATATAAACCTCCATTATGTAGAAAAGTGATGATTCAACACTATTTTATCGGAATACGCGATGTCATGACAATCTTCAATTATTTCAACGAGAAAAAAAGCCGTTCGGATGAGGAACGACTTTTCTCTTGTGATGATTATGCTTTTTTTACTCTTGGACTTCTTGGTTTATTGTACTTATTTGCTTGTTTAATCGCTCTTCGTTCTTCATTTAATGATTTGTACAGGGATACAATCATTAAAATGATGACAACAGAGAACGGTAAAGCAGCGAGTTTGGCTGTGTTTTGCAAGGCCTGAAGACCGCCTGAAAATAAGAGCACTGCCGCTACTGCTGACTGGATAATACCCCAGCTGATCTTTACACTATTCGCTGGATTTAATGATCCATAGGTTGTCTGCATTCCGAGAACGAATGTAGCTGAGTCTGCTGATGTGATAAAGAATACCGCAATTAAAATCAGTGCCAGAATGGATGTAATCATGGCGAGTGGGTATTCATTTAAAACACCAAACAGCATCGTTTCAGTAGACATGTTTGCAACATCGACGATATTGTTCTGTTGTAAGTCCATTGCAGATACACCAAAGATCGAGAACCAAAGGAACACGAGGATGGAAGGAGCCACTAAGACACCAATTAAAAATTCTCGAATGGTTCTCCCGCGTGAAACCCTTGCAATAAAAATACCGACAAATGGCGACCAAGAGATCCACCATGCCCAATAGAAGATGGTCCATCCATTAATCCATTGTCTCTTTTCTGGATCATTTGGTGATAATCTAAAGCTCATCTGTACAATATTTGATAAGTATTGTCCGATTGAATCAGTAAATGAATTTAAAATATACACAGTTGGTCCAACAATGAGTAAAAAGAACATGAGTAAAGCAGCAAGAATCATGTTTGTGTTACTTAAATATTTAATCCCTTTACCAATACCGCTCCAAGCAGAGAGAAGGAACAGGACCGTGACGATTGCAATAATGATGAGCTGAGTCAGGAAGTTATTTGGAATTCCAAATAAATAGTTTAATCCGCCATTAATTTGTGCGGCACCTAGTCCTAAACTAGTAGCTACACCGACCACCGTTGCAAATACTGCGATGCAATCAATGGTTTTTCCAATCCATCCATGAATTCTGTTTCCGAATACTGGGTATAAGGTGGAACTGATTAATCCAGGTGCATCTTTTCTAAATTTAAAGTATGCAATGCAAAGGGCGACAATTGCATAAATGGCCCATGCATGAAGTCCCCAGTGGAAAAAGGTATAACGAAGGGAATCACGGAAGGCTTGTGCATTTTCCGTCTCGCCTGTTGGGGATTGAATGGCAAAGTGGCTGATCGGTTCAGCGGCTCCGTAAAAAACAAGCCCAATGCCCATTCCAGCACTAAACAGCATGGCGAACCAAGAAAAAAGACCAAATTCAGGCTCTTCACCTGGCTTTCCTAACGTAATTTTTCCGATAGGGCTAAAGATAAAGAATAGACAAAAGCCGACTAGCAGCGATACGACTAATAAATAATACCAGCCAAAGTCATTTGTAATGTATGTTTGAATTTGATCTGTCACATTTTGCAGCGTATCTGGAGAAAGGGCTCCCCATAGAACGGCAATAAATGTGATAGCAATCACAATCCAAAATACACTTGATACGTTTTTCACACCATCTCACTCTCCTGTTGTTCTACACGTTTAAGCAGAGGATTTAATTTAATATCCCCTGTCTCAACTATTTTCAAACAAAAAGAGGCGAGTTTCTCACTCGACCTCTATTTTACCGTAACATGTTTTCCTTCCATTTATCAACCATCGATATGTGAAGATGACTTTTCTTCAATTCGTTTGCGCAGACGGTAGACATATTCTTTTAAACAAACAGCGAAAATCGTAAACGCTAAAACAATGGCGACTTTTAACGGGGTAATGGACAGCTTCATAAAGAAAGCGGCTGTCAAACTAATGACAACTGCAAGGACAATCGGAAGTGCGCGTCTAATCATTGGAATCTCTCCTTTACTTCTAGTGCGGCATTCATGCCAGCTAACCTGCCTGTCACAAGTGCTGACGTAATATTGTAACCGCCTGTGTAACCGTGAATATCTAAAATTTCTCCGCAGAAATAAAGACCGTTCATTTTTTTGGATGCCATTTTCTTCGGTTCAATTTCTTTGACAGAAACGCCGCCTCCTGTGACAAAGGCTTTATCTAAAGAAAGCGTCCCATTTGCATGGACGATGAAATGTTTACAATCATGCGCAAAAGCGCGGAGTTTCTCTTTAGCGAGACCAGAAAATGTCTCCTGCGGATCAATGCCATTTCGTTCTAAAAGGAACAATAAATAGCGCTCTTGCATCCAAGATTTCAGGACATTTTTAATGGCTTTTTTTGGTTCATCTTTTAGATCGCGATGAAGCTTTTGGAATAGCTCCTCGTCATTGAGCTTTGGGTATAAGTCAATTTGAAGACGGACGGCCGGTTGCTTTTTCAGTTCCTTCACAACAAATCCGCTGCATCTCAGAACGGCAGGACCTGATAAGCCAAAGTGTGTAAAGATCATATCCATGACATGAGTGACGACGGGTTTTCCTTTTTTATTTAAAACACTCACGGCCACACTTCTTAATGAAAGACCTTGAAGCACTTTGTCCTTAATAAAACGCTCGTCTGACGTGACGGGTACTTCTGTTGGGAAGAGCTCTGTAATGGTATGACCAGCGGCTTCTGCCCATGCATAGCCATCGCCAGTAGAGCCTGTATGAGGCACACTTTTCCCGCCAACAGCAATGACAACGGCATGACTTGAAATTTTTTCATCATTATTTGTAACAATTCCAGCTGCTTGTCCGTCTTGATACAGAACGGTTTTAATCTTTTCATTCGTTCGAATGGTCACATTGAGCACGCGGAGCCTATCCAATAGGGAATCCACAACAGATTGTGCTTTGTTTGAGACAGGGAACATACGTCCATGGTCTTCTTCTTTTAGTTCAATACCTAGATTTTCAAAGAACGAAATAATATCCTCGTTATTGAACTCAGAAAATGCACTATATAGAAAACGTCCGTTTCCGGGAATATGCTTGATAATTTCTTCTACTGGAAGGCGATTGGTCACATTGCAGCGTCCACCGCCAGAAATGGCGAGCTTTCTGCCAAGTTTGTTTCCTTTGTCAATTAACAGAACCGATGCACCGTGTTCTGCCGATGCAATCGCGGCCATCAGTCCAGAAGGTCCACCGCCAATGACAATGACATCATAATGTTTCATGTTACATTCCTCTTTCTACTTTCAGTCATTTCTCTATTATAACGAAGATTGGGGAAGGCTGAAATATGAATTGATTGGTTTTGTGACTTCTGTATTGGATTTGTTACCTGTGCGATGAAATGATGTGTTAAAATAGTTAAGTTGAATATTCATTAGAAAAATGGTGGTTAAGCGCATGTCTAATAAACTGCTTCGTGGTACGTTGGTTTTAACGATAGGGACTTATCTCTCTCGTATTCTTGGTATGATTTACTTAATTCCATTTAGCGCAATGGTCGGAGCGACTGGTGGTGCGCTATTCCAATATGGATACAATCAGTATACGATCTTTTTAAGTATTGCTACGCTCGGTTTTCCAACAGCGGTATCGAAATTCGTTTCTAAATATAATGCAATCGGCGATTATGAGACAACAAGAAAAATGTTCAGGGCGGGTATGTCGGTCATGCTTGTCACCGGTATTATCGCCTTTTCTATTTTATATTTGACCGCACCGATCTTTGCCAAGATTCAGCTTGGAGGATCGAATGAAACGGGCGGTTTGACGGTCGATCAAGTGGTTTATGTGATTCGGATGGTCAGTTTGGGTCTATTGGTTGTACCCATCATGAGTCTTGTGCGAGGCTTTTTCCAAGGGCACTCGATGATGGGCCCGACAGCTGTTTCCCAAGTCATCGAACAACTTGTCAGAATCATCTTCCTATTAACAGCGACGTTTATCATTTTAAAAGTGCTTGACGGTGGTCTTGTTATTGCGGTTGGTTATGCCACATTTGCCGCACTCATTGGTGCGTTTGGCGGTCTATTTACGCTTTATTTATATTGGCTGAAGCGGAAAGATCGGCTTTTGGCAATGCAGCCGAATACAGGGGACTATTCTGGATTATCTTATAAGCAAATGTTTACAGAGCTGTTCAGTTATGCAGCACCCTATGTGTTTGTTGGACTTGCCATTCCGATTTATTCTTATATTGATACAAATACAATTAACAGAGCGATGATTGCATCAGGACATCAGGATATTAGTACAGCGGTTCTGTCTATTGTGACGTTATATTTACCGAAGCTTGTCATGATTCCTGTGTCACTTGCAACTGCGTTTGGTTTAACATTGATTCCAACCATAACGGAATCCTTTACAGCGCGAAATTACAAGCTGCTGAATCGGCAAATTGATCAAACGATGCAGGTCATTTTATTCTTCGTTTTGCCTGCTTCATTTGGTATCTCGGCATTGGCTGGACCAGTTTATTGGTTTTTCTATCCGTCTGTGCACCCTGAGATTGGGACTTCTATTTTGTTTTGGTATGCACCTGTTGCGTTACTGTTTTCTTTATTCACCATTAACGCAGCGATTTTACAAGGGATTAACAAACAAAAATTTGCGATCGTCAGTCTTTTGTTAGGGATCATCATTAAAACGGTTCTCAATATCCCACTGATTAGCTGGCTGCAAGGAAACGGTTCTGTGCTTGCAACGGCATTAGGCTACAGTGCCTCGATTTTGTATATGTTCATCATGATCAAGCGCCATGCAGGCTATTCGTTCCGCAGGATTTTCAAACGGTTTATTTTAATTGGTATTTTAACGGCAATCATGGCTGTAGTGGCTTATGTGACATGTCAGCTTGTGAGTCAAGTCATTTCATATGAAGGTGGAATGGTACAAGCTGGTATTGTTATTTTGATTTCAATGATTACTGGCGGCGGTGTGTATATGTTCTTATCTTATAAAGTTGGATTGTTAGAGCGTGTACTTGGCAGCCGGATGCCGTCATTTTTAAGAAAAAAGAGTTAAGAAGAGGTGGAGAAGCATGAGGCTTGATAAATTGCTGGCCAATACCGGCTTTGGTTCAAGGAAAGATGTAAAGAAGCTGGTCAAGGCCCGGGCCGTCACAGTGAATGGAGAAGTGGCGAAGCAGGTGAAAGATCATGTCGATCCAACAAATGATGAAGTGCTCGTGCATGGAGAGCGTGTAGAGTATAAAGAATTCATTTATCTCATGATGAACAAGCCAGACGGTGTCATTTCAGCAACGGAGGATCTGCGAGATGAGACGGTTGTTGATCTACTAGAGCCAGAGGATATTGCAAGGGAGCCATTCCCTGTAGGGAGACTTGATAAGGATACAGTTGGTCTCCTCCTCCTTACAAATGACGGCCAGCTTGCTCATCAATTGTTATCTCCGAAAAAGCATGTCCCGAAAACGTATGAAGTTCATCTGAAATACCCGCTTGGAGATCAAGACATCACTCGTCTTGAAGAGGGAGTTGTGATTTTAGACGACTACCGAACGAAGCCGGCGAAGGTTGAAGTAGATGCCAACCAAGAGGCAGATACACGAATCCGTTTAACGATTACAGAAGGGAAGTACCATCAAGTGAAGCTGATGGCACAAGCAGTGGGCAATGAAGTGATCTTTTTAAAACGGCTCTCGATGGGGGCTGTTTCATTAGACGAAGATTTGGCGCCAGGAGAATACCGTGAATTGACGGAGGGAGAGTTAGACAGTTTAATCAATCGTGATTAATATAGAGAAAATGAAAAGAACCGGCATTTTGCCGGTTCTTTCAGCGTGTAGACAAACCCTCGCATTCGTTGTCAGTCCTGCGTGCTGGTGCTCACGAATGTCACATTCGCTCTGCGCCAGTACTCGTCCTTCCTAGACTGCAAAGGTTTTCTATCACGCTGAAAAGAAGACAAAGGGCTAAAATCAAGTTCATTTTAGCCCTTTGTCAGCAAAATGAAAAGAACCGGCATATCGCCGGTTCTTTTTGTTATATGGAAGTTCATTATTCGCTTATGATGATATTTTTACTTTTTTTCTCGTTGTTTCCCATTTGCCTCTGCTTGGACTATGAACAAGATCGTTATAGGCAAGCACGTTTAAGTCTCTTTGGATGGTTCTAGGTGTGATCCCGAATTCATCAACCAGCTCTTGTGTCGTCACAAGACCTTTCTCTTGAATGAACATGTAAACTGATTTTATTCGAGTCATCATACGGTTTGTTGAAGGTTTCAAAAAACCACTCCCTATCAATAAGATCGGATGGACTTGACTAACCACAACTTACTACACTAAAACTGCGACATAAGGACATGCAACAATGGTAAATGTTCGTGTTTCTTAATGTTTTATTCTATTATACACGTTATTATGCATCTAGTTCCACCAAAAAGTCAACTTTACGTGTTTTTAAACTTGTCTTCATGAATGAAATTATGGTATATATCATGATTTGAATCCGGTTACAACCCAATAAACACAAGGCGTATAAAGAAAATTGCCACTTAAGAAAGATCAAAAAATAAACACAGAAAATTTACAAAATAAAAAATCATTCATACAAAAAAGACACATTCAAATGAGAAATGTGTCTTTTTATTTTGGTTATCCTTCTAAGAAAAAGAGCTGCACGAAAAATAAGACGGCAAAAATGAGCACAAGAATATGCACTTCTTTCCATTTTCCTTTTGCCAGCTTCACAAGTGGATATGAAATAAATCCTAGTGAAATCCCTGTAGAGATGCTAGATGTCAGCGGCATGGAAAGAATCACAAGAAAAGCAGGAAATGCTTCGTCAAGCTCATTCCAGCGAATACGTGACACTGAATTCATCATCAAACAGCCGACAATGATTAAGACAGGTGAAGTGATGGACGGCAAAGCCGAAATGACTTTAATGAGTGGACCAAAAAACAAAGCCACAATAAACAATGCAGCAACGGTTAAAGAGGTCAGTCCAGTTCTTCCGCCAGCGGCCACTCCTGATGATGATTCAATGTAAGCTGTGGTTGGGCTTGTTCCAAACATTGAGCCAATTGTCGTCGCAGCAGAGTCAGCAAGTAAGGCTCTGCGTACTTTTGGGAGCTGACCATTTTTCATTAAACCAGCTTGTTCCGCAACCCCGATCATTGTTCCTGTTGTATCAAAAATCGTCACAAGTAAAAAGGAAAAGACAACAGCATACAAGTGATGGGAAAATACATCGCCAAACGCAGCAAATGGATTTGTAATCAGCATTCCTTCAGGCAGTGCTGGGGTATCCACTAGCACTTTAGGAAAATGAAGCTGACCTGTTGCAAGTGCAATTAACGTGGTTGCTAACATGCCGATAAACAGCGCTCCATTCACTTGAAGAACCATTAATATGACAGAAATCATTAAACCAACGAGTGTCAAAATGACAACAGGTGAGCTTAAATTACCAAGTTTCACAAGATTTTGTGGATCAGCAGTGATGATCCCAGACTGTCTTAGCCCAATGAATGCAATAAATAGTCCGATACCTGCTGTAATTCCGTACTTTAAATTATCTGGAATCGCCTCAATGAGTTGTTTTCTAAGGGATGTTAACGATAAAATGATAAAGAGTATTCCAGCAACAAATACCGCACTAAATGCTGTTTGATAGCTGAGACCCCCGCCGCCGACAACAGTGACGGTGAAATAGACATTCAGCCCCATACCTGGTGCAATGGCAATCGGATAGTTTGCAAAGAGTGCCATCCAGAGGGTACCGACAACAGCAGCGATAATGGTTGCAGTAAAGACTTGGTCAAAAGGAATGCCTGCATCTGAAAGGATTCCTGGATTGACGGCTACAATATATACCATCGTAAAGAATGTCGTCATACCAGCGAGTAATTCTTTCTTTATATTGGTTTGGTTCTCTTTTAACTGAAACATAAAATCCTCCATTTACGAACATTATTACAAAACACTTAATATAATATTCGTTTTAAGGGTGGATTGCAACCTTTTTTCAAGGAGGAATGGAAAAATGAATTGGGAAGCAGAAGTCATACGAAAAAAAGACAATTTGATTCAGGATACACAATCTTTTTTACAAATTGAAAGTGTCTTAGATGAAGAAGGCGGCACAGCAGGAAAACCGTTCGGTGAAAAAGTGGATGAGGCTCTTCAGTATATGCTCAAAAAAGGGCAGGACGAGGGCTTCAAAGTGAAAAATGTTGATGGTTATGCTGGTCATATTGAATATGGAGAAGGCGAAGATATCGTCGGTGTGCTATGCCATGTGGATGTCGTGCCTGCGGGAGACGACTGGACAACCCCGCCATTTTCAGCGGACATAAGAGAAAATAAAATCTTTGCAAGAGGAGCCATTGATGATAAAGGGCCGACCATGGCGGCGTTTTACGCAGTGAAAATGTTAAAAGATGCCGGTCTGCCGCTGTCGAAAAAGATTCGAATCATCATTGGCACAGATGAAGAAAGCGATTGGAGATGCGTCGATCACTATTTCAAGCATGAGGCGATGCCGCAAATCGGGTTTGCGCCAGATGCTGATTTTCCAATTATTCATGCTGAAAAAGGGATCATAGATGCCATCGTATCCTTTACATACGAACAATCAGAAGAAAACAAGCGTTACATCCTCAAGCAATTCACATCAGGCATGCGTCTCAATATGGTCCCAGATGAGGCTCGCGCGATTGTGACAGCAGCAAATGATCACGATGCTGAAGCATTAAAAACGGCTTTTGCAGCCTATCTTGCAGAAAATCAGCTAACCGGTGAGACAAACCATACAGCAGATGGACTGACATTCACATTAAAAGGTGTATCAGTTCATGCAATGGAGCCGGCGAATGGCACAAATGCGGGCATTCATATGGCGAATTTCTTATGTGCGCATGAATTAGATGAAAGAGGGCTCGCTTTTACATCACAAATAAATGCTTTATTTGATCAAGACACAAGAGGACAAAAACTCGGCATCGCTTGTAAAGATGATATTAGTGGTGACTTGACCTTGAATGTGGGCACAATCCGCTATTCGCAAAACGAAGAAGCGAAGCTTGGGCTGAATGTCCGCTATCCCGTAACAGCGGACGGTAAGGAAGTCAAAAAAGGGATTGAACGAATAAAAGGGGCAGCGATTGAGAAATTTGATGACAGTCCGCCTCATCACGTCTCAAAAGACCATCCACTTGTGAAAACATTACAGCGTGTCTACGAAGAACAAACAGGAGATCCTGCCCATCTTATTGCGATTGGGGGAGGAACGTATGCAAGGTCATTAGAAGCAGGTGTTGCCTTTGGCCCTCTATTCCCTGGAAGACCTGATTGCGCACACCAAAAGGATGAATATATCGAAATCGATGATTTACTACGAGCAACTGCTCTATATGCACAAGCCATGTATGAATTGGCGAAATAAAAAAGGAAAGAGAAGAGGGGATTCACCGTGAAAAAAATGTTCTTATGCTCTTCATTCAAAGACAGCTATTCTCTCTTGTCTGACTTTGCAGGCGACACCTTAAAAGGAAAAAGTGTGACATTCATTCCGGTAGCCAGTGAAGTGGAAGAAGTCACGCACTATGTCGATGCAGCAAAAGAAGCCTTTCATCAATTAGAAATGCGTGTAGAGACTGTTCAACTGACCGGGCAAACGGTTCAGGAGATCACACAGATCATTAGGAAGAATGATGTCATGTATGTATCTGGCGGCAATACCTTTTATTTGCTGCAAGAATTAAGAAAGCACGGGCTCGATCGTGTATTGAAAGAAGAGATCGGCAAAGGCAAGCTGTATATCGGAGAATCTGCGGGGAGTATTATCATGGCGCCAAGCATTGAATACATCTCACTGATGGATGATCAGGAGAAAGCGCTAGAATTATCTTCCTTTGAAGGATTCAATGAGATTAGCAGCTATCCAGTACCGCATATAAACAATCCTTATTTAGGTGAAGCCGCACAGCATATCATAGAGAAAGATCAAAATACGCTCTCTTTATGCCCGCTCACTGATGAACAAGTTTTACTTGTGACAGGCGAACAGACTGAGGTCAAGACGGTCTTGTAGGAGGTGTTCATATGAAACGAAGAAAAAGGAACAGGAGCATACGCCCTGTTCCTTTTTTAATCTTGAAACACATCACTTGATAAATAACGTTCACCCGTGTCTGCTGTCATACAAATGACAATGTGATCCTTTGGCATTTGCTTGGCTGCTTCAATGGCTGCATAGCATGCCGCGCCAGATGATGGACCGACTAAAATACCTTCAAGACGGGCGAGCTTTCGTGTGATGTCGTAAGCATCTTCATCACTCACTTGCACAATCTCATCATACACCTGTTCGTTTAAAATATGTGGGATAAATCCTGGACTTGTGCCAACAAGCTTATGTTTGCCAGGTTTCCCGCCTGATAAAACAGGAGACCCCTTTGGCTCTGCCACATGTATCGTCAATTCCGGGAATGCTTTTTTGAGTTCCTCTCCAGTGCCTGTAATGGTTCCGCCAGTTCCAGCAGTTGCGACAAAAGCGGCAAGCGGCTGCCCAATCTGTTGCACTGCATCAATAATTTCTACAGCCGTTGTCCCTCTATGAGCATCAGGGTTCGCACCATTGTCAAATTGCATGGGAATAAAGCTATTAGGAATTTGAGCAGCTAATTCTTCTGCCTTGCGAATACAGCCTGGCATTTTTTCCTCCCCCGGGGTTAATACGACCTGTGCGCCGTATGCCTTTAAAATATTGATTCTTTCTTGGGTCATCGTATCAGGCATGATCAGAATGGCTTTGTAGCCTCTTGCAGCAGCGTTCATCGCTAAGCCAATTCCTGTATTTCCGCTTGTTGGTTCAATAATCGTTGCCCCTTTTGTGAGCTTTCCTTGTTTTTCTGCCTCAAGGATCATATTGTAAGCAGCCCGATCTTTTACACTTCCGCTAGGATTAAATGATTCCAGTTTTAAATAAATAGCAGCGCCATGTACTGGCTGAAGGCGCTGTAATTTTACAAGTGGTGTATGACCTATTAATTCAGCTATATTTTGTGCAACCTTCATCATGTGACACCCTTTCTTCTCATTCCGCATTACTTTAGTTATACTATCATCAATGGGGATTCGTAAAGTTTGTTAAAAAGGACAGGTGAAAATATGGCCGAAAGCCGTCATTATTTTATCGGGATTCCAATCCCTGAACAACTCGCGTATCAAATGAAAGCGGATATAGACAAGAGGAGCGGACTTTCCTTTCAAAAATGGACAGCACCCATTGATTATCATGTCACCCTTGTGTTTTTAGGTGCGATTCCAGAGGACCGTTTAAATAAGATTTCTGAGCTACTTGCACAGCTGTCTCCTGGGGTGTCTGCTTTCCAGCTGAAGCTGAATGAAGTAGGAATATTTGGCCAAAAGGAGCGGCCGAGAGTCTTTTTTACAAAGCCTAGTGAAAGTAAGCCTTTGATGGATCTAAGAGAAAAAGTGAAAGCAGCCGTTTTGACAGCAGGTCATCCTGTCGAAAAGAGACCCTTTCATCCACATATGACGATTGCGCGCAAATGGAATAGAGAACAGTCCTATATAGAACAAGCACCCTTACGGAAAGAACCATATTCGATGGAGGTTTCTAGTATCGCTTTATTTGAAATTCGTCTAAAAGAAACCCCGCGTTATCACGCGATCAAACAATTTACACTACATAAATGATTCTAGAGGTTGGAGTGAGCAGCAGATGGCGCAAATTATTAAAATCCAAGATTATATATCACGATATGAACAAGACCCGCATCATTACATCAATCAGTTTATTCGGTTGAAAAAACAAAGATGGGACGAGTTAAAAAAGGCTTCCAAAGAGCAGGTGCAAAAGCAGGCTGACCAAGCCATCGAGCAAGCACCTGAACAAGAGGAAGAAAAGAGAAAGAAATTCTCCTTAAAAAGAAAGCAAAAAGAAGCCGATATGAAAAAGGAACGGGACCTGAGTCTTTTTAACGAGCCAACAGATATAGAACAAGGTGTCTTTACAAACGTTCCTACCGATGAAACGAAGCTGATTCACTTTTTTAAAGATCATCTTTACGATGTTCAGTTAAAATGGGCCAGCTCGACGATCTCTCATATTTCAACTGTCTCCCATCACATTCGCTATGATGAAAAGCTGCGGATGCTTGCAAGGCAGCTGCCAGATTCTTATTTTGTGATGTACAAGCCGGTGCTGCTCATTCAAAAAGCTGAGATGGAATTGTGTCCAGTGCTCATTACGCCGCTTGAAGTCATCTGTTTATCTTTCTTAGAAGCAGAGCCAGACAGCGTATATATTGGATCAAAGGAACGTTTTTGGGAAAAGCGGGCGACGGGAAAAGCTGTTCAATCCGTTTTAAACCCTTGTGCAAGCCTTCTTCGCTCTGGAACTGTTGTGTCAAAAATTTTACAGCAAAGTGGTGTAGAGCTTCCTGTGAAAAAAATCCTCATCAGCCGCACCTCGTATATTGATTTGCCCGAAGTTCCATTCGGGATGGAGGTTGTCGATAAGAAGAAAGCGGAGGATTGGTTTGAAAAGCAGCGGAAAAGCACGGCGCCGACAAAGCATCAGCAATTCAAAGCGACAAAGGCATTGCTCGCTTATGGTGAATCAGACAGCAAGAGAAGGCAGGAATGGCTCGATTAAAGGCATATCAAGGTCACCAAAAAATGAGACCTGAGTGGAGCTAATATATGAATGAATGGTACTTTATCGTCAATCCAGCAGCAGGACAAGGAAAAGGACTCCGCACTTGGAGAAGCATAGAGAAAGAATTACAAAAGGTAGAGATCTCATACAGATCGTTTCTTACCCAGCATGAAGGACATGCCGAAGTTTTGGCGAGACAGATTAGCGCTATGCAAGACGACAGATTGAAACGGCTGATCGTCATTGGCGGTGACGGCACATTTCATGAAGTACTAAATGGTTTAAAAGAAATTGATCATGTGCAGCTAAGCTTTGTCCCAGCAGGTCATTGGAATGATGCTGCGAAGGGGCTGGGCATCCAGCGTCATGATGTGATCAAAGAAGTGAGAAAACAAAAGAGGATGCTGACGAAAACATTTTCTCTCGGCTCCTTTCAAGATCATGCAGAAAGTCCGCAATCTGTTCTTTTTCTCAATCATATTGGTGTTGGTTTTGATGCGCATGTCTTGAAGAGAACGGTCCATTTTAGAGGGAAAAAGTGGCTCAACCGACTCAAACTCGGATTTATCATCTACCCGCTGTCCTTTCTACATTCGTTATGGTCTTTCAAACCGTTTGACCTTGCTCTTTTTATTGAAAATGAGAGAAAAGTTTTTCGCCAAGTGTGGTTTGTGATCGTATGTAATCACCCATATTATGGAGGCGGGCTGGAAGCAGCGCCGGAAGCAAGTGCGAGGCAATCAGGATTTCAAACAATCGTTGTCACTGATTTGAATCCATTGAAAGTTCTCTTATTTTTAAGTGCAATGGTTTTTAAAAAGCACCTTGTAATGGAGGGAGTCACCCTTTTTCAGCATGAAGAAGCCTACTTGGAGGCAGATGAAAAAATCTTATTTCACGCCGATGGAGAAGTGATTGGCGCCACTCCAGTGTTTGTTAAGGCTAGTGAGCGATCGTTAAAATTACGTGGCTAAGAAGCAGCCAGTGTGCGCACGAGCAAAAGAAACATGAAAAAAGACTTCCCTTTTCATAAGGTTCTTGTCCTGTTTTTCTAGTTTTGCTTGACGAGTATAAGAAGGTAGCGATAAAATCTATAGGACGGCTATTGTTTAGCATCTCATTCTCAATAGCTGTCCTTTTTGTTTTTATGATCATATAAATAAAAAATAAACAGCCAATTGATCTCAATCGGCTGAATTTTGTCGACTAAAAAAGCATGATTTAAAATATTTTAAGAAATGATGGGTTGAAAATTGATATGAACTGGTTGGGACAAATATTAGGTAGCGAATGGCACATCTCTCCTGCTGGAGGCGCTACGGGAGATGCGTACTTCGCAACACACAATGACCAAAAGCTATTTTTAAAACGCAATACGTCACCGTTTCTTGCGGTTTTGTCAGCTGAAGGCATTGTGCCGAAGCTTGTCTGGACAAAACGGATGGAAAATGGGGATGTCATTACTGCGCAGCACTGGCTGAGCGGGAGAGAGCTGAAGCCAAAGGACATGAATGACCGTCCTGTAGCAGAGCAGCTAAGAAAAATTCATACATCAAAAGAGCTGCTCGATATGCTGAAACGATTAGAAAAGCACTCGCTTGACCCGGCATCGATCTTGATGCATCTCAAGGCATCGATCTTAAAAGAGCAGATTGACTCACATGATATCATGCGTGCCATCCAGTATTTAGAGAAACATGTGGAGGCAGTTCATTTCGAGGATAAGGTCGTATGCCATTGTGACCTCAACCATAATAATTGGCTGCTGACAGATGAAAACCAGCTCTATTTAATTGATTGGGACGGGGCAATGATTGCGGATCCAGCGATTGATCTTGGACCGCTCTTATACCATTATGTTGAAGAAGAGAACTGGGAAAGCTGGCTCTCTATGTATGGTGCTCCGCTGACCGACAACTTGCGAAAACGCATGGCATGGTATGTGCTGGCTGAAACCGTCTCGTTTGTCGTTTGGCATAAAAGAAAAGGAAATGAAAAGGCGCAAAAAGAAGTGCAAGCCGAGCTACATGCACTCTTAAAACGGTTAAACATCCATTAAGACAATGGAATGTTCTCGACCCAGTTAGATAGATGAGATTGATGCGCTTCGATATGTGCATCAATTGAACTGACAGAAGTGCCTTTTTGGCTGTAATTATAAATATCTGTTAGTAGCTGACGAACGTCAGCATCCAAATCTTCTTTTGCCAGCATTAATTGAATCACGCGTCCCACCTGTTCATATTCTGCAACAGTCCCGCAGCAATCCAGCTGGTGATCAGTTAAAATATCTTTGATTAATTGAAGCTGATGTTGGCGGTTTAATCCCATACGTATGCTCCTTTCAAGCGTGTCATTTATGTGGTTAAACTGTGCATTCAGCTTTGATTTTATACATGAAGCAGACCAGCCCAAATAGCAGCTGGTCTTTTTCATATGTGCGGATAAGTTGCTGTCTTGCGGCTCTTTATGTTTCATGGTATCTTGATAAAATGTAAAGAAAATAGAGGTGTATCAAATTGAGAATGCGACATAAACCATGGGCGGATGATTACTTAGCTGAAAATGCTCATATTGCTTTAGCCAACCCTGAACAATACAAAGGGAAATGGCATGAGCTGTTTGGAAATGATCATCCAATCCATATCGAAGTCGGTACAGGAAAAGGGAGCTTTATTGCCGGAATGGGCAAGCTTCATCCTGAGATGAACTATATCGGCATTGAATTATTTAAAAGTGTCATTGTGACGGCAGTCGATAAAATCAAAGAAACAGATGTAGAAAACGTAAAGCTTCTAAACATCAACGCAGAGACACTGACAGATGTCTTTGCGGAAAATGAGATTGATCGGGTGTATTTAAACTTCTCTGATCCGTGGCCAAAATCAAGGCATGAAAAACGGAGATTGACATTTAAAGCTTTTTTAAAGCGATATGAACAGATCCTCCGTCCAGGCGGTGAATTACATTTCAAAACCGATAACCGAGGACTATTTGAATATTCCTTGAAAAGCTTTTCGTCTTACGGACTCCTTTTAACGTATGTGAGCCTTGATTTACATGAGGATGGTCTCGAAGGAAATGTCATGACAGAATATGAAGAGAAATTCTCTTCCATGGGACAACCGATCTATCGATCAGAAGTAAAATTCCCTGAATAAAAAGCGAACAAAGCTGGCTGCAACGAACGATTGCGGTCAGCTTTTTTGATGAAAAGATTAGCACATGCGATTTTCCTTTGTATTTGCTACGATAGAAAAAGGAGGGATGACAGCAATGGAGACAATGAAAATAGGTGAAATGGAACTGTTCTGGTTAAATGGGGGAGATACACACATGGATGGCGGTGCCATGTTTGGCGTGGTGCCAAAGCCATTATGGTCAAAAAAATACCCTGTGAATGATCGAAATCAAATTGAATTACGGTGTGATCCAATGCTCATACGGTGGAACGGTCTTCATCTGTTAGTAGATTCTGGCATCGGGTCAGGGAAGCTGACAGAGAAACAAAAACGCAATTATGGCGTCACAGAGGAAACGAAAATAGAAGAATCACTTGCGGCTCTCGGTTTGCGCCCATCTGATATAGATTACGTCTTAATGACTCATTTGCATTTTGATCATGCAAGCGGGCTGACAAAACGTGAAGGCGATGAGCTCGTGTCTGTTTTTCAGCAGGCAAAAATCATCACGTCCAAAATTGAATGGGACGAAATGAGAGCGCCGAACATCCGCTCAAGAAATACATATTGGAAAGAAAACTGGGAGCCTGTTGCCGATCAAGTCATGACATTTGAAGATAGCATTGAAGTAACAGAAGGCATTCGCCTGCATCATACAGGTGGACATAGCGATGGGCATAGCATCTTAACGCTCACAAGTCAGGGAGAAACGGCTATTCATTTAGCGGATATCATGCCGACACACGCTCATAAAAACCCGCTTTGGGTGTTGGCATACGATGATTATCCAATGACCTCGATCCCTGCGAAGCAAAAATGGCAGGCATTCGCCGAAGAAAACAATGCATGGTACTTGTTTTATCATGATGCCATCTACCGTGCTGTAAAGTGGGATGAAGACGGGGCAATGACCCATGAGGTCAAAAGAGAAACCGGAAGATAAAAGATCATCTGTATGTTTTTTCGCCTTTCACACAAAATAACGACAAAATGAACTTGTGAAAGGAAGAGTGCAGGTGAATCAATTTTATCGTGTACATGGTGATGTCATCGAGACACCGTTAAGAGGGATGGAAGTCATGTCTGTCCCTTATTTAAACAAAGGGGTCGCATTTACAAAGGAAGAGCGGGAAGAGCTTGGGTTAAAGGGATTTCTGCCGCCGAAGGTGTTAACACTAGAGGATCAAGCAAAGCGTGCATATGAGCAGTTCAAAGCACAGCCAGACGCACTTGGGAAAAATGTCTATTTAACTGCGCTTCATGACAGAAATGAAGTGCTCTTTTATAAATTATTAAATGAGCATTTGGCAGAAATGCTGCCGATTGTTTACACACCGACCGTAGGAACAGCGATTCAGCGTTACAGCCACGAGTATAGAAAGCCAAGAGGAATTTATTTATCTATTGATGACCTAGAAGGAATGGAAGAAATTTTTGCATCTTACGGAGTGGATGAATCAATTGATCTCATTGTCGCAACAGATGCAGAAGGAATTTTAGGCATCGGTGACTGGGGTGTTGGCGGAATCGCCATTTCAGTCGGAAAACTGGCTGTTTATACAGCTGCAGCAGGTATTGATCCTAGCCGTGTGCTGGCAGTGGTGCTTGATGCTGGGACCAACCAGGAAAGCCTTTTAAATGATCCGCTTTATGTGGGAAATCAGCACTCCCGCGTTCGAGGAGAGCGCTATGATCAGTTTATTGATCAATATGTCGAGCTTGCCCGTGCGACTTTTCCAAATGCACTTCTTCACTGGGAAGACTTCGGTACAAAAAATGCGCGCGCCATTTTGGAAAAATATAAGGACCGTATTTGTACATTTAATGATGATATTCAAGGAACTGGAGCCGTTTCACTTGCTGCCGTTCTGGCTTGTGCAAAAGCATCGAAGGTTCCGCTGAAAGATCACCGAATCGTGATCTTTGGAGCAGGTACAGCAGGGATTGGTATAGCCGAGCAAATTCGTGATGCCATCGTGAGAGATGGTGTCAAAGAAGAGGAATCATATGATCATTTCTGGTGTATTGATAAAACGGGATTGCTCACAGATGATTCACCCGACATTCAGCCATTCCAAAAGCCGTATGCAAGACGTTCTGATGAAGTGAAGGATTATGCACGTAATGGTCCAAAGCATTCCATTGATTTGTTAGAGGTCGTGAAGCAGGCGAAACCTACGATCTTAATTGGTACCTCAACTGTAGGTGGGGCATTTACAGAGGAAATAGTGAAAGAAATGGCGTCACATGTAGAGCGGCCAGCGATTTTACCGATGTCAAACCCGACACCTCTTTCAGAGGCAAAGCCGGAAGATCTCATTGAATGGACAGAAGGCCGTGCGCTTGTCACAACGGGAAGCCCGTTTGATCCAGTTGAATATGGCGGTGTGACATATGAAATTGGGCAGGCAAACAATGCCCTTGTGTTTCCAGGCCTTGGTCTTGGAACGATTGTGTGTAAAGCCCGCCTCATGACAGACAGCATGTTTGTTGCGAGTGCTGAAGCGATTGCGAGCATGGTCAATGTCGGAAAACCGGGTGCTGCGATGCTTCCAAGTGTTGATCAGCTTCGAACAGTTTCAGCGACAGTGGCTGTCCGTGTGGCACAAGCAGCGATTGACGAAGGAATTGCGGAAGAAACCCCTGATGATCTCATTCAGGCTGTGCAAGACGCCATGTGGCACCCTGTATACAAAAAAATCAAAGCCATCTAAAAAAAGCTTCGCAAGGACTTGTCTTTGCGAAGCTTTCTTATTAAGCAACAGAATCAATGACATCAACGATCATGCCTGTTTTTGCATCAATCATGACTTCATACTGTTCAAGCTCGCCAAAGGCGGAGCGTGTAATGCCAGATTTGTACACATCAATCGTTTCACCATTTACGGTATACGGTTCTGGTACAGTATAAATCCAAGAGCCATCAATCGGGCCGCGCTGTTTAAAAGCGGATTTCACAATTTTTAACGCTTTTTCAGACGAGATATACGTCGGGAAAAAGACTTTCTTTGCAACAATTGCAGCGGCTACGCCAATACTCGCACCAATCAGAACATGTTTTAACTTCAACGTGCTGCACCTCCGTATTGCTGTTTTTTCCATTATACAAAACTTGTCCAGCGATGTTAAGAAATCCGAATACTTGAAAGCATATTCAAAATTTCTGGAGAGATACTTGGAAAACCGAAAGAATTCTTATAGTATAAAGTGAGTGTTATTTTTATAGGAATTTATATGGTCATTACATAGAAATGAGGGTAACTGTCAAATGAACGAAGAAACAATGTCGCTTTTCCGAAATTTAACAGAATTACAAGGGACTCCAGGTAATGAGCACCATGTGCGTGCTTTTATGAAAAAGGAACTTGAGAAATATTCCGATGAACTCATACAGGATCGTCTTGGCGGAGTGTTTGGTGTCCGCAAAGGCCCAGAGAACGCGCCGAAGATTATGGTGGCTGGTCATATGGATGAAGTCGGCTTTATGGTGTCATCCATTACGAAAAATGGAATGATTCGTTTTCAAACACTTGGCGGCTGGTGGAGTCAAGTGATGCTTGCGCAGCGTGTGGATGTTCATACGGATCACGGGCCAATTCCGGGCGTTGTATCGAGCACACCTCCTCATCTTCTGACACCAGAACAAAAAAGCAAACCAGTAAAACCGTCAGATATGCTGATTGATATTGGTGCAGACAGTGAAGAAGAAGCGAAAGAGCTTGGCGTTCGCCCAGGGCAGCAAATCGTTCCTGCAACGGTCTTTACCCCAATGGCCAATCCGAAAAAGATTTTAGCCAAAGCTTGGGATAACCGCTATGGGTGCGGACTTGCCATTGAATTATTGAAAGAATTAAAAGACGAAGCTCTTTCATGTCAGCTATATTCAGGCGCAACCGTCCAAGAGGAAGTAGGGCTCAGAGGGGCTGAGGTAGCTGCGAATATGATTAAACCGGATCTGTTCTTTGCTCTAGATGCGAGTCCTGCAAATGATGTGACGGGAGACAAATCACAATTTGGCCAGCTTGGAAAAGGTGCACTTCTTCGTATTTATGATCGCACGATGATTACGCACCGAGGCATGAGAGAATTTGTCCTCGATACAGCCGAAACAAACAATATTCCATATCAATATTTCGTATCGCCAGGCGGTACGGATGCTGGACGTGTTCATATCTCAAATCAAGGTGTACCGTCTGCTGTTATTGGTGTATGTGCGCGTTACATTCATACAAGTCACTCTGTCTTGCATGTGGATGATTATGCAGCGGCAAAAGAATTAATTGTTCGTCTTGTGAAAAATTGTGATCAAAGCACGGTGGATTCGATTTATCAACAAGTGTAAACGATAAGAAAAAGGCTGCCTCATTAAGAGCACAGCCTTTTTCTTATTCCTGTTCAAACACGTATGACAACGCCTTAATCGCTTGATTCACTGTTTCGACAGTGATATTTGCTTTGTTTGATAATTCCTTTAGGGGATGATGTAATTCTTTAGGACGAATCAAAATAAGGGGTTTCCTTTTGGCGATGGCAGAAGAAGCATCCATTGCCGTGTTCCACTGTTTATATTTCTCACCAAAGCGGGCGATGACAACGTCTGCCTTATTTAATAATAGTTCGGTGCGGAAATTGTTCAAATCAGAAGCCGCATCGTCTTTCAAGATGGCATTTGGCTGCCCGCCTAAAATATCTTCTCCGATGTTATCTGATCGGTCATGATTCTCCATTGGACCAACAAACGTTACTGGTAGTTTCAACGACTGGCTTTTTTCCTTAATTTCATCGCGCCACTGGCTATGAATTTCTCCAGCTAAATAAACCGTTAATTGCATAACAATCTCCTCCTTGTGCACAAACTTAGTAAAGGTTTGCCCTGTTTCTTTTCATGTTACACAAGAAGTGCTTGATAAAGCAAAAAAAATATGATTATGATATTCATGGTAGAGACTATTTTTCATCGTAAGAAGACTACATATAATGGGAAGGACAGGCCTCTTCGTCTTTCCTATGAGAAAGCAGGAAGACGACGTTGATGACTTATTTAAAAAGAAAGGGTATTTCCCTTTCGCCAAAGGTGTATTTTATTGATGCACTCTCTTATATGGCTTTAGGTCTATTTGCTACATTAGTGGTAGGGCTGATTTTAAAAACAGCAGGCGGCCTGTTATCATTTCCTCTCATCGTGGAAATGGGAACGCTCGCTATGGGGCTGATGGGACCAGCAATTGGCGTAGCGGTTGCTTATCGCTTAAATGCTTCTCCTTTAATTATTTTCGCAAGTGTTGTGTCAGGTGCCGCTGGAGCAGAGCTTGGGGGACCTGCTGGAAGCTTCGTGGTTGCTCTCATTGGTGTGGAATTAGGCAAACTGATCAGTGGTGAGACAAGAATTGATATTATTTTAACGCCGCTTGTGACCATTATCACAGGTTTTCTCACCGCTGCTTTCATCGGCCCTGGGATTCAGGCGGTGATGACAGGGCTCGGCAGGCTGATCGTATGGGGGACTGATCAAAGTCCACTCATCATGGGCATGCTGGTTGCAACCATTGTTGGACTTGCTCTTAGCTCACCGATTTCAAGCGCTGCGCTTGCGCTGATGCTTGATTTAAGCGGTCTTGCTGCTGGTGCGGCAACGATTGGCTGCTGTGCGCAGATGGTCGGCTTTGCTGCTGCAGGATTTAGAGAAAATCGTTTTGGCGGTCTTGCTGCGGTAGGCATTGGAACATCAAAACTACAGCTGCCGAACATTGTGAAAAATCCGCTCATTCTCATTCCGCCGACGATTGCAGGACTGATTCTTGCGCCAATTGGTATCATTGGCTTTGGGATGGTCAATAATGCGGCAGGAGCGGGTATGGGAACGAGCGGTCTTGTCGGCCAGCTCATGACACTCACAGTCATGGGATTTCATCCATCCGTTTTCCTCGCAATTGCTCTTTTGCATATCGTTGGCCCGGCAGTGATTAGTTTGGTAGTATCAGAATGGATGAGAAAGAAAGGCTATATACAATTCGGAGATTTAAGTATACAAACTGGAGGAATCAAACATGAAAAAAATTGAATCAAACGAAGAATTACAAAAAGTGATTCAAGAAGACTTAACCGTATTACTATTTTCAGCTGACTGGTGTCCGGACTGCACATTTATTGAGCCGTTTTTGCCAGAGCTTGAAGCAAACTATCCAGAATTTGAATACTTCTATGTGGATAGAGATCAGTTCATCGACACTTGTGCAGAGTGGGAAATTTACGGAATTCCAAGCTTTTTAGTCTTTAAAAACGGACAAGAGATCAACCGTTTTGTCAGCAAAGATCGTAAGACAAAGGAAGAGATTGAAGCATTTTTAACAGATTCTCTTTCTAAATAACGAAAGGAGGGTCTTATCATGGCGAAAATGACATCAAGACAGCTTGCCAATCAATTGAAAAGCCGTCTGACGAACGACAGCTGGACCCACCAGTTTGACAGGGAAAAAGATACGCTTCGTGTGGAAGATAAACATACAGGAAAGGGCATCACGCTTGAGCTCCCGCCGATTATTGCAAAGTGGGAAGTAAAGCCTGATGAAACACTGGATGAGATCGTTTATTATGTGAAAGAAGCGCTCAGCGCTATGAAAGGTGAAGCGCAGCACATCTCAGGTAAAGAGAAGCACATTTATCCGGTCATTCGTTCAACGTCCTTTCCAGAAACATCGAGTGATGAGATTCCGCTCGTTTTTGATGAGCATACAGCAGAGACAAGAATCTACTATGCACTTGACCTTGGAAGCACCTACAGATTAATTGACGAGAAGATGCTGCAAAAGGAAAACTGGACAAAAGAACGAATCAGAGAAACCGCAAGTTTTAACGTCCGTTCACTAAAGACTGTCGTGAAGATGGATGAAGTGGCGGGCAACCGTTTTTATTTCTTCCGTGCAAACGACGGGTACGATGCAAGCAGAATATTAAATGAATCGATTTTACAAGAATACGCGCAAAAAGTAGAGGGGCAAATGGCTATTTCCGTTCCCCATCAAGATGTGTTCATCATTGCAGATGTACGCAATGAATCAGGCTATGATATTTTAGGGCAAATGTCGATGAGCTTCTTCGCCAGCGGCACGGTTCCGATTACGGCCTTGTCATTTTTATATGACGAAGGCAAGCTTGAACCGATCTTTATTCTTGCAAAAAGTAGACCAAAACAGCAGTAGAAGGGAATTTTGAAGAATGAACGTTTTTTATAATGCAGAAGGTGTCGGCGACACACTCCTTATTTCATTGAAAGATGTAACAAGAGAAGAAGTAGGTCATGAAACGTTTGGAGATGTCGTAAGAATCTTCAATCAAGACACAAAAGAAACAACAGGTTTTAATATTTTCAATGCATCTACTTACATGAAAATTGAAGAAAACGGATCTGTACCGCTTTCTGAAACGCTTGTTCAAGATATCAATGAAATTTTGAACCGCAACGGTGTCAGTGAAACATTAACAGTTGATCTATCACCTAAGTTTGTGGTCGGTTATGTGAAGGAAAAAGAAAAACATCCGAATGCAGATAAACTGAACATTTGCCAAGTAGATGTTGGCGATGAAACCTTACAAATCGTGTGCGGTGCACCAAACGTTGATCAAGGTCAATATGTTGTGGTTGCAAAGGTCGGTGCTGTGATGCCGAGCGGTTTGGTGATCAAAGATGCTGAACTAAGAGGTGTTCCTTCAAGCGGAATGATTTGTTCTGCAAAAGAATTAGATCTTCCGAATGCGCCTGCTGAAAAAGGAATCCTTGTTCTAGAAGGAAGTCGCCAAGCTGGCGAACCATTTGAAGCGTAACCTCCCATAAACGGGTACAAATGAGCGAAGAATGTGTTATACCAAAAGTCACTAAGTACGCACTTAGTGACTTTTTTTCATCTACAGACAGCATGAACAGCAAAGCGTAGCACTTTTCTCGCTTTTCTGCATGAAAAAGCAATGGTATACTAAAAATCGCCCAAGAAAACGTAAGGGGAGTTAAAGTGAGTGATAAATGATGAGTTGGTTAGATAAATTTTTTAGTGTATTTTTAGGAGAAGAAAAAAAAGAAGAAAAAGCTGAGAGGCCTGAAACAGGTCCGATTGCACCAAAGCAGCCAGCTGTTGAACAGCATAAAGAATATAAAAAAGTTGAAGATACGAAAGTGTATTATGAATATCCAAAAGGCAATTTCCGCTTTCCTCTCGTTCCAGATAAACCTGCACGTGAGGCAGCAAAGCAACAAGAAAGAAGGCGCACGCGGCCAAGTCAGCCAAAGGCAAAGCAGACGACCTATCAGCCAAAACAAACGGTGCAGCCTGATCTCAATAAAAAGCCTTTTAAACCAGAGCAAATCCCTTCACCCATCTATGGCTACCACCAGGATATGCGTCCAAAACATGCAGCAGCCAAAGAAGACACAACTTCTGTCAAAATGAAATCGGCAGAAGAAACGTCACAGCGTGTCACACTGTTATCAGAAGAAGCAGAGCGTGAACGGAATGTAAGACAGCAAATGAACATCCCGTCTATACGAAAAGAACAACGTATGGAAGACATGATGTCAGCCCAAACAGAAGAACAAGCAGAGAGGCAACCTGTCACGACGCCGCTTACTTTGCAAGAGGAACTCGCTTATCAAGATCACGTTCAATCAACGATGGAACGTTTATATGACGAGCCTTTCAGTGAGACAGAGGATCAAGATCAAGCTTTGTCACAGACCAAAGACGATCGGGAAGCATTCTTACATATGGAGCAAGCTGAAGCATCTAACGAGCCTCTAGAGATGGAGCAAGAACAGGCAGTCACCATTGAACAAGAAGAGCCGATGATTCCGCTTGAAGATGATGCTCAGAAAAAAGAGAGCTTTACATTTGAAAAAGCTGAAAGCCCATCACCAGCACTCGACATGGAGATAGAAAGCCCAGTAGAAGAAACTGCGATGCTGGAAGAGAATGAAGTAGAGGCTATGGAAAAAACAACAGAGGCTGCATGGATAGAAGAAAGTCAAGCAGACGTGTCAGTGGCAGCATTTGAACAAGAAGAACCGGTGATCATACAAGATTCGCAAGATGATGATTCCCTGCCGGAAGAAAAATTAACAGATGATGAAGTCATGCCAGTTGAAGAAGCATCAGATGAATTTGCTGACTCTGGACAAGCAAAGATCGCCGGGGATATGGCAGAAGAGCTTGAGGAAATACCTGAAGAAACGCTTGAAATAAAACGTGAAGAACCAAAACGTGAAGAACCAAAACCGTCTTCTCCACAGCCAAAGCGCTCAAGCGGTCAAACCTCCACCGTTCCTTTTAACGTCATGATGTTAAAAAGTGATCAGCGCGTGCAAGGACAGAAGAAAACGGCAGATGCACAAGGCTATGTATTTCCGAGTTTAGCTCTTTTAGACGTTCCGCCAGCACAAAAAGAAGAGGACGGAACATGGGTGAAAGAACGGGCAGAACTGCTCAATGCCACACTGAAAAATTTCAATGTCAGAGCAAGTGTTGTTCATGTGACGCAAGGTCCTTCTGTTACAAGATTTGAAGTGCATCCTGAACCAGGCGTGAAAGTGAACAAAATTACAAACCTGTCAGATGATATCAAACTCAGTTTGTCTGCAAAAGATATTCGGATCGAAGCACCGATTCCTGGGAAGAACACGATTGGAATCGAAGTGCCGAACCTTCACAGTAAAATGGTTTTCTTAAGAGAAATGATCAGAAGCAGTGCCTTCAGAGACAATCCATCTCCATTAACGGCGGCGCTCGGATTGGATATTTCCGGTCAGCCCGTTGTGGTTGATTTACAAAAAATGCCGCACGGCTTAATTGCCGGAGCAACAGGTTCAGGGAAAAGTGTCTGTATTAATACCATTCTCGTGAGCCTGATGTTTAAAGCCTCACCTGATGAAGTGAAAATGCTGTTAATCGACCCTAAAATGGTCGAACTCGCGCCGTATAATCACATTCCGCATCTTGTGAGCCCGGTTATTACTGATGCCAAGACAGCCACAGCTGCCCTGAAATGGGTAGTAGATGAAATGGAAAGACGCTACGAACTGTTTGCACACTCTGGTGTGAGAGAAATCAAACGATTTAACGAACTGGTGAAAGAAAAACAAATGGGTGAAAAACTGCCATATCTCGTCGTTGTCATTGATGAGCTGGCTGATTTAATGATGGTCGCACCAAATGAAGTCGAAGAAAGCATTTGCCGAATTGCCCAAAAAGCAAGAGCATGCGGGATTCACTTACTCATTGCGACGCAAAGACCTTCTGTTGATGTCATTACAGGCCTTATTAAAGCAAACATCCCAACAAGAATTGCTTTCTCTGTTTCAAGCCAAGTGGATTCAAGAACGATCATTGATATGGCAGGTGCTGAAAAGCTTCTCGGTAAAGGAGACATGCTGTTCTTAGAAAATGGCTCTGGCAAACCGACAAGGCTACAAGGGAACTTTGTATCAGATCGAGAGATTGATGAAGTGGTAGCGCATGTGAGAAAACAGCGCAAACCTGTGTTCCTTTTTGAACAGGAAGAATTAATGCTCCAAGGCTCTGCTATTACAGACGAAGATGAATTGTTTATGGACGCATGCAGGTTCGCCATCGAGCAAAATAGTGCAAGTACATCCAGTTTGCAAAGAAGATTTAGAATTGGCTACAATCGAGCAGCAAGATTGATTGATATGATGGAACGTGAAGGGATGATCTCTGGGGCAAAAGGCAGTAAGCCAAGAGAGGTCCTTATGACACTGAGTGACTTAGAACAATTGATCTAAACAAACCACTTCATTTTTTTGATAAACATGGTATGATAGCACATAGGTGCAATTTTTGAATTGGACGCTTTTCGCATGCCTGTCTGAACGCTTTTTAACGAAAATGAGCGAAAGCAGGTGTTAGAAATGGGAAAGTTGTCGGATACTAATCATAGTTAATATTGATTAGAATAGGAAGATCGGAAAAAAATCTTTATTTGGAGCTGCGATTTGTGATCAGCTAGAGACAAAAATCACAAGTTGCAAATTGAAATGAGCGTCATATACTGTAAGTCAGATAGACGTTTGTTGGAGGTACAATTATGACTGTTTATCATTTTGTTGGAATAAAAGGGACAGGTATGAGTCCACTGGCCCAAATTCTTCATGATACTGGGTATACTGTCCAAGGATCGGATATCGAAAAACATATCTTTACACAAAAAGCATTAGAAGAACGAAATATTAAAATTCTTCCATTTGACCCAGATAATATTCAGCCAGGGATGACGGTGATTGCAGGAAATGCATTCCCAGATACACACCCTGAGATTGAGCGTGCTCTTTCTGAAGGGATTCCTGTTATTCGTTATCATAAATTTCTTGGAGAATACATGGATTCATTCACAAACGTTGCAATTACGGGTGCTCATGGTAAAACATCGACAACAGGTCTGCTTGCACATGTGATGCAAGCGGCAAAACCAACTTCCTACTTAATCGGTGATGGATCTGGAATGGGGAAAGAAAACAGCGAGTATTTTGTATTTGAAGCGTGCGAATACCGCAGACATTTCCTCAGCTACCATCCAGACTATGCGATCATGACCAATATTGATTTTGATCACCCTGATTATTTCACGGATATTGATGACGTGTTCGATGCGTTTCAAAACATGGCACTTCAAGTGAAAAAAGCCATCATCGCTTGCGGTGATGACGAGCATCTGCTCAAGATCCAAGCAAAAGTACCTGTTGTGTACTACGGATTCAATGAAGAAAATGATTTCCAAGCACGAAATGTTGTGAAAAACACAGAAGGCACCACATTTGATGTATTTGTACGTAATACGTTTTATGATACCTTCTACATTCCTGCTTACGGAAACCACAATGTCCTTAACTCATTAGCGGTCATTGCATTATGCCACTATGAGGCCATTGATGTAGAGCTCATCAAAGGTGCTTTAACGACATTTGGCGGTGTGAAACGACGCTTTAATGAAAAAGTAGTCGGTGAACAAGTCTTAATTGACGACTATGCGCACCATCCGACTGAAATTGAAGTCACGATCGAAGCAGCTCGCCAAAAGTATCCAGACCGTGATATTGTAGCAGTCTTCCAGCCGCACACTTTCACTCGTACACAGCAATTTTTAAGTGAATTTGCGGACAGTCTGAAAAAAGCAGACTATGTATACCTCTGTGATATTTTCGGTTCAGCTCGTGAAAACATTGGGAAACTAAGCATTGAAGATTTGCGGGAAAAAATTCCGCAAGCCCAATTGATTGAAGAAGAAGAGACATCTGTGCTGAAAACACATGAAAATGCGATCTTGGTCTTTATGGGAGCAGGAGATATTCAAAAGTATCTTCGTGCTTATGAGAAAGTCGCAGTATAATTGCCTGTCAAAAAGTGCCGATTCAATCGGCGCTTTTTTATTTTGAATAAAATGTGACAAAGGGGCTAAATGTGACAAGATGTGCCGCTTTTTTTCGTTCGCTGTGGACAGGAATTGGCGAATAAGTGTAGAATTATTATTCAATCGGTCATTCTAGGCGATGTTTGAATGATACAACGAGAGGGTATTGAATTGAATATGCCCGCAGCAAAGGAGGTATCAGATGATTATTATTCTCTATTTAAGCGTTGCACTCATCGCAATCGCTTTCCTCATTCTTGTCATCTACTTGTCCAAAACATTGAAATCCTTACAGCTGACATTAAAGAATGTCGCATCAACTTTAGAAGGTCTTGAAGGACAGATGCAAGGCATCACCACAGAGACAGCACAGTTGCTACATAAGACCAATCAGCTTGCTGAAGATATTCAAGACAAATCGGCAAAACTTAACACAGTTGTGGATGCGGTGCAGGGAATTGGTGGCTCGATCAACCAATTTAATACAAGCATAAAGCAGGCAGCTGGTGCGGTTTCTTCATCCGTTGAACGAAATCAAGAGAAAGTCACGGATGTGGTAAGCTGGAGTAACGCAGCACTTGAAATCTATAAAAAATGGAAACAGCGTAAACAACAATAATCAACCATTTTCGCATAGGAGGAATAATCATGAGCAAAGACGGAATCAATAGCAAAGACTTTTTGATCGGAACACTTATCGGTGGCATTATCGGTGCAACAACGGCATTATTTTTAGCACCAAAGTCAGGGAAAGAGCTTCGCGATGATTTGAACACCCAAGCGAATGCCCTAAAAGAAAAAACAGATCGTCTCACAACAGATGCAAAGGAAAAAGGCACTGAATATGTGACGATTGCGAAAGACAAAACATCTGAATTGTCTCAGCTCGTAGCAGAGCAATCAAACCAGATTTTAGACAAAGTAAAAGACATAAAAGATCGTACAGCTGGAAAAGCTAAACAAGTAAAAAGCGAAGCAGAAGATGCTGCAGCAAATATTGCAAATGAAGCTTCAGATGTAGCAGATGAAGCAAAAGTAAGAGCACAAGAAGCAAAAGCAGACATTGAAGACGGCATCAAAGATGTCAAAGCAAAAGTAGAACAATCTACGAAAGGCTAACTCGCTGCTTAAGTTAGGAAGGAGCACATCATGTCTAAACAACTCATAGAAACAGAAGAACAGTTTGATCAACTAACGAATCAAGACGGAACCTTTGTCTTTTTTAAGCACAGTTTGACATGTCCAATTAGCCAAGCTGCTTTTCAAGAGTTTGAAGCGTTTGCGTCAGAACATGAGGATGTTCCTGCTTATTTCTTGCAAATTCAAAACACAAGAGAGCTTTCATCCTATGTGACTGAAAAGTCAGGGATCAAGCACGAAAGCCCGCAGGCACTCATCTTTAGCGGTGGCAAAGTAAAGTGGCATGCTTCTCACTCAAGCATTACAAAAGAAGCGCTTGAACATAACATGTAGAAAAACGTCAGCGATTGCTGACGTTTTTTTTATAAAAAAGGTTTACTTGCATCAAAAGTATGCTATAATCTTACACATAATACTTTATCGCTTAAAAGCGTTTGGGTAATAAAGAATTTTTTCGTGACAATTCCGAAATCTTTGTTTATAATAAACCCTATTATAAGAGATCAAAAATAAAAAGCGAGAGCGGGCAGAGGAAAGGATGACAAAAATGAGCAACAATGAATTGGAACAATTGAGACAGCAAGCAGATGAACTAAATCTTCAAATCTTAAAACTGATCAATGAAAGAGGAAACATTGTAAAAGAAATTGGAAAGGCAAAAGAAGCGCAAGGTGTCAACCGTTATGACCCTGTCAGAGAGCGCACAATGCTAAATCAAATTCTTGAAGAAAATGATGGCCCATTTGAAAATTCAACGATTCAACATATTTTCAAAGAAATTTTCAAAGCAGGTTTAGAGCTTCAAGAAGATGACCACAGCAAAGCACTTCTTGTTTCTCGTAAGAAAAAACCTGAAAATACAATTGTAAATATCAATGGAGAAGCGATCGGTGACGGAAAACAACGTTTCATCGTTGGGCCATGTGCCGTTGAAAGCTACGAGCAAGTTGCAGAAGTAGCGGCAGCAGCGAAACAGCAGGGACTAAAACTTCTTCGTGGTGGGGCATTTAAGCCTCGCACAAGTCCATACGACTTCCAAGGACTTGGCGTAGACGGTCTAAAAATTCTAAAACGTGTAGCAGATGAATACGGTCTTGCAGTTATTAGTGAAATCGTGAATCCTGCTCATATTGAAGAAGCGATTGAGCATATCGATGTCATCCAAATTGGAGCACGTAACATGCAGAACTTCGAGCTTTTAAAAGAAGCTGGATCAGTGAACAAACCAGTTCTTTTAAAACGCGGTCTAGCAGCAACAATTTCAGAATTCATCAATGCAGCTGAATACATCATCGCACAAGGAAATGACCAAATCATCCTTTGCGAGCGAGGCATCCGCACATACGAAACAGCCACAAGAAATACACTAGATATCTCGGCTGTGCCAATCTTGAAACAAGAGACACATTTACCAGTCTTTGTTGACGTGACACACTCAACAGGACGCAGAGATCTACTTCTTCCAACAGCTAAAGCAGCTCTTGCGATTGGAGCAGACGGTGTGATGGCAGAAGTACATCCAGATCCATCTGTTGCCCTATCTGATTCAGCGCAGCAAATGGACATTCCACAATTCGAAAAATGGTTAGATGCGTTAAGACCACTTGTCAACATTCACGCATAATCATAAATAGAAAAGCCGCCGGATGACAGCCCGGCGGTTTTTCTCATGAAAAAACACGATAAGACTGGCAATGAAAGGAAGAAAACACATTGCAAGCTTAAAACACGCTTGTTCACAATGTTTTCATTTTTAAAATTTGATAGAATCTGCTAAGATCATTGTCATAGCTACGTTCACGACGACTTTTGGTGAAATATGATTCAATTTACAGGTAACAAGCTCATTAAAGTTTGTTTAATTTAGTTATAAAAAGAAAGGGAACGTTTTCATATGATGAAAAAACGTGTATAATTTCATAAAAGAAGGTCATTTTGATGTAGATTGAAAAATTATGTGTCTCTTTTCATCGTTTTAATGACAAATAGGATATTATTTTCCTCGTATCTGACATGTCTCTATCCAATTGGTGAATGCTATAGATATGAAGTGTATTTGAAGGAGTGATTTATGTGAATAATGTTACAATATATGATGTAGCAAGAGAAGCAAACGTAAGTATGGCAACGGTATCACGCGTTGTTAATGGTAATCCAAACGTAAAACCAACGACAAGAAAAAAGGTGCTTGAAGCAATTGATCGTCTCGGCTACCGTCCGAACGCAGTCGCACGAGGCCTTGCAAGTAAAAAGACCACAACAGTTGGGGTCATCATCCCTGATATTTCAAGTATCTTCTATTCAGAGCTTGCACGAGGAATTGAAGATATTGCGACGATGTACAAGTACAACATTATTTTGAGCAACTCAGACCAAAATACTGATAAAGAACTTCATTTGTTAAACACAATGCTTGGCAAACAAGTAGATGGAATCGTTTTTATGGGCGGAAACATTACAGATGTGCATGTGGAAGAATTTAAGCGCTCTCCTGTACCCATTGTACTTGCAGCATCTGTTGAAGAGCAGGCACAAACACCATCAGTCAACATTAACTATGAACAAGCCATTTATGATTCAGTTCAGCTATTAGTTGAAAAAGGACATAAACGAATTGCGTTTGTATCTGGACCAATATCAGAACCAATTAACTCTATGAGAAAGCTTGCTGGTTATAAGCGTGCGCTTGAAGAAGCTGGTATCGTATTTGACGAAGCGCTTGTTGCTGAAGGAGACTACTCATATGACTCTGGTATTGAAGCGCTGGCTAATCTGCTTGATCAATCTGACAAGCCGACGGCTGTGATTGCAGCGACTGACGAAATGGCGCTAGGTGTCATTCATGGAGCGCAGGACAGAGGCGTATCAATTCCTGAAGATTTAGAAGTGATTGGCTTTGATAACACAAGACTATCCCTCATGGTGCGCCCTCAATTGACAACAGTTGTTCAGCCGACTTACGATATTGGCGCTGTTGCGATGAGACTTTTGACAAAGCTCATGAACAAAGAACAAGTAGAAGATCAAATTGTTGAATTGCCACATAGAATCGAAGAAAGACAATCGACGAAATAAAAAAGAAAGCAGGCTCACTTGATCAGTGGACGCCTGCTTTTTTTATGCCTTTTTCTTTTCTCGTCGAACAGGCATGAGTGCTTTTTCTACCGTTTGTGCATTTTTTTCTGTAATTTCTGCTCTTCTTGGAATCGGTGGATATAGATCGTCAGGATCTAGCCATGTGGATGGAAGCGGAACAGGCGATTGTTTTTCCCATGCCCGAATCCATTCCTGAGGAAGTGCATCTGGTGGTGTGATGCCTTTCATCTCAAGCCAAATGCGGCTCCATGCTCTTGGGACGACACGCCAAATATCATAGCCGCCTCCGCCCACAGCGATCCATTTTCCATCACAATATTGATGCGCCAGCTCATGGGCAATTCTAGGAATTTCCTCATATATTTTCATGGTAGCAGATAAATGCGTCAAAGGGTCATAATAGTGGGCATCTGCTCCATTTTGCGTCAAAATGACATCTGGTTTAAAAAAAGCAGCAATCTCTGTCACTGCTGTTCGATAGGCTTCTAAAAATGATTCGTCTTCTGTAAATGCGTCAAGCGGGATATTATATGCATAGCCATAGCCTTTATCATGACCCCTTTCCTGTACTTGTCCAGTTCCAGGGAACAAATAGCGCCCTGTTTCATGAATAGAAACAGTACATACCTCTGGATCATCATAGAAGCTAAACTGGACACCATCGCCATGATGAGCATCTGTATCAATATATAAAATTCTAGCGCCATATGTCTTTTGAATATACTGAATGGCCACCGAGCTGTCATTATAAATACAAAAGCCAGAGGCACGTCCTTTAAATCCATGATGAAGCCCGCCGCCAAGATTGAGCGCATGCTGCGAATGTCCAAGCATCACTTGATCAACCGCTGTTAATGTCCCGCCAACTAGGAGAGAAGCTGCCTCGTGCATCCCTGCAAACATCGGGGTGTCCTCAGTGCCAAGACCATAACGTTCCCCCTCTGCGGTGGACAGTTTTCCTTCACTTGCCCGCTGTACTGCTTGAATGTAATCTGCTGTATGGACAAGCTTTAATTCCTCCAGCGTCGCCATACGAGGTGCGACAATCTCATCATCCGTTAACGCCTTCATTTTTTGAAGAAGATCATAAGTTAAGTAGACGCGAAGCTGATTGAAGGGATGATCTTGGTGAAACTGATACGTTTGAAAAGATGGTGAAAAAACAAAGGTCGCTTCCTTCATTTGATCGTCTGCTCCATAGGCCAGAGCACTTTATAGCCTTTTGCACGAATCAGCTTCATCACATGATCTGCATGCATCGTTTGAAGGCGGAAGACGAGCACTTTAGAGGCTTCATTGGCATGTGGGTACACGAGTACACTCAGCATTTGAATATGCTGCTCTTTTAAAATGGCTGTAATGTCTGCAAGACCCTCTGTCACTTGCGCTACTTCAACCTCTAAATGTGATCCAGGCTGATCTGCACCTGTTAGTCTTACAAACGTACGAAGTAAATCTGTTTTTGTGATGATCCCTACAAGCTTGCCACGTCTCACAACGGGAAGACAGCCAATTCCGTGTTCAAAAAAGACACTTGAAATCTCCTCAACGAAATCAAGCGGATGAGCGGTAATCGTCTCTAGCACCATGATGTCTTCAACCGGCCGCTGAATAAAAAGCTGTCTTTTCTCTGTTTCAAAAATACTTGGACTGGCATTTTTAATATCCCGATCTGTCACCATCCCAATGACAGATCCCTGCTCAGATACGATGGGAATATGCCGAATGTGATGTGCACTCATTTTTTGAATGGCTTCTTCAATCGTATCGGTTTTTCGCAGCGTGATCACATCACGCTCCATAATTTGTTCAATCATCATGTTTACCAATCCCCTTTGCCAAAAAAACGAATTGAACGTTAATACATAAAGCGCTGATGGAAGCGAAGACGATCAAAACGCTCGATTGAATCTGGACTCACATGTTTTCCGATCCGTGCCATTAAACAATTGGCTGGATGTGAGCTGATCTCTGGCTCATCTGTTGCAAACCAAACCAGACCGCCGGCGTTCATCATTTTCTCCATCATTTTGCGGTACTCCCACACGTTTTTCTTCGTCCCTTTTAAATCCCAATGCCAGTAATATTCGGTTGTAATGATAATGTAATTCTCCATTTGCTCATCCATCATGCTCACATCCAGTAAATGCTTGCCAAGTGAGCAGCCTCTGAATGGAGGAGCGACTTCAATGGCACCGAGCTCAATTAAATTGTCCATGTTGCCTTCTGACCAGCGTTCAAGCGGATCAGGGTACAAATACGTGACATAGCCTACGACAAGCTCATCCACCCTAGCAATGATAATACGTCCTTCAGGAAGATCTGCTATTTCAACAAGTGCTTGTTTCTGTTCCTCAGGCGTGCGAAATGCTGTTAGTCCTTCATGAAACGTATAGTTCGCCAGCTCTGATGCAGGTACCGGGCCTTCAATCAGGATGGTGCCTGTTTCTCTCTCAATTGTTTTTGAATAATAAGTTTTAGGATGCTCCACGTATCCACCGCCTCAAATTCTAGTGAGTCGTCTCTATTCTATCTTAAATCTTGCAATAATTAAAACGGTTTCATCAGAAGTTTTTTAAAAATTGAGAAAAAAAGTCATCTATACTATAATGGTCATTGTAAACGTATGCAAAGGGGGACTGTTTGATGAAAGTGGAAACGCTACCATCAGTAAAAGGGGACTATCATTTAAATGATTATGAGCAAGCATACAAAGAATTTTCATGGGAGGAAGCGAGAAAAAATTTCTCTTGGTATGAAACAGGAAAAGTAAATGCAGCTTATGAAGCGATTGACAGACATGCGGACTCGTTTCGTAAAAACAAGGTGGCGCTTCACTACAAAGATTCACAGCGGGATGAAAAGTATACGTTCAGGGATATGAAAATCAAGACAAACAAAGCAGGAAATCTATTAAGAGAACAGGCACATGTGCAAAAAGGGGATCGCGTGTTTATCTTTATGCCAAGATCACCTGAGCTCTATTTTCTACTGCTTGGTGCTGTCAAAATTGGTGCGATCGTCGGTCCGTTATTTGAGGCATTTATGGAAGGTGCCGTCAAAGATCGTTTAGAAAATAGTGAGGCAAAAGTGATTGTGACAACGCCTGATCTGCTTGAGCGGATTCCGTTTGCAGAACTTCCAAAGCTTGAATCCGTCATCATTGTCGGTGGTGAAAAAGAGGATGCAGGTGGTGTGCGGACGATTCACTTTGAAGAAGCATTTGAGCAGGCAGCGAAGGAACTTGAAATCGAGTGGATGGATGAAAAAGATGGATACTTGCTTCATTACACGTCAGGGTCCACTGGTACGCCAAAAGGTGTGCTCCATGTTCATGGCGCAATGGTGCAGCAAGGCCAGACGGGTAAATGGGTACTTGATTTGAAAGAAGAAGATGTCTACTGGTGTACAGCTGATCCAGGCTGGGTAACAGGGACGGTGTACGGTATTTTTTCTCCGTGGTTGAATGGAGCGACGAATGTGATTTTAGGCGGCAGGTTCAATCCTGATACGTGGTACGAAACCATTGAATCGCTTGGTGTGACCGTTTGGTACAGTGCACCGACAGCCTTCAGAATGCTGATGGGAGCAGGAGACGATCTCATTCAAAAATATGATCTCAGCTCACTCCGTCATGTGTTAAGTGTAGGAGAGCCACTTAATCCAGAAGTGATCCGCTGGGGAGACGCTGTATTCGGTAAACGAATTCATGATACTTGGTGGATGACAGAAACAGGTGCACAGCTGATTTGTAACTATCCATCCATGGATATCAAACCAGGTTCGATGGGGAAACCAATTCCAGGCGTTGAAGCTGCGATTGTGGATAATGCCGGAAATGAACTTCCGCCATACCGGATGGGGAACCTTGCCATCAAAAAAGGCTGGCCGTCTATGATGCATACGATCTGGAACAATCCTGAAAAATATGAATCTTACTTTATGCCGGGAGATTGGTATGTTTCAGGAGATTCTGCTTATATGGATGAAGACGGATACTTCTGGTTCCAGGGACGTGTCGACGATGTCATCATGACGTCAGGAGAGCGGGTCGGTCCATTTGAGGTAGAAAGTAAACTGGTGGAACATCCGGCCATTGCAGAGGCTGGTGTCATCGGAAAACCAGATCCTGTGCGCGGTGAAATTATTAAAGCATTTATAGCGCTTAGAAGCGGATACGAACCGTCTGATGACCTGAAAGAAGAAATTCGTACGTTCGTGAAAAAAGGACTCGCTGCACATGCAGCACCGAGAGAAATTGAGTTTAAAGACAAATTGCCAAAAACACGCAGCGGTAAAATTATGAGACGTGTGCTAAAAGCGTGGGAACTGAATTTACCTGCTGGCGATCTCTCGACAATGGAAGATTAATCACTTCCGTCAGTTGACTTGATATCAAAAGTATGTTAAAAATGACTTTAGTTGAATATGAAAAGGTTTTGACTGAGATTCAGTAGAATCATCTTTCCCTGTCCAAGAGAGCTGACGGCTGGTGCGAGTCAGTACAAAGAGATATTCGAATTACCCTCACGAACCGCTTTTACGAAAAGGAGCATATGCTATCTGATTAGTGAAAGAACGGATCTGTCCGTTATCAGTGTAAGTGAAAAGACGTGTTGTTTTGTCTTTTAAGCAGGGTGGTACCGCGATATATATCGTCCCTTCGTTCATTCGAAGGGGCGTTTTTTATGTTGAATTGTAAAAAAAGGAGATTTGGATATGAGTCAATTGATGGAAGAATTATCGTTCAGAGGATTAATTCAGCAACAAACAGATGAAGAAGGTTTAACAAAATTATTAGCAGAAGAAAAAATCAAGCTATACTCCGGCTTTGATCCAACAGCTGACAGCTTGCACATTGGTCACTTACTGCCAATTTTAACATTGCGCAGATTCCAAGAAGCAGGTCATCATCCGATTGCACTTGTTGGCGGCGCAACTGGACTGATTGGTGACCCAAGTTTCAAAAAAGCAGAACGTTCACTAAACCCAGCAGAAATCGTCGAACAGTGGTCAGAGAAAATCAAAGGCCAGCTCTCTCAATTCCTTGATTTTGAAGCAGGTGACAACCCAGCTGTCATCGTGAATAACTATGACTGGATCAGTCAAATGAATGTCATCACGTTCCTTCGTGATATTGGAAAGAACTTCGGTGTCAACTTCATGCTCGCAAAAGATATCGTCAGCTCCCGTATTGAAACAGGGATTTCGTACACAGAATTCAGCTACGTGATTCTACAATCGTTAGACTTCTTGAACCTTTACAGAAATGAAAATTGTAAGCTGCAAATCGGCGGAAGTGACCAGTGGGGAAATATCACATCTGGGCTTGAGTTAATCCGTAAGTCTGAAGCAGAAGGGGCTAAAGCATTCGGTCTCACAATGCCGCTTGTCACAAAAGCAGACGGCACGAAGTTTGGGAAAACAGAAGGTGGTGCCATCTGGTTAGATAAAGAAAAAACATCACCATATGAATTCTACCAATTCTGGATTAACACAGATGACCGTGATGTCGTGAAATACTTAAAATACTTTACGTTCCTATCAAAAGAAGAGATCGCATCGTACGAAGAAAAAGTGCAAACAGCCCCTGAAAAGCGTGAAGCACAGCGCCGTTTGGCAGAAGAAGTCACAACACTTGTGCATGGCCGTGAATCACTAGAACAGGCTGTCAACATCTCAAATGCGCTATTTAAAGGCGAGATCAAATCTCTTACAGCAGAAGAAGTGAAAGTAGGCTTTAAAGATGTGCCATCAATGGAGAAAGACAGTGCAGAAGAATTAACACTTGTTGATGTTCTTGTCGAATCAAAACTGTCTCCATCAAAACGTCAAGCACGTGAAGATATCACAAACGGTGCCATCTACATCAACGGAGAGAGACAAACCGACAAAGACTATGTCCTTTCAGCTGAAGACCGAATTGAAAACCAATTTACAGTCTTAAGAAGAGGGAAAAAGAAATACTTCCTTGTAACGTATAAATAAATCCTTATGAAACAGTAAGTATCATGAAAAGCACCTCAAATGTTCATATACATTGAGGTGCTTTTCTTTTTTATTCAGAAGTAGGAATTAAGCTTTTACAGAGCGGTTTTCTCTCATTTGTCTGTTTCTTATTCAAGAAGTGAATCTTCGTTTGTATAAGCATGTTCTACCTTACAAATTCGGGTTGTATAGGATTCATACCAATCTTTTTTTCCTTTTTTTTGAACACGCTGATGTGCTGTATGTGCTTTCCATTCTTTAATTGCTGCTAATGAATCCCAATACGATACAGTGATCCCAACACCATGCTCATCTCGTACACTCTCAATTCCAAGAAACCCGTCTAGGTCTTTCGCTAATTGTTCCATTCTTTGAGCAGCAGCAGCGTATTCTTTCTGCTCAACATTCGTTCGTTTTGATGTGAAAATGACTGCATAGTAAGGTGGTGCAGGTGTTTGGGTAAATAGCATCTAGTAGAACCTCCTTTTGTCTATTCACATTATATATGAAAGATAGAGAGGCTCGTAGTCTTTTTGTTTTAATTTAAAAAAGTCCAAGGTGCTTTATGATTATTTATATTTCTGTAAAATCATCTCATAAAACATTACCTTGTTCACTTTTCTGACATATTTTTCTTGTATAAAATAGAGTCGAATAAGATGAATAAGGGGGAATGAAAGTGATTCGATTTAAGAAAAAGAGTTTGCAAATTCTTGTTGCCCTTGCCTTAGTGCTAGGTTCAATGGCCTTCATCCAGCCGAAAGAAGTCAAAGCGGCTGCGCATAATCCGGTTGTGATGGTGCATGGTATGGGCGGTGCGTCTTATAACTTTGCTTCGATCAAACGATACTTAGTATCACAGGGCTGGGATCAAAACCAACTTTTTGCAATCGATTTCATAGACAAAACAGGCAATAACCTGAACAATGGCCCGAGGCTCTCTAGATTCGTGAAAGATGTACTAGCCAAAACGGGCGCCAAAAAAGTAGATATTGTGGCTCATAGTATGGGTGGTGCGAACACGTTATACTATATTAAAAACCTAGACGGCGGAGATAAAATTGAAAACGTCGTCACACTTGGTGGAGCGAATGGACTCGTATCACTCAGAGCATTACCAGGCACCGATCCAAATCAAAAAATTCTTTACACATCTGTCTATAGTTCAGCCGATCTCATTGTCGTCAACAGCCTCTCACGTTTAATTGGCGCGAGAAACGTCCTCATCCACGGCGTTGGACATATCGGTCTATTAACCTCAAGCCAAGTCAAAGGCTATGTGAAAGAAGGATTGAATGGCGGAGGACAGAATACGAATTAAAAAATGAAAAAGACAGCGATTTGTGCTGTCTTTTTTGATGTCATGGTTATATGGGTGCTGCTAGGTGTTGAAGAAGATTTTTAGGAGGATAAAAGATGACGCAAAAACTCAAATATGCTTTCTTAGGCTACTTTCTCTATTTCCCATGTTCATTTCTGATTATCTATATGATCTGGATGGCAATCGTCAAATCAGTGCAATGGGCAGAAGTCATATCTAATTGTACATCCATCATTGGCATCTATTACTTGATAGCCAGTGTGTGGTTTCTCTTTTTAGTGCAAAAACAGACAAAACATCGTACATAGCCAAATAAAAACATGTACAAATCAACCACCATTCCTTACACTACAAGTAATGATTCAGATTCTTTGGAGGTGGGGATTTGTGCAACAACATCAAAAGGCTTTGATTATGGTTGATGTACAGAAAGCATTCGAGCACGAAAAATGGGGAGAACGGAATAACCTAGATGCAGAGAAGAATATCAGTCGTCTATTGACGTTTTGGAGAGAAAAAGGCTGGACAGTCATTCATATTCAGCATACATCGGATCAGCCGCACTCCTTATTTCATCCAGCAAATGAAGGGCACTCCTTCAAAGAGATCGCCAAACCGCTAGATGAAGAAACGGTCATACAAAAGAAAGTCAACAGTAGCTTTATAGGTACAAACTTAGAGGAACAACTAAGATCAAACGAGATCGACACTGTTGTGATTGCTGGACTTACAACACCGCACTGCGTATCTACCACAACAAGAATGAGTGGAAACCTAGGCTTTGAGACATACCTCATGTCGGATGCAACAGCCGCCTTTGGACTCGCAGATCAAACCGGTACATACTATGATCCAGAAACGATCCATCGCCTTTCACTTGCAACACTGCATGACGAATTTGCGACTATCCTGACAACTGAGCAGCTGATCACAAATTGGGCAAGCAAAAGCTCCTAGAATCATCTCTAGGAGCTTTTTGCTTGTTCATCCAGCGGCTGTTTTCGTTGTTCAATACTTGAGTAGATGAGATCAATTCCAATAAATAAGAAGCTGACAAAGAAAGATAAAATGAGTGTGCCGTGCTCCCAAATGGAGATATTTACTAGTTTTATGTAAAGGATATACTTAATCGAGAGGTGTAAAACGATCCAAGAACTGATCCACTCCAAAGCAAAAGTCAGCCATGAAGGGAATTTGAGTAAATAAGCCAGCCCTTTGCCTATGAAAAGAAGAAAAGGCGACCAAAAAACCACGATTCCACTCACCAATAAAGAGAACGAGATGAAAGAGAAAAATGAATCATATGTGATGTAATCTCCAAAAAGATAGTTTATCCCTAAAGCAACGATGCACAGCATGACACTTGGAACAGCGATCACGAGACAGAGAGAAAAATAAAGCAGTAATATGAACGATATCGTAGCCAATAGGTTTGGTGGTGCATCTATGACCTGCTTTTTTCTTAAAAGAGAATAGGCGAAAATAGACAAGAAAAAGAGAACGAAAATCATGACTATGGTAAAAAACATGGAATTCCTCCAGCTTAGTGCGTTAGAAAAAAATCTCTATCATCATTGTACCAATAGACAAACGGCAGCTAAATGATATTTTTTTCCTATAGTTGCATGTGGGAATGACAATCACGTAATGAAGCGTGAAGGTGGTTATGCTGCAAAGAAAGGTTTTTAAATATGGAAGGTAACTTCCAATGTTTTCATGTATAATAGAGAGCGTACAAATGTACGGCGTACTCAAAGGTGGTCTTGGCTAAATCCCCTTGAAAGGGGGTGCCGCCTATGTCAACTTTTCAAGCATTGTCCCTTATGTTTTTATTTGGGATGTTTATTCTTGCCTTGTTGACGTATATAGACAAAAAGAAATAGACCACCCTTTGAGCCTAGACAACTTGTAGGGTAGGTCCATTTATTGTGTACCTTCTAGCCAGCTCACTTTGAGCCAAGCATTTGTGCATTGCCGGGATGTGACAGCATCCTGGCTTCTTTTAATTTACGCTACATCTATTTGTATTATAACATAAAAGGGATTTTGTTAAACACTGTCATACATCCACTCTCATCTTGTTAGGTGTTAGAACATGATGGAATACAAACAAAAAACCCTAGAAATCCTTGAACAATCAAGGTCTCTAGGGTTTGTTTGATCACTCTCTGAGAGAGTCATGAAATTAACGAGAGTAGAACTCAACGATTAGTTGTTCGCTGATTTCAGGCGCTAATTCAGAACGCTCTGGAAGACGAGTGAAAGTTCCTTCAAGCTTTTCAGCATCGAAAGTAAGGTATTCAGGTACGAAGTTGTTCACTTCAACTGATTCTTTCACAACTGCAAGGTTTTGAGATTTCTCACGAAGAGCAATCGTTTGACCTGGTTTCACAGAGAAAGATGGGATGTCTACACGGCTTCCATCAACAAGGATGTGACCATGGTTTACTAGCTGACGAGCTTGGCGGCGCGTACGAGCAAGGCCAAGGCGGTATACTAGGTTGTCAAGGCGAGTTTCAAGAAGGATCATGAAGTTTTCACCTTGTTTACCAGGAAGTTTAGCAGCTCTGTCAAATAGTGTACGGAATTGACGTTCGTTGACACCGTACATGTGACGAAGCTTTTGCTTCTCTTGTAATTGTAAACCGTATTCAGATAGTTTTTTGCGTTGTCCTGGACCATGTGGGCCTGGAGCGTAAGGGCGTTTTTCAAGTTCCTTACCTGTTCCGCTTAATGAAATGCCTAAACGGCGGGAAATCTTCCAACTTGGACCTGTATAGCGAGCCATAATGTGACTCCTCCTTATTGTTTTTATTTGTGAAAAATAAAAACCGTCTGTTCTTTGTCTTTTCCGTCATTATGTTTTCATGCATCCTCGCTCCAGCAGCAGGGAGTTACAAGATGCACCTCCATATAGAAGGAACAAAATGATACAAAAAAGCCGAACAAAAAGGCTGCCATATTTCACACAAACTCTATTATATGACGCCAGATAGGAGAAGTCAACCTATTTAAAGAGGAGAATGTCAAACGTGGTCGGCATTCATCCGGGAAGAAAGCAAAATAAAAAAGCAGACACATTGTCTGCTTTTCAAGCATCATGACGCATCAGTAGAGGCTGATAACGCATTTTGGACAACCTCTGTAAATTGAACTAAGTACGTTTCATCTATTTCATTGAAACGATCTTTCACTGGACTGTCAATATCGAGTACCCCAATGATTTGTCCATTTACTTTAAGTGGGATCACAATTTCAGACTGCGATGCGGCATCACATGCAATATGACCAGGGAATGCATGGACATCAGCGATACGCTGTACATCACCTGTCGCAAATGCTGTACCGCAAACCCCTTTTCCAGAAGGAATGCGTACACATGCGGGTAGTCCGTTGAATGGACCAAGCACAAGCTCTCCGCCTTTTGCTAAATAAAATCCTGCCCAATTGACTTCAGGAAGCGAGTGATAAAGCAGCGCCGCAGCATTGGCTAGGTTGGCAATGAGATCAGGTTCACCATCCGTAATCGCTTCTACTTGCTTGATGAGTAATTGATAGTCTTTCGATGGATCGCCAGACTGTTTTTCGACATGAAACATGAAAATCTCCTACTTTCTATCTCAAAAATACATAACTTGCGCTTCGCATGTGGGATTTGTCGAGCAATGATTAAAGGAACTTCCGCCTTCACCTTGAAGTATGTACACATGAAGAGGGGTGAGCGGATGAAAACATCAACAACCGTGCAAACAAAAGACCGTATTATTGAAGCTGCCATCAGACTTTTTAACCAAAAAGGATTTTCTGGAACCTCTGTCCGTGAGATTGCGAAGGAAGCAAACGTCAACGTTGCCCATATATCTTATTACTTTCAAGGAAAAGGAGGGCTGCTCGAGCAGCTCGTATCCGATTTTTATGAAGGGTACATTCAGATGATTGAATCGCATATCCAGCACATGGAAACCCGTCATGCAAAAGAATGTTTACTTCATGTGGTTTTTGATATTTTATCTTATCAGCATGAAAATCGTCAATTAACCCGTTTCGTTTATCGAGAAGTGACCATTGATTCAACGCTGATCAGGGAAATCATGTCCACCTATTTAACAAAGGAAAAATACTTGTTTCAGCTCATCATTGAAAAAGGAAAAAGCACCCATGTGATTTGTAAGCAGCTGTCCCTCTCATCATTTATGATCCAGCTAAAATCACTTCTGATGATGCCATATTTGCAGCCGCAATATTTAACAGAGGTGCTTTATATCAACCCAAACGAGCCTTACTTTTATCAAACGTACTATAAGGAACTGAGCCGGTCGCTTCATCATTTATTAGAACCAAATGAACCCGCACTTGATTCTCACCTGAAACTCATGATGTCTTCAAATTGATCATACGCATACCCGAGATCTTCCGCTTGATGGGCATCAGACCCGAATATGAGCGGAATTTTTTTCTGTTTTGCAAAATCAATCATCCATTGATCTAAATAGATACTTCTGGCATATGTTTTACGAAGACCTGATGTATTAAAATCTAAGGACATGCCTTTTTTTGCCGTTTCTTCAAGACAAAGGGTAACCCTTTGACATAGTTCTGGCGACATTTCGTATGGAAAAAGCTGTTTGAATTTCTGGACAAGGGTGATATGGCCGATTCTCTTTGGCTTATATGGACCTAAAGATGATAGAATAGAAGAATGAATTTGGTCATAGTAGCTTTGATAGACGTGTTCGATGCTGCCATAGATACTGATCAGCTGCTTGAAGGCGTGCTCATCAAAATCAAGACAAATATAATCATTGCCAGCAGGAAGAAAGTGAACAGATAAAATGCTATCGTCTAGTTCAGGGCCGTAGCAGTCTAAAAAGGCACTTGTTTCCTCTTCATACTCTTTGATATAGTCGACCTCAAGCCCAGTTTTTACTATTAACTGTCCTTTATATTCCTGTTTCAGCTGATCCAGCTTCGTCAAATAGGCTTCAAGGTCTTGAAGCTTCATGGCACTATCCTGCTCAGGCGTTGGATCTCGAAACGAAGGAGGCAGCGGGGCATGCTCGGTAAAGGTGATGGAATCAAATCCCTTTTTGATTGCTTTTTCAATATAAGAATGAAAAGGATCAAGCGTACCGTGCGGGCAAAATGGCGTATGTAAATGTGCATCTTGTTTCAACATGTCGTCACCTCTTGTCGATATTTTGAAAAACGTCATGTTTATCAGCGAAAATAATGAAAAATCATGACCAAAAATGCTGGTTACATGGTATCATAATAACAATGAAAACGACAGCTTCCGCATACATAAAAACAGGTCACATCAATACATGTGATCAAATGATAGAAAGCCTGAATGACTTTCTTGAAAAAACATACATAAAACCGTGAATGGATCGTATTGGAAAAAATACAATCCTGCTTATAAAAAACAAATGCAAAGCGGACACGAAAGGGTTCTCAGGTCTACTCGGGACACTACCCTGACATCACTTAGATCACAACAAGGGGGCTCATTATGGAGTTTATCATCGGTTTAATTGTCATTTTGCTTGCTTTGTTTTCAGTCGGTTATTTCCTCAGAAAAAATATATATAAAGAGATTGACCGATTGGAAGCATGGAAAATTGAAATTTTAAACAGATCAATTGTAGAAGAAATTTCAAAAATCAAACATTTAAAAATGACCGGAGAAACAGAGCAGTTTTTTGAAAGATGGCGTGCAGAGTGGGACGATATCGTCACAGCCCATCTTCCAAAGGTAGAGGAGCTATTATATGATGCAGAGGAGTATTCTGATAAATATCGATTCTCCAAAGCGAAGCAAGTTCTTGCACATATAGGAGATCTGCTCACCGCTGCTGATTCAAACATCGAAGACATTTTAAAAGAGATTGCAGACCTTGTCACAAGTGAAGAGCAAAACCGAAAAGACATCGAGAAGGTCAAAGAGCAATATCAAACGGTACGAAAAAATCTACTTGCTTACAGCCATTTATATGGCACCCTTTATGACAAAATGGAGCAGGACTTGGACGAGGCCTGGGAAGGGATCAAGCAGTATGAAGAAGAGACAGAAAACGGAAACTACATGACAGCAAGGAAAATTTTGCTTGAGCAAGACCGCAGACTCGATCAGCTGCAATTATATATCAATGATGTACCGAAGCTCATCGCAGACTGCAAACAAACTGTGCCAGGTCAGCTGACGAAGCTGAAAGACGGTTATAAAGAAATGACAGACAAAGGCTACAAGCTAGAGCACATCCAGATCACAAAAGAGCTGGAGAACTTGAACAAACAGCTGACCCGTGCGGAGAAGCTGCTGATTGATGAACTCAACTTAGATGAAGCATCAAGCATTCTGCAAATGATTGATGATGCGATTCAGACGCTGTATGATCAGCTGGAAGCAGAATTAGAAGCAGGTCAGGAAATCAAGAGCAAAATGCCTGAGCTGACCGAGGCATTTGAAAAACTTGAACAAGACCACACGCAGACAAAGGCAGAAACGGCTCTTGTGAAACAAAGCTACAAGCTGACAGCGGGAGAGCTGGATCAGCAGAAAGCCTTCGAAAAGCGATTAGAAGAAATTGAAAAGCTCATGAAGCAAATACGAGAGAAACTTGATCGTGACCATGTCGCATACACATTATTAATGGATGAAATCAATCAGCTTGAGACCTTTATTGAGGATGCCAAAACGCTTCATGAAGCGTTTAAAGATCACCTTCAATCGTTACGAAAAGAAGAATTACAGGCAAGAGAAACATTGGCTGAACTTAAAACCATGCTGACAGATACAGTGCGCCAACTGCACAAAAGCAACATTCCAGGTGTACCTGCTGACATCAAAGACCGTGCTGAAAAAGCGCAGGAGATGATTCAGCAAGTGCAGGAGCAGCTAGAAAATTTGCCGCTGAATATGCCAGCAGTGAACCAGCAATTAAAAGAAGCCTCTGAAACAGTCAGACATGTCGTTGATGAAACACATGACATGCTTCGTAAAGTGGATCAAATTGAACGGATTATACAATACGGCAACCGGTTTAGAAGTCAAAACCACATTCTTTCAGAGCAATTAAAAGAGGCAGAACGAAGATTTTATGCCTATGATTATAACGATTCATTTGAAGTGGCAGCAGCAGCTGTCGAAAAAGCATCACCTGGAGCCGTTCAGAAGCTTTTAACTCAGCAAGAAAAAGAATATCAGCATCAATAAAAAAAGCTGAAGTCCATTTTAGGACTTCAGCTTTTTCCATGTTATGAAGCTTGCTTTTGACGTTCTTCTGAAGCAGAAGAAGTGAAAAGAGAGATCACAAATCCAATCACGACTCCGAGTATGGCAGGCATAATCCAGCCAATGCCAAGGTCATATAGCGGCAAGGTCTTTTGAAAGAGATCTTTCACAGGACCAATCGGCAGTTTCGCAGCTGCTAAGCCGTCAAACAGACTGACGCAGCCAGTTAAAATCAAAGTAAGGATATACACAGGTCTTCTATGACCAAGCCATTTGTCAGCAAGTGATAAAACAATAATCACAATCGCTAACGGGTAAATCGCAGTTAAAACAGGTACTGAAAAAGCGATAATATGAGCAAGTCCAAAATTTGAAATGATAAAACTGAATAATGTCACGAGTGTCACAACTGTTTTATAAGAAAGTTTAGGTAGTAATTTTGAGAAATACTCTCCGCACGATGTCACAAGACCGATGCTTGTTGTTAAACAGGCAACCGTAATCGCCGCGCCTAACACAATATTACCTAAACTGCCAAAAAGAAATTGCGAAGACTGAGCCAAGATCTTACTGCCATCTCCAACAAAACCAATGGCGTGTGTACTTGAAGCGCCTAAATAAGCAAGTGATAGATAAACAAATGTTAATCCGCAAGCTGCAATTAGACCTGCTTTGATACAAGCAGATGTCAGCGCCTTTTTACTTGTCACGCCGCGTCCTTTAATGGCGTTGATGACAACAACTCCAAACACAATAGATGCAAGAGCGTCCATGGTTTTATAGCCTTCTAAAAACCCTTTGAAAAATGATCCATTGCTATAGGACACATCAGGTGTGCCAATGACGCCCATCGGTGTCAAAATGGCTTTGACGATAATAATCAAAATGATCGTAAATTTAATCGGTGTTAACACTTTCCCTACACGATCCACAATTTTCGTTGGATTTAGCGCAAGATAATACGTAATACCAAAAAAGGCCAGTGTAAATAAAAGAAGTGAGAGCCAAGCTGGTACTCCTGCTAAAAAGGGTAGTGCGCCAATCTCATATGAGACAGTTCCTGTACGAGGAATAGCGAAAAGTGGCCCAATAGATAAATATAAAATGACGGTAAACGCTGTTCCGAAAGCTGGGTGAGCTTTATCAGCTAGTCCTTTCGCATCTCTACCTGTTAAAGCAATAGCAATAATCCCAAGAAGCGGTAAACCGACACCTGTTAATAAAAATCCGCCCATTGCTTTCCACACATTTTGCCCAGCATATTGACCTAGCTCAGGTGGATAGATCATATTACCGGCGCCGAAGAATAGAGCAAACAGCATAAAACCTATGATAACCGTATCTTTCGTCGACAAAGTTGCCTTCATTGCATTTAAAGCCTCCATTATTATGTTGAAATATTCTGTTAATTAGTTGCTAGGTAACCGTTCATCATTAACAATCACTAATTATAAAGGATGTACGCCTGATGTCAACATGTGTTTTCGTACAAAAGTCATGAATTTTTCTATTTTAGTATATGGAGGACAATAAAAAAACATCCCCTTCACTTTGGAAGAGGATGTTTAAAGAATGATTAGGATGCAAGCTGTTTAGGCGGGCCAGTCAACATAGAGATGAGTACGCCAATCCCTGCGCCGATGATCGCTGGTACAACCCACCCAATGCCTAAATCGTAAAATGGAATGAATGAATCTAAGAAGTTAGGTAAACCCCCTAGATTGAATTTGGCAGCAAGTAAGCCGTCAATAATGGCAAAAAATCCAGTGAAGATCAAGGATACGACATAAATCACTCGTCTGCCGTTAATCCAGCGGTCAAGGAACGATAATAAAATAATGACAATGGCCAGTGGATATATCGCTACGAGTACAGGCACCGATAGAGAAATGATTTGTGCCAGTCCGAGGTTTGCAACGAATGTGCTAAATAAAGAAACAATTAGAACGACGGTACGATAAGAAAGTGCTGGGAAAAGCTTTGAAAAATATTCCCCGCATGACGAGACAAGTCCAACACTTGTTGTGAGACAAGCGAATAAAATGGCTGCGCCAAGAACAATGTTACCAGCAGAACCGAATAAAAAGTTTGCAGAAAGTGAAAGTAGTTTTCCTCCTTCATTTGCTCCGACCATTCCAGTTGCATCAGGGCTTGAAGCACCAACATAAGCAAGTGAAATATACACGAGTGCTAGTCCCACTGCTGCAACAAGACCAGCTTTTATACAAGCCGATGCAAGTGATTTTCGTTCTGTGATCCCTCTATCTTTCACAGCTGTTACGACCACGATTCCAAAAACGATAGAAGCAAGAGCATCCATTGTTTTATAACCTTCTAAAAACCCAGTAAAGAGAGGGTTTGCTTTATATGTCGCATCAGGCGCACCGATCATTCCCATCGGTGTAGCAATGGCTTTAAACACAATAATGGCAATAACCGCTAATAAGATTGGTGTCAGCACTTTACCAATTCGATCAACCAGCTTTGAAGGGTTTAAAGCAAGAAGATACGTAATGGTGAAAAACACCAGAGTAAAGATGAATAATGGAATCCATGATTCAGCCTGTCCTTCAGAAAGAAATGGAGCTAATCCAATTTCATAAGAAACCGTACCAGTTCGCGGAATGGCGAAAAATGGTCCAATGGATAAATACAGAATCACGGTGAAGATAGTCCCGAATTTAGGGTGTGCTTTATCGGCAAGGCCTTTGGCTCCGGTACCTGTAAGGGCGACAGCAATAACCCCTAATAGTGGAAGACCTACGCCTGTAAGTAGGAATCCGCCGATGGCAAGCCATACGTTTTCACCAGCATATTGTCCAAGAACAGGCGGGAAAATCATATTTCCTGCGCCAAAGAATAATGCAAAAAGCATTAGTCCAATAGCCAATGTTTCTTTTATACTTAAACTATTTTTCAAAATAGTCCCTCCTCAATCAGTGTATTGTGTCAAATTTAAATATTCTGACAATTTAGGTGTTTATATGACAATTGCACTATGGATGATATAGTGAAAATGAAAAGTTGTCAACTGCCATTTTCAGAAAATTCTCTGTCTGACTTCATTATGGTAACATATAAATGCATTTATTTTTTAAGTTTTTTTGTAAGGAGTTTAAGATATGATTTATCTTGATAATAGTGCCACAACAAAGCCTTATCCAGAGGTTTTACAAGTGCATCAGCAAGTGAGTGAGCGTTTTTTTGGGAATCCGTCTTCGCTGCATCAACTTGGAATTGATGCGAGCCGTCTATTAAGTGAAACGCGAAAACAAATCCTTCACTATACAGGCTTTACACAATATGAGATTATTTTTACTTCAGGTGCAACAGAAGCAAATAACATTGCCATCAAAGGGGCTGCTCTTGCCAAGATGAACCGAGGCAGACATATTGTCACAACAGCGATTGAGCATCCATCTGTCATCGAATCGTTTGAACAGCTGAAAACATTATTTGGCTTTGATATTTCCTATATTCAAGTAAATGAGCATGGCCGTGCAGATATGACGCATTTAAAAGAAGTGCTTCGCACTGATACAGTGCTTGTCAGTCTCATGCATGTAAACAATGAAACAGGCGCGATTCAGCCGATAGAGGAAGCGGCAAGCATCATTCGGACGTATGCCAAAGAGGCGATTTTTCATGTCGACGGCGTACAAGGAATTGGCAAGGTTCCGCTGCCTAAAGAGATGGATATTGATCTTTTAACGATGTCAGGCCACAAGATTCACGGCTTGAAGGGAACAGGTGCCCTCTTTTTAAAGAAAGAGATCGTGCTTGCGCCTTTTATCACAGGAGGAGAGCAAGAACTTGGCCTTCGCTCAGGGACTGAGAATCCTGCTGGAGCTGTCAGCTTAGCAAAAGCCATCAAGCAATCATTTGAACATTTAAACAAGCATCATGACGAGATGATCGCTTTAAAAACGGAGCTAGAGCAGCAGCTTGGAAAGATAGAAGGCGTCGTTATAAACACACCGCTGACGCATAGCGCACCGCACATTGTGAATTTTTCAGTGCCAGGTATTCAAATTGAAGTCCTTCTGCATATGCTCGAAAAAGAAGGCATTTACGTTTCGACAACGTCTGCTTGTTCTGCAAAGAAAAAGGAACCAAGCCGTGTCCTGCTGGCGATGGGGAAATCAGAAGAAGCAGCCAAAAGCAGCATGAGAATCAGTTTGACATATGGACAAGGACCAGAGCTAGCGCCGCAAATCATCACATCGATCGCACAAAGTGTGAAAAAATTAAAAGGAATGAGATAACAACATGAAGTATGACCATATTTTAGTCCGTTTTGGTGAGATTTCAACAAAAGGGAAAAATAGAAAGAAATTTATCGAAAAACTAAGACAGCATATCCGGTTTGTATTAAAAGACTTTGAAGCATTAAAGTATGCATCTGATAGAGACCGCATTACGATCATGCTAAACGGAGAAGACCCTGAACCGATTTCAGAACAGCTTAAAGGTGTATTTGGCATTCAAAGCTTTAGCCTGGCTGTAAAATGTGAGACAAATCTTGATGCCATCAAAGAAGCGGCACTCTCAGCGGTTCAGGAAGTGTATGAACAAGGAAATACATTTAAGGTCTCAACGAAACGCTCTTATAAACAATTTGAGCTTGATTCAAATGAAATGAACCGAGAAATTGGTGGACATGTTTTAAGGAATACAGACAACTTAACCGTTAATGTGAAACAGCCAGATGTTCACTTGCGAATTGAAATAAGAGAACACGCGACGTACATTACATTTAAAGATGTAAAAGGTGCAGGCGGACTGCCAGTTGGTTCAAGCGGAAGAGCGATGCTGATGCTCTCTGGCGGCTTTGACAGCCCAGTGGCCGGCTATCAGGCAATGAAACGAGGCATTCAAATTGAAGCTGTTCATTTCTTTAGCCCACCTTATACAAGTGAACGTGCTAAGCAAAAGGTCATTGATCTAGCGGAATGCTTAGCTGCCTATGGAGGCGAAGTCAAGCTTCACATCGTTCCTTTTACAAAAATCCAAGAGCTCATTCACAAACAAGTACCAGAAAACTATACGATGACTTCAACGAGAAGAATGATGCTCAAAATTGCAGATAAAATAAGAGCCAAGCGTGATGCGCTTGCCATTATTACAGGTGAAAGCCTTGGTCAAGTGGCAAGTCAGACACTTGAAAGCATGTATGCCATTAATCATGTCACAAACACACCGATCATTCGCCCACTGATTGCCGTGGATAAGAATGACATTATCGAAGAAGCGAGACGAATTGGCACATATGAGACAAGCATTCAGCCATTTGAGGATTGCTGCACGATCTTTACGCCGCCATCTCCAAAAACAAAACCAAAGCTTGAAAAAGTAGAACGCTACGAAAGCTTTGCTGAATTCGAGCCAATGCTTGATGAGGCAGTGGAGCAGATCGAAACAATCGTTGTCACAAATGAAAAGAAAGCAGCTGACAAATTCGCTGATTTATTCTAAATAAAAAATTTCATAATAATTACCATAAAATCAATCGCATGAAGTCATGTGTTTCTACACATTCTATATTCACAAGGAGGTGAGAACACATGGCTCAACAAAACAGACAAAGCAGTTCTAATCAATTAGTCGTTCCAGGCGCTGCACAAGCGATCGACCAAATGAAGTACGAAATCGCTTCAGAATTTGGCGTAAACCTTGGACCAGAAACAACAGCTCGCGCTAACGGATCAGTTGGTGGAGAAATCACTAAGCGTCTTGTATCTTACGCTCAACAACATATGGGTGGCGGATCTTTCTAAGACACACAATTAAAAAGCTATGGCTTATGAGCGGGTTTATTCCCGCTCTTTTTTTTGTACATAAATTGTTAGAATATTTTTAAAAAAGAAGACGAAATGAAAAAATTATGGCATAATACTAGGAGTAGGTCCTAATTCAAGCATTTTTCAGTTATGAGTGTTAGAATAGGTAAATTGAAACATGATTCGTTTCATAGAAAGAGGCTAAAAGGAGCTGTACCATGAAAAGAGAAGACTTAATTGCACCAGAACAATATAACTTAGTCAGTGAGATTGAAGCATTCAGTCATGACCAGGAGAAAATCGCCCTGCACTGGCAGGACGGAAATGGTCAGGAAGCGCACGTGACATATGCAGCATTAGTAGAAGAGGCGAATAAAATTGGTCATGTTCTATTAAATGCAGGCTTTAAAAAAGGCGATAAAATCATTGTGATGGTGCCGCGTATGCTAGAGGCATACAGCATTTATTTAGCGATTTTAAAAACAGGGATGGTTGTAATTCCTTGTTCAGAAATGCTTCGCGCTAAAGATATAGATTACCGAATTGAACATGCAGAAGCAAAAGGAGCGATTGTTTACGCATCATTCATTCAATCGTTTGAAGGAACCAACCAGCCAAAAGATTTTAAAACATTCTCGATTGGTGAGAATGATCATGGCTGGACAAACATTGTTGCGCAAAAGGAAGAGCAGTCAAGCGAGTTGAAATTGGCAGACACAAAACGTACGGACATGGCGTTTCTATCTTATACATCAGGCACAACAGGTAACCCAAAAGGGGTTGTTCATACACACGGCTGGGCGTATGCACATTTACGTACTGCGGCCAAAGCATGGCTCTCCATTAATGAAGGGGATAAAGTATGGGCAACAGCAGGACCAGGCTGGCAAAAATGGGTGTGGAGTCCTCTCTTATCTGTTTTAGGAAGTGGAGCAGAAGGTTTTGTTTATGGAGGGAAATTTAATCCGGATACGTACTTAGAGCTGCTTCAAAAAAATGAAATCAATGTTTTATGTTGTACACCAACGGAATATCGGTTTATGGCAAAAGTAGATGACCTCAGTCAGTACGAGCTGCCGAAATTGCATAGTGCTGTTTCTGCGGGAGAGCCACTCAACCGTGAAGTCATCGATACGTTCAAAAAACATTTCGATATCGAAGTGCGAGATGGTTACGGGCAAACAGAAAGCACGCTGCTAGTCGGGGTGCTGAAAGGAATGGACATCAAGCCGGGCAGTATGGGCAAACCAACACCTGGCAATGAAGTAGAGATTATTGATGAGAATGGCCAGATCTGTGCTCCAGGAGAAATAGGTGACATTGCCGTTCATCTTGAAACGCCGGCTTTATTCAAGGAATACTACAAAGATGCAGAGCGTACAAAGGCGCAGCGCCGCGGGGATTACTTTATTACCGGTGACCGTGCGAAAAAAGATGAAGACGGGTATTTTTGGTTTGAAAGCCGCAGGGATGACATCATTGTCAGCTCAGGTTATACAATTGGTCCATTTGAAGTCGAAGATGCACTGATTAAACACCCAGCAGTGAAAGAATGTGCGGTCGTGGCAAGTCCAGATGAAATCAGAGGGTCAATCGTGAAAGCATACGTCGTCCTGCGTGATGCATCTACACAAAGCGATGAGCTGATTAAAGAACTGCAAACACACGTGAAAAATACAACAGCACCGTACAAATATCCAAGAGAAATCGAATTCATTGACGAGCTACCAAAAACTCCGTCAGCGAAAATTCGACGTGTCGAGCTGAGAGAAAGAGAGCTTGCACGAAAATCATCATAACATTAGAAACAATAAGCGTCTGGATGGAAAATCATCCAGCGCTTTTTTTATTGGACAAATCAAATATGTAAAATTCGTTCATGATGTTTTATGTTAAAATGTGTAAGGATGACTTGAAAAGGAGAATGTTCTGAAAATGTCGATTGCGATAATTCATGGGATTGTGCTTGCCTTTGGTCTTATTTTACCTTTGGGCGCACAAAATGTATTTGTATTTCAGCAAGGAGCCCTTCAGCCTCGATTATATCGCGTACTGCCTGTTGTCATTACAGCTGCTCTCTGCGACACACTTTTAATTACTTTAGCTGTCATTGGGGTTTCGGTTGTTGTACTCACCATTCCTATCTTGCAAATAGGTCTTTTTATCATTGGATTTTTCTTTTTACTTTATATGGGGTGGTCAGTTTGGAACACGAGCTCCGCAACAGGTAATCAAGAAAAGATGGACCTGATGCCTGTGAGAAAACAAATCATATTTGCCTGTTCCGTTTCACTTTTAAATCCTCACGCGATTCTCGATACAATAGGAGTGATAGGAACGAACTCTCTTCAATATCATGGGGCGGAAAAGGTGGCATTTACCGCAGCCTGTATCATTGTCTCGTGGTTATGGTTTATGGGTCTTGCCCTTCTCGGGAAAATGTTAGGAAAGCTAGATACAAACGGCAAGTGGATGAACCGGATCAATAAAGCCTCTGCGGTCATGATCTGGCTGGTTGCATTATATATCGCCTATCAGCTTATTGGATAAAGGATACATAGAGCAAAAGAGACGTGATGCATGAAAATGAGTGCTGAACATGTCATGGGAAAAAGCGTTGGATGGAAAACATCTGGCGCTTTTTTGTTGTCTACTGTCTCGGGGCAAGCATCAGTTACACCCCGTTCATTTATCTCAGACATACTGACAATTCACTTACCTGGAGGAAATGATATCAAGTAGGAGATATGCTACATTATTTATAGTGGTTTTTTTTGGTAAATAAGCCTCTTATGCCATTTTCCATAAAAAGGTATAATTTTTATGGGATTTATTAAAGGAGGCTACATAATGAAAGTAAGGAAGATGCTTGTTGTTTTATTATTCATTTCACTTCTATGCGGACAATATCCTGTGGGGAAAGCTGTTAGCATAGAAGAGGATATGCCTTTTGAAAAGATACAAAACAATAAAGTGGCTGAAAGGCTCATAAAAAAAACAAAAAAGAGCTTTCAATTTTTACAGGCAAAAGAAATAGCCTACAAAAAAGGGTATCAATTAAATGGAGAAAGTGTAGCAGTTCATTTGAATGATGCTAAAGCGAATGTTGTTTATTTTTATCTAACAAAGAAGAAAGCAGATAATCAGCTAGTAAGCACAGCATCATTTATTTCAATTTCACTAAGTCAGATAAAGTCCTATTATATTCAACTTGCGGAATACGATGAGCAAGGTAATTTACACTCATATTTCATTCAAAATGGAAAGTTGAAGAATGAGTTTCATATCAATCCAAATGGGGAGTTTTTAAAAGGATCTTTTACCTATGGTGAAAACGGTGCGAAAAAAGATATGATGGAATTAAATAGAAAAATTATGAATGCTGAAGATTCGGAAATTCAAACGAGCTTTAATTGGAACAAATTTTGGAGTTGTTTAAAAAAGAAAAGTGGCCCGAATGAATCTCTTCCGCTTCGTTCAATGGTTCTTGGGGCTTGTTATTATGTTTGTTTAACAGGACCTGTTGGTTGTATAGCATGTACAGTCATTAATGCAGGAATATCGGCTGGGATAGCAGGTTATTGTGTGAAAAAAGTTTGGTGAATTGGAGGTTTTCAAATGGCTCATAAAGAACAGCGTAAAGGGGCAGTGCTTGCTGTCTTTGATACATTGACGTTTGGTGTACCAGTCTTGTTGTGGAATTTATATAAGAATACGAATAAAACATTGAAGCTGATGATCCCGATTATTCCAATAGTAGGTTTCATCACGTATCTTTTAGCATCTCTTTACTAATGTGTTCAAAAATCATTTGCATGAGCGATACGCTCATGCTTTTTTCATTCGATCATTTTTTGAAGATGGTTTGATTTAATAGACGGAGAGCTTGTACGATATCATCCATTTGATTTTGGTCAGAGGAAGAAAGGCTGTCCATGAGCATGGATTCAATTTGTTGAAATGCTTTGTCCATACACGCACGGCCTTTTTTAGACAGCATAATGACATGTTTTCGCTTGTCATCTTTATCTTCTTGTCTATCAATGAATTGTTTTTCGTGAAGCTTTTTCAATTCTCTGCTGACATTCGGAAGAGACATGTGCTGACAATCGGCGATTTCGCTAGGTGTTAGCGGCTCACTGACGGCTAACTGCTCCAGAATCAAATATTGTAGAGTGGTTAGATCAGATGGTTTGATCTTGCTCATCATAGCATGTTTCAGCTCAGAAAAAGTAGAAGCAAATGTGACAAACTCTTTGAAAAAATGTGGGTTTTTCATCATGTTTCACCTCCTACGTACCATACCAAATTTATTATCAAAAAACAATTATCATTTGACAACTAAAAAAGAGGGGTGTATGCTTTTGGTTATCAAATGATAACTAAAGGAGCCGAGCCATGAATGTACTCATTATTTATACTCACCCCCATCACAATAGTTTAAATGGTGCTTTTTTTAAAGAAATCCTAAAGGGCAGTGAAGAAAATCCAAACGTTCAAGAAGTGAGAATCATCGATTTATACCAAGACAAATTTGATCCTGTACTTATTTTTAATGAAGAGAAAAAAAGACGTGATATGCATAAGGACCCTGAGATTCAAGAATATCAAGAGAAAATCAAATGGGCAGACAACATCGTGTTTGTTTATCCGATTTGGTGGGGGCGGCCACCAGCCATGCTGCTTGGCTTTATTGATCGAATGTTTGCAGCGAATTTTGCTTATCGTCAAACAGGCGGGCTGCTTCTAGAAGGCTTGTTAAAAGGAAAGAGGGCTGTTTGTGTTTCGACAATGCAAGGACCGACCCACTATCCTTTCTTCTTTTTGCAAAATGCCCACAAAATCTTAATGAAACGTGCTCTTTTGCAATATGTCGGGATTAAACCGGTGAAGTTCTTTGAATTTGGCATGATGGAAAGTCCAAAAGGGAAGCATGACGTGAAATTAAAACGGATATACAACTACTTTCGGAATATCAGCTCATAAAACCACATTCCTTGAGTCACTTTTCTTCTAATTTGAACCTGTTATGTCTTAAAATGACAGAGAGGGTGAGTGACTCATTCTCTTTATTTGAAAAGGGGGATATGGATGAAGAAAACATTGTTTAAAGATGCGGCTCTTATCACACTTGATCCATCTTTAGGTTTTCTGGAGAAGGGAGATCTATTAATTGAAGGGGCACATATTTTAGAAGTCGGACCTTCGATTGAAGCAAGTGGTGCCGATGTTGTGGATGCGTCTGACATGGTCATCATGCCAGGGCTTGTGGATACCCATCGTCATGTGTGGCAGTCTGTCATACGGGGAATCGGAACAGATTGGTCTTTGCAAACGTATTTGAGCAAAATTTATTATGGCAACTATGGGGCGATGAGACGTCCATCAGATGATCGAATTGCTAATTATTTAGGCGCATTAGAGGCATTAGATGCAGGAGTGACCACGTTTTTCGACTGGGCGATGATCAATTCTATGGATCATACAGAAGAACTCATTGGAGGTTTAAAAGATGCGGGTATTCGAGCGGTCTTTGGTTTTGGTACCTCTGGAGATGCAGCGTATTGGGACAGAGAGAGTACGCTCACGAATATGGAAGACGCAGCCCGTGTGAAACAAAAACATTTTCAATCATCGGATCAGCTGTTGACGATGGGACTTGCCATTCGTGGACCTGAATTTTCTTCATGGGAGACGACCGTCTTTGAAATTGAAACAGCAAGATCACTAGATGCATTATGCAGTATGCACATTGGCTTTGGAAATTGGGGAGCGGCGGATCGATCGATTGAGCGGCTTCATCAAGCAGGGCTGCTCGGGCCTGATTTGAATATGGTGCATATCAATGCAATTGATGCAGATCAAATGAAGATGCTAGCTGAGAGCGGAAGCTCCATCTCTATTACACCTGAGATTGAAATGATGATGGGACACGGATATCCTGTCACAGGGCTCGCCATTGAAAATGGCGTTCTGCCAACGCTTGGTGTAGATGTGGTGACAGCGACAGGCGGAGATTTATTTACCCAAATGAAATTCGGGCTACAGGCGGAACGAGCGATTCAAAATCAATCTTTATTGATGGAAGGGACGATGCCAGGGCCTGAACTTGGATTATCTGCACAGCAAATGCTTGAAGCAGCCACTATAAACGGGGCTCGTGCCTTGAAGCTTGATGACAAAATCGGCTCACTCACACCTGGAAAAGAAGCTGATTTTATCTTGATCGATCGGACAAGCATGAATCTTCTTCCGATGACAGATCCAGCTGGGGCAGTTGTGCAAACGGCACACCCTTCAAATGTTGATTCTGTCTATGTGGCTGGAAAAGCAGTGAAACAAAATGGGAAGCTAGTTGGAGTGAACGTAGAAGAGATCAAACAAAAAGCTTATGCGGCAAGAGATCATATTTTATCGCACAAGTTTGAATCAACGCCATCATAAACAAACAATCCCCATAGGCAGCTGCCTATGGGGATGAGATTACAAGGATTCTTTAATGACTTTTTTGTAATACTGGACAGATAGGAATCCGAAGATAGAATATAGCACCGTATAAATCGACATGACGATGAGCATTGGTGTCCACAGTTCACCGCCGAAGAAAAACCAGCCTGACTGTACTGCAAAGTAGCTGTGAAGCAACCCGACAACGAGCGGAATCCCAAAGTTAAATAGCTGTTTGAGCCGAATACCTTTTAATAGATCCTTCTCAGTAAAACCAAGCTTACGCAAGATCGTGTAAGAGCTTTGTTCTTCTTCACTTTCATTCATCTGCTTAAAGTATAAAATACAGCCTGATGTGACAAGGAAGCTGAGACCTAAAAATCCGACTATAAACATCATCAGTCCGATGGTTTGTTTTTGTTGCTGAGTGGTAGCCAATTGAGACATGCTGTTGTCACCTAGTTTTAAAGAGGTAAACACATCATTCGCTTGTTCAAGGTTTTGATCATCTTTTATATTGACTGCGTGATATTGATTATTCTCAATCTGAAGTTTAGGATCTTTCTGCTGGTCAAGCTGCTCAAAGACACTTTGACTGACGACAGCAACAGGTAGACCACCAAACGTAAAGTTGTAAGAAATGAGGTAATCTTTCTTCATATCAATGACCTTCAAATCAAGGGGTTTCTTAATAAGTAGTTTCACATCACCTGAACTTTGAATCGGCATGAATTTCTTCAATAAATCACTGTAGCCGCTTAAGATGACTTCGTTGCTTTTCACATGAATATTTGGTGCGTTTTTTTCACTGATCACAGGTAGAGTTAAGACACCTGGATCATTATTCATATTTTTAATCTCTGAATCCATGATCTTTTTTGCGTCAAACTTCGCTTGAATGACCTTGAACTGCTTTGTTTCATACGCAATATGTTTGTCAGAAAGTGCACGAGTAAAGGTGTTGGCTTCTTTCTCAGATCCCATGACGAAATGTGAAGGGATCTGTTGTTCAGCGGTTTTTTCTGCTGAGTAATAGGAAATGTAGCTTAAAGATAACAACCCGATGGCAAGCGCAGATACCGTTGTAATAATCGTTAAAAGCAGTGCGTTTGATTTTAACCGGAACATAATAGATGACAGAGACAGGACTTCATGAATGGCGAGATAGCCATTTTTTCGTTTGCGTACGATATTGGCAATGAACGAAACAGAGCCTTTATAGAAAAGAAAGGTACCGATAATGACAGAGGCTAGAATATAAATCATCGCTAAAAGTAACGCAAGCATGGACGTATATGTGCCGGTAAAAAGCTGAGAAGAAATATAATAGCCTGAGCTGATGAATGCAATGCCTAGAACCCCAATGATGATTTCAAACACAGAGATTTTTTTCACACGCTGTTCTGTAGAAGACGTGGTTCTAAACAAAGATAAAATCGTCTGTCTATTAATAAACCATCGATTTCTTAACATAATTAATCCATAGATGACGAAAAAGACGATCAGTGTCTGCAAAAGGGCCATGCCTGAAAAATGCAGGTTGGCGATGGCGTTCACGCCGGTTACTTTAAATAGCACCATCAGCATGAGTTTTGAACCGATAAATCCAGCTATGATACCAATAGCCATGGAGACCACATATAGGATAAAGTTTTCTGCATTGAGTAGTTTGGAAATTTTTTGTTTCGTCATGCCAATGAGCTGCAGGAGACCTATTTCTCTCCCTCTTCGTTTAATAAAAATGCTGTTCGCATATAACAGGAAGATTCCAACAATGGCAATGAGTAGTACTGAAGCGGCTTTAATCGACGCACCGCCCTTAATGGACCCCTTTACATCATCAAGTGCTGGTGAGTACTGCAAGGTGACAAAAGAAAAGTAGAGCGCCACACTAAATACAAGTGCAAACACGTATAAATAGTAATTTTTTAAGTTTTTCTTCAGATTGCGGAAGACGAGCTGATTAATGTTCATGCTTCACACCGCCTAAAACACCTTGCGTTTTCATAATATCCTCGAAAAACATCTTTCTCTCTAGAGCGCCTTTATTCAATTGTGTATAGATCTGTCCATCTTTGATAAAAATCACTCGTCTTGAATAACTGGCTGCAACAGGGTCATGCGTCACCATGACAATGGTTGCTTTGCGCTTGTGATTGAATTCTTGCAGCTTGTTCAGTAAGTCAGAAGCAGATTTGGAATCAAGTGCTCCAGTTGGTTCATCAGCAAAAATAAGGCTTGGTTCATGAATAAAGGCACGTACCGCAGATGTCCGTTGCTTTTGTCCACCAGACAGTTCATTTGGATATTTGTCTCTTAGTTCATAAATCCCCATATCCTCTGCAAGCTGTTGAAAGCGTTCAAAAGCTTCTTTTTTAGGCGTTTTGGAGATGGATAATGGCAAGAGGATGTTCTCTTTAACCGTGAGTGTATCAAGTAAGTTGTAATCCTGAAAAACAAAGCCAAGCTGTTTCTTTCTAAATTCAGCGAGCTGCTGATCTTTCATTTGCGTCATATCTGCATCTGCGATCCGAATCGATCCGCTGGACACATGATCAATCGATGACAATACGTTCAAAAGGGTCGTTTTCCCCGAACCTGATGGCCCCATGATGCTGACAAATTCTCCAGCTTCTATCGTCAAATCAATGCCTTTCAGCACCTCTTGTTTATTAAATTTATTTCCATAGCTTTTATATAACTTGCGAGCTTCTAAAATGTTCATCTGTCGAACCCCTTTTTTATTTAATTGATATCTCTAGTATAAAAAGAAGCCGAGCAGACTTCCTGCGATTTGGCGAACAAAACAGACGAGCATGTGACATTGTTGTCACATGCTTGTTTCATATGTCAAAGCCTTATGTAGAATTCAGATTGTTATTCAATTATTTTATCTGTTTTTCGCTATGATGTATCAAATTTCTTGTTTTTTTCTGATGAACCTTTACAGAGTATTTGATTTCATGTAAGATATGCATATCAAATATATGCATAGTAAATCTATGTATTAGAGGTGACGATGGATGAAAGTGAGTAAAGAGCTTCTAAAGGGGAGTACTGCTACCCTTATTTTAAGCTTGTTAAATGAAAAGCCGATGTATGGATATGAAATGATTAAGGAATTGGAGTCGAAATCCGAAGGAATTTTTAGCTTTAAAGAGGGGACGATATATCCTATTTTGCACACTTTGGAGGGGAAAGGATTCATTGTGTCTTACTGGGGCGAAGGGAATGGCAATCGAAAAAGGAAGTATTACAAGATTAATGAACAGGGCAAAGCGTTTATGAAGGAAAAGAAAGAAGAATGGACTGTGTTTAAAGATGCAGTAGATGGCGTTTTGAACGGGGAGAAAGTCGTATGGGATTAGAGAAAAAATTTGAACAATATATCAAAAATGTGTGTAAACGAATCAAAAATAAAGACGTACATGCAAGTATAAAGCTTGAGCTTCGTGATCATTTATACACACTGAAAGAGGAAGCGGTCAGTGCGGGCATGTCTGAAGAAGAGGCGGTAGATCAAGCGCTCGATCAAATTGGAGATGCAGCCATACTCGGAATGCAGCTTCATGAAACACACAAAACTCAAGTTGACTTTAAAACGATACTTCTTGTATTAGCTACTTGTTTATTTGGGCTGTTTGTAATGTATTATTTTCAGTTTCATTCTCATTTACTTCATTTTCAAGACACGAATATCTTTTATAAAAGTCTCATTTACTATGTATTTGGTCTTGCGTTGATGTTTGGGCTGTTTGCTTTTGATTATCGGCGCTTTTTACCCTATTCGTGGCATTTATACATAGGAACGATTGGAATGCTGATTCTTACAATGATGATTGGGACAAGAGTGAACGGTATTCTCTTTTTAAGCTTAAATAATGGATCGATCAATCTGACTGAAATTTTTCCATTTCTGATGATTATTTCGTTAGCTGGCATTTATCAATCTTGGAATTGGGAGAAAGGTTTCAAGTCCTGGCTAGGGTTAGCGATTGTCACTTTACCCATTATTTTATTACATATAGTCGGATCTCTTTCTGCAACCATCACCTTTATGATCATATGCATAACGATGATGTATGTATCTCATGCAAGAATGAGACAGCTTATTCCGTTTACAGCAGTAGGTATTGTCTATCTCATTGTTCAATTATTTTCTCTGTATCAAGCTGATATGGCCCACTTTTACCAATATTCACTTCATGAATATAGCTCAAATGGTTTTCAAATAAATCCGTACGCATTGTATGATGTTCACACTGATTGGATGTTGACGTATATCATTTATTCATTCGGATGGTTTGCAGGATTGGCTGTTCTTATGTTGTTTGTGACTTTGATTTATAGAGTAGTTCATACAGCGAAACGAGTTCAATCTGCTTATGGCAAAATATTAATGATTGGTTTGGCAACCACATTTGCAGCAAAATTTATCTTAAGTATTTTCACAAACTTTGGATTATTGCCTATATCAGGAGTTTCCATGCCTTTTATGAGCTATGGGGGATCTCATATTCTTCTAGAAATGATGTCAGTCGGGCTGCTAATGAGTATTTATAGAAGGAAACAGCTAGGAGAAATATGCCGTGAAGTAGCGTGATATGGCTGTATAAAATCACCCAATCTCTTCAATGCATCGTTGGATGAAGAGATTGGGTTTCTTGAACTGTATGTTCACATGCTCGCAATATGCACAAAATCATTCTTTTTCGGAAAAATAAAGGTGAAAGTTGTCCCTTGATCTAATGTGGAGTTGACCTCGATCGTGATATGAAGAGCGTCAGCTCCCTTTTTTGTTAAATAGAGCCCCATGCCTGTGGAGGCCGTGTCATTGTGATGTCTTGTGGAGGTAAAGCCTTTTTCAAAAATACGGGACACGTCTCTTGGGTCAATTCCTCTACCTTGATCTGTGATGGTGAGCACCACTTGTTCGTTCATTTGTTTGCTTTCGATGATAATGTCAGATGATTGGCTGTACTTGACGGCGTTTGTCAGCACTTGTCTGATCATAAAGGATAACCATTTTGTATCACTTAATACATCTCGCTCTTCTAATAAAAGGTCAAAGCCAATTCCTTTTTGCATACACCACGATTGGAGCGCTTTGATTTCTTTCGTTAGCATGTTTTGGAGATCCAGTTTTTCAATAAATAAATCATTTTCAATATGTTGGATCCTGCTTTGATGCAGCTGTGCATCAAGGAGTAAATGTATTCTAAGCCATTCATATGTCATATTTGATTTGAGCGGCTGTTCTGTTATGCGGTCAATCATTAAGTGCATCGCCGTGAGCGGCGTTTTCACCTCATGTATCCATGAGAGCAGTTCATCTTTTTCTTCTTCCAGCGCAGTCTTTTGTTTAGCCGTCATCTGGCGGTATCGGTCGATTTGCTCTGACGCTGCCTCCTGTACAATTTGTTCAAAAGGGGAAGAGGGTTTGAGACGCATTTGATGGTCTATATTTTCGTCCCATTCTTTCAGTTGTTCATAATAAGCAGTTTCTTTCCGGTAACGAAAAAAAAGAAAGACAATGAAGAGTAATGTAGACAAAAGCACGATATAAAAAAGAGAAGCGAGTGGAATCGTTGTATCCAAATAAGCAACAAAGAGAATGAGAAGCTGCAAACTAAGAAAGAACAAGATCCAGCTTCTTCGTTCTTTTAGAAATGCTTGCAGCATTATTGATCATCCTTTTCTTTTGCAAGATAACCTTGACCCACCTTTGTTTCAATGAAGGTGCCAAGGGAGATTTCGTCTAGTTTTTTTCTAAGGCGGTTGACGTTTACAGTGAGTGTATTGTCACTCACGAATCGTTCATCCTCCCATAATGCTTGGATGAGAGATTCCCTTTTGACGATATGATTTTTATGCTGAATCAATTCTTTGAGAATAAAAAACTCATTTTTTGTTAATTCAATCTCACCGTTTTCATTTGTCACTGTATTATTTTCGAGGTCAAGGGTAGCGCCGCACCAGACTTTTAAGTTGGCTGGTTCCGCATTATAATCATGGACTCGGCGAAGAACAGCACTTACTTTGGCGATGAGAACGTCAAAGTGAAAGGGCTTTTGTACAAAATCATCAGCTCCAAGCTGCATCGACATGACCATATCAGCAGGATGATCACGAGAGGAAAGAAAGATGATGGGCACATTAGAATGATGCCGAATCATCCGGCACCAATGAAAGCCATCGTACTTTGGTAGCTGAATATCAATAATGACTAAATCAGGCTGGATGGAAGTGAACTCCTGCATGACCTGTTGAAAATTGTTGATCCCATACACATCATAAGACCAGTTGACTAAACGTTCTTTGATTTCTTGGAAGAGGGTTGTATCATCCTCAATCAGCAAAATTTTAAACAAAACGAGCACCACACTTTTTGAATTACTTGTACATCATTGTAGCGGAAAACAGGCACTCCCGCTAGAAGCAGACAGTAAAAAAGCAAGGGAAGAGATCCCTTGCTTCGGTTTATTTACCTAAAAAGTGCTTTTTAAAGAATGATAATTGATATTCAAGTGTGAGCGGGTCATTAAAGTAAAACTCTTCCGCATTTGCTTCATACACACGATGTTTTTTCACAGCAGGAATGGACTTATAGATTTCACTGTTTTGATAGGAATTGTCCATTTCGCTGTTTTTGCTAATGATCATATAGTCTCCGGCAAATTCAGGGATGACCTCTTGTGATACCGCATAATAACCAGCTTTTAATGCTTTTTCTTTTACTTTTTCCGGCATTTTTAGTTTCATTGCTTGGTAGAGGATTTCTGTTCCGCGTCCCCATGCATCTCCAAAGACGTAAAGATCTTTTGTGCCGCTTTCAAAGACAGATACGGTTGCATCTTCACCGATTTTTGCTTTGATTTCTTTGCCAGCTTCAGCTGCGCGCTGTTTGAAATCCTTGACCCATGCTTCTGCTTCTTTTTCTTTGTTTAAGACTTTTCCAATTTCAATATGCTGCTGAAGGTAATCGACTTTGTTATACGTGAATAAAACGGTAGGGGCGATTTTTTTCAGTTTTTCTACATTTTTTGCACCGCTTAAACCGATGATGACATCAGGCTTTAGCTTCATGATTTTTTCCACATTTTCATCGGATACTTCTTCCACATTTTTTAATTTCTTTTTGAAACGTGGATTCTTTTTTGACCAAGAGTCAACACCCACAAGGTTCACACCAAGTGACAAGACATTTCCTGTATAAGAGGCGAGAACAACAACACGTTTTGGATTTGCTGGCAGCTTCACAGGTCCATTTTCAGATTGATATGTAATCGTGTCCGATGAAGTTGATTGCTTTCCTTTATTTGAGGAAGAGTTGCTGCTATTGCCACATGCGCTCAACGCAAGTACGAAGATGAGCATCAGAGGGAACAATATTTTCTTCATGAATGTAAACTCCTTTGAAATCGGCACATCAGCCGTGTATTTGGTTGTATGAGTGATAATGATAATTATTATCACTCAGATATCATACCATAGAAGTGAGGTTTGTTGTCAATGATATTTTAGCAGTGGATAGAGGAATTCTGATAAAAAGAAAAAAAGATCAAGGCAGTGTCTGACCTGATCTTTTTTCTTATTTAAACCAGCCTTTTTCTTTGGAACGAGTAATGGCTTCAATTCGGTTTTTGACTTCTAGTTTATCTAAAATAACGGATATGTAGTTTCGGACAGTGCCACTTTTAATGCTGAGTTCCTTGGCGATTTCTTTTGTGTTTTTTCCGTCTGCGACGAGTTCTAGAACCGACTTTTCTCGTTCAGTTAAAGGATTTTCGTCGCTATACAAGTCTTCCATTAATTCAGGGGCGTACACCTTTTTCCCTTTCATCACGCTGCGGATGGCACTTGCCAAATCCTCGCTTGGGCTGTCTTTCAGCATGTAGCCGCTAACGCCAGCTTTCAGTGCTCTTTGAAAATAGCCAGAACGAGCAAAGGTTGTTAAAATGATGATCTTCACATCAGACTTTTTAAGTTCTTCAGCGGCATCGAGCCCAGATTTTCCTGGCATTTCAATATCCATTAAACAAATGTCGACCGGGTGTTTTTGAGCAAAATCAATGGCGTCCTGACCGTTTGTTCCTTTTCCAACAACCGTCATATCGTCTTCTAAATCGAGAAGCGATCCAAGAGCACCGAGCAGCATTTGCTGATCCTCTGCGATAAAGATGTTAATCATTTTATTTCCTCCTTATCTTTCGCTGCTGAATCATTTGGAATACTCATGATCAGCTTCGTCCCGTCTTTTGTTTCAATGTGCAGGCGTCCATTTGCAAATTCCAATCTTTCTCTAATCCCTAAAAGGCCATGTCCCTTCGTTTGAGAGGATGGATCACCGCCTTTAAATGTGCCGTTATCCTCAACTGTAATGACAGCTTCCTTTGACTTTTGATGAATCGTAATTTGACAGACAGTGGCATCGCTATGTTTGACGACATTCGTCACGGCCTCTTTGATGCACATGCTCACAATGTTTTCGTTCAGAAGAGAGATGTGTTTCGGCGCTTCCTTTTCATCATAAATCATGTCAATATCGGCGGCTTCAAGGATTTGCTTGATGTTCAATATCTCATCTTTGATCCGAATGCCTTTCATGGAAGAAACAATTTTCCGCACTTCATTTAGAGACGTTCTAGCTGTCTGTTGGACGCTTTTTAGTTCGGCGCGTGCCTGTTCAGGGTCTTTATACACGAGTTTACGGGCAAGGTCACTCTTTAAACCGATAAGAGAGAGTTTTTGTCCAAGTGTGTCATGCAGGTCACGAGCAATGCGCTGTCTCTCTTCAATTTTGACAAGATCGGCGATCCGTTCATTGGCATATTCTAATTTCTCTTCTAGCCGTTCACGTTCTTTTCGGCTTCGAATGCTGAGAGGGAGCAGAATGGCACTAATAAGTGTGATCACAACAAAAGGAATTTGTGTGAGAAACCATCCCTTTTTTAAAATCAAGCTAAAGTTCACTGCTACGGCGGCGCTCCCTAGATGAATATAGTATAAGATATAGAAAGGGACTTTTCTTTTGATATGCCCGTTGAAATAGGCGATACAAAAAGCAAAATAAATGTAGCTGTAGAGCATCACATAACCAGTTGAAATGGCGATTAATACAAGGCCGAATACATATAACGACCAGCCCTTTGAGACAAAGGCAAAACGGTAGACCGCAAAAAAGACGACGTTTAAAATAATGCCGATCACAATGCCTAAAGTCGAAGGGGTCTTAAAGATAAAATAAAAGGGCAGGATGAAAAAAATCGCCCAAATATATGGGGAAATCCCATGCAGTTTTTGAATTTTCAGTTGTTTTTTCATCCGTGATTCACCTTTTTCATTTTTTCAGTCTTTTTCACTACTTTATCAAATTGAACAGATGAGCGCATCCTGCAAATACAACAAGCTCCTTCTATTGTAAGAAAGAGCTTGCACCAATTATGCATTTTTCTTCAGAATGTCTCCTTTAATGACAGGTGCGGGCATCTTCTTAGATTGCCGTGCTTCTTTAAAGGTAACGAATGCTTTCGTTTCTTCATCCCAAAGTCTAAATTTCATTGATTCGATACTTGTTTTTAACGTGATGGTTGGCACATTTTGAAGCGGCTCGCTGTGTTCATGGGCATGTTCTAAATGATAATTCGGTACCCTCGGGCTTAAATGATGGACATGGTGGTAACCAATATTGCCTGTTAACCATTGAAGAAGTTTTGGCAATTTGTAAAAAGAACTGCCTTCTACAGCTGCCTGCACATAATTCCAATGTTCATCTGCTTCAAAGTAAGAATCTTCAAATGTATGCTGCACATAAAATAACCATACACCGATTGACCCTGAGATCAGGAAGATTGGACCTTGGACAAGCAGGAACTCCTGCCAGCCAAAAAGAAGACACGTTGCAGTTGCTAGCGCAATGATGCTCACGTTTGTGAAATACGTGTTCCAGCGCTCTTTTTTACGAGCATTTTTGACGTTGAAACGGTTTTTTAAGAGAAAAACAAAGATCGGTCCTAAAATAAACATCACAAAAGGATTACGGTAAAATCTGTAGCGAAATTTCGTCCAAGCTGATGCTTCTTGATATTCTTTGACTGTCAGGAGCCAAATGTCGCCAGTACCTCGTTTGTCTAGATTACTGCTTGTGGCATGGTGAATTGAATGATCTCTTTGCCATTGAAGATAAGGGAAAAGGGTGAGTACGCCCGTTACAAAACCGAACAGGTGATTCAGCGGCTTCTGTTTAAAAAAGGATTGATGGCAGCAGTCGTGAAAAATAATAAAGACGCGCACTAAAAATCCAGCTGCAATAACCGCAAAGAAGAGGGTTAAAAGGTAGGAGATGTTCAGGCTATAATAGGCAAGAAACCAAAGCCCCAAAAATGGAATGAATGTATTAAAGAGTTGAATGATACTTTTTTTCGAATTAGCACCAGAGAATTGGCCAACTTGTTTTCTTAAAGTGGCTTGCTGCTGTGTGTTTGTTGAAGTCGTCATGAACGTTCAAGTCCTTTCCGTTTCTTTCTACTTCAAAGTATAGAAGGAAAGGTGTCATGCTCATAGTAGCACCCATCATGTATTCAATATGACATTTGTCATGTTGGACGCGGGAAAGGCTGATGGTTCAAGGGTTGTAAGCTTATTTTATTTTAAATAAAAAAAGTAAAGGCGCTTAGCCTTCACTTTTTATGCACGTGCTTCATGTACTTTTAACTGCTTGCCTTTAATCGTTGTGTGCCGCATGGCTTTTAGCACAAGAGGGCCTTTGCCATTTAAAATATCTACATATGTTTTCGTTTCCTGAATGGTAATAATCCCAATGTCATCAAACGCAACTCCGTCTATTTTGGCGATCGTTCCAACGAAATCAACTGCCCGGAGTTTCTTTTTCTTCCCGCCATTAAAATACAGCTTCATAATATCTTTTTCTATGCCGGCCTGCTTATTTTCCTTTTGAATCGGTGTTTCAATTTTTTCTTCAAAGCTTGCCACATGCTGTTCTGCTTCTTCTTTTGTAGGATAAGGCTGAATTTGAAAATGAATGCCAGCTTCCTCTTTTAATTCTTCAATGAGCGGCTGCCCGTGCCTTGTCATAAACGCAATCGTTTTTCCGCTTTTACCCGCTCTGCCAGTTCTTCCAGTCCGGTGAATGTAGCGTTCTTTTTCATATGGCAAGTCGTAATGAATGACATGTGTCATATCACTGACATCAATTCCTCGGGCTGCAATATCTGTTGCGATCAAATAACGGAATTCCCCGTTTTTAAATTCATCCATGACGGCAAAGCGGTCTTCCTGCCTCATCCCGCCATGAATCTTATCGCAAGGAACATCCCACTCATCTAGCTTCATCGTCAGCTCATTCACTCGCTCCTGCGTATTGCAAAAAATGATACAGCTATCTGGATTTTCAATGACAATCGTTCGTTGAAGTAATGAAAACTTGCCTTCTTCCTCGGTTTCAATCAACGTGTGGGTGATTTGCTGCTTCGTCGTTTCCTCCCGAGCAATCTCTATCACTTTTGGCGATTGTAAAAACTGCTCACTCAAATCCTTCATTTCATCAGACATCGTCGCTGAAAATAACATCGACATCCGCTTTGGCGGCAGATGCTGAATAATAGAAGAGACTTGATCAATAAATCCCATGTTCAGCATTTCGTCTGCTTCATCTAACACGAAAAATGACAGATTGTCTAAAGAAAGTGTCCCTTTTTCGAGGTGATCCAATATTCGTCCTGGCGTTCCGCACACAATGTGGTTCTTTTGTGCAAGCTCTATTTTTTGTGCTTGAAATGGAGCTTTTCCATAAATGGCGGCCGCTTTGATTCGTTTAAATCGTCCGAGGCTGGTCAGATCCTGTTTGACCTGCATGGCAAGTTCTCTTGTTGGGACGAGGATGAGGGCTTGAGGTTTATTCTCAGCCCAATCCACCATTTCACAAATTGGCAGACCGTAGGCTGCTGTTTTGCCACTGCCTGTCTGAGATTTGACAATGAGGTCCTGCTTTGAAAAAGCAACGGATAATGTCTCGTGCTGGACGGGTGTAGGTGTATGGAAATGAAGCGCTTCTAGCGCTTGTTTCAATTCATCGCTTAATGGATATTGATCAAAATGTTGTAATGGCATCGTGTTCTCCTTTTCGTACATGTATACTTGTGACATCATACCATATCTTTTCAAAGACACCATGACCTTGAATAAAAAGGCATGAAAAAAAGCCCCATAAAGGAGCTTTTCAATAATTAAAGGAATCTGCGTTTTACTTTTTCCCAATAGGAGTTATCTTTTAATTTGACCGTTTTGATCACTTTACCAGAAAGGCCAATGTCAATTTGTTTGACATGTTTTGTACCTAGCGCTTCGTTATCAAGACCGATAATCGGATGGTCGTTACCGTCCTGAACAACCTTTAGTGTCAGCTTGCGATCACTGCTTAAAATGAAAGGAGCTCCAAGTGTACGGTATGAGTTGTTATTCAGCGATGCCAGCTCGGTTACTTGCATACACGGAAGCATAGGATCCACCACGGCGCCATTGACAGATTTATTGTAGGCCGTTGAACCGGTCGGAGTGGAAATAATCATCCCGTCGCCTCTAAAGGTTTCAAAATGGAAATCATCTATATACACATCGATGACAAATGTTTTAATGATGCTAGAGCGGATCGACAGTTCGTTTAAACAATGGAACTGGTTTGTACTGTCAACGCTTACATCGATGATCGGATATTTTCTCACTTCAATTTGTTCAGTGTTCATGGCATCAATCATTTTATCAAAATGTTCTAACGAAAAATCGCAGTATAGGTGCGAATTCTCTGTTTTTGATACCCCTACATACAAGCAGTCATCCCGGAAGTTCGTTTTGCGGACCGCTTGAAGAAATGTACCATCTCCACCAATTGAAGCAATGATATGGGCATCTTCTGCACGCTTTACGACGTGAAAGCCTTGATCGGTAGCGAGCTTCTCCAGAGAAGAAATGTGTCCATCCAATTCATGATCTTTTTTGTAAAAGAAAAATACATTGCGACGATTGTCTGTCATTGACGTTCTCCCCTTTGTTGTCAAAAATAGATTTCGAGTAGTAAAGGGCTTACATAAAAACCCTTGCTCACATTTTACACTTTTTTCATATGAAAGTAAAAATATTAGAAAGACGCTTCATCATGATAGAGGCTTCCATTTGAGAAATGAGTCATTGTAAGTGATTAGACAACGCTGACTTTGAGCATAATTTAATAGCTCATTTTGGAGGCTAGAGAGGTCTGGGCGTTTCGTTGTGGAGATGATCTGAGCTATTAGATGTAGGAAGAGGATAAAATAACCAATTTTTCGTCATGATGAGCAAATGATAGAAGATGTAAAGTTGATCGTCATTTCACATCGGTGCTATCATATGTTGAAATGAAATGTAAAAAAACCACAGTTCCTGTGAAACATTTCATGTGTGTATTCGTATGAACGAAGTGAGACAAAAAGGAGGAGAAAGAAATGAATGCGAAAAGATGGGTAGCCTTAATCATTGCACTTGGTGTTTTCGGCTTTTCGATTGTGATTAGTATCACGACGGCCTTGTATGAAAGCTTCAATGATAATAAGATGAGCTATCAATTCGGGGACGAAATCGAAGAAAAGGTACTAGAGGATGGCAGCGGAGCGAGTAAAATTGCTGTACTTGAGATTAATGGTACGATTCAAGATAACGGTGGTGCATCCAGTCTTTTAGGCGGGGAAGCATATGATCATCGTGCGTTCTTAAAAGAATTAGATAAAGCAAAAGACGATGCGTCTGTGAAAGGTGTCTTGCTGCGTGTCAACTCTCCTGGCGGCGGTGTCTATGAAAGTGCTGAAATACATAAAAAATTAGAAGAAGTAAAGAAAGCGAAGAAGCCAATTTATGTTTCCATGGGTTCAATGGCGGCTTCTGGCGGCTATTATGTATCCACTCCAGCGAAAAAAATCTTTGCTTCACCTGAAACGTTAACAGGCTCTCTAGGGGTCATCATGCAAAGTTTGAATTATGCAAAGCTGGCAGATAATTTAGGCATCAAATATGAAACCATTAAAAGTGGAAAATTCAAAGACATCATGTCTCCAAATCGTGATATGACAAAAGATGAGCGTGCTATCATGCAAAGCATGGTTGACAACTCTTATGAAGGCTTTGTGAAAGTCATTTCTGAAGGACGCGGCATGTCTAAGCAGGACGTCAAGAAAATTGCTGACGGCCGGGTCTATGACGGAACACAGGCGAAATCGAACGGATTAGTGGATGAGCTTGGGTACTATGAAGATGCACTAAAAGCAATGAAGAAAAATGAAAAAGGCCTAAAAGGAGCAAAGGTGATCAGCTATTCACAAAGCTTTGGCTGGAACTCTCTTTTCAATATGAGTGCAAGCAAGCTCTTTAAAAGCGAAATTGATTTTCTGAACTTAAAAGAAACACTGGCTGGCTCAAATGGGTCTAAACCGATGTATCTCTATTCAAAATAAAGGAGGGATCATAGATGGATTCTACATTCGATGAAGTAACGGAAAGTCGCAGCCAAGAGGGAGAATCAAGGCCGACTCTTGCGAAGCGCACTTCAATTGAAGCGCAGGCCTTTGCAGGTTTCTGGATTAGATTTTGGGCATTTATCCTAGATTGGCTCGTCGTATGGGGTGTTAACCATTTGACGGTTTCTCCAATCTTTAGTCTCTTTGGCTGGTCAAAAGGTGGAGGCTGGTTTTCCCCATTTTCCGTCACAACCACAATTGTCTTTCTGCTTTATTTTGCGATCATGACGAAGATTTTCCAACAAACACTTGGAAAGATGGTGTTTGGAATCAAAGTCGTCTCACTTCAGCCGGAGAAGAAGCTGTCATGGGATGTCATTTTCTTTAGAGAAATTGTGGGGCGATATATTAATACGCTTTTTGTTCTCTATGCTGTGGTTGGGTTCACGCCGAAAAAGCAAGGGGTTCATGACTACTTTGCAGATACGGTGGTTGTTCATGAACATTTATATGAAAAAACAGAATCAAACGCATAACCAAAGAGAGTTTGGCCGGGTACCGGTCAAACTCTTTTTTTGGGTGATTGGGTATAAAATCCAGAAGGAGAGCCATAATCGTAGAGGAAGCATCATTTGTTATGGAGGAAGTGAGCACAGTGCTGTACGTTTGGATTGCCGCTTTTTTGTTCCTTGTGATCTTATTGATCTTTATGAAAGTGACCATTTCACTGGACTATTCACATGCAAATGACAATGACCATATTGCGGTGAAGATCATCACCTTATATGGAATCGTCAGACTGAAGAAAGACATTCCGATGGTGAAAGTGAATACGGAAGATCAAACGATTGATATTCGTGAAAAGAAAATGGCCAGCACCAAAACGCCTAATCAAGAAAAAGAAACCATGCATAAAAAAGTGGGAAAACGTGATGTGAAAGAAATCCTTCATCAAATGGAGCGTATTACAAAAGAGATTGTCGATCTAAACCGGATCATGCGAAAGTTCTTCATTCATATAAAAATCGTCTCATTTCACTGGTCCACATGGATTGGTTTTCATGACGCAGCTTTAACAGGTGTAGCAGCCGGCGGTGTGTGGTCAGTCAAAGGAGCACTTCTTGCCTTTATGCAGGAGCATCTCACCTTTAAGCACAAACCCGTCTATGAAGTGATTCCCGCTTTTCAGCACAATGTATCACAGACACACTTTGCATGTATAGCTTATTTTCGGATTGGACATGCTATGCTTGCAGCCATTCGATTACTTGTCCATTGGTTAAAAGGGAGAAAGGCGAGAAAAAATGCCTCTCTTCAAGCAACGAAGAATGAATCATCTGTTTAAGGAGGAACCCGAAAATGGCAGATCATCCAATCCAAGGTCTGATGAAGACAGCGATGGAAAACTTAAAAGAAATGATTGATGTGAACACGATCATCGGCGATCCAGTCGAAACCCCTGACGGCAGTGTCATTCTCACTGTGTCAAAGGTTGGTTTTGGATTTGCAGCCGGCGGCAGTGAATTCAACGGTAACCAAAAGAAAGAAAAACGGTCTGATGAACAAGAACGAAAAGAACCGAGACTCCCATTTGGAGGCGGAAGCGGCGGGGGAGTATCGATTACACCAATCGCCTTTTTAATTGTGGGAACAAATGGCGTTAGAATGCTTCATTTGGATGAACACACACATCTGCTCGATAAAATATTGGATTCTGCTCCTCAAGCAATTGAACGTCTTCAGCACATGTTTAAGAAGGATGAACGGGAGCATCGTCACAAAGAACGAAAACTAGATGACATAGACCTTTAAAAAGTTAGCTGCCCTGCAGTTAACTTTTTTTTCAAAATGGACGATTAGGCTTTGCAGTTTTTTGCTTTCTCTACTATGATAGAACCATACATTTGATAAGGGAGGAATTGTTTTGGCATCGATCACATTTAAAGGGAGCCCAGTAACGCTTGTAGGAAATGAAGTGAAAGTAGGCGAGCAGGCTCCAGATTTCACGGTATTAACGAACTCACTAGGGGAAGTTTCACTTTCTGATTTAACAGGAAAAGTGACGATTATCTCAGTGATTCCTTCTATTGATACAGGTGTGTGTGACGCACAAACAAGACGTTTCAATGAAGAGGCAGCCGGCTTAGGTCCGGTCAATATTTATACCATTAGTGCAGACCTACCATTTGCACAAGCACGCTGGTGCGGAGCAAACGGAATTGAAAATGTCGAAACATTATCTGATCATAGAGATATGTCATTTGGTGAAGCGTTTGGTTTATATATGAAAGAATTGCGTTTATTGGCGCGTGCGGTCTTCGTATTAGACCCAAGCGGAAAAGTGGTTTACACTGAGTATGTAAGCGAAGCAACCAATCATCCAAATTATGAAAAAGCCATTGAGGCTGCGAAATCACTGTTATAAAAGCAGCATCGACAAGAGCTCCGGCTTCATACTGGGGCTCTTTTCAATGAGAACATATAGCTTTTAACAAAGCGAGGAGAGAAAAGCATTGCAGAAAGATCAAGTGAGTACGATTTTTGAGCTGCTCGATACAGCTTCAATTCGTTTAAAAAAGGAACAGAACATTTCCTATATTGAAGCATTGGCAGAAGCAGGAGAAGCCTTTTTCCAGTCAAATGATCGAAACGGTTTACTAAAAGATTTAATAGAGAAAGCAGATTTCGCCTCTTATGATCATGAGCAGATTCGTAAAGCGTTTCAGCTCGCCGTACTGAAAGGACAAAAAGATATTTCACATCCAAACCGGCAGATGACACCTGATACAATTGGTCTGTTTGTCAGCTATTTGGTCAATAAATTTTTAGAAGGACAAAAAGAGCTGGTTGTCTTTGATCCAGCAGCGGGAACAGGGAATTTACTGCTTGCGGTCCTCAACAATGTAACAGCAGAAACAACACGTGGTTTTGCCTCTGAAATTGATGACGTGCTCATTAAAATTGCGTGGGCACAAGCGAACTTAGAAGAAAAAGAAGTAGAGCTTTTCCACCAGGACAGCCTTGAGCCGCTTCTTATCTCACCAGCAGATGTTGCTGTATGCAGTCTTCCTGTCGGGTATTATCCAAATGATGAGCGCGCTAAAGACTATGAATTAAAGGCAAAAGAAGGTCATTCCTTTGCGCATTATTTATTCATTGAGCAAAGTCTTCGTTACACGAAAGAAGGCGGCTTCTTATTCTTCATCATTCCAAACGATTTATTTGAAGGAAAAGAAAGCGTACAATTAAAGGATTTCATCAAAGAACATGCATATATGAATGCGTTAATTCAGCTGCCAGTCTCTATGTTCAAAGACAAAAAGCATGCCAAAAGCTTATTTGTGATGCAAAAGAAAAAAGAGGGGCTCGAAGCACCGAAACGTATGCTATTTGCCAATCTGCCATCTTTCTCACAGAAGGAAGCAATGGTTGGCGTCATGAGAAAATTAGACCAATGGTTTATAGAAGAAAAAGAAACGAAAGAATAGCCAGAGTGATGTCTGGCTATTTTATTATTCAGAAAATAACGACTTATTGATGTAAGCGGTAACAGTTCGAAGGTGTACTTGAAATGCAAAGTTTTCAATGTTTAAATGAAAAAGTCAGATATTTTTCGGACTTATCGTTAAACTATAAAAGACCCGTTTAAACAGGTTGAATATAGCACCGAAAAAACGTGAAACCTTATATAACAACTGAGTAAAAGGAGCGACAGTAATGTCCAAAATTATTGCAATCAACGCAGGAAGCTCATCTCTTAAATTCCAATTGTTCGACATGCCAGAAGAAACCGTTTTAACAAAAGGTCTTGTTGAAAGAATCGGAATGGACAACAGTATCTTCACGATTTCTGTAGATGGAGAAAAGAAAACAGAAGTCACAGATATTCCAGATCATGCAGTAGCGGTTAAAATGCTGCTTGAAAAACTAATTGAATTTAACATCATCAAAGACTTTAATGAAATTGATGGCGTAGGACACCGCGTCGTTCACGGCGGAGAAAAATTCAGCGATTCTGTTGTATTAACAGATGAAGTCATCAATGACATTGATCAGCTTTCAGAGCTTGCACCACTTCACAACCCTGCAAACGTTGTAGGAATCAAAGCATTTAAACAAATTCTGCCTGACGTACCAGCGATTGCTGTGTTCGATACAGCGTTCCACCAAACAATGCCAGAGCAGTCTTACCTATACAGCCTTCCGTACGACTACTACAAAAACTTTGGTATTCGTAAATACGGATTCCACGGGACAAGCCATAAGTTCGTAACAGAGCGTGCAGCAGAGCTATTAGGCCGTCCTCTTGAAGAGCTTCGTTTGATTTCTTGCCACCTTGGAAATGGTGCAAGTATCGCAGCAGTTGAAGGCGGAAAATCAATCGATACGTCAATGGGCTTCACACCACTTGCGGGTGTTGCAATGGGAACACGTTCAGGTAACATTGACCCTGCCCTTATTCCATTTATTATGGAGAAAACAGGACATACAGCGGAAGAAGTACTTTCTACTTTGAATAAGAAGAGTGGTCTTTTAGGTGTGTCTGGTCTTTCAAGTGATCTTCGTGATATCGAAGAAGCGACAGAAGAAGGAAACGACCGTGCAGAAGTAGCACTAGATATTTTTGCAAGCCGTATTCATAAATACATCGGTTCTTATGCAGCGAGAATGAATGGTGTAGATGCCATCATCTTCACAGCTGGAATCGGTGAAAACAGCTCAGAAGTGAGAGCACGTGTACTTCGTGGTCTAGAATTCATGGGCGTATACTGGGATCCATCTCTTAACAACATGAGAGGCGAAGAAGCATTCATCAGCTACCCTCACTCTCCTGTAAAAGTCATCGTGATTCCAACGAACGAAGAAGTCATGATTGCAAGAGACGTTATGCGTTTAGCGTAACATCCTTTTAAAGCTCTTTTCCTCAGCGGAAAAGGGCTTTTTTCTATTGAAATCAGCATGCTATAATGTGAGGCAATATGAAAGGAGCGGTGTGAAGAGATGAGCGTCGAAGAACATAAACGCGAAGCGAAAACGAGGCTTCATGTAAAAGTCATTACCGTCAGTGATACAAGGACAAAAGAAACAGATAAAAGCGGCCGTCTGATGATTGATTTGCTCAAAGAACAAGGGCACCTTATTCTTGCATACGATATTGTGAAAGATCACATTGGAGCGATTCAAGACGCCGTTTTAGAAGGAACAAGTGAAGCGAAGATTGATGCCGTCTTGTTAAACGGGGGAACTGGTATTGCAGCAAGGGACGTCACGATTGAATCCATTACACCTCTTTTCTCAAAAGAGCTGCCGGGCTTTGGAGAAATTTTTCGCATGCTGAGCTATACAGAAGATATTGGATCAGCCGCTATCTTATCTAGAGCGACGGCAGGGGTGATTAACCAAAAAGCCGTTTTTGCCACACCAGGCTCTACCGGAGCAGTTCGGTTAGCCATGACCAAACTCATTATTCCAGAGCTTCCTCATGTCTTGCGAGAGCTTGAAAAAGATCAAAAATAGCCCAAAATGACTCTGCCAAGAAAATTTGGCAGAGTTTTTTTCATAAAGGGGTTGAAAAAACAATTTTTCCTTGTTACAGTGTATACATACTAAATGCATGTTTATAAATTAAAACTTATTTTTATGCAAAAAACATTCACAGAATCAAAACAAGCGAGAGGAGCTTTTCAAACATGTCACAAAATAAAAAAGTCGTATTAGCATATTCCGGAGGTCTTGATACCTCTGTTGCAGTTAAATGGTTACAGGAGCAAGGTTACGAAGTTGTTGCTTGCTGCCTGGACGTAGGTGAAGGAAAAGATTTAGCATTCGTTCAACAAAAAGCACTTCAAGTCGGAGCTGTTCAATCTTACATGATCGACGCAAAAGAAGAGTTTGCTGAAGAATTTGCACTTGCAGCACTGCAAGCACACACGATGTATGAAGGGAAATACCCGTTAGTATCTGCACTATCTCGTCCGCTCATTGCCAAAAAATTAGTGGAAGTCGCAGAAAAAGAAAATGCCGTAGCCGTTGCACACGGATGTACAGGAAAAGGAAACGACCAAGTTCGTTTTGAAGTATCAATCAAAGCATTGAATCCAGACCTAGAAGTTCTTGCACCAGTGCGTGAATGGAAATGGTCTCGTGATGAAGAAATCGACTATGCACAAAAGCACGGTATTCCAATTCCGATTAACTTAGATAGCCCATATTCAATTGACCAAAACCTTTGGGGCAGAAGTAACGAATGTGGTATTTTAGAAGATCCTTGGGCAGCGCCGCCAGAAGGTGCTTATGATCTGACAAATCCACTTGAAAAAACACCTGACACACCTGAAATCATTGAAATCACGTTTGAAAAAGGAAAACCAACAGCGATTGACGGAATCCAGTATTCATTATCTGATCTGATCCTTCATTTAAATGAAGTTGCTGGCCAGCATGGTGTAGGCAGAATCGATCATGTTGAAAACCGTCTTGTTGGAATCAAATCTCGTGAAGTGTATGAGTGCCCAGGTGCAGTTACCCTATTAAAAGCACACAAAGAACTTGAAGACTTAACGCTTGTCAAAGAAGTAGCACACTTTAAGCCAATCGTTGAACAAAAAATGGCTGAATTAATATACAACGGCTTATGGTTCTCACCACTTAAATCAGCACTAGATGCATTCTTACAAGAAACGCAAAAGAACGTAACAGGTGTTGTACGTGTGAAACTATTTAAAGGCCATGCCATTGTAGAAGGACGTAAATCACCATATTCACTTTATGATGAAAATCTAGCAACTTACACAAAAGCAGATGAATTCGATCATGATGCAGCTGTAGGATTTATTAACCTTTGGGGTTTACCAACAAAAGTAAACAGCATCGTGAACAAAAAGGAGCAGGTTAAAGCATGAAAAAGCTTTGGGGAGGCCGATTTCAAAAAACACCAGAAAAATGGGTCGATGAGTTTGGTGCATCCATTCATTTCGACAAACAATTAGTCAAAGAAGATCTGACCGGCTCCCTTGCCCATGCAAGTATGCTGAATAAATGCGGTATCATCGGTGATGAGGAGGCCGCTGCGATCAAAGACGGACTGAATACGCTCATGAAAAAGGCGGAGGCGGATGAACTCGATTTCTCAGTAGATTATGAGGACATTCATTTAAACCTTGAAAAAATGCTCATTGATGAGATTGGTCCGCTTGGCGGCAAATTGCACACAGCGAGAAGCCGGAATGATCAGGTCGCAACCGATATGCATTTATATTTGAATAACCAAGTAGAGCATATCATTGAGCTGATCTCTTCTTTTCAAACAGTGCTTGTAGAAAAAGCTGAACAGCACGTTGAAACGATTTTTCCAGGATATACGCACTTACAGCGTGCACAGCCTATCTCCTTTGCCCATCATATGCTCGCCTACTTTTGGATGCTTGAGCGGGACAAAGCGCGTTTTCAAGATTCATTGAAGCGGATTAATGTGTCACCACTTGGATGCGGGGCGTTAGCAGGAACGACATTCCCAATTGATCGTGAATATACAGCAGAGCTTCTTGGCTTTGACCATATTTACGAGAACAGCCTTGATGGCGTGAGTGATCGTGATTTCATTTTAGAGTTCTTGTCTAATAGCAGTCTTGTGATGATGCACCTCTCACGTCTTTGTGAAGAAATCATTTTATGGTGCTCTCAAGAATTCAAATTTATTGAGCTTGATGACACGTACGCAACAGGCAGCAGCATGATGCCGCAAAAGAAAAACCCGGATATGGCTGAATTGATCCGCGGCAAAACAGGGCGGGTATATGGCAACCTGATGGGGCTGCTCACGATTATGAAAGGCTTGCCGCTTACGTATAACAAAGACTTGCAAGAAGATAAAGAAGGCATGTTTGATACGGTGAAAACGATCGCTGGCAGCCTGCAAATCTTCACAGGCATGATTCAAACGATGACAGTGAACGAAGATGTCATGAAAAAAGCAACAAAAGAAGATTTCTCAAATGCGACCGAAGTGGCAGACTACCTTGCGAAAAAAGGTATGCCATTCCGTGAAGCACACGAAATCGTAGGGAAGCTTGTGTATACATGCATTCAAAAAGGCATCTATTTAAGTGACCTTCCATTTGAAACATTTACAGAAGCAAGCGGCCTCTTTGAACAAGATATTTACACTGTTCTTGATCCGTATGTTGCTGTTGAAAAAAGAACAAGTGCAGGTGGAACTGGATTTAAACAAATTCAGCTCGCTTTAGAAAAAGCAAAAGCCTGCCTAGCATAATTCGCCAAAACCATTCGTTTATACGGATGGTTTTTTTCATGGGAAAAAGGAGATTGATCTTCACTGGAGAAAATGAAAGCATACCAGTGTCAAGCTGAATAAGGAGTGACAACAGTTCATGAAGAAAACGCTGCAGGCTTTGTTTGATCAGCCTATCGTATCAGTGAAAACGTTAGGAGAACCATACGACGGCAGGGCTAATGATGTGTGGCTGATTTCCTTACAAGACCAAACGGAATATGTAGTGAAATCTCCAAAAACTGCAAGAGAAGAAAGTGAATTTGTGTATGGGATCAACATGATTTATGGAGTAGATGCCCGTACTGTACAAGAGCATCTTGATGAAATCAATGAAAAGCTGGCTCATACGAATTCCTTTCATATTCCGAAAGTTGTTCGTAAAGTGAAGAAGGCGGGGAAACACTTTTATGTCATGGAAAAAGTAGAAGGAATCCCTTTAACATCTTTTGAGGGCCGTTCAGCACAATTCTATAGGGATTACGGGAGGAAACTAGCGCATCTTCATTCATATCAAACAACCTTTTTCGGAGCAGTATACGGGGGAGAAAAGAGACATTTGAGAGAATTCCATGCGCTGTTAAAAAAGGCAGTTTCCAAACTTATCAGCCGCTATTACGCTGATCAGCCTGAATATCAGGATTATGCAGAAAAGGTGCAGCAAAAGCTTGAAACGCTAAGTCCTCCTGATTCAGCCAGTCTCATTTTAATTGATTTAGACCCATCGCAATATATTGAAGACGATGATCAAGTGGCGAGTCTAGTTGATACGGAATATGTCGTATTTGGACCAGCTGCGTTTGATTTTATTGCACTCGAATACCTTTTGACGAAAGAAGCTGCACAAGCGGTTCAATTAGGATATGAAGAGATTTGCCCGCTTCCTCGCCAGCTTCATGAGGTGAGAGAATGCTATCGGTTTGTTTCGCTGCTTCTCGATATCCATGGTTCATGGGATATGAAAAAGTGGATGAATCACCCTATACGGTTTTCCCCTCATTGTTAAAGGGTTCAAAAGTGCGAAGGGAGCCGGTTTATAGTAAAGTAAAGATAATAAAAGAAACACATGAACTTGCAACCTTTGTTTTAGGAGGAGATTGTGTGCGACACGCATTAATAACAGCGGGTTCTAAAGGACTTGGCAGGAAAGTCACCGAGTCTTTACTGAATATGGGGTATTCTGTGACAGTGAATTATCGAAGTGATGATGAAGCTGTCCGGCAGATGAAAGAAGAACTGCAAGAATACGAAGAAAAGCTTCAATTTGTCCAAGGCGATGTGACAAACAAAGAAGATTTAAAAAACATGGTCGAGCTGGCAGCAGAGCGATTTGGGCGGATTGATGCCTTGATCAATAATGCTGGACCTTATATTTTTGAACGAAAAAAACTCGCGGATTACTCTGAAGACGAATGGTATCAAATGATGGAAGGCAACCTATCCGCAGTGTTCCATTTGTTCCGAATGGTGATCCCTATGATGAGAAAACAAGGCTTTGGCCGGATTATCACATATGGCTTCCAAGGTGCAGACCATGCGCCAGGCTGGATGCACAGATCAGCTTTCGGAGCGGCAAAAGTGGGCCTTGCGTCATTGACGAAAACCATTGCGATTGAAGAAGCCGAAAACGGCATCACCGCTAATATGGTGTGTCCAGGCAAAATCGTTGGAGACATGAAAGAATCAACGATAGAAGAAGCACGTCAGATAAAAGACGATGAAACACCGATTGGTCGGTCTGGGACAGGTGAGGATATCGGTCGTATCATTTCATTTCTATGTGATGACCGTTCAGACCTCATTACAGGAACCGTCATTGAAGCAACAGGTGGTCTTAATGTCATTCACAGGCACTAAGTTTTTCAGCTTTTTATAGAGGGAATAGACAAAATGAGATCAAATTCGAAAGGTGGATATATTTACATGAAAGCTACATATCATGGACATTCAGTCGTACACATTGAAACAAACGGATACCATATTTGGATTGATCCATTTTTAAATGGAAATAAGCACACGGATATCAAACCGCAAGATGTGAAAGCAGATGTCATTTTGCTCACGCACGGGCATGGAGATCACGTCGGAGACACGATTGAAATCGCTAAAAACAATGACGCACTCGTGATTGCGCCATTCGAACTTGCCACTTATTTAGGCTGGCAAGGGGTGAAAACGCACCCGCTTTCTATTGGCGGCGGACGTGAATTTGAATTTGGTAAAGTCAAGCTGACGCAAGCGTTCCATGGCTCAGCGGTCATTGATGAAGAATCCAAAACGATTACGTATACAGGGATGCCATCCGGTATTTTATTTACTGCTGAAGGCAAAACAATTTATCATGCTGGAGACACGGCTCTCTTCTCGGATATGAAACTCATTGGGGAGCTGAATCATATTGAGCTCGCCTTCCTGCCAATAGGGGATAACTTCACGATGGGACCAGACGATGCGAGAATCGCAGCAGAGTGGCTTCGTGCGAAACAAGTCGTACCGATTCATTACAGTACATTCCCGCCGATTGAGCAAGATCCTCATGCGTTTGCAGACAGCTTGCATGGCGGCGTGGGTCACGTATTAAACAGTGGAGAATCCATCGATATATAATTAATAGAAAGAAAAGCCGGCACCCTACCGGCTTTTTTATTTGCCTGTATCGTGCTCGTGTAAAAGACAAATTGCTATTAAAAGCCTCCTGCCTTTATAATGAAATATAGATGAAAACGCTGAAAACAAAAAGGGTGAACGGGATTGGCGACAAAGCATGAGCAAATTTTATCGTATATTGATTCATTGGATGTCGGAGAGAAAATTTCTGTCCGGCGTATAGCGAAAGAAATGAAAGTCAGTGAAGGCACGGCTTACCGGGCTATTAAGGATGCTGAAAATAAAGGGTTCGTGAGCACCATTGAACGAGTCGGTACCATTCGAATTGAACAGAAGAAAAAAGAAAATATTGAAAAGCTGACATATGCGGAAGTGGTCAATGTCATTGATGGTCAGGTGCTTGGTGGACGAGCTGGCTTACATAAAACGTTAAATAAATTTGTCATCGGTGCAATGGAACTGGATGCAATGATGCGTTACACAGCAGCAGGCAACCTGTTGATCGTCGGAAACCGAATCAATGCTCACCGGCAAGCATTAGAGGCGGGAGCGGCTGTGCTGGTCACGGGCGGATTCTCAACAGATGATGAAATTATTCAGCTCGCAGATGAGCTTGAGCTGCCCATTTTATCAACAAGCTACGATACATTTACCGTAGCGGCTCTCATTAACCGGGCCATTTATGACCAGTTGATTAAAAAAGAAATTGTGCTTGTGGAGGATATTTTAACGCCGATTGAACGGACAGTCTATTTATCGCCAGAAGACAAACTTGAGAAATGGTATGAAAAGAATTATGAAACCGGGCACGGCCGGTTCCCGGTAGCAGACGATCAAATGAAAATACACGGCATTTTGACCTCAAAGGATATTGCAGGCCATGACCGTTCTACACCGATTGAAAAGGTGATGACAAAAAATCCGCTGACCGTTATTGGCAAAACATCTGTCGCTTCAGCTGCACAAATGATGGTGTGGGAAGGTATTGAGGTGCTGCCAGTTGTAAATGATCATGCGAAGCTGATAGGGATGATTAGCCGTCAGGACGTGCTGAAGGCGCTGCAAATGATTCAAAAGCAGCCGCAGGTCGGTGAAAAGCTGGATGATGTCGTTTCTAGAGGGTTTAAGGAAGCCGATACAGAAAAACCAAAAACAGATGCGGTGTACCAATATGAAGTCTCACCACAAATGACAAATCAGCTCGGCAATATTTCGTACGGTGTGTTTACACAAATTTTAATCGAATCAGCCAACCGCTTCTTAAAGTCTCATAAAAAAGGTGAACTAATTGTAGAAAGTCTTTCTGTCTATTTCTTAAAACCAGTTCAAATGGAATCCACGATACAGATCAAACCGAATATTTTAGAAGTTGGGCGCAAGTTTGGAAAACTGGAAGTGGAAGTTTACCACCAGTCAAATATTGTAGGCAAAGCGATGCTGATGGTGCAGCTGATGGAGAGAGGATAATAGGCAGAAAAGGGCGGCATGAATGCGCCCTTTCTCTATTATGCGTGGTCTTTTTCGCCTTCCTTTAAAAAGAGCGGAAGATAGTGCTTATAGGCTTTATATCCGGCCCATGTACTGCCGATACCAACTGCAACAAAAACAAACCCAATGACAAATGCCAGTGACGAGCGGTTTAAAAATAATTGATTCACACCGAAGAGCAGGACAAAGCAGCCAAGTGCCATACTTGATTTGGCAGACCAGAATTTCTTTTCGACCGGCCGGTTCGTACGGACATTCTTTGCTTTGTAGTATAAATAAAACATGGCAGAACAAATAATAAACACAATCAAAACAAGCATGTGCCAAGCCTCCATTGTAAGTGGTTACAACCCTATTTTAAACGTAAATAGGCTTGCTTACTAGAATAAATTGTCTATTCCTCACTTTTCTGTCTGGGTAGATTATGATTTAATAATAAAAAGAGTATCGCATAAGAAGGAGTATTTATGAAAAAAGAACTGATTAGAACCATATCATTATATGACACCATCATCATTCATAGACATGTAAGACCTGATCCAGACGCATATGGATCGCAGTGCGGCCTTACGGAAATCTTGCGTGCCACCTATCCAGAAAAAAATATTTATGCGACAGGAACCCCTGAGCCATCCCTTTCATTTTTATATGAATTAGATGAGGTGCCAGATGAAGTGTACAAAGGTGCCCTTGTCATTGTCTGTGACACTGCGAATCAAGCAAGAATTGATGATCAGCGTTATTCAATGGGCGATAAGCTGATGAAAATTGATCATCATCCGAATGAAGATCCGTATGGTGATTTGCTTTGGGTTGATACAGAAGCAAGCTCTGTTAGTGAAATGATTTATGAGCTGTATTTAGAGGGGAAAGAAGAAGGATATCAGCTGAATACAAAGGCGGCAGAACTCATTTATGCCGGCATTGTAGGAGACACAGGCCGTTTCCTTTTCCCAAACACAACGAAAAAGACACTCAAATATGCGGGTGAACTCATCGAATATCCGTTTTCATCATCAGACCTTTTCAATCAATTGTATGAGACAGATTTGAATGTCGTGAAATTAAATGGCTATATTTTTCAACATATCTCCTTATCAGAGAATGGCGTAGCTTCTGTTTTTATTAAACGTGACATTTTGGAGTCATTCCAAACAACAGCGCAGCAAGCCTCACAGCTTGTTGGGACACTTGGAAATATTGCAGGGATTAAGGCATGGGTCTTTTTTGTGGAAGAGAACGATCAGATTCGTGTGAGATTCCGCTCAAAAGGCGTCGTCATTAACACCATTGCTAAAAAATATCATGGCGGAGGTCACCCGCTTGCAGCCGGTGCGTCCATATATGATTGGGCAGTTGCAGATGAGATTTTGCGTGATTTAGAAGAAGTATGTAAATCATCATCGTGAGAGAGGGGCTTCAAGTCCCCCCTCTCTTTTTTTGTGCTTGAGAAAAGGGTTACTTGGATACAGGGATAAACCAGCAGCCGATGTCAGTTGAATCTTCATAGGCTTGGAGATTTTGATGCTTTAATTCTTTTTTAATTAAATGGGCCATCATTTCTGTCTCAGCATAAGCACACATGCCGTCTTTAATCCGGCTTGCTTTGTCTCGTGCCATTTGACGATAGCTGTAAACCTCCATTGTTCTCACCTCTTTCTTATAATCATCTCGTTCTTCTTTTAGTGTATAAAAATAACAAGTGAAAAGCGATCATTGAGTGCAGAAATTCATAAAAATTCCACATCATCTATTATTCAGCAAAGGAAATACGCACTTCAAGCGATAGCTTTGTATAAATGGTCAGCTCAGTGACTTTGGCGCGGTATGCCTTTTCTCTAATCGTATATTCTTTATTTTCCACGGTCCGTTTTAAGAGCTCTTTTGTTTTATAGACACTTTCAATATCCTTTGTGATCACCTCTGAGATATCCTCTTTCACCTGATCTTCAAATTTCAAGGTATCTGGCTCCGGGATTTTGTACTGCTCACGGTTGACGAGGTGAACATCTACGCTCTGAATAAGCAGACGCTGCTTATTGTCTTCATTTAATTTATGCAAATCTTCCCGATAGAGTGTGATTTGTTCTTTCAGACTGTCCATATGGTGCTGCTGGCTTCTGAGCAGTGTCACTTGCTTCTCTTGAAAGGTGCCATACGTAAAGAGAAAAATCAGCCAGCTGATAATTGCGCCGAACATCATCCCAGCAAAAAAACGCTGCCAGCCTGGACGTTTATACAGCTCAGGCACCCTCATGATGACACATGCTCCTGAGTGAGCCACGTAATCAGGAGATACCCCGTTTGCGCACCGCCCATAGCAGAGATAATTAACAAGATCTGCTTGAAAATATCACGTGTGTTCCCTTCGAAAATCCCTCTTTCAAAACTATAGACCGCATCAAAAGTTCCACCGATTGCCGCAACAAGTGCCCAAATTTTTAAGCGGTTGGCAAGACTTGAAATAATTGATAGCGGTGGCTGACCAGATAAATATGCACCTACCCCGCCGATAATGGCACCGCCCAAAATAACCCCCAGTGCGATAAAATAACAGCTAATAAAGTTTGGAATAAAGGCTTCCTTCACATCCATTTTTCCCACCTCACTCTATTCAATATATGGCGTGTGCTGGACAAGTATGAACGAGCGGAAAAGAAAGAACATTTGTTTCTCACCGCATCGCGTTTTATAATGAAAGAATGAATTTAGACGAAAGGAGTGGATTAAGCATGTCCTATGTTCATCTTCAGGTCCACAGTGGATACAGCTTGTTGAGCAGTGCAGCGAAGGTCAAGGAGCTCGTATTAAAGGCGAAAGAACTTGGCTATCAAGCGCTCGCTCTTACCGATGACCATGTGATGTATGGAACGGTTGAATTTTATAAGGAATGTAAAACGCATGGCATCAAACCGATTATCGGTTTAACAGCTTCTGTCTTCATAGATGAACAAGAGACAGAGGCTTATCCTTTGATCCTCCTTGCCAAAAACAATGAAGGCTATCAAAACTTGATCAAAATTAGCAGTGTCTTGAAATCAAAGTCAAAAACCGGCCTGAAAGAGAAATGGCTGAAAGCCTATCATCATGGCCTTATTGCCATCACACCAGGCGTATCCGGCTATATTGAAACGCTGCTGCAACATGATCAGCTAGATGAAGCAAGGGATGCAGCCAGCCATTTAAAAGATCTTTTTGGTGAGGAACATGTGTATTTAGCCGTTCAGCCGTTTCAGCAGGACGAAGAGCTGTCTCATAAGCTCAGGGAACTCTCAAAAAGGGCGAACATCCCGCTTGTGGCAACAGGTGACGTCCACTATATCCATCAAGAGGACAAAACCGCATATACATGTTTAAAAGCCATTAAAGCAGGCCAGCAGTTATCAGAAATTGAGGAAGACCAAGGAGACAAGCATTTCAGATCGATCGAAGAAATGATGAAGTGGTATGGTGATGATCCTGAATTGCTGGCAAGAACGGTTGAGATTGCAAACCGCTGCGAGGTCGATTTAAATCTTGGTCAGACGAAACTGCCAACCTATCCGACACCTGATCAATCAACCGCTGATCAATTTTTACGAAGAGTGTGCCAAGAAGGCATGAAACGAAGACAGATTGCTTCAAATGACACATATATCAAAAGGCTTGAGTATGAGCTAAGCATCATTCAAAAAATGAATTTCAGTGATTATTTCCTCATTGTGTGGGATTTTATGAAGTATGCTCATGATCATGGCATTGTCACAGGTCCTGGCCGGGGATCAGCAGCAGGCTCTTTAGTTGCGTATGTTCTGTTTATTACAGATGTCGATCCGATTCGTCACGGGCTTTTATTTGAGCGTTTTTTAAATCCTGAACGAATCAGCATGCCGGATATAGATATCGATTTCCCTGACACGAGAAGAGATGAAATCATTTCATATGTAAAAGACAAATATGGGGATATGCATGTGGCGCAAATTGTCACGTTTGGAACACTTGCCGCAAAGGCAGCTTTAAGAGATGTCGGACGTGTGATGGGAATTGATTCAAAAGCAGCAGACCACCTTGCAAAGCTCATCCCATCAAAGCCAGGGACGACACTGAAAGAAGCGGTGACAGTCTCCTCAGAATTAAAAACACTGCTCCAGCAATCTGAAGAGCTGCAAAGAGTGTTTCAAACCGCTTTAAAGGTAGAAGGATTACCAAGACATACATCAACACATGCAGCCGGCGTTGTCCTAAGTGAGGAGCCGCTCACACAAGTCGTGCCTATTCAAGAAGGCCATGATGGAGTGTATTTGACACAATATGCGATGAATTATTTAGAAGATCTCGGTCTTTTAAAAATGGATTTTTTAGGTTTGAGAAACTTAACATTAATTGAATCCATTAAAAACCAGATTGAAAGACAGGAAAACGTCCACATTAACTTTAGTGACATTTCATATGAAGATCAGAAAACGTTTGATTTGTTATCAGCGGGAGATACAACGGGGATTTTCCAGCTGGAGTCACAAGGTATGCGTCAGGTGCTGAGACGACTGAAACCTTCTAGTCTAGAAGATATCGTGGCTGTCAATGCCTTATACCGCCCGGGTCCGATGGAGAATATCCCGCTCTTTATCGACCGAAAGCATGGCAGAGTGAAGGTCTCCTACCCGCATCCAGATTTGTATGACATCTTAAAGGATACATATGGGGTCATCGTCTATCAGGAGCAAATCATGCTGATTGCAGCAAAGATGGCAGGCTTTAAGCTGGGCGAGGCTGATTTACTAAGAAGAGCCGTTTCAAAGAAGGATAAAAAGGTGCTTGATGAAGAGCGAAGCCATTTTGTTGAAGGATGCCTAAAAAAGGAGTATCCTGTTAACATTGCAAATGACGTTTATGACCTAATCGTCAAATTTGCAAACTATGGTTTTAATAGAAGCCATGCTGTTGCATATAGCATGATCGGCTTTCAGCTTGCTTATTTAAAAGCGCATTATCCGTTATATTTTATGTGCGGTCTTTTAACGAGTGTGATTGGAAATGAAGACAAAGTGGCTCAATATTTCTATGAGGCAAAGGAAAAAGGGATATCTGTGTTGAAGCCTTCTATTAATAAGAGCGAATTTCCATTCACGGTTGAAAAAGGGGAGATCCGCTACAGCTTAAGAGCGATCAAAAATGTCGGAGTGTCAGCTGTAAAGGATATATACAGAGCAAGGCAGGAAAAGCCATTTGAAGATTTATTTGATTTTTGCGCAAGGGTATCAACAAAGAGTGTCAACCGAAAAACGATTGAAGCCCTCATTTTCTCAGGGGCAATGGATGAACTTCATCCAAATCGTGCTTCGTTATTAGCATCGATAGATATTGCGTTAGACCATGTGTCATTTTTAACACCTGAGGATCAACTGGACTTTCTTGGGGATACAACGTTCTCCATTAAGCCAAAATATGCGGAGATAGACGAACTGCCGCTTGTTGATCTCCTGCAATTTGAAAAAGAGGCACTCGGGTTATATTTATCAAATCACCCTGTACAAGCGTATCGAGATCGCTTAAGAGAGAATGGTGCGGTGGAAATCATCAGACTTTCTTCCTATATAAAGCGAAAGATCTCAATGGGTGGTCTTTTGACAAAGGTGAAATCGATTCGGACAAAAAATGGACAATCGATGGCATTTGTCACATTCGGGGATGAAACGGGAGAAATGGAAGGTGTCGTCTTTCCAGAGCAATTTAGAAAGCTGTCCCCCTTACTTGAGGAGGGCGCAATGCTTTATGTTGAAGGCAGAATAGATGTCAGAAATGAGAGCAGTCAAATCATCGTGCAAGAAGCTGTTCTACTGGAAGAGATGGGCTCTAAAAGAAAAGAATCTGTCTACATTCGAGTCAAAGAAGAGAACCATACGCAAGAGCTGCTAGAACAAGTGAAACGAGTGATCTCCATGCACAGCGGAGAAGCAGATGTCTATTTGTATTATGAAAAGCAAAAAAAGACGATGAGACTTCCAGATGCATACAAAGTTCATGCAGATCATGCGGTGATTTTCCAGTTAAAAGAGCTGCTCGGTGAACAAAACGTTGTGATTAAATGATGACAAATCGTCTGAATATGTTTTACAATTTCACCTATTGTGTTATCATTTTAAAGATTCTGTGTATTTAAACTGCCAAGTATGTGCTTATCAACTTAGCAATTCATTAAATCATTTTCCACTTGAAGGAGTGTTCATCACATGTCATTAAGAGAAGAAGCATTACATATGCACAAAGAGAATCAAGGCAAACTCGAATCAAAATCAAAGGTACAAGTGAAAAATGCGAAAGACTTGAGCTTGGCTTACTCACCAGGTGTGGCAGAGCCATGTAAAGATATTTATGACGACACAAGCAAAGTGTATGATTATACAATGAAAGGCAATATGGTTGCTGTTGTCACAGACGGAAGTGCTGTGTTAGGGCTTGGAAACATTGGGGCAGAAGCATCTCTTCCAGTAATGGAAGGAAAAGCTGTATTATTCAAAAGCTTTGCAGGTGTTGATGCATTCCCAATCGCACTTGCAACAAACGATGTAGACAAAATCGTTGAAACAGTGAAGCTTCTTGAGCCGACATTTGGTGGCGTGAACCTTGAAGATATTGCAGCACCAAACTGCTTTATCATTGAAGAGCGTTTGAAAAAAGAGACAAACATTCCTGTTTTCCACGATGATCAGCACGGGACAGCGATTGTAACAGTGGCAGGACTTGTGAATGCACTGAAGCTGTCTGGAAAATCAATGTCTTCAATTAAAGTGGTTGCAAACGGCGCTGGAGCAGCAGGAATTGCGATTATCAAACTTCTTTATCATTTCGGTGTACGTGATATCATCATGTGTGATACAAAAGGCGCTATTTATGAAGGCCGTCCGAATGGTATGAATGCAGTGAAAAATGAAGTAGCTAAATTCACGAACCAAGATCGTAAAGAAGGTTCTTTAGAAGAAGTGATTGAAGGCGCAGATGTCTTTATCGGCGTTTCAGTAGCAGGTGCTTTAACTAAAGAAATGGTTGGGAAAATGGCAAAAGATCCTGTCATCTTCGCAATGGCTAATCCAAACCCAGAGATCATGCCAGAAGATGCACATGCAGCAGGTGCAAGTGTTGTAGGAACTGGCCGTTCTGACTTCCCGAACCAAGTGAACAACGTCCTTGCATTCCCTGGTATTTTCCGCGGAGCGCTTGATGTACGTGCGACACACATTAACGAAGAAATGAAAATTGCAGCTGTTGAAGCGATTGCTTCTCTTGTATCAGATGAAGAATTGTCAGCGGAATACGTTATCCCTGCACCATTTGATGCACGAGTAGCGCCAGCGGTAGCCAAAGCAGTGGCAAAAGCAGCAATGGAAACGGGCGTTTCAAGAATCAAGGTAGACCCAGAAGCTGTTGCAGAAAAAACAAGAAAATTAACGATTATCGGCGAGTAATCGAATTGGAAAAGTGTGCACGTTTTTTCTGAATTTGGAGGAAAAACGTGCACCATTTCCTCTCTTTCACGAAATTTTTTTCATCCTAAATGAGATTTTTTTGTAGACGTTCACAATTCACATATACCAACTACTCAGCGCCCCAAACCTATACTCATTTCTCATCAATTCCCCACTGAAAAAATTGAATGAAGGATGACAGCGTTTGACAAAAAAAGTACAATAGTTTCGGTACAGTTATGACATGTCCTATAATAGTGGATGTGCGTGTAAAGAAAAAACCCTTCAAAAAGGGAGGTAGTCATTTGTCAATCAAGAATATTTTCAGTAAAAAGAAAAAATATGCATCTGTACCCTCTGAACAGGCAAGTCAAGATGTGCCTGAAGGCATCATGACCAAATGTCCGCAATGTAAAAAAATAATGCTCACCAAAGAACTAGATAAAAATTTACGTGTTTGCATGAATTGCGGCAGACATTTGCAAATGAATGCAAAACAACGTATTGAAAGCCTTGTAGACGAAGGCACATTTGAAGAATTTAACGGTCACCTCATTTCTGAGAATCCGCTCGGTTTCCCAGGCTACGAAGAAAAGCTTCAGAAAGACAGAGAAAAAACATCTTTGAATGAAGCCATCGTAACAGGAAAAGGTGAAATTAAAGGTCAAAGTGCTGTCATTGCTGTCATGGATGCCACGTTCCGTATGGGCAGCATGGGCTCAGTCGTTGGTGAAAAGATTACATTAGCTATTGAGAAAGCAAAAGCGGACAAGGTGCCATTTATCATCTTCACTGCATCTGGAGGAGCAAGAATGCAAGAGGGGATTCTTAGTCTAATGCAGATGGCAAAAACAAGTTCAGCATTAAAGCTGTTCAGCGAGGATCAAGGTCTGATTATCTCTGTGATGACCAATCCGACAACTGGTGGTGTATCAGCTAGTTTTGCGTCTCTCGGTGATTACAACTTTGCTGAGCCTGGTGCATTAATTGGTTTTGCTGGTCGCAGAATCATTGAACAAACCATTCGTGAAGACCTACCAGAGGACTTCCAAACGGCTGAATTTTTAATGAAGCATGGTCAGCTAGATGCTGTGATTCACCGTGCAGAAATGAAAGAAACATTAGGCCAAATCTTAGCATTACACAGCACAGGAGGTGAACGAGAGTGGCTGGAGAACTAGAATTTGAAAAACCTGTCATTGAACTTCGAGCGAAAATTGATGAATTGAAAAAGTTCACACAAAACTCAGAGATGGATTTAAGTGCGGAAATTGAGCGCCTTGAAACGCGTCTGAGTAAGCTTGAAACAGACATTTATACAAATTTAAAGCCGTGGGACAGAGTGCAAATTGCTCGTCATGCGATGCGCCCAACAACTCTCGATTACATTCAAGAGCTGTTTGATCACTTTTTCGAATGTCACGGTGATCGTTTTTATGGCGACGATGAAGCCATCGTTGGAGGAATTGCCACGTTTAAAGGACTTCCTGTCACAGTCATTGGTCATCAGCGCGGAAAAGACACAAAAGAAAACTTGCGCCGTAATTTCGGGATGCCGCATCCAGAAGGTTACCGTAAAGCATTGCGCTTGATGAAACAAGCAGATAAATTTAATCGTCCAATCATTTGCTTTATTGATACAAAAGGAGCTTATCCTGGTAAAGCAGCTGAAGAACGCGGGCAAAGTGAAGCAATTGCGAAAAACCTTTTCGAAATGGCAGGACTTCGTGTACCGGTTGTCTGTATTGTCATTGGAGAAGGCGGAAGTGGCGGAGCACTAGGCTTAGGCGTAGGAAACCACCTATTTATGCTAGAGAACTCAACATATTCAGTGATTTCACCTGAAGGTGCAGCAGCACTGCTCTGGAAGGATTCATCACTTGCAAAAAAAGCTGCAGAATCAATGAAAATTACCGCTCCAGACCTAAAAGAATTAGATATTATAGATGATGTTATTAAAGAAGTGCAAGGTGGAGCACACCGAGACGTGAAACAACAAGCAGCCTACATTGAAAAAACATTAAAACAGTCACTTACATCTTTGCTCAAACAATCGCCTGAAGAATTAGTCGAACAAAGATATCAAAAATACAAAGCAATCGGCAAAGTATCGATTGAAAATCAATATATTGGGGTAAACTAAATAAACGTACAGCCTTTTGGCTGGCGTTTATTTTTTTCGTCTTTTTTCATCAAAACGATCTGATGTAAGCGCTATTTGAAAATAATTTTCTTTTGTTTTCATAAAATTTGAAACGTCTGAAAACGTTGATTTCACAAGGTTTAGAGCACTTGAATCAACTGTTTTTTGAACAAAGTGCTTTCATGACTTTCTTAACTTTTGTTTAAAAACATTTTATTTAATTGTATAATAAGTACGGTTTTAGAAATTCGTATTGAAAACATCCGGTTTTGCTCATGATTGTTTTCAAGCAGTGGAAATGGTATGTTTAATTCATATATGGTCTCTGAGGTGAAAAAGATGAAGCGTATAGGAGTTTTAACGAGCGGTGGGGATTCCCCAGGAATGAATGCAGCTGTGCGCGCAGTTGTAAGGAAAGCAATTTACCATAATGTAGAAGTTTACGGTATTTATAATGGATATTCAGGTCTAATTAACGGTAAAATTGAGAAACTCGAAATAGGTTCAGTAGGCGATATCATTCATCGCGGGGGAACAAAACTTTACACGGCAAGATGTCCTGAATTCAAGACAGTTGAAGGTCGTGAAAAAGGGATTGAGAACTTAAAAAAATTCGGTATTGAAGGACTTGTTGTCATCGGTGGAGATGGCTCATTCATGGGAGCGAAGAAATTAACAGAGCTCGGTTTTCCATGTGTAGGTGTCCCTGGCACGATTGACAATGACATTCCTGGTACTGATTTCACTATTGGCTTTGATACAGCACTAAATACAGTCATTGATGCCATTGATAAAATTCGTGATACAGCCACATCTCATGAACGTACATACGTAGTGGAAGTAATGGGAAGACATGCAGGGGATATTGCCCTTTGGTCAGGTCTTGCAGGCGGAGCTGAATCGATTTTGATTCCTGAAGCAGACTATGACATGGACGAAATTATTGCCAGATTGAGAAGAGGACATGAGCGCGGCAAGAAGCACAGTATCATCATCGTCGCAGAAGGCGTAGGCAGCGGTGTCGAATTTGGTAAGAGAATTGAAGAGGAGACAAGCCTTGAAACGCGTGTATCTGTCTTAGGACATATTCAGCGTGGAGGTTCTCCAAGTGCGTTTGACCGAGTGCTCGCAAGTCGCTTAGGAGCGTATGCAGTAGAACTTCTTCTTGAAGGAAGAGGCGGACGCTGTGTAGGCATTCAAAGCAACGAACTCGTTCATCACGATATTTTAGACATCTTAGATAAAAAGCATACAGTCGATCAAAATATGTACCGACTTTCACAAGAGCTCTCTATATAAAACGAGAAGACCTTAGGAGGAACAGTAATGAGAAAGACAAAAATCGTTTGTACAATCGGTCCAGCAAGTGAAAGCATTGAAAAGCTGACTGAATTGATTGAAGCAGGAATGAATGTAGCCAGACTAAACTTCTCTCATGGAGATTTTGAAGAGCATGGTGCACGTATTGAAAACATTCGCAAAGCAGGTAAAACTTTAGGCAAGGACATTGCGATCCTTCTTGATACAAAAGGTCCAGAGATCCGTACACGTACAGTTGAAAACGGCTCAATTGAGTTAGTTGCTGGTGCTGATCTTATCGTGAGTATGGAAGACATTGTGGGAAACACTGAAAAAATCAGTGTGACGTACGAAGATTTAATTCATGATGTAGAAGTGGGCTCAACCATTTTATTAGATGATGGTCTGATTGGTCTAGAAGTAAAAGAATTAAATAAGGACCGAAAAGAAATCGTCACAAAAGTGATGAATACAGGTACACTGAAAAACAAAAAAGGTGTCAACGTACCAGGTGTGAGTGTGAACTTGCCGGGTATTACAGAAAAGGATGCCAATGATATTCTGTTTGGAATTGAACAAGGTGTCGATTTCATCGCAGCTTCTTTTGTAAGACGAGCTTCTGATGTTCTTGAGATTCGTGAGCTGCTTGAAAAGAACAACGCAGCTGACATTCAAATCATTCCGAAGATTGAAAACCAAGAGGGCGTTGATAACATCGATGAAATCCTTGAGGTATCAGATGGACTGATGGTCGCGCGTGGAGATCTTGGTGTAGAGATTCCGGCAGAAGAAGTACCACTTGTTCAAAAAATGCTAATCAAAAAATGCAACCGTTTAGGCAAGCCTGTCATCACAGCAACTCAAATGCTGGACAGCATGCAGCGTAACCCGCGTCCAACTCGTGCAGAAGCAAGTGATGTGGCAAATGCTATTTTTGACGGTACAGATGCGATCATGCTATCTGGTGAAACAGCAGCAGGAACATATCCAGTTGAAGCTGTGCAAACGATGCACAACATTGCCTCACGTTCAGAGGAAGCACTTAACTATAAAGCGATCCTTTCTCGCAGAAGCGAAGAAGTAGAAGTCAGCATTACAGATGCGATCGGTCAATCTGTTGCGCATACAGCAATGAAGCTTGATGTGTCGGCAATTGTGACACCTACTGAGAGCGGTCATACAGCGAGAATGATTTCAAAATATAGACCAAAAGCACCAATCGTAGCAGTCACAGCAAACGAATCAGTGGCAAGAAAACTTTCACTCGTATTCGGTGTATTTGCAAAGAGCGGTTCAAAAACGACATCTACTGATGAAATGCTTGAGAATGCAGTAGAAAAGTCAATTGAAACAGGCTATGTAAGACATGGTGATTTAATCGTGATTACAGCTGGTGTGCCAGTTGGTGAAACAGGTACAACCAACTTAATGAAAGTGTATGTTGTCGGTGACATCATTGCGAAGGGTCAAGGAATTGGCCGCAAATCTGCATTTGGACCGGTTGTTATTGCACAAAGCGGAAAAGAAGCAGAGGAAAAAATGTACGATGGTGCGATTCTTGTCGCAAACTGCACAGATCGTGACATGATGGGTGCTTTAGAAAAAGCGTCTGCCCTTATCACGGAAGAAGGCGGTTTAACAAGCCATGCAGCAGTCGTTGGGCTCAGTCTTGGCATTCCAGTCATTGTTGGTCTTGACAGTGCCACAACACTTCTAAAAGAAGGCGAAGAGATTACAGTAGATCCAGCACGCGGAGCGATCTACAAAGGCCGTGCAAGCGTCCTTTAAATCACACACGAGGGGAGTTATCTGACTCCTCTCTTTTTTTATGTTACACTAAAAAAAGTAAACAGCTTTCGATGAAAGAGACCCCATGAGGTGATATGGCTTGAAAAAATATTTTCTACTATTATTGATTCTGTTCCCAGCAGTGGAAATTAGTTTATTTTTAATCTCAAGTAACATCATTGGTATTTTACCAACGATGCTAGTCATTGTGCTGACAAGTGCACTAGGTGCTTACTTTGCAAGAAAACAAGGAATAGAAGCATTTCAGAAAGTGCAGCGAGATTTACAATATGGCAAAATGCCAGGGGCCACCATTGTCGATGGCTTCTGCATTCTGATTGGCGGGTTGCTGCTGCTCATACCTGGATTCCTTTCTGATCTGATTGGGGCTGTGCTGCTCATTCCCATGACAAGAAAACGGATCAAACCGCTCTTTGAGCGCTGGCTTAGAAACATGTCCAATCGCAAACGCTATACGATTATACGCTAAAGAGACCTTCGCATCAGGTCTCTTTTACTTTTGCACACCATACCGAATGTACTGATAAAGGTCTCTGAAAACCCCTGCATTACGAAACGCCTGCCAAACGACAAGAGAAGCGGGACCGAGTGCAAGTCCAAGAAAACCAAAGCATTTTAACCCGACAAACAGCGCCACAAGTGTTGCTAAAGGATTAAGACCAATTGATTTACTTAAGACTTTTGGCTCTGATATTTGTCTTTGTATGAGCACCACAATATACAAAATGCCTAGTCCAATGGCGAGTGAAAGATTTCCTGTCATGGCGGAGTAAATGATCCACGGAAGAAAAACCGTGCCACTCCCGATGTAAGGAAGTAAATCAACTAGACCAATACATAGAGCGATCACAATCGCATGTTCGACCTTTAAGATGAAAAGTCCAATCAGCACGATCCCAATGGTCATGGCAACAAGGAGAAGCTGGGCCTTCATAAAGCCAGAAATGGCTTTTTTGATTTCAGATAAAATGGCACGTGTATGAAGCATCCATTTGGCGGGAAAGATACGAGAACCATATTTTTTTAACGTAAACCAATCTTTTGTGATAAAAAAAGTCGCTAGTGCGGAAAATAAAAGCGTCGCTGCTGCATCAGGCAAAAGACCTAAAAAAGCTGGAATGAATTCAAGAGTTTTTGAAAGGAAAGTCCCGATTTTTGCCGCTGCTTCGTCACCAAGTGCTTGGATTTGTCCTAAAATCGATTCCTTTTGACCTGCTTGAAGTGTATTAAATTGAGCAGTCAAATCATGATATAAAGGCAAAATCTGATCTGTGAAAAAACGTTCCACAATCCCAATCATTTGATCAAGATGACCTGGCAGTACCTTTGCTAAATAAGCACTTCCTGAAATGATTTCCGCCACTAAAAGTGTCATGAATCCAGCTGCTACCACTAAAAAGAGTAATAACACAATGATAACAACAAAACCTCTTGGCATCCCGGTCATGTTTTCGATTTTGCATACGGCTGGATGAATCAAACACGACACGGCAAATGCAATCCAAAATGGATATAAAAACGGAAAAGACTGATATAAAAAAACAACCGCACAAACGGCGATGCTGAAAATCATCAAACTTCGCAAAAAAATGGCCACATACGTGTGATTCACACAATCCCCTCCAAAAAACAAGCATGTCCGATACTTCATTTTATTCAAAAAGATTAGTAATATGAAAAGGTCGCAATAAAAAGAAAGAAAGGAGCGGCGTATGTTTACTCAAGCAAATTTGTTTTTGGTTCTTTTACTCGTTATTGCACTTATTGCAAAAAACAATTCGTTAATTTTAGCGGTCTCTGTGCTGATTGCAATTAAGCTGATTGGCCTGGATCAAAAAATATTCCCGGTTCTGCAATCAAAAGGTATTAATTGGGGTGTGACGGTCATCACGATCGCTGTGCTTGTACCGATCGCAACAGGGGACATTGGATTTAAACAGCTTGGAGAAGCGATGAAATCTTCCTATGCTTGGATAGCTCTTGGAGCGGGTATATTAGTAGCATTAATTGCAAAAAACGGCATTGTGCTACTCGAAAACGATCCGCATATCACAGCAGCACTTGTATTCGGTACGATTTTGGCAGTCAGCTTATTCAAAGGTGTGGCTGTTGGCCCGCTGATTGGTGCTGGAATTGCCTATTTAGCGATGCAAGCAGTGAAATTTTTCAGCGGTTAAAAAGAGAGTGGCTCATGCCACTTTCTTTTGATATTTTTTCTGACGTGAGCTTTTGCAAAAAAACATAATTAAATATATTAAAAGAAGCAAAATCCCTTTATTCCATGCCCGAACCGGAAGGCTGGAAAAAAAAATATCAAAAAAAATTATAGTTAAACATTTAACAAATGTCTGATTATTGTTTATAATGGGAATAGGCTTAATTTTGAACTCATTGATCAAACAAGAGATATGAGGCTAAAAGCGCTCTAACCGTATAGGTAAATGTAAGCATTTTCTTTTCTAAACCTGCCAGCCTATTTTGGTTGGATAGCGCTTTCAAAAAGCGAGAATTTTGCAACGAAGGGGAATCTTTTTAAAAAGGGGAGATTGAACATGACAGCAACAAGAGGTCTTGAAGGTATCGTGGCAACAACTTCATCCGTAAGCTCAATTATTGATGATACTCTTACTTATGTAGGGTACAATATCGATGATTTAACTGAAAAAGCGACTTTCGAAGAAATTGTCTACCTGTTATGGCACTTAAAGCTGCCGAATGAGCAGGAGCTAAGCGAGTTAAAGCAGCAGCTCAATGAAAATGCTCATATTCCGCAAGAGATCATTGAGCACTTTAAATCTTATTCGCTGGATGGGGTTCATCCAATGTCTGCGATTCGTACAGCGGTATCCTTATTAGGTTTACTTGATGACGAATCAGAGATTATGGACAAAGAAGCGAATTACAGAAAAGCCATTCGCTTACAAGCGAAAATTTCTGGACTTGTCGCTGCATTCTCACGTATTCGAAAGGGACTTGAGCCTGTACAGCCAAAAGAAGAATACAGCTATGCTGCAAACTTCTTATATATGCTAAACGGCGAAGAGCCTTCACCAGTAGAAATTGAAGCGATTGATAAAGCGCTCATTCTACATGCGGATCACGAATTAAACGCATCGACATTTACAGCACGTGTATGTGTTGCTACACTATCAGATATCTACTCTGGTGTAACAGCAGCTATCGGCGCATTGAAAGGACCACTTCATGGCGGCGCAAATGAAGGCGTAATGAAGATGCTGTCAGAAATTGGCGAAGTTGAAAACGTAGATTCCTATATTCATGGTAAGCTAGAGAAGAAAGAGAAAATTATGGGCTTTGGCCACCGCGTTTACCGCCAGGGTGACCCGCGTGCAAAACATTTAAAAGAAATGAGCCAGCGCTTAACAAATCTGACAGGCGAGCCAAAATGGTATGAAATGTCTGTACGCGCAGAGGAAATCGTGACATCAGAGAAAAATCTTCCACCAAATGTTGATTTTTATTCTGCTTCTGTCTATCACAGTCTTGGGATTGATCATGACTTGTTTACACCAATTTTCGTGATCAGCCGATTCTCTGGATGGATTGCTCACATTTTAGAGCAATATGACAACAACCGTCTGATCCGTCCAAGAGCTGACTATATTGGACCTGATCTTCAAACGTTTGTTCCGATCAGTGAAAGAGACTAATGTTTATAGAATAGCGGAGGCTGATCCATCTAAACCAATCAGCCTCCATATCAACAAAAAACGAATCACGTGAAAAACTTCTTGGCTTGCAGACATCAAGCTTGGAAGTTTCAAATATTCACTACATAACCTGGGAGGTAATATCATTGTCACAAGGCGAAAAAATTACAGTTACTGGCGGCGTATTGAATGTACCAAATAATCCAATTATCCCGTTTATCGAAGGGGACGGAATCGGTCCTGACATTTGGAAAGCGGCATCAAGAGTTCTTGAAGCAGCTGTAGAAAAAGCATATAAAGGTGAAAAGCAAATCACTTGGAAAGAAGTATATGCAGGTGAAAAAGCTTATAATAAAACGGGCGAGTGGCTTCCAGAGCAAACACTTGAAGACATTCGTGAATATTTAATCGCGATCAAAGGACCACTGACAACACCAATTGGCGGAGGAATCCGTTCATTGAACGTGGCACTAAGACAAGAGCTTGATTTATTCACATGCTTACGTCCAGTTCGCTGGTTCCAAGGCGTACCATCTCCTGTGAAACGTCCAGAAGACACAGACATGGTCATCTTCCGTGAAAACACTGAAGACATCTATGCAGGAATTGAGTATGCAAAAGGATCAGACGAAGTGAAGAAGTTAATCGACTTCTTGAAAAACGAATTAGGTGTGAATAAAATCCGTTTCCCAGAAACATCAGGTATCGGAATCAAACCAGTTTCTGAAGAAGGAACATCTCGTCTTGTCAGAGCAGCGATCCAATATGCGATTGACCAAGGCCGTAAATCTGTGACACTTGTTCACAAAGGAAACATCATGAAATTTACAGAAGGAGCCTTCAAAAACTGGGGCTACGAAGTGGCTGAAAAAGAGTTCGGCGACAAAGTCTTTACATGGGCACAATATGATCGTATTGTAGAACAAGATGGAAAAGATGCGGCAAACAAAGCGCAAAGTGAAGCAGAAGCTGCTGGCAAAATCATTGTCAAAGACAGCATTGCAGATATTTTCCTTCAACAAATTTTAACTCGTCCAGCTGAGTTCGATGTTGTCGCAACAATGAACTTAAACGGAGACTACATCTCTGATGCACTTGCAGCACAAGTTGGTGGAATTGGTATCGCACCTGGTGCAAACATCAACTACGAAACAGGACACGCTATTTTTGAAGCGACTCACGGAACAGCACCGAAATATGCTGGTCTTGATAAAGTGAATCCATCTTCTGTTCTTCTATCAGGCGTGCTTTTACTTGAGCACCTTGGATGGCAAGAAGCTGCTGATCTAGTGATTCAATCTGTTGAAAAAACAATTGCATCTAAAGTCGTCACGTACGATTTTGCTAGATTAATGGACGGTGCAACAGAAGTGAAATGTTCTGAGTTTGCTGACGAGCTCATCAAAAACTTGTCTTGATTCTTAAACTTTAAAGTTAAAGGGGAAAAAGGAAATGGCAAACAAGCGTAAAAAAGTATCTGTCATCGGAGCAGGCTTTACTGGAGCAACTACAGCATTTCTAACAGCTCAAAAAGAATTAGCGGATGTCGTATTAGTGGATATCCCTCAGCTTGAGAACCCGACAAAAGGGAAAGCACTTGACATGCTGGAAGCAAGTCCTGTTCAAGGCTTCGATGCGAATATTACAGGAACTTCTAACTACGAAGATACAGCCGGTTCTGATGTCGTGGTCATTACGGCAGGAATTGCAAGAAAGCCGGGAATGAGCCGTGACGACCTCGTGTCAACAAATGAAAAAATCATGCGCAGTGTGACACGTGAAATCGTTAAATATTCTCCAGAAGCGATCATTGTTGTGTTAACAAACCCTGTTGATGCAATGACATATGCAGTTTATAAAGAATCAGGATTACCAAAAGAAAGAGTCATCGGACAATCAGGAATTCTTGATACAGCACGTTTCCGTACGTTCGTTGCTCAAGAATTAAACCTATCTGTGAAAGATGTGACGGGCTTTGTTCTTGGCGGACATGGGGACGACATGGTTCCTCTTGTACGTTACTCTTATGCAGGCGGTATCCCGCTGGAAACATTAATTCCTAAAGAGCGAATTGATGCAATTGTTGAAAGAACAAGAAAAGGCGGCGGTGAAATCGTCAACCTATTAGGTAACGGTAGTGCATATTATGCACCTGCTGCTTCACTCGTTGAAATGGTTGAGGCGATCTTAAAAGATCAACGCCGCGTCATGCCGACGATTGCATACCTTGAAGGTGAATATGGCTACGAAGGCATTTACCTTGGAGTTCCAACAATCGTAGGTGGAAACGGCCTTGAGCAGATCATCGAGCTTGAGCTGACAGAAGAAGAAAGAAGTCAGCTTGACCGTTCTGTTGAATCTGTAAAGAACGTCATGAAAGTATTGTCTTAATATGAATAAAAAAGAAGGCTTCTCGTATGAGGAGTCTTCTTTTTGTTTACAAAACCAATCTTGTCGAAATTTTAAATTGTTCTCTTGTTAAGCTTTCGTTAAAATGAAAGAGAAAGCATGACTTCTCGCTTTTCACATAAGATACAAAAAACCGGATGCAGGGGAAATCACTAATTGGAGGCACAACATGAATAAAAAAATATTAGTTGTGGATGATGAAGAATCAATTGTAACACTTCTAAGCTATAACCTTGAAAGGGCGGGCTACGATGTCGTCACAGCAAGAGACGGAGAAGAAGCGCTTGAAAAAGCAGCAAGTGAACAGCCTGATCTAATTGTGCTTGATTTAATGCTTCCGAAAATGGATGGCATTGAAGTGTGCAAACAACTGAGAATTCAAAAAATGATGTTCCCTATTTTAATGCTGACAGCAAAGGACGATGAATTTGATAAGGTGCTCGGTCTTGAACTTGGAGCCGATGATTACATGACAAAACCTTTCAGTCCTAGAGAAGTGGGTGCTCGGGTAAAAGCCATTTTGAGAAGAGCACAGCAATCTCAGCCGGCTCCCGTGCAAGAAGAGAAGGAAGAGATCATTGCAGACCAAATCAAAATTGGAGACCTGCGCATTTTACCTGAACATTACGAAGTCTATTTCCAAGAAGAACGTCTAGAGCTCACGCCAAAGGAATTTGAACTGCTTCTTTATTTGGCTAAGCATAAAGGCCGTGTCTTGACGCGTGATCTATTGTTAAGTGCGGTTTGGAATTATGACTTTGCAGGTGATACTCGTATTGTGGATGTGCATATCAGCCACTTGCGGGACAAAATTGAAAAGAACACGAAAAAACCAACATATATTAAAACCATTCGAGGCTTAGGCTACAAATTGGAGGAGCCAAAGCCAAATGAGTAAAGTGAGAACCCGCCTTTTTTCTGGGCTCATTTTTCTCCTGTTTATTGTGTTTGTTGCGCTTGGTCTTTTCTTGGATCATATGTTTCATATTTTCTATGAAACAAAATTAACCGAACGAATGGAAAAGGAATCGAGTTTTCTCCTTTCTTCAATGAATGTGGAAGATTTGAACGCGGAGCAAAACAAGAAGATTCTCAATCAAGCAAAGCAGCATCTCGATATGAATGCGTCGATTGTGGACGTGAAGGGGAATATCATACATACAACGGGTCAAGCAGAACAAAGGGCTGTCATTTTAAACACACTGAAAAGTGAGCAGCTCCAAACAAAAGGAACGTTCATTGAGGATGAGAAGGATGCGCTGTTTCATTATGCAGTTCCAATGATGAAACAAAACGAACCGGCGGGATATTTATTTCTTCATGCTTCATTCGAGCCTTTGAATGAGATTGACGGCCAGCTATGGCTTGCATTAGCCTTTTGTCTTGGTTCGGCCATCATTATCATCGTCTTCTTTGGCTATCGCATGTCGATGAAGTATGTAAAGCCGATTGATTATGCCACAAAGGTGGCCAAACAGCTTGAACGAGGGAACTATGATACAAATAACTATGAAGAGCTGATCATTGAAACAAGTGAACTCAATACATCAATGAAGCGTCTGGCAGAAAGTCTTCAAGACATGACAAGCGCTGGCGAAATGCAGCGAGATCGTCTGCAAACAGTCATTGAAAACATCGGAGCGGGGATTATTTTGATTGATAAAATGGGCTATATTCACTTAGTCAATCGAACATTCCGCAAGCAATTCAAAGTGCAAAAGCATATTTACATGCACAAGCTGTATCATGAAGCCTTTACCCATGAAGAGATTATTGAGTTAATAGACGAAATTTTCATGACAGAAACCAAGGTCCGAAAGTTTTTACGTCTCGCTGTTGACATCGAGCGCCGTTATTTTCAAGTCGATGGTGTTCCGATCTTAAGTACAGACGATGAATGGAAAGGAATTGTTCTTGTCTTTCATGATGTAACAGAAACAAAGCAACTAGAACAGATGCGAAAAGACTTTGTCGCTAACGTGTCACATGAATTAAAGACACCGATCACGTCCATCAAAGGCTTTTCTGAAACACTTCTTGATGGTGCTATTGACGACAAAGAAGCGCTCACACAATTTTTGTCCATCATCCTAAAAGAGAGTATTCGTTTAGAAACGCTCATCCAAGACTTACTTGATCTCTCGAAAATTGAACAGCAGCATTTTAAGCTGAATATTCAAGAAGCCAATGCGACAGAAATCATTCAAGAGATTGAAGTGCTGCTAAAACAAAAGGCTGCTGAAAAAGGCATTGACCTACAAGTGCGTGTCCCGAAAGAGCCGGTCTATGTCATGGCAGATCCGCTGAGATTAAAACAAATTTTCCTCAATCTGATCAATAATGCTCTCACCTATACACCAGAGGGAGGAAGTGTCACGATCACAGCAAGACAGAGGAAAGACAGCTATGAATTTGATGTAGCAGATACAGGAATCGGTATGAAAAAGAGTGAGATTCCAAGAATATTCGAGAGATTTTATCGAATTGATAAAGATCGAAGTAGAAACTCAGGCGGTACAGGGCTTGGTCTTGCCATTGTCAAACACCTTGTCGAAGCACATGAAGGAACGATTTCTGTTCATAGCAAACAAGGCAAAGGGACGACGTTTACCGTGAGTTTAAAGTCAAAATAGAGAAGAATGGAAAGTGGCGTTAAAATTTACATGATCTTTACAATGAATTCATGTTTTGTTAATCAATCATTGGTAGGATGAATAGGAACCCCTTCATCCAAGGAGCCAATTTTGGAAGGACGAAAACACTTGTTGTTTTCGTCCCTTTTTTATGCAGGCTCGTCTATTTTCTTTTCAAAATAAACTTTGATAAAATGAACATACAATGTGCGAAAGAGACGGCTGAGCCGGCTCAGTCGATGGAGGATTAAAAGATGACAGATCAAAAGAAATTAGTACTTGTGGATGGAAACAGTCTCGCTTATCGAGCTTTTTTTGCTTTACCGCTATTATCAAATGATAAAGGCGTACATACAAATGCCATTTATGGCTTTGCGATGATCTTAATGAAGATGCTGGAAGACGAGAAGCCGACTCATATGCTCGTAGCATTTGATGCGGGTAAAACCACCTTCCGTCACGAGACCTTTAAGGAATATAAAGGCGGAAGACAAAAAACTCCGCCAGAACTATCAGAACAAATGCCGTTCATCCGTGAGCTATTAGATGCTTATCAAGTGAAAAGGTACGAGCTTCCGCAATACGAGGCAGATGACATTATCGGCACACTGGCTGTAGAGGCAGAAAAGGACGGCTTTGAGGTCAAAATCTTCTCAGGAGATAAAGACTTAACGCAGCTTTCAACAGACCATACAACAGTAGCCATTACGAAAAAAGGGATCACAGAAGTAGAATATTACACACCGGCACATATTGAAGAGAAATACGGACTCAGGCCAGATCAAATCATCGACATGAAAGGGCTGATGGGAGACTCATCAGACAATATCCCTGGCGTGCCTGGTGTCGGTGAAAAAACAGCGATCAAATTACTAAAGCAGTTTGAAACGGTTGAAAATCTGCTTGATCATATTGACGAAGTCAGCGGGAAAAAGCTAAAAGAAAAGCTTGAAGAATATAAAGAACAAGCGGTGATGAGTAAAAAGCTGGCGACGATTCTCGTAGAAGCACCAATAGATGTATCAAGCAAAGAGCTCGCCTATGAAGGTCCTCACATGGAGCAGGTCATCTCGCTTTATAAAGAACTGGGCTTTCAAACACTGCTAGAGCGTTTAGGAGAAGCGCCAGAATCAGATGAACCAGTAGAAATAGACGAACTAGACGTGAAGAAAATGACAGATGTCACGGAGGACATGCTGACAGATCACGCTGCACTTGTGGTAGAACAGCTAGGAGACAATTATCACGAAGCCGATTTGATAGGGTTTGCGATCCATAATGAGAACGGTGCATTTTTTATGACAAAAGAAGATGCTCTGCAATCTGAAGCGTTTAAACAATGGGTACAGGATGAAACGAAGAAGAAATGGGTCTTTGATTCCAAAAGAGCGGTTGTTGCGCTCAGATGGCATGATGTTGATCTTAAAGGTGTCGATAACGATGTCCTGCTCGCTTCCTATGTGGTCAATCCGCAGAAATCCTATGAGGACGTTGCAAGTGTGGCGAAGGAATATGGCCTGAACATAGCCCTTTCCGATGAAAAAGTATACGGAAAAGGAGCGAAACAGGCGATTCCACCGGAAGAAGAGCTAAAAGACCATCTTGGAAGAAAAGCAGCAGCGATCTCTGCGCTGCATGATTTGACCCGTGAAGCGTTAGAAAAAAATGATCAGCATGAGCTGTATGAAGATTTAGAGTTGCCACTTGCCCTCATCTTAGGTGAAATGGAATCTCTTGGGGTAAAAGTGGATGTTGAACGTCTTCAGAAAATGGGTGAAGAACTCACGAAGAAGCTGAAGGAATATGAAGAAACCATTCATCGGTTAGCAGGAGAAACATTTAACATCAATTCACCGAAGCAACTTGGTGTGATTTTATTTGAAAAATTAGGACTGCCGATTATCAAAAAGACCAAAACAGGCTACTCTACGTCTGCGGATGTCCTTGAAAAGCTTGAAGACAAGCACGAAATTATTCGGTCCATTCTGCATTACCGTCAAATAGGAAAGCTGCAATCCACTTATGTGGAAGGCTTAATGAAAGTGACGCGCAAAGATACGCATAAAGTGCACACAAGATTTAATCAGGCACTTACACAAACAGGAAGACTAAGCTCAACAGACCCAAACCTTCAAAACATCCCGATTCGTTTAGAAGAAGGCCGAAAAATTCGTCAAGCGTTCGTTCCGTCAAAAGAAGGCTGGCTCATGTTTGCAGCTGACTATTCTCAAATTGAGCTGCGTGTCCTTGCGCACATTTCTCAAGATGAGAACTTGATTGAAGCCTTTACGCAAGATATGGATATTCACACGAAGACTGCCATGGATGTGTTCCATGTCTCAGAAGAAGAAGTGACTTCCTCTATGAGAAGACAGGCCAAAGCTGTCAACTTCGGAATCGTATATGGAATTAGTGATTATGGACTGTCTCAAAACCTTGGGATTACAAGAAAAGAAGCAGCGGCCTTCATTGAACGTTATTTAACAAGCTTTAAAGGCGTGAAAACCTATATGGAGGACATCGTGCAGGAAGCAAAACAAAAAGGATATGTGACCACGCTTCTTAAACGTAGACGATATATCCCAGATATCACAAGCCGTAATTTTAATGTGAAAAGCTTTGCGGAAAGAACGGCAATGAACACACCGATCCAAGGCAGTGCCGCCGATATCATCAAAAAAGCGATGATTGATATGGCACGAAAGTTAAAAGAAGAGAATCTGCAGGCAAATCTGTTATTGCAAGTGCACGATGAACTGATCTTTGAAGCGCCAAAAGAAGAAATCGCCATATTAGAAAAAATCGTCCCTGAAGTCATGGAAAGCGCACTTCAGCTCGATGTGCCGCTAAAAGTCGATTTCGCTTCAGGTCCATCTTGGTACGACGCAAAATAAAGAGAGAGAAAAAGGAGCGAGGAGCATGCCGGAATTACCAGAGGTTGAGACCGTCCGGCGCACTCTTCAGCGGTTAGTCAAAGGAAAAACGATTGAAACGGTCGATATCAAATGGCCAAATATCATCAAACGTCCTGGGGAACCGGAAGAGTTCGCTAGAAGGATGGTAGGAGAAACCATTCAAACCATTGAAAGAAGAGGGAAGTTTCTACTCTTTCATTTAGACCACTATGTGATGGTCTCCCATTTAAGAATGGAAGGGAAATACCGTGTACATGAAACTGGTGAGCCTTATGATAAACATGTACACGTCGTCTTTACGTTCACAGATGGTACCGAACTTCGGTATCATGATGTCCGTAAATTTGGGACGATGCACTTATTTCAGCCAGGCGAAGAAGAAAAAGAACTTCCACTATCACAGCTGGGGTATGAACCTTTTTCAGACTCATTTACACCAGACTATTTATGGGAGCAATTAAAGAAAACCTCCCGCGTGGTCAAAACGGCTTTACTTGATCAAAAAATCGTGGTTGGCCTCGGTAATATTTATGTAGATGAAGTGCTGTTTAAATCAGGCATTCATCCAGAAACAAAAGCGAATCAGCTAAGTCTTGCATCTTGCAAGGTGCTCCACAAACATATTATTGACACGCTTCAAGTGGCTGTTGATGCAGGAGGCAGCACCATTCGCTCCTACATCAATTCACAAGGTGATATTGGGACTTTTCAATTACAGCTTCTTGTATATGACCGGCGGGGAGAACCTTGTCAGACGTGCGGCAGTATCATAGAGAAAACAGTGGTGGGAGGGCGCGGCACTCATTTTTGTGTGACCTGCCAAAAACGCCCTTCATAAAGGTAAGCCGTCAGCATGCTTCCTTTTTGCCATGCATACGATAAAAAACATTCTTTTTTCAGCAAGGTGTAGACTGACACACAGCCCACCTGCTCTTCATATAGTGAAGAAGAGTCTAAGGACGCCTAGAGACTCTTGATCATCGTTGCATGAACAGAAAGGAAGAGTACAGGTATGATTTCGTTTTCGCTTCTGTTTTTAGCTATTGCCGTCAGCATTGACAGCTTTTCTGTAGGTTTTACGTATGGTCTTCGCAAGATGAGGATTCCATTTAAAGCCATCGTTATTATTGCTTGCTGTTCAGGAATTGTGTTGCTCATTTCCATGCTGATTGGCAGCCTGCTCACGACATTCCTCCCTGTCTCAGTGACAGATAAACTGGGTGGAGGCATCTTAATTGCCATCGGACTTTGGGTTCTGTATCAATTTTATAAACCAGCGAAAGAGCGTGATTTGCTCCTTCATGAAAAAACACTTCTCAATGTAGAAGTGCAGTCTCTTGGGCTTGTCATTCATATTTTGCGAAAGCCTACAAGCGCAGATATTGACCGCTCTGGCACCATTAATGGAATGGAAGCGGTGCTTCTTGGAATTGCTTTATCCATCGATGCATTTGGTGCAGGGATTGGTGCAGCGATTCTTGGTTTTTCTCCAATTGTCATGAGCATCACGGTCGCTGTGATGAGTTCTCTTTTTGTATGCATCGGACTGCGTGCGGGTCATTATTTGGCCAATTGGCGCTGGATCGATAAACTCGCATGCTTACCAGGGCTGTTGCTCATTTTAATTGGGGTGTGGAAGCTGTAAAGGAGGAAACGAATTGACGCTCGTCATTGGATTAACAGGCGGGATTGCTAGCGGAAAAAGCACAGTCTCGCAGATGATAAAAGAGAAAGGCATTCGGGTGGTGGATGCTGATATCATTGCAAAAGAAGCGGTTTCTAAAGGATCGGCTGCCCTTCATCAAATCGTTCAAACTTTTGGTGAAGAGGTTCTTCTGCCAAATGGTGAACTGAACCGGCAGCAGCTTGGAGCGATCATTTTTTCTGATGAAGAGAAAAGAAAAAAGCTCAATGCCATCGTTCATCCTGAAGTCAGAAAGGAAATGCTCGAGCAGCGTGATGAAGGGGTGAGCAACAATGAAACCTTTGTTGTGCTTGATATCCCGCTCCTATTTGAGAGCAAGCTGGAAGGGCTAGTCGACCGCATCATCGTTGTGTACACGACGCCTGAATTGCAGCTGTCGCGGCTCATGAATCGAAACGACCTGAGCGAGGAAGAAGCACTGAATCGCATTCACTCCCAGCAGCCTCTTGAGGAAAAATGCCAAAAAGCAGACCGCGTGATAGAAAACACAAAAGATCTTGCTTTTATTAGAAAGCAATTAGAGAACATATTAAACGAATGGGAACATACAGATAAGTAAGAGTACATACAGTACTCTTCTTTTTTTATGTTTTTTTCGTCAATTTCATTGCAAAGAACAGCCCTTTTTTGAAAATATACGTTTATATACTGGCAATTACATTCTAATGTGATATACTAATTTCATAAATAAATTTATTGAGTATAACACATAATAGAGGAGTGACCTGTTCATGAAGGTAAAAGCAGCGATCAATGGGTTTGGCAGAATTGGACGCATGGTCTTCAGAAAAGCAATGCTTGATGATCAAATTCAAATTGTAGCGGTGAACGCAAGCTATCCTGCCGAAACGCTAGCACATTTAATTAAATATGACACAAATCATGGACGTTACGAATGCGATGTGACAGCAGAAGATGACGCGTTGATTGTCAATGGCAAAAGAGTGCTTTTGCTCAATAATAGAGACCCAAAGCAGCTTCCATGGGGAGAGCTTGGGATTGATATCGTGATCGAAGCAACAGGGAAATTTAATTCAAAAGATCAAGCGATGGGCCATATAGATGCCGGAGCGAAAAAGGTCGTACTTACAGCTCCAGGTAAAAATGAAGATGTTACAATTGTAATGGGTGTCAATGAGGATGATCTTGATCCTGAAAAGCACGTCGTTATTTCAAACGCATCTTGTACAACAAACTGCTTAGCACCAGTTGTCAAGCTGTTAGATGATGAATTTGGCATCGACAACGGCTTAATGACAACGGTTCATGCTTATACAAATGATCAAAAAAATATCGACAACCCCCACAAGGATTTGCGCCGGGCAAGAGCATGTGCCCAGTCCATCATTCCAACGACGACGGGTGCCGCTAAAGCGCTTTCTTTAGTGCTGCCGCACATGAAAGGGAAATTACATGGACTTGCACTTCGCGTACCGGTTTCAAATGTGTCGATGGTTGATCTTGTGGTCGACTTGAAAAAAGATGTCACAGCAGAAGAGGTAAATGCTGCCTTTGCAACGGCTTCAAAAACATCTCTTGTTGGCATATTAGATTACACAGATGAACCACTTGTCTCCACAGACTTTAACACAAACCCTTATTCTGCTGTCGTTGATGGACTTACAACGATGGTGATGGAAGGCAGAAAAGTAAAAGTTCTTGCATGGTATGACAATGAATGGGGCTATTCTTGCAGAGTGGTTGATCTTGTAAAGTTTGTTGGTTCCCAGATGAAAGAGCTTTCAGCTGTTTGAAATGAAGAAGAATGAACGTCCCTTTTCAAGAAATGAGAGAAAATCCCACTAAAAACACAGCTTGCAAAATGGGTCTAAACAAAGTATACTATTTTTCGTGAACTTCTTGTTCGCAGACTCATTCGGGTATACTTAAAGGGTTAGGACCTCTTTGGACTAACTTTCCCCCGTGGTATATGTCCGGTCCGGCTGCTTAGAACTTCACTCTTTCATTCTTGTTTAAGGGGGGTCCATGATGGAAACAATCGGACGTCACGTTATCTCCGAGTTATGGGGATGCGACTGTGATAAACTGAACGACATGGATTTTATTGAAAAAACGTTTGTAAATGCAGCTTTGAAATCAGGAGCTGAAGTAAGAGAGGTTGCTTTTCACAAATTTGCACCTCAAGGAGTAAGTGGAGTTGTCATTATTTCTGAATCTCATTTGACAATTCACAGCTTTCCTGAACATGGTTATGCGAGCATAGATGTTTATACTTGCGGCGATCTAGATCCGAATATTGCAGCAGATCATATCGGAGATGAACTAGGTGCTGAAACAAGAGAAAACATCGAAATTCCTCGAGGCATGGGACCTGTACAAGTGAAACAGGCGCAAGCCAAAGCACTGTAAACATAAAAAAGATTGCAATGGGAGCTGGCCAAAAGCATTAAATGCCTTTGTGTTATGCTCCTTTTTATATTTGTTCCATACACGGGCATCCAGCATGATCCAACCTGTCTATACTTTTGTTCTAGGAAAACAAAGGTTTTTTTTATAAAATAAAGAAGAGGGTTTATGACAAAGGGGATACGTGTATGACTTTAGGGCAAAAGCTAAAACGATTCATTTCAAATCATACAGAAACATCTGACCATCATCCAGTGTCAGAGCTGAAAAGCCATTACTACAAATCGACACAAACTCAAGTTTTTCAAGCGGTAGAAGCCGTTCTTTCAAGAAACGATTCCTATCAAGTGACATCTGTTTCAGCAGAACGAGGTGAAATCAGCGCAAACATACGAACGCCGAAAAAAGCTTTTCTCGTGGCGACTGTCATTTCAATTCGTCCTTTTGAAACAGCTGTCGATTTTAATGTGACAACAGAAACAGCACTGCCAACAGACTTTGGCTACAGTCAAAAGGCTGTTTTGTCCCTTTATAAAGAACTAGACAAACAACTTCCAAGAAGAGATCGGAGCTGATGAAATGAAATGTCCCACATGTCAGCACCTTGGCACAAGGGTGCTTGATTCAAGACCAGTAGATGAAGGGAAGTCCATCCGTCGGAGAAGAGAGTGTGAAAGCTGTCAATATCGCTTCACGACGTTTGAAAAATTAGAAGAATTGCCATTGATTGTGGTGAAAAAAGAAGGAATTCGAGAAGAATTCAGCCGGGAAAAGATGCTGAGAGGCCTCATTAAAGCGTGTGAAAAGCGTCCTGTCGCTTTAAAACAGCTCGAGGATGTCTGCTTTAACATCGAGAAGGAATTGCGTAACCAAGGCATGTCAGAGGTGAAAAGCGAGCTTGTAGGGGAAATGGTGATGGACGAGCTGGCGAAAATTGATGAAGTGTCTTACGTCAGGTTTGCCTCGGTATACCGTCAATTTAAAGATATCAATGTATTTATTGATGAATTAAAAGATTTATTAAAGAAAGAACGCTAAAAAAGAGCTGAAGATTCTTCATGCTCTTTTTCCTGCGTAAAGCGTAAAACGCAAAAAGAGTGTACAATGAAGACAACCGTATTAAGGGAGGATCAGCATATGACAGAGCATTGGAAGGAAGTGCTAGCCGTCGATCCGTATGTCGTCAAAAGCGCTTCATTGCTCGGTGACATCGATAGACAGCTTATTACTCTTTTATATCAGCCGCTTATTGGCATGTCCGCTTTCAGTTTATACATGACGCTGTGGGGAGAGCTGGAACAAAATCGAATGTGGGGGAAACCCGCACCTCACCGTCAGCTGATGGTGATGCTGCAAACGAATTTAAATGATATTTTTGAGGAGCGCTTAAAGCTTGAAGCGATCGGATTACTCCGCACATATGAACAGGAAACGGAAGAAGGCAGACTGTTTACATATGAGCTCGTGCCGCCGCTGAGACCGGATGAATTTTTCCAAGACGGTATGCTGAATGTCCTTTTGTATCATCGGGTAGAGAAAGCAAAATATATGCAGCTTCGTGATTATTTTTCTTATCCAGGAGTTCCTGCTGATGCAAAGAACATCTCCCGATCGTTTGAAGAAGTGTTTCACGTCTTGCAGCCAGGAGAGCGCAAGATGACAGAGGAAATTAATCAGGCGTCATCGCTTGACGAGGGCTACGAATATGTGACAGTTGGCTCAAGTCAGCCTGCACCGCTTTCAGATGAATCTTTTGATTTTGATCTCCTGTTAGCAGGCATGTCGGACATGATGATTCCAAGAAAAGCTTTGACAAAGCAAGTGAAAGAGACAATTAAGAAGTTAGCTGTCGTCTATGGCATCACCCCGCTGCAAATGCAAAATATTGTCGCAGGTGCCTGTGGCTCAGATCAGATGATATCAACTGAGGATCTGCGAAAAGCAGCGAGAGACTGGTATCAAATTGAATACAGAGGCGAACAGCCGAAGCTGATTGATCAAAAACAGCCAAGACATTTACGTCACAATGTCACGCAGAATTCAGGTGCAGATGCACCTGATGCGAAATTGATTGAAAAGCTTGATCATATTTCGCCTAGAGAGCTTCTAAAAGATATGGCAGATGGCATTGAGCCGACGTATGCAGACTTAAGAATTGTTGAAGATATTATGCTTGAGCAGCAGCTAGAGCCTGGGGTCATGAATGTCTTGATCTACTATACGCTGCTAAAAACGGATATGAAGCTGTCCAAAACATATATGCAGAAAATTGCCGCCCACTGGGTGCGAAAGAAAATTAAAACCGTGGCAGCTGCTATGAAAATTGCCAAAGAAGAGAACAGACAAATGACAGAATGGGCGCAGCAAAAAAATAAGCGTCAATCATATGGATCAGGAAAAGTGATCCGCGAGGAGAAACTGCCTGACTGGATGAAGGAAGCTGAAACGAAAGAACAGCCAAAAGAACAGACAGATAACTTGTCTACAGAGGACCTCGAACGAGAAAAAGAAAAATTGTTAGATCAGTTTAATAATATGAAAAAGTATAATGCACATTAATGTGAGGTGAGATGGAGATGAAACCGATCGGTCGTTCATTTGATCAGCTAAAAGGGCGGGTAGATTTTCGCGTGAGATACAATCAGATTAAAGAAAGTGTCCTAGCTGATGAAGATGTAAAAGCTTTTTTAAAGGAGCATCAAGAGGACATCCAAGAAGACATGATCAATCGCAGCTTGAACAGGCTCTTTGAATATGTACAACAATCAAAGGGCTGTTCTTACTGCTTAGAGGAAGAGAATGTAAATGTCATTTTAGACGGGTATCACCCGAAGCTTGTGATCAAAGGTCAAAGCATTGATATTGAATATTCCCCTTGTCCTGTCAAACTGCGGCTTGATAGACAGAAAAAACAGCAAGAACTTATGAAAAGTATGTATATTCCGCAGAATGTTCTTCAAGCGACGTTTGCTGATTTAAATGTGGTTGGAAGACAAGAAGTCATTCAAAAAGTAGGTCAATTCCTGCAAAGTTATGATGAAACAGGTAAGGGAAAAGGCCTCTATTTACATGGAAAGTTTGGGGTCGGAAAAACATTTATTCTGGCAGCGATTGCGCAGCAGCTAGCGGTAAAAGAGTATCCATCTCTCCTTGTATACGTGCCTGAATTTGTGAGAGAGTTAAAAAATTCATTAGCTGATCATACACTCGAAGAAAAGCTGAATATGGTCAAATCTACACCAATTTTAATGCTTGATGATATCGGAGCAGAGTCGATGACAAGCTGGGTACGAGATGAACTTTTAGGAACAATCTTGCAATACCGCATGGCAGAGCAGCTGCCGACTTTTTTCTCTTCTAATTTCTCACCGAATGAGTTAAAGCATCACTTTACGTACTCACAGCGTGGGGAAAAAGAAGAGGTGAAGGCAGCTCGATTAATGGAACGTATTCTCTACCTAGCTGAACCAGTTCTGCTTGAAGGGGAAAATCGCCGTCATTTATAAAAAGATAGGTCACGTGAAGGGGAGCGGATGAAATGAATAAAAGAAAATGGCTGCTTTTCCTCGTGATTGGCGTCCTAGCTGCTGTGCTATGGTGGCTCAACAAACAGCATTTTCAACTGTCGCCGAAAGATGTGAAGAATTGGATTCTTCAATTTGGGATGCTGGCTCCCTTTGTCTTTCTTTTCTTATCACTTTTTCGTCCATTTGTGCTTGTCCCTCTCACCGTCTTTTCGCTAGCAGCAGGTTTGGCATTCGGCAGTGTCCTTGGGACCATTTATGCCTTAGCTGGTGCGACAGCAGGTGCAACAGGATCTTTCCTGCTTGCCTCAACCTTCCGTTCAAACAAGCAGGAAACCGAATCAAGCAATCGGAAGCTAAAAGCGGTGACGTCCCGTATTCAAGAGCATGGATTTCTTTATATCCTCTTATTACGCATTGCACCCATTCACTTTGATTTTGTCAGTTATGCCGCAGCAGCTTCACGTGCGAATTATCGTGCATTTGCGGCAGCGACTTTTTTAGGGTTAATACCTGGTACTGTGGCATTAAATGTCCTTGGATCAAGCTTTGTAAGCGGAAATTATGCCGCCTTAGCGATTGTTTGTTTGATTTATTTGATCTTTATCTCAGTGCCACTGATTTTAAAAAGAAAGATGCCTGATTTATTTTAGGCGTCTATTTTTTATGTTCCCCCCATATATATGTAACAGATGTCGTTAGGGGGGACAAACATGCTTGAAATAATCTTTGAAGATGAATATGATACCGCCGCTTTTTTACATCTTGCTGAACACTTGGACAGTCGGCATCACATTTCGATTCAACAAGGGAAAGACCGGCTTCTCATAGAAGCGAAAAAATCAGGAGAAGCCATAGAGCACATTGTGCGGACATTACTGATTCACTTTTTTTTGGAATGCAAAGAAAATGAACGCATGCGCAGCATCCTTGAAAACACATACTTATTTAAAGATCCAGAAGAGCAGCACCAAATTCTTTCAATCGCCCATAGCATCATGAAAGGGGATCTAGATGATATTCCTGGAATTCATCAAGACCCGCCGAGGGAGGATCTGTTAAAAAAAGAGCTTGAGACGATTTCTTTACAGAAAGGTGTTTTTTCCATTGGTTCATTTATGACATTTAGGCTCTCAGCGTATGACAGAAGGCTGAAGAACTATGTTGAAGTATCCATCGAAGAATATAAAATGGAACAAGAATATCAAAACTTTATTCAATCCCTTCGAGACTATGTGATGTCAAGAGAACCTAAGCTTGAAAAAGTACATGTTGTACATCAGGACCGCCTGGTGATTTGGGAATTTCGGTACGCTTCTGAGCGTGATCAAAAACAATACATAGACAGACAGTTTGTAAGAGAGCATCCAATGTATATTGATTCGCAGTTGATTGCACCGCTTGTATCCATTGCGCCACAAAAAATTGACCTATTTACAAATGATACAGGTCACTCGATGGTGCAAACCATTCAAAATATTTTTCAAGAAAGAGTTGAGGTATTCCCTCCTCATTCGTTTCAGGAACAGCATGTTCAATTTGTTCCTAGTCATTTGGAAAAGAAAAGTGAAAAGCTTTCTTGATTTTCACGAAAAAACGTTTTATAATACGGTGTAACTTCATACAGAGACCGTATTGATAAGGACATGAACAAATGAACACCCGCTTAAAGAGAGGGAAGCCGTGGCTGAAAGCTTCCTAGCAGAGGACCATTTGCTTTACCACCTTTGAACATCAGCTGTGAACTGTTTAGTAATAGCTGACGGGAATTCCCGTTATTGAACCACAAGCCGTATTTGCTTTTGACAAAGCAAGCTGCAAATACGGGAAAAAGGGTGGAACCACGATTCCGTTTATTCAACCTCGTCCCTTTCCAGGGGGCGGGGTTTTTATATTGCCAAAAAAAGGAGTGACTAGAGATGTCAGAACAAATTCAACTTACATTTCCAGATGGAGCAGTCAAGGAGTTTGACAAAACAGCTACAACAGAAGACATCGCGGCATCAATTAGCCCAGGCCTAAAGAAAAAAGCGCTTGCCGGTAAATTGAACGGCAAAGAAATAGATCTGCGTACGCCGCTGTTAGAAAGTGGAACAATCGAGATCATCACAGATAAGAGTGAAGAAGCGCTCGATATTATGCGCCACAGCACAGCGCATTTACTAGCACAGGCAATCAAACGCATTTATGGAAAAGAGCATCACGTCCAGTTTGGCGTAGGCCCTGTCATCGAAAATGGCTTTTACTATGATGTTGACATCGATGTAGCGATTACACCTGAAGATTTACCAAAGATTGAAAAAGAAATGAAAAAAATCATTAACAGCAATTTGCCGATTGAGCGCATTGAAGTTTCTAGAGAAGAAGCAAAAGCACGCTTTGAAGCAATTGGCGATGAATTGAAGCTAGAGCTGTTAGAAGCAATCCCAGAAGGCGAAGCCGTCACAATTTATGAGCAAGGTGAATTCTTCGATCTATGCCGCGGTATTCACTTGCCGTCTACAGGGAAAATCAAAGAATTCAAGCTGTTAAGCCTTGCAGGTGCTTACTGGAGAGGCGACAGTAACAACCAAATGCTACAGCGTATTTACGGAACAGCTTTCTTCAGCATAGAAGAATTAAACGAGCATTTACGTCTGCTTGAAGAAGCAAAAGAGCGCGATCACCGTAAACTAGGAAAAGAATTGAAACTGTTTGCGAACTCTCAAAAGGTGGGCCAAGGTCTTCCGCTCTGGCTGCCAAAAGGGGCAACAATCCGCCGCGTCATTGAGCGTTATATTGTTGATAAAGAAGTACGCCTTGGTTATGAGCATGTGTATACACCCGTTCTTGCGAGTGTGGAATTGTATAAAACATCAGGCCACTGGGCGCATTATCAAGAAGATATGTTCCCGGTCATGGAAATGGACAACGAAGATCTTGTCCTTCGTCCAATGAACTGCCCGCACCATATGATGATTTATAAAAATGAACCTCATAGCTATCGTGAACTGCCAATTCGGATTGCAGAGCTTGGAACAATGCACCGCTATGAAATGTCAGGCGCTTTATCCGGCCTTCAACGTGTTCGCGGGATGACATTAAACGATGCCCATATCTTTGTTCGTCCAGATCAAATCAAAGATGAGTTCATCCGCACAGTTCGTTTAATTGAAGAAGTGTATCAAGACTTCGGCTTAAATGATTATACGTTCCGCTTATCTTACCGTGATCCAGAGGATACTGAGAAGTATTTCGACGATGATGCAATGTGGAATAAAGCACAGTCTATGCTGAAAGATGCAATGGACGAGCTTGGACATGACTACTATGAAGCAGAAGGCGAAGCGGCATTTTATGGTCCGAAGCTTGACGTCCAAGTAAAGACAGCTCTTGGAAAAGAAGAGACTTTGTCTACTGTACAGCTAGACTTCTTACTTCCAGAGCGTTTCGATCTCACATATATCGGAGAAGATGGAAAACACCATCGTCCAGTTGTCATTCATAGAGGAGTTGTGTCCACAATGGAACGCTTCGTTGCCTTCTTAATTGAAGAATACAAAGGAGCTCTTCCAACATGGCTGGCACCTGTACAATTCCAAGTCATCCCGGTTTCACCATCTGTCCATCTAGATTACGCAAAAAAAGTGCAAGAACGTTTGCAGCTTGAAGGACTGCGTGTAGAACTAGACAGTCGTGATGAAAAAATCGGATACAAAATTAGAGAAGCGCAAATGCAAAAGATTCCGTACATGCTAGTTGTCGGTGATCAAGAAGCAGAAAATGGCGCGGTCAATGTAAGAAAATATGGGGAACAAGATTCAGAAACAATGGACCTCGAAGCTTTTGTGAAACATGCAGTCGCAGAAGCAAAAAAATAATGAAGGCGCACGAAACAGTCAGTGATCTCATCTATTGAGGTTGCTGGCTTTTTTCTTATGGAAAAAAATTCTCCACTAGTGATCCATTTGCGCAAATGATACGTTTAGATAGTACGAAAGTATGGGTAAGTATGTACTATTAGAGAGAGGCAAATTGGGGGAATGAAAGCGATGATTCAAACAACAAACACTTTATCAACACAAGTATTGGAGCAATCAGCTGTGCTTCGTGCGTTAGAGCACTCACTGGCGATGATTGAATTTGATGTCACAGGTAAGGTCCTATGGGTCAATGATATTTTTGCAAAAGCCATGAAATATTCAAAGGAAGAAATGATTGGTTTAAAGCATAGACAGTTTTGTCCTCCACATATTGCAGAAGACGCAAGTTATCAAATGTTTTGGAAGCGTTTGAAGAATGGTCAAGTGTTTCAGGAAAAGGTGCAGCGGATCACGAAGTACGGTGACACCTTATGGCTTGAAGCGACGTATACACCAGTGCTCAATGAAGAGGGGAACGTAGTGGCTGTCGTGAAAGTGGCAACAGATATTACGGAGAGAGAAAACACAATGAAGCAGGTAGTAGAAGACCTAAAAGATATGTCTGCAAAATTAATGGAGCGAGCGGAAATCGGCATCCAGCATAGTCAAAGTGTAAATGCTTCTTTTGAACATATCGCGAGTGAAACGGATCAAAACATGAGTTTGCTAGAAGGGTTAACAGAGCAGGTGGAGTCGATCAGCTCAATTGCTACAACGATTAACAGTATCGCTTCCCAAACGCAGCTGCTCGCATTGAACGCGGCCATAGAAGCTGCGCATGCGGGTTCCTATGGAAATGGCTTTAGTGTCGTCGCGGCAGAAATCCGTAAGCTTGCGACAGATTCAAAGGAAGCGATCGTAAAGGTGGATCGTTATGTGAAGGCGATCCATTTAGAAGTTGAAAAGGTCAGCAACGGAACAAGCCGTGCAAAGACAAGTGTGTTTACAAACCGGGATCTTGTCAAGCAGGCAAGCGAGGAATTCATGAATGTAGGAGAAGCAGCACGCGGCTTAGATCGTCAAGCACAAAGTTTAGCAGCAATTGTATAGCCGAAAACGAAAAAACACCCAATCTCGATCAGGAGAAGGGTGTTTTTCCTATGGTTTATTTTAAAATATCAAACAATTCGTGTAAGTCTTTAATTTCATAATCTGGTGTCACATCTGTTTCATTTTTCTTGCCATGACGATTGATCCAAACGGTTTGGATGCCAGCGCGAGAAGCGCCGAGAATATCTGTTTTTGGATTATCTCCTACCATGATGACATCATCTTTTGTGAGATTTAACAGCTGAAGGCAGTGCTCAAAGATGCCAGGATCAGGCTTTCCTTTCCCGTAATCTCCTGAAATCACAATTTCATTAAAGTAAGGGGCAAGTTCCGGAACACCTGCAAGTTTTTCTTTTTGCAGACTAGGATCTCCATTTGTTAAAAGAAGTAATTCATAGTTGCCCTTCAGGCGCTCTAAAACAGGATACGTTTCTTCATAGACATACGGGCGTTTTCTGCGCTCTGCTGCAAAGAAATCTGCTAAGTATTGACCAAATGCTTCATCGTCAATTCCTGCCTCTTTTAAGCCGTTTGTCCAAGCGTTTTTGCGATACTCTGGTGCAAGGGCGTTCAGCTTTTGAAAGCCTTCGCTAATCGGCTCACTAAAATTGGACCACAGTCCTTCAAAAGGATTAATGCCAATCATGACAGTATAATCATATGTTTCATAAGAAGAGTACAGCTTTCTTGCTTCTTCACGCACAATCTGTTCAAACGATTCTGGATCAAGTCCATATTTCTTTTCCGCTTCCCTGCATGTTTCCTGAAAAGTGGTATGAATGCTTTTTTCATCCCAAAGCAAAGTATCATCTAAATCGAAAAATACGGCTTTCATGATCTTCTCCCTTGTTATGTATGTAGTTACCCTCAATTGCATGTGACAGGCTCATGTTCATTTTACAATAGAAGTTTTAGAGTTTAAATAGATTATTTAGTAATAAAAAAAGTGCACAAAAATGTGCACTCTTACATTATTTTGATAAATCAATGGTCTTATACTTACCGCCAGTCCATCCTAATCCTGATGAGACTTGAAGCGAGAATTTCTTTTCGTTTGGAACTTCAAAAGCAATTCTGCCTTTTTTAGATAATTTAGGATTTATTTGTTTTAAGAAGAAACTTGAATCGGTATCATTTACATACATATTATTTGTTGCAAGTGATTTGTATTCTGTGCCGTCTTTGCCAATTAACCTGAACATCTCAGTATCTACCATTCTGCCTTTTTTACCTGTATTTTTGACCGTTACTTCAACAATCACAAATTTGCCGTCTGTCGTTACATCGCTCATATACTGTTTTTGTAAAGATTTCGCTTCTGTTACGCTGTTTACTTGATAAGTAAAATCTTCGACTGCTACTTTATCTCCAATTTTATGCGTTTTTTCTTTATCATTTTTCTTTTCGCTACTCGTTACTGCATTTTTAGAACCAGTATTTGATGTATTATCTTTTTTGCTGCCGCCCCCAGCCATACAAGATACAAAGATAATAATCAAAATGAGAATAATGATACTAAGACACCCAATCTTAAAAAACTTTTTCAAATAAATCCCCTACTTTTCCTTAATTTATTAAATGAATTTGAATACTTCTCCAATGATAAGTCTAAAGAATTATAAAATCAATCATTTTTTTGAAAAAATAGATATATAATCCTTTTTTATATGGAATATGATTTATATTTTTGTTTATTTATGTATACAACTTGATTTATATCGGTGTGATAATGAAAAATTGAAGGATTTGAAGAGACTTTATTTCTTTTTAAATAAGGCTTGCCCAAATCGTTTCGTCATGCTAAAATGAAAAAGTTGTTTCAAGAGTTCGGTTACTTGACGGACAAATGAAAATTGTGTAGAATAGTTAACGAATTGAATAGATATCACAAGCAGAAGCACCCGCTTCTCACCTGATTGACACATGTTTGTAGTTGACAGGTTGACCGTACATTTATTTTTTCATGCAAATGTTCGCAGTGTGGGTGTTTTATATGCCCACACTTTTTGTTTGCCTGTAAAACATACAACGAAATGGTCAAAATGAATTGTGAACTCAATTCAAAATCTCATGGAGGTGGCTCACTATTAGCAAAGATCAATTAGTTAATGAAGGTATTCGTGCGCGTGAAGTTCGTTTGATCGGACAAAATGGCGATCAGCTTGGGATTAAAACCCGCCAGGAAGCTCTGGAAATTGCTACGAAAGCCAATCTTGACCTTGTGTTAGTTGCTGCAAATGCAAAACCACCTGTTTGCCGAATCATGGACTATGGTAAGTTCCGATTCGAACAACAGAAGAAGGAAAAAGAGGCACGTAAGAATCAAAAAATCATTAGCTTAAAAGAAGTTCGGTTGAGCCCGACAATCGATGAACATGATTTTAACACGAAGCTCCGTAATGCAATCAAATTCCTTGAAAAGGGAGATAAAGTGAAAGCTTCTATCCGCTTTAAAGGCCGTGCGATTACGCATAAAGAAATCGGACAGCGCGTGTTAGACCGTTTCTCTGAAGCTTGCGCTGAAGTAGCAACAGTAGAAACAAAACCTAAGATGGACGGACGCAGCATGTTCCTCATGCTTGCACCAAAAGTCGAAAAGTAAAAGTAACAGAGGGAGGAAACATCCAATGCCAAAAATGAAAACTCACCGCGGATCTGCTAAACGTTTCAAAAAAACAGGTTCTGGTAAACTTAAACGTTCTCATGCGTACACAAGTCACTTGTTCGCTAACAAATCTACAAAGCAAAAACGTAAATTGCGTAAGAGCGCAATCGTAAGTGCTGGAGATTTCAAACGTATCAAACAACAACTTGCAAACATCAAGTAATCTGGAATAGGAAACATAGGAGGGAATTACAATGCCAAGAGTAAAAGGCGGAACTGTGTCGCGTCAGCGTCGTAAAAAGGTTCTTAAATTAGCAAAAGGTTATTTCGGTTCAAAACATAGATTATATAAAGTAGCAAACCAACAGGTGATGAAATCTGGAAACTACGCTTTCCGTGACCGTCGTCAGAAAAAACGTGACTTCCGTAAACTATGGATCACTCGTATCAATGCTGCAGCTCGTATGAACGGTCTTTCTTACAGCCGTTTAATGCATGGCTTAAAGCTTTCTGGTATCGAAGTAAACCGCAAAATGCTTGCTGATCTTGCTGTGAATGACCTAAACGCATTCAACCAGCTTGCTGATGCTGCAAAAGCACAACTAGACAAGTAAGTCATATAAAAGATCATTCCGCCAAGGAGTGATCTTTTTTTCTCATCATGTGAGGTGAAATCAATGAATATCGCTCTGATCGTGCTGCTCATCTTGGTCAATGTCTATGGGTTTTGTCTCATGGGAGAGGATAAACGCCGAGCGAAAGCACACAAATGGAGAATATCAGAAGCGCACTTATGGAGTGCCGCAGTACTTTTTGGTGCTGCTGGGTCATTTCTTGGCATGCAGTATTTCCGTCATAAAACGAAGCATCCTGCCTTTCAAATGGGTATGCCTGCTTTAATTGTTGTCCAATTGGTGATATTGGTCTATCTCAATCTCATCTGAAAAGGGAGCAGACGCCGTTAAGTCGGCGTATCTGCTCCCTTTTTTTGTTTGATTTTTTTGATGGGCTGATCCCAATCAATTTTTGTTTGAGGATACCGTTCAATGATGTTGTCCTCAAGTTTTTCAAAGTCTTCTAATGTGAATTCATTTAGCTTCTCAGGTGACTCCGTCCAAACGTAAATGGAGTGGACAAACAGAGGATGATCCTTAGAAGGAACATGCTTCTCCCCTTCAAACAAGACACCTTTATAGACGAAATTAAAATTTTTACGGGCATTTTGCTGTTCGTCCATAAAATAAAAGCCTTCTTTTAATTGTGCTTGTTTCAGCTTTCTTCTCGGGTTTGAGAAGAATTTTACCGCCATGTAGAATATATAGACAAGCAATGCAACAAGAGCAAGTCTAATGAGGATGACAAACATGACAGGATGCACCTCCAATACCGTTATCTGATGTACTACGAATGAGAAAGACAAAAGGTTTCAACTTTTTTAAAAAAAATATTTCGATTAACGAAAAAATATTCATAAAAAGATCGTATTGAACGAAAGAGGTTTTGTATAATAAGAATGCACCATGAAGAAAAAGGAGGATACACAGAATGACAAAACTAGATCAAACATTAACTATGCTGAAAGACCTAACGGATGCAAAAGGGATTCCAGGAAATGAACGTGATGTAAAAAAAGTCATGCAGTCATACATAGAAACATATGCGGATGAAGTCTCTACAGACCGCCTTGGCAGCTTAATTGCTAAGAAGGAAGGAAATGCAAATGGGCCTAAAGTGATGCTTGCTGGTCACTTAGATGAAGTAGGATTCATGGTGACAAAAATCGATGACAAAGGCTATATTCGTTTTCAAACGGTCGGTGGCTGGTGGTCTCAAGTTATGCTGGCGCAGCGTGTCACCATTGTGACGAAAAAAGGAGACATTACAGGTGTGATTGGTTCTAAACCGCCACATGTTTTATCACCAGAAGCACGAAAGAAATCAATCGAAATCACAGATATGTTCATTGATATTGGGGCTTCGAGCAAAGAACAGGCAATGGAATGGGGCGTCCTCCCTGGAGATCAAATCGTACCTTACTTTGAGTTTACGGTAATAAATGACGAAAAAATGCTTCTTGCAAAAGCCTGGGACAACCGTATCGGCTGTGCAGTAGCGATTGATGTCATGAAGAATTTAAAGGATACTCAGCATGAAAATATTGCATACAGTGTAGCAACTGTCCAAGAGGAAGTTGGCTTACGTGGAGCTAAAACAGCTGCAGCTACCATCCAGCCTGATATTGGATTTGCTATTGATGTTGGAGTAGCAGGTGATACACCAGGTATTACTGAAAAAGAAGCAACAAGCAAACTTGGCAAAGGACCAACGATTGTTGTGTTCGACGCTTCCATGGTTTCTCATAAAGGGCTTCGCGATTTTGTTGTCCAAACTGCAGATGAATTAAACATTCCTTATCAATATGATTCCATGCCAGGTGGAGGAACAGATGCTGGAGGTATTCACTTAACAGGTCATGGCGTTCCATCACTATCCATCGGGATTCCAAGCAGATATATTCATACCCATGCAGCCATGATTCATCGAGATGATTATGAAAATGCGGTGAAGCTTTTAACAGAAGTCATCAAAAGACTTGATCAAAAAACGGTCGAACAAATTACGTACGGTTCTTAATGATAAAACCTTTCCTCAGTATGGGGAAAGGTTTTTTAATTGCGTTGAATTTCCCAGGAAATGAACTTTGGAATGTAAGTTGTGTCAAAAGAACTGTTTTCAGTAAATGAAGTGATATTTTTCTAGTGAGGAAGGCACATGTGATCTATCTTGTATTTATGTAAGATGAAATCAATAAAAAGGACAGAGCCAATTGAGGCTCTGTCAAAAGAGAGTTTATGGAAGTAGGTGAAGCTTATTTTAGATTAAATCAATTATTCCTATTTGTCAACTAGGTTTTAAAAGAAAGAAAAATCACTCAATTTATGTTATATTTGTAACAAATTGTTTATACAAAGGGGATGGTTAAATGAATGCGGTTTCAATTGTGATAGGATCGATGTGTATTTTAGCGATTGCCTATCGCCTCTATGGCACGTTTATGATGGTGAAGGTACTAAAGGTCACAGATGATCATCCTACACCGGCTCATGCACTCGAGGATGGGAAAGATTATGTGCCAACAAACAAATGGGTCACATTTGGGCATCACTTTGCTGCAATTGCCGCTGCTGGTCCATTAGTTGGTCCGATTTTAGCCGCACAATTTGGGTATTTACCTGGTCTCCTTTGGCTCTTAATTGGAGCGGTGATTGGCGGAGCTGTTCATGATCTTGTGGTCTTGTTTGCTTCGATGCGAAAAAAGGGGAAATCACTATCCGAGGTAGCGAAAGAGGAGCTTGGTCCTGTTGCAGGATTTTGCACAGGGCTCGCCATGTTATTTATTATTACAATTACAATGGCAGGACTGTCCATGGTTGTGCTTCATGCTTTAGAACGAAATCCTTGGGGAACCTTTGCAGTTGGTATTACCATTCCAATAGCGATGGGAGTCGGCCTTTATTATAAAAAGACAGGCAATTTAAAGCTGGCGACATCTGCGGGATTCATATTACTGATGTTGGGGGTATTCCTTGGACCGAATATTCAAGGAACAGCACTTGGAGATTTGTTAACACTTGATACAAAAACGCTTGCTCTTGCCCTGCCAATCTATGCGTTCTTTGCTGCGGCCCTGCCGGTTTGGTTGCTTTTGGCACCAAGAGACTATTTAAGCAGTTTTATGAAAATTGGTGTTTTCATCGCGCTGATTGCGGGAATCTTTGTGGTTAATCCAACCATCCAATTTCCGGCGTTTACGGAGTTTGTAAATGGAGGAGGGCCTGTCTTAGCTGGACCTGTATGGCCTTTTATTTCGATTACCATTGCTTGTGGTGCGATTTCTGGTTTTCATGCATTTGTTGGCTCTGGCACAACGCCAAAAATGCTAGATCGTTGGAGTGATATGAAGCCGGTGGCGTTTGGCGCGATGCTCGTAGAATGTTTAGTGGGAATCATGGCGTTAATTGCCGCTACTGCGCTTCATCCGGGAGATTATTTTGCAATTAATAGTACACCTGAAGTGTTCCGTACGCTTGGTATGAGTGTCGAGAATCTTCCTCAACTAAGCAAAGAAATCGGTCTTGACTTAGAAGGAAGAACAGGTGGAGCTGTTACATTAGCTGTAGGGATGGCGTACATCTTTACGGGTATTCCGTTCTTTAGTCATTTGGCCTCTTATTTCTTCCAATTCGTGATTATGTTTGAAGCCGTCTTTATTTTAACGGCGATTGACGCAGGAACCCGTGTCGCGCGATATTTGATCCAAGACTTCTTTGGAGAAGCATATAAACCGCTGAAACGAAATGACTGGGTACCAGGGTCAGTCTTTGCAAGTGCACTTGCTTGTTTTATGTGGGGATACTTGCTTTACTCTGGAGACATTGGGTCCATTTGGGCACTCTTTGGCGTGTCAAACCAGCTAATGGCCTCGGTCGGATTAATCATTGGGGCGACGGTTGTGTTAAAAATTGCGGATAAAAGGCGGTATATGTTGACTTGTTTAATTCCACTTGGTTACTTATATTTGACGGTGAATTATGCGGGTTATTGGATGGTTGCGAATGTCTATCTCAATCCTGAAGCATCTGGCTACAGTGTACTGAACGCCGTGCTTTCGATGATTATGCTGATTTTAGGTTTTGTCATTATCGTGTTCGCTATTAAAAAATGGATCGAGATTTGGCGCGATCCAGCTCTTCGAATGGAGACGCCAATCACTGGCTAAATGAACAAAGCCGGCTTGCTCATAAATAAGCAAACCGGCTTCCTGTTATTGCTGATGTTCAGGCTTTAAGCCCTGCTCTAATGTTTCAAGAATTTCATTTTTTTCATCTTCTGATGCCTCTTGCCATAACACCTCAAACAAAACGCCAAGACCTGGCAGCATTTTTTCCTCGCCACTTTGAATCGCATCTAAAATCGTATGCTCAAGCTGCTCTTGATTATGGCCAGTAATGTTTTGAATCACTGCGCCTCTTAAATTAAAATCCATTGCCCACACTCCTTTTTTGATGGTGATAGCCCTATTCTGTCTCAAAGACAGGTTTATTATGTAGTGTGCTTGAGATATAATAAATTCATGATATTTAAAGGAGTTAAAGTCGCTTGAAATATATAGAATCAGCTAAAAACGAACACATTAAACAATGGAAAAAGCTCCATACAAAAAAAGAACGAACGAAAACAGGGCTATTCCTTGTTGAAGGAAAACACTTAGTAGAAGAAGCATTAAAAAGCGGGGTTGTGAAAGAGTTAATGATCACAACACCTGACATGCTCCCTGCGGACATCGAGCCTGACATTGAGCTGTATGAATTAAGTGAAGAGGCTTTTACTGCGATGACGGAAACGGAAACACCTCAGCAAATCGCAGCGGTTTGTACCATTCCTGTATTTGAGGAGAAAAAGTATGAACGAATGCTTCTGTTAGATGCAGTGCAGGATCCGGGGAATTTAGGCACACTCATTCGGACAGCAGATGCAGCGGGGCTTGATGCTGTGATTCTAGGGGATGGAACCGTTGATGCGTTTAACGGAAAAACGCTCCGTTCAGCACAAGGGTCTCATTTTCACCTGCCTATCTTAAAACAAACACTTCAACAGACAATTCCAGCATTAAAGGCGCAAGGTATACCTGTATATGGCACTGCTTTAAAAAATGCGAAAGAGTATAGACACATAGCATCAGAAGGTCCATTTGCGCTAATTGTAGGCAACGAGGGAGCAGGTATTGATCCAGAGATTCTTCAAATGACAGATCAAAATTTATATGTTCCAATGTACGGCCAGGCAGAATCTTTAAATGTAGCTGTGGCAGCAGCGGTTCTTGTCTATCATTTGCGCGGATAGTGTTGCAACACGTCCTATTTTTCACTATAATGAAACTAATATTTTAAAAACCATGATAGAGGAAGATTGTTTCACGGAGCGTCCTAATAGGGAGAATGCATCGTAGACTGAAAGTGCATTTAAGGAATGCTGAAACAGGAATTCACCTCTGGAGTTGTCACCGGGACCGCAGGTTTTGCGTAAAGGTGGACCGGATTCGTTTGATTCCGTTATGTCAATGAAGCTTATTCGCACATGTATTTGTGCTTAACAAGGGTGGTACCGCGACCACAACTCGTCCCTTCTTTTTTGGAGGGGCGGGTTTTTTTATTGTCTTCAAACAATCAAACACCCGTTTATTCAGACGGTTTTGTATATTAAAAGGAGGATGACACTCATGCAAGAAACGTTAAAACAGCTTGAAACAGAAGCGATAGCGAAGGTAGAAGCAGCCAGCTCGCTCAAAGAAGTCAATGACATTCGTGTTCAATATTTAGGGAAAAAAGGTCCGATTACAGAAGTGCTGCGCGGAATGGGCAAGCTTTCCGCTGAAGAAAGACCAAAAATGGGCGCACTTGCAAATGAAGTGAGAGAGCAGATTGCTGGTGCCATTGCTGAAAAAAATGAGCAGCTAGAAGCAGAAGAAGTGAAAAAGAAACTGGCTTCTCAAACCATTGATGTCACATTGCCAGCAAGTCCGATCAAAATCGGGGCAAGACATCCATTAACGATTGTCGTAGAAGATATTGAAGATTTATTTATCGGCATGGGCTATACCGTTGAAGAGGGCCCAGAGGTGGAAACAGATTACTATAACTTTGAAGCGCTCAATCTTCCAAAAGAACACCCTGCACGTGATATGCAGGACAGCTTCTATATTACTGAAGACACACTCATGAGAACACAAACATCACCCGTTCAAGCACGTACACTTGAGAAATATAAAGGCCAAGGTCCTGTGAAGATCATCTGTCCTGGTAAGGTATATAGACGTGACAGCGATGATGCCACTCACTCCCATCAATTCATGCAGATTGAAGGACTTGTGGTAGATCACAATATTAGCATGAGTGACCTCAAAGGAACGCTTGAGACAGTCGCAAGAAAAATGTTTGGGGAAGATCGTGAAATTAGACTGCGCCCAAGCTTTTTCCCATTCACAGAACCTTCCGTTGAAGTTGATGTGTCATGCTTTAAATGCGGCGGGAAAGGCTGTTCCGTATGTAAAGGAACAGGCTGGATTGAAATTTTAGGTGCAGGAATGGTTCACCCGAATGTATTAAAAATGAGCGGATTTGATCCAGATACTTACCAAGGCTTTGCTTTTGGAATGGGTGTTGAACGTATTGCGATGCTGAAATACGGCATAGATGACATTCGTCATTTCTACACAAATGATATTAGATTCACGAAGCAATTTAAGCAGGACTAAGAGGAGGAAATCAACATGTTTGTTTCATATAAATGGTTAGAGGACTATGTCGATTTAGAAGGCATTCAGCCGGATGAATTAGCAGAGAAAATCACAAGAAGCGGAATTGAAGTGGAAGCCGTTGAGTATAAAGGCGAAGGCATCAAAGGTGTTGTCGTTGGACACGTCATTGAACGTGAACAGCATCCGAATGCGGATAAATTAAACAAATGTCTTGTTGATATCGGCGAAGACGCACCGGTGCAAATTATATGCGGGGCTCCAAATGTGGATAAAGGACAGCATGTGGCTGTCGCAACGGTTGGTGCAGTCCTTCCTGGAAACTTTAAAATTAAAAAAGCAAAACTACGCGGTGAAGAGTCTCATGGCATGATTTGTTCTCTGCAAGAATTAGGCGTAGAGAGCAAGCTCGTACCAAAAGAATATGCAGAAGGCATCTTTGTTTTCCCGAATGACGTGAAACCAGGAGATGATGCCCTTCAAGCGCTTCAATTAGATGACGCGGTACTTGAGCTTGGCTTAACACCAAACCGTGCCGATGCCCTTAATATGCTAGGTGTCGCTTATGAGGTTGCCGCCATTTTAGGGAGAGACATCAAGCTTCCTGATACAGCGCATGACACTTCTTCTGAAAAAGCAGCAGACTATATTTCTGTTAAAATTGAGGATCAAGAAGCGAATCCACTTTATGCAGCGAAGATCATTAAAAATGTAAAGATTGGACCAGCACCACTTTGGATGCAAACAAGATTGATGAATGCAGGTATCCGCCCAATTAACAACGTCGTGGATATTACGAATTTTGTCTTACTTGAATACGGTCAACCACTACATGCCTTTGATTATGACCGGTTTGGTTCAAAGCAGGTGGTTGTACGTAAAGCGGCTGAAAATGAAATGATTCAAACTCTGGATGAACAAGAACGTACATTGTCTTCGAAGCATCTTGTCATTACAAATGGCACAAAAGCGCATGCTGTTGCAGGTGTCATGGGCGGTTTTGAATCAGAGGTGCGTGATGAGACGACAACGATTCTTTTAGAAGCGGCATATTTCAACGGTCAAACCGTCCGTCAAGCATCTAGAGACTTAGGGCTTCGCAGTGAATCAAGCACACGATTTGAAAAAGGGCTCGATCCGCAGCGGACGAAATCAGCAGCCGAAAGAGCAGCGCAATTGATCAGTATGTATGCAGGCGGCGAAGTGCTAAGTGGTACAGTTGAGGAAAACCACCTTGAAACAAGTATGAATGTCATCCACGTATCAACTGAGCGTGTGAACAAGGTGCTTGGTATGAGCATTTCAAAAGAAGATATGATTCAGATTTTCAACAAACTAGGCTTTACTGTGGGCGAATCAAATGATGTGCTTGTTGTAACGGTTCCTTCCCGTAGAATGGATATTACGATTGAAGAGGACCTCATTGAAGAAGTCGCGAGATTATACGGCTACGACAATATTCCATCTACACTCCCTGCGACAGCTGGTACCGTTGGTGGTCTTACGCCATACCAAGTGAAGCGCAGAAAGGTGAGACGTTTCTTAGAGGGCGCAGGGCTTTCTCAAGCGATTACGTATTCATTAACGAATCAGCATAAGTCCACAGCCTTTGCTTTAAATCCAGCTTATCAAACAAGACTTTCCTTGCCGATGAGTGAGGAACGAAGTGTGCTGAGACAAAGCCTTCTGCCAAACTTACTTGATTCTGTCGCATATAACTTAGCAAGACAAGCTGATTCTTTTGCCTTTTACGAAACAGGTTCTGTTTTCTTAGCGGAAACGGAAGGCGCAAAACCAGTAGAGAAAGAGCATGTGGCAGGTGCGTTAACAGGTCTTTGGCATAAAAATCTTTGGCAGGGCGAGAAAAAAGCTGTCGATTTTTATGTAGCGAAGGGTATTGCAGAAGGGCTGTTTGAAAAGCTTGGTGTATCAGGAGAGATCACGTATGTTCAAGCAGAGCGTGAGGGCCTTCACCCAGGACGTACAGCTGATGTTCATTTAAATGGAAAAGTGATTGGCTTTGTAGCTGCACTTCATCCATTAGTGGAAAAGGAATTAGATTTAAAAGAAACGTATGTATTTGAATTTGATTTAACAGATGTAATGACGTCTGAAACAGAGGATATGAAATATACGGCTATTCCGAGATTCCCAGCAGTGACAAGAGACATCGCACTTGTCGTCGATCAGCATATTTCAAGCGGACAGCTGGAGCAAGTCATTTATGAAGCTGGCGGCCAATTGCTCACAGACCTTTCCGTCTTTGATGTGTATGAGGGTGAGCATATGGAAGAAGGCAAGAAATCTGTTGCATTCTCTCTGCAATATTTAAACCCAGAACAAACGTTGACCGAGGAAGAAGTCACGGCTGTTCATACAAACGTATTGAAAGCATTAGAAGATACGTATCAAGCCGTCTTGCGCGGATAATCAAAAGAGCTATCGCTTTATGGGCGATAGCTCTTTTTTGATTATAACCATTTTTTCGCTTTTTGGGTGTTGGCAAAATGAAGTTTTGTAAATTGGCGTAAAGCCTCTTCGCCGTGCTGTTTCATCAGCTTTGCTGCCGCTTTGTCAACATGCGGACCGGCTCCTTTTGGAATGTCAAAGCCCGCTGCTTTTGATAATTTATCCATTTCAATTAAAAAAGCATACCTTGCAATAATAGAAGCTGCAGCAACCGATAAGTGGATGCCTTCTGCTTTCGTACTAAAATATGTACGCTCCCGAATGATCTTTTTCCCCGCAAGGTGCCTGAAATAAATGCCTGGTTCGGCAAATTGGTCAATGAGAATGGCTTCTGGTTTCTTGCCATCCAGTTTTTCTAGCACGGAGGTGATGACTTGGTTATGAAGCAGTGCCTTCATTTTCCCTTGGCTCATGCCCTTTTCCTGCATCGCATTGTATTTTTCATTCCGAAGCACGAGAAGGCTGAACGGGATGGTTTTGATCAAGTCTTTGGCAATGTTGATAATCTGCGGATCTTTTAGTCCTTTTGAGTCTTTCACCCCGAGCTCTTTCATGAGAGCAAGCTGACTGGAATCAACATAAGCCGCACAGACCGTAATGGGTCCAAAATAATCGCCAGTACCGACCTCATCTGAGCCAATAACCGACATGGAAGCAATGCCGGGTGGTGGGCTGTACTGTGTGATGGATGGTGTTTTTTTGCTTTTTGTTTCAGCTGCTTGTAAATGGTTGAACTGACTTGCTTCAGCTTCTGCCTTTTGTCCTTGGAACAGTACTTTTCCAGATTTGTAGGCTGTAATCGTACAGCCGGGAACCTTTGCTTGAAATAGAGCGCCTGGCGGCAAAGTGTCAGTTAAATGCTGAGCGTACACGCTCTTCATTTTTTTCATGTCTTCTGATGTTGCTTTTAAGACGGATTGGGGCACAGTGGATAACTCCTTTTTACCTTGATATCATTGATTTCTAAAGTGTACCATAACAGGGAAGGGCTCGTCTTTCCATTCAATGTCTAAACATGTTATGATAGAGACTAGGATTCTCGTGGAATGGAGGAGAAACGTTGTCTGACGGCGGTAAAACGAAAACAACAGTTGAGATTTACGGACAGTCCTATACGATCATCGGTCAAGAAACGAAGATGCATATGCGACATGTTGCTTCAATTGTTGATGATAAAATGAGAGAAATCAATGAAAAAAATCCATACCTTGATATAAACAAATTAGCTGTACTGACAGCAGTCAATGTCGTCCACGACTACTTGAAATTAAAAGAGCAATACGAAAAACTAGAGCTTCATCTAAAAGAAAAGGAATGAAATTACCGTGATCGATATCATCATTTTGTTTTTGCTTCTTATGGGAACGCTTGTCGGTCTAAAACGCGGGTTTATTCTTCAATTTATTAAATTGATTAGCTTTGTTGTTTCTATTTTAGTGGCTTCTCTGTTTTATCAGTCACTTGCACCACAGCTTACGTGGATTCCAGCACCTAATTTTAGCGGCGGTCAAGCGCAGCTCGCTTTCTTTAGTGGGAATCTAGAAACAGCTTATTATAATACCATTGCGTTTATCATTCTGTTTATCTTGACCAAAATCCTGCTCGCTATCATCGGCGGATTGCTCACAACCATTGCAAGTATCCCTGTGATTAAACAGGTCAACAAACTGCTTGGCGCTGTTTTAGGATTTCTTGAAACCTATCTATTTGTGTTTATTCTATTGTTTGTGGCTGCATTACTTCCAGTCGATGCGCTTCAAACCATGATGAGCAAATCAATGTTAGCAGATGTGATCGTAAATAGCACCCCTTACCTGTCCGGTCTTGTCAAAGACCTCTGGTCGACGTATGGAGTTTAAGAACTTCTCCTTTCTTGGAGAAGTTTTTTCTCATTCCATGACAGAAAGTTGTCGGATGAAGGGAAAGTTTGTATATTTATATAGGAAGATGCCAAAGCAGCTGGAGGATGAGAGATGAATAAAAAAGATATTATCAAACTTCTTGAAACAATTGCAGTCTATATGGAGCTAAAAGGAGACAATCCTTTTAAAATTTCTGCCTTTCGTAAAGCAGCTGCGGCACTGGAACAAGATGACCGCAGTCTTTCTCAAATAGATGACCTATTAGCATTACCCGGCATTGGAAAAGGAACCTTTGCTGTGATCACAGAGTATATCGAAAAAGGACAGTCTGAAACACTCGAACAATTAAAAAAAGAAGTGCCTGAAGGACTTGTCCCGCTCTTAAAATTGCAAGGACTCGGCGGGAAGAAGATTGCTAAGCTCTACCAAGAGCTTGGTGTTCACGATGCACAGTCTTTAAAAGAAGCATGTGAAGCGGAAAAAGTACAAACGCTTGCTGGGTTTGGCAAAAAAACAGAAGAAAAGATTCTTGCCGCTCTTGAGGAGGCAGGAAAGCAGCCAGAACGACTGCCAATTGGCTTTGCATTAGATGTGGCAGAGCGAATTGATGATGCGCTGGAACAGATGGAGGGAATCATCCGTTTTTCAAGAGCGGGCAGTTTAAGACGTGCGCGTGAAACGGTTAAAGATTTAGATTACATCATTGCGACTGATAACCCTGAACAAGTGAGAAAGCAGCTTGTTGCTCTTGATGATGTCAAAGATGTCATTGCGAGCGGTGATACGAAGGTATCGGTCATTCTTGCACTTGATTTTGAAATCAGTGTAGATTTCCGGCTTGTGACAACAGACCAATTTGCAACAACGCTGCACCATTTCACTGGCTCAAAAGATCATAACATTCGTATGAGACAGCTTGCGAAGGAACGCGGTGAGCGTATTAGTGAATATGGGGTTGAAACGATCGAAACTGGGGATGTGAAAACATTTGAAGACGAAAGTGCTTTTTATGCACATTTCCAACTTCCGCTCATTCCGCCAGAAATTCGTGAAACCGGAGCAGAGATTGATTCGTATAAAGAAAGTATGCAATTTGTAGAACGAAAAGATATCAAAGGCGATCTTCATATGCACTCGACATGGAGTGATGGCGCCTTTTCTATTCGCGAAATGGCAGAGGCATGTATCGCAAAAGGCTATGAATACATGGCCATTACAGACCACTCACAATATTTAAAAGTAGCAAACGGTTTAACAAAAGAACGTTTGCGTTTGCAAGCAAAAGAAATTGACAAGCTGAATCAAGAATTCGAACATTTTCACATTTTCAAAGGGGTCGAAATGGATATTCTGCCGGATGGATCGTTAGATTATGATGATGACTTTCTAGCAGAAATGGATTTTGTCATTGCGTCTATTCATTCTAGCTTCTCTCAGCCGGAGGAAGTCATCATGGAGCGCCTAGAAAATGCCTTGAATAATCAGCATGTGGATTTAATTGCCCATCCAACTGGCCGTTTGATCGGTAGACGAGACGGCTATGCTTTAAATATTGATCAGCTCATAGAGCTTGCGAAAAAAACGGGCACTGCACTGGAACTCAACAGCAACCCGTCAAGACTTGATTTAAAAACAGAGCATTTAATGAAAGCAAACGAAGCGGGTGTGAACATCATGATCAACACAGATGCACACAACATCGCCATGCTCGATCATATGGACGTCGGTGTCACAGCTGCAAGAAAGGGCTGGACACCAAAAGCAAATGTCGTGAATACATTTTCTCTCGATGAGATGAAAAAGTTTTTAACGCGTGACAGGTAGTCGTTAGGAGGCTGGACCATGCTGCAACAAAAAGTGTTAGCATCATTAGAATTTCATAAAGTAAAAGAAAAAGTCATGTCCTATACTGCTTCGACTTTAGGGAAAGAAAAAGCGCAGGACTTAATACCACTCACAGATATCGAGAGCATTCAGCATCTGCTAGAAGAGGTAGCAGAAGCGCAAGATGTGATTCGTTTAAAAGGATCTGCGCCGTTTGGCGGGTTAACGGATATTAGACGAGGAGTCAAACGAGCAGAAATAGGCAGTATATTAAGCCCTGCTGAGCTGATGGAAATTGCGGCGCTGTTATATACTACAAAAAACATGAAGCACTTTCTCACCTCTATGTATGAGGACGGAGTAGAGATACCGCGTCTTCATACATATGCAGAATCGCTGATTTTACTGCCAGACGTGAGAAAAGAAATCGAAAGCTGTATTGGTGATAATGGAGAAGTGCTTGATCACGCAACGCCTGCACTCCGCACCATACGAACGCAGTTACGATCACTAGAATCAAAAGTACGAGATAAATTAGAATCAATGATTCGTTCACAATCTGCCTCGAAAATGCTGTCAGACACCATTGTGACCATTCGTAATGATCGGTTTGTCATTCCCGTAAAACAAGAGTACCGCTCGAATTATGGAGGGATTGTTCACGATCAATCTTCTTCAGGCGCAACTCTTTTTATTGAGCCGCAAGTGGTCGTAGATTTAAATAACACCTTGCAGCAAACTCGCCTAAAAGAAAAGCAAGAAATTGAAAAGATTTTGCAAATGCTAACAGCGAGTGTGTCAGAGCACATTGATGAATTGCTTCATAATGTGAATGAACTTCAGACATTAGATTTTATTTTCGCTAAAGCCAAATATGCAAAAGCAGAAAAAGCCACAAAACCTACTGTGAATAACCAAGGGGAGATTTATTTAAAACGGGCAAGACATCCCCTATTGCCCCGAGATCAGGTTGTGGCAAATGATATTGAGCTAGGCAAAGATTTTTCTACGATCGTCATCACAGGTCCAAATACAGGCGGTAAGACCGTCACTTTAAAAACACTTGGACTTCTTACGCTGATGACGCAGGCAGGTCTTCATATTCCAGTCGAAGAAGGATCAGAAGTGGCTGTATTCGATCAAGTCTTTGCTGATATTGGAGACGAGCAGTCTATTGAACAGAGCTTGAGTACATTCTCATCTCATATGGTCAATATTGTGGATATCCTAAAGCATTTAACGTCTAATTCACTCGTGTTATTTGATGAATTAGGTGCGGGGACAGATCCTGCTGAAGGTGCAGCACTTGCGATGAGCATCTTAGATGAAGTTCATCAAACAAATGCGCGCGTCATCGCAACGACTCACTATCCTGAGCTGAAGGCATACGGATATAACCGAGAAGGCGTCACAAATGCGAGTGTAGAGTTTGATATTGAAACCTTATCTCCTACATATCGCTTGCTCATCGGGGTGCCGGGACGAAGTAATGCATTTGAAATTTCCAAACGTCTAGGACTGCCTCATCATTTAATTGACCGTGCAAAAGCAGATATGCATGCGGAACATAATGAAGTCGATCAGATGATTGCATCATTAGAAGACAGCAAAAAACAAGCAGAAGAAGAACTGCATGAGACGGAATTCTATAGAAAAGAAGCAGAGAAGCTCCATAAAGAACTGCAAAAACAAATCCTTGAATGGAATGAACAAAAGGACAAACTGCTGGAAGAAGCTGAACAAAAAGCGGCAGAAAAAATTGAACAAGCAACAAAAGAAGCAGAAGAGATTATTCAAGAGCTTCGGTCCATTAAAAGTGAGCATCGTTCGTTCAAAGAACATGAACTCATTGATGCGAGAAAGCGTCTTGAAGAAGCTGTCCCTGAGTTTGACCGTAAGAAAAAACCAGAGCCAGTAAAAAAAGCAGCAAGACAGCTAAAGCCAGGCGATGAAGTCAAAGTGCTAACGTTTGGCCAAAAAGGAACGCTCATCGAACAAACGGGTAACAAAGAATGGAGTGTCCAAATGGGCATTCTAAAAATGAAAGTAAAAGAAAAAGATATGGAATTTATCAAATCAGCACCGGAATTTAAGCAAGAGAAAGCCATCACGGCGGTCAAAGGAAAAGACTATCATGTGTCACTTGAGCTTGATTTAAGAGGAGAGCGGTATGAGAATGCCTTAAGCAGAGTCGAGAAATACTTAGATGATGCCGTCTTAGCTGGCTATCCGCGTGTGTCGATCATTCACGGTAAAGGCACTGGCGCCTTGAGAAAAGGGGTCCAGGAATTATTAAAACAGCACCGTAGTGTAAAAAATGCTCGTTTTGGAGAACAAGGCGAGGGAGGATCAGGCGTCACCATCGTCGAATTAAAGTAAAAAGGAGAAAACGCATGAAAGCCTTTTGGGAAAATGAACTTGTGGAAATTGCCGCCTATTACAGCGTGGCCGTCCTATGTCTTGTCTTATTTCTGACCATATTTGAACTCGTGACCTCCTATAAAAACTGGGAAGAGATTCAGCGGGGGAACTTAGCTGTTGCTATGGCAACCGGCGGGAAGATTTTTGGGATTGCCAATGTCTTTCAGCATTCCATCGCCCAGCACAACTCGCTTCTTCAAATGGTCGGATGGGGCGTATACGGCTTTGTGATGCTGCTCGTCAGCTATTTCATTTTTGAATTTTTAACACCACGATTTAAAGTAGACAAAGAGATTGAGAATGATAATAGAGCGGTCGGGTTTATTTCACTCATTATTTCTGTTGGGCTGTCTTATGTAGTAGCAGCCGGCATTTAAGGAGACGACATGGAAAAACTAGCCAAAGTATTAATTGTAGTTGCCTGCACTTTTGCGGTTATTGGTGCCGTTTACATGTTCCTGTAAAATGAAGAATACATTCTAGAAAGCTGTCAGGGAAAACCTTGACAGCTTTTCACTCATCAAAGGCGGCGAATCAGAATGAATCAAATCTTGCAAAAAGACGAACTCATAAAGCGCATTGACAGTTGTCTCAAAAAGACATCTCTTCCCCAAGACATATATGAACCGTATATTGCACGTCCTTTTCAAACGACTGGTTTTTTTGATGATTTGAGCCCCTATATTGAAATTGATCCAGCCGGCTATTTTCTTATTCAATATGAACGAGGGATTAAAGTGCTTCATAAAAGAACAAAAGAGGCGGATGAAGTCATTTATTGGATTTTAGAAGACACCATCTTTCTAACTGTGTATCTAGACATGATGAGACAATATCAAGTGGACAACATCCACACACATTTACCTAATGACCCTAGTATCCATAAACAGATCGTGGAGAGAGTCCATGAGTCATTTCGTGCGATCGGTGGATTATACGAAAAGTGGCATCATGAAGGGAAAAGAGCCTCTATAGAAACACCGGCGAAAAAATGAAGATGTGTCATGGAACGAGCTCGATTTGAAAAAAGCAAACAGCCATAAGGAAAAGTTTGCTATAATAAAATAGTACGAAAGTTCAGGAAGGAGGGTTTTTATGCAGTCAGATAAACGTTGGCTTCTGCATTACCCGAATCAAATTCCCCACGAACTCACCATCCCAAATGAAACGTTGCAATCTTACTTATTCAGCTCCGCAGAGGCAGCACCTGAGCATACAGCCATTCATTTTTTAGGAAAAAACATCACCTACCAGCAGTTACAAGAAGATGCACTGAAATTAGCCAGTCACTTGATTGACATCGGTGTCAAAAAAGGCGACAGAGTAGCGATTATGCTGCCAAACTGCCCGCAATCGGTGATTTCTTATTATGCGGTTTTAATAGCAGGCGGCATTGTCGTTCAAACCAATCCGCTTTATACGGAGAAAGAACTGGAATATCAAATGGAGGACAGTGGCTCTAAGGTGCTGATCACTCTCGATCTACTGTATCCAAAGGTCTATAAAATGAAAGCGCTGACAAGTATGGAACATTTGATCGTCACGAAATTACAAGATTACTTGCCATTTCCGAAAAACATATTGTTTCCGATTGTCCAGCGAAGGAAAAACAACATGGTCATCCAAGTGGAGAAGAGTGAGACCATTCATCATTTCTCACAGATCATGAAAGAATCGTCAGGAGAACGGATTCCGCAAATATCCTTTCAACCGAAAGAGGATGTCGCAGTTTTGCAATATACAGGCGGAACGACCGGTTTACCAAAAGGGGTTATGCTCACACACGAAAATATAGTAGCCAATACAGAAATGTGTACATCCTGGATGTATAAAACGAACCGCGGAAAAGAGCGGATTCTTGGAATCATTCCGTTCTTTCATGTATACGGCATGACGACCGTGCTAAACCTTGCAGTCAAAGAAGGTCATCAAATGATTCTTCTTCCGCGTTTTGATGCAGCGGATGCCTTGAAGACCATTGAAAAACAGAAACCGACGCTGTTCCCAGGAGCACCAACGATGTATATTGCCCTGCTTCATCATCCGAATATTGAAAAGTATGACCTATCATCCATCACCGCATGCTTAAGCGGATCGGCCGCTCTTCCTGTTGAAGTCAAACAGAGTTTTGAAAAACTAACAGGAGGAAGGCTGGTGGAGGGATATGGACTTTCAGAAACTTCTCCTGTCACTCATGCCAATTTCTTATGGGGAGCGAACAAAATAGGAAGTATCGGGTGCCCTTGGCCGAATACAGATGCCGGTATTTATTGTGAAGAAACGGGTGGACTCAAAGCGCCATATGAGCACGGAGAGATTATCGTCAAAGGTCCTCAAATCATGAAAGGGTACTGGAATCAGCCGGATGAGACAGCGGCAGTGTTAAGAGACGGCTGGTTTTTCACAGGAGACATTGGGTATATGGATGAGGATGGTTTTTTCTATATCGTAGACCGGAAAAAAGATGTCATCATCGCGAGCGGCTATAATATTTACCCAAGAGAGGTTGAAGAAGCCCTTTATGAGCATGAGCTTGTACAAGAAGTGGTTGTGGCGGGTATTCCTGATCCGTATAGAGGGGAAACAGTAAAAGCCTTTGTTGTCCCGAAAAAGGATGCCTATGTAACAGAGGATGAACTGGATCGTTTTGTTAGAACAAGAATTGCCTCATTTAAAGTGCCGCGTGTCTACGAATTTAAGGAATCACTGCCTAAAACGGCTGTAGGGAAAATCTTGCGCAGAGTGTTAATTGAAGAAGAAAAAAGAAAGCAATCATCTTCAACAGAAGAACCAGTCGATCAATGAGAGAATGAACCAGCATCATCCGGTCAAGCGGCCGGATGATTTGAATTGTACGTGTCTGCTCTGGTATGCTAAAGGTTGAAAAGAAAGAAGAACATCACTTGACAAATCACTCGTTTCTTTTTAACATAAAGTTATGAATGAATGCTCATTCAATTTAGAAAGGGACGAAGCACATTGAAGCAGAAAAGACCGAAGTACATGCAAATTATTGATGCAGCCGTTGTGGTGATTGCAGAGAACGGCTACCATCAATCACAAGTTTCAAAGATTGCCAAACAAGCAGGAGTAGCAGACGGAACCATTTATCTCTATTTCAAAAACAAAGAGGATATTCTGATCTCGTTGTTTAAAGAAAAAATGGGACAATTCATCGAACGGATGGAAACAGATATTCAAAAGAAACCGTCTGCGAAAGAAAAGCTTCTTCTCCTCATTCGAGAACACTTTCGCCTGCTATCGCAAGACCATCATTTGGCCCTTGTGACACAGCTTGAACTCAGGCAGTCAAACCTTGAACTGCGCCAAAAAATCAATGAGGTGCTGAAAGGGTATTTAAATATGCTAGACTCCATTTTAACCGAGGGAAAGAAGACAGGAGAATTTAGACAAAATCTAGATGTCCGCTTAGCGAGACAAATGGTATTTGGGACGATTGATGAAACCGCTACAACATGGGTCATGAATGATCAAAAGTATGACCTGCCAGCACTCGCAGAAAGTGTACATGATCTTCTCTTAAACGGAATACATCAATCTTAAAGACAATTGAAAAAGGATGATTGACATGGAAAAAATACTTAGCTTACACCAAGACGAACAGACAGCACTCATCACGATTCAACACCCGCCTGCAAATGCCTTATCCTCTCAGCTTCTCACTGAACTCAACGACATGTTTGATCAGCTTGAACAAAACAGTGAAGTGAGAGCTATTGTCATTCATGGAGAAGGTAGATTTTTCTCAGCAGGTGCTGATATTAAAGAATTTACGACCTTGCAGGAAGAGTCTGATTATGCCAGCCTTGCAGACAGAGGACAGCAAGTGTTTGAACGAATTGAACAATGTCCAAAACCGGTGATTGCTTCCATTCACGGGGCAGCATTAGGCGGCGGGCTTGAGCTGGCGATGTCGTGTGATATTCGAATCGCAACAAAAGATGCAAAGCTGGGACTGCCGGAATTAAATCTCGGTATTATCCCAGGATTCGGCGGAACGCAGCGCCTGCCTCGCTACGTTGGATCAGCTAAAGCACTTGAAATGATGGGAACAGCTGAGCCGATTACAGGAGAAGAAGCATTTGCCTGCGGACTTGTTTCAAAACTTGCGGAAACAGAGGAAGAAGCGCTGGAAACAGCGAAAACATTGGCGGCGAAATTTGCAGCGAAAAGCCCTAAAACGCTTGAGTATGTGCTTGAGTTATTGAATGCGACAAAAGTGTACTCATATGATGGCGGAATGAAGCTGGAAGCCAAAAAGTTTGCTGAGGTGTTCCAGTCGAATGATGCCAAAGAAGGCATCCAAGCTTTTATCGAAAAGCGTAAACCGAATTTTAAAGGGGAATAAGGGATTAGTACGACACAAGGGGGAGAAATGAATGAATATTTTTGTTTTAATGAAGCGTACGTTTGACACGGAAGAGAAAATCTCTATTCAGTCTGGTGCTATTCAAGAAGATGGGGCAGAGTTCATTATTAATCCTTATGATGAGTACGCAATTGAAGAAGCGATTCAGCTTCGGGATGAGCACGGGGGAGAAGTAACGGTCGTGACAGTTGGCAATGAAGATGCGGAGAAACAGCTTAGAACAGCACTTGCAATGGGCTGCGATCAAGCCGTTTTATTAAATGTTGAAGATGATTTGGAGGAGTGGGATCAGTTTTCCGCTTCTACGATTCTATATCACTATTTCAAGGATAAAGAAGCTTCCTTGATCTTAGCAGGGAATGTAGCGATTGACGGCGGATCTGGACAGGTGGCCCCGCGTCTTGCTGAATTACTCGGCTTTCCATATGTCACAACCATTACAAGTATTCAAATCGACGGCGGCTCAGCTTCAATTGAGCGAGATGCAGAGGGTGATGTGGAAGTGATTTCTGCCGAGCTCCCGCTAGTGGTCACCGCGCAGCAAGGTCTCAATGAGCCTCGTTATCCATCGTTACCAGGCATCATGAAGGCAAAGAAAAAGCCTTTAGAAGAATTAGAATTAGACGATCTAGATCTAGATGAAGACGATGTGCCATATAAAATCAAAACAATTGAACGTTTCTTACCGGAGAAAAAAGAGGGTGGCAAGGTGCTGAGCGGCGAGCTTCAGGATCAGGTCAAGGAACTGACAGACCTGCTAAGAAATGAAGCAAAAGTCATCTAAACATCCACTTTACGATATCACGAGAACAAGGGGGAGCTTAAAGGATGAGTAAAAAAGTTGTTGTACTTGGAGAAAGTCGTGACGGTAAATTAAGAAATGTGACGTTTGAAGCGATTGCTGCCGCTCACGAGGTGGCTGATGGCGGTGAAGTGATTGGCGTTTTAATAGGGGATCACGTCAAAGATCAAGCGGATGAACTGCTTTATTATGGAGCGGATCATGTGATGATCGTCGAGCACCCGCATCTTTCTTATTATACGTCTGATGGTTTTGCGCAGGCGCTTCAAGCAATATTAGATCAAGTCAATCCTGATGCAGTGCTCTTCGGTCATACATCGATCGGAAAAGACTTGTCACCAAAAATAGCTGCACGCCTGCAAACTGGCTTAATTTCAGATGCAATAGATGTAAGCGTTACCGGTGAACATCTTGTTTTCACTAGACCGATTTATTCAGGAAAAGCTTTTGAAAAAGTCATTTCAACAGATCGTCTGCTTTTGGCTACTATCCGTCCAAACAACGTGGCACCGCTGGAGCGTGATGCGTCACGCAGCGGAGAAGTGACGCCAGTTTCTGTCGATATTCAAAACCTAAGAACAATCGTGAAGGAAGTCATTAAAAAAACATCAGAAGGTGTAGATTTATCTGAAGCGAAGGTTATTGTCGCAGGAGGCAGGGGGGTCAAGAGCAAAGAAGGCTTTGAACCGCTGAAAGAACTTGCCCAAACGCTTGGCGCAGCAGTCGGTGCCTCGCGTGGTGCATGTGACGCTGACTACTGCGATTATGCCCTGCAAATTGGTCAAACCGGTAAAGTCGTCACACCTGACCTTTACATTGCTTGCGGGATTTCAGGAGCTATTCAGCATTTAGCCGGTATGTCCAACAGTAAAGTCATTGTTGCGATCAACAAAGACCCAGAAGCTGAAATCTTCAAAATCGCTGATTACGGAATAGTTGGTGACTTATTCGAAGTCGTTCCGCTTTTAAATGAAGAGTTAAAAAAGATGAATATCCATTCTTAACGCTCATACACTCAGAATGCCTAGGTATTCTGGGTTTTTTTGTATGTTATCACGAAACAAAGGAGCGGTTTATAAGTGAATGGGACAGTAAAAGTCAATGAAGTGATTGGAACCATTTCTAAACACATCTATGGACACTTTCAAGAGCATTTAGGAAGAGGAATTTATGACGGCATTTGGGTAGGGAAAGACTCATCGATTGACCATATTGAGGGGATTCGTACCGATGTACTAAAGGCGCTTCAAGCCTTACATATCCCGGTGCTGAGGTGGCCGGGCGGCTGTTTTGCAGACGAGTATCACTGGGCAAATGGTGTAGGTGATCTGAGTGAACGAAAGCCGATGGTGAATACTCATTGGGGTGGCACCGTTGAATCAAATGCGTTTGGTACACATGAATTTATGAGACTGTGTGAATTACTTGAATGTGAGCCTTATATTTGTGGAAACGTTGGAAGCGGCTCTGTGCAAGAATTAGCAGAATGGATTGAATATATCACATTTCCTAAGGGGACACCTATGTCGGATTGGCGCATTCAAAATGGAAAACAAGAACCGTGGGAGCTGACGTATGTTGGTGTAGGTAATGAAAGCTGGGGATGTGGTGGAAATATGACGCCAGAGTATTATGCAGACTTATATAAACGCTACCAAACGTATGTGAGAGAATTCGCTGGTCAGCGCATTTACAAAATCGCATGCGGTGCGAATTCAAATGATGTGAATTGGACAAAAGTATTAATGGAGCGCGCAGCGCCTTGGATGGATGGGCTCAGTTTGCATTACTATACGGTCCCAGGAACATGGGAGAAGAAAGGGTCAGCGACCGATTTTGATGAGGATGAGTGGTTTACAACGCTGAAAAAGGCGTCTGAAATGGAGCGGCTTGTTGTAGATCACGGAGAGATCATGGATCGTTATGATCCAGACAAGCGAATCGGGATGATTATTGATGAATGGGGGACATGGTATGATCCAGAACCGGGGACAAATCCAGGGTTTTTGTATCAGCAAAACACATTAAGAGATGCTCTAGTCTGTGCCTTGCATTTTCATATTTTTCATCGCCATTGCCAGCGGATTCATATGGCGAATATTGCCCAGACCGTCAATGTGCTGCAAGCGATGGTGTTAACGCAGGACGAAAAGATGCTCCTGACACCTACCTATCACGTATTTCACATGTTTCAAGTGCATCAAGAAGAAGAAGCGCTTGAAGTAGAATTGAATGCCCCTTCATATGAACGCCGGGGTGAAAAAATCCCTCAAGTCAGTGTGTCAGCCTCGCGGTCATCTGACAAGATGCATATTAGTTTATGTCATGTGAATCCCCATGAAAAAGCAGACGTATCTCTTGCGATAGAGGGAATCGATGCAAAAACGAAGGTCACTGGCCGTGTGCTGACTGCTGATCGGATGAATGCGCACAACACGTTCGATGATCCTCATTCCGTTCAGCCTGCGGACTTTCGGCAATTTGCTGTTAAGCACGGCGAGCTGACTATTGATCTGCCGCCTATGTCGGTTGTCATGTTGACCGTCGATCTGGCTTGATCGCATATTTCAATGTTTGATGAGAAGAATGTTGGGGCATCATACATTGTAAATGAAGCGGAAAGGGAGTTATGTCATATGCTTAGAACCATTCTGATGATCATCGGTGCGATTGTTGTTATTGGTGCGATCATACGGTTTGTTTTTTAATTCATTTCATAAAAAATGATTCGTAAGCATTTCATTCGCAAGTCACATTGGTAGATGCTATACTAAAAAGCATAATTTACATTGGAGGAATGAATAATGGCAATCGTAAAAGCTACTGACGCAACATTTTCACAAGAAACTGCAGAAGGTGTTGTTCTTGCAGACTTTTGGGCACCATGGTGCGGACCTTGTAAAATGATTGCTCCAGTTCTTGAAGAACTTGATCAAGAAATGGGCGATAAAATGAAAATTGTAAAAATTGATGTGGATGATAACCAAGAAACTGCTGGTAAATACGGCGTTATGAGTATCCCAACACTTCTTGTTTTAAAAGACGGTGAAGTCGTCGAAACGTCTGTTGGTTTCAAACCAAAAGAAGCACTAGCTGAGCTTGTAAACAAACATCTATAAACCGATCTATGCCCACGTGGCATGATCTCAAAAGCGGTTCTCGTATAGTCGAGAGCCGCTTTTCTTTCATCGTGGTATAAAACAAATGTTCGTGATACACTAGAAGGAGTGAAAGAGGAAAACAAGGACGGATGAAAATATGAACAAATTGATCAAAGAAAAGCTGTCAGTCTTACCTGATCAACCAGGCTGTTACTTAATGAAAGATAGACAAAATACAATCATTTATGTGGGAAAGGCAAAGGTATTAAAAAATAGGGTCCGCTCTTATTTTACAGGATCTCATGATGCCAAAACGCAGCGGCTTGTCAGTGAAATCGAAGACTTTGAATACATTGTCACCTCTTCAAATATTGAGGCACTTATTTTAGAGCTGAATTTAATCAAAAAATATGACCCGAAATACAATGTCATGCTCAAGGATGACAAAACGTACCCTTTTATTAAAATTACGAATGAACGTCATCCTAAGCTGGTTGTCACCCGCAATGTGAAAAAGGATAAAGGGAAATACTTCGGTCCATATCCGAACGTACAAGCAGCAAGAGAAACGAAAAAGCTGCTCGACCGTTTATATCCACTTAGAAAATGTGCGACACTCCCTGACCGAGTCTGCCTTTATTATCATCTTGGACAATGTCTTGCTCCGTGTGTGTATGACATTTCTGAAGAAACGAATAAACAGCTCGTCGACGAAATCACAAGATTTCTAAACGGAGGACATCAGCAAATCAAGAAAGAATTAACAGAGAAGATGCAAGAAGCGGCCGAACAATTAGAATTTGAGCGGGCAAAAGAACTGAGAGATCAAATCGCATACATTGACTCAACGATGGAAAAGCAAAAGATGACGATGAGTGACTTATCCGATCGTGATGTGTTTGCCTATGCTTATGATAAGGGCTGGATGTGTGTCCAAGTCTTCTTCATCAGACAGGGGAAATTAATCGAACGTGATGTCAGCCTATTTCCGATGTATCAAGACCCTGAGGAAGAATTTCTCACGTTTATGGGGCAGTTTTATGAAAAGAACAACCATTTTCTGCCGAAAGAAATTTTGGTGCCGGACAGCGTTGATCAAGAGTTGATTGAGCAATTGCTTGAAACGAATGTTCATCAGCCGAAAAAAGGAAAGAAAAAGGATTTGCTTTTACTTGCCCACCAAAACGCCAAAATTGCTCTCAAAGAAAAGTTCTCGCTTATAGAGCGTGATGAAGAACGGACAATTGGTGCAGTGGAGCAGCTTGGCGATGCACTCAATATTTATATGCCATACCGGATTGAGGCGTTTGATAACTCCAATATCCAAGGAGCAGACCCCGTATCCGCTATGGTTGTCTTCCAAGACGGGAAGCCGTATAAAAAAGAGTACCGAAAATACAAAATTAAAACCGTTGAGGGGCCCGATGATTATGCTTCCATGCGTGAAGTCATTAGAAGGCGGTATACCCGGGTGTTAAAGGATGAACTGCCGCTTCCTGACTTGATTTTAATCGATGGAGGAAAAGGACAGATCAACGCAGCCATAGATGTGCTCGAAAATGAATTAAATCTGTCTGTTCCTGTGGCAGGTCTAGTGAAAGATGAAAAACACAGGACATCGAATCTTATGATGGGTGATACGCTTGAAATTGTTGCGCTCGAACGGAATAGTCAGGCCTTTTATTTATTGCAGCGTATTCAAGATGAAGTGCACCGATTTGCGATTAGTTTTCACCGGCAGCTGCGCGGGAAGAATGCATTCCAGTCTATTCTAGACGATGTCCCAGGTATCGGGGAAAAGCGCAAAAAGCAGTTGCTGAAACATTTTGGCTCTGTGAAAAAGATGAAAGAAGCCTCTATCCAGGATTTTCAGGACGCTGGTATTCCGAAACAAACGGCTGAACTTTTAATGGAGGCATTAAAAAAATAGATTGTACTTTTTCCAAAAGTCTGTTAAGATGTGACTAATTTAATAAATGAACGTGTTGTTTGTTGAAGATAGAGGTGCGAACTTCAAGAGTAAGCCTTCAGAGATCGAGGGGATCTAGGAAGAGGGCTGAAAGGGGAGCGTCGCCGAAGTGAATAAAATCCACTCATTTTATTCGCTGGCTGTACATTGAAGAAATGTAGGGCTGTCAAGAATGTATTTCTTGGAGGGCTATCTCATTGTTTGCATCGTTTGATGATGATTTTAAAGCAATGGGAGATTTGTTCTCTCATTGCTTTTTTATTTGCAGTGCAGAGAGCAGTCTCCGCAGCCTCTTCTCTCACACGTGATCTTTTGAAAAAGGGTGGTAGACATGGGACTAATTGTACAAAAATTTGGTGGAACATCTGTTGGATCGACAGAAAAAATTCGCAATGCCGCAGAGAGAGTCATCGCTGAACGCGAGGCAGGAAATGATGTGGTCGTGGTTGTGTCTGCGATGGGCAAATCAACGGATGTTCTAGTAGACCTAGCGAAAGAACTCACAGATGATCCAAGCAAAAGAGAAATGGATATGCTACTGACAACTGGTGAGCAGGTGACCATTTCATTATTAGCGATGGCGCTCCAAGCAAAAGGTTATGATGCCATTTCCTTTACAGGCTGGCAAGCTGGGGTGAAAACAGAGAAGGTGCACGGAAATGCAAGAATCGTGGACATCGATGAAGCAAGAATCAAAGAAGAACTGAGTGCGGGAAAAGTCGTCGTTGTAGCAGGTTTCCAAGGAATTGCGGATGATCTACATATTACAACACTTGGGCGTGGTGGATCAGATACGACAGCAGTGGCACTAGCTGCGGCACTCAAAGCGGACAAATGTGATATTTATACGGACGTACCAGGTGTGTTTACAACAGATCCTCGTTATGTACCGTCTGCGCGAAAACTTGCAGGAATTTCATACGATGAAATGCTTGAGTTAGCCAATTTAGGAGCAGGTGTGCTGCATCCGAGAGCGGTCGAATTTGCGAAAAATTATCAAATCCCACTAGAAGTCCGTTCTAGTATTGAAAATGAATCGGGTACGTTAATTGAGGAGGAATCATCCATGGAACAAAATTTAGTTGTAAGAGGCATTGCATTTGAAGATCAGATGACACGCGTGACGGTATGCGGCCTTTCAAGCGGTTTAACAACGCTATCGACGATTTTTACGACACTTGCGAAGCAAAATATCAATGTCGATATCATTATTCAGTCTGTCACAAACACCAATCAGACCTCCATCTCTTTCTCTGTGAAAACGGATGATTTGTCTAAAACAGTTGAAGTATTAGAAGAATACAAAGGTGCGCTTGGTTATGAGCAGATTGAGACAGAAAGCAAATTAGCCAAAGTATCTATCGTTGGCTCTGGTATGGTCTCAAACCCAGGCGTTGCGGCTGAAATGTTCGCTGTGTTAGCTCAAAAAGACATTCAAGTGAAAATGGTCAGTACGTCTGAGATCAAAGTCTCAACAGTCGTTGATCGTGAAGATATGGTGAAAGCGGTAGAAGCCCTTCATGATGCGTTTGAATTATCAAAGGTGAGCGCCGCTGCTCATTCTTAAATCTTCAAAAGAGGTGTATTCCGTAAAAAGATACACCTCTTTTTTATATTGGAAATCATCAGCATATGAAGAAAGAAAAACATGCGTAAACCGGTACGCCAACTGTGCTATGATAGAAGGGCATATAAAAAAGGCGTGACACGAAGTCCTCGCCTTTCATAAGCAGTGTTAGCTAGGGTCTCTTAAATCCCATTTAACGGTTAAAATGACTTTATCAGCACGCTTTTTTACTTGTTCATAGGATTCAGCCACGTGCTCATTGAGAAGCTGAATCTGTTCAGCGATAAAACCTGCTTCCATTTGAAAGCATGGCTCCTTTTGATAGCTGAGTCGATTCGATACAAGTGGACCTTCGAGCTCAAACTCAATTTCCTGTTTTTTAGAATGGACCATCGTGAGAGTTCCCCATCCGGCATCATGGAAAAATTCGGGGATCTTTTCCCATGACTCTTGAGGAAATTTACGAGCAAGCAGTTTACCCGCAAAATACATCATAGATGAATGATCCTGACCAAGAATGTCAGGCAGCAGAACTTCGCGTATCAGCTCGTAGGCAAATCCATTGACTTCAATTTCTTTTAGCTGTTCTAAGTTAGATTCGAATTTATTCATTGTATGGCTCCCCTCTTTCAACAATTTATTATAGCTTATGTGGGCATATGATGACAGAGTTTTCCCTGAAGTCTAAGAAATTCTTATTGTAGTAAAACGAATTTTGATTTAAAACTTTTAAATTTCGGAAAATTTTAATTTATGTACGCGGTTTCTTGACGCTTTTTTGACATAGGAGTAAAATGAAATTGTCAATAAATTTGAATAAAGTGCTTACAATTGAAAGAAGCGGGGGTAAGACAATTTTCAAGCAATTGCACTTTTTTTACTAGGGGGTAAAGTAATGTCGGGGAACAAAGAATTTTTTTATCGGAGATTGCATTCTTTGCTTGGCGTCATTCCGGTCGGTCTATTTTTAGTACAGCACTTAGTGATTAACCACTTTGCGACGAATGGACCAGAGGCGTTTAACAAAGCTGCACACTTTATGGAACAGCTTCCATTCAGATATGCACTTGAGCTGTTCGTGATTTTCTTACCACTGATCTATCATGCTGTTTATGGGGTGTACATAGCCTTTACGGCACAAAACAACACGTCTCGCTTCAGTTACTTAAGAAACTGGTTGTTCAGACTGCAACGGATTACAGGTATCATCACATTGATTTTTGTCACTTGGCACGTATGGGAAACACGCATTCAAGCGCAGCTTGGGGCTGAAGTAAACTATGACATGATGGCGAATATTTTAAGCTCTCCATTTATGCTAGGTTTCTATATTGTCGGCGTTTTATCTACTATTTTCCACTTTGCTAATGGCTTGTGGTCATTTGCTGTCAGCTGGGGAATTACAGTTTCACCACGCTCACAAAGAATCTCCACATATGTGACATTAGGTATATTTATAGCGCTTTCATATGTAGGGCTAAGAGCAATTTTCGCTTTTGTTTAAGAGGAAATAGATTAGTAGAAGAGGGAGAGGGGCTACAATGAGTAATTCTAGCATCATCGTTGTCGGAGGCGGCTTAGCTGGTCTCATGGCAACTATCAAAGCAGCAGAAGCGGGAACAGCTGTTAAACTATTTTCAATCGTACCTGTGAAACGTTCGCATTCTGTTTGTGCACAGGGCGGAATTAACGGAGCGGTCAATACAAAAGGTGAAGGAGATTCACCTTATGAGCATTTTGATGACACGGTATATGGCGGAGACTTTTTAGCTAACCAGCCGCCAGTAAAGGCAATGTGTGAAGCAGCGCCGTCCATTATCCACTTACTTGATCGTATGGGTGTAATGTTTAACAGAACACCAGAAGGATTACTGGACTTCCGCCGTTTCGGGGGAACACAGCACCACCGTACAGCATTTGCTGGTGCGACAACAGGTCAGCAGTTATTATATGCACTAGATGAGCAGGTTCGCCGCTATGAAGTAGCAGGGCTTGTGACGAAATATGAAGGCTGGGAATTCCTTGGCGCTGTCTTAGATGACGAGGAAGTATGCCGAGGCATTGTCGCACAGAACTTGACGACAATGGAAATCGAATCCTTCCGTTCAGATGCTGTCATCATGGCAACAGGCGGTCCTGGTATCGTATTCGGTAAATCAACGAACTCCATGATTAATACCGGATCAGCTGCATCGATCGTTTATCAGCAAGGTGCTCATTATGCTAATGGAGAATTCATTCAAATTCACCCAACAGCGATCCCAGGAGATGACAAGCTGCGTCTCATGAGTGAATCAGCTCGTGGTGAAGGTGGACGTGTTTGGACATATAAAGACGGAAAACCTTGGTACTTCCTAGAAGAAAAGTACCCAGCATACGGAAACCTTGTACCGCGTGACATTGCAACGCGTGAAATTTTCGACGTATGTGTGGAGCAAAAGCTTGGCATCAACGGAGAGAACATGGTGTATCTAGACCTTTCTCACAAAGATCCAAAAGAGCTTGATATTAAGCTTGGTGGAATCATTGAAATCTATGAAAAATTCATGGGTGATGACCCGCGTAAGCTTCCGATGAAAATTTTCCCGGCTGTTCATTATTCAATGGGCGGATTATGGGTTGATTATGATCAAATGACGAATATCAAAGGCTTGTTTGCTGCAGGAGAATGTGATTACTCTATGCACGGCGGAAACAGACTTGGTGCAAACTCATTGCTTTCTGCGATTTACGGCGGAATGGTTGCAGGACCAAATGCTGTGAAATACATTAGCGGTCTTGAAAAGTCTGCAGAAGATTTATCATCTGCAACATTCGACAGTGCCGTGAAGAAAGAGCAGGAGAAATGGGACAACATCCTTAGCATGGATGGCACAGAAAATGCATATGTGCTTCATAAAGAGCTTGGAGAATGGATGACGGACAACGTGACAGTGGTTCGTTACAACGAGAAGCTCTTAAAAACAGATCAGAAGATTGAAGAACTGATGGAGCGCTATAAGCATATTAACATCAACGATACAGCTTCATGGAGCAACCAAGGCGCTGCCTTCACGCGTCAGCTTGACAACATGCTTCAGCTGGCACGTGTCATTACGATTGGGGCTTACAACCGGAATGAAAGCCGAGGCGCACACTATAAACCGGAATTCCCAGAAAGAAACGATGAAGAATTCCTAAAAACAACGATGGCTACGTTCAAAGGGAAAAACCAAAAACCTGCATTCCACTATGAGGACGTCGATGTATCGTTAATTGCACCTCGTAAACGAGATTACTCGAAGAAAAAGGTGGAGAAATAAGATGAGTGAAAAAAATACGATTCAATTTATTATCACACGTCAAGATACAGCAGATGGCAAGCCTTATGATGAGGAATTCGAAATCCCTTACCGTCCGAATATGAACGTCATTTCCGCACTCATGGAAATCAGACGTAACCCGGTCAATAAAAAAGGTGAAAAAACAACGGCGATCAACTGGGACATGAACTGTCTTGAAGAAGTATGTGGCGCTTGTTCCATGGTCATTAATGGAAAGCCTCGCCAGTCATGTACAGCACTGATTGATCAGTTAGATCAGCCGATCCGTCTTCAGCCGATGAAAACTTTCCCGGTTGTGAGAGACTTGCAGGTTGATCGAAGTCGTATGTTCAATTCATTGAAAAAAGTCAAAGCATGGGTGCCAATCGATGGCACATATGATCTTGGACCTGGACCAAGAATGCCTGAGAAAAAGCGTCAATGGGCGTATGAGCTTTCAAAGTGTATGACATGTGGTGTCTGCCTTGAAGCTTGTCCAAACGTGAATGATAAGTCTTCCTTTATGGGCCCTGCACCGCTTTCACAAGTTCGTCTATTTAACGCACATCCGACAGGTGCAATGAATAAGTCTGACCGTTTAGAAGAAATTATGGGTGATGGCGGTCTTGCAAACTGCGGGAACTCTCAAAACTGTGTGCAGGCTTGTCCGAAAGGAATCCCGCTCACAACATCAATTGCAGCACTTAACCGAGATACAACATTACAAGCTTTCCGTAATTTCTTCGGAAGCGATCACGCAGAATAACATCACATTCAGTCCTCCTTGCCAATCATGATGAGTGTTTACAAGAGGCTGGATGCAATAACATAACAAACGCCTCTTCCAATACGGGAGAGGCGTTTTGTTTGCGAATAAGGAGTGGATCAAATGAGGCTGCCGTCATATATTGAAGAACCGTTTGAAGAGTGGAGGGCATCGTTTCGATTTTATGTGGAAACAACCGTCCGTTTTTCAGAAACGGATATGTTTGGTCACATGAACAATGTCACCCCATTTGTGTATTTTGAAGAGGCGCGGATTGCCTTCTTTCAAAAAACGGGAATTGTAGATAAACGAATGAAGCGTGCGCGTGAGACGATTACGGTCGTGGCAAACCTTCAATGTGATTACATCAAGCAAGTGGAAATCGGTGAGAGGCTGCGTGTGTATGTAAAGCCAGAAAAGGTTGGGTCAAGCTCTCTCATCCTTCATTATTTAGGAGAAAATGAACAGCAAGAACCGTGTTTTACAGGCTCAGTCACGATGGTGCAAATAAGTAAAGACACCGGTGCCCCTGTACCGTTTACAGAAGAGGAAAAAGAGACTTTTCAGGCCCAGCGACATTAAAGAATCACGGTCACATGTTTCATTTTGTTATAATAAAAGAATCATAATGAAGAAGAAACAAAAGGAGAGCACATGAAGATTTTTCAATACGACACCATTGATAGTACAAATAATGAAGCGAAAAGGCTTATTCAGCAAGGAGAAACCCCTTCTTTTGCCGTATATGCCCGGCAGCAGACAGCAGGGAGAGGCAGGCTTGGCAGACCGTGGGAAACGCCTACAGGGAATGTAGCTGTCACGATGACAGTAAAACCGCCAGTAGATATCTCCACCCAATCAACGATTGCCCCGCTGACGGCACTCGCCATTTATGATGTACTCAAACCACTCATGAGAGCAGAGGATCAACTGGCAATCAAATGGCCAAATGATCTATTGATTAATGAAGCGAAAGTATCTGGCACATTAATTGAAGCAGACCGGAGCGCCATTTACATCGGTGTGGGCATCAATGTAGAGACAAAGCCGGAGCGCGTTCCGTATAAAACCGTTTGCCTATCAGAACTGACTGAGGTGAAAGCGGACCAGCTAGTGAAAGATTTGGCAGCGGCCTTTGAAAAATACCATGCACGCTGGCAAATGGAAGGATTTGAAGCCCTCACTGCCCTTTATAACAAACGATTATATCGGCTAAATCAACCGCTTCGTATTTCATTAGATCGTGAAAAGCAAACATGGCAGGAAGGGATTTGCTGTGGTGTGAACCGATATGGTCATATTCAGTTAAAAGATGATCAAGGACATATAAAAGCCCATTCAGCAGGAGATATTGATGCACCGCCCAAGTAGACAATTTCTCGTTCGATGAGTGTGTAGACAAACCGTTGCATTCGATGTTAGAACGGATTGCTTTAAGATCTTCACACTGAAAAAAAGACAAAGAGCTAAAATCAGTTCATTTTAGCTCTTTGTCGACAAGATGACGTCTCATTTATGCTTCTCTTTTTATTTGAGGTTGAACCATGTAGTCTTGTTTTGTAAAGACCACTCCATCTAGAATTTCTCTTGCGGTTCGAATGACTTTCACTCTGTTTTGTGAGATATCAATTTCAGTTTGCATAATACCAGCAGGATGACCAATTCGAAGTGTATCATCTTGACCTTGAAACAGCTGTGCCGGAAGCGTTTGATCCATGAAACAGCTGGCTGACACACAGACAGATCCGGTAATGGCAAGTGCTTGGTGCGGTCTTTGCATCGATAGCATCCGAACGATGATGTCCATATCTGCTGCTCTTCTCAATATTCCATTTGTATCTACATAATCAGCAGGCTCGCTAATAATTGCAAGCTTAGGAACAGCTGGAGACTGTAATGTGGCCAGTTCTTTTGGTGCGAAGTGACACATTTCAGCAGCGATGGAACGAATCTCTTCTAAATCATCCAGCAATTCGTCTGTAAACTCCTCAGGCAATTCAGTTCCTTTTAATTGAATATCTTTGGCACGGACAAAGGCGATTGGATTTGCAATGTCAACGATTGAGATCGGAATTTCTCCAAACTTTGTCTGGATCGTATCCATTTTGTTTCCAGTCGGAAAGGTTTTACCTGTGACAGCGCCTTCAGGTTTCTCAAAGGATAAATAAATGGGAGAACCTGTTCCTTTCACTCCTGGAATTTCTGCCTGTCCTTCAAATTTTACTTCTCCGTTCTCGACTTCTACCTCTGCCACAATGATTTTATTCGTGTTGGTATTCAGAATACGTACCGTTGTGACAGGTTCAACTGCTTGGACAAGTCCTTTAATGATGGCATACGGTCCAACTGCTGATGAGATATTCCCACAGTTTCCTTTAAAGTCGACAAATCTTTCATTGATGCTGACTTGTGCAAACGTATAGTTCACATCCACATCTGGACGAGTGGCTTTATCGATAATGGCCACCTTACTTGTTAAAGAATTACCGCCCCCGATTCCATCAACTTGCAGCCGGTCAGGGCTGCCCATAATGTCTAATAGAAATGCTTCGAGCTCATCGTGTTCGTAAGGTGCATCATTTGCTTGAATGAAGACCCCTTTGCTTGTACCGCCTCGCATGATTGTGATTGGAACTTTTCTCATTGCTCTCACCCTCAATTGTTTAGTTACTATTTATCTAATCAAAATGGTAAAGTATAATAAGAAATAAGTTAAATACATTATTTTAAGAGAAACTGATAAAATATTTTTATAACAAGGTCAAAAGGAGGGCACACAATGGATGAGAAAGATTGGCGGTTTTTAAAGGTGCTATATGAAGAGAAGAACATCACAAAAGCGGCAGAAAAATTATTTGTATCGCAGCCTGCCTTAAGTTATCGATTGAAACAGCTTGAAGAGGAATTTGACATGAAGCTTTTCTTTAAAAGAAAGCGAGGCATTGAATTTACATCAGAGGGCGAATACTTGGCTAAATACGCAAATGACATGCTCAAGCAGCTCCAGCAAACGAAAGATGGCATGCTCAATATGCAAAAAAAGGTCAAAGGAACGATCAGGTTAGGGGTGTCGAGTAACTTTGCTCAATATAAACTGCCGGAAATTTTAAGAGAGTTTTCTAAGCAGTATCCACATGTTCAATTTATGGTGAACACAGGATGGAGCACAAAAGTCATGGATTTATTAGGGACATCAAGTGTACATTTAGGGATTTTAAGAGGAGATTACGACTGGAATGGAGAGCGATTTTTGCTTGATAAAGAACGCCTTTGTATCATTTCAAAATCAGAAATACAGCTAAAGGACCTTCCGAAACTGCCGCTCATTGACTATCACACGGATAGTTCATTAAAACGATTGATTAACAGATGGTGGCAGGAGACGTTCACGATGCCTCCGCTTGTGACAATGGAGACAGACAGGCAAGATACATCAAAAGAGATGGTGAAGCATGGTTTAGGTTATGCCATTGTCCCGGAAATTTGCCTCAGACCAAGTGATGAGCTATTTGTAAAAGGTCTTTCGTATAAAGATGGACAGCCTGTTTTAAGAGATACATGGCTCATGTACCAGCCGGATTCCCTTCATTTGTCTGTTGTGAAAGCATTCATTGAGTTTTTAAGAAGTCAGCAAGGCTAATTATAAAAAAAATTTATTGAATAGGCGAAAAAATCGATATTTTCATTATAAAAAAAGCTATTATATCCTTGAAATAGAAAGCGCTAACATTTCGGGCCGCAAGTGCAAAAGGGGCGCTTGTGGATCGTGTACAGAAGAGGATGGAGGGATATGAAGTGCTAGCTATTTTAGGGATCTTGATGGTCGTGACTTTTACATTTCTTATTATGACAAAACGTATGCATCCGGTGGTGGCTCTAACCGTTGTGCCAATCATCTTTGCATTAATCGGTGGATTTTACAGCGGATTAGGGGACATGATGCTTGATGGACTCAAGACCGTTGCACCATCGGCTGCTTTATTGTTATTTGCCATCTTATTCTTCGGTGTCATGCTGGATGCTGGATTGTTTGACCCGTTGATCAAACTGATTTTACGCCTTGTGAAAGGCGATCCGGTCAAAATTGCTTTTGGGGTAGCGATTTTGTCTATGCTTGTTGCATTAGATGGTGATGGAACGACAACGTACATGATTACCGTATCAGCTATGCTGCCACTTTTCTTAAGAATTGGGATGAACCCACTGATTTTAGGGACGATTTCATTATTATCACTAGGCATTATGAGTGGAATGACGCCTTGGGGCGGTCCAGCTACTCGTGCGATTGCTGCACTTGGTTTAGATGCAGCGGAATTCTTCATTCCATTACTCCCGACGATGATAGGGGGCGGTCTTTTTATCCTTTTTACAGCGTATGTTCTTGGAAAAAAAGAACGGAAGCGCATTGGGGTTGCCGAGATTCAGTATAAAGAAGAGGTCTCGATCTCTCCTGAATTGGCGGCATCAATTGAAGATGGCGTTGCAGATATGAAGAGACCAAACTTGATTTGGGTTAACTTCTTCCTGACGATTGCTGTCATGGTAACACTTGTATTGGATATCGTACCGATTCCTGTACTCTTTCTCATTGGCTTTGTCATTGCGCTTATGATCAACTATCCAAAAGTTGAAGATCAGCGTGAGCGGATTTTATCGCATGCAGGAAATGCCTTAACGGTCATTACCCTTGTGTTTGCAGCAGGAATTTTCACAGGCATTTTTTCGGGAACAAAAATGGTGGAGTCCATTGCTAACTTGGTCATTTACATGATTCCAGATTCATACAGCTCATTTTTTCCACTCATTGTCGCTTTGACGAGTATGCCATTTACATTTGTTCTTTCAAATGATGCGTATTATTTCGGGGTGCTGCCAATCTTAGCTGAAGCCGGCGCAGCTTACGGAATTGATCCAGTAGAAATTGCGCGCGCCTCTATTATCGGACAGCCTGTCCATTTGCTGAGTCCGCTTGTCGCTTCAACATTACTGCTTGTGAGTATGCTGAATAAAGATATTGGTGATTTGCAAAAGTACGCACTGCTATGGACCGTACTCACAGCCCTGTTTACAACACTTATTGCTCTTTTAACAGGAGCCATTTCGATATTTTAACAGCTTGTTTGATCAAGGACGATGTCTCTATAGGGGACTCGTCCTTTTTTGTGCGAATTGAAGGGGAGGAAATTGGACGCTCATCTGCGGGAATTCTCGATTTTAACGTCACCTACCTCAAGTACCCGGCATATGATATCTCGACTATACAGAATCCCATTCTATAGAGACTAGAGCTCTCACCTTAGCAAGGAGGGTTACAATACTTGAAGGAGAAAGAGTTTCAATCCAAGCCGCTATTAACCAAAAGAGAAAGAGAAGTATTCGAATTGCTCGTCCAAGATAAAACAACAAAAGAAATTGCAAGCGAGCTTTTTATTAGCGAAAAGACTGTTCGAAATCATATTTCGAATGCTAAGCATACCTTTTACAAATTAATTCCTCGAATAAACAAAATAACTCCAAAAGTCATATGTTAATAAGTTACACAAAAGGATTATAATTGAATCATAAGAAGTAATTACTTGTGTATTAGAGCAAAAATTCATACTTCTGCGACAATTTCCGACAACATTTTTTTGTACTTCATGATAAATTTAACAATGGTAAGGTGATCATATATGACAAGTACAATCGCGAAAGACTTACGGACACATTTAAGAAACTCAATTGAAATGTCTAAAGAAAGTCAAAAACAAGTTGCAGCAAAACTTGGTATAAGCAGTAGTTATTTAAGTAAATTTTTAAATGGCAAGGATGTCTCGTTCTGGATTGTTCATAAGATCATTAATCACATTGACAAAGCGAACGAAATTGAACTTATTTTGAATTATTTTAAAGAAGGCATTAGTTCTAAAAATATTCCTGCTGCTTTGGAATATTGTTATTCCAAACAGTTGTACGATTATACAAGTGTTATTGCACGAGAGTATAAAAGCAAAAGGAATCCCAAAACTCAAGAGTTATGTTCTTTATATTCACTAATGATTGAGTCGAGATTTAAATTTGAAAGGAATGCTTTTTTAGATAACTTGAGAAATTTTAAAACAACATTTTTGGAAACTGAAATCATGGTGAAGGTCTTACAAGTTTATTACTATTACTTGAATGGTCTTTATGATTTAACCATTTATACTATTGATCAAATAAATGACTTGTTGTTTCAGGTTAGTGACCCGTTTCTAAAAATGGCATACGGTGCTAGATTAGATGAAATTCAGGTTAACATTTACCTAAAGCAAAAAACAGAATTAATCCAATCAAGAAAAATAGCTAACAGAATTTTGGATAGAAATTTCAGTACGGCTCACAATATAACTGCTTATCATATTTTAGGTCTATCTTATTTTCTGGAATCCTATGAACACTCAATATCTTATTATCTTAAATGTATTGACCTTTATTCAAAATTTCCTGATAGACAGGCCGAAATAGTTGAGAATAAAGAAGAAATTGCTTTTCTTCAAAAATACTGGAATAAAAGAATTAATGATGAATTTGCAGAAGTGAGTGAATTTACCATGTTATTAAAACATGATGGAGATTTAAGCAAATATTATAAAGATGAGAGATATCATAAATATGCGCTTCTTTTTGATGGAATAAAAGAATCTTCATCAGAAAAATTGCTATTATCACATCATTATTTTTCAAAAAGCAAAGATTATTTCAGGGCAAGTTTCCCAAAAAATGAATTGAATAGAATTGGATTTAGGTATACACTCTAAGAGTTAGGGGGTGCTATACATGACTAAACGTTTCAATGTAATTGTTTTAACAGTTACACTAGGAGCAACAATAGTTGTTTCAGAAATTCACTCACTTATCACTAACAACCCAGAAACAATATATGAAACAAAAGATGTAAGACCGGGAATGTAAATATAAGATGTTAAAAAGACGCTACCATAATCAGGTATCGTCTTTCGTGTTTTCTGGGGAAGTTTCCTGTTTTCAAAAAAAACGAAAACAGGAAATTATTCTAAATATTTCTAATATGGATTAAAATATAAACAGAACAAATGTTCCTTGGAGGGAAGAGAAATGGCTATAAAATATGAAGAATTAATGGAAATCTTAGAAGCAACAAAAAAAGAAGATCAAAATCAATCCTCTTCAGGTGAATCGTCTTCTAAAAATTTAGCCTTAGAAGCTCTGTAATTTTTAAGGGCATCTAACATGAAATTACGTTCATCTTCTGTTATTTGTTTGCCATCTGCATCTATAATGTTTGCATTTTTGATATTCTCAAGAGTTAGTTCTTTCGCGAAAACTACTTTCTCAGCTTCTTTACCCATTTTTTCAATGTCCCTCGAATCCGTTACAAAGTAAGTGGGATCAACATTGAAAAAATCTGCGAGTTTTGTCAAAGCTTCCAAAGAAGGTTTTTTAATTTTTCCCGTTTCAAGTTTTGATAAGTAGCCGTTACTTAAACCAACTTCATCAGCAAGTTTTCTGATAGACAGCTTTGGCTTTTGTTCTTCTCTTAGTCTTTTTAAGTTTATTCCGATTAACTCATTTTTCTTGTTATCCATAAAATAAAGTCACCTCGATTTAACGCTACTGATTAGTAACAACAACTTTAATTATATCATGTTTAAGATTCCTATAAGAAACATTTATGAAATTTATGGTTGCACTTAAAGTAGAAGGATGGTATATTTTACTTGTGCTTCCTAAAGGAAGCGTTTGGAGGTGAAAACAATGGACCGCGAAACTGTTTCTTTTGCAGAAAAAATCAAAAAAATAAGGTCAGAAAGAAATGAAACTCAACGTCAATTCGGCTTGGTTACAGGGTTTTCTAGTTCTTATATTTGCAAGTTAGAAAAAGGAAAAGCTAACCCGTCTCACTCTTCTTTAGTTAAATTAAGCGAAAAACTAAATTTGCCACCAGCTTATTTTTTTTAAACTGAGTGCTTCCTGTAGTAAGCAAAATTCAAAGGGTAGTCCCTCCGTCCACATTGCATATTATGTTTCGAGGTGATCTTTATGGCTAAGAACAAGAAAAAGAGAAAAAGCAACCTGTTCGTTGGGGAAGTTTTCTTTGGGGAAGAAGACAGAGAAAAACTTTTTACTGAGGCTGTGGCACCTTATTACACACCGGTAAAAAAAGAAAAGAACAAAAAAACTAATGAGGCTTGAAACTTTTGTTTCACCTTTTTTTAAAGGACAAGCTAAACACAAAAAGAGGTGATTAAAACATGGCTAAATATAGACATGTTCACACGACTTTTTGGCAAGATCCAAAAGTCACGGAAGAACTGACACCAGAAGACAGATACTTTTATTTGTATCTTATTACAAACCCAAACACCACTCAAATAGGAATATACCCAATTACCAAGAAACAAATGGCTTTTGATTTAGGGTACTCGATTGAGTCGGTCAATAGCTTGATGGATCGCTTCGTAAATCACCACAAACTGATACTTTACAACAATGACACAAGGGAAATGGCAATAAAGAATTGGCCTAAATACAACTTGAATAAAGGTGGAAAGCCAATATTAGACTGTGTCACTAAAGAATTGAGAGAGGTTAAAGATAAATCTCTCATGAATGTACTTTATCCAAAAATCGAGAATACCAGCATTAGAGAAGTGTTTGAACGATACGCCGACGATACGTTGCACGATACGTCAACGACAAGCGGACAAAAAGAAAAAGAAAAAGAAAAAGAAAAAGAAAAAAAAGATATATTGTCGGGAAACCCGACTGCTGATGAATCAGAATCAGCTATTCCTTTCAAACTCATAACGGATCTTCTAAATCAAATGTCTGAGAAAAATTATCGTCACACAACACCAAAGACACAGCAACTAATAAAAGCAAGATGGAACGAGGGATTCAGGTTCGATGATTTTAAAAAGGTCATCTTAGCAAAATGTTTTGAATGGCGTGATAACCCTGACATGAGTAAATTCCTTCGTCCCGAAACGCTTTTCGGAACAAAATTCGAAGGTTACTTAAACAACAGTGATGAGGTGATAAAGCGTGCACAGCATAAAGGCGGTGGCAGCCGAAGACATAACCAACAAAATGACCTTCCATTCTGAATACTGCAACAAGCACACATACACTCGTGGTAGTGAAGATATTGTAAAACCTGTCCGAATGATGGTGATGAATGGGAAAGTTATTTGCCCTCGATGTGAGCTGGAAGAAGATTCAAAGAAATTGCAAAAAGACTTAGAAAGTCAAATTGAATATAGCCAGCGGCAGAAAAAATTTAACACGTTGGAAAAACGCAGTATGTTTAGGGATCGAACTGTCTCACAAGCAACATTTGAAAATTACAATGTTGCTGAGCCAGAAGAGACCAAGAATAAAAAACGAATGATTAATCTTGTTAAACACTTGCAACAAGGTGAAGTGTTCAACATATTTTTGCAGGGCCATCCGGGAGTGGGGAAGAGTCACCTTGCATATGCAGCACTTAAAGAACTTAATGTGCCTCCTGATCCCGACAATCCTAAAGACAAAGGTCGATCCTGCTTGTTTATCAATATGGAAGATGCTGCTACGGCAATTAAAGATTCATTCAGCAACAAAGAGAGCAAGTACACAGAAGCGTATGTGACTCAGTTGATGGGGGAAGCCGATTATCTCGTGATAGATGACATCGGTGCAGAAACAGGGTCAGAACATTCGGATAGTAAAGCCAGTGATTTCATTCATCGTCTCATCTATAAAGTAACATCTGCTCGGCAGGGTAAAGTGACGATTTATACAACAAACCTCACTAGCGAAAAGCTGTATCAAATGTATGACAGCAAGCTAGTATCACGCATCACCCAAAAGCAGCAATACATCATTTTTAAAGACACATCGGACAAGCGTAAAGAAGTATTGCCGTTCTAGGGGGTGTAAAACATGAGCAAAATCACATCTGAGAAGGTTGATAGTTTAATAGATCAAAGGAGGCACGCTGAATATGAAAAAAGGCGGCAGAAAACCAACACGTTCCGAAAGAAAAATCCTAGTAGTGAATGGGTTGAACCCTCGTTACTGGTACGTGGAAAAGAATCTGGCAGCATCCATGCATATTGTGCATAAAGAGGTTGGGCGAAGAAAGGAAATTGCAAAGTGAGCGCTACTAGAATCATATTAGAAGATTTCAATTTTGAATGGACGATTGTTGGCCTTAAACGATTTTTGGATTACTGGTACGAAGGCAGGTCTTTGAGTGAAATGGCCGAGCTGTTTCGCAGGCCAGAAGAAGAAGTGTTAATGCTGATGATTGATTTTAGCAAACGAGGAAAGATCAAAGAGCGTCCGAACGGTGTCGGCGCAAATGATCCTATGTACATCAAAAAGAGCGTCATGATGGCGAAGAAGCGAGAATTACGCAAGTTGTTTGAAGATCAACCCGTTTACTACGCCTGCCCGTCCAGCGACTTCATATGGGATGAAAAAGACATCATTTTATTTAGAGAAATGTGGCAGAACCATGAGCCGATCAGACACATTGCAAACCGTCTGGCCCGCAATGTCGATGAAATTCTGCTGCTGATTATAGATCAAGCCGAGTTAGGCAAGATCGAACCACGTAAAGGCGGCGCGCTAGGAAAGGAGTACAAGCAGCATGAAAAGAAAAAGCATCCTGTTGCCATTTGAGAAAGCAACGGCAAGACAACTCGAAGTCATCGCGAGATATGAAGATTGTTCGAAACGGATCAAGGCAGCAGCTGTGCGCCACCTCAAACAGAGGGGAGGCATCAAGTAATGACCAGTGATGATAGAGCTTTAATGATCGAATGGTTGAGCCTCACGAACGTTGGGCGAGATTATTGTGAGGGCTTATCAGACGAAGAACTCGAAAGAATCTATAATCTTAACGTTCCGCAACGTGATGAATAAAAGGAGGTGAGCATATTGGAAACTGTAGTGAATCCATACAAAGCAGGTCCAGTGAAAGCGTGGGTTATGTCAGAGGATGAACTAGAAGCATATAGGCAGCAGCACCCACCAAAACCATATAAAAAGAGACTCAAACGTAAAGACTGGCGTTGGCAGCGCACAGATCAATCCGTCGAGTCTCAGCGGTAAGAATTCACATCAGTTAAATGTGAGTAATTAAGCTTAGGAACCTTAATTATATCACATTGGAGTGAAGATTGTGAATAGACCGCAGACTATCTCATTAACAAAAAACGAGCCTTTCACAACATTAGTTGAACAAGGCAAGGTACAAGTGATCGTGCTGGACGGGATCAACAACACAGCGCATTACATAGAGGCTCCCGAACACGGTCACACAATCATTGAAACGATTAAAGGAAGTTTTGACCGAGTTAGATTTGATTTCAGTTATAAAACTAAACGATAGCAGGGGTTCATCCCCTGCGGGGGAGGAAATACCATGAATTTACCTAAACATATCGAGCTTTCACAGGCGGTCAAAGCCTGCAAAAACAAAGCGATGACGATTGATGATGCAGCTGCTCATCTAGGCGTACCAAAATTTTTTGTAGCGGTGCTTGCTGATAGTTGCCCTGACTTGATCATTGAAGGGAACGTCGTCATGGCAAAGCGCGAGTCAAACGGACCTGTCATCTTCACTCTGCTGGCTTTCATGGGGATTATTGCTGTCGCAGGGTTGATGGGAGGACTTGGACAATGAAGAAGCAGGGATTTATTTCCCTGCTAGTGTTGGAATTACTTTAATTGCAATCATCGTGATACAAACTGAGGCTAGAAAAGTAATTAAAAGATTTTCAGATTTATTTTTAGCCATTGAATTCACCACCTTTTTACAAGAATAAACGTATTATACACTATAAAATAGAACTTGTGTTCGTATTTTGAAAATAAATTTGAGGAAAGACTTAGGAGGAAAAAATAATGAACCTTGAAAAAAATATTAAAGATGTTATTGCACAACAATTAGAAAATGGAATCGTTGAAAATCTTATCTCTGAGCAATTGAAACAAGGCGTTTCAAAAGCGCTTGAAGACTTGTTTTCTTCATACGGTGGAGAAGCAAGGAAAGTCATTGAAAACAAGTTGAAAAGTGTAATTGTTCCTTACCTTGAAACTTACGATTACTCAGAATACATCACCAAGCTGGATCATGTGCTAGTCGAAACAATAAAAGAAGCATCATTTGATAACCGCAAACTGCTTGAAAACTTCAAGAATTTAATGATCGAAGAAAAAGAGAAAACAATGAAACTATCCGATCTCTTTGAGAAATGGAAAGAGTATGTAGCGAAGAAAGTAGAAACTGACGGGCTTGAAGTTGAATTTGATGATGGACCAGAGTATGAGGCGGTTGAGGTTAGAGTTGAAGTGGAACGGAATGAAGACAGATCATGGAGCATCTTTGAACACGCTACAATTTTCTTTGAATGTGAGCATGACGAAAAAATGAATTTTGAGGTGCCAATTTCTCTCTATAAAAGAGATGAGCAATGGGATCTTCAATATAGATCAAACAAAGAATTGAAGTCGCTGAGACATCTAAATGACTTTGAAATCTTGCTAATGAGATTAAGTCAAAACAGTGTGAAAATCGATCTTGATATTGAGTATGAAGATGATGAAGTGACGCCGAATGAAGAGCCAGAACCGACTTTTGGATAGGAGAAAACATATGAAACTTAATAAAAAACAACAGCTGAAGAAGAAATGATACTGATTATTAATGGCAGCTTGATATAAATAAAAAAGAGGGAGTTTTCCCTCTTTTAAAAGTAATATTCATACAATTGTTTCGTACCAGCAACGTTCATATTTTCCATACCATACACCTTTCCAAGATCTTGCACCTTTTAAGTACCATGTATGGATGCCATCGTTATAGATTGCAGGAATTGCATTTCTTGAATAGAATGGGCCATCTTCCGTCGTAGTACAATGTTTCCATTGTTCAGTAGGAGTAGCAGCTTCTGCTTGTGCAGTAAAAAAAGTAGATGAAGAAACTAGCAAAGCGAGTGATAGAAATGAACTTGCGATTACTTTTTTAATTCTCATAGTACAACTCTCCTTTAAGTTCGGGATAATAGTCTTGCAAGTTTAATAATACTATATATTCAAAATTAATCCATATAAAAATTTATTTAACTTATATGGGAATTAATAATGGGGGAATCTAAATGAAAAAACTACTAATCACACTAACTATTATTATTGCGGCGGTGCTTTATGCGCCGTCTGCTGCGGCAGTAACTAGCGGATATAAAACAATTGGAGGGCATACAGTCAGCGTATCAACTGACGCCAATTCATACACACCGAGAGCCAAAAGCATTGATGTTACAGCTCGAAAAACGAGATCTGAAACAGTTTACTATCGCTTCACCCTTCAAAAGAAGGTGAGCGACAAATGGAAAGATCAGTGGTTTAGTCTCGTTGGATCGTTTAAGACCGCCACACCTGCAAAAGAGTTTTACATCGTCAATCACACTGCTCGCACGCACCGTATCAAAATGACGATCTACAGAAACAAAAACTGGACAGGCGTTAAGGGTCATATCTACACGCCAGCTTTCGAGGTGTGGAAATGAAGCAGTTGAACCTTGGAGACATTCTAGAAGATTTTTGCGGAGAAGAAAGTATGGGGAAATACCTAGTTGCACGGCTATATTTCGGGGGAATGTTCGGGTATAAATATATGTTAGTTAGTCTATATGGTGATGGTGTTGCAAATGGATTTCACGATAGTCTACAGGAATTACAAGAACATCCGTACCTCAAATCAATGGTGCATGTGAAAGGATTGGAGGTAGCGGAATGAATCAGTATAGGGTTTATGACAAAAGAACAGATGAAACATTGTTTGAGTCTAAAGATAAAACAGCTTGTTATTTTTTCATACAAAGCAACTATGACGAGAGTGACGATGATTGGGAACATATTTTCATAGGTACAATTTAATAAGTCCAAGACGGAGAGCCTGCGGACACTGATCAACACCTTTTAAGGGTACTGGTTGGTGTCCGTTTTTTATTTGTCTGAACGGAGGATGAACATCAAGAAGGGAAACCAAAAACGAACGCATGTGCATACTGTGATCACTAGTACGCCTTATTAGGGTTAAATAGATTGCGGAATGAATGAGCAAATCGGTTAAAACGATTAAGAACAAAGAATCTTGATTAAAGAGAATGCATAAGATAACATCGGGAGATTTAATATTAATGAGATAAAAAGAAGCGAGGATTAGCAATTTCATCTAATGAAATTTTAAATTAGTATATATCTCTTAAAGGGTGTCTATGTTAAGAGGAAGTGCAGTTTAATAATTAAGTGTTATCGAACGATAACGGATGTTGACTCAGTGTAACATGTGATTTAATATTATTCTTATAGAAAGGTGATCAGGATGTGATGAATTGAGGGTTAGTCAAAATATCGCACCTCCAGATGCGGTGAAACGTGTAATACATTCATTAAAAGAAGCTAAAACAAATGAAGGAAGAATTATTGTTAGGATAACTCGAAAGACTGAGGAGTTTTTAGGGAAGATTGGGTGGAAGGAAATACATATTAAGCAAGAGTTAAGTGAATTGACACTTAAAAACTACTCAAACGGACCAGAGAATAACCAAGGGAATTCTGGAACAAAAAAAGGACAGATATGGGTATTCGGAAGAAAAATAAAAAACTTTAATGTTTATATTAAGTTACACTTGGTTCCTTTAGAAGGGAAAGAAACTAGGTTTGTTTGTATTTCTTTTCATGAAGAAGAGGCAGATGCAAAAAAGCTTAAATTTCCTTATATTGATTATCAAGACTAATCGGAGGTGAATTTATGCTAGTTCAACATTTTTGTCCAGAATGTTTAGAAGACAGAAACTTTAAAGAAGTTTTTGAAGAAGTAGACTTTAAAGTTAAAGAAGAAGAAATAACTATAAAGTGCAGATATTTACAGTGTGAGATCTGTAATGAAAAAATTACAGATCCTGATAACCCAGATGAAAATATTGAAAAAGCATTTGATATTTATCGTACTAATAAAAAATTGCTACATCCAGATGAGATAGTCGATATTAGAGAAATGTTTGGTTTGAGTCAAAGAGATTTTGCTAAAATTTTGGGTTGGAGTCATGCTACAGTATCCCGATACGAAACAGGTGCCCTGCCTGGTAAGACACATAGCAATTTTTTGAAATCCATAAGGAAATATCCTCCATTATTGTTAGATCTGGCAATTGAAAACAGAGACTCTTTATCAGATGAATTAGTTGAGCGCATAGAAACTATAATTCAACAATTACAAGAACAATCAGCTTCGCATCAAGAGAATACAATTTCACTTCCTAAAGACCTTTACGATGAATTAATTCAAAGGTCTATTGAGAACAATACAGATGTCAATTCAGCTGCTATATCCATTTTAACTAAATCCTTAACAGAAACTTATTCTGAGACAAATTATAATGAAATTTTATCTAGATTAACGTCAATAGAACGTAAATTGGCTAGGGCGCAAATTTATTCTCCTGCTGTAAATGATGGACTAGAAAGAACCATTAGACATAGAAGAGAAAATAGAGAATCTAGAGAAAGAGAAAATACCCTATATGCTAATAGAATATTTAATATAATTGATCATTCTCATAAGAGTGCTCTAAAGTCTACTCATTTAACTAAAGAATATGAAGATCTACTGGAGGTTTATTAATGAGTGTTTTAAATAAAGACTTAAAAGAAGTAGACAAAATTATTAATAATAATACAAACTTATTAAAAAAAGCAGAAACTATAATACAGTATAATATTGACAGTAAATCAGGGCCTGATGAGATACTTGATTCATTAATGATTTTAGGAGGACAAAAATTTGCTAAGGTATTGTTTTTTTCTATAATCAAATCATCGAATAATGATGTTATATTTAATGAAGAAGATATTGATGGGGTTTCGGAAAAATTAATTCTAGAATTAACTTATTTTAAAGCAAAGTTTGAACCAAAATTAAGCAACTTAATAGCTTTAGAGCGAAACGAACATGCCTGGAAGTCTCTAGAGAAAAACATTACTTATGACGTTTCTAATAATACCTATTTAGAATTTAAAATAATTAAAGTTAATGATGAAAAAATTTATATTAAAGATACTATTTCAGCTTCAATAGGTCTAATTAAAGAAATGATTGAATCTATAGATAACAGTTATGATGTATCAAAAATATCTGAAGATGAGCTACTAAATATAAGAGAAAACTATAAAGAATTAATAAAAGTAAGTAAATCTGTTAAAAGCAAATTGAAAATTGAATAGTTGAAAGCTATTAAATTAAACCGAAAAATAGATTGTTTATGTACTACATAAATTAATATATAGTCCAAGACGGAGAGCCTGCGGACACCGATCAACACCTTTTAAGGGTGCTGGTTGGTGTCCGTTTTTTATTTGTCAGAACTGAGGGTGAGCATGAAGAAGGGGAAAATAAAAAAACAGCCGCAGAAGCTCACTGACAGAGATTTAAGAGAGTTGATTGGGCAAAACATACAGTGGTTAAAAAGAGCCAAAGGTGGGGCAATGAGCAGAAAATAAAGGGGGAATTATCATGAATCAAACAAGTTTAAACATTCCTCAGATCGACGAGGAAAAAACAAGATTCAAAATGGAAAAGATGATGGAAAAATATAAAATGCTTAGGTTGCAAACGCCGGAAGACTTTCTCCCAAAAATCACTACAACATATACCATTACGCCGCCTAGTTTCTCAAATCAGTTTCATTCATCGACCGAGGATGCAGCCCTTAAAAAAATGGATTGGGAGCTTGAACGGGAAAAATACATGAAGCGAATTGAAAGGGGCATTAATCGTCTTACACAAAGAGAGCGTCGCATCTTGGTCATGCTTTACATGCAAGACGAAGAAATGTTTGATTATGAGATTTACGCAGATATGGGCATCAGCCAGCGGAACTATTACCGATTCAAAAATAAAGCCTTTTACCGTTTAGCTTTCGCACTTAGAGAAGAAGTGTACAAGGGGGACAAATCATGAATTTTGTTCAGCCGATAAGAGACTTTGAAAAGGTGAAGCAAATGAAGGCTTATTTAAAAAGGAAAAATAAAAGAAATTATATATTATTCATATTGGGGATCAGTACAGGCTTAAGGATATCTGATATCCTCAAGATCAAAAAAGAAGATTTGCTGAAAACACATCTGGTCCTCAGAGAAACAAAAACAAAGAAGCAAAAGAGAATTCGTATACCGCCATCAGTTAGAAATGAATTGATTGCGTATGCTAAGAACCTTAAAGACGGTTCATACGTGATCAAAAGCAGGCAAGGGGAAAACAAAGCTATAGATAGATCGGTGGCATATCGCATTCTTAGAGAAGCTGCTGAACAAGTGAACATTACTGAAATAGGCACGCACACATTAAGGAAGACCTTCGGTTACCATTTTTATAAACAGACAAAAGATGTGGCCATGCTGCAAGAAATATTCAATCATGCCAGCCCGGATATCACATTGAGATACATTGGAATTAACCAAGACAACATGGATTCCGCAATGATGAAGTTTAAGATATAATTTTTTTAGATATATCTGCACCAAAAAATATCAAAGAGTGCAGTCATTAAAGGGATTTAGAGAAACCTTTATGTGACAAGGATTTCAGCGATTACGGGAGTACAACACACTATATGTTATGGTGTAGTGAGAAGGAGAGAAATATAGATGTCTATCAAGATTGAAATTCCTCAAATGATTTTCAGTTTTAAAAAGGATGAACTGCACAACATCCCAAATCGGAGCGGGATATATATCATCTTTGGATGTAATGATGACGTTTTGTATGTTGGTAAGGCAAAAGAATTGAGAGGCAGAGTGAAGGGACATTTCGCAGGGACAACATCGCTAAAAGATGTGGCTCATAACTTTTATGAAGTGAGTGGTTTCTTTTGCGATGATGAAACGGAAAGAGACATCTATGAAACTTACATAATCAATATATTGAAGCCTAAATTAAATGTTGAAAAGGCATATACCTATAAAACTTCAAGGTTCGATGATGTATTTCTGAGTGAAGAAGCTAAGCAACGTAGTTTAGAGAAATTGAAGAGAATTGATGAGTCAATGGATCAATTTGGACTTTGATTTGATAATGGTGGGAGGGATTATTTTGTTTAAAGATGAAGATTACTGTAAATGTAACAGCAGCGCAGGGGTTTATACGATAAACGGAGATTGGGGTTATTGGTTGTATTGTGATGATTGCGATAAACCAATAGAAGACGAGTATCACAATTACGATGATCCTGTTTTATATTGAGTTGAAAATGGCACACTTTTGGCAGAATCTTGGCAAAGCATTTTGTCTGAGAGCGGTTATGATGGTATTAGGTGATAAATTGAGAGTGGCTTCCGTTGTGGATGGCGCTTTTTGAATGGGAAGAGAATGACCCCAATACATGGAGTTAATTGGTTGATTTTGTGGATAATTCTAATTAATGGTATACTATTAACCTCTAATAGAAAGGTGGCACATTATATGGATATCCAAAAACTAGAAGATCAAATTAATGAAGTGATCGAGAAAGATGAAGAATTGCAGGACCTGCGCCTAAAGCAAATTGAAATCTTAAGAACGAAAGCCAAAGAATTTGAAGAAGTTATAGATTTGTATAAAAGTAAGGAAATCAGGTTTTGTCATCCAAATAATAATGTCAAAACTATAATTGGACCAATTATGGGAGTTAAAGATAGAAAGATATATATATATCATCGAGATGAAAAAAGAGTAATTTCCATGTATGCTGACAGTTCAGTTGATGATAGCGAACGGTCTAACTGGAGTGAATTAATTTTCGAAGGTCTTTTTGAAGACGCATTGATTGGGTTTAATTATTTGTTAAATATGCAAGCGGACTACCTAGACTTTTATAATAAAGAAATTGATAAAATAAACCACCTAATTGAGCAATATAAATAAAAATGGCACACTTTTGGCACGATCTTGGCAAAGCATTTCGCATCAGAGCGGTTATGATGGTATTAGGTGATAAATTGAGAGCGGCTTCCAATGGAGGTCGTTTTTTCGTTCGACAAATTCTGCAGATAGTTCCATATGCTTACTTTCTGTCGATAAAAAGAAAGGGAGGTGATTCGAATGGCTGTTGTTAATAGAGAAGATACTCTAAAATATTTTATTGAAGAAGTAATACCCTTAGTAGCAGAAGAACTTGATTATTCACAAAGTGATCTTATGATTCATGTTACAAGATCTGCTTACTTTACAAATAAACAAAATACTCATTGTCATGTAAGGGAAGCTTTTGATAAAGTCCTTACAGGATTATTTAATCAAAAGAAGGATGAGTTAAATATTATTACTGCAAAGCATAGTATTACTGAGGATTGTATTAAAAATCTATTTTGTGAAGATCTTGAACAATCCAATTATCTTGAAGAAAAGCTAAATGCAATCAAAGAAGAACTCACAAGAAAAGTTAAGGAATATAAGATTATCGAAGAATCGAAAAAGTTTAATGAGTATCTTAAAAGTGTTTATACTCTTTAATGCTTCTTTGTAAGGTGGATTTCAAATTTTTAAAATTGCTTAGGGTGTAATTTTTTTCTAAGTACGTTTTAACGCAAAAAGAAGGGAGGGGATAATATGTGGAATAAAAACCATCGTAGCACCCATAATAAAGCGGAATCACCTTTCTTCTCAGTACAAGATAACGGAAACGTGGATATTCTATCTAAACAAGGCGATGAAAAGAGAATTGGTTTAAACACCGACGGAATGTATATATTGATGCGCTCATGGCTTGAAAGTAATCATATGCTAGATACAGAAAAAAGAGATAGATTAATAGAACTTTTGAAATAAGCATCCGGCGGGATGCTTTTTTATATGGGGGAAATCAAATGAAAATTTTAGTTCTTAAAACAGATTACCAGCTTACTAAGGATGCTAAGGAAGAGATTAGAGAAGAAGTAAGTCAAAATTTAAAAAGAGGGATATTGATTATTGATGGAGGGCTTGGTTTTGAGGTTATTGAAATAGACTCGTTATCTTCATTGGATGAAAAGGGAATTGGAATAGGTTTTGTAAATGAATGATGTTTTGTGCGAGAAATGCCAAACATATTATACTGTGGAAGTGAGAGAGATAAAAGAAGCGAAAGGAATTGTAATTCAATTCTTCTCCTGTCCTCATTGTGGAAACTCGAATGTTGTTTCTGCTACAAATAAAGTCATCCGTCAGAAATTGCGAGAATTGAGAAAGTCCCGCAGTTTTTATGAACAAGCAACGACACATAGAAGCGCACAACGGCGTTTTGAAAAGTACACGCAGCTACATGAAAGTGTCAAACGTCTTATGCTTCCTCTAATTGATGAAGCCAAACAGAGATTGAACAATTCATAGCATCCTTCGGGGTGCTTTTTATTTTGGGGAGGGACACAACGTGGACAACTCACTCAGGGAACTAATCATTAACACAGCAATTGGACACGCAATAAGGACAGACCAATTGTATAACGGACTTAAAGCCCTTAATAAAAGGGGTTGCAGATGGGCTGATGGGGAGATCATCAGGGGGTTAGGCATGCTCGGTTCTTACGGTGTGAGGGACAGGCAAGCTATAGGCAGCCTCCTTCATGTCAGCCAGATTCTACCCTATGAAGCAGCACGATCCTATCTAGCATCATATCAAAGGGAGTACAGGGAGTTTTATGCTGTACAGAAAGTGGGGCATCTTCATGCCTTTGTTTTTTTTGCAATGATAGATGAGAGAAAAGCTGGTGAATTAGATGCCACCTAAACCATTGAGAGAGTGTAAGCTGCGAGGGTGCAGGGAGTTAACAAGGGATGGTTATTGTCCTGCTCATGCTGATGGTAAGCAGCAGGAAGCGAAGTATTACAACAAACATGTTCGAGATAAACAATCAACAAGTTTTTATAAATCAAGAGAATGGAAACAGACAAGACAACTTGTTCTAATGCGAGACAATTACCTTTGTCAAAGTTGTTTAAAACAAGATCGTGTCGTTCCTGCTGTCATGGTTCATCACATAGTGGAGCTAAAACAGGATTGGAACAAGCGATTAGACTTAAACAACCTCGAAAGCATGTGTAATAGCTGTCACAACAAGGTTCATGGCAAGCGAGGGTCATAGTACCCCCCGGCATTAAATCCCTAGGAAACGGCTTCGTGATGATCGGTGAGCCGTCGTCTGCAAACAAATACCGCTTTTCAAAGTTTCCAAAAACACGAAAAACCCCCTCGGCGAAAATACCGAGAGGGCTTGATACGACTGGTTTTGTTGTTAATTCGATCATAGCATGATTTTGTTCAAAAACAAGCAGAAATTATAAAAAACTGAAACGGAATGAGGTGGAAAATATGCCGAGACCTGCAAAATCCGCAACACTTCAATTAATACAAGGTAACCCAAACAAGAAAAATACTGACGAATTGGCAATGCGTGCTGAACAAGAACAGAAAATGAAAATGCGTTCTGACAATATTAAACCTCCATCCTGGTTGGATAAAGTGGCCAAGAAAGAATTTAAACGGATCGCTGCGTTATTAAAAGAAGTGGACATTATAACGGAGGCAGATATCAGCATGTTGGCCGCCTATTGTAATGCCTATTCACAATACATTTCTATTACTAAGGTGATTGAAAAAGATGGAATCATGGTTCATAAGGATAGTTTTGATGATGAGGGGAATCCAATTGAATTAATTGGAGAAGAACATCCTTTATTGAAACGGCAGAAAAACTTTTTTGATCAAATGAAGTCAACTGCAAATGATTTTGGACTTACTCCGTCGGCACGCGCAAAATTGGCTATCACCAAAACACAGGAGATAAGGGAAAAGACGGCAGCGGAAAAGGAGTTTAATATATGAAGACTATCAAACAATTTATGATTGACTATTCGCGTGATGTGCTATCAGGTAAAATTGTGGCGTGCCAAAAACACCAATGGGCTTGTCAACGTTTTCTAAAAGATATTGAAAGAGAAGGGACAGCAGATTTTCCCTATTTCTTTGATGACGAGAAGGCAAGACGGTTCCTATTCTGGATGACACAATTTAAACATACAAAGGGTCCTTTACAGGGTGAAAATATTGTACCTGAACCCATTCAGATTTTTATTTTCGGTAATATTTACGGTTGGGTTCATAAGGATACCGGATACAGGAGATTTAAAAAGGCTTATTGGCAAGTTGGTCGTAAAAATGCCAAAACACAAAGCCTTGCTTGTGTAGGATCATATGAGGCGTTTGCTAACGACGAATACATGTCTGAGGTCTATATAGGTGCAACAAAAGCAGAGCAAGCCAAGATATGCTGGAATGAAATTAAAGCTCAAATCAGCAAGTGTGAGCTGCTTAATGTACCTGAAAAAAAATACCGGGTCGCCTATGGACAAATAGAACACCTTAAAACGTTGTCGAAAATTGAGGCGCTATCAAAAGATGCAGGGAAAACAGGTGATGGTTTTAACCCTCAATGCGGCATTATAGATGAATATCATGCTCATAAAACATCTGAAATATATGATGTTCTTGCATCAGGGATGGCAACAAGAACACAACCACTCATGATGATTATTACGACAGCCGGATTTGAATTAAATAATCCAGCGTATAGAGTAGAGTACCAATATGTTTCTAAAATTGTCGATCCAAACAATGTAGAAACAAACGATCAATATTTTGTCATGATTAATGAACTTGATTCAGATGATGACATCAAAGATGAACGAAATTGGATTAAAGCAAATCCGATTGTTGCTGCTAATGAACATGGCTTGAATTTCTTGCGCGGAGAGTTAGAGGTGGCCCTTGCAGTTCCAGAAAAAATGCGTAATTTCTTAACCAAAAACATGAACATCTGGGTTAACATGCGTGATGGTGGATATATGGACATGCAAGCGTGGTCTGATTGTGGGAAACATGAGAGTCTTCCTGATCTTTATGGCAAAGAGTGTTATGTAGGTATAGACTTGTCAAAACGCATCGATTTAACTGCTGCAAGTTTTGAATTTCAACTTGAAAACGGTCTGTATTATGTGACATCACATGGGTTTATGCCGGAAGACACATTTCATGAGCGTATGAAAACAGATCGTGTCCCTTATGATCTGTGGGTTAAGAAAGGCTGGCTTACGCTTACTGATGGTGCGGTCGTTGATTACGATTATATTAGAGCTTACATCAAACGACTTGAGGAAGAAAAAGGTTGGAAAATAAAAGAAATTGGTTATGATCCATATAATGCTACGCAGTTTGCGCAGCAGATGGAAGCGGATGGATACGTTATGATCGAAATTAGGCAAGGGGTGCAAACCTTGTCTGAGCCGACAAAAGATTTCCGAGAGAAAGTCAAAGGGCGAAAGATTATTCATGATAATAATGACCTTTTGACTTGGGCGATGGGGAATGCCGTCACAAAGATTGACGCGCAGGAGAACATCATGCTTGATAAATCAAAATCGTCACAACGTATTGACCCAGCAGCAGCACTCATAAACGCTCATGTGAGAGCTAGTCAAAATGATGATCATTTAGATTTGAATGAGTATATTTTGTCAGGAGGCTTTTCATTCTAATGAAAAATATCATTAAGCAAGTTGTGATTTTTCTGTACTCAATCTTAAATGACCTAGTATTTTTTGCTGGGGCAATCTTTATTACAATAGCAGCTTATAAAATACACGAAATCATCGGTCTTTTAGTGACTGGTGGTTTTTTTGTATTTACAGCAATTTTAATGAGCCGAAGGAGGTGATTAATTGTTATTAGAAGGTATGTTTTCTAAGAGATCAGCAGATTCAGACAGTGGCTGGGGAATGTCACAGGTCCCGCAATGGGTGTTCGATATTTTCGGTGGTGGTAAAACGGCAAGCGGGGAGAAAGTGAGTGAATCGACCTCGTTAAAACATCCTGATGTTTTTTCTTGTATCAATGTTTTGTCAGATGATATAGCAAAACTATCTGTCCATATGTTTAGGAGGCTGGGAGAGAATATTTCAGGAGAGCGTGACCATCCTGTTTTTAAATTGCTCTATTTAAAGCCCAATCAATATATGACAGCTTTTACTTGGAAAAAATTAATGATGACGCATGTTTGTATGTGGGGAAATGCATATTCTTTGATTCTTTCAGATAAAACGGGTGATATCAAAACATTAATCCCTCTTAATCCAGCAAATACACATCCTTATCTTGATCCAAAAACAGGGGAGTTGTGGTACGAAACAATAATCAATAACAAACGAGCTGAATTACATGCGGAGGAAGTTCTGCACTTTAAAGGAATGACGGAAGATGGGATAGTAGGTCTCAGTCCAATTCGGGTTGCAAGAGAAAATATTGGTGCTCAATCTGCCGCAACAAAGTTTAACGCGAAATTGTATAAAAATGATGCAACACCAAGAGGTATTTTGAAAATCCCAACCCTGTTACAACCAGAGGCAAAAGAGGTTGCAAGAAAAGAATGGATGAGAGTAAATGCGGGAGAAAGCATTGCGATTGTCGATGCTGGTCTCGACTATCAATCTATATCAATGCCTCTAAAAGATGCCGAATTTGTAGAGTCTATGAAATTCAATAAGGCTCAAATTGCTTCCATATTCAAAGTTCCCCTTCATAAAATAAACGAATTGGATCGCGCTACATTCAGTAATATCGAACATCAATCTATAGAATATGTGAAGAACACTTTACAGCCGTGGATCGTTTCCTTTGAACAAGAAATCAATACAAAGCTGTTTACTGATGCTGAAATAAGACAAGGGCTATATGTTCAATTTAATGTTAATAGTGAATTGCGCGGTGATTCAAAATCAAGAGCTGAATTCTATGAAATTATGGAACGAATTGGAGCTATGAATATAAATGAAATTCGTGCCCTTGAGTCAAAGAATGCTATTCCTGATGGGGACAGACACCTAGTTTCACTGAATTACACTTTCTTAGATATGTTAGATCAATATCAGATGGCTAAAGCTGGCCATAAAGGAGGTGATCCGAATAATGCCGAAGGAAATCAGACAGCTAACGACGGAAATTGAAGTTAGGTCACTTGATGATGAAAGCAAAAGTGAATATGTAGAGGGTTATGCCCTTAAATTTGAAAAATGGTCTGAGCGTCTTGGGTGGTTTAAGGAAATCATCAGCCGTGGAGCGTTGGACGAAGCAGATATGTCCAATGTAATTGCTTTATTTAATCATAAAATTGATTATCCATTAGCAAGAAACACTGTTTCAACGGGAGCTGGTAGTCTCCAATTAACTGTTGATACAATAGGGCTGAAATTTAGATTTGAGCCAACAGACACCACTTATGGACAAGATTTGATGAAGAATTTGAGAGCAGGCGTCATCAATCAATGTTCTTTTTCGTTTTCTCTTGATCATTCAGGTGATGAAGAACCTGATGAATGGACAAGAAATGAAGAAGAAAAGTTATATGAGCGCCGAATTAATCGAATCAATCGCATTTTTGACATTTCACTTGTGACAACTCCTGCATATAGCGATACGGAAGCTGTTGTAGGAGAAAGAAGTCTAGAAAAAGTAGAAGTTTTAAAAAGACAAAAAAACACATCAAATAAGAGGATTGAGCTGGAACTAGACTTATTAGACCTGACTATATAGTGGGTCTTTTTTTATGCTCAAAATCAAGGAGGAAAATCTATGCCAGTAACGATGAGTAAAGAGGAACGTCAATTGCGCCAGCAGTTCACGCAGAAAAAGCAAGAAGCTAGGAATTTAATAAGTGAAGGAAAAGATGAAGAAGCACGCTCTATGCTTGATGAAGCAAAGGCTCTGCAAAAAAGAATTGAAATGATGTCTGAGGAAAGAGAACTCGATGCACCAGAAATTGAAGGCCGACATCATGTCCCGGAACAGAAAAGAGATCCTGAATCTGGTTCTTCTGATGAAGAACGCAGCTTAACAGGAACGCAAGAATATAGAAATGCATGGTTCAAGGTATTGACTGGACGTGATGATGAATTAGGTAACGAAGAAAGAAAAATGCTGCAGGAAGTTTTAAAAGAAAATAGACAGCTTTCATCTAGCAGTGATAAGGATGGCGGATACACAGTACCGGATGACATTTCGAAACAGATTATTAAGTCCATTCAAGAATTAAATTCTGTTCGTAATCTAGTTCGCATTGTGCCAAAAAAATCACCATCTGGCACTTATCCAGTAAGAAAAGGTACTGCTGGAAAGCTATATAACATTGGGGAAAAAGAGGCAATTAAAGAGCTCAAAAGTATGGAGTTTGAAGAAATCCAATACAACGTTAAGAAATTCGCTGGATTTTTACCTATTTCAGCTGAATTGCTTGATGATTCTTTCCTTAATTTCACAAGAGAAATTGTAGAATGGCTTTCTGAATGCGCAACTGTAACTGAAAATGAGGAAGTCTTCTATGGAAAAGGTGGAGACAAAAACATAGAAGGAATTATCTCAAGCAAAAAATATAAAACTCTCAAGGCACCTTCACTTATCACTATTAAATTTTTGCGGAAAGTCAAAAATCAACTTAAAAAGGGTTACCGAAGAAATGCTAAGTGGGTTATGAATACAGAAGCATTTGAAACGCTTGCAAACATTGAAGATAAAAACGGCCGCGGAATCTTAGCAGAGGACCCACGCAATGAGGACAGCTTTCTTTTATTCGGAAGACCTGTTGAAGTGTATGACGAGATTGTCACAGACGATAAACAAAAAACTCATATTCTATTCGGTGATTTTAAAAATGCATACTTTATGTTTGATCGCCAAAAATTCGAGATTAAATCAACTGATATCGGTGCAGATGCATATCTAACTGATCAAACATATTTCAGAGGTATTGAACGATTTGACGGAAAAGTTATTGATCCAGAAGCCGCAGTTATTGTTACTGATTTAGTTGTTGGTGAAGAAGCAGAAGTTGAAACACCTTCTGAAGATAAGTCCGTAGACGCTGGAAAATAAGAAAAATTGAAAGGAATTGATCTATCATGGCTAAAGATTTTTTAAATGAAAGTAACGGAGTATACACATCTGCAGAGGCTGGGCCTGACGGTAAACCTATCACGCCTGTTTCTATCAGAGACAACAGCGAAGAAAACCCTCTTATTGTTAAGGGATTGAAAGGTGATCCTGGTGAACAAGGTCCTCAAGGTCCAAAAGGTGAAAAAGGGGATCAAGGAGAGCAGGGGCCGAAAGGTGATAAGGGTGATGCTGCAGTAATTGAGGCTGGCTCAATTAAAAATGAACATTTAGGTGATGGTTCAGTTAATTCCCGGACAATCGGTAAAGGTAGTGTCAAATGGGACAATATCAATTCAGAAGTACAGAAAATGATCACTGACCTTCAAGAAAAAGTCGAAGCTTTAGAAAACCCAAAATCTGAATAAAGGTGATGCCAAATGACTGAGGCAGAACAAAAAGAGCTTGAAAAAGCGAAAAAATACCTCCGCATTGATGGTGATGCGGAGGATGATTTGATTTTACATTTCATCGCTGCAGCAAAAGAGTACATCACGAATGCAACGGGTCTGAAATTTCCTAATAATTTAGCACGAGCAGAACTGGCCGTCATGTCTTTTGTGACTCACTGGTATGAGAATAGGCAAATATCCGGAACGACATCAAATCTTGACGGGGTGCTCACAACAATGGTCAATCAACTCAAATATGTTGTGGACGGTGAAAAAGATGCTGAATGACATGAGACACCGCATCCAGTTTCAGCAGAAAAAAGAAAAGACTCGTTTACCTGTCGATGGTGACAACGGTTGGGAAACCGTGGTTGAATGCTGGGCCAAAGCAGAGGGATTAAAAGGTGCTGAATATTATGCGGCAACTGCTATCCAAAAAGAACATACAATCAAGTTCACCGTTCGCCACCGGGAAGACATTGACGAACATATGAGGATCTTATTCAAAGGGAAAACCTACGAAATTGAGTCTATATTACCGAATCATTCAAGGCTTCATTTCCTCACAGTTAGGGCAAAGGCGGTGAAGTGATGTTTAATTTACAAATCGATGGCTTAGAGGAATTAGAAAACGCCATTGGCAGCATGCAAAGAAAGGTCAGCAAGATGCATAAAGAAGCTCTTACAGCTGGCGCAACAGTCATAAAAGATGAACTTCACCCAAACACACCAAGATCCGACAAAGCCCAGAAACACATGCAAGATGATCTTGATATTACGCGGCTTCGTACTGATGGAGACGGGATGAAATACGTGGCGGTTGGTTGGCCGAAATCCAAGTCACGTAAGGACACGCAGTGGAGAATTCATTTTCCTGAATTCGGTACTTTACATCAGCCAGCGCAACAGTTCTTTACGAGAACTGTTGATGCGAAATGGGATGAGGCTATACGAAGAGTAGCAGATAAATACCGACAGGCGCTGAGCAAACTATGATCAATCAAAACTTAATAAGGCGTGCAGATACTTGCAAGAATGCCATTTTTGAAGCGTTGGAGAATGATCCAGCGCTTTTGTCTTTAATAGACAAAGGTGACATCTATGAGCTTGCGGTGCCAGAGGGTACAAAGTCGAGTCCACCATATGTCGTGCTGCAAGAAATCAACTACAGGCCAATCAAATGGGCTGATAACAGACCCATACAAGATAGCGCAACCTATCAAATAGATGTTTATCACAATGCCGATCCACAACCCATCCTGGCTGCAATTGGTGATGTGATGGAACGTTTAGATTTTGCCTCAACCATACCTATTTCTGATTTTTTAGAGAAAGAGAGATTAATCAGAAAAGGTTATCGTTTTGAAAAAAATATAGTACTAGGAGGATTACTATGGAGTACAGTTCAGTAACTGGTTTAAAAAACGCTCAGTTTGCACCTTTAAAGAAACAAGGTAAATTATATGTGCCTACGGAGATTTTAAAATACGAATATGCAATCAATATGAAAGTGGAAACTGAGACATCTACTGAAAAGCAGTATGCAGATGACAAACTGGTTGATTTGGTTGTTTCTACAGGTTCTACAAAACTAGAAATTGAAATGCGGGATCTTCCTATGGAAATTCTTGCGAAACTGCTGGGTATTGAACCGGATGAGAATGGTTTGTACTTGTATAAGAAGAATATCATTGCACCGTGGGTTGCAATGACGTTTGAAGGTCCAAAGGCAAACGGTAAATCTCGTCATGTCGGTTTAGTAAAAGGGCGTTTTTCTCTGCCGGGCGATGAATGGAAGACGAAGGAAGAAAAGACAGATTTCCAAACGGTTAAATTGTCAGCTGAATTTGTTGATCGAGAGCAGGATGACGTTTTCAAGGTTGTTACTGATGAAGATGCTGAAAACTTTAATCTTGATGCTTTTTACAAATCAGTTTTTGGTGATGCATACAAAGATGACAAGACGGAAAACAGCAGCAGCGTTGATATTGGAAAAGGTGCTTAAGAGGGCTGAAAAGCTCTCTTTTTTAATTGGAAAATAAAAAATAAGGGGGAGTCACTATGACTCAAAAACAAATTTCTATCTCTATTTGGTTCGAAGAAGAAAAAAAGCACAAAACGTTTATTGCGCCACGGACAAACGCAAAAACTCTCTACGAGGCTTTTGATTTAGATGAAAAAGCAGCAGCAGCGGAGAATGCAAAAGAGATTGTTAAAAGCATGAATGAACGAATCAAATTCATTGTACGTGTATTTCAGAATCAATTTACTTACGATCAGTTTCTAGAAGGATTTCAATCTTTTGAAATTGCGGATGCAGTAAGAAAAATCATGATGGAAATCATGGGATTTAAAGTAGCGGAAACGCAGGAAGAAAAAGATTTTTTGCCCGACATGAAGGCGTAGATGAGCCTTTAAAAAACGGAAAAGATCAATTAAATAAAATCTATACCAAATTACTTGAGCAAGGCTGGAAGATGCATGAAATTGATCAAATGGATATTTTTCATTTCTTAGAATTGAACGCTGAATCGAGCAAAACAAAAGAAGTAACGATAGATCAAATATTCTAAGTCTTGAAATCTTCGTCAGGGAAGCGGGGTGGTACATAAATGACTCAAGCAATTGGCAATATGGTCGCTAAGGTCAATCTGGATGATTCGGGTTTTAATAGAGGTATAACAGGGCTTCAAAGACAATTGAGATTGACCAACTCTGAAATGAAGGCATCTGCGGCCATTTATAAAAATACTGGTGATAAATCAAAGCAATTACAATCACAAGTAGAGGGACTTAACAACAAATATCGCCTTCAAGGTCGAATTGTTCAGGAACATCGAAAACGATATGAACAACTTGTCAGGGAAAAGGGCCGTGATGCGCGAGAAACACAAATACATGCCCGCAAACTGAATGACTCTATCGCTGTTCATCAAAAGCTAGAAAAAGAATTACGAGATGTATCTAAAGAATTTGAGCATTTGCAAAGCACCGGCAATAAAGCAGCTGGTGTTTTTTCTGTTTTTAAGAAGAACGCTGGGGAAGTATCAGAAGAGTTACAATCTGTCTACTCTGCTGCGGGAATGGCAGGGAAGGCATTAACAGGTATCGGTGTAGCAGGTACCGTCGCAATAGGCGGAGCTGTCAAAGTGGCCGCAGACTTTGAAAAGGCTATGAGCAGGGTCGGTGCTGTGGCGAATGCATCGAATGACGAGATGGGCCGTCTCACGGAAACGGCGCGTCATTTGGGGGCTACGACACAATTTACAGATGGTCAAGTAGCAGAAGGCATGCAATACCTTGCAATGGCTGGTTATAAAACAAATAACATCATTGGTGCAATGCCGGGCTTGCTTGCTACTGCGGCAGCAGGGCAAACAGATTTAGGTGTAACAGCGGATATTGTATCTGACATCCTCACAGAATTCCATATTGCTGCCGAAGATACAAACCGTGTGGCGGACGCCATGACCTACACGTTCACGAACTCAAATGCGACATTGCAGCAGATTGGCCAGACCATGAAATATGCTGGGCCAGCTGCGAAAACAGCAGGTGTCAGCATGGAAGAGTTAGCGGCCGCAACGGGTATCATGGCGAACAGTGGAATCAAAGCAGATATGGCGGGTACCGCATTACGATCCACATTAACAAGGCTTGCGGCACCTCCCAAGCCAGCTGGTAACGCAATTCACGAGCTTGGCCTGAGTATTACTGACGCAAACGGCCGCATGAAACCTTTATCAAACATCATAGATCAGATTAACGAAAAGACGAAAAACTATACGGAAACTGAAAAAATTCGTATTGCAAAACAATTGGCTGGTCAACATGCCTTATCTGGTTTTATCACTTTGCTTCATGCAGGCGGTGATAAGATCGACAAATTCACAAAAGAAATAGAAAACAGTGGCGGTATAGCTGAAAAAGTTGCCAAAGAGCAAATGGACAACCTTGCGGGATCTGTGGAATACTTACGTTCTGCCGTAAATAACGCAGTTATTTCATTAGGGAATCAATTTATTCCTACAGTGCGCAAAGTGGTAGATGGATTAACAAAAGTCGTTAACTGGTTTGATCATCTTCCTCCATCTGTTATGGGAACTATCGCCGTTACTGGTGCAGCAGTTACAGCTTTCAGTCTTTTAGGCGGGGCTTCGTTATTGTTATTGAGTCTCATCCCTAGAATGGCCGAGGGATGGAGAGTGCTTAGAACTGCTGGCACGTATCTGACAGGCACTGTCAGAGGATCATCAGCAAGTCTAGGAGTATACACGACACAAGTTACTGCTGCGGGTGTCGCTTCAAGAACTGCGGCGACAGGTATTAACACAGCTGCAGCATCAACGGCCGTTATGTCTACTCGCATGGGTCGTTTACAACAAAACACTGGTCTAGCGACTACACGTATGGGCCGTCTAAATCAAACGGCCACAAGAACATCAAGGACAATGCGTGGACTTGGCGGTGCGTCTCGAATTGCTGGCGGCGGTTTAATGATGTTTGGTGGGCCAATGGGTATGGTTGGCGGTCTTGCGCTCTCTTTTCTTCCTGAGATACTTAAATTTGGTAAAGGTATAGTCATGGCAGGAGTAAACGCCGTAATAGGTGCAGGAGGATTTTTGAAACTTGCAAAGGGCGGTTTTGGCCTGTTTAACATCCTTAAAAAAGGTGCAGGTGTTGTGAGTTTGCTTAGAGGCGGCTTATCTGTGCTTGGTGGTCCTGTAGGTATGTTAATAACGGGTGTCACGCTTCTAGGCGAAGCAGGGTTTAAATATTATGACAACCTGAAAAAACGCGTCTTACCAGCGACGATAGATTTTGGTGATAAAGTATCTGAATCCACTTCTAAAGCTATAAATGCTTATAAAGATATGGAGACAAAAGCCAATGCAAAATTAGACAGCCTTTATCGAAATCAAACAAAGATCACAGATGATCTAGCCAAAGATATGACAGGTAAATTCTCAGAGATGGCAGGCACGTTGAAAAAAGGTTACCAAGACAGTGCTGATAAAGCCTTAGATGTTTTGGGTAAATTCTATGCGGAAAATGATGCTCTTAAAGATAAAGACGAAAAGGGAATTCTTAAGAGCATCGAAGAAGGTAATCAGAAAAAGCAAAAGGCAATAGAGAAACACGAGAATAAAGTAAAAAAAATCTATGAAAAAGCAGCTAAAGAACACCGTGAATTGACTAAAGAAGAATGGAAAGAAGTTAAAAAACATACAAAGGAAATGAGCAAAGAAATTGAAACGGCTCTTACGAAAAGCAAAGATGAGCAAACACTCATCTCCAAAAAGTTAAAAGCAGAATCGTCTAATTTATCGGCCAAACAAGCAGCTGCCACAGTGAAACATAGTAAAGATGCCAAGGATAAGGTTATTAGTAACGCCAAAAAACAAGCAGACGCAGTTATTAAAGAAGCAGATGATCAATTTTACATCAAAAAAAATATTGGTGAAAAAGAACATGCTGCTACAGTTAAAGCCGCCAAAGACCAACGAGAAAAAACAATAAAAGAAGCTGAAAAAAGTCATAAGGGCGTTGTGAAGGAAGCCAAGAAACAAGCAGAAGGACATATTGATCAAGTTGATTGGGAGACTGGTGAAGTGCTAGGAGCATGGGATACATTTCTAGTTGATTTAGCTGGTGTAGTCAATACAATTACTTACGGCATTAATAAAGTCCTTGAATTCATGAATATTCCGACAATACCAGAGTGGAAACCTAAAGGATACGGAAGTAAAAAGGACGGCGCAAAACATGCATATGCAAAAGGCACTGACTACCATCCTGGCGGTCGTGCACTTGTTGGTGAGGAAGGTTATGAACTTGCTCACACTCCTGGTATCGGAACATACATGGTCGGTGTTGGTGGTCCTCAAATTTGGGATTTGCCGCGCGGAACATCGGTTTTGCCGCATGACCAGACTAAAAAAATTACTTCGCAGGGTTTGCCAGGTTATGCTGGTGGCGTTGGTGGCTTCTTCAAAAAAGGCGTTAAAAAAGCTGGTGAAGTAGTCAGCAAGGTGAAAGATTTCGGATCAGATATCTTTGACCTTGTGATGGCTGGGCCAAAGAAAATTCTCAGCAATATATTTGGCGGTCTCATTCCGTTTAAAACTGGTAAAGGGATAGACGGACTTGGAACAGGTATTTTAAAGACAATTCAAAAAGGTGCTTTAGGATTTCTAACAAAATCGGTAGGTGATTTTGGAGGAGAAGGAGGATCATTCAAAGGTGTCGGGGGTAGTGCTGCAGTCAAAAAGTGGGTTGCACAAGCCATCAGCATCACTGGAATTTCTCCATCCTATGCAAAAGCATTAGAAACCATTGCTATGAAGGAATCAAGTGGAAACCCGACCTTAGTTAACCGATGGGATAGCAACGCCAGAGCTGGTCATCCATCACAAGGGCTTATGCAATTCATACCAAGCACATTTGCTGCTTACAAAAAGCCCGGATATGGAAACATCAAACATCCAGTTCATCAAATTGTTGCTGCAATTAACTATCTTAACAAGCGTTATGGCGGTATCTATAACCATCCGGGATTAAAGTCTATGGCGCGCGGTGGCCCTTACATCGGTTATGCATCTGGTGGTGTGATTGACAATCATCAGATCGCTCAATTAGGGGAAAATGGCTGGCGAGAATATGCTATCACGACTGAGCCAAAGTACCGTAAGCGCTCTTTACAGCTGTATTCTAATCTCGGCAAAGAGCTTGGAGTGCCTAGTTTTGGGGAGGGCATGATCTCCACGGCTTTACAAATGCTTGATCGCATCAGTAATAAACGAGACAAGCCTCAGAGCAGGCAGCAAGATGGATCTGATATGAGACAGATGATCGAGAACCAAAACAAGCAAATTGGTCTTATGGCTCAACAAATAGACCTGCTGTCTCAAGGATTAATGATGATGCAAAAAGGCTTTGAACAATTAATCTCAAAAGATAGCAACAACTACATGGATGGTCGAAAGCTAGATCAAACGACAGGTGAACGTTTTAGAAAAGAAGCATTTATGAGTGGGGTGAGGTAATGGAGTTATATATTGATTTTAACAATGGATTAGGTGAGCAAAGTCTAAATGACTTGCTTCCTCATTTCCATCCGTTAAGCCTGACACCTGCCTCACCAATCGTAGAATTTGAGACGGTGTCATTACAACGAATTAACGGAATTGTATTGCCACAACATCCGCGGGATGTGAAGTACAAAGAAAGACAGATTCAGCTTGAAATATATATGAACTCAATCATTGCTGAAAATTTCTACAGTTATAGAAGTGAACTATATGCTTTATTAGTTAAACCTTTCCCATACTACATCTCATGTGACCTGCTTCCGAACAGAAGATTTTTAGTGACGTGTGAGGGGAATTTCACTACTCCGAAGGAAAAAGAAAAGAACCATGTTGTTTTTAGCGTTGAATTCACCGATGTTTTGGGTGCTGCTGAATCGAAAAGTACATCGCTTAATCCTCAAACATTTGAGGGTGAACGATGGAGTCCCGGAATGAATATTGAGATGCGTGACGACCTAGAGTATTCTTTCAAGAACAAAAAAACGTTCAGCATCTACAACATCGGAGATTTTAGAATCAACCCTTTGAGGCATGATTATCAAGTGACGTTGAGAGCAAAAGGAAAAGGTGTAACAATCATCAATCATACAACAGGTGAACGTTTGAAAATTGAAGATGAAATATCCAAATCAAGAGAGGTTTCTTTTATTAAACAGTACACCGTCGCTAACAAGAAACGGCTCAAGACATCTGGTAGACTTCCATCACTCGATATCGGCAGAAACGACTTTGAAATTCAAAACGCAAGTGACATTGAAATTGTGTTTGACACAAGATTCTATTATGCATAAGGAGGGGTGACATGGCTGCGGTTGACTTTATCAAGAAATTAGCGCCGGGAGCGCAAAAGGTCCAAAAAAAATACAAGGTGCTTGCAAGCCTTGTCATCGCTCAAGGTTGCCTTGAGAGTGGTTTCGGATCGAGTGATCTATCTAAACAAGCCTACAACCTCTTTGGAGTCAAAGGGACTTATAACGGCAAATATGTATTAATGTGGACCAAAGAACAGGACAAGCACGGCAATGAAACTAGAGTACAAGCGCGCTTTAGAAAGTATCCATCATATGCAGAGAGCCTTGCTGATCTAGGAAGTCTATACACTAGGCTTAGTCGCTATAAAGATGTGGTGGGTGAAAAAGACTACCAAAAAGCTACTGCTGCTGTTGCAAAGGGTGGTTATGCGACTGATATCAATTATGCTACAAAATTAAACAGCATCATCTTTACTTACAAGCTCACACAATATGATAATTTGGATGATCTACCAGAAGAACCGAGTGAACCAGAAACACCAACGGGCTCTGAGTTTCCAAGTAAGGAATACGATGGGATAGACATGCCACTCAATCAAAATTTGCCGTCTGATGTGGATTTTCCACAGCTTCACGTATCAAGTAAGGATGGAAAGGATGTCATAGAGATCACGGGCGTGTCTGTTGATTTTACAGCCGATCCAACAGGTAAAAAATCGTTTAGTTTTACACTGCCACGCACACAGGAAAATGGTGCAGAGTTTGAGCTATTAATTGTTGATAATGTTTTATATCTTGATGAAAAGAAATATAATCATCAAAAATACTACATTACGAATGTAAGTTTGCATCAGGAAAATGGAGTGCTAACAAAAACGGTTACAGCTGCGCATATTTTCTCCGTTCTGTTAATTAATAACAGAATTGAAAAAACAGTTTCTAAGAAATTAAGCATAAAAGAAGCGCTTGATATTGCTCTTAAAGGAACTGATTTCAAGTATGTCATACATGCAAAAGCGGGTGAAATTCCTTCCGCAGAACAAGAAAACTTCGGTGAAAAGAATTCCACAGAATTGATGGATGAAATCATTGAAGATTATGGCATAGAGTTAGACGTGGATAATTACAAAATCCATGTTTACAAAAAAATGGGTCAAGTAATAGACTTTGTGCTTGATAGTCGTTATAACATGCCAGGCATTACTATTACGACAGATTCTCAGAATTGTACCACTCGTGCGTGGGGATACGGCGCACAAAAAGAAACAGATTCCGTCTCTGAATCAAAAGGTGATGGCAAAACTACAGAAGATGGTAAAGAAGAGTCAAAAGAAGAGAAAGAGCCTGAGTATGTATTTGAACCAGTTCTATATATTCATCCTGATGAAGACAAATTTTTGATCGAAGGTAAACCACGCTGGGCGGAGCCGATAAAAGATGAGAGATACAAAAAATCTAGCAGTATCATTTCTGCGTTAAAGAAACATGTTAATCCTTACCCGGAAATGACTGTGGAAGTAGAATTCCAAAAAATCTATGAACCGAAATTGCTTGAAATTGAACAAGATTTTTGGCTAGGTGACACGATTCACGTCATCGCTGACACAGCAGACGGAATAACCTTTGAGGACGATTTGAGAGTTGTCTCAATTCAGCATAACCCTCTCAATCCGTATAGCAGCCCAACGATAACATTTGCGAACTTCCGCAAGGACATTCAGCGTATTAATGTAGATCAAGTAAAGAAAATGAAGAATTTACAACGATATATAAACGACATGCTCAAGACGCTTAGATAGGGTCTTTTTATTTTTGCCAAAAAAGGAGAGTGAGAACATGGTGAGGCTTAGAAAGGACTATGACACTAGACGAAACTCGAAATACGCAGAGCAGCTGCGAGAGGATATGCAGTCTATAGAAACTCATTTGAATCAGAATGCAGATGATTTGAAACGGCATAAAACAAACGATATAGCTCATACGTCGAATCAAATCAAACATGGGTTATTCTCTGTTGCCAATCGAATAGACAACATGTGGTCAAGGATTATCAATCTAGTATTAAATCACGATGGAAAAGATGTTAAAGAAGTGGTTGATATTCGTGTCGCTAGGGATGCATCCATTCATCCCACCGCAAAAGATCGTCTTGATTATGATTTCCAAATACTTGAGCAAGAAATTGAAGATTCTGCAGTTTCTCTCAATCTCAAAAAGTTCATCAAGAAATACGGGAGCTTCACAGCGGGCTTTAAGGCTGCACTAAGCCTTGCAAAATTATATCCTGTGCATATTGTAGTGCCACCCGGTAATTACAAGCTGACGGAGACAGCCCGCATATATAAAAATACTCATTTGACCTTACAAGCTGGTGCCGTTATAAGGCGCGGATTTGTAGGGTCAATGCTTGTAAATGGTGACAAAGACGATCAAACCAAAGGCTATGAAGGACATGGGAATTTGCTGATTGACGGTCAGGGAATGTTTGATAGCGCAGGGGGAGAGATTAAAGAACAATGTTCAGTCATAGGCTTTGCACATGCTGAGCGCATTATCATACGGGACATCACTATCAAGGATGTGTGCGGCGGTCATGCCTTTGACTGCGCAGGCAATAAGCACGTCTTAGTTGAAAATGTCTGGTTTAAAGGTTTCGCTGATTATAAAGGCGACAGATGGTTTTCTGCTGCGATTCAGCTGGACTTAATGAGATCGGCGGGCAACTTCGGCGCATTTGGAGCTTATGATCAAACTGTGAGCAAGCATGTCACTATTCGAGACTGCTATTTCAGCAGATCCGAAAGCTTAAAAGGATATGCACGGGGGATAGATTCTCACACCAGCACAGATGGCTTTTGGTATTCTGATATTCGTATCGAAAACAACGATTTTGAAGATACGACCGAGTACGCAATTTCAGGGAACAAATGGGAAGACGTTGTAATAAGCCGAAACAGATTTAAGGATTGTGCATCCGGCGTAAGACTAATGATCCCAAGAGTTGAATCGGTCTACACGCAAGACGCAAACGGCAATCCTACGAACAGGGTCAACAAGGTAAAGCGTCTTTCAGTCAAAGATAACACTTTTACCAATATCAAAGAGCGTCATGCTATTCAGGTATATGGCCGTAAAGGGATTCAAAAAATTGACGACGTTGAAGTTTCAGGAAACAAAATAAATGGCGTAAAGGTCAAGCATGCTATCCATTTATCGGATGTGGATGGCTTTTTGGTGTCTCACAATCAATTTAGAGACATCAAGCATCATGGGGTGCTCTTAACACGCTGCAGCAATGGCAAAGCTGATCTAAACGTCGGACGAGACATCGAAGGAAACGGAGTGCGCGTAGAATTAGGGTGCAAGAACATTGATGTCACAAACACAACTTTACGTGAAGTTGGATATTCGGGGATTTCTGTTTCAGGAGATTCAGAGGACATAAACGTTGATTTCAGCGATATTCAGAATGCTGGTAAAAGGACTTCTTCATCAAACCCGTATTACGGAATTATCTTCATGGATGGAGTCACAGATTCAGCTGCAAGATTCAACAAAGTGCGCGGGAAAAAATGCAGATACGCGATGTATTTAACCAGTAAATGCTCACGCATTCAGCATTTCGGCAATCGACTTAAAGGAGCTGGCGCAGAAGGTTCTTTAAAAGACAACAGCGTTGATCCTATTAAATCAATTGAAAATGTAATTTGAGTGAGGTGAGAGAAAATGATTCGAAAGAATGGGTCGCTTGATTTTGAAGTGAACGCATATACCAGTTCAAGTGTATCAACCAGCATAAATTTTTGGACGCAGGATCGTCAGACTGCAAGTCTTATTTTCAAACTCACGAAAGATGGAGTGCCGTTGCCTTTAGCAGCTGTCACGGGAAAACTTGTATTAGTTATGGCCAACGGCAGCCGATTCATCAGAGACATAACAATTATTGATCGTGTCGAAGGTCAAGCGGAATACATCTTGTCAGATAAAGAGATCAAGCATTATGGTAATGTACAAGCTGAGCTGAATTTGTACTATACAAACGATCAATCTATGTCCGTGCATCAATTCTCTTTCCACATATCTAAGTCTCTTATAGATCAAGACATTGTGCCGATAACGGAATATTACGTGGATGAATTCGAGGCACTAAGAGCAAAGATAAATGAGCTTTACGAAGAGTCTATTCAAACAATTAAAGAACTAAGAGACAAGTTTGAGGACTTGGAAAAGATCGAAACAAAACAAGGCGCGCAGTCTAAAGTAGATGCAGCACTTGCGGCAGCTAAAAAATATACGAATGAATATGCAGAGACACCCGAAGGCGCTCAAGATAAAGCAAATGCAGCCTTGAAAAAGTCGAAAGAATATGTAGATCCACACCTTGAAAACAAAAAGATTCACGTAACAGAATCAGAGAAAAGCAACTGGAACAAGAGCCAGCTTTATAAACTCACACCTAACGATGGTAAAGTTGCAAGGTTGCCAAACGGTACTGATATTTTCTCGCTACCTACGGGGTTTTATATGGGGGCGAACCTTGTAAATACGCCAATATCAAACGATGGAAGTTTTTATTACGTCGAAGTTTTAGAAACCGCATATAGTCAAGATGATGTAAATTACAAAAGAATCATTGTCACACGCTCATTTGACAATATGACATGGATTGGAACGTTCCACGCTCAGGGGTTTCGTGGATGGAAAAAAACGCTAACTGTAGAAGATGTGGCAAACAGCACTTTTGTTGATACCTATGATCAAGATAATTCATCCGTTTCAGCAGCTGAAAATGTCGCGACAAAGCTTGTTTTTGGGGCAACACGAGCAGATGATTTATCAGAGTATAATCGGACTCGTGCTGAAATCACACTGAAAAATAGTGGTCTTTATTTGATCAGGCTTTATATAACTAGCACAAACATTACAGTTGGATCGGATAATATTTTATCGTGCTATGTGAATGGAACAGAATTTCAACGTTTTGGAAACTGGAATCCAGCAACATCATCAAGTACGTGCGTGCTTTATTTATTACAAAAATTTAAAGCCGGGGATAAGGTAACTTTTTATATAACGCCAAGAGGGACCAACAAAACAGTATCAATAAATACATCATACGTTACCATGTCTCAGTTGAGATAGGAGGCAAAGGGATGAATAAGGCACTAGCGATCAAATATCTGTACCCTTATGCAGAGTTAGGTAGAGATTATTCAGTACGGGATGACGGAGAAGGGCAGTTTATAGACAAATGGTCTTTAGACGATCCTATGCCTTCGGACGAAGTATTGGAAGCCGCGTGGAATGAGTATCTATCCGAGAGTAATGAAAAGCCGTTATCAAATGTTGAAAAACAATTACTGGTTCTAGGAGAGCAATTGGCGCTAGAAAAAATAGCACGTCAACAGTCGGATAGAATGAATACAACGTTGGGGCAAAAACTTGCAGAAATGCAATTAGAAATCCTTAAATTAAAGGGAGGGTTTACAGATGAATCTTAATTTTTGGGTTTTAGCCTTATTTTATAAATGGACTTCAACTGCAATGGTTAAACAAGCAATGTCCTTTGATGACTGTACTATTAAAGATTTAGAAGACGGCATTCAACAGGGGTATGTTACGCCAGAACAATATGAAGAGATAACAGGTTTGAAGTTTGAAAAGCCAGCTGTCTCAGTGGATTTAGGAACAACGGCATCTTAACAGGTGCTTTTTATTTTGCCTTCTTGAAGGAGGTGATTAACGAAATGGAGGAAACGATAGTGTTTATAAACATCGAAACTTTGGATCTTGCGAGAACATATCTATTCGGCGGAGTGAAATTTTTGGACTTGCTCTTGCTGCTAAGCGTTATTGACGTTCTGACGGGTATCATCAAAGCGTGGAAAGTTGGCAAACTACGGAGTCGAACAGCATGGTTCGGTTACGTGCGGAAAATGCTTAGTTTTGTTGTCGTGATTGTTGCTAACATCATTGATCAGATCATGGGATTAAACGGAGTGCTGACCTTTGGGACAGTGCTTTTTTACATCGCCAATGAAGGGTTGTCTATCGTAGAGAACCTTGCACAGATCGGCGTGAAAATTCCGGCTTCCATTACAGACCGTCTTCATGTGATCGAGTCTGACAGCCAAAAAGAAGAAGAGGAAAAGAAAGCTGCTGAGTAATCTGGGGCTTTTTTCTATATAAAAACAAATTAAGGAGTAGATGAACAATGGTAAAAATCATTCAAGACTATATCTCAAAGAGCAATAAGAACCGCCCTGGCAACTATATGAAGCCGTTATACATCACTGTCCACAACACCGCAAATACAGCAAAAGGCGCAAATGCAGCGAGTCATGCAGCATTCGTAAAACGATCTAGTACAGGTGTAAGCTGGCATTACACTGTGGACGAAAATGTCATCTATCAGCACTTACCACTAAACGAAAACGGATGGCACGCAGGGGATGGCAGAGGCACGGGAAATATGAAGTCGATCGGCATTGAAATTTGTGAAAATAGTGATGGTAATTTTGAGAAAGCAGTCGAGAACGCTCAATGGTTAATTCGCCAGTTAATGCAGGATCAAGGGATTCCGTTGGCAAACGTTGTGCCGCATAAGCATTGGAGCGGGAAAGAATGTCCCCGCAAGCTGCTTAATCATTGGGACAGCTTCAAAGGCGGTATCGCCGTTGCTAACACAAGTAAAAAACCGACTGTGAAACCAACAAAAGCAGAACCTTCCAAAACAGCGGCTTCCAAGCCTGCTAAAAAGTCATATGACTTGCCAACAGGCATTTTAAAAGTAACAAAGCCTCTTACAAAGGGGGCAGGCGTAAAAGCTGTACAACAAGCCTTAGCGGCGGTATACTACTACCCCGATAAAGGCGCAAAAAATAACGGAATTGACGGCTACTATGGTCCAAAGACAGCGGATGCGGTCAAACGATTCCAATTGATGCATGGTCTTGCTGCCGATGGCATTTATGGTCCGAAGACTAAAGCAAAACTCGAAGCACTATTGAAGTAAACAGAGAAGCCCTTCCTTATTGGAAGGGCTTTTTTGTTTGTCGTAATTTCCATACTTTATTACTAATCCACCTTCACTATTCGGTTATTTGTAACTATGGAAATTACTGTATATTTTAAGTTATGCTTGATGGGATTAAAAAGGGGAGGGTTTGATTTGAATAAAAAATGGATAAAAAGAACATCTTTGTCCATTGTAGCTGCGCTTGGTATCTCCTGTACGCTTGGAGAGTTTGCAGATGCAAAAGAGAACAACAACACAACTAATCAGATAATACATAATACGACATCAGGTTCTTTTACTATGAACGATCCTGAATTATATAAAGGTGCGTTAGATCTTGGACTAACAGACAATGACATCTTTAAAATCGACAGTCTTTTTGACAAAGAAGATAAAGCCACAGTACATAATCCTATACTTGTTGTGATCGGTATAATTACAGGGATGACCGCAATTGTGGGGAGTGGATATGCTGCTGGTCGCTATATCGCCAATCAACTTTACAAGCGCAAGCAGTTGACGAAATCAACTTATAAAAAACACAGATGGGGTTTCAGAGCTGCATTAGTACCGGTAATAGGTATTGCTGCGACATTTGGCTTTGATGACTACTACATGGACATATGATTATGTTTGAATATATTTTGATTTTACTTATAGTTGCAACTTTGTTACTAACCGTCGTAGAGGTTTCAAAGATCAAGAAAGAAAATAAAAACCTCAAAAATGAAATTGAAGAGATAAAGAAAAACATTAAAAAATGAAACTTGTTGGCCGTCCATTCGGGCGGCTTTTTTTAATTACTTAAACCGCCATTCATTCTTCTCTTTATCCCATTCAAGTTCATTTCTTGATATAAGGTTCTTAACCGCCTTGCGGATTGCTGGCTCATCCTTACCCGTTTTTCGTTTAAGTTCATCCATCGAAGGGTTCTTGCGAAACCGACTCATATTGTAGATTATTCGATAAAGCTTCCTTTCAAGATCTGTCATGGTGTACCCTCCTACAATAAGAATGTACGTTCGATTATAAATGTAAATAAAAAACCCTTCAAGTCGAAGGGTTATCTTAAAGAAGATACTTTGTCAGTAATTATCATATGTTCTCCTGAACGTTCGTATGAGAATTTAGCTAATGTTTCATGTTTATCTATATAAGGAACTTTCCAAAATACAGCGATTTGGTTGACAGTATCAATTTCCGATCCAATCTTAGCAGCTAGGTCATCACTATACATTTGCACCATATTATAAGATGTTTGAGCAGAATTCTTTGCATCAAATGACAAGTGAACAAGAGCAATTAATTTATTCGGCTTATCCGATCCCATATCTTCATTAATTTCAATTTTTTCGATTGTGGCAGTAGTGTAATTATCTTCTACAATAGACTCAATATCATATTCCGCATCACTTTTGAGAGACTCCGATTCATCTTTTTCATCTGCTGCTTCTAACTCGTATGTTTCTTCGGAATCTGTTGCATTGTGTTTTGTCAGGAGACCATTTTCGATTTTGAAGCTAAGCTGGTCATCTTCAAAATATAATCGCGCTGACGAATCATTTTCAATTCCATTTTCTCCTTCGTATCCCCACATAAAATCATTATCGCCATCTATTTCTTCTGATATAGCGGAACCACCAACGATTTTTTTAACTTCTTCTGGTGTCATTCCTTCTTTTAATTGTTTATATTCTTCAGGAGTTATTGATGAAATTTTGTGACCTTCGTATTTCCAAACAAATGAATTCAAAAATGATATAGATAATAATATAAAAAGAGAAGAAAAAAATATATTCTTACCTGCTTTTCTTGATTTCGAGAAAATTAATAAGAGAAGGCCAAAGCCAATTCCTATAACCATTAGACCAGCGAATATTGAAATGAAAATATACATTTGGTTCCCCCTAAGGATAGGTACTTTTTGAATCAATAACCATTATATAACAATGGAGGTATTTGTGAATGATTTTCAACGAAATCTTCAATGTAGATGTTATAATTTATAAGAAAAACAAATAATTGGGGTGTGTTGCATGCACTTTCGCAAAGAAGCAGTTGGTGAAATCATCAAATATGACGACTACCCTTATAAAATTTATACAAGGGTTTCGACAGATCGAGACGAACAGATTAGTTCTAAGGAAAACCAGATAGATGTTTGTAGATATTGGATAGAACAAAATAACTTTGAATGGGATGACCGTTCTGTTTTGTTGGATGATGGTATCAGCGGAACCGTCCTTGAAGATAGGGCAGCCATGAAATACATTTTTTCATTGGCGGAAAAGAAAGAAATAAAAATGGTGATTTTTAAGTCCATCACACGTCTTGCCCGTGATTTAAAAGATGCGTTATACATCAGAGAGATTTTAGTGTCTAATGGGGTTCGTGTCGTTACACTCGAAGAAGACTACGACTCCCTTTACGAGAGTAAAGCGTCAATGAAATTTGAAATGTCTGCTCTGTTTGCGGAGCAGTTACCTAAGTCTATGTCAGTCAATATAAGTGGTGTACTTGCAGCAAAAGCAAGGCGTGGTGAACATTCTGGTCGAATACCCTACGGTTATATGAAAGAGGGAAAACACCTTGTAATTAACGAAAATGAAGCGCAAGTTATAAGATTAATTTTTCACCTTTATAATAACGAGGGACTAGGCCAGAAAAGAGTTACATATGCATTGCAAGAAAAGTGCAAAATTGGTGAAATACCTCCTCCCAGAACAACAAGAAACTGGCAGCTTACAACAGTTCAAACCATATTAAAAAACCCGATTTATTGTGGTGTGCACATTGCTAATAGACATACCACGATCAAAGTTGATGGCAGGAAAAAGTTTATAAGAAATCCACCTGAAAAATGGAACGTTTATGAAGACTTTTGCCCGCCGATTGTCTCAAGAGAAGAGTGGGAGAAAGCAAATAATAAACCAACAGTTAATAAAAAAACTAAATTCACACCGTGGAATGAGCTTAGACAACTGCTTATTTGCGGGAAATGCGGATCTAATATGGTCATTATCCAAACCAGCAGAGCCAAAAAAAACGGAGAGAAAACTTATTGGAAATATGTTAAATGCAGTAATTACAGGAGATCTGGTCCCGAAGGCTGTGTGAACCATGTTCCCATCACTTATGAAGAGGTCCGAGATTTAGTCATTGCGAATCTCATTGAATTCTCTAGGGATATATCACACGACTACAAAAAAAATGCATTTGAACAAAAAGAAAAACAAATAAAGTCTATCAAAGCAGAGTTGAAATCTCTAGAAGCGAAAAACAAAAGGTTGCTTGAACTTTATTTAGAAGATCAAATGATTACCAAATCAGAATTTCAAATGAAGCGAAATGACATTCAAGCTAAAATTGTTAAGCTTGAACAGAGTTTATTTTCCTTACAGCAAGTCCATGATGAGAAAAGTTCAATGATGGAAATGCAGGCGGTTTTACGAGAGCTTGAAGACAAAGAGAACGATTTGAAGCATGTGTTTGATAAGCTTATTGATCATATTGTTATCCATCCAAACGGGAAAATGAATTTTCATTATAGATTTAAATGATCCTGTAAGTTATACTCATTTGTAAAAGGTATGCATAACAAATGCCATGCAAAAGCTAGGAGTCAAAGGTCGTTCACAGGCCGTAGTCGAGCTTCTGCGTATGGGTGAGCTAGAGCTCTAACGTCAGCCGGTTTTCCTTCCGCACCAGGGAGGAGCCGGTTATTTCTATATCGTTTCCATGAGTCTCTTCTTGCAATTTCATTGAAAAACGAGGAAAATAGGAATGTACGTTTTAATCAAAGTGAGATGCTATAGTGAGGTATCAATGAAATGGAAACGAATGAGTCAGGCCATGTTGCAGAAATTGAAAAATCATTGCGCCATATTGCTGCAATCATTAAGCAAAAAGGTAGAGAAATTCTGAATCAATATACGATTACACCTCCTCAATTTGTGGGGCTTCAGTGGCTTTATGAATTCGGAGATATGACAATAGGTGAGCTATCACAAAAGATGTATTTGGCTTGCAGCACGACAACCGATTTAATTGATCGAATGGAAAAAAGTGAACTTGTTGAACGGGTGAAAGATCCGTCTGACCGCCGCGTGGTTCGCATTCATTTATTGCCTGAAGGTGAGCGGATCATTCAAGAAGTGATTGTCAAACGCCAAGAATACGTCAGTGAACTTCTAGGGGCTTTCTCAGAAGAAGAAGCCATCGTTTTCAACCAATCTTTAACGAAACTACAGCAGCAAATGAAAAGAAAATGAGGCGATTTTGTTGGATCAACCAATCGGCGTGATTGATTCCGGCGTAGGCGGTTTAACCGTTGCGAAGGAAATCATGAGACAACTGCCAAAAGAAAAGATTATTTATGTAGGCGACACAAAACGATGTCCATACGGCCCTCGAGCAGAAGAAGAGGTTCTTCAATATACATGGGAAATGGCGCACTACCTATTAAGACACCACCATATTAAAATGCTTGTCATTGCGTGTAACACTGCGACGGCGATAGCACTTGATGAAATTAAAGCAACACTTGATATCCCGGTCATTGGCGTAATCCAGCCCGGAGCCCGCACAGCGATCAAGGTCACAAACAATCAGCATATTGGCGTCATCGGCACAGTCAATACGATCAAAAGTGAGGCCTATAAAGAAGCACTGCTTTCTTTAAAAGCAGGACTAACTGTTCAAAGTTTGGCATGTCCATTGCTTGTGCCATTTGTGGAAAGTGGTACGTTTTTAGATCATGCAGCAGATGAAGTCGTAAAAGCTTCTCTTGAACCGATGAAAAAAACAGGCATTGATACGCTCATTCTTGGTTGCACGCACTACCCGATTTTAAAAGAACCGATTCAGCGCTTTATGGGCAGTGGCGTCAACATCATTTCTTCAGGAGACGAGACAGCGAGAGAAGCGAGCACAATTCTTTCATATAAAGGGCTGTTAAATGATTCGAAGGAAGAGCCTGTTCATACTTTTTATACAACAGGGCAGCAACAAAACTTTCAAAACATCGCTCAAGACTGGTTCGGCTACCTGCCAGGAAAGGTCGAAACGGTTTCGCTTGAACACGTATATCAGCAATAACCTACTTCTCATGGAAGTGGGTTATTTTTTTATGAAAAGGGTCTAATCCTCTGAGGGAGCTCGTATACATACTAGTACAAACCACTAGAGGAGGGTGAAGTATGCTGAAAAAAGGAACTACAGCAGCTGTTACGTGTATTGCGTCAGCCATGCTTTTATCAGGATGCGGATTGTTTCAAACAGACCAAGCGAAAACAGAGATTGATCCACCACAAAATGTCACGTTTGTGAAAGAAAATAAAGAAGAGAAACAAACAGCGAAAGAAGGAAAAGAAGAGAAGCAAGCAGATACCGTCATGAGAGAATTATATTTAATTGATAAAAATGGATATGTTGTCTCTCAATCCATTCCGCTGCCGAAAAACGAAGGAAGTGCGAAACAAACACTTGAATACCTCGTAGACGGGGGACCGATTTCTAACCTGATGCCAAATGGATTCAGAGCCGTGCTGCCGGCGGACACGAGCGTATCTGTCGATATTAAAGATGGCACTGCGGTTGTGGATTTCTCAAATGAATTCAAAAACTATAAAAAAGAAGACGAACAGCGCATTTTGCAATCGGTCACTTGGACATTAACGCAGTTTGATTCAGTAGCGAAAGTCAAATTAAAGATGAATGGCCATGAATTAAAAGAGATGCCTGTGAATGGGACGCCGATTTCAGATGATTTAAGCAGAGAGGACGGCATTAATATTCAGCACGAGGCTGCGGCTGATATGACATCGACAAAGCCTGTGACCGTCTACTATTTAGCTGAATCTGATGAACAGACGTACTATGTCCCGGTGACCAAAAGAGCACCAAAAGACGAGGATGATCCAATTACAGCAGCCATTGATGAGCTCGTCTCTGGGCCAAGCAAAACAAGCCAATTGCTGACAGACTTTGATCAAGATGTGAAGCTCAATGATGTCCCGAAAGTAAAAGACGGTCATGTGACACTTGATTTCAATGAATCCATTTTTGGCAGTGCAGATGAAAAGAAAAAAGTCATTTCACAAAAAGTTCTTGATAGCATTGTGCTGACATTAACAGAGCTGCCAGATGTGAAAAGCGTGTCTGTGAAGGTAAACGGAAAGGCAGAGCTTGTGAACGAAAAAGGAACAGAACTCACAAAGCCAGTTTCAAGACCAGAACAAGTGAATACAGGTAGTTTTTAACGTCACACATTGATATAATGGAGAAAAAGAGGCATGCACATTCGCTGCCTCTTTTTTATTCCAAGCGATTAGAACGGATCGAGGTTGTCAAAGTTAATAGGAGAACCCCGCTGACACCCGCGCGGAATGTATATTGTAACGGAGGTAAAACATGAGATTAGATGAAAGACAATACGACGAATTAAGAAAAATTGAAATACAGGCAGGCTACATCACGCACCCAGAAGGCTCTGTCTTAATCTCAGCGGGAAATACGAAGGTGATTTGTAACGCATCTATCGAGGACCGCGTACCTCCTTTTTTAAGAGGAGAAGGAAAAGGCTGGATTACAGCAGAATATAGCATGCTTCCAAGAGCAACGGCTCAAAGAACGATAAGAGAATCATCTAAAGGAAAAGTCACAGGACGTACAATGGAGATCCAGCGTTTAATTGGACGAGCTCTGCGCGCAGTCGTTGACTTAGAAAAGCTTGGTGAGCGCACCATTTGGATTGATTGTGATGTCATTCAAGCAGACGGCGGAACACGCACAGCATCTATTACAGGTGCATTTGTGGCCATGACACTAGCGATTCAAAAGCTTCAATCAGCCGGCGTTTTGAAAGAAAATCCGATCACTGATTATTTAGCCGCAATATCCGTCGGAATTGATTCTAAACAGGGACTTCTGTTAGATTTAAATTATGAAGAAGATTCTTCAGCTGAAGTGGATATGAATGTCATCATGACAGGCGCTGGACGCTTTGTTGAACTTCAAGGTACTGGCGAAGAAGCGACATTCTCAAGAGAACAACTAAACGGACTGCTTGATTTAGCCGAAAAAGGCATCAAAGAATTAATTGAAAAGCAAAAAGCAGTGACAGGAGAAGTTATCGAATAAAGAGAAGGGTTTGATCAGGATGAAAACTGCCATCATCGCAACGCACAATGCGGGCAAAGCGAAAGAATTCAAAGCCATTCTTGAGCCAAAAGGATTCACGGTCAAAACACTAGCGGACATCGGATTTACGGAAGAGATTGAAGAAACAGGACATACCTTTGAAGAAAATGCGATCATCAAAGCCGAGGCCATTCAAGCCAAAGCAGGTGAAATGGTGATTGCAGACGACTCGGGTCTGTCGATTGATTACCTTGGCGGAAAACCTGGCGTCTATTCAGCGAGGTACGCAGGCGAGCATAAAGACGATGCCGAGAACGTGGAAAAGGTGCTGAATGAGCTGCGAGGCATTGAAAAAGAAGACCGCACTGCTAGATTCAGATGTGCCCTGGCTGTCAGTATAACGGGGAAAGAAACAAAAACGGTAGAAGGATCAGTAGAAGGCTTTATCGCAGAAGAACCGATCGGCGAAAACGGCTTCGGATACGACCCAATTTTCATCGTCAAAGACAAAGACCAGACGATGGCCGAGTTATCACCAGAGGAAAAAAACAAGATCAGCCATCGAGCGGTCGCGCTTCAAAAGCTTTCATCACTGCTAGACGCAAATGAATAAGGGGGAATGAAGCCATGAAGATACTCATCATTAGTGACAGTCATGGACTCACAGACGAACTTCAAACCATTGCCAAACGGCATGCGGCTGAAGTGGACATGATGATTCACTGCGGAGATTCAGAACTCGAAACGAACCACCCAGCACTCGAAGGATACAAAGTCGTCAAAGGAAATTGTGACTTTATGGGCGATTTTGAAGAAGAACTCCTGCTCCCACTCGACGGAGGCGGAAAACTATTTCTCACTCACGGACATCTGCATGGCATCAAACAATCCTTGCTCCAAGTCTACTACCGTGCAGAAGAGCTAGGCGCAGACATTATCTGCTTTGGCCACTCGCACATCCCTGGCAGTGAACTGCTAAGAGGAAAACTGCTCATTAACCCAGGCAGCGTGCACCTGCCAAGAGTGCGCAAAGAGCGCAGCTATGCTATACTGACACTAGATGGAAGCGAAGCAAACGTACAGTTTTTCACGGACGAAGGTCACGTCATACAAGACCTCGAAAACACTGTCACATTGGAAGGTATTTCATAAGGGTGCAGCATTTGCCCCTTATGAAAAAACTTTCGAAAAACCGTTGACTTTAAAGAACAATAGTAATATAATAAATCTTGTCGCTGAGGTAATACACCAAAGCACACTACATAACAACATGTCCCAGTAGCTCAGCAGGATAGAGCAACGGCCTTCTAAGCCGTCGGTCGGGAGTTCGAATCTCTCCTGGGACGTATCGTAAATGGGCGTCAAAGCCCGTCATAACACGCTTTCTACTCGTTAAATGAAACGGTCAATGTATCGGTCAATTTTAAAAATCGACGCAATTTTGAACCGATTTCATTAACGATGTAGGAGGCGTTTTTTGTTGACAAAAAATCCTATTTTCATAATTGATTAGTTCACTCTTAAGCATACAAAAACGGAAGATAAAGTGGCAAAATTATTATCTAAAAGGCTTTATTTTTATTACACAACAATAAAAAAAATATTTGATATATTTTTTGGAAAATTGATATTAGTTATTAAACAAAAATTACATTTTTTTAAGAATTTTAAAAGCATCTTTTTGTTTCTTTGAAGATTGTGATCAATTGGAGCAAGATAGTTTTTATTTGTTCAATAATTGGAAGAAATAAAAACTATCATACAGCGAAGTGCGCTTATTAGAAAAAACGGTTTTTAAACCTAGTGTGAAAGTATGCATGTCTAAACCTTGAAAACTCCTGAGTCCATTCTTAAAAGTGTGTTTAAGAAGAGACAGATTATTATTTAAAACTGTATCTGCACTGAGACAGTTTGATATCCTAAATGATCGTTAAAGGAGCAATTTTTCTTTCTGATCAGGATTACAATAAACACAATTATATCAAAAAACATTATAGCACTCATTCTCGAAGAAATAACTTCACTGGCATCTTCCATTTCATATTTGTTTACTTAACAAGAGTTAGTCTAATTAGTAGTCTTTTCACTTATGTTTTTTCCATTCGCTTTGAAAATCATCGTAACTCCCGATGTCACAAAATTCTATTGAGAAGTGTTTCTTAGAATGTTTATAGACAATAACAGAATCAATACCGAGAACTTGCAGATATTCAAAATTTAATAGCTCTCCCGGCTTTAAATTTAATACTTTGCGAAGCATCCACTCACCTAAATCTTTGTTCGGATTTGACATTAATGCTTTGCTATTATCCTGACAAACCTTTGCGGATAGCAGAGATTTATCTGGCAATCTTAAATTAAAGGGGTCATCTCTCTTAGGGAAAAAAGTGGGGAACGCGTCATGAATCCACTTCGGAATCGGAATGTATACCTCATCATAATGACGGGACCTACCGCTAGCATTCCACTGATTTAGACCACTTTTCTCAGGTACGTGACGTTTGTTACCACGGTCTGAGAATAGTGGCAAAATTACATAGCTTATAAAATCAGGTTTAGAGATTTCTTTTTTGTCCTGATAATCAAGGTCTTCTTTCACTAAACCTAATAGTTCCACTTCTACTGTATTATTACCGATTAACGATGTAGGTTCGTAGGCTCCAGCTTTTGATGAAACGACATTGACTAATTTGGATAAGATAGTGTATGGATTTTCAAGGATATCAACATCAATTTCTACCAAAGGCTGTACCGTGTTAAAACGTTTATATAAAGTACTTTTAGTAATGTTGAAGCTGTACTCGTTAATTCCGTCCTCGAACGTAATAGTGTTCTTGTTACTTAAGCTAACATTTCGAATATGATCAATATTAATTTTATCCATAGTGAATTCAAATACTAAGATTTTTCCTGGCTTTCTCGTTACGCAGTGATAAATCATAGAGCTTAACTCATAAGTACGCATTGTAAAATCAATACGTTCATTACGTAGCAAAGCTACAGTATTTATCAACTCTTTTGGCATTTTATTTCGATAAAGTTCTGCATCTTTATTGAACTCTGCAACTTTTTGAAGTGTTCGGCCATTCCCATGAATAAAAGTTTTTATGCCAACACCGATGCCCTCTAATGAAGCATCAGCAGAACAATCAGATCTACCTAAATTATCGGCACCGAAAGCTTCACAATAGGCGTTCTCGACATTTCTTGATACAATATAGGGAGAAGTATTATCCGAAAAAAGATTAGACAGTGCACCAGCAGACATTAACATGTTTATATACAACTTCTGCTTTTCGGCTGATTGCGTGTTAAATAACATAATTTTTCTACCTCCGTTATTTTAAATCATCTTTTAACCCTAAAAGATAGTCCGCTGACACTTCTAGTTTTTCTGCGATGTGTTTTAAAACCTCCGCAGAGGGTATTCTTTTGTTACTTTCATAGAGGGACCAAGTGCTAGGTGCAACGTTGCATAACTTAGAAGCCTGTTTTGAGTTCAATCCTTTTAATTCTCTTGCATTCTGTATACGGTCTCCTAAAAATATGACCAAAACTTCCCACCTCCTTGCTGGTATATAGTATCACCTTGAATATGATAAATGATCACAAGTTTGCTTAAAGTGAATTTTTTATTTTCTTTTAGTAAACTTGGCACTTAAATATGAGATCTTATTTAATTCTTTTTTATGATGTGATAAAATGTGATTACATTAGTGAAACTAGTGTTCGTAGGAGGTTATTTTATTGACTTATAAAGTAGGGAGTATGTTTGCTGGTATTGGTGGAACTTGTTTAGGTTTTAAGCAAGCCGGTGCTGATATTGTTTGGGCAAATGAAATGGATAAAAATGCTTGTATAACATATAGGGAAAATTTCGGTGAGGATTATTTGAAAGAAGGAAACATATTAGAGGTTGATAAGACCGCTATTCCAAAGCTTGATATATTAATTGGTGGATTTCCTTGCCAAGCCTTTTCAATAGCAGGATATCGAAAAGGTTTTGAAGATGAAAGGGGAAATGTTTTTTTTCAGATTATTGAAGTGTTAAAAGCCCAAGAAAAGGTCCATGGAGAATTACCAAAAGCAATAATGCTAGAAAACGTTAAAAACTTAAAATCTCATGATAAAGGCAATACTTATAAAATTATAAAAGAAGCCTTAGAGGCATTTGGTTATACAGTAAAATCTGAAATTTTGAATTCTATGGAACACGGGAATGTCCCTCAGAATAGAGAGCGAATTTTCATTGTCGGGTTTCAAGATGCTGGACAAGCAGAACGTTTTGAATTTCCTGATAAAATACCTTTAACTAACCATCTTAATAATATAATCGATAGAAATAATAAATTAGAAGATAAATATTATTATACTGATGCTTCGCAGTATTATCCAATGTTACAAGAAGCTATGCATAATACAGAAACAACATATCAGTTAAGACGCGTCTATGTTCGGGAAAATAGACGTAATGTTGCACCGACCCTCACTGCTAATATGGGAACTGGGGGTCACAATGTACCACTGATACTTGATTATCAAAATAATATTAGAAAATTGACTCCAGAAGAGTGTTTGCTTTTGCAAGGATTTCCTAAAGATTTTACATTTCCTGCAAAGATGGCTAACGGACCTAAATACAAGCAAGCGGGAAATTCTGTAACAGTTCCTGTCATAAAAAGAGTTGCAACTAACATTATTAAAGTTCTAGATAAAGAGAAAGTTATGAACAACATAGATTTTTAAAAGAATACAGTCTTTTTAAAGAGTTATTTCAACTTGTAGACTTTGTCTACAAGTTTTTTTGTTTAATAATTGACCAATCCCGTGTTGAATATGTTAGAGAAAACGTCAAGATGAAAAAAAACAAATGGAACTAATACATTGAAAATGATCTAATGTTAAATAAATGATTGATTTTTACTTTTAATAATCTTGTTAAATATTATTAAACGACAGACGAGTGTTCGCGTTAAATGTCTCTATGATTCAAAGCCAAATTATAAACAAATAAAAACTGAAATTGGATATTTTTTTGGAAAAAAATTCTAGGGGTATTTAGGAGAAGAAATGAAGAAAAGATCATTAACTGGTCAATCTTCTTCATTTGTTCTATTTATTTCGTACGAGGTTCTTTTTTTGCAAGACAACTTACTATAAAAAATTCAGGATTTAAATTTTATTACTCCTTATTACCGGTGGCTATGTAATAAAATGTGAATTATTCCAATTCACGAAGTAAAAAGTATGCGAAAACGTTTCAATGAATGATCACTTGTACAACATTAATCCAACAAACCTACTATTATTAATATGGAGAGACAAAAAGCAATCAGAAGGCGAGCAATTACTTGCTAAGTAGGGTATATCGAGATCACAAAGAGGCAAGTCGTTGCCTGTGATTCTTTTGTTTCAGAGGGGATCAATCTTTTACCAAGAAAATTGCTCTAGGGAAATATCCTATTCTTCTTATTATGAAGCAGTTGAAAAACGGTGACGAACGTGTCGCCTATGCGATTATCAATTACACAAACCAGCAAGCAATAGAGTGGGAGCTTGCCACTAGAGCAGTACAGGAACTAAAAAGACGAGTTCTTCGAGGAATAACGGGTATGGGCTGTTTCATGGATGCTGAGGCTGCATTATATTTATAAGCTTATGAGGATAAGCGCTATAAAGAGGACAGTGATTTTTATTTTTATGAGGAATTTGCAGAAGCGCTTGAGCAAAACTACAAGCACACTTGGGACTGGCTTGTCACCCGTTTTCATGACAAGGTGGACATTGCCATGTTTACAACAGGCTTCGATGATGGGATGTATTCAAGCTTTTGGGGGCTGGATGAAAACGGGGATCCTGCTTGTCTTGTGACGGATTTTCTTATAGTGGACTGATGAGAAACCCATGAAACTATGGGTTTTTTTATTTGTTTCTGAATATCGTGTCTTTATAGAAATCGTGAAGGAGATAAAGTTGAAATAAATAAAAGTTGAACGGAAGAAAAATAGATAAACATACAACGATTAGTGAATCGGTATTAGATAATAAAGTGTTAAATTATTAAAAATATAACAAAAGTATGAAGAAAGTCATGAAAAAACCGATAAATGTTGAGTACACAATTTTAAGGAGTGATTTTCTTGAAAAGATTAGGATTAATATTCTTCCTATTAATCTCGTCATTAATTTATCCGTTACATTCAGTAAAAGCAGACACAGTAGAATGGAAAGAACAAGCAGATTTGCCAGAGGCACGTGTTGGTGCTAGTAGTGGCGTAGTTGACGGCAAGATATATATCATAGGAGGTCAGGGGCCAACTCAACGACAAGGTGCAGATCAAACTTTTGTTTATGATCCTGAGAAAAATGAATGGTCAAGTAAAACATCAATGCCAACTCCTAGATATGGGGCTGCTACGGCAATTTTAAATGACCAAATATATGTCATAGGTGGAATGTCTACAGATGGAGTAGTAAAGACAGTAGAAGTTTATAATACTAAAAATGATTCGTGGGAAAAGCTTGAAGATATTCCGTTGGAAACAAAAGTCTCACCATATAGAATATATGCGAGCAGTGTAAAAGGGAAAATTTTAGTTGTCGCAAAAGAGGGTAACTATCAAATGAAAACATACAGCTATGACCTAGACACGAAAAAATGGGAAAAGAAAAGTTCTTTAGATTATATTGTGACTGCCGGAACGTTAAATGAGATAGATGGTAAGTTATATTTATCTGGAGGGACAGAGGCTTTAAATAAAATGATCGGTGAATACGATCCTGACACAGATACGTGGATGAAAAAGCAAGGTGGTTGGTCAGCGGGGTATTATGCGACAGCTGTTTACAATAATAAAGTTTTACTTACAGGTGGAACTGCTAGATTATCGGTACATGATGTAATTTTAGGAACAAGGTATAGCGTTCAAACACCTAAAACCTTTTATAGAAAGGGACACTCCGCTGCTATTGTCAATGATAATCTTTATATCATTGGGGGAGAAGAAAACACAAATGGTGATATGCCTCGCGCAAGAGAAAAATTTAAATCTGTCATATCACTTTCTCTAAAAGACGCATTACCTCAAGAAAACAACACAGAAACCCCAGGCGACAAAGACCCAGAACCAACCACACCACCAAAAGACGATAAAACAGATGAAGACGGCGATGCTCTTCTCATCATCACAATGGTCAATGGTTTGCAAAAAGAGTATGACCTTTCAATGAAAGAAGTCAACGCCTTTCTATCCTGGTACAAAAAACGTGATGCCGGCGAAGGTCCTGGGTTTTATGAAATTGACGAGCATGACAACAACAAAGGCCCTTTTGAAAGCAAAAAGGACTATGTGGTATTCAACAACATTCTCATGTTCGAAGTGAATAAATATAAAAAGTAAATAACATCAAAGCCATCTAGTCTAACTAGATGGCTTTTGCGTTTATTCGACAGCTTTCACCAATTTTAAGGCAAATTTAAGCTTCTATTTCATTTCAATTACATTAAATCTTTGTTACAATAAGACAGCTTTGCCTGAAGACACGTTCATACTTTGGACATCTTTTTTTCATCAATTCTTAAAATTTTTATGTTTTGATATGAAACTCTTTTGATGATCCATGCGTCTTTATAAGTGTCAAAAGAAAAGAGGTTATCAATATGCTATTCAAAAAGCTATCAGAAAATAAGTCTGTAAAATGGATAGGATATACAAGCTTTTACTTACTTATTTTGCTATTATTGTTCTTTATTTACGGATTCCATACAGCAAATACGGGATCATTCATTTACAACGATTTTTAATTGGAGATTAAACTATGAAACTATTACACACGATTCATGAATACCAACAAACGAAACCGACACAGCCAGCATTTGTTTCTCAACATGCTTCGATCACATATGATGAGCTTTGGCGTCTATCAGACCAAATGGCTGGTGCGATCGATGCAGTCGCAGCTGGCAGTGAACCTGTCATTGTCTACGGTCATATGGAGCCAGAGATGCTGATTTCTTTCTTAGGTACTGTGAAATCAGGCAGACCCTATATTCCGGTCGATATCTCAATACCTGTCGAGCGCATCGTCTCAATCATTGAAAGCTCAAAAGCCAGTCTATTGATATGTGCAAATGAGCAGAATGTATTAGATGTAGAAGAACATATTGAAGTGAAGAGTGCGGCATCGCTTTTAGCACTTGAAAAAGAAGCACCCCCATCCACGCAGTGGGTTCAACAAGATGATGTTTTCTACATTATTTACACGTCTGGCAGTACCGGAAAACCGAAAGGCGTTCAGGTAACAGCCAATAATTTAGAAAGTTTTACAGAGTGGATGTGCCGCGATTTCCCAATTGGTGAGGGGCGCACGTTCTTAAATCAAGCGCCGTTTTCTTTTGACTTATCAGTGATGGATCTCTATCCAACGCTTCAATCAGGCGGCACGCTTTACTGTTTAGTGAAAGATCTTGTGAATAAGCCGAAGGATATGTTTGCAGCGCTTGGTCAATCTGACGTTGAAGTGTGGACATCCACACCTTCCTTTGTGCAAATGTGCTTAATGGATCCTTCCTTTACAGGGGAGCTTTTACCAAAGCTAAACGTTTTCCTTTTCTGCGGTGAGGCACTTCCTGTCTCTGTAGCAAGTGCGCTTCTTGAGCGTTTTCCTAAGGCGCAGGTCTTTAATACGTATGGTCCAACTGAAGCAACTGTTGCGATTACATCGATTGAAGTCACGCAGGAGATTCTTGATCAGCACGATTCTTTACCAGTGGGTTATGCCAAACCGGATACAGATATCGTCATTTTAGATGAAGAAGGCAAGACACTCCCTGATGGGGAAAAAGGGGAAATTGTCATCGTGGGGCCAAGCGTCACGAGAGGCTACTTAGGTGAACAAGCCTTAACGGATAAAGTGTTCTTTGAATACGAAGGACGCCCTGCTTACCGCACAGGTGACGCAGGTGTGGCGCAGGATGGTTTGATTACGTGCCACGGTCGTCTGGACTATCAAATTAAGCTACATGGATACCGAATGGAGCTTGAAGAAATTGAATATCATGTAAGCGAGACAACCTATGTCAATGCTTGTGTGATTGTGCCGTTTCAGCCAAACGGGCATGTGGAGTACTTAATTGCAGCAATTGTCCCAACTGAGCATTCCTTTGAAAAAGAATATCAGCTGACAAGTGCGATTAAGAAAGAAATGGCGGATTCACTGCCTGCGTACATGATTCCAAGAAAGTTTGTCTATCTTGAGCAGCTGTACATGACGCCAAACGGGAAGGTTGACCGTAAAAGAATCGCGAAAGAGGTTCTTCTATGATTCCGTTTAGTTCATTCTTTTTCTTCATTCTAATTGGTATTCTTCTTTTGCCGACGATGATTCTTGGTCTTCGCGGCAAAAGAATGCAGGGCTACAACATGTTTGCAACGGTTGTGGCACTCGCGCTTATTTTCTCAAAGGATGCACATGGCGCTTTGTTGCTGTTCTTGTTCACAGTATGGCAAGTCTTGATTATCCGCCTATATCTTGCGTACCGGTTGAAGGCGAACAGGGCGTCTGTCTTCTATATGGCAGTGGTGGCATCTATTTTGCCGCTTGTACTATCAAAGGTTTTACCGTTCTTTTTAACTCATCAGCCGCATCAACCGCCACCAATGAACTGGCTGAGCTTTTTAGGGATCTCGTACTTAACATTTAAAGGTGTTCAGTTGATTATCGAGACGAGAGACGGCTTGATTAAAAAGAAAATCCCGATTCACCGTTTGGTCTATTTCATCGTCTTTTTCCCGACGATTTCGTCAGGTCCAATTGACCGTTACCGCCGGTTTGAAAAGGATATGGATACACCGCCTGAAAAAGAAGTGTACAGTGATCTTTTATATGCAGGGATTCATAAAATTTTTATTGGGTTCTTATATAAGTTCATTATTGGTTATCTCATTCACACATATATTCTGATGAATATTCACCACATTAGCAGCAGTCACTTTGTTCAACAGTTAACGTATATGTATGCGTACAGTATGTATTTGTTCTTTGACTTTGCTGGATATACAGCATTTGCTGTAGGTGTGAGTTATATCATGGGTATTAAATCACCAGAAAACTTTAATAAACCGTTTATCAGCCGTAATATTAAAGACTTCTGGAATCGCTGGCACATGTCGCTATCCTTCTGGTTCAGAGATTATGTGTTTATGAGATTTGTGTTCTTTATGACAAAGAAGAAGTGGATCAAGAACCGGATGGCTGTATCAAATATTGGGTACTTTGTCCTCTTTCTATTGATGGGTGCTTGGCATGGTCTCGCCCTTCAATATATTATTTACGGACTATACCATGCAGTTGTGATGTCCGGTTACAATTTATTTGAGAAGTGGAATAAAAAGCACAAGTGGTGGCCGGATAATAAGGTCACAATGGTTGTATCGATCATTATTACATTCCACGTCATTTGTTTCGGTTTTTATATTTTTTCAGGAAAACCATTTCATCATTAATGGATAAGGGAGTAGAAAATTATGGAATTTAAAAATCAAGTATACGGTATTATTGCAGAGGTTTGTCAGGATGACGTTGTGAAAGAAAATCCAGAGATTGCGATTTTTGAAGAAGGTCTTCTTGATTCATTTGGTACAGTTGAATTGCTCATGGCAATTGAAAGTCAGCTAGGAATTATGGTTCCAATTACAGAATTTGATCGTGATGTGTGGGATACACCGAATCACATTGCTGAGCAGCTGGCAGAGATGAAGTAATGAAAAAGCGTTTTTTTGGGCCGCTTATTTTAGCGGCTGTTCTATTCATTGGTGTTCTTCTTGTACCAAATGCATGGCTCTCACATCTGATCCCAAAAGACAAATTACAAAAGTCAGCCACAGAATTAGATCCAGGGATGTTCCAAGGGCTTTATTTACAAGATGAAATGCTAAAAGATCCAACTTATTTGCCGATCTATGGATCTTCTGAACTATCACGTTTTGATCCATATCACCCTTCGAATTTCTTTCATGAAAATCCTCAAGGGTTTACACCTTATCTTGTTGGAAAAGGTGGATCGCAATCATTAATTCATGCCATGAACTTTGCAGCGCATATGGATGAATTAAAAGGGAAAAAGCTTGTGTTTATCGTGTCCCCGCAGTGGTTTGTCAAATGGGGATCAGACGAGAATCACTTTGCTCCTAACTATTCAGCGCTTCAGGCGCTTGATCTCGCTTATAATAAAGAAATTGATCCAGCTGTTAAAAAAGAGCTCATCAAAAGAATCATGAAGTTTAAGGCAGTAAAGAACGACATGGTCATCACAGAGCTTTTTAAAGCAGAGCTTTCTGGGAACAAATTCGCCTATGGCGCGATTTCTCCTATTGCAAAAATGTATTATGGCATGCTTCAAAAGAAAGACATGTACTATACGATCGGGTCTGGGCATGAGCGCAAGCTTCGTCCGTCTCCTTCAGTGAAAGGGAAAACATGGACTGAGCTTGAAAAAGAAGCGAGCGTCTTAGGATCTGAAAAAGCAGGGGACAACCCGTTTTATATTGATCAGAGACTGTTTGACCGCAAGCTGAAGCCGATCATGAAAAAGATGAAGGATTCTCGTCGCGACAATTCTTATGCAGAATCACCTGAATATAAAGATTTCCAGATCATGCTGGATATTTTAAAACAGGCAGGGGCGAAGCCTTTATTTGTGACGATTCCCGTCAACGGAAAATGGTATGATTACACTGGTTTTCCGAAAGAGGGACGTACAGATTATTATCAAAAAATCAATCGTCAAATTCGAGATAACGGGTATGAAGTCGCAGATTTGACTTCGCATGAGTATGACCCATATTTCTTTAAGGATACGATTCATGTGTCGTATAAAGGATGGGTATACATCGATAAGGCGATCGAAAAGTTTTACAAAGAGCAGTAGATTGCAGCAGCTTTCTGCTGCTTTTTGTTTGTCGAATGAGTGGATTTCTTGTATAAATAAGGTGGAAGGGCTATGCTGAATATGGAGGCGATACGATGAATCGTTCTGAGAAAAAAGAACTATTAAAGCGTTCAAAAAAGCATTTTAATGATCATGCCTTTTGGGAAAAGTTAAAAAAGACGGCACAAAAAGCTGGAGTTTCTCTTGTCTATGCTGTGTTATTACTTTATTATACATTGCAAAAACCCGAAGTACCGGTTAAAGCGAAAACCCTCATCATTGGGGCGCTAGGGTACTTTATCCTTCCGATTGATCTGATCCCTGATACATTGGTGGGGATCGGCTACACAGATGATCTAGGCGCCATCACATTTGCTCTGCTTCAAGTGGCAATGTACATTGATGACGATGTCAAAGGAAAAGCGAAAGACAGGCTGGGAAAATGGTTCGGTGAAAAAAGCGATACGTCTTTCATTGATCAAAAGCTTGAAGATGGAGGTATGCCGTCTGCTTAAAGAAAAGCCTCTTAAACGGAGGCTTCAGCGTGTAGACAAACCCTCGTATTCTTTGTCAGTCCTGCGCTTCGGTGCTCGTTCTTCCTAGACTTCAAGGGTTTTCAACTACGCTGAAAAAAAGACAAAGGGCTAAAATAAAGTTCATTTTAGCCCTTTGTCAACAATCTAATGCCTCCTAAACGGAGGCTTTTTTCATTACCCTAAAAATTTCACGCAAACCGGATGCGGAACGGTGATGTCTGATTGTAAGACAGTGAGTCGACCGGTTTCTTTGTCACGTTTGTATAACACAAGGTTGCTAGATTCTTGGTTTGAACCAACGAGAAATTCTTCTGTTGGATCAAGGACAAAGTCTCTAGGCCAATTTCCTTCAGATGAAGCAATTTCAACGAGGCTTAGTTTGCCGTCATGATCTGCTTTGAAAATGGCAATGCTGTCATGTCCACGATTTCCTGCATACACAAATTGACCGTCAGAAGACACATGAATGGCGCTGCCTTGATTATTCTCTGTGAAGTCATTAGGAATGGTTGCGATCGTTTGGATCTCTTCGAAATGACCATCTTCAAAGTAACGAAGTACAATGACCTCTGAGCTGAGCTCTGTCATGACATATGCCACAGGTTTCGTTGGGTGGAATGTGATATGACGAGGGCCGCTGCCTGGTTTTGTTTCAAATGTATGGGCAAGCTCAAGTTTGCCGTTTTCTTTCTTATACGTATAAATACCGTCTGTGCCAAGGTCAACAGCCACCGCAAATTGTTCATCAGGCGTCAAACCCATAAAGTGGGTGTGCGGTTTTTCTTGACGGTCTTCGTTTGGTCCAGTGCCTTCATGCTGCGCCTGTGACAGTGTGCGGATCACTGAGCCGTTTTCAGCATCAATTTCATACATCTCTGCTGTTCCTTTATGATAGTTTGCTGTAAACGCCGTTTTCGTTTGGCTGTCCACGCTGACGTGACAAGGAGAAGCCCCATCGGCAAGCTCTTGGTTGATGAAACGAAGTGCGCCGGTGTCGGCATCAATTTGATACGCAGCAAGACCGCCCTGTGCTCCTTCTTTCACAACAGCATACACAAACTTTTGAGAATCTGAGACAGTTAAATATGTAGGATTTTCAAGTTCTGCAGCCACTTCTACTTGTTCAATCTGCTGCTTGTCCGTATTTAAAGTAAAAGAATAGATTCCTTTGCTGTCTCCCTTTGTATACGTTCCGATATAACCTCTGATGTTAGCCATGTATTGCCCTCCTTCTATTAGATGCTCTCATTCTATCACAAATTCATAGGAAAACGCTTTAGAAAGGCATGCTGAAGGAAAAAACAAACGCAATGAAATCTCACAATATTCTTCAAAAACCGTGTGAAAAAATATCACAAAAGCTTGTTCAAAAGAAAACCGTTCATGTAGAGTAAATAAATTGAAGAAAAAATACAAAAAATTTTAGGTTTTTTCATTCCTTGTCTAGCAAAGGTGTAAGCGTATACATTTTATTTTGATTAGTCTAAATTGTCTAATAATTTTAAAAATGCTGTTGACACTGTATGGAAAGGGGCGTAAGATGGGTTCAACAAAAGCAAACAAACACGAAAGAGCAAGCGTGAGACACTTCAAAATAAAGTGTCTGAAAATTCAACTACTTTTTGTTTGAAAGAGAGGGTGCTCACTGAAGATGGAAGACCAAAAGGAACAGTGGATCTTTTTAAACGATGAACTCGTGAAAAAAGAGGATGCGAAAATTTCAGTTTATGATCATGGCTTCTTATATGGTGACGGTGTGTTCGAAGGAATACGTGTATATAACGGAAATATCTTTCGAATGAAAGAACACTTAGATCGCCTGTATGATTCCGCTAGATCCATTATGCTGAACATTCCATATTCACTTGAGGAGCTCACTGAAAAAATGATTCATACAGTTGAAAGGAACGGCCTAAAAGATGCCTATATCCGCCTTGTTGTCTCAAGAGGAGCCGGTGATCTTGGCTTAGATCCAAACAACTGCGGGAGAGCCAACACAGTGATCATTGTAGAGCCGCTGGCCATCTTTCCAAAGCACCTATATGAAACAGGTATTGATATTGTGACAGTACCAACGAGACGAAATCGTCCTGACGTATTGAGTCCGAAAGTGAAATCATTAAACTATTTGAATAACATTCTTGTCCGAATTGAAGCCCATATGGCCGGTGTCAGTGAAGCGCTCATGCTGAACGATCAAGGGTATGTGGCTGAAGGTTCAGCGGACAACGTGTTTATTTATAAAAAAGGCAAGCTTTATACACCGCCAGGTTATATCGGCGCACTTGAAGGCATCACAAGAAATGCCATCATGGAAATCGCAGAAGACTTAGGCTACGAAGTGAAAGAAGAACCTTTCACAAGGCATGATGTGTATACAGCTGAAGAAGTCTTCCTGACAGGAACCGCTGCCGAAGTCATCGCTGTTGTAAAAGTTGACGGCCGTATCATTGGCGAAGGAAAACCGGGGTTCCACACAAATAAACTTCTTGAACAATTCCGCAAGCGAGTCGTTGAAGAAGGAGAAAAAGTAGTCTTTACCGATGAAAACATTCACGCAAGCTAAATAGATATCGATAAACGTTGAAGAGGACTAGTAGCTTTAGAGTCAGTATCTACAGAGAGCCGGTGCTAGCTGGAAACCGGTGTTACTTTCTAAAGTGAACTCACCTCTGAGTGTCTGCTTGAAATGATAGTAGGGCAGACCGAGTGACATTGCATCACTCGTTACCAAAATGGATGAAAGATGTCCATGAGACGGCAGCATGATTTGCCGTGAACAAGGGTGGTACCGCGAAAAACAAAGCTTTTTCGCCCCTTTGACCTAGTGAAAAGTAGTGTCATTGTGGGGTGAGAAGGCTTTTTTATATGGTCTCATATCTCTATCTTGAATGGAAAAGGGTGAAAGAACTTGACTGAAGCAAGACAAAGAGGAGGAAATCAAATGGGGACAAATGTACAAATGGAGACGGAAAAATCAAATGCACCACAAACGATGAACGGTGCACTCATGTTAATTGAAGCACTCAAAAGAGAAAAAGTAGAAGTCATTTTTGGTTATCCTGGCGGAGCCGTTTTACCGATCTACGATAAAATTTACGATTCTGGTTTATTTCATGTCCTGCCAAGACATGAGCAAGGAGCGATTCACGCAGCGGAGGGATACGCGAGAGTATCTGGTAAACCAGGCGTTGTCATTGCCACATCAGGACCGGGGGCAACAAATCTAGTCACAGGAATTGCAGATGCGATGATTGATTCACTACCTATGGTTATCTTTACTGGACAGGTGGCAACCTCAGTCATTGGATCAGATGCTTTCCAAGAAGCAGATGTACTTGGTATCACAATGCCAATCACAAAACACAGCTATCAAGTGAGACGTCCAGAAGAGTTACCAGGTGTCATTAAAGAAGCATTTCACATCGCAACAACCGGCAGACCTGGTCCAGTCTTGATTGATATTCCAAAAGATGTCGCTGGCATCGAAGGGACATTTGAATACGATCAGCCAATCGATTTGCCTGGTTATCAGCCGAAAATTGAGCCGAATTATTTGCAAATTCGCAAGTTAGTAGAAGCTGTAAGCAGAGCAAAGAAACCAGTTATTCTAGCAGGAGCTGGCGTTCTTCATGGCAAAGCGTCGGAAGAATTAAGGCAATATGTAGAGCAGCAGCAAATCCCTGTCGCTCATACATTGCTTGGACTTGGCGGATTCCCGGCAAAGCATCCTCTTTTCCTAGGAATGGCGGGTATGCACGGCACATATGCAGCGAACATGGCACTTCATCAATGTGACTTACTCATTTCAATCGGCGCTAGATTTGATGACAGGGTAACCGGCAACCTCAATCATTTTGCAAAGCATGCGAAGGTGGCTCATATTGACATCGACCCAGCGGAAATTGGTAAAAACATTCACACTCATATCCCGGTTGTTGGTGATAGTAAGCTAGTGCTTCAAGAACTGATCAAACAGGACGGGAAACAAGGTGAATCAGACGAGTGGAAGAGCCAGCTAAATCAGTGGAAGGAAGAATATCCACTCTGGTATGTCGAAAACGAAGCTGAAGGCTTTAAGCCTCAAAAGCTGATCGAATACATTCATCAATTTACAAAAGGTGAAGCCATTGTGGCAACCGATGTTGGGCAGCACCAAATGTGGGCTGCACAGTTCTATCCATTTGAAAATGCCGATAAATGGGTGACATCTGGTGGGCTTGGCACAATGGGATTTGGTTTACCGGCAGCGATTGGCGCGCAGCTAGCTGATCAAGAGGCAACGGTTGTGGCGATTTTAGGAGACGGAGGTTTCCAAATGACCCTGCAAGAACTTGCCGTTATCCGTGAGCTGAACCTTCCGGTGAAAGTGATTGTTCTCAATAATCACAGTCTTGGAATGGTAAGACAATGGCAAGAAATTTTTTACGAAGAACGCTACTCACATTCTAAATTTTCAGAGCAGCCAGACTTCGTGAAATTATCTGAAGCTTATGGCATTAAAGGGATCAGAATCTCATCAGACGAAGAGGCGCAAGAAAAACTCGAAGAAGCCTTAACCTCTAGAGAGCCTGTTTTCATCGATGTCAATGTAGCGAGAGATGAAAAAGTATTCCCGATGGTAGCACCGGGGAAAGGACTTCATGAGATGGTGGGGGTGAAACCTTGAAAAGAATTATTGTGTTGACTGTATTAAATCGATCAGGCGTACTGAACAGAATCACAGGCCTTTTTACGAAAAGACACTACAACATTGAAAGCATTACGGTCGGCCATTCTGAGATTCAAGATGTATCACGCATCACGTTCGTCGTCCATGTAGACCAAGAGAAAGACATCGAACAGCTGACAAAACAGCTGAACAAACAAATCGATGTTCTGAAAGTAACAGACATTACAAACCAATCAATCGTTCAGCGAGAGCTGGCTTTGATAAAAGTCGTATCTGCACCAGCATCTAGAATGGAGATCACGGGGGTCATTGAACCTTTTAGAGCTTCTATTGTAGATGTGAGCAGAGAGAGTGTCGTCATTCAGGTGACAGGTGAGTCTTCAAAAATTGAAGCACTCATTGAATTACTTAAGCCATACGGCATTAAAGAAGTCGCCAGAACTGGCACCACGGCCTTTGCGAGAGATAATCAGCAAAAGCCGCAAACAAATAAAACAATTTCAATTGTCTAAACAAAAGGAGAGAGTCAAATGGTAAAAGTATATTATAACGGTGATATTCAAGAAAACGTATTAAACGGTCAAAAGGTAGCTATCATTGGTTACGGATCACAAGGTCATGCACATGCATTGAACTTAAAAGAGAGCGGCGTAGATGTGATTGTCGGTGTGAGAAAAGGCGGATCTTATACAAAAGCACAAGAAGACGGTCATCAAGTATTCACAGTAAAAGAAGCAGCAGCACAAGCAGATGTCGTCATGGTATTACTTCCTGACGAACAGCAAAAGAAAGTATATGATGAAGAAATCAAAGATCAATTAGAAGCTGGCAACTCTCTTGTATTCGCACACGGATTCAACGTTCACTTCCATCAAATTGTTCCTCCAAGTGACGTAGATGTGTATCTTGTGGCTCCAAAAGGTCCAGGACATCTTGTCAGAAGAACATATGAGCAAGGCGCTGGTGTACCTGCACTATTTGCTATTTATCAAGATGTATCAGGTCAAGCGAAAGACAAAGCACTTGCTTATGCAAAAGCAATCGGCGGAGCAAGAGCAGGCGTTCTTGAAACAACATTTAAAGAAGAAACAGAAACGGATCTATTCGGTGAGCAGGCAGTTCTTTGTGGAGGTCTTACTTCATTAGTAAAAGCAGGTTTTGAAACATTAACAGAAGCTGGTTATCAGCCAGAGCTTGCATACTTCGAGTGTCTGCATGAACTGAAATTGATCGTTGACCTTATGTATGAAGAAGGATTAGAAGGTATGAGATATTCAATCTCTGATACAGCGCAGTGGGGTGACTTCGTATCAGGACCACGCGTTGTGGATGCAAAAGTAAAAGAATCAATGAAAGCAGTCTTGACTGACATCCAAAACGGAACATTCGCAAAAGAATGGATTGTTGAAAACCAAGTGAATCGTCCACGTTTCAATGCGATCAATGCAAATGAAAATGAGCACCAAATTGAAATCGTCGGAAGAAAGCTTCGTGAAATGATGCCTTTCGTTAAACAAGGAAAGAAAAAGGAAGCGGTGAGCGTCGGTGCGAAAAATTAATTTTTTTGACACAACACTTCGAGATGGAGAGCAATCACCAGGAGTGAACTTAAATGCACAAGAAAAGCTAATCATTGCTAAGCAGCTTGAGCGCCTTGGGGTTAATATTATTGAAGCGGGTTTTCCCGCTTCATCCCGAGGGGATTTCTTAGGCGTACAAGAAATTGCAAGAACGATTAAGAACTGTTCAGTTGCAGGACTTGCACGATGTGTGAAAGGTGACATTGATGCTGCATGGGACGCATTAAAAGATGGAGCTCAACCAAGAATACACGTCTTTATTGCGACTTCTGACATTCACCTCAAGCATAAGCTAAAGAAAACACGTGAAGAAGTGGTTGAACAAGCTGTTTCAATGGTGAAATACGCGAAAGAGCGCTTCCCAGTTGTTCAGTGGTCAGCAGAAGATGCATGCCGGACAGATCTTTCTTTCCTAGCAGAAATTGTAGAAAAAGTGATCGACGCAGGCGCAAGTGTCATTAACTTGCCTGATACTGTTGGATACCTAGCACCAAAAGAGTACGGAAATATCTTTAAATATATGAAGGAACACGTTCCAAATATCGATCAAGTCATCTTGTCAGCACACTGTCATGATGATTTAGGAATGGCTGTAGCGAACTCACTTGCTGCCATTGAAAATGGAGCAGATCAAATTGAAACAGCTGTCAACGGTATTGGAGAGCGCGCAGGAAATGCTGCTTTAGAAGAAATTGCAGTTGCCCTTCATATTCGCAAAGACTTTTACCAAGTCGAATCAACCATTCAGTTGAATGAAATTAAGCGCACAAGTGATGTAGTGAGCAAATACTCAGGTATGATTGTACCGCGTAATAAAGCAGTCGTTGGAAACAATGCATTTGCCCATGAATCAGGTATTCACCAAGATGGATTCCTCAAAGAAAAAACAACCTATGAAATTATCTCTCCAGAGCTTGTAGGCGTCACAACAGATGTGCTTGTCCTTGGTAAACACTCCGGAAGACACGCGTTTAAAGACCGCTTAAAAACACTCGGCTTTAAATTGACTGAAGAAGAGATCAATAAGTTCTTCGAAACTTTTAAGAACTTAACAGAGAAGAAGAAAGAAATCACAGATGATGATTTGATCTCTATTATATTAGAAGAAAAAGTAGCAGACCGTAAAATTGGCTATGAATTTGAAAGTCTTCAAGTTCACTATGGGACAGAGCAAATGCCGACCGCAACAGTCTCTCTTAAAAATCAAGAAACGCAGGAAGTCATTCAAGAAGCAGCTACAGGTGCAGGCAGTGTAGAAGCTGTGTACAACACGCTTGAGCGCTGTATGGAGGAAAGAATTCATTTGCTAGATTATCGTATTCAATCCAATGGAAAAGGCAGAGACGCACTAGCGGAAGTATATGTCACTGTTTCAATAGAAGGAAAAGAAACAGCAGGACGCGGTGTAGCGCAAGATGTGCTGGAAGCATCGGCTAAAGCTTACGTCAATGCAGTGAATAGACATTTAATCTTTAAATCAAACCTAATAGAAATTGAGAAACATCACGCCATCTCATAAGAAAGGAGGAAGGGACTCATGAAAAAGAAAATTGCACTTTTGCCCGGCGATGGAATCGGACCGGAAGTCGTCACATCAGCTGTCGCTGTCCTGAAAGAGACAGCGGCTCAATTTCAACACGAATTTGAATTCGAAACAGCTCTCATTGGCGGTATAGCGATAGATGAAAAAAACAATCCGCTCCCTAAAGAAACAGTAGAAGTGTGCAAAAGCGCAGATGCGATTTTATTAGGAGCCGTTGGCGGACCAAAGTGGGATCAAAACCCGCCAGAACTTCGCCCAGAAAAAGGCTTGCTCTCCATTCGCAAGCAGCTGGACTTATTTGCGAACATCCGCCCTGTCAAAGTATTTGATAGCTTGAGTGAGGCTTCACCGTTAAAACAAGATCACATTAGCGGAGTAGATTTCGTCATCGTTCGTGAATTAACTGGAGGCCTCTACTTTGGCGAACCAAGTGAGCGCTACACGGATGATGAAGGAAAAGAAGCTGCGGTTGATACACTTCTTTATACAAAGGAAGAGATTGTTCGTGTATTAAAAGAAGCGTTCGACATGGCATTAACGAGACGGAAAAAAGTAACGTCTGTGGATAAAGCAAATGTTCTCGCTTCGAGTAAACTATGGCGGGATGCGGTAGAAGAAGTTGCATCCCAATATCCAGATGTCGCATATGAGCACATGCTCGTCGATAATGCCGCGATGCAGCTGATTTATAAGCCCGCTCAATTTGATGTCATCGTGACAGAGAATATGTTTGGTGACATTTTAAGTGACGAAGCATCTATGATTACTGGCTCACTCGGCATGCTGCCATCTGCTAGTTTATCAAGCACCGGCCTTCATTTATATGAGCCGATTCATGGTTCAGCACCCGATATTGCGGGGCAAAATGTCGCAAACCCTCTGGCTACTATATTGTCAGCAGCCAGCTTGCTTAGAACATCCTTTGCTTTAGAAGAAGAAGCGGCTGCAATTGAAGCAGCTGTGGAAGCCGTCCTTGCCTCTGGCAAACGAACAAAGGACCTAGCATCAAAAGAGGGAACGTATGAAACGACTGATGATATCACGAAAGCCGTTGTAGATGCACTCAAACAACGGGCGAAAACCATTGTATAAATAGAAATCTTGTTGAATTAGGTAGAGGGAGGAAAAAGGGTTATGCCTCGAACAATCATCGAAAAAATATGGGATCAGCATGTTGTCAAAAATGGCGAGGGAAAACCAGACCTTTTATATATTGATCTGCACTTGGTGCATGAGGTGACGTCACCTCAAGCATTTGAAGGATTAAGACAAAAAGGGCGCAAGGTGCGAAGACCACAAAACACATTTGCGACGATGGATCACAACATTCCGACTGTGAATCGATTTGTGATCAAAGATGAGATTGCGAAGAAGCAAGTCAGTGCTCTAGAGCGCAACTGTGCTGAATTTGGGGTCCGTCTAGCTGACCTTCACAGTGTAGACCAAGGAATCGTTCATGTCGTTGGACCAGAGCTTGGTTTAACACTTCCGGGGAAAACAATCGTGTGTGGAGATAGTCATACATCTACTCATGGCGCATTTGGTGCACTTGCCTTTGGGATTGGCACAAGTGAGGTTGAGCATGTGCTTTCCACACAAACACTTTGGCAGCAGCGTCCGAAGACACTAGAAATTAGAGTAGACGGAACGCTTCAAAAAGGGGTAACAGCCAAAGATGTCATTTTAGCAGTCATTGGCGCACATGGCGTGAAGTTCGGTTCAGGTTATGTCATTGAATACACTGGGGAAGTATTCAGAAACATGTCAATGGATGAGCGGATGACCGTTTGTAATATGTCAATTGAAGCAGGCGCAAGAGCAGGATTGATCGCACCTGATGAAGTGACCTTTGAATATTGCCGCGGACGCAAATACGCACCGCAGGGTGAAGATTTCGAAGCAGCGATAAAAGAATGGAAAGAACTAAGAACAGATCCGGGTGCGACCTATGATAAAACCATTGTTTTAGATGGAAATCATATTTCACCAATGGTCACGTGGGGAATTAACCCAGGAATGGTGCTCCCTGTGGATGCAGCAATTCCAGGACCTGAAGATTTTGCACAAGAAGATGACCAAAAAGAAGCAAAACGTGCTTATGAATACATGGGGGTTCACCCACATCAGCGTATTGAAGATATTACGATTGAGCATGTGTTTATTGGCTCATGTACGAACTCAAGAATGACTGATTTACGCCAAGCCGCTTCTATGATTGAAGGACAAAAAGTAGCTGATCATGTCAGAGCGATTGTGGTTCCCGGCTCACAAAGTGTCAAACTGCAAGCAGAAGAAGAAGGTCTTCATAAAATTTTCCTAGAAGCAGGATTTGAATGGAGAGAATCTGGCTGTAGTATGTGCCTCAGCATGAATAACGATGTGGTGCCAGAAGGTGAACGCTGTGCATCCACATCAAACCGTAACTTTGAGGGACGTCAAGGGAAGGGTGCAAGAACGCATCTTGTCAGCCCGGCAATGGCTGCAATGGCTGCCATACATGGCCGATTTGTCGATGTCAGGAAGTTTAATCAAGAGAAAACAGTCGTGTAAGGAGTTGTGTCATAGATGGAGCCTTTAGTCACTCATAAAGGAAAAGCCGCTGTGCTTAACCGTATAAATGTAGATACAGATCAAATCATTCCGAAACAGTTTTTGAAAAGAATCGAACGAACAGGATATGGCCGATTTGCCTTTTTTGACTGGCGATATTTAGCAGATGGTAGTCCGAATCCAGATTTTGAACTCAATCAGCCGATTTATGAAGGAGCCTCTATTTTGATCGCAGGCGAAAACTTTGGCTGCGGGTCATCAAGGGAACATGCGCCTTGGGCGCTTGATGATTATGGTTTCAAAATTGTCATTGCCCCATCTTTCGCCGATATTTTTCATCAAAACTGTTTTAAAAACGGGATGCTTCCAATTCGTCTTGATTATGATGTGTGGAAAACGTTTGCTGCATCATATGAAAACAAAGGATATGAAATGACAGTTGATCTGGAAAAACAACAGATTCAAGACCATGAAGGGAATGTTACTCCTTTCGATGTAGATCCACACTGGAGAGAAATGCTCCTGAATGGCTATGATGAGATTTCATTAACATTGTTACTAGAAGATGAGATTCAAGCATTTGAAGAAAAACGTAGCAGCTGGCTGCGTGCATAAACAACGAGAAGCCGTCCCCGTGGTGTGACGGCTTCTTTTTTGCATGAAAACCTCTCGTTACTTGTGTTTACTAACATTCGTTGGTAAACTGATAAAAAATATGCGCCCGAAAGGAACGTAAGCATGAAACATGACAAGAAGAAAGATAATGTCATTTTGTTTCCTGGTCTGAAAGAAAGACTGATTGAAAAAGGAATGGCAGCATTAAAAGATAAACAGTATCAAGAGGCGCTTCACTTATTTTCAGAAGCGAAATCGTATGATGACGATGAAGAATCCGATATTCATCTCGGTATGGCGATTTGTTTTCTAGAGCTTGGTGAGCTGCAGGATGCAAAGCGAGTCTGTGAAAAGATGCTACATGAAGGATATGGCCACTATTTCACTGTGCTTCAAGTATATATGACCATCTTAATTCAGCTGAAAGAGTACGAGGAAGTCAAACAAACAATTGAGGCTGTCCTTGAAGAAAATCACCTTCCAGCAGAAAGCGCGGAGCATTTTTATAAACTGCTTGAATTTAGCAGAAAGATGATTGAATCACCAGAAGAGATTTTAGATGAAGACGAGGAAGGCAGCGGAGAAATCAATATAGATGAAATGCTCGAGCGGCCAGAAGAGCAGGTGCAGTTCATCCATTCGCTGAAAGACCGAAACATCACGCCGCATATGGGTCTATTAAATACGATCCTACAAAAGCCTGATGGAAACCCTTTGGTCAAATCATTGATCCTGCAACTTCTGTCAGATCATGATGTGGCAAAGCCGGTTCATGTGACGAAGTTCGGTGATTCTTTAACGCTTGTTCCTTCTGGGGCTGTCAAGCCAGAGCAAATGCCACTGCTTCAGCAAGTCCTTCGAAAGCTCGATGACACTCTCGGCAATGAGAACCCAACCCTTTACCAAGGGGTTGAAGAGTTATGGCGCCGGCACTTATTTGTGCTATATCCATTTCTTCCTAAATATACGGATCCGAATCTTTGGGCTGCGGCACTTCATAAAGTCGGCTATGAAATGCATGGAATCGAGATTGACCTCGAAGAATTGCATTTATTGTATGATTTTAACGAACGAGAGCTGAGAGAAGCTTGTACAATGCTGAAAGATATTGAAGAAATTTCTTATTTGTAATTTGTCGATTTAGTTGAAAGACGGACTTGTTATGTTATAATATAATGGTTGTATTTGTGCATATATCGTGCGGTTGTAAGATTCCAACGGTTGAAAGACGTTATGTATAATCAAGTCAAATGTTGTATACATAAGACCGCTTCTTTAGCGGAGTGCGTGGTTTTTGATTGGACGAAGTCTTTATGATGCTTTAGAATGTAACAACGCACAATCTGAATAGATTTTTGGAGGGAAACACACATGTCAGTAAAATGGGAAAAACAAGAAGGTAACGAAGGTGTCTTAACAGTAGAAGTTGACGCTGAAACATTTAACAAAGCACTTGATGATGCATTTAAGAAAGTAGTTAAGCAAGTATCAATCCCTGGATTCCGTAAAGGGAAAGTACCACGTGGTCTTTTCGAGCAGCGTTTTGGAGTAGAATCTCTTTATCAAGATGCACTAGATATTCTTCTTCCAGTTGAATATCCGAAAGCAATCGACGAAGCTGGTATCGAGCCGGTTGACCGCCCTGAAATCGATGTTGAGAAAATCGAAAAAGGCGAAAGCTTAATCTTCACTGCAAAAGTAACAGTGAAGCCAGAAGTAAAACTTGGTGACTACAAAGGTCTTAACGTAGAAAAAGACGACACATCTGTATCTGATGAAGATGTCCAAGAAGAGTTAAAAGCTATGCAAAACCGTCAAGCTGAGCTTGTTGTCAAAGAAGAAGGCGCAATCGAAAACGGCGATACAGTTGTTCTAGATTTCGAAGGATTCGTTGATGGAGAAGCATTCGAAGGCGGAAAAGCTGAGAACTACTCTCTTGAAGTAGGTTCTGGTTCATTCATCCCTGGTTTCGAAGAGCAATTGGTTGGTCTTGAAGCAGGTGCAGAAAAAGACGTTGAAGTGACATTCCCAGAAGAATATCATGCTGAAGACCTTGCAGGTAAACCAGCTGTATTCAAAGTGAAAATTCATGAAATCAAAGCAAAAGAACTTCCAGCACTTGACGATGAGTTCGCTAAAGATGTTGATGAAGAAGTAGAAACGATTGCTGAATTAACTGAAAAAACGAAGAAACGTCTTGAAGAAGCAAAAGAAAACGAAGCAGAAGGCAAACTTCGTGAAGAACTAGTAGCAAAAGCTTCTGAAAATGCGGAAGTTGACGTTCCTCAAGCGATGGTTGACACTGAGCTAGACCGCATGATGAAAGAATTCGAACAACGTCTTCAAATGCAAGGGATGAACCTTGAGCTTTACTTCCAGTTCTCTGGACAAGATGAAGATGCGCTAAAAGAGCAAATGAAAGAAGATGCTGCTAAACGCGTAAAATCTAATCTTACTCTTGAAGCAATTGCTGCTGCAGAAGACCTACAAGTGTCTGATGAAGAAGTGGAAGAAGAACTTTCAAAAATGGCTGAAGCATACAACATGCCAGTTGAAAATATCAAACAAGCGATCGGTTCTACTGAAGCAATGAAAGAAGATTTAAAAGTTCGTAAAGCAATTGATTTTCTTGTAGAAAACCGTTAATATGGTGCATAATAATAAAACAGGGCGCGAGTGACTCGTGCCTTGTTTTGTACAATTTTTGACTTATCATCGCTTCTTTTGGAAACGATAGTGTAAGTCGCATCTTTCTGTCATACATATCTCAATGTGCAGTGTTACAAACACATCATTACCGTCTTTTAGGAAAGTATGGTAAAATGCATACATACTGGACCCAGAAGGGTAGCTGACTGTTAGCTACAGGCAAGTGAAGAAGAATAAGGGGTGAAAGAATGTTTAAATTCAACGAGGAAAAAGGTCAATTAAAATGCTCGTTTTGCGGAAAAACGCAAGATCAAGTGCGTAAACTGGTCGCAGGACCTGGCGTATATATATGTGATGAATGTATCGAGCTTTGCACGGAAATAGTTGAAGAAGAGCTCGGTACTGAGGAAGAAGTTGAATTCAAGGATGTTCCGAAACCTCATGAAATCCGGGAAATTCTTGATGAATATGTCATCGGACAAGAGAATGCGAAGAAATCCTTAGCTGTAGCGGTTTATAACCATTACAAGCGGATTAATTCCAACAGTAAGATTGATGATGTTGAGCTTTCGAAAAGTAACATTTCTATGATTGGACCTACAGGAAGCGGTAAAACATTACTTGCTCAAACACTTGCACGTATTTTAAATGTTCCATTTGCGATTGCAGATGCGACGTCTTTAACAGAAGCAGGTTACGTTGGGGAAGACGTAGAGAATATTTTACTAAAGCTGATCCAAGCAGCAGATTATGATGTAGAAAAAGCTGAAAAAGGCATTATCTACATCGATGAGATCGATAAAGTAGCAAGAAAATCAGAAAACCCTTCTATCACTCGTGATGTATCTGGGGAAGGTGTACAGCAAGCCCTTTTGAAAATTCTTGAAGGAACAGTCGCTAGTGTACCGCCTCAAGGTGGACGTAAACATCCTCATCAAGAATTCATTCAAATTGATACAACAAATATCCTCTTCATTTGTGGTGGAGCCTTTGACGGCATTGAGCAAATTATCAAACGCCGCCTAGGTCAAAAAGTGATTGGATTCGGTGCGGAAAATAAAATTGAAGATCTTGAAAAAGAAGTCCTTCTATCAAAAGTTCTGCCAGAAGACTTACTTCGCTTCGGTTTAATCCCAGAATTCATCGGTCGTCTTCCGGTTATTGCAAGCCTAGAGCCGTTAGATGAAAAAGCACTTGTAGAAATCTTGACGAAGCCTAAAAATGCGCTCGTTAAGCAATATACAAAAATGCTTGAGCTTGATGATGTTGAGCTTGAGTTTGAAGAAGATGCTCTTAGCGAAATTGCGAAAAAAGCAATTGAGCGTAAAACAGGAGCACGTGGTCTTCGCTCCATCATTGAAGGCATCATGCTTGATGTGATGTTTGATCTTCCATCTCGTGATGATATTGAGAAATGTGTCATTACTGGTGAAACGGTTGCTGATGGTGAGCCGCCACGTCTTGTCTTAAAAGACGGTACAGTCGTGAATAAAGATACAAAAACATCGGCATAAGCCCATTTGAATGACTCCTGAATCTTTTGATTCAGGAGTTTTTTATTTATCGTGGAAGTTGTGTTTATTCCGTCCAGCTCTAGGAAATACTAGCAGACAGAAACCAATACATAACGATAGATGAAGGAGGGAGCACCGATTGAGCTGGACAGGAATCGTATTATTCATACAACTGTTCTTTGGTATCGTCATCGGGTTGTACTTTTGGAACTTACTGAAAAATCAGCGCACACAAAAGGTGACGATCGATAAAGAATCAAAAAAAGAAATGGAAGCACTCAGAAAGATGCGATCCATTAAACTGAGTGAACCTTTATCAGAGAGAGTCCGGCCAAAGGGGTTTCAAGATATTGTAGGGCAGGAAGATGGTATACGTGCACTTAAAGCTGCCCTGTGTGGACCGAACCCGCAACATGTCATCGTCTACGGGCCGCCTGGTGTTGGAAAAACAGCTGCTGCCCGTCTAGTGATGGAAGAGGCGAAGCGTCACGCTGATTCACCATTTAAAAAAGATGCAGTATTTGTTGAGCTTGATGCCACAACGGCAAGATTTGATGAACGAGGCATCGCAGACCCCTTGATTGGTTCTGTACATGATCCCATTTATCAAGGAGCAGGGGCCATGGGACAGGCCGGCATTCCGCAGCCGAAACAAGGAGCCGTCACACATGCTCATGGGGGCGTTCTCTTTATCGATGAAATTGGAGAACTGCATCCGATTCAAATGAACAAAATGCTCAAAGTGCTAGAAGATCGAAAAGTGTTTTTAGACAGTGCTTATTACAGTGAAGAAAATACGCAAATCCCGAATCACATCCATGATATTTTTCAAAATGGGTTGCCCGCTGATTTTCGACTGATTGGCGCTACAACAAGAACACCGGACGAAATTCCGCCGGCTATTCGATCAAGATGTTTGGAGATTTTCTTCAAGGATTTGGATCAGCATGAGCTGAAAATTGTTGCAGCTAAAGCAGTCGAGAAAATACAGAAGGAATTAAGTGACGAAGGACTGAACCTGTTAACATCTTATGTGAAAAATGGACGTGAAGCGGTCAACATGGTACAGATCGCCGCAGGTATGGCTGTCACTGAAAACCGAAAAGATATTACGATCGCCGATGTAGAATGGGTCATTCATTCAAGCCAGCTGACACCAAGATATGAACAAAAAGTACCGGAAAAGCCAAAGGTAGGAGTAGTAAATGGTCTTGCCGTGTATGGACCGAACAGCGGGGCTCTGCTTGAAATTGAAGTGAACATTTGTAAAGCGCTTGAAAAAGGCAGTATCAATATTACAGGTATTGCGGAAGAAGAAAGCATCGGCAATCAGTCTAAATCGATCAGACGGAAAAGTATGGCGAAGGGCTCAGTTGAAAATGTCTTAACCGTGCTTCGAAACTTAGGCATACGAACAAATGAATATGATATCCACATTAATTTTCCGGCTGGTGCCCCGATTGATGGGCCATCTGCTGGAATTGCGATGGCCACAGCCATTTTCTCAGCCATTCATCAAATCCCGATTAATCATTTAACGGCGATGACCGGTGAGATTGGATTACAAGGTCAGGTGAAGCCGATTGGCGGTGTCATACCAAAAATCAAGGCAGCCAAACAAGCGGGTGTCAAAACAGTGATCATCCCTTATGACAATCAGCAGTCGATCTTAAAAGAGATTGAAGGGGTTACGATTGTGCCTGTTAAGCATTTCCAAGAAGTGCTGGATCAGTGTTTGGTCAATCCGCCAGATGAGAAGAAAGATGGACTAGAAGAAGAAATGAAAAGGAAATCTGTTTAATCCCCATCTCATATGGGGATTTTTTAGTGAAATAGATCTTTTTTTCTTTTTCAAGATAAAAAGAAAGGGTATACTACGGTAAGATCATCATTTCTCAAGTCTTTTACATTGTACAAGACTGAAACAGGTATATTATAATGATTCATACTAGTGACGGAGGTGTCTATCAACATGGCAGATGAAATCAAAAAGAATGTTCCGCTCCTTCCACTGCGAGGCTTGCTTGTTTATCCAACAATGGTCTTGCATTTGGACGTTGGGCGCGAAAAGTCTGTTCAAGCATTAGAACAGGCCATGATGAACGATCATATGATTTTTCTAGCAACACAGCGGGAAATTTCAATAGATGAACCAGGTGAAGAGGAAATTTTCAAAGTCGGCACCTACACAAAAATTAAACAAATGCTGAAGCTGCCAAATGGAACGATCCGTGTGCTCGTCGAAGGCTTAAATCGAGCGCAGATCGAATCCTACATGGAGCTAGAAGACTATACGTCAGTCGATATTAAAGAGTTGACAGAAGAAGAATTAAAGGACGCAGAAGCAGAAGCACTCATGCGCACTTTGTTAGATCACTTTGATCAGTACATAAAAATTTCAAAAAAAATCTCAGCTGAAACATATGCAACGGTGACGGATATTGAAGAACCTGGACGAATGGCGGATATCGTCGCTTCCCACCTTCCTTTGAAATTAAAAGACAAGCAAGAAGTGCTGGAAACAGTCGATGTCAAAAAACGGTTGAATCGGGTCATCAGTCTCATTCACAATGAAAAAGAAGTGCTAGAGATTGAAAAGAAAATTGGCCAGCGTGTCAAACGTTCAATGGAGCGAACGCAAAAAGAATATTATTTGCGCGAACAAATGAAAGCTATTCAAAAAGAGCTTGGAGACAAAGAGGGGAAAACAGGCGAAGTCAGTACGCTTATGGCTAAAATTGAAGAGTCCGGCATGCCAGATTCCGTTCGTGAAACGGCTTTAAAAGAACTGAACCGTTATGAAAAAATCCCTTCAAGCTCTGCTGAGAGTTCTGTCATTCGCAATTATATTGATTGGCTGATCAATCTGCCGTGGGGCACTTATACAGAAGATCGTCTAGATTTAAAGCTTGCAAGCGAAATTTTAGATGACGAGCACCACGGGCTTGAAAAAGTAAAAGAGCGGGTACTCGAATATCTTGCTGTTCAAAAACTAACAAATTCATTAAAGGGACCGATTCTTTGCTTGGCAGGACCTCCTGGGGTAGGGAAGACGTCACTTGCAAAATCCATTGCTAAATCACTTGATCGAAAGTTTATCCGTATCTCTCTTGGCGGTGTACGTGATGAATCTGAGATCCGTGGTCATCGAAGAACCTATGTAGGTGCGATGCCGGGCCGTATCATTCGCGGGATGAGCAAGGCGGGCACAATGAATCCGGTCTTTCTTTTAGATGAAATTGATAAAATGTCTTCTGACTTTAGGGGAGATCCGTCTTCTGCGATGCTTGAAGTGTTAGATCCAGAGCAAAATCATAATTTTAGCGATCATTATATTGAAGAGACATTTGATTTGTCTCAAGTCTTATTTATCGCAACTGCCAACAATTTAGCAACCATTCCGGGTCCACTTCGTGATAGAATGGAGATTATCACGATTGCAGGGTATACGGAAGTTGAAAAAGCAGAAATTGTGAAAGATCACCTTCTGCCGAAGCAGCTAAAGGAGCACGGATTAAAGAAAGGGAACTTGCAGCTTCGTGAAGCAGCGATTTACGATATGATTCGCTATTACACGAGAGAAGCAGGAGTCCGCGGGTTAGAGCGTCAGCTAGCGGCGATTTGCCGAAAAGCGGCAAGAGCAATTGTGGCTGAAGACCGCAAACGTATCACAGTGACGGAAAAGAACTTATCTGAATTCCTCGGAAAAAGACTTTACCGTTATGGTCAGGCGGAAACGACCGATCAGGTCGGCGTTGTCACAGGCCTTGCATATACCACAGTTGGCGGAGACACCTTGTCCATCGAGGTCTCACTCTCGCCTGGTAAAGGCAAGCTTTTGCTAACAGGTAAGCTCGGTGATGTCATGAGAGAATCTGCGCAGGCGGCATTCAGTTATATCCGTTCAAAAGCAGATGAACTGAACATTGATCCTCAATTTAATGAAAAGCACGATATTCATATCCATGTTCCAGAGGGTGCGGTTCCAAAGGACGGGCCATCAGCTGGTATTACCATTGCGACGGCTCTTGTATCAGCACTCACAGGACGTCCTGTTTCAAAAGAGGTTGGCATGACAGGAGAAATTACGTTAAGAGGAAGAGTGCTTCCGATTGGCGGATTAAAAGAAAAAGCATTAGGCGCACATCGTGCAGGACTGAAAACGATTATTCTTCCAAAGGACAATGAGAAGGATATTGATGATATTCCTGAAAGTGTGAGAGAAGGATTAACTTTTATTCCGGTTTCACATTTAGATGAGGTGCTTGAGAAAGCGTTAGTAGGAGAGGGAAGATGAAAGTAACAAAATCAGATATCGTCATTAGTGCGGTGAAACCAGAGCAGTACCCGAGCGGGGGACTGCCTGAGATCGCACTTGCTGGACGATCAAATGTTGGAAAGTCCTCGTTCATTAACTCATTGATTAATCGGAAAAATTTAGCGCGTACGTCTTCTAAACCAGGAAAGACCCAGACGCTTAATTTTTACATTATTAATGATATGCTCCATTTTGTGGACGTCCCCGGTTATGGCTTTGCGAAAGTATCAAAAACAGAGCGCGAAGCATGGGGGAGAATGATCGAAACGTATATTACAATGCGTGAAGAGTTAAAAGCAGTCGTCCAAATTGTGGATCTGCGTCATAAACCATCCGCAGATGATGTGAACATGTATGAATTTCTTAAATATTATGGAGTTCCTGTGATCATTATTGCAACAAAGGCCGATAAAATTCCAAAAGGCAAATGGGAAAAGCATGCGAAAGTCGTCAAACAGACACTCGACATTGACCCTTCAGATGAATTAATCCTTTTCTCTTCTGAAACAAAAAAGGGAAAAGATGAAGCATGGAATGCGATCCTTGCGAAGATTAACAGCTAAGAAGATAATAAAAAGTTGTAAGAAAACATTTGTTTTCTTACAACTTTTTTTCATATGGTGAGAAAAACGTAGAACTTGAAAGAAAGCGATTAAGTTTAAATTCGTTCTGTTTCTAGAAATTATTGAATGCCGAAAGTTTATTTAAATAGATGCTAAATTATAATTAATTTCCATATTTACAAATAAAATCAATTGCAGTAATATGATATTGAAAATATTTCAGATAGGAGTGGTAATAATGAAATTAAAAGCAAGAACTTGTTACAATTACTCACTAAATGAAATGAAGGAAAAACAATCAAAACTGAAAGCGAGAACATGCTATAATTACTCGCTAAATGAAATGAAAGAAATGCAAAAGGAATTAAAGAAAAAGTAAGAGAGTATGATGAGAAACAGAGGTTTTTTAGAATCTCTGTTTCTTAACACTTAAATAAGGAATAGTGTACATGAATATTAGTAGAGTGAGTACATTAGTTTATTTGGATACTATGATTGTTTTCATAGGGGCACTAGTTTGGACTGGATTGCCTCTTTATTTCTTTGAGATGACTGGTTCATATTTTTATGCAGGCAGTATGTATCTGATTGGTGGCTTTTCGTTTATTTTAAGTAATATTGTGAGCAACTATTTATTTAAAGTTTTTTCTAGATACACAGCAAAATTTTTCGTCACCACATTGTCTATCCTAACCCTTGCTTCGTTTTTTGCTTTAAACAATCAATTATTTAATCTAATGTTTTTTTTAATGCTTGCTTTTCAATTTTTTATAAATGGCTTATCGTTTATTTTAGAATCGGGATTTAACATGTTTTTATCCAATCAACCCCATAAAGATATTGCATATCGTAATATGTTTTTACTCTCAGCTAAAACAATTGGTTTTTTTAGTGGACCAATTTTGTTTATATTCTTTGGATCAGAAATGTATCTTGTTTTTCTGCTCTTTTTTATTGGTTTGTTGGTTTATGAGTATTTGTATCCAATTGTTGCCCAGTTGAAAATCGAAAGTATATCTTTCGCGAATGTTGAAATATTTAAAAAAGTACCAAAGAGTTATTTGTGCATCATGTTTATTGATGGGATGTTTTTACCTGTAGTAATGAATTATTCGTTTATTATTCTGAAAGAAACGTTTTCGGCAAGTGATCTTACTGTATCATTATTTTGGCTAATTGGCGGAGTATCGGTTTTACTAGGAAATCTATTGATCCGAAGAATGGATATACAAAAAATACATTCGAAAGTCTATCTTATAACGATATATCTTATGTTTGGGTTAATTCTAATGATTTTAGCGCCCAATAGTTCACTGTTTTTAATTGGTTTTTTTATTTTGACACTCATTAACCCGTTGTTTATGAGCTTAATCAAAGCATCTTTTTTAGTTGTTTTTGATCCTCACTATAGAAGTATGGCACTTGCAGGTATGAATACATTGAATCAGCTAGGAACGATATTAATCATTACAGTGATTACATTTATGTTGGAAGGTTCTGAATTTTTCAATATTTCTTACATCATTCCGTTATGTCTTTGTATAGGAATCATTCGATTTTTGATTCTAAAAAATATTTTAAAAAGGGGAATTCAATGAATGGATAAAGTGAGTTATCCTGACTTTTCAGTGGACTTAGTAGAAGCATGTTTGAAGTTTGGTTACTATTTTGAAGGAATGGATAAAGAGAATGTCACTCGATTAGTAGATCAATACAAAAAATTTTGGTTCATGATCAAAAAATATCCCGATTGTTCTTTTGCCCCAAATACTGAAATTGATGAGGTTTGGCATTTACATATGCTGTTACCACAAAACTATTATTACGATTGTATGTCGTATTTCGGCGTTATTTTAGCTCATGATGCTGGATTTGGGAATCAAGCTGATGAAGTGGATATACTAAATGAAATGTTTGATAGCGGAAATGATTTATGGGAAAAAGAATTTGGATTTAGATTACCTGATGAAAACGAACTTGAGACGAAACCATAAAAATGATAATAATTGCTTGACAGTGACACTGATATCAATTTAATGATACTTGACATAAGGGGAGAAAAACAAAACCGCCTTACCTGCAAAATGTTGCTACACAAGCAACTGCAGATAAGGCGGTTATTGTCGTCTATATCAGTTAAACTGGATCTTCTTCTTCTCGTAAGATGTGTATTATAAAACATCCAATTGATGGCTTATCAAACAATTATATTGTATAAGTTATTTCCTTTTTAAAAATAATAAGAGGAGACTGACGGCAATCAATACATATGGCCAGTACAATTCAAAACCGGAAGTAGGGATCGAAAGTGTGCTAAGTTGCTTCGTAATTTGTTGAAAGAAATAAAGGAATAGACCGAGTGCAATGAGAACAACACTTTCTATTCGATATTCCTTTTTCTGTGATGACTTCATCAAAAGTGCGAGGCCGACGATGAACACAATCATCGTAAATGTATCTGGCCAGTGTTCTAATTTCGGCTGAAGGATAAAGTGTAGCGCAAGGCCTGTCATGAGCATACCGATAAACACATGAGAGGTTTCCTGTTCCTTCTTTCCTTGATATAAGAAAGCAAGGCCAAAAAGCAGTACAAGTGTATACCATTTCTCCTGATCTTTCCAAATGTCAAATTGATCTCCTGAGAGAATGGCATATAGTGCTACAGCCAGCAAAGTGAGCGGCAGCAAAATAGATTTCTTCTTCAAAGATGTCACCTTCTTATAAGCAGATCATTTGTCCGCACGCGCCAAATCTGGTAAATTGCTTGAAGTGATGATATGGCATTCGATGTCGAACATTTTTCTACTATATCACAACATTTTTGAAATCTGTTCACAATTTTTATCCAGTTAAAAATGAATATATGTTATAATCATTATAAATAATAAATTCTATATTGTAATTATTATAAATTAGACAGGGCGTTGGGGGTGCAAGCTGAAGTTATGCATATTCTTGTTGTGGGTTTAGATTATAAAACAGCCCCTGTTGAGATACGGGAACAGCTGAGCTTTGAACCGAGCGAGCTCGGAACAGCGATGTCCAAGCTTAAAGAAGAAAAAAGCATTCTAGAGAATATCGTCATCTCAACATGTAATCGAACAGAGATCTACGCAGTTGTAGATCAGCTTCATACTGGTCGGTTTTATATAAAAAGATTTTTAGCAGATTGGTTCGGTTTAGAAAAAGAAGATGTCTCTCCATATTTGAAGTTTTATGAAAATGATGGAGCGGTTGAGCATTTATTCCGGGTTGCCTGTGGACTTGATTCTATGGTCATTGGTGAAACACAAATACTCGGTCAAGTGCGCTCAAGCTTTAAAGTCGCTCAAGAGGAGAAGACCATTGGTACCGTTTTCAATTATTTGTTTAAGCAGGCGGTAACAGTTGCGAAGCGCTCTCATGCGGAAACAGATATTGCGTCTAACGCTGTATCTGTCAGCTATGCGGCAGTGGAACTTGCCAAAAAAATCTTTGGACGTCTTTCTGATAAACATGTCCTTATTCTTGGTGCGGGTAAAATGGGCGAGCTGGCGGCTCAAAACCTTCAAGGTCAAGGGATTGGCCAGGTAACAGTCATCAATCGAACGTTTGAAAAGGCCAAAGAACTGGCAGGCCGTTTTTCAGGAGAGCCTAAGAGCTTGAATCAATTAGAAAAAACTTTATCTGAAGCGGATATTTTAATTAGCTCTACTGGGGCTAAACAATTTGTGATCACAAAGGAAATGGTCGAAAAAGCGAACAAACAGAGAAAAGGCAGACCTCTATTCATGGTGGATATTGCAGTACCACGTGATTTAGATCCAGCTATTTCTGAAGTAGAAGGTGCTTTTTTGTATGACATTGATGACCTTGAGGGCATTGTGGCAGCTAACCTGAAAGAGCGACGTGCAGTAGCTGAAGAGGTGGAGCTTCTCATCGAAGCTGAAATTGTGGAATTTAAGCAATGGCTTAATACGCTCGGAGTGGTTCCTGTGATTTCTGCTTTAAGAGAAAAAGCACTCTCGATTCAAGCGGATACGATGCAAAGCATCGAACGAAAGCTTCCAAACCTTACAAATCGTGAAATGAAGCTGTTAAATAAACATACGAAAAGCATCATCAATCAAATGCTGAAAGATCCTATCTTAAAGGCCAAAGAAATTGCCGGGGAACCGAATGCAGAGGAAAAACTTTTACTCTTTAAAGAAATCTTTGATTTACAGGTTGAAGATGAAGAGCAAAAGGCAGAGCCGATGCAGGTGGAGCAAGGGGCATTTCAGCTGTTCAAATCAAATATGGCACAAGGCCTTGCTACAGTTGCCAGTGAGTGATTAGGCGATGATGGAATCCATTGTAGCGAGACTAGGCGAAGCGACGATCTTGATCTATGCACTCAGTGTCTTGTTCTATTTCATAGATTTTCTTCAACACAACCGGAAGGCTGGAAAAATGGCTTTCTGGTTGCTTTCTATTGTCTGGCTGCTGCAAACAGTCTACATGTTTTATATTATGATGGAAACAGACCGATTCCCTGTGTTGAATGTAGCAGAGGGGTTATATTTTTATACGTGGGTGCTTGTGACATTGTCACTTGTTTTGACACAAGTATTACGCGTTGAATTTATTGTCTTTTTTACAAATGTGATTGGTTTTTCCATGATGGCGATTCACACCTTTACACCATCCGATCTTCATTCTGCCGAACTGACGGGAAAGCTGACGAGTGAGCTGCTCGTCATTCATATTACGATGGCCATTTTATCATACGGCGCTTTTTCACTTTCATTTGCTTTTTCACTCCTCTATCTATTTCAATATCGTTTGCTGAAAAAGAAAAAATGGGGAAAATGGCTTTTGAGAATTGAAGACTTATCAAAGCTTGATCACATGGCGTATGTCTTAAATATTATTGGCGTGCCGATGCTCTTGCTTAGTTTAATTCTTGGCATTATATGGGCATATATCTCGTATGATACGTTGTACTGGACAGATGCAAAGGTGCTCGGTTCGTTTATTATGCTGTTTTTATACGGTTTTTACTTATACATTAGACTGGTGAGAAATATGCAGGGCAAAATCGTGGCGCGATGGAATGTCGCTTCATTTCTTGTGCTGATGATCAATTATTTTCTGCTTGGTAGCTTATCAACCTTTCATTGGTTTCAATAATGATGAGTCTTAAGGGCATTGTCGGGAGGAAGACGTAATGCGTACAATTAAAGTAGGTTCTAGACGAAGCAAACTTGCGATTACACAAACAAAATGGGTCATTCAAAAGTTGTCTGAACTAAACCCTTCTTATTCTTTTGAAATTAAAGAGATTGTGACAAAGGGTGATCAAATTTTAGATGTGACCTTATCAAAGGTTGGCGGAAAAGGTCTGTTTGTTAAAGAGATTGAACAGGCAATGCTGAACCATGACATCGATATGGCGGTACACAGCATGAAAGATATGCCGGCTTCTCTTCCAGAAGGTTTAGTCATCGGCTGTATTCCTGAGCGTGAAGATGTGCGGGATGCATTGATTTCAAAGGATCATCTCCGTCTTCATGAACTACCAAAGGGAGCGATTGTGGGAACGAGCAGCTTACGGCGCAGTGCTCAGCTTCTTCAGGAGAGACCAGATCTTGAGATTAAATGGATCCGTGGAAACATTGATACGAGACTCGAAAAACTGAAAAATGAAGAATATGATGCGATTATTCTAGCGGCTGCCGGATTGTCTAGAATGGGCTGGAGTCAAGAAGTCGTGTCGGAATTTTTATCTCCTGATACTTGCCTTCCTGCTGTGGGGCAGGGCGCATTGTCGATAGAATGCCGCGGAGATGACGAAGAGCTCTTGCAGCTGTTAGCTCAATTCACAAATGAGTATACAAAGAAAACGGTCCTTGCTGAAAGATCCTTCCTTAAGCAAATGGATGGAAGCTGTCAAGTGCCGATCGCTGGTTACGCAACGATGAATGAGCGTGATGAAATTGAATTGACAGGTCTTGTGGCATCTGCGGATGGGCATACGATTATTCGAGAAACCGTAACAGGAACTGACCCTGAGGCAATCGGAACAGCATGTGCGAAGCAGATGGCTGATAAGGGAGCAAAGGATTTGATCGACAAGGTGAAAAAGGATCTGTCTTCCCAATGACGATAGCCAAATCGCTTTACGGACAGACGGTGCTTGTCACTCGAAATGAACGTCAAGCGGGTGCGTTTCAGCAGAAAATTGAAGCGCTGAACGGCCATGCTGTTTTAACCTCTCTTATCAGGTTTGAGCCAACGCTGACAAAAGAAAAAGCGAAGGCATTTTTAGAAGACTTAGAAGCAAGCCATTGGCTTGTGTTTACGAGTGTAAATGGTGCGTCTTTTTTTCTCAGTTATATAGAGAAGCATCAATTACATCAAAGCTTATCCCACTTGAAAGTGGCGGCTGTAGGTGAAAAAACATCTGCCTATCTGATGCAGCACGGCCTAAAAGTGGATGTGGTTCCAGAGCGATTTATAGCAGAAGAACTGGCAGATGCTTTAATTGAACATGTACACCCAGAAGAATGTGTCTTTGTAGCAAAAGGCCACCTGTCACGAGATGTGGTGAAGAATACCCTCGTTCCGCTTGGCATTGACGTAAAAGAGTGGATTATATATGAAACAGTGAAGGATGAGGACGGAATTATCGCACTCAAGTCGGCAATGATGGAGCAATCATTTGATTTTATTACATTTACAAGCTCCTCCACTGTTCATTCTTTTATGCACGCCATGGAGGCTGATATCGATAGATTAGCTGCATCAGACACATGTTTTGTGAGCATCGGTCCTCTTACACAAGAGGCGCTGCTTCAATACGGGATTTCTTCTGAAACCCCAGATACTTATACGATAGACGGGATGCTTGATTTGATGTGCCGTTTATCTGAAAGGAAGTTGAACCAATGATGAAATTTAACAGACACCGCAGATTGCGTACAAGCGCAGGAATGAGAGAATTGGTGAGAGAAACATTTTTAAGACCCTCTGATTTCATTTATCCCATCTTTTTTGTAGAGGGAGAGAATGTCCGGAAAGAAGTCCCTTCAATGCCGGGTGTCTATCACATTTCAGTTGATCTTGTGAAAGAAGAAGTCCAAGAGCTTGTTGACCTTGGGATTAAATCTATCATTGTTTTTGGGGTACCAGACCATAAAGACCATGTAGGCAGTGAAGCTTATCACGATCATGGGATTGTTCAAAGAGCAACGCTTGAAATCAAAAAGCATTTCCCTGAGCTTGTGGTCATTGCTGATACTTGCTTATGCCAATATACAGATCACGGACATTGTGGAATCGTTGAAGATGGAGAAGTTTTAAATGATGAATCTCTTCAGCTCTTAGCGAAAACCGCTGTCAGTCAGGCTCGTGCAGGTGCAGATATCATTGCTCCATCAAACATGATGGATGGCTTTGTTATCGCAATTCGTGAGGCGCTTGATGAGGCCGGCTTTGTTCATGTGCCTGTCATGTCATATGCTGTGAAATATGCAAGTGCTTTTTACGGTCCGTTTCGTGATGCGGCGCATAGCACACCGCAGTTTGGAGATCGTAAAACGTATCAAATGGACCCTGCAAACCGCTTAGAAGCACTGAGAGAAGCGCAGTCTGATGTAGAAGAAGGCGCTGACTTCCTGATCGTGAAGCCGTCACTTTCATACTTAGATATCATGCGTGATGTGAAAAATGAATTTACACTTCCTGTTGTTGCGTACAATGTGAGCGGAGAGTATGCAATGGTGAAAGCAGCAGCTCAAAATGGCTGGATTTCTGAAAAAGAGCTTGTTCTTGAAATGCTGACTAGCATGAAACGTGCAGGCGCAGAATTAATCATTACGTATCATGCAAAAGATGCAGCAAAATGGCTCTCAGAATAAAGAACGGATAGACAGGAGGACATTGAAATGGGACGTAGCTATGAAAAGTCAAAGAAAGCATTTAAAGAAGCGCAGCAGTTAATGCCGGGTGGTGTGAACAGCCCTGTGCGCGCATTTAAATCAGTCAATACAGACCCGATTTTTATGGAGCGAGGAAAAGGCGCAAAAATATATGATATTGACGGAAATGAATATATTGATTATGTCTTATCGTGGGGACCGCTTATTTTAGGGCATACGAATGACCGTGTGGTTGAAAGTATTCAGCGAGTAGCTGAACATGGTACAAGCTTCGGTGCTTCTACTTTAGTTGAAAATGAATTAGCTAAGCTTGTATCAGAACGAGTTCCTTCTATTGAGGTCATTCGTATGGTCAGCTCTGGAACAGAGGCGACGATGAGTGCGCTTCGTCTAGCACGTGGTTTTACAGGCAGAAACAAAATTGTGAAATTTGAAGGCTGTTATCATGGCCACGGTGATTCTTTGCTTATTAAAGCTGGTTCGGGTGTGGCAACGCTTGGACTTCCGGATAGCCCTGGTGTCCCTGAAGGTACAGCAAGCAATACGATCACCGTTCCGTACAATGATTTAGAAAGCATCAAAGTCGCTTTTGAAGAATTTGGAGACGACATTGCAGGTGTCATTGTAGAACCAGTTGCAGGAAATATGGGGGTTGTCCCTCCGCAAGAAGGTTTCTTGCAAGGATTGAGAGACATCACCGAGCAATATGGCTCTTTACTCATTTTTGATGAGGTCATGACAGGCTTCCGTGTGGATTATCATTGTGCCCAAGGCTATTTTGGCATTACGCCTGATCTGACATGTCTTGGTAAAGTCATCGGAGGCGGCCTGCCAGTTGGTGCTTATGGCGGTAGAGCGGACATTATGAGACAAATTGCGCCAAGCGGCCCGATATATCAAGCAGGAACGTTATCCGGTAACCCGCTTGCGATGACAGCAGGTCTTGAAACATTAAAACAGCTGACACCTGAGTCTTATGAAGAGTTTAGACGCAAAGGAGATCGTTTGGAAGAAGGCATTTCAAATGCGGCGAAAGCACATGGGATTCCATTAACATTTAACCGTGCCGGTTCCATGATTGGATTCTTCTTTACAAACGAACAAGTCGTCAATTACGATACAGCGAAAACAGCTGACCTCGCTTTATTCGCTGAATTCTACAAGGAAATGGCTGATCACGGCATCTTCCTTCCACCTTCACAATTCGAAGGGCTGTTCCTATCAACTGCTCATACGGATGAAGACATCGAATATACGATTGAGACAGTTGAAAAGGTATTTCAAAAATTAGCTCAGTAACCAAAAGCCGATATGGAGACATATCGGCTTAGATCGTTGACAAAGGGTTAAAATGAACTTTATTTTAGCCCTTTGTCTTCTTTTCAGCGTGAAAGAAAACCTTTGCAGTCTAGGAAGGACGAGCACCGGAGCGGAGCGAATTTGACATTCGTGAGCACCAGCGCGCAGGACTGACACCGAATGCGAGGGTTTGTCTACACGCTGAGCCGATATGGAGACATATCGGCTTTTTGCTTTGCATAAAACCAATCATATTTTCACCGCCTCCTTCATACACCTGTATTGACATCTAATTTTATTTTGAAGGATTAGATGAAAGGAGGACACCGACTTGTCTCAAAACAATCGATTACAGTTTTCGGTAGAAGAGTCCATTTATTTCAAAAACGGACAGGAAGTCAGTGAGCTACTGTCAATTTCTCTCGATCCTGACATTCTCGTTCAAGAAGTGAATGATTATGTTTCCATTAGAGGTTCACTCGAGCTAACAGGAGAATACAACATAAATCAAGAGGAGCTAATGGGTGAATCCAGTTCCTATGCATCATACAGGCAGGCTGATGAGGTGAAGGTAAGAGAGGACGGAACGGCGGAGCTGCTGCATCAATTTCCGGTGGATATCACGATCCCCAAGAACAAAATTAGTCATTTAAATGATGTATTTGTGTTTATTGATGCATTTGATTACCAGCTGACAGAAAGCCGTTTGCTCACGATTCAGGCTGATTTGGCCATTGAAGGTCTGTTAGATGAAGGAACGCCTGAACCGCTTGTAGGAGAGCCATATGAATTTGTCCATCGTGCTGAAGAGGAATATGGCGATGTCACTTATGAATATCAGGCGCAGTCTGAATATGAAGAGCAAGAAATGCTGCCACGTGAAGAGCATGAAGAAAATGCAGAACAGCATGCCGCTTTGCAACATGAAGCGCGAACTGAACAAGAAGAGGATGAAATAGACATCGAGACGGTGATGGTGGAAGAAGTAGAAGAAGAGGAGGGAAATGAGGAAGAAGAAGCGGTGGCGCTTGGGTATCGTTCCTTCCCAGAAGCTCAAGTACAAGAGCCGCCATTCTTTGACCCGCCTAAGCTGTTAGAAGAAGAGGAGCGGGATGATACGTTCTTTGAGGTGGAAGTGAGGAAAGACCCTGAAGCAGAGAGCAAGGAAGAAGAAGATCCGCCAGCTTATCCAACCTTTGAATCACCTGCTTATCAGATGGAACAGACGCAGGAAGAGCGGGATGACAGCTATCAGTTCGAACGATTATATGAACGTGAAGCACCAAAGGTGTATGAATCAGCTCAAGAAGCTGAGGAGTTTGAACATGACCAGAGAGAAGCGTCTGGCAGTGAGAATTCTCTTTATTTAACGAAGCTGTTCGCTAAGCAGGAGGAGGAAGATTTTTCTCGCATGAAAATATGTATAGTTCAGCAAGAAGATACGGTCGATCGTATTTGTGAGCGATATCAGTTGAATGTGCAGCAGCTCCTTCGAACGAATTCATTGTCGGTGGATGCAGAGCTTGAAGAAGGGCAGATTCTTTATATTCCTGAATATCAAAAAAGCAATGCATAGTATGAGATGATGGACCGAGAAAATGTGGTGAGAGAACGTGGATGAAATCCAATCTGTCCTATACGAATACGGGCTTGAGGCTGAATATATCGAACCTGTCAGTCCAGCAGTCGTTAGAGTGTATACAAAGCAGGGCGTATTTGCACTAAAGCGAGTAAAACCCCATCGACACATGCAGTTTACAGAGCAAATGCTTGAACTAGAATCAAAAGGCTATCGCTCGTTTGTGCCGATTTATCGCACGAAGAGCGGTTCCTTTTTCTCTAATCATCGAGAAAGCCAGTACACGTATTATCTCATGCCATGGCTGACGAATGAAAAGAGAGAAGAGCAGGACGATAAACATGAATATTTATTTCAAGAGATTGCAAGACTTCATAAACGAACAGAAGTCATGATGGACATTACTGAGCAGGAAATAGAGGCTCACTACACCCAAATGAAAAGCAAATGGGAAACAGAGAAAGACATGTATGAACGGTTTATCGAGCGGGCAGAACAAACATGGTATATGTCGCCATTTGAGCTGGCTGCTGCTATGTATTTTTCAGAAGCGATGTCTGCAAGTGAATTTGCACTTGAACGTTTAGAGGATTGGCATGAGGAAATGAAAGACCAAGAGACGACACGTATTGTGTTAAACCATGGGCAATTGTCAATCCATCACTTTTTGTACAATGATGTAGGTACAGGACATTTCACCAATTTTGAGCGGTCTAAAAAGGCTGCCCCCATTTATGACCTTTTGACCTTTTACTATCGCACATTCAAAACCTACCCTACTCCTTGTCCTGAATGCACATCTTTGTTTTATACGTATCAAAAGGGAAATAAACTTCGTGAGGAAGAGATTCATTTGTTCTTGAGCTACCTCGCTTATCCGCAGGGTTTGTTTGATACGGTGAAAGCCTATGAAGCAGGCGGACAGGATGAGATGGAAAGTTGTCAGGAGCTGTTAAGGGCGTATTGGCAAATGAAAAACTCTGAGCCGACCGTCATGAAAATACACGAAATTGAGCAGGCTAGACGCCTTGAAGAAGAACAAAATGCCTCGTCATCAGAAGAGTGACGAGGTTGTTTGCTGTCAAATGTCTAACATGGGGTAATCGATACATAAGAGTGAGCCTGCAGCTTTCAGCTCTCTTAAAACCAATCAAGGTGAAAGGCGCAGGCGAGAAATATAAGAATTCCTAAGATGAGGACGTCAAATGTTGTGGGAAAAATGATCGTGCGAAAGCCTTGAAATATGGCAATCGGGAGAACGACTTGGGAGGCAACTGCCCGAATTTGTCTAAGCCATGGGGGGAGTGTGTAAGGATTGATCTTTTTCAAAATAAAACGCCCTCCTTCTTTATTTTGTTATTATCATATGGGCAAAGAGGCAAAGGGTGCCTGTCCAATTTGTATAAAGAAGAAGAAAAGCGGAAAAGATGATTGACGAAAACAAAAGGCATTTAGTAATATTAATAAAAGATGAGTATAAGCTGATGAACGTGATATATCGTAAGCGTGGATCAGGAAGAGTACGAGCAAGACCCTAAAGAGAGGGAAACCAATAGCTGAAAGGTTTTCTAGGATACACTTGTTTGGAAGGTCGCCTGTGAGCTTAATTTCTTGAAACATGTAGTAGAGAAATTCGGGAGATCCCCGTTATCCTTTAGAGAGTACGGGACACGTCTAAGTGTTTCGTGAAAAAAGGTGGTACCGCGAAAAAGCTTTTTCGTCCTTTTATAAGGATGAAAAGGCTTTTTTTATGTTTCATCAGCCGAAAAAATGTGGAGGTAACACAAATGGAAACAAATAATCAAGAAATGCCAACAAAGTACGATCCAAATGCGATTGAAAAAGACCGCTATACGTACTGGCTTGAAGGGAAATTCTTCGAAGCACAAAATGACAAAACGAAAGATCCATATACAGTCGTCATTCCTCCACCAAACGTGACAGGAAAATTACACTTAGGGCATGCTTGGGATTCAACCCTTCAAGACATCGTAACTCGTATGAAACGGATGCAGGGCTATGATGTTTTATGGCTGCCAGGAATGGACCATGCGGGTATTGCAACACAAGCAAAGGTAGAGGCGAAGCTTCGCGAAGAAGGCGTGAGCCGCTATGATCTCGGACGTGAAAAATTTGTAGAAGAAACGTGGAAGTGGAAAGAAGAGTATGCCGATTTTATTCGCAGCCAGTGGGCGAAAATGGGTCTAGGTCTAGACTATTCGCGTGAGCGTTTCACATTAGATGAAGGCTTGAATAAAGCAGTCCGCCAAGTGTTTGTTCAATTGTATGAAAAAGGATTGATCTATCGCGGAGAATACATCATTAACTGGGACCCAGCAACAAAAACGGCCCTTTCTGATATTGAAGTCATCTACAAGGATGTACAAGGTGCGTTTTATCACTTGAGATATCCGCTTGCAGATGGATCAGGTTCGATTGAAATTGCGACAACAAGACCTGAAACGATGCTGGGAGATACGGCAGTCGCTGTACATCCTGAAGATGAACGCTATCAGCATTTGATTGGGAAAACAGTTGTTTTACCAATTACAGGCCGAGAGATTCCAATCGTCGGGGATGACTATGTCGATATGGAATTTGGATCAGGAGCTGTAAAAATTACGCCGGCTCATGACCCGAATGACTTCGAGCTTGGAAACCGTCATAACCTAGAGCGCATTCTTGTGATGAATGAAGATGGCACAATGAATGGAAACGCACTTCAATACAAAGGAATGGACCGCTTCGAATGTCGTAAACAGCTTGTGAAAGATCTTCAAGAAGAAGGCATTTTGTTCAAAATTGAGGACCACATGCATTCAGTTGGTCACAGTGAGCGCAGTGGCGCTGTAGTGGAGCCTTATTTATCAACACAATGGTTTGTGAAAATGCAGCCGCTCGCAGATGAAGCCATCAATCTGCAAAAAGGTGATGAGCAAGTTCAATTTGTTCCAGACCGATTTGAAAAGACGTATTTACACTGGATGGAAAATATCCGTGACTGGTGTATTTCTCGTCAACTATGGTGGGGACACCGTATCCCGGCTTGGTATCATAAAGAAACGAAGGAAGTATACGTGGGACTTGATGCGCCAGAAGATATTGAAAACTGGGAGCAAGATAACGATGTACTTGATACATGGTTTAGTTCAGCGCTTTGGCCTTTCTCTACAATGGGCTGGCCAGATGCAGAAAGTGAAGACTTCAAGCGCTACTACCCAACCAATCTGCTTGTAACAGGCTATGACATCATCTTCTTCTGGGTCTCTCGTATGATCTTCCAAGGTCTTGAATTCACAGGAGAAAAACCATTTAAAGACGTCCTCATTCATGGTCTTATTCGCGATGAACAAGGGCGTAAAATGAGTAAGTCACTTGGCAACGGAATTGATCCAATGGAGGTCATCGACAAATACGGTGCGGATTCACTGAGATATTTCTTAGCGACTGGAAGCTCTCCAGGTCAAGATTTACGTTTTAGCTTTGAAAAGGTTGAATCCACTTGGAACTTTGCGAACAAAATTTGGAACGCATCCCGTTTTGCTCTCATGAATATGGATGGTTTAACGTACGATGAGCTTGATTTGACAGGAGAAAAATCAGTTGCTGATCAATGGATTTTGACACGCTTAAATGAAACAATTGAAAGTGTCACACAGCTTGCTGATAAGTATGAATTTGGTGAAGTGGGCAGACATTTATACAACTTCATTTGGGATGATTTCTGTGATTGGTACATTGAAATGGCGAAACTTCCGCTTTATGGAGAAGATGAAGCGGCGAAGAAAACGACTCGTTCGATCCTTGCGTATGTATTAGATCAAACGATGAGACTTCTACATCCGTTTATGCCGTTCTTAACAGAAGAAATCTGGCAGCATCTGCCTCACGAAGGTGAGTCTATTACGGTTGCGAAATGGCCTGAAGTGAAGCCTGAGCTTTCAAACGAACAGGCTTCTGCTGACATGAAGCTGCTTGTTGAACTGATTCGTTCTGTTCGTAACATTCGCAGTGAAGTCAACACACCAATGAGCAAACAAGTTGAGCTATATATCAAAGCATCCACATCTGATGTACAGGAACGTTTAGAGAAGAACCGTTCATATATTGAACGCTTTACGAATCCAAGTGTGCTTGAAATTGGCACGGATGTTCCTGCTAGTGATAAAGCGATGACAGCAGTTATTTCTGGAGCAGAGCTCATTCTTCCGCTTGAAGGTTTAATCAATTTAGACGAAGAAATTGCCCGTCTGCAAAAAGAGCTTGATAAACTGACAAAAGAAGTGGAACGAGTTCAGAAAAAGCTTGGCAATGAAGGCTTTATGAAAAAAGCACCTGAAAGTGTCGTAGAAGAAGAGCGTGCGAAAGAACGTGATTATGTCGCAAAACGCGAAGCTGTTCAAAAGCGTATTGAAGAGCTGAAAGCATAATGTTGAAAAGACGGCTCCGAACGAAATGGAGTCGTCTTTTTTGAAAATTTCGTATGAAATGAGAGATGACATTGTTTACAACCTATCATGAAGCCATTGAATGGATTCATAGCAGACTCGCTTTCGGTGTCAAACCGGGACTTGAACGAATGAAATGGCTGATGGACAGACTAGACCATCCTGAACAAAAAATAAAAGCGGTGCATGTGGCTGGAACAAATGGAAAAGGATCAACGATTGCATTTACGCGATCCATTTTACAGTCAGCGGGCTATTCAGTTGGAACCTTCACCTCACCATTTATTTTAACGTTCAATGAACGAATTAGTGTTAATGGGGAGCCGATTTTGGACGAAGAGTGGCTGAGTTTGGTGAACGACATCAAGCCTTTAGTTGATGAATTAGATGATACAGAGCTTGGTGCAGCAACAGAGTTTGAGATCATTACAACATGTGCGTTTGCTTATTTTGCCCATGTGCACCAAGTAGACTTTGTCCTCTTGGAAACAGGGCTTGGCGGAAGACTTGATTCTACAAATGTGGCAGCGCCCATCTTAACAGCAATTACGTCGATTGGTCACGATCATATGGCCATTTTAGGCGACGCACTTGATCAGATTGCCGCAGAAAAAGCTGGCATTATTAAAACTGGGATTCCGATGATCACGGCCGTTCATCAAGCGGAAGCTCTTACCGTGATTCAACACAAAGCCAAAGAAAAGAATGCGCCGTTTATCTCGTTATATGATACTTGTACCTTTAAGGACCAGCAGCCGACTGAAACAGGTGAACGCTTCACATTCACTACCCCAAAAAGGGAGTACTCGCAGCTAGAGACTGGGTTAATTGGAACGCATCAAATGCAGAACGCCTCCCTTGCCGTTCTACTGATCGAATGGCTGGAGCAAGAAGGATATATCCATGTGCTAAATGAGCAAGTGTATGAAGGAATTCGGCAAGCGGTGTGGGCTGGAAGATTTGAAAAGATCCAAGATGAGCCTCTTGTTTATTTAGATGGTGCTCATAACGAAGAAGGAATGGACCGTTTAATCGAAACTGTACAAGCTCATTTTTCTAGTAAACAGGTTCATATATGTTTTAGTGCGTTAAAAGATAAACCTTACAAACAAATGATCGAAAAGCTTGAAAGGATTAGTTCATCGATTCATTTTGTTTCCTTTGACTTTCCAAGAGCTGAATCAGCGGAAAAGCTTTATGCTTGCAGCCATTTAAAAGCAAAATCGTTTGATGAAGACCCTCGTACAGTACTTGAGTTCATTCAGAAAAAAAGCGCTGACCCTTCAGCAATGATTCTGGTGACAGGTTCCCTTTATTTTATCTCAGATGTACGAAGTCGTATTTTACAGTAAGGAAAAGACGCAAATTGCTTCTATACAATGCGCGTCTTTTTTCTTTTAATATGTAGGAGAGGGGGAAAATCACTTTTTCGCAAGGTGATCAAAGGTGAATCGCTATGGTACAATCCGGTCTATTCTATTTCCGGAAGGAGTCACCTAATTTGATTGATTTTTTTATGTTTTTCGCAGGTATGGTTATGGGGTCATTTTTTCATCTAGTTGGTGAGAGACTTCCAATGAAGCGGTCTATTCTTTTTCCTCGTTCACACTGCGGAGCTTGTAAAGAGCCGCTTTCTTTTCACGACATGCTCCCGCTTGTTTCTTATATTGTATTGAAAGGGACATGTAAGCATTGTGGAACCCGGCTCTCTTTGCTTTATCCACTGGTTGAGCTGTTGACAGGCGTCCTTTTTTTACTCGTTTATAGACATGCTGGTTTCTCTTATGAGGGCCTTTTTCTTGTGAGTCTATGTAGTTTATTCGTGATTGCTGTCGTGAGCGATCTTTTTTATATGAGAGTACCCAACGAGCTCTTTCTCTTCTTTTTTCCTCTTTTCGTCATATACCGCATGCTAGAACCACTTTTTATTTGGTGGGAAGGAGCGGCATCCCTTCTTATTTGTCTTCTTTTGTTTTATAGTTTAGAACATTTCAAGCCAAATAGTATGGGGGGAGCGGATGTCAAACTATTTGGTGTGCTTGCATTTTGCTTCGGATTTAAGCCGTTTCTGATCATTCTTTTTCTTTCGTCTGTCACGGGAATGGTTTACGCAAAGGTGTTTTCTTACAAGGCAAATGAACCCTTTCCTTTTGTTCCTGCCATCGCTTGTTCTTTCTGGTTTTATCTTTTTTGTGGTGATCTGTTAAACCCAATTCGCGATTTTTTCGGATGAGAAAATTGGCGAACACTTTTTGAACCTGCCGACAAAAGTCTTGTTCTTTTTTTTATTGGCTATGTTAAAGTGTGAAACAGAAAGAAGGACGGGTTACATTCGCGCTATTTCATTGGACAGAAAGGTCTTTCTTACAAACAATGTCAGAAAGCGGGGAATGACAGTGAAAAAAAGGCAGGCAAAAAAACAAGGGTTAAAGGTCAATATTAATGGCAAGGAAGAAATGCTGCATGGAGAAGAGCATCAACCTCAAAAACAGCAAGAGGATCAAGTGACGTTTTCGAACTGGGAGGAAAAGAGGCAGTCGGAACAGGAGACAGCCGCTTCCGAGGAGGAACCGTCCAAACCGAAAGAAGAAGATTTTCAATGGGACGATGCAGCTGATCACATTTACCATTCGGATCCAAAGGTCGTCACACCTTATCAAAAGAAAAAAGGTTCTTTTGACCAGAAGTTCAGTAAAAACCGCGGTCCCTTCAAACGAGTGATGACAACGATTGTGTTTGCAGTCGTTCTAGGGACAGGCCTCGGTGTATTTGCACTAAGTTTAAGTAAAGATGGATCTGCCAATCCATCAGGAGGCGATCATATCAGCGTCTCAGCATCTGGAAGCGGGCCTTCGGCGAAAGCTGGGGGAGATGCACCACCGGCTGATCTTGCAGATACGTCAAAGGACAATGAAGGTGAAAAAAGTGCATCAGGTCATTTTTCAACCTTTGTGGTGCAGGCTGGAAAGTTTTCTTCTGAAAAAGGAGCAGATGACTTAGTTGACAGTTTAAAAGAGGCTGGATATGCAGGTAAAAAGGTATCAATGGATGATGGATATTATGTGATTGCCGGACTTGCCACAGAACAGGGCATGACAAGTGCCGTTGGGAAAAAATTGATCGATCAGCATTTTGAAGCATGGGGAGGAAAAGAGCTCTCGTTTCAAGTGCCAGATGAGCTGACAGGTTTAATAGAGAAGGCATCTGTCTTATCCTCTAAGGTGATTGCAGGAGAAGATGTGGATCAAAAAGAAGTCACTCAGTTGATTTCCGAGCTTGAAAATGCCAAAACAACCGACGCACCAGCTAAAAGCAGTTTGCTGAAAGCTGTACAGCTTTTAAATGACCCATCTGCTGAAAATGGTTGGAAATCTCAGCAAGCGCTATTGGATCAACTAAATACGTAAAATCATGTTTTTAACAGCCAAACTAGTCTAAAAATGACTAGTTTTTTTCTTTTGCTTCCAACATAATGATGTAGGAACATGAAAATGGCATTTTCGTTAATTGTCGGTAAGATGTTCATTTGATAGGATGAATGGGTATCTTACTTCTTAGGCTAAACCCTGAAAGGATGAACAAACATGAACCAGTTAATACTCGCATCTCAATCACCTAGAAGAAAAGAATTGCTTGATTTAGCAGGGTTTTCTTATGACATTCAAGCAAGTGATTTAAAAGAAGAAATAAATCGAAACCTTTCTCCTGCTGAGAACGTCCAATGGTTGGCAGAACAAAAAGCAAATGATATTCAAAAAATACATCCCAAAGCTGTGATCATTGGTGCAGATACAATTGTTGCAATTGATGGCAAATGTCTTGGAAAGCCAAAAGACAAGGAAGATGCAGCCTCAATGCTTCAATTATTGTCAGGTAAGACACATCAAGTCTTGACTGGTGTCACGATTCAATCAGAGAATAGAAAAGAAACATTTTATGAACAGACAGACGTGACATTTTGGCCGCTTACACAAGATGAAATAGACCGCTATATTGAAACCGGTGAGCCTCTTGATAAAGCTGGAAGCTACGGCATTCAAGGAAAAGGTGCCCTGTTTGTACAAAAAATAGACGGTGATTATTTTTCCGTTGTAGGACTCCCTATTGCTAAAACAGTCAGAGTGCTTGAAACATTTGGTATCACCCCTTTTTGATGACGGGAAGGAATCAAAAAAGGAGTGTAGATCTTGAATCATTTCCCTATGCTGCTGAAGCATTTTCCTCATGATGAAAAGCCGCGCGAACGATTTGTCAAATATGGACCAAGCAGCTTATCAAACCATGAACTTGTCGCGATTCTTTTGAGAACAGGCACAAAAAAGGAATCAGTTCTTCAAGTGTCCGCAAGACTTTTGCAAACATTTGGTGGTCTTCGTTCTGTGAAGGAAGCTTCTATTGAAGAACTGTCAAAGATTCGAGGAGTTGGAAAAGCGAAGGCGATCTCTCTTTTAGCTGCTTTAGAACTCGGCACTAGATTACACCATCAAACGACGGACAATCGTTATGTGATCCGCACGCCGGAGGATGGTGCGAATTTTGTGATGGAAGATATGAGATTTTTGACTCAGGAGAATTTCGTTTGTCTTTATCTCAATTCCAAAAATCAAGTTCTTCATAAACATACTGTGTTTATCGGAAGTCTAAATTCGTCGATTGTTCACCCGCGCGAAATTTTTAAAGAGGCCTTTAAACGTTCGGCCGCTTCATTTATATGTGTGCACAACCATCCATCTGGAGATCCGACGCCCAGCAGGGAAGATATTGAAGTCACACAGCGACTTTTTGAATGTGGAAAGCTGATTGGAATACAGCTGCTTGATCATCTAGTGATCGGTGATCAAAAATTTGTGAGTTTGAAGGAAAAAGGGTATTTGTAACACTTTTTTTTTCAATGTTTTACGATATAATAGAGTTTATGAGTTTTTCCCTAAAGGGAATTTTGGTTTAAGAAAGGAAGATACATACATATGTTTGGAATTGGTACAAAAGACCTTGGAATAGATCTTGGAACAGCGAATACGCTTGTTTTTATTAAAGGAAAAGGCATTGTTGTGAGAGAACCTTCGGTCGTAGCTTTGGAAACTGATACGAAGTCTATAGTGGCGGTTGGAAATGACGCTAGAAACATGATCGGTCGTACACCTGGTAATGTTGTGGCACTGCGCCCAATGAAAGACGGAGTCATTGCAGACTACGAGACGACAGCAACAATGATGAAATATTACATTAATCAAGCATTAAAAGGTAAAGGGCTTTTTGCTCGTAAACCGTACGTGATGGTGTGTGTACCATCTGGTATTACAGCAGTAGAAGAGCGTGCTGTCATTGATGCAACAAGACAAGCTGGTGCTCGTGACGCATACCCTATTGAAGAGCCATTTGCTGCGGCAATCGGTGCTAACCTTCCTGTATGGGAGCCAACTGGAAGCATGGTTGTAGATATTGGCGGCGGTACAACAGAAGTAGCCATTATCTCACTTGGCGGTATTGTGACATCTCAATCGATCCGTGTGGCAGGAGACGAGATGGATGATGCGATCAGCAGCTACATTCGTAAAACGTATAATCTTATGATTGGTGATCGCACGTCAGAAGCGATTAAAATGGAAATCGGTTCTGCGCAGCCTGACGTACATGATGAGATGGACATTCGCGGCCGTGACCTTTTAACAGGTCTGCCAAAAACGATCTCTATTACGGCAGAAGAAATTGCAAAAGCGCTTCGCGATACGGTGGAAACAATTGTCGATGCGGTCAAAATGACACTTGAAAAAACGCCACCTGAGCTGGCAGCAGATATTATGGACCGTGGAATCGTTTTAACAGGCGGTGGTGCATTGCTGCGTAATCTTGACAAAGTCATTAGTGATGAAACAAAAATGCCGGTCATTATTGCTGAAGATCCGCTTGACTGTGTGGCGATCGGAACAGGGAAAGCACTAGAACATATTCACTTGTTCAAAGGAAAATCTAAAGATAATCGATAATTGGGCGTAAATAAAGAGGTGTAAGACATGCCGCAGTTTTTTATGAATAAAAGATTAATGTTGCTCCTTGTCTGTGTCATCGTACTGGTGGCCATGATTGGTTTTTCAGTGAAAAGCGGCAGAGGTGCTTCATGGCCGGAAAAATTAGTGGGGGATACGACAGGCTTTTTTCAAGGTGTCTTTCATAAACCATCACAATTTATTGCCGGTATTTATGGGAACGTACAAGATTTAAAGAACACATATGATGAAAACGAGCGTCTTCGAAAAAAACTTGATGGACAAACCCAATATGAGGCGAAACTTCAAGAACTAGAAGATGAGAACAAAAAGCTTCGCAAGCAGCTCGGGTATGTGAACTCTATTCGTGACTACACGCCCATACTTTCAACAGTCATTGCGAGAAACCCGTCCCTTTGGGATAGTTTTGTCATGATTGATAAAGGGAAAAAACAAGGCGTTGAAAAAGATATGGCGGTCACCAATGAGAGTGGTGCGTTAATTGGGAAAATTGAAAGTGATAAGCTCAACAATTTTACGTCGACTGTAAGGTTGCTAAGCTCTACAGATCAAAATAATAGAATTTCAACGAAAATTTTTGCGAAAAAGGGCAAAGAAGAACTCAATGGGATTATTAACGGTTATGACAGCAAGAAAAAAATGCTGACAATGAACATTTTAAAATCCGATGCTGATGGGGATGTCAAAAAAGGAGATCTTGTTGAAACATCTGGAGCAGGGGGCGTATTCCCGCAGGGCTTGACGATTGGAAAGGTAAGCGAAATTGAGCCGGACCATTACGGACTGACAAAAATTATTTATGTAGAACCAGCTGCTGAACTCAATAATTTAGACCGCGTGATTGTTGTGAATCGCAGCACAAGTACGGCAGATGCATCTCAATTAACGAAGGAGGAAGGCTCGTGAAACGTGTCCTTCTTGCTTTCGTCATGTTGTTTATTTTCGTATTTGACAGTATTTTTGTCGATTTAGTGAAGCTCCCATTTGTTTCAGATAATCAAATTTTAGCACCTCATTTCATCTTACTCGCACTTGTATTTATGACAGCTTTTGTGAATCAAAAATATGGTGTGATTTATGGATTTGTCTTTGGACTTTTATATGATATTTCGTATACAGGTATTCTTGGTGTTCATATGTTTGGCTTTGGTGCGCTCTGCTATTTGTTAGCAAAAGCCTTCAAAGTCCTCCAAACGAATATGTTAGTCGTTGTCTTTCTGTCGGTGATTGCTGTTGCAGTGATGGAGTTTTATGTGTACGGTGTTCAAGCGACGATTCAACCAAATATTATGCCTTTTAATACGTATGTCATCGAACGCTTTATTCCAACGATTCTTTTAAATACTGCTGCGTCTCTCATACTTGTTGTGCCGCTTAGGCTCTTTTTCATCAATGTGAAACAAGGACTGATCGACGAATAAAAGCAGGAGTTTGTCCAATTACGGCGAAATGAGTATGTTGTTGAGGTGAGCATCTTGAAAACTCAAAAACAGCAGTATGTGACAATAAAAGGTACAAAAAACGGATTAACATTACAGTTAAATGATGACTGTTCGTTTGAAGACCTTCTTTCTGGCTTGCGAGAGGTTCTTTTACTTGAGCAATATACAGACGGAAGAGAAGGACATAAAGTCAATGTGCATATTAAACTTGGTTTTCGATATTTAACAGAGGATCAAGAGGCGCGTTTAACTGAAGCGGTGTCTGAAAATGAACATCTCGTCATTCACTCTATTGAAAGTGACGTCATGTCAACTGAAGAGGCGAGACGTTTAAAAGCAGAGGCTGAGATTACTTCTGTAGCAAAAATTGTACGCTCTGGACAGGTGCTTTATGTCGAAGGGGATCTCTTATTAATAGGAGATGTCAACCCTGGCGGAACCATTCGTGCAGGGGGGAATATTTTTGTGCTCGGTGCGTTAAAAGGTGTAGCGCATGCTGGATGTAATGGAAACAAGCAAGCTGTGATTGCAGCATCTCATATGATTCCAACCCAGCTTCGCATCGCACAGGTGTTTAACCGTGCACCGGATCAAAAAGAAGATGGAAATGAAATGGAATGTGCTTATTTAGATATAGATGGCAATATGATCATTGAACGCCTGCAGCAATTGGCTCATATAAGACCTAATCTGACAAGGCTTGAGGGAGGAATGTGAAATTGGGCGAGGCTATTGTGATTACCTCAGGAAAAGGCGGCGTTGGCAAAACAACAACATCTGCAAACTTAGGCACAGCACTAGCAATTCAAGGAAAAAAAGTGTGTCTAGTTGATACCGACATCGGCCTTCGGAATTTAGATGTCGTGATGGGGCTTGAGAACCGCATTATTTATGATCTAGTCGATGTAGTAGAAGGAAGATGCAAGATTCACCAAGCGCTTGTGAAGGATAAGCGGTTCGAGGATCTTTTGTATCTTTTACCTGCTGCTCAAACAAGCGATAAAACGGCGGTAGAGCCGGAGCAGATCAAAGAATTAATTCAATCATTGAAACAAGACTTTGATTATGTTGTCATTGATTGCCCTGCTGGAATTGAGCAAGGCTTTAAAAATGCTGTATCAGGTGCTGACAAAGCGATTGTGGTCACGACACCTGAAATCTCAGCTGTGAGAGATGCAGACCGAATTATCGGCTTGCTGGAACAAGAGGATATTGAACCGCCTCGTTTGATTGTGAACCGCATTCGTACACACATGGCGAAAAATGGCGATTCGATGGATGTGGATGAAGTTGTCCATCATTTATCAATTGATCTTCTCGGCATTGTAGCCGATGATGATGATGTCATTAAGGCTTCAAACAATGGTGAACCGATTGTCATGGATGCTAAAAATAAAGTTTCCATTGCGTATCGCAATATTGCTCGCCGCGTACTAGGTGAATCTGTTCCTCTTCAATCCTTTGAAGAAGAAAACAAAGGGATGTTTGCAAAGCTGAAAGCATTTTTCGGTGTAAGAGCATAATGATTTACTTGAGATGAGACCGATTCGATGAGAATCGGTCTTTTTGTTGCATATCATATGATGTCGCCACATAAAATGTACAAACTGTTTGTATGTAAAGGGTGATCTTATGAAAAGAGTGGACGAGTATCGAAAGAAAATAGCGCAGCGCCGTAAAATGAAGCAGCCAGCTGCTGCCCCTAAGAAGGCAGCTTTCAAGAAGAAAGATGATATTCCACCATGGGTCATGTTGACAGAAGAAGAAAAGCATTCTGGCTCGGCTTCCTACGAGTCAAATTCTCATCAGTCGAAAAAATTTCGCCATCCGTTATTTCATTCAAATACATTTGTGCTTAAATGTTTACTTTCTGCCTCTCTTGTACTGATTGCCGCTATTTCATTTAAAGGGCAGGCGGGGCCTTTTCAGCAGCTGAAGCCGATGATCAGTCAAACGTTTGAACAAGATTTCCAATTTGCCGCCGCCAACCGGTGGTTTGAGAAAACTGTCGGAAACCCACTTGCCTTTTTAACCGATAGAAAAGAAGGGCAAAAGGACGTACAAGCCAATCAAGAGCTGGCTGTCCCTGCCTCTGGAAAAGTGCAGGAATCCTTTACGCAAAATGGTGCCGGAGTGAAAGTTGAAACATCTGCTGAAGCCATCGATAGTATGAAAGAAGGCTATGTCGTAGAAGTGAAAAAGAAAAGTGATACAGGGCTCACAGTCGTGGTGCAGCATGCAGATAACAGCTACAGCTGGTACGGCCAACTAAAAGAAGCTGATGTGGCTTTATACGATTTTGTCGATAAAGGGGAAAAAATTGGTCAAATTGCGCTTGATGAACAAGGCAAGGGGACATATTACTTTGCCATTAAGCAAAATGAACAGTTTATTGATCCCATTCAGGTGATGACCTTTGAATAGATGGCTGCTCATGCTGACAAAGGTCCATGTTCACCCGCTCCTTTGGATAGTCATGGCATTTGCCATGCTATCAGGTCAAATTAAGCCGCTGCTTTGTTTACTCATCATCGTCTGTGTCCATGAGCTTGGACATGCAGCGACTGCTTGTTATTATCACTGGCGGATTCGGCGGATTTTTTTACTGCCATTTGGCGGGGCGGTAGAAGTAGAAGAGCATGGCAACCGTCCGCTAAAAGAAGAACTGGCGGTCATTTTATGCGGACCGATTCAGCATGTCCCGCTCCAGCTCGTCGCCTGGCTTCTCATGGAAGCCTCACTTATTTCATATGACGTCTTTACGATGTTTACTTTTTATAATATAGCGATTTTTCTAGTGAACCTTTTGCCCATTTGGCCGCTTGATGGCGGAAAATTATTCTTTTTGCTCTTATCTGTTTTTTACCCTTTCCAACAGGCACACGCCCTTGCAATAAAAGGCTCACTCATTTTTTTCGGTCTTTTGACAGCAGGGTTACTCTGTTTTGCTCCGCTGCAATTCAACGGCTGGATCCTGCTCACTTTTTTAGCCTACTCGCTTGTGATGGAGCACCGGCAGCGGCATTATATCAGGGTACGTTTTTTACTAGAACGTTATTACGGTAAAAAAGAGCAAAAGGTAGAGAAACTCATTCCGCTGAGAGCCAGTGCTGAGGAGAAAATATATGAAGTGATGGCGCGATTCCAAAGGGGCTGTAAGCATCCCATTATTATCGAACGGAATGGTGTGAAAATGAGCCAGCTCGATGAAAATGAATTGCTCCATGCTTATTTTTCAGATCGAAGAACCACCTCTTCCATGGAAGATCTTCTTTTGCCGTACTAATGGTGAAAATACATTGACATTCAGCGTCTAATTTGATATATTTTTTAATGTTATGGATATGTAGCACCCGTGCTACAACCGCGCGGAGCAGGTGTAAAGTGCCTATTGGCCCCCTGTATTCGGCGAGTCTGAGTTTATTAGGAGGTGCAGAGATGTACGCAATTATCGAAACTGGTGGTAAACAAGTAAAAGTTGAAGAAGGTCAAACTGTTTATGTTGAAAAACTAGCTGCTGAAGCAGGTGAAACAGTTACTTTCGAAAACGTATTGTTTGTCGGCGGAGACACTGTCAAAGTGGGTAACCCTTCAGTTGCTGGAGCAACAGTAACGGCTAAAGTTGAAAAACAAGGTCGCGGTAAGAAAATTACTGTGTTCAAGTACAAACCGAAGAAAAACAACCACAAGAAACAAGGTCATCGTCAACCTTACACTAAAGTTGTTATCGAAAAAATCAACGCTTAAGGCGTGTGAGTGATATGATCAAAGCAACCATTACTCGGTCGCCAGCAGATGAAAGCATTACGTCTTTTCAGATGACTGGACATGCCGAGTTTGCTGAAAAAGGTCAGGATCTCGTTTGTGCAGGTGTATCTGCTGTTGTTTTCGGGTCAGTCAATTCAATTATTGCACTGACAGGAATGGATCCACTGCTTGATATTGGAGATGAAGGCGGGTATTTCTCTTTTGAACTGCCAGCTGATACAGATCCAGTCACCTTTGAAAAAGCCCAGTTGCTTTTAGAAGGCATGGTCGTTTCCTTAGAAACAATTGAACGAGATTATCACGATTATGTGAGAATATCTACAAAAAAATAGGAGGTGAACTTCATGCTTAGATTAGATCTTCAATTTTTCGCATCTAAAAAAGGGGTAGGTTCTACAAAGAACGGACGTGACTCTGAGTCTAAACGTTTAGGCGCTAAACGTGCTGATGGTCAATTCGTAACTGGTGGTTCTATCCTTTATCGTCAACGTGGAACGAAAATCTATCCAGGTGAAAACGTTGGACGCGGAGGCGACGACACTCTTTTCGCTAAAATCGACGGAACAGTTAAATTCGAACGTTTCGGTCGTGACCGTAAAAAAGTGAGCGTATATCCTGCGGCACAATAATTGCTAAAAACTCCGGTCATTGACTGGAGTTTTTTTCACTATTCAGGGAGCTTTTGCGCTTTTTACAAGTAGTACCGAAGATGATAAAAGAAGATGCACTCCATAGAATATCAAAGAATGTTTGCTGACTTTGCCTCATTTTCTCCTATACGATCAGAAAAAACAACCTTTCCTCACATAACTAGTGTTTTTCTATGCTGTCTTCTCTGTTATAATTCAGGGAGACATATTGATGATAAGACTCCTAAAAGAGAGACCAAACGATTGGGAGTGCGATAATGGAAGAGATACCAAGTAAAGAAAATGAAAAATTAACTCACGTTGCATTAACAAATGAATTGATCTATCTGCTTAGTCGTTCAAGACACGACTGGATGAATAAATTACAGCTGATCAAAGGCAACTTGACATTAGAAAAATATGACCGCGTGTTTGAAATTATAGAAGAAATGGTCATTGAAGCACAGCATGAATCCAAACTCTCAAATTTAAAAATTCCCCAATTGGCCTATTACTTTCTAACATTTAATTGGGAGTCGCATTTTATCACCTTAGAATATGAAGTGCTTGGTGAAACCCGAGACTTATCAGCATATGAATCACAGCTGCTATCGGTATCACAGGAGTTGTTTTCGATATTCGATCAATCAGTTTGCCAAAAAACTGAAAATCATTTAACGGTCACTTTCCAAACGGATCATGAAGAGAATGATGTGATCTTATATTTTGATTTCAAAGGAAAATTAACAAGTTTGGATGCGTTAAATGCGTTTCATGACGCAAACTATCCATGTATGAGTATAACGCAATTTCATGTGACGAATCATGAGTCCATGATTGAGCTTTGTTTGAGGCAAGAACGAGATATGTGATGCAGAGAAACGGAGGAAGTTATGTTTGTAGATCAGGTTAAAGTGTATGTTAAAGGCGGTGACGGCGGAAACGGTATGGTGGCGTTCCGTCGTGAAAAATATGTGCCAAAAGGCGGGCCAGCAGGCGGCGACGGCGGAAATGGTGCAGATGTAGTATTTGAAGTAGACGAAGGACTCAGAACGTTAATGGACTTTCGTTATAAGCGTCATTTCAAGGCGGACCGCGGTGAGCATGGAATGAGTAAAAACCAGCATGGCCGAAATGCGGAAGAAATGATTGTTAAAGTTCCGCCGGGTACAGTTGTGACAGATGCTGAGACGGAACAAGTACTAGCTGACTTGACAGAGCATGGACAGCGGGCTGTGATTGCCAAAGGTGGACGTGGCGGACGTGGAAATTCACGCTTCGCAACACCAGCAAACCCTGCACCACAGCTGTCTGAAAACGGTGAGCCAGGTAAAGAACGTGACGTCATCTTAGAATTAAAAGTACTTGCAGATGTTGGACTTGTTGGTTTCCCAAGTGTCGGGAAGTCAACACTGCTTTCGATTGTCTCTTCTGCGAAACCAAAAATTGCGGATTATCATTTTACAACGCTTGTGCCAAACCTCGGAGTTGTTGAAACAGACGATAACCGAAGCTTTGTCATGGCGGATCTGCCAGGACTGATCGAAGGAGCGCACGAAGGTGTTGGCTTAGGTCATCAATTTTTACGCCACATTGAACGTACACGTGTCATTGTCCATGTCATTGATATGTCTGGACTTGAAGGACGTGACCCATACGAAGATTACGTGACGATTAACGAAGAGCTTGAGCAATACAATATGAGATTGACAGAGCGTCCGCAAATCATTGTAGCGAACAAAATGGACATGCCGGATGCAGCTGACAATCTAGCGGCATTTAAAGAAAAATTAACAGATGACTATAAAGTGTTCCCAATTAGTGCGATCACAAGAGAAGGGCTTCGTGAGCTCTTATTTGAAATCGCCAATCAGCTTGAAACAACACCGGAATTCCCGCTCTACAATGAAGAAGAGCTCTCTGATAACCGTGTGATGTACAAGTTTGATGAAGGAGAAGCAGCATTTGAGATCTCAAGAGATCCTGATGGTACGTTTGTCTTAACTGGTAAAGCACTTGAGCGACTGTTTAAGATGACAGATTTCTCAAGAGACGAGTCAGTGAAACGATTCTCTAGACAGCTGCGCGGAATGGGCGTTGATGATGCCCTGCGTGAACGTGGTGCAAAAGATGGAGACATCATTCGTCTGCTTGAATTTGAATTTGAATTTATCGATTGATCAAAAGGAGGGTCCAGTTCATGGGCTCTCCCGTTTTTAAAAGGGGAGAAAACAGGTGAAAGAAGAAACGTTCTATTTAGTAAGAGAGGATGTACTTCCGGATGCGATGCGAAAAACGCTTGAAGTCAAAAAGCTTCTCGATCGCAAAAAAGCGGATTCAGTTGCCGATGCTGTTCAAAAAGCGGATTTAAGCCGCAGTGCTTTTTATAAATATCGAGATGCTGTTTTTCCATTTTATACGATGGTCAAAGAGCAGATCATCACATTGTTTTTCCACCTGGAGGATCGGTCTGGGGCTCTGTCTAGGCTACTGCAAATTGTGGCTGACTCTGGTTGTAATGTGTTATCCATTCACCAAACGATTCCGCTGCAAGGAAGAGCGAATGTTACCCTGTCGATCAGTACGGCCGGCATGGCAGATGATATTAATACAGTCATGAATCAATTAAGAAAACTTGAATTTGTCGAAAAAGTTGAAATTCTAGGTTCTGGGGCGTAAAAGGAGAGATCATAGCAGATGAAGCAATTAACGGTAGGTTACTTTGGACCAGAGGCCACATTTACTCATTTGGCTGTCTGTTCTTGTTTTCCAAAAGATGCAAAGCAGCGGGCTTATGCAACCATTCCGCAATGTATGGATGCCGTGTCAAAGGGAGAAGTAGATTTGGCGGTCGTTCCACTTGAAAATGCACTCGAAGGATCTGTGAACTTAACAATTGATTATTTAATTCATGAGGACGCTTTGTCCATTGTGGGCGAAATGACAGCGCCGATTCGCCAGCACCTGCTTGTCCATCCATCGAGAGCGGAGAGCTGGGAGACATTAGATGTGATTCAGTCACATCCGCACGCCATTGCGCAGTGTCATCAATTTTTGAAGAAGCAGTTCCCTGATATTCCGCATCGGCCAGTGGAATCAACAGGCTATGCAGCAAAATACATCAGTGAGCATCCAGATGAAGCTGTTGGTGCGATTGCGAATGAAATCGCCGCAAAAACGTACGGATTGTCGATTGCGAAAAAAGACATTCATGATTATCCGCACAATCATACACGCTTTGTTATTTTACATAAAGAGGCGAAGGCATCGTTCCCAATGAATTCTGGTTTTTCTTCAAAGCCAAAAACGACCATTGTTGTCAGCCTGCCAAAGGATGATCAGTCTGGTGCATTGCACCGCGTGTTATCAGCTTTTTCATGGCGGAATCTCAATTTGTCCAAAATTGAATCGCGTCCGACAAAAACAGGCCTTGGACACTATTTATTTATCATTGATATCGAAAAAGAGATGGATGATGTACTTGTCCCTGGCGCCATTCAAGAATTAGAAGCGATTGGCTGTGAAGTGAAATTACTCGGCAGCTATCAAACATATGAATTAACGAATGAAAAATAGTGTCCTCTTGGGGACACTATTTTTTTAGTCTTTAATGAGAAATCCAGCGTCATCAAGCGCTTGAATGGCTTGGTCAAGCTGCTTTTGGCTGTATGAAGTAAGGGTATGTAAGTGTACGCCGTCTGTCAGCTCTGATAAGTAGGAGGCGCCCGTATTAGAAATATGATGAACGAAGTCAGCCACTTGTTTGCGCGTACTCACTCGAATAGAGGCCGTCAGCTCCCCGTAGACAGGGTGCTCAATGATCACGTCTTTCACCGTTACACCGTAGTCTACAATCAGTGTCAGCTCCTCTTCTGTACGATGAGGATCGTGCTTGCAAGCGATAATCTGTTCAATTTCAGTTTCCGGTGTATGCTGCGCCATATACACATAGCCTTGGCTTGTGGCAATAATGGGTTCGTTTTTTGCTTTGAGTAATGAAATATCTTGTACAATGACTTGTCGTGAGACAGCGGCTTTTTTAGCTAAAAAACTTCCGGTGAGTGGTGTATCAGTCTCTTGTAGCCACTTTAAAATGGCGTTTCTTCTATCTTCGCCAATGAGTTTTCTCTCTTGTTCCACGTTTTATGCTCCTTTCTTCTCCTTTTGCAAGCTCTCAAATGTATGCAAAAGCTGATCGATGTCATCCTTTGATGATCCTCGTCCAAATGATAGTCGAATGAATTGAAGGGCATCACGATCTGATACATGTAATGCCTTCACAGCAGGGGAAGGGTGGTGATAACCAGAAGCGCACGCACTTCCTGTGGATATACAAATCCCATGCCGGTTACAAGCTAACATTACATATTGTCCTTCAAACCCTTCAAAAAAACAACCAATAATATGAGGCAGCGTGCGGCGCTGGTCACTTTCTTGCAGCATGCGGACAGGCAGCTGCCTTTTTTTTAGCTGCTGAAGAAAATAATCACGAAGCTGAATATCTAGCTGTTGCTGTTGATCTATTTTCAGCATGATTTGCTCGCTTGCGGCTACAAAAGCACCGATGCATGGCACGTTCACTGTCCCTGGGCGTAGACCATTTTCCTGAACAGTATCTTGATATATAGGCTTCCAAGGGACATGTGCCCCCATATAGACAGCACCGGCGCCCTTAGGTGCATACACTTTATGACTCGAAATGGAGAGGGCATCAACCCCTAGTTCTTTAATCGACACATGCATTTTTCCGAATGTTTGCACTGCATCTGTATGAAAAAGAATGTCTCTTTCTTTTAAGAGCGTTGCTAATTCAGCTAATGGCTGAATAATCCCAGTTTCTGAGTTGGCATGCTGGATGGATACTAGTCCGGTTTCAGGCAATAGAGCCTGTTTGAGAATCTCCTTTGTGATAATTCCTTCTTGATTCGGTTCTATGACCGTCACCTTCACACCGAGACGCTGCAAGGCATTGACCGCATGATGAACAGAAGGGTGCTCTACTGATGTGGTAATGACATGCTGTTTATGTGGAGGTAGCCCATTTATGATCGATTGAATCGCAAGGATATTGGATTCAGTTCCGCCACTTGTAAAGTAAATACTATCAGGTTCGCCCCCTAGAATCGCTGCAAGTGATTGTCTGCTGTAAGCCAAGATTTCATTTGCTCTTCCTCCTGCATCATGCAGGCTGCTCGCATTTCCGTAACATTCTTTGCTCAACTGCTGAAATACATGCAGTGATTCCTCAGAAACAGGTGTAGAAGCTGCATAATCTAAATAAATCAAATCCATCCATCTCCTGTGTGAAAATTTTTTCTTGTATTTATTGTAGTGTTGTGTAATGATATGTGTCAAGACAGGTGTAAATGACAGGAGGGGCGATTGTGTCATCTATCAAAAAAGTCATTGTGGTGGGGTCGGGCATTGCGGCTCTTTCCTTTGTGAATACGATCTCAGAGAACTGCCAAGTCATCATGATGACAAAAAAACAATTTTCCTCTAGTAATTCCATGCTCGCACAAGGGGGAATCGCTGCAGCCTTTTCCGCACATGATTCTGTCGATCAGCATGTGCAAGACACTTTAGCTGCGGGGTGTGGTCACAATGATGACAAAACTGTACAGGAGATCGTCCGTCATGGAAAAGATCTTGTAAAGAAGCTCGTAGAAGAGGGCTGCCCATTTGATCGAGATGAAACGGGAATTCCGCAGTTAGGTAAAGAGGGAGCCCATACGACCCATCGTATTCTGCATGCAGGAGGAGATCAAACGGGAAAAACCCTCGTGCAGTTTTTGAAAGGGAAGCTCGGCTCACACATTCATGTATACGAAAATCATCATGTCATGGATCTATTAGTTCATGAAGGGGTATGTACCGGTGTTGTGTGGAAAGACGAAAAAGGTCATGTACATACAATGACCGCGGATGCAGTTGTATTATCCACTGGCGGCTGTGGATCCTTATATGAAACAAACACAAATGATCCGTCTGTGACAGGAGATGGTCTGATGATGGCCTATCGCGCAGGGGCACAGCTAGTAGATCTCGAATTTGTGCAATTCCATCCGACCCTTTTGACCACTTCAGGTAAAGCGATCGGTCTCGTATCAGAGGCAGTCAGGGGAGAGGGCGCCTATTTAGAAGATGAATCAGGCAGGCGGATCATGAAAGGAATCCACCCGCAGAGCGATTTAGCGCCTAGAGATGTGGTGGCAAGGACCATTTTCCATGAGCAGCAACTCGGTCATTCCATTTATCTTAACATCCGTGATATTCCGCATTTTTCTGCACGTTTTCCTGCGATTGCTTCGATGTGTCAGCGTGCGGGAGTTGATATGGCAAGCGGAAGGCTGCCAGTTTCACCCGGTATGCACTTTTTAATGGGTGGAATTAAGGTGAATGAACATGGAGAAACAACTGTTCCATCACTTTTCGCCATTGGTGAAGCAGCTTGTACAGGTTTACACGGCGCCAATCGACTGGCAAGTAATTCGCTCTTAGAAGGTCTCGTTTTAGGAAACAAGGCGGCACGGTATGTTGAGCGGTTGCAAGCCCAGCAAGATAAAAACCCTGCTCTTTCCATTCAAGAAGTATGGTCTGTCCCAACGGTGTCACAGGCTCAGCTCAGAAAATGGATGACAGCATATGCCGCAATTGTGAGAGATGAGAAAGGCTTACAGACTTTGCTCGATCATTTAGAACAAGTCTCTTTTCAGCAAATTAATGTGAAAAATATCACAAATGAACAGATCGAAATAACGAATCAATGGGCTTTAGCCATATGCCTTATCAAATCCGCATTACTCAGAACAGAAAGTAGGGGCGGTCATTATCGCACCGATTATCCAAATCGGCACGATGCTTCGTGGCGAGCAAAACAGATTGTACATGAACAGGGCCATATTTATACCGTAAAAAATGAAAGGATTGGTGCCAAATGGAACGTTTACAGTTAAAGCAAATGCTCACTCATTTTTTAAAAGAAGATATTGGGTTTGGAGATGTATCCGCTGATGCCATCTTTGGAGACAAGAAAGGAACAGCTTACATCATGGCGAAACAATCAGGCGTATTGGCCGGGACACAAGTCATTGATATGGGATACAAACTGCTGAATGAACAAGTTCAAACTGAGCTGTTTTTCCAGGAAGGTGATTGGATTCATGAAGGGGCTGTACTGGCACAAATAACAGGCCCCGTCAACGACTTGCTGAAAGGGGAGCGGGTGGTGTTGAATATCCTACAAAGAATGACAGGGATTGCTACACTAACGCATGAAGCAGTAGAGCGATTAGCTGATCCATCTATTACGATTTGTGATACGAGAAAGACGACACCCGGTTTGCGCATGCTGGAGAAGTACGCAGTAAAAGTCGGAGGCGGAAAGAATCATCGTTTCGGCTTATCCGATGGTGTGATGATTAAAGATAATCATATTGCGGCTTGTGGTTCTATCAGGGAAGCTGTGGAGAAAGCAAGAGCATACGCCGGTCATATGGTGAAAATTGAAGTGGAAATTGAATCAGAAGCACAGCTGATGGAAGCCATTGATGCCAAAGCAGATGTCATCATGTTTGACAACTGCTCTCCAGACGAAGTGAAGCGCTTTAAACAAATGACCCCTGAAACCATATTGACAGAGGCATCAGGCGGCATCACGTTAGAGAATGTGGCTAACTACCGGGGGACAGGTGTAGACCTTATTTCACTTGGATTCCTTACACATTCTGCTCCATCATTCGATTTTAGTATGAATATGGAATTCAGCCATAAAGGGGGAACGACTCATGTCCATGCTTGATGTGTTAGCAGCACAGCATACAGCCATGATGCCAGATGAATATAAACAGCGCTCTTATGATGAAATGAAAGAGAGAGTATTAGAGATTAAAAGCGCTTTTGGATCAAAGCTTTTTATACCGGGTCATCATTATCAAAAAGATGAAGTCATCCAATTTGCTGATGTGACAGGTGATTCATTGCAGCTTGCACAAATTGCTGCTGACAATCACGAAGCAGAATACATTGTATTTTGCGGGGTTCATTTTATGGCAGAAACGGCCGATATGCTATCAAAAAAGAATCAGCACGTCTTTTTGCCAGATATGAGAGCAGGTTGTTCAATGGCAGATATGGCGAATATGAAACAAACAGACAGGGCGTGGGATCAGCTCACTGAGCTGTTTGGAGATACGATCCTTCCGCTGACTTATGTAAACTCAACGGCTGATATTAAAGCATTTGTCGGCAAACATGGCGGATCGACTGTCACATCTTCAAACGCTAAAAAAGTATTGGAGTGGGCGCTGACCCAAAAAGAGCGAATTCTTTTTCTTCCTGATCAGCATTTAGGGCGTAACACAGCCTATGATTTAGGGATTCCGCTAGAGGAAATGGCTGTCTGGGATCAAATAGAAGAAAAGCTCATCACCGACCAACCGCTTCATCGAATCAAAATGATTTTATGGAAAGGTCATTGCTCTGTTCATGAGAAATTTACCATTGAGAATATTGAACAAACGAGAAAACGTGACCGTGACATACAGATTCTTGTTCATCCAGAGTGTACGCATGAAGTCGTAAAGGCTTCTGATCTAGCTGGTTCAACGAAATTTATTATTGATACGATCAAGCAGGCACCAGCAGGAAGTAAGTGGGCCATTGGAACAGAAATGAATTTAGTGAAACGCATCATTGACCAGCACCCTGACAAACAAATCGAATCCCTCAATCCAGATATGTGTCCATGTTTGACAATGAACCGTATTGATCTGCCTCATCTACTATGGTCACTTGAAAGCATTGAAAAAGGGGAGCCGGTCGGTTTGATTCAAGTGAATGAAGAGACGACAAAAGAGGCATTGCTCGCTTTAAATAAGATGCTCACCATTAAATAATGAAGTGTCCCCTCCTATCAGAAAACAAGTTTTTATCATATTGGCTTGTAAATAGGCATAAATTTATGTTGAAACATATTGTACTTCTGACATAACCGCTACGTTCACGTTTTGCATAGGAGGGGAAAACGTTGAAAATTCATATTGTGCAAAAAGGAGACTCCCTTTGGAAAATTTCAAAGAAGTACGGAGTCGACTTTCAAGAATTGAAAAAATTAAATTCGCAGCTCAGTAATCCAGATTTGATTATGCCAGGAATGAAAATCAAAATTCCATCTAGTGGTGTTCCTGTCAAAACCGATCATCACAAAGCAAAAGAAATGCCAAAAGCAAAAGAACACCCGTATGTAAAAGAAAAGCCAAAGGATGTCGTGCAAGTTCAAGATACGAAGCCGAAGGAAAAGCCGAATGAACCGGTACCTTATGTGCCACCAGTACCAAAGATTGAACAGCCAGTTTTTCCACAAGTTGATGTAAACTATTATCAGACGAATCTCTACCAGCCATTCACGCCTCCTCCCAAAAAAGAACATCATGAGAAAAAAGATCACGTTCATGATAAGAAAGATCATGTTCATGAGAAAAAGGATCATAAAGATCACAAGGACCATTTTCATCATGAAAATAAGGATCATTTCAAAGATGAAGTGGCAAAGGGATATGATCCATTCATTCATATCCCACATCAAAAAGAGGAGGGAAAAGAAATGGAGCATAGTAATTACCCAAACCTTCCTAATTTCCCGCAAATGCCGAATGTTGGAGGGGCAGCAGTAGGGGGCATGGCTGAAAATAAAGAGCATCACCACCATCATCAAGAGTCATATGATCCTTATTATGGTTATGGTCATTACATGCCAGCAATGTATCCATATCCGCAGCAAATGGTACCCGCTTCTCCTATTTTACCGGGATCAGGCCTTTGTTATCCGGTACAGCCGTATTATCACCATCACATGATGCCGTACCCTTACCCGGCGGCTCAGCCGTATTATCCTGCGTATCAAGCACCGGCTTATTATGGTGAAAATCATGAGCATCATGCAAACGACGGGCATCACTGGCACCACCATATGCATCCAAATGCAGGCGCGAATGTGAATGCCAATGTCAATCAAGGCTTTTATCCAAACGCTCCAAATGAAGCATATGGCAAGGAAGACTGCGGATGCGATGATGGTATGAAGCATCATCAACCATGGCCTGGACATTATCCAAACCCTGTTCCATATGGTCAAATGGGTGCTTATCCAGCACAGCCTTATATGCAGCAGCCTTATCAAAACCCATCTGTTTTTGCAAGACCAGAAGAAGACGAAGAAGATTAATGACACAAGGGACGATCTCAATCGTTCCTTTTTTTGTTTATAACTGACAGCTTGTTTTTGTCCTCAACTGTACATGCTAAAACAGAGCCTGTTTTGCGCTCATGAGATTCAATTTGTACAGGGGGTTTTTCGTTTGAGACAAAAATGGCAAAAAACAATCGCCTTAGTGCTTCTACCTATTGGATTAACGGCATGTGGTACAAATAACAATGCGGGTGTAGATACACGTCATAATCAATCAGGCCAGCCAGTTGGATACCACTCCAATCAACAGGCAACAGACAACAACCAAGATCATCAAGGACCGGTTTCTGAGCTTATGGAGGGAATGAACGGAAGAAATACAACGAATGTTGATTATCGTTCACGCCCTACACAGGATCAAGTGAGAATGCCACTTACTGGTGGAGATGGACGCTACAGTCATGGAGATATGAACTATCATAACCAAATGTCGTTCTCTGGCTACGATAAACAAGAGAACATCCAGCGTTCAAGAAAAATCGCCAACCGAGTGAACAAAATGAACCATGTGACAGACTCACAAGTCATGGTGACGGATGAAAATGTGTATATTGCTCTTAAAACAGATGGGCGCTTGACATCAGAGGGTGTATCACAAGTAGAAGAAGCAGCGACTCGTTATGCAGATGGAAGAGCTGTCCAAGTCATTAAAGACGAAGGCGCATTTACACGCTTCAGAGATATGAGAAAAACGCAATTTGAAACAGGTCAGACAGGCATGACCCGATAGGCTGGAATAAAAAAGGCTAAAGTTCATAACGAACTTTAGCCTTTCTTTAAAAATAAACTTTGATCCCGATATAAAATTCATAAAAGAAATAACAGCCAAATCCAAGTAATAAAATACCGGCAATAATGGAAGTCCACTTAATCATTGTTCGATTCATCACTTTTCTTGTTAGGGAAACAATCGTGAGAAGACCGATGTCATGAAGAAGAATCCCTGCCAAAATACCCGCAGCAGCCAATATAAATTCAGATGAATTTGTATTCGTATAAGCATCTGCCAGTACAGCACCAAACACAGATACCCAGAACACAAGGTTTCCAGGTGATACCGCGACGAGCAGCCCATTTCGGTATGTTTTAGCGAATGATTTATTCACTTTTTCTCCTGCTAAATGGATGTCTTGATCCGCATTTTTAATCGAATCGTAGGCAAGAATCATTAAAAAGATGGCACCGATCAGCCAGAGCGGAATTTGGATAAAGGGCAAAGATAAAAATTGAGCAAATCCAGCATATAAAGCCAAGATGAGCAATATATCGATGGTCATACCACCAGCGCCTACAGTTAATCCATGAAAGAATCCGTTTTTTAATCCCTGCTTTGTCATTTCAACCGTGATCGCTCCAACAGGTAGAGCAATTGAGAATCCAACGACGATAAATGTAAGAAATGTTTGCAATCGACTAGAACTTCCTTTGATTCATGTTTGTATAAAAATTCTCCGTTTAGATTAATTATACATACTAGGAGAAAAGGATCAATGATTATTTCTGATTTAATCGAAATGAGAGAGATAGATCGTGTATAGAAAGATGTATATCGTGAAGATCGTGTATTCATTGTAGGGGAAAGGAACTATTTTCCTGAAACTTCTTTTTTTCATTTCTCAGCTATGCTACACTGTTGTGGAAATCAATATAAGTGACTAGGGGTGCCCGGAAATGCGGGCTGAGAGAGAAGACAAGCTTCTTAACCCTTTGGACCTGATCTGGCTCGTACCAGCGTGGGGAAGTTGAAGATGATACATGTGCCATATGAATGGCATACATGTTTTTTTCTGACGACGAAACCAGGTTCTTTACATAGAATCTGGTTTTTTGCTGGTGCTGATTCCATCCTGACCGGTCACACGAAAAGAAGGAGAGAACAGCAAATGAATGAAAAGACAAATGTTCCATCAACGCAATCTTTATTATCAAACTTTGAAGGCAGTCGAAAGGTATATGAACAAGGCTCGAGACCTGACATTTTGGTGCCAAAAAGAGAAATCGTGCTCACAAATACAGTGACACAAGCAGGTGATATCGAAAATGAACCGATTCGTGTGTACGATACAAGTGGACCGTATACAGATGAGGAGGCTCATATTGATGTCACAAAGGGATTAAAGCGCCTGAGATCAGTATGGATTAAAGAAAGAGAAGATACTGAAAGCTATGAAGGGCGTCAAGTAAAGCCAGAAGATAATGGATATCGCTTGAATGGGAAAGAATCCTTTCAAGCTGCCCATACAGATTTTCATCATGTGCCGCTCCGCGGGAAACAAGGTGCTTGTGTGACGCAAATGCATTATGCAAAAAAGGGGATCATTACGCCTGAAATGGAGTTTATCGCTTTGAGAGAACAGCTAAGTCCTGAGTTTGTTAGAGAGGAAGTGGCTAGTGGAAGAGCGGTCATTCCAGCGAATATCAACCATCCTGAAAGTGAGCCGATGATCATCGGGAAGAATTTTCACGTGAAAATTAATGCGAATATTGGCAATTCAGCTGTGACGTCGTCCATTGAAGAAGAGGTGGAGAAGATGACATGGGCAATTAGATGGGGGGCAGATACGATGATGGACCTGTCTACAGGAAAGGATATTCATACAACAAGAGAATGGATTATCCGCAATTGCCCAGTCCCAGTAGGAACTGTCCCGATTTATCAGGCACTTGAAAAAGTGAATGGAATCGCAGAAAATTTGACGTGGGAAGTATACCGAGACACATTAATTGAACAGGCAGAGCAAGGGGTTGACTACTTCACCATTCATGCGGGCGTCCTGTTAAGGTATATTCCGCTCACAGTCGACCGGGTCACAGGAATTGTTTCAAGAGGCGGAGCCATTATGGCAAGATGGTGTCTCGCTCATCATCAAGAGAACTTTCTGTATACCCATTTTGAAGAAATTTGTGAAATCATGAAAACATATGACATTGCCTTTTCGCTTGGGGACGGGCTCAGACCTGGATCCATTGCGGACGCAAATGACGAAGCGCAGTTTGCAGAGCTGGAAACGTTAGGGGAATTGACAGAGATCGCTTGGAAACATGATGTACAGGTCATGATTGAAGGACCTGGTCATGTTCCTATGGATAAAATCAAAGAGAATGTCGATAAGCAGATGGAGATATGCAAAGAGGCACCTTTTTATACGTTAGGTCCTCTAACAACAGATATTGCACCGGGATATGATCATATTACATCCGCGATCGGTGCGGCGATGATCGGCTGGTACGGAACAGCCATGCTGTGCTATGTGACACCAAAAGAGCATTTAGGTCTGCCGAACAAAGAAGATGTAAGAGAAGGCGTCATCGCCTATAAAATCGCCGCACATGCAGCTGATGTAGCAAAAGGACATGCTGCTGCTCAAAAGCGTGATGATGCCTTATCAAAAGCGAGATTTGAATTCAGATGGCGGGATCAATTTCATCTGTCACTTGACCCAGAACGAGCGCTGGCATTCCATGATGAAACATTGCCTGCTGAAGGTGCTAAAACCGCTCATTTCTGTTCCATGTGTGGACCAAAGTTTTGCAGTATGAAAATATCCCATGACATCCGCAACCAATCAGAAGAAGTGAAAAGAGAGATGGAGAAGAAGGCAAAAGAGTTTATCAATCAAGGCAGCCAAATCTATCAATCCTAAAAAAAACTCGCACTCCTCTAGTGCGGGGTTTTATAAAACGGCTGAAATGGCTTTTCTCACGAGGTAGAAAAATGCTTTTACTGCAATCGCCATCGTTTCAATACTTGGGATGAGGGCATCTGTTAAATGAAATAGAACTGTTTGTCTCTCTGGAGATATTCGTTTTTTCTTTTGTTTCATAAAGACAGCCTCCTTTTCATTCAATATACTTCTTTTGAAGCGTATCTAGATAGATATGTTGTGCGAATTTAAACAAAATTTAAACTTCTTGTGTTTAGAAGGAAAGAAGCAGGGGAAACGGATTGAATAGAGAATGAATGAAAAGAGCTGACCGATTCGGTTAGTGAACAAGACAGAGTGGAAGGTGATCTTATGATGAAAGTATTTAAGGTAACATTTCATATGAACAATGGGGAAGTGCTCGATTTCGAGCTGAAACGTCCAGCTACCTATGATGTGTATAAAAAAATTGAGGAAGCCAATCATTGGTTTAAGCTGAATAATGAAATCATTAACCTATTAAATGTGAATAGTATCCATGTAGAAACAGAATAAAACGAAAAGCCGCTCAAAGAGAGCGGCTTTCATTATGCAGTAAAATCATTTCGATTGTTCAGCTGACCTCGAGACAGCCAGTTTTTCTTATACAAATAGGCAATCACTTCAAGCCATAGACGCGGCGCTTTTTTAGGGAAAAAAGGTTTTTGATAAAAGGTGTATGCAGCTTTTAAATCATCCCATTGATGACATGTTTTTGTTTGCGTGAAGCGGGCGACGTCAATGACCCTGACGCGGCCATCCTTTGTTAAAATTAAATTTCGCAGATGAATATCAGAAGGATTTAAACCTTTCGCGCGTGCTTCTTCCAGCGCATCATCTACTTGTTCAATCATTTGTTTTTTGATCGGAATTCCTTTTGTCAGGCATTCATAGAAAGTATAACCTTTAATATATTCCATTAAAATATACTGATCCCCAGACTCGTAAATCTCAGGATAATAGGAGGAGCCGGAAAGTTTTTCATAAATTGCAGCCTCTTTGCGGGCGATGTTTCGATAAGAAGGAAAAAAGACTTTTAACGCCATTTTCTTGTCGTCTTTTTTGTATGAAAATACATAGGCACTTCTTCCTTTGCCGCACAGCTCAAGCTCAGCCGGTTTAAAGACGAGCTTATTAAAACGCTTTTCTTCTTGATATTGAATCGATTCGGCTAATCTTTTGACATCTGACATTGACTTCACCTTCTTTGGTTTCAGTTTATGCGGCTGAAAAACGAATGATGAAAAAACCATGTGATTCGGTAGAGCAATGGATTGTATAAAACATAACATTTACGCACGAAGGATACAACGAAAGACGCTCAATATGTGTCAAGACATCGATTTGGTTAATGTTTAGCAAAATGGGTCAAACTACATATGTCATGCATCGATCTTATGTTCTAAAGAGGTGTAAATAGTGAAAGTGAAAATAAAGTATTTCGTTACAGGGCTTATCATGACAAGTGTATTCTTTTTCGCTCTTGATATGGAAGCAGCAGAACACTTGCAAAAAGAGTCAAAAACCATCAACGTTCAGCTTGAAAAGGTCTATCTAGACGGCGATGTGAGTATTGAAAGACAGCGGGCATCATTAGAAGACAAAGACACATTTTGGGCCCAGTATAAGGGCTGGACATTGGTAGAACAGCGAGAAGATTTTGCCCTTTTTAGAAAGCAAATTGATGATATATCGCCTTTGAGTAAAGCAAATGGATATATCGGATTATCAGAAGACGGCGTGATTTCTACGTTTCATGGAAGGCCTGACGGGTGGGCGGAGCCTATTCATCTCTTTTTTCAAATTGATACGTCCCGCTTGGAAAGTCATGTAGAGCAACAGCTTGCACAAGGCATTCCGTTTCGAACAAAAGATGAATTTGAGCATGTGCTTGAAGTCATGAAACCTTACCGAAATGAACAATCGTTTTAATCGTATGACAGCTTGCTGGTGTGAAGACCGCAAGCTCTTTTTCATGGGTTGACGATGAAAAAAGGCTGAGCGAACGTATGTTAACTTTTATTACGGTTTTCTCTTCGATTTATGTTACAATGGAGAACAGTCAAAGAGGTGAAAACGGTGATAGAGTTTGTAAAAGGGACCATTGATTATGTGTGCCCGCAATATGTTGTCATTGAAAACGGCGGAGTGGGATATCAAGTCTATACCCCAAATCCGTTTATCTATCGAGTAACAAAACAAGAAACGATTTATACGTATCATTACATAAAGGAAGACGCTTTTTCGTTATATGGATTCCAAACACGAGAAGAAAAAGCGTTGTTCACAAAACTGTTAAATGTCACAGGGATTGGACCGAAGGGTGCGCTTGCGATTCTTGCTTCCGGTGATCCTGGCGCTGTCATTTCAGCGATCGAACGAGAGGATGAAGCTTTCCTCATTAAATTCCCGGGTGTTGGCAAAAAAACAGCACGACAGATCATTCTAGATCTGAAAGGGAAGCTCGCAGATGTGGTGCCTGAAATGATAGGAAACTTATTTAACCACGAGGATCATATCCAGATTGAAACGCAGCAAAGCGCTTTAGATGAAGCGGTTGAAGCCTTAAGTGTCCTTGGGTATGGTGATCGTGAAATCAAAAAGGTTCTTCCTTTATTAAAAGAAGAGAAGAATCTTACAACCGATCAATATGTGAAAAAAGCTTTACAAAAAATGTTGAAATAGGGTGATGTCTCATGGATGAACGGCTCGTCTCAACTGAAGCAGACAACCATGAATCAGCCATTGAGCAAAGTCTGCGTCCACAGACGCTTAGTCAATATATTGGCCAGCAGAAAGTAAAGGATAATCTCAGCGTATTTATTGAAGCTGCCCGAATGAGGCAGGAAACGCTGGATCACGTTCTTTTATATGGGCCGCCGGGACTTGGGAAAACAACGCTTGCGTCGATCATTGCCAATGAAATGAATGTTCAGCTGCGTACAACGTCTGGACCAGCGATTGAACGCCCTGGCGATTTGGCGGCGATCTTAACATCTCTTGAACCTGGCGATGTTCTGTTTATTGATGAAATTCATCGCTTGCAGCGTTCAATAGAGGAAGTGCTATATCCAGCGATGGAGGACTTTTGTCTAGATATCGTGATTGGAAAAGGAGATACAGCACGCTCTGTGCGGCTTGATTTACCGCCATTTACGCTTGTAGGTGCTACAACCCGTGTTGGGCTTTTAACAGCGCCGCTTCGTGATAGGTTTGGGGTTCATGCAAGATTGGAATACTATGAGCAAAGAGATTTGGCTCACATTGTAGCAAGAACAGCCGAGCTGTTTGAGATTGGGATCGACATTCGTTCAGCTGAAGAGATTGCAAGAAGATCTAGAGGCACACCGAGGGTCGCCAATCGTCTGCTCAGAAGAGTAAGAGATTTTGCGCAGGTGCTTGGAAATCATGCGATCACACAAGACATTGCAGAAGATGCTCTTGAGCGTCTGCAAGTTGACAGACTCGGACTTGATCATATCGATCATAAGCTGCTTTTAAGTATGATTGAAAAATTTAGAGGCGGTCCTGTTGGACTTGATACGATCTCAGCGACAATTGGAGAAGAATCACATACGATTGAAGATGTGTACGAACCGTATTTACTGCAAATTGGTTTTCTGCAAAGAACACCAAGAGGGCGGGTCGTCACAAGAGAAGCGTATGAACATTTTCATATGGAGGTTCCGATTCGTGACTGAATTCCCTAAAATGTTGATGATTTTAGGTGGTGTCCTTTTTGCCGCAGGTTTAGTGTTTCAATTGGTTGGGAAACTTCCAGGCGATATTTTCGTGAAAAAAGGGAACGTAACGTTCTTTTTTCCTGTGATTACATGCATTGTCATTAGCATCGTCCTAACCATTTTACTCAATGTCTTCGGACGGATGAAATAACGTTAACTAGTTAACTACAGAATAGGTGAAGGAAATGAAGTTAGAACTATTTGATTTTGATTTACCAGAAAGATTGATTGCACAAGTGCCGCTTGAAAAACGAGATGCATCAAGACTGATGGTCTTAAATAAACAAACAGGTGACATCACACATGACACATTCTCGCAAATCACAGATTACTTTCAAAAGGGTGATTGTCTCGTTTTAAACAATACTCGTGTATTGCCTGCACGTCTGTTTGGAACGAAAGAGGATACGGGTGCTAAAGTGGAGCTGCTTCTTTTGAAACAAGAAGAAGGAGACAAATGGGAAACGCTTGTGAAACCAGCAAAACGTGTGAAAAACGGAACAGTCATTACATTTGGTGATGGACGATTAAAAGCGGTATGTACAGAAGAACTGGAACATGGCGGAAGAAAAGTTGAGTTTCAGTATACAGGCATTTTTTATGAAGTACTTGATTCCTTAGGTGAAATGCCGCTGCCTCCGTACATTAAAGAGCAGCTTGACGATCGTGAGCGTTATCAAACCGTTTATTCCAAAGAGGTTGGTTCGGCTGCTGCGCCTACTGCCGGTCTTCACTTTACAAATGAACTGCTGGATGCACTGAAAGCAAAAGGAGTGCATATTGCGTTTATTACGCTCCATGTAGGACTTGGCACATTTCGACCGGTCAGTGCTGAACGCATTGAAGAACATGAAATGCACGCAGAGTTTTACGAAATGAATGAAGAAACGGCAGAAGAACTTAATCGCGTGCGCAAAGAAGGCGGACGGATTATTTCAGTCGGAACAACTTCGACAAGAACGCTTGAAACCATTGCAAGTGCTTATGATGGTGAATTCAAAGCGTCAAGCGGCTGGACGTCGATTTTTATTTATCCAGGCTATACATTTAAGGCAATTGATGGCATGATCACGAATTTCCACTTGCCAAAATCGTCTTTAATCATGCTTGTCAGTGCATTAGCTGGACGAGAACACGTCCTAAAAGCGTACAATGAGGCTGTAAAAGAGGAATACCGATTCTTCAGTTTTGGCGATGCCATGCTGATTCAATAACATCATACAACAAAGACAGGAGGGCTCATTTTTGTCGCAATTACCGATACGTTATGAGTTCATTAAATCATGCAAACAAACAGGTGCACGTCTTGGACGCGTTCATACACCGCACGGCTCCTTTGAAACACCTGTATTTATGCCAGTTGGTACACTGGCTACAGTGAAAACAATGGCGCCTGAAGAGTTAAAAGCAATGGAAGCAGGCATCATTTTAAGCAATACGTATCATCTATGGCTGCGTCCGGGGCATGACATTGTCAAAGAAGCAGGCGGCCTGCACAAATTTATGAACTGGGATCGAGCGATTCTAACAGATTCAGGCGGTTTCCAAGTGTTTTCTTTGAGTGAATTTAGAAAAATTGAAGAAGAAGGCGTTCACTTCCGTAATCACTTAAATGGAGATAAGTTGTTCCTTTCTCCTGAAAAAGCGATGGAGATTCAAAATGCGCTCGGCTCAGATATTATGATGGCTTTTGACGAATGCCCTCCGTATCCAGCAGAGTACGATTATATGAAACGTTCTGTAGAGCGGACAAGCAGATGGGCAGAGCGCTGCTTAACAGCGCACCAGCGTCCAGAGGATCAAGGGCTGTTTGGCATTGTGCAGGGCGGAGAATACGAAGAGCTTCGTAAACAAAGTGCAAAAGATCTTGTTTCACTTGATTTCCCAGGCTACGCCATTGGAGGTTTATCTGTTGGTGAACCAAAAGATGTGATGAACCGTGTGCTGGAGTTCACAACGCCATTTTTACCGGATGACAAGCCAAGATACTTAATGGGTGTTGGCTCACCAGATTCATTAATTGACGGTGCGATCCGCGGTGTCGATATGTTTGACTGTGTACTGCCAACGCGAATTGCCAGAAACGGTACGCTCATGACAAGTGAAGGACGCCTTGTTGTGAAAAATGCTAAATATGAGCGTGATTTCAGACCAATCGATGAAAACTGTGACTGCTACACATGTAAAAACTACACACGTGCTTATATTAGACATTTAATCCGTACAAATGAGACGTTCGGAATTCGATTAACAACTTATCATAATCTTCATTTTCTGTTAAAATTAATGGAGCAAGTGAGAGAAGCTATCCGTGAGGATCGTTTAGGTGATTTTAGAGAAGAGTTTTTTGAGCGTTATGGCTTTAACAAACCGAATGCGAAAAACTTTTAACGCATAAACGAAAAGCTTTACAATGCTTTAGAAAGGGGTGAGATAGAATGGATGGTGGTATGGGTTCAATCATTATGATTGTTGTCATGTTTGCTGTGCTTTACTTCTTGTTAATCCGTCCACAGCAAAAGCAACAAAAAGCTGTGCGTCAGATGCAGCAATCTTTATCAAAAGGCGATAAAATCGTCACAATCGGTGGTTTACACGGTGAAATCGACTACATTGATGAATCAAAAGTGGTCATCAAAACAAGCGAAAACAACCGTTTAACTTTCGACCGACGTGCTATTAGAGAATTAGCTGACAAAGGTTAATCCTCCAATACATAGCGATAAAAAAAGAGCGATATCATTCGCTCTTTTTTTATTTGCCCCGAAGATTAACGCCAATCATTCCCCCTAGCATACAAATTCCCAAAAAGGCTGCATGATAGATGAATTGTTCTGGTGAAAAGGTTTCTCCAAACCCTAAATATTGAAATAAAAAAACAGTGAGTGAAAAGATAAAAGAGGTCATGGCGCCAATGAGCCAGCCCCGTTCCTTTGCTTTCCCTCCAGAAATCATTCCTCCTAGAAAAAGTGCCGCAAAGGACAAGATCATGATCATCCATTTAAACGATGATTCCTGCATACTTGTGAAGGTAAGCATCAGTGATACAAGTAAGCTTGTGACAATCATCACGACAAAAATAGCAATTAAGCCAGATAAAATGCCTTTTCCTATTTGTTTCGTTTCCTGCATGTGATTCGTCTCCTCTCCAATTGACCGAAGCTTGTCTTTTACTAAAATGTATTCACGGAGAAGAAAAAATAGACATGTTCTCGTGATAAAAACCGAGACTTTCTTTTCTACATAAATAAAGTGTTTTGACACAAGCTATGGTGGAGAAGGAGGGGTTACATCATATGCAGGACATCTTAATTATCTCCATGAGAACGATCATTTTATATTTTCTCATTTGGTTTATCTTTCGTTTAATGGGCAAAAGGGAGATTGGGGAACTGAGTATTTTAGATCTTGTTATTTTTATGATGATCGCTGAAATTGCGGTGCTCGCCATAGAAGAAGTAGAGGATCACATGTTACATACAGTATGGCCGATCCTGCTGTTAACCTTCATTCAAATCACCCTTGCCTATTTGTCATTAAAATTTCAAGGTGTCCGTCGTTTTCTCGACGGTAAGCCGGCCCTGCTCATCATCAACGGAAAAATAGACGAGGGTGCGATGAGAAAACAGCGATACAATTTTGATGATTTGCTGATTCAATTAAGAGAAAATAACATCGATAGTATCCAGGATGTCTCATATGCCATCTTAGAGCCTTCAGGAAAGCTCGCCGTTGTTGAAAAAGAAAACAAGCGCAAACATGCAGCGCTTGAGCTCCCGCTTATTGCAGACGGTGTGGTTCAGCATGATCATCTCAAGCAGATCAACCATGATGAACAGTGGCTGATAAAGGAGCTTGTCAAAAGAGGCTATCATGACATCGAGCAAATCTCTTACTGCAGCTTTAATCAGAAGGATTTTTATATTGATTTGAAAGATGAAGTGATCAAGAAAGAATGAGCTAAAGCAGCTTCCCAATAAACGGGATGCGGCGTAGCTCTTCTCGTTTCACTAGCCCAAGACAGATTAATAGAATGACATACAGCATGCACGTCAAAAAGATCATCATGACAAGCTCTAAAGGTGCGGAAAAGAGTCCGCTCGCTTGATGTTTCATCCATAAGCTGACCGCCCCAGTACCGATGATCACAAGGACGCAAAGTCCATATTCTTTTAATGGTAAATGAATAGGCAGTACTTTACCGACAGTTGCCGCATGGAGCAACGTGACAAGAACGATGCCGATGAGTATCGCAAGCGCTGCGCCCATAATGCCAAAGCTTGGCTGTGAAGCAAGAACAAAGATCATACCTGTTTTCACAACAGCTCCTATCAAACTGTTGGTCATCGCTGCCCCCGCTAAATTTAATGCTTGAAGGACAGCCTGCAGCGGCCCTTGAAAGTAATAGAGCAAAAAGAAGGGGGCCATGAATTTTACATAGACAGCGGCATGAGATGAACCATACATGAAGAGGGTTAAATTTTCTGCATACACGAAAAGGATAATACATGAAATGCCCCCGCTTAATAAACAAAGGCGCATCGCCTGCTTGAGCCGGTATTCAACCGTTTTGCGTTTGTTCTGTTCCATCCCCTCACTAATCGCTGGAACTAGTGCGGTGGAGAGAGAATACGTGATAAAACTAGGAAGTGTCAAAAGGGTGAGCGCAAGTCCTGTCAATTCTCCGTACTGCCTTGTTGCTTCCACAGCTGCATAACCGGCAATCGCAAGGCTTTGAGCGACGACAATCGGTTCTAAAAACCAAGAGATATTGCCGATGAAACGGCTGCCTGTCGTTGGCAGGGCAATACTCATGAGTTGCTTAAACGTGTCCTTCCCATCATGAATTGCCTTGAAAAAACGTTTTCGGATACGGATGGTCTTTTTATAACGAAAGGCAATCAGTAAGTAAGCAAGTGAAATCATTTCGCCAATGACAGATGAAATCATGGCGCCTGCTGCTGCGTATTCAATTCCATAAGGCAGGAACGCTGTTGTACATACTGCCACGAGTGAAATTCTTGCGACCTGTTCTAGTACTTGCGACATCGCAAGCGGGCTCATTTGCTGTCTTCCTTGGAAATAGCCCCTTAACACACTTGAGATCGCAATAACGGGTACGACTGGTGTAATGGCAAGCAGAGGATAGACCGTTCTAGGATCTGTCAGCATATTTTCCGCCATAATAGGGGCAAACCATAAAAAAAGCGGCGTGAAAATCAGGCTGAGTGTTCCTGTTATCGCAAGGGACATCACTAGAATGCGTTTTGTTTTCTGTTTGTCACCACGGGCTTCTGCTTCTGCGACTAGCTTACTAATCGCAACAGGAAGTCCGAATTGTGTCAGCGTCACGGCGAGAAAAAAGGTAGGCGCTGCCATCATATAAAGCCCTACGCCTTCTTCACCAATGAACCTTGCAATCACAATTCGATTGACAAAACCCAATATTCTTGTAATAAAACCTGCTAAAATTAAAATAATCGTCCCTTTTAAAAACGTTTGCTTCGTCAAATCACAGATCACCTGCCTTCTCAAACGACATAGAATCATATACAATAAGATATGCGTGTATATCGTCCAAGCATGACAAGTCTCTCGATAAAAAACTGAAAAGGGGGAGCCTCACATTGACACAACATCCGGCTGCTATATACAAAGACCATTTAAAGCCTTTTCTGTTCAGTAAGCTTGAAGAATTCATCGTTTTGGGCTATAAAGATGTAGATTTAGAGGAATTATGGTCATACTTAGAGAATAAGAAGTGGAAGAAAAAACAAGAGTATCCGATTCATGAAATGGTTGCAGATATTTTATCTGTGAAAATTGGCGAATTTATGAACTATGCAACCGTTCAGTCGTTTAAAACGTCTGCTTTTTTGGACAGTGAAGATGGCAAGAATATGCTGGACGAACTGTTGAAATAAGCCATCTAAATGGATTCAGGTGTTTAAGGAGGAAATACATAATGAAAAAAGGGCGCATACTTGCGTTTTTCTTAGTGGTTCTGTTAATCGGAACTGGTGTGGGCTTATTAACGAAGCCCGTTGCGAAAGATATGACGCTAGGGCTGGACTTACAGGGTGGATTTGAAGTTCTGTATGATGTACACCCAGTGAAAAAAGAAGACAAGATCACAAATGGTGTTCTCGTCAGTACAGTAGAGGCTTTAAACCGAAGAGCCAACGTGCTTGGGGTCAGTGAGCCGAACATTTCGATTGAAGGAAACAACCGTATCCGCGTACAGCTTGCGGGTGTAAAAGATCAAAACAGAGCACGGGAGATTCTATCGACTGAAGCACAGCTTTCCTTCAGAGATACGAATGACAAAGAGCTTCTAAACGGATCTGATCTTGTTGAAAATGGTGCAAAACAAACATTCAATCAAACGAATGAGCCGATCGTGACGGTCAAACTAAAGGATGCGAAAAAGTTTGGTGACGTGACAAAAAAAGTAGCGGCGATGGCACCAAACAATCAGCTTGTCATTTGGCTTGATTATCATAAGGGAGATTCCTTCAAAAAAGAAGTCTCTAAATCAAATCATAAGTATGTATCTGCGCCGAATGTAAACCAAGAAATTAACAGCAGTGACGTACAAATCGAAGGAAACTTTACGGTTCAAGAGGCAAAAGACCTTGCGAGCATTTTAAATGCCGGCGCATTGCCAGTAAAATTAACCGAAAAATATTCAACATCTGTGAGTGCACAGTTTGGTGAGCAAGCACTAAACGAAACAGTCTTCGCAGGAATTGTAGGAATCGCATTTATCTTCTTATTCATGCTGTTTTATTACAGATTACCAGGTCTTGTTGCTGTCATTACACTGTCAGCTTATATCTATATCACACTGCAAGTCTTTGACTGGATGGGTGCGGTCATGACACTGCCTGGAATCGCTGCATTGATTCTTGGGGTAGGGATGGCTGTCGATGCCAACATTATTACGTATGAGCGGATTAAAGAAGAGCTCAAGCTCGGTAAATCTGTCCGTTCTGCTTTCAGATCGGGTAACCGCAGATCATTTGCCACGATCTTTGATGCAAACTTAACAAGTATTATTGCCGGAGGGGTTCTGTTCTTCTTTGGAACAAGCTCTGTCAAAGGATTTGCAACCATGCTTATCCTATCGATTTTGACAAGCTTTATCACGGCTGTCTTCCTATCAAGATTCCTTCTTGGATTACTTGTAGAAAGCCGCTATCTCGACCGCAGAAAAGGCTGGTTTGGGGTTCGTCAGAAAGACATTATTGATATTCATGAAACAACTGAAAATACTGAACCGAAAACACCATTTGATAAATGGGATTTCGTCAGCAAACGTAAAGGCTTTATGATTTTCTCAGCAGCCATTACCATTGCTGGAATCATTGTGCTTTCAATCTTCAAGCTCAATGCAGGTATTGACTTTGCAAGTGGTACTAGAGTTGATATTCAAAGTGACCATAAGCTGTCAACAGAACAGGTGGAGCAAGATTTTAAAAAGCTAGACCTTGAGACAGACAGTGTTGTGTTATCGGGTCAAAAAGAAAATCAAGCAGCAGCTCGATTTGTCGGTGTTCCAAATAAAGAAAAAATCGCTGAAGTGAAAGATTACTTCAAAGATAAATACGGAACGGAGCCTAACGTAAGTACAGTGTCTCCGACGGTCGGAAAAGAGCTTGCGCGTAACGCATTATACGCTGTCATCATTGCTTCGATCGGGATTATCTTATATGTATCCGTCCGATTTGAGTATAAAATGGCGATTGCAGCGATAATCTCTCTGCTTTACGATGCATTCTTTATCGTTGCCTTCTTTAGTATTACGCGCTTAGAGGTGGATGTCACCTTCATTGCAGCGATACTCACGGTCATTGGGTACTCAATCAATGACACGATTGTCACCTTCGACAGGGTGCGTGAGCAAATGAAGAAACGCAAACCGAAAACGATCGAAGATTTATCGTACATTGTGAATTTAAGTTTACAGCAAACCTTTACGCGTTCTGTGAACACCGTGCTCACCGTACTTGTTGTGGTGATTGCACTTCTCATTTTCGGTTCAGCATCTATTACAAACTTCTCCATCGCCTTACTTGTCGGACTATTAACAGGGGTGTATTCATCCCTTTACATTGCGGCACAAATTTGGCTGATATGGAAAGGTCGTGAGCTGAAAAAGCCGGCTAAAATCGACACAGAACAAGATATTTAAACAAGAAAGACTGCCAGCTTGGCAGTCTTTTTTTCATGCATCATACTTGTCATCGTCACAACAATAAGATGATATGTAAAAACATTTCGGGTTTCATTGATCTTGAAATGGTCTTTTGCTATAATGACATACGTTTAGATCAGTATAGAAAGCAAGTGTCCGTTTGGGGCATTTGGCTTTTATTCATTGGAGGGGCTGTTATGAAGGTTCGGGAAACTGAACTGCCAGGTATCGGTCACAAAGCCGAAATGATCACAAGAAATAATGAGAAGCTTGCCATTATCACACATGATGACGGCAGAAGAGAGATGTATCATTTTCAAGAAGATGATCACGAAGAATGTATTTCTGGTATCTTGCTTAGCGATGAAGAAGCAAGACAAATCTCGGCTATTTTAGGCGGCATGGTCTATAAACCAAAAGCGCTTGAGACAGTGGAGGTGGCCATTGATGAACTCATCATTGAATGGTTTAAGATTGAAAAGAACGCACCGGCTGTTAACCAGACGATCGGAGACCTGAGTGTTCGCCAAAACTATCAAGTAACAGTCATCGCCATTGTAAGAAAATCACATGAGAAAATTTTAAATCCAGGACCAGATACGGTGATTGAAGAAGGAGACACCCTTGTCATCTCTGGAGAAAGAAAAGAATTAAAGAGCCTCATTAAAGAAAAACTCAGCAGCTAAGCGCCCATGCTGATAGAAAACCTTCCGCCATGTTCTTTCGGTGTTTAAAAAGGACAAGAAAGAGGGAAGAATAAAAGAAAAAGCTTGGGGGATTTGTAGATGAATAAACAACAATGGACCATCATACTCGCATTTATTTTCGTATTAATTGTCTCAGTATTTGCTGTTATTAACGTGCGGCCTGTACAGGTAGACTACTTATTTGGAACGGCTGAATGGCCGCTGATCCTTGTCATTATCGGTTCTGTTCTTATGGGCGGACTCATTGTGGCTTTTGCGGGGATTTTCCAAATTGTGAAACTAAAACGTGAATTAAAAACATTAAAAGCTGAACATGCAGCCGCTAAAGCAAGCCCTGCTTCTTCTCATAAAAAGGTGGACAAAGACGTTCAAAAGAAAACGAATGTCACACCTTTAAAAGAACAGCCAGCGTCTTTTGACCGGAAGGAAAAATAATCTTCCAGTACAATTTCATAAAATAAAAATTGAAACCCCTCAGTCCACTCTAGTATAATAGTGTGGTTGAGGGGTGAATTTATGTTATTATCCAAAATGCGTTGGGAATATGAACATCCTAGCGAAGAAAAAGTGAAATCACTCTCTGAAAATCTGAATATTTCAGCGCTGACTGCATCACTTCTTGTACAAAGAGGGCTCGAAGAAGTAGAAGAAGCGAGGTCTTTTTTATTTGATCAAAAAGCCGAATTTCATGATCCATTCTTATTAAAAGGAATGAAAGAAGCAGTAGAGCGCATCAACAAAGCGATCGAAGAGCAGGAATCGATTGTGATCTTCGGAGATTATGATGCAGATGGTGTGACAAGTACTTCTGTACTTTTACATACACTTAAAGAACGATCTGCGAAGGTAGACTTTTATATTCCAGATCGATTTAAAGAAGGATATGGGCCAAACGAACAGGCTTTCCGATATATCAAAGAGCAAGGAGCATCGCTTGTCATCACCGTGGATACAGGGATTGCTGCTGTAAATGAAGCACGTATTGCAAAAGAAATAGGATTAGACCTGATCATCACAGATCACCATGAACCAAGCGAGGAACTGCCTGAGGCACTTGCGATTGTACATCCTAAGCAGCCTGGGTGTGAGTATCCGTTTAAAGAGCTGGCGGGTGTCGGTGTTGCGTTTAAAGTGGCACATGCACTCCTCGGTAAACTCCCAGTAGAATTATTAGATCTTGCTGCAATCGGTACAATTGCGGATCTTGTCCCGCTGCATGATGAAAATAGATGGATTGCCAAAAAAGGTCTTCTGCAGCTTCGTCAATCTAGACGGCTTGGGTTAAAAGCGTTATTAAAAGAAGCAGGCGCCACTCTTGAAGAAGCAAATGAGGAAACGGTCGGCTTTCAAATTGCGCCAAGGCTGAATGCTGTTGGACGAATTGAGCAGGCAGATCCGGCTGTTCATCTTCTCATGACTGAGGATATGGATGAAGCAGAAGAACTCGCTCGTTTTGTACAAGAATTGAACAAAGAACGGCAGAAAATTGTGAGTACGATCACGGAAGAAGCCATTCAAATGGTTGAAGAGACAGGCGCTGACCAGGCTGCTATCGTCGTAGCAAAAGCTGGCTGGAATCCAGGCGTTGTCGGCATTGTTGCCTCAAAATTGACGGATACATTTTCTCGTCCGGCGATTGTGCTTGGAATAGACGAAGAAACGCAGATGGCGAAAGGGTCAGCCCGAAGTATTCCTGGCTTTGATTTATTTTTCCATTTGAGCAAGTGCCGTGACATCCTGCCGCATTTCGGTGGACACCCGATGGCAGCAGGAATGACACTTCAAGCGGATGATGTTCCTTTACTTAGGGAAAGATTGAATCAATATGCAAATGAAACGTTGACTGAAGAAGATTTTATTCCAATTCAACGGGTCGATGCAGTATGTAAAGTGGACGAAATGACGGTGCAAGCCATTGAAGAAGTGGGACTGCTGTCCCCGTTTGGCATGCAGAATCCTAAGCCGTTCATTATGATTGAAGACGCCCAGCTTGAAGACATCCGAACGATCGGGGCCAATCAAAATCACATTAAAATGTCACTAAAAGACGAAGACAAGCTGCTCGACTGTGTCGGTTTTCACCAAGGCAAGCTAAAAGAAGAACTTGTCCCAGGGAGTCAAATTTCTGTCGTTGGCGAGGTCTCGATTAATGAATGGAATAACCGAAAGAAACCCCAGCTCATGCTAAAAGACGCTAGAGTCGATGAATGGCAGCTGTTTGATTTACGCGGGAAAAAAGATTGGGAAAAGAAAGTATCAACACTTGATCCAGCAAAAACGATGGTCTTCTGTTTTGACGAAGAAACAAAAAAGCAATCGGAGCTGGTGGATATTCCGATTCACCTTATTGATGCAGAAAATGTATCCACGTTTGATGTGCAGGAAAAGTATGTGATCTTTGCCGATGTTCCTGCCGATGAACACTTGCTCAAGCTGCTTTTAGAAAATCAACAACCAGCAAGAATTTATACGGTGTTTCAGCGGAAAGAAGATCACTTTATGTCCTCATTCCCGAGCCGTGATCAATTCAAATGGTTTTATGGGTTCTTGTTCAAACGGGGAAGTTTTCCTATTAAAGAACAAGGCATGGAGCTTGCCAAACATAGAGGTTGGACAAAAGATACAATCATTTTTATGACAAAGGTGTTTTTTGAACTCGGTTTTGTTAAAATAGAGAATGGTGTGCTGTCAATAGTGCGTGATGCCCCTAAAAAAGATTTAACCGCATCATCGTCTTATACAGCAAAACAACGATTGATGGAACTCGATCAAACACTAACATATTCCTCAGCCAAAGAGCTGAAGGAATGGCTGAATAGCATGATGAGCGAAGTCTCACCTGTGCTTTGACGTACGAGGAGGAAAAGGAAAAGATGGATTTAAAACAATATGTGACAGTTGTACCTGACTACCCAAAGGAAGGTGTACAATTTAAAGATATTACAACGTTAATGGATAAAGGCGAAGTGTACCGTTATGCAACGGATCAAATCGTTGAATACGCGAAGGAAAGAGACATTGATCTCATTGTTGGACCTGAAGCGCGTGGATTCATTATTGGCTGCCCTGTAGCATACGCACTTGGTGTAGGTTTTGCCCCAGTTCGTAAAGAAGGAAAGCTTCCTCGTGAAGTTATCAAAGTCGATTACGGTTTGGAATACGGTAAAGATGTATTAACGATTCATAAAGATGCAATTCGTCCTGGTCAGCGTGTACTGATCACAGATGATTTGCTTGCGACAGGTGGAACGATTGAAGCATCCATCAAGCTGGTTGAGGAATTAGGCGGCGTTGTGGCAGGGATTGCATTTTTAATTGAGCTGACGTATCTTGATGGCAGAAAGAAGCTTGACGGTTACGACATCTTGACGTTAATGCAATACTAATGGAGTTTTACGCAAAAAGCACTCAGTAAGAAGGGTGCTTTTTTCCTATCAAAAATCTTTTAGCGGACTTCTTCTCTTTACATCTATCGAATTTTTCTTGATAATAAACTACAATACAGTTTTCATTTAAAAAGGTGATTCCATGGCGAACGAACAAGTTTTAACGGCGCAGCAGGTCATTGATAAGGCAAGAGAATACCTGTCCGCTGAACATATTCAATTTATAGAGCGTGCATACGAATATGCTGAAAATGCTCACAAGGAGCAATACCGGAAATCCGGTGAGCCCTATATTATCCATCCTATTCAAGTGGCGGGAATTCTTGTTGATCTTGAAATGGACCCTTCGACCATTGCTGGTGGCTTCTTGCATGATGTTGTCGAAGACACGGATGTGACATTAGAAGATTTAAAAGAGCATTTTAACGAAGAAGTAGCCATGCTTGTTGATGGTGTGACAAAGCTCGGAAAGATTAAATATAAATCACAAGAAGAACAACAGGCTGAAAACCATCGTAAAATGTTTGTTGCAATGGCGCAGGATATTCGCGTCATCTTAATTAAGCTGGCAGACCGTCTTCACAATATGAGAACACTCAAACATCTTCCGCAGGAAAAGCAGCGAAGAATTTCAAATGAAACCCTTGAGATCTTTGCACCGCTTGCGCACAGATTAGGGATTTCAAAGATTAAGTGGGAGCTTGAAGATACAGCCCTCCGCTATTTAAATCCGCAGCAATACTACCGGATTGTGAATCTCATGAAGCGTAAACGAGCAGAACGTGAGGAATACTTGGACGAGGTTGTTAATGAAGTAAAAGACCGCGTGTCTGAGGTGAACATTAAGGCTGAATTCTCCGGCAGACCGAAACATATTTATAGTATTTATCGCAAAATGGTCATGCAAAATAAGCAATTTAATGAAATATATGATTTGCTGGCTGTACGTATTTTGGTTGACAGCATTAAAGACTGCTATGCGGTACTTGGTATTATTCATACATGCTGGAAGCCGATGCCAGGCAGATTTAAGGATTATATTGCGATGCCAAAGCCGAACATGTATCAGTCTCTTCATACAACGGTGATTGGTCCAAAAGGGGACCCGCTTGAAGTTCAGATTCGTACAGTGGAAATGCACGAAATTGCTGAATACGGAATTGCCGCACACTGGGCGTATAAAGAAGGCAAAGAATCAGCAGAATCGACGGAAGAAGCCGTTTTCCAGAAGAAGCTGTCTTGGTTTAGAGAAATCCTTGAATTCCAAAATGAATCCACAGATGCGGAAGAATTTATGGAATCGTTAAAAATTGATCTTTTCTCTGATATGGTGTTTGTATTTACACCAAAAGGTGACGTCATCGAGCTACCGTCTGGTTCCGTACCAATTGATTTCTCATACCGGATTCATTCGGAAATTGGGAATAAAACAATCGGAGCCAAGGTCAACGGTAAAATGGTCACACTTGATCATAAGCTAAAAACAGGTGACATTATTGAAATTCTGACATCTAAGCATAGCTATGGACCAAGCCAGGATTGGGTCAAACTTGCCCAAACCTCCCAAGCGAAGCACAAGATCAGACAGTTTTTCAAGAAACAGCGCCGTGAAGAAAATGTCGAAAAAGGCCGAGAACTTGTGGAGAAAGAAATCAAAAACCTTGAGTTCGATGTCAAAGACATTTTGACCGCTGAAAATCTGCAAAAAGTGGCTGATAAATTTAATTTCTCAAATGAAGAGGACATGTATGCAGCTGTCGGTTATAACGGAATTACGGCACTCCAAGTGGCGAATCGTTTAACGGAAAAAGAAAGAAAACAAAGAGATCAGGAAGAACAAGAGAAAACCGTTCAAGAAGTGTCTGTAGAGTCAAAACCATATCACGGGAAAAAACGGGAAGCTGGCGTGCGAGTGAAAGGCATTGATAACTTGCTTGTCCGTTTATCTAAGTGTTGTAATCCTGTTCCTGGTGATAGCATTGTTGGCTTTATTACAAAAGGCCGTGGCGTATCTGTTCACCGTGATGACTGTCCGAACGTGAAGACAGGAGAAGCGCAGGAACGGTTAATCCCGGTTGAGTGGGAGCATGAACAGCCTGCTCGAAACCGTAAAGAATACAATGTGGAAATTGAGATATTAGGATATGACAGACGCGGCTTACTTAATGAGGTGCTTCAAGCAGTCAACGAAACCAAAACGAACATCTCGTCGGTTTCTGGTAAGTCTGATCGTAACAAAGTGGCGACGATCCATATGGCGATCTTTATCCAAAATATTAACCATTTGCACAAAGTGGTAGAACGCATCAAACAAATCAAAGACATTTACTCTGTTCGCCGATTCATGAATTAGAAAGGAAGTATATCGTCTATGAGGCTTGTTGTTCAGCGTGTGACGAGTGCATCTGTGAAAGTAGAAGAAGAGATCACAGGTGCCATCAATGAAGGCTATATGGTGCTCGTTGGGGTTACACATGAAGACACAGAAGAAGATGTGCATTACTTAGCTGAAAAGCTCGCACACTTGCGTATTTTTGAAGATGAAAACGGGAAAATGAATCTTTCGTTATTGGATGTAAAAGGAAGCGTGCTGTCTGTATCTCAATTTACCCTTTATGGTGATACGAGAAAAGGCAGACGGCCGAACTTTATGAAAGCTGCCAAACCGGATGTGGCGAATTCACTTTACGAATGCTTCAATGAAACGCTTAGAGAAAAAGGCATCCATGTTGAAACTGGACGTTTTGGGGCGATGATGGACGTCTCATTGACCAATTCGGGGCCTGTTACCATGTTGATGGACAGCAAAGAATAGAAAGACATTAGACTGTAGATAAACTCTTGCTGAGAGTTTGTTTAGAGTCTTTTTCTTTTGCGATCAAACAAAAAAGAGGCGCAGCGGCCTCTTTTTTCTATCGGAAATATTGTTTTAATCCTTCTGTCATTCCTTCTGTCACTCGTTCTTGGTAAGAGGCGCTATAAATGATCGCTTCTTCTTGAGGATTGCTTAAATAGCCGAGTTCATATAAAAGGGAAGGGCGCTTGTTTTCTCTTAAAACAAAATAATCTCCAAATTTGACTCCTTTATCAGGGATCTGTGATCGTTTTGCGACTTCCGTATGAACGCTTGTCGCCAGGCGTTGATCTTTGGATGCCTGATAATAATATGCGGTGCTCCCTCTGATACTTGGGTCCATAAAGCTATCATAATGAAGACTAATAAATGCATCTGCATTTCGGTAATGTGAAGTGGCAACCCTCGATTGAAGGCTGATGAATGTATCATCACTTCGTGTTAAATAGACATTTGCTCCAGAAGCTCTTAACTTACCCGCCAGCAAATGAGCGGTTTTGATCGTGATATTCTTTTCAAATGCACCGTCTGCGCCGATCGTGCCGCTGTCTTTTCCGCCATGGCCAGGATCAAGAACAATTGTTTTGCCTTTTAAAGATCCAGTGCCAGACGATGAATCCTGCTGAGGTCTTGGTGCTTCGCTGCTATTTTTCTTTGTTTGAACGACCCAGCTCGCCACGTAGCCTGTTCCGCCGTTTGATAATGTCACCTCGTACCAGTCACCTTGTGTACGAACAATTTGATAAGCAGCTCCTTTTGTTGCTCTTTCTGCAATTCCAGCAGAGGTAGAAGCGCTTTTTCTAATATTCGTTCCATCATAAACGATGTACGCTTTCTGATGAGATGACGAAGAGGAAGAATTCTTTTCAGGTGCTGCACTTGTTCCTTGGTTTGAGACAATATAATAACTTGCAACCCAGCCTTTAACGCCTTTTGCTTCGATTTCATACCAGCCATTTTGCTCCCGTAAAATGGTGACTTGAGTGTTGCGGGAAAGTGAAGCGGCCACTTGTGCGTTTGGTGCCGCCGATTTTCGAACATTCAAGCTTGATACGCCAACTGTGCCGGACTGTTTAGAACGAGCGGGCTCAGCTGAACTGGATGAAGAAGCGTTTTGTCCGCCAGAAATATAATCAGAGTGGACCCAGCCTTCCGCTTGTTTGTACGATATTTTTGTCCATTCGCCGCTTGTGTCCAGCTTTTTAGCGGAAGCGCCCTGCGGAAAAGTGCCAATGACTTGATAGGAAGTCCCTGGGCCTGTCCGAATGCGAAGGTCGGAGGCTGTTGACGTAATCGAACTGCTTCCTTGCGTACTTTGACCTTGCGTCTTTTGCTTAGCAGGCTTTTGTGCATCAGATGACTTAGTAATCAGCCATGAGACGACCCAGCCTTTTTGTCCGTTCGATAGCCCGATCTGTACCCATTCTCCTTGTTCAGTGAGAATCGGGTAGCTTTCTCCTCGTTTCACAACTGCTGCGATCCCGTAGCTTAAACCAGGTCCGGTTCGCACATTGATTTCATCTGTTGCAACGACAGCTTGATCTGTTTGAGCCGTCGCATGTGTCATTGGCCAAGTGCTGGCAATGAGGACAAAACAGGTGAGCAGCAACATCATGTGATGGTGTGTTTTCAGATTCAAAACGGTGTTTTCCCCTCCCTTGTAAAACCGATGAATGTTAATTCGTTATGTAATGGATGAATTCCTTGCGGTTTCCCTAATAAAAATGAATCAATCTGTTTATACTAGATAAAAATGTGATAAAAGGATGTACAAACATGAGATTAAGCAGAAAATTAGGACGAGTGCAATATAATGGACATCGTGATATCGATCGCTGGCAGCACGACGAAATGGATCAACCAGGCTTCCTTGAAGAAACGGCATCTGAATACGGATGCACGTCAAAAGAAGAGCTGGAAAAGAAAAAGAGACACGGCAAGGGTTGACAGAGTGGCAGCACCGACCTTATTATAATATAAATCAACACACTTGAAAATTTAAAATGTGGAACTGATGATAGAGAATAGTAGGGTAAATTGCGTGAGCAGAGAGGAATCGCCTTAGGCTGAAAGCGAATCCGCATGGCATTTATCACGAAAGAACACTCTGTAGGTTTCCTGCTGAACACTCAAAAAATGAGTCATTAGGCGGAGAACGTGAATCTGCGTTAAGGATTTGAGCGGGAACATGGCTAGATCATGTTCCAACTAGGGTGGCACCACGGGTATAACTCTCGTCCCTACTATACACATAGTAGAGGCGGGGGTTTTTTATATGTCCACATAAAAAATGAATGATGGTCGTAGGAGGACGAAAAATGAGTTTTAATATTCCAAGAGGCACACAGGATATTTTACCGGGAGAATCAGAACGCTGGCAGTATGTTGAACAAATTGCGAGAGATACATGTGCAGCCTTTCAATACAAAGAGATTCGCACACCGATTTTTGAGCATACGGAACTGTTTGCACGAGGAGTAGGCGAGTCAACAGATATCGTTCAAAAAGAGATGTACACATTTGAAGACAAAAAAGGACGTAGCATCACACTTCGCCCAGAAGGAACAGCTTCAACTGTCCGTTCTTATGTTGAAAATAAACTGTTTGCACAGCCTGCACAGCCTACAAAGCTGTACTACATTGGACCAATGTTCCGCTATGAGCGTCCGCAAACGGGAAGATATCGTCAATTTTATCAATTCGGAATTGAAGCGATCGGTTCAAAAGATCCTGCCATTGATGCAGAGGTCATTTCATTAGCGATGAGTGTGTATGAGAAAGCGGGTCTTTCCAACTTAAAACTCGTCATTAACAGCCTTGGTGACAAAGAAAGCCGTGCAGATTACCGTCAAGCACTTGTCGAGCACTTTGAACCAAGAATTGATGAATTCTGTCATGACTGCCAAATTCGTTTACATCAAAATCCATTACGTATTCTTGATTGTAAAAAGGACCGCGATCACGAACTGATGGCAACGGCACCATCCATTCAAGATTACTTAAATGAAGAATCACGGACTTATTTTGAAAAAGTAAAACAGTACTTAACCGATCTAGGCATTGAATATGTCGTCGATCCGAACTTAGTGCGCGGTCTTGATTATTACAATCACACTGCCTTTGAGATTATGAGTAATGCAGAAGGCTTTGGCGCGATCACAACATTAGCCGGCGGCGGCCGTTATGATGGACTCGTTGAAGGAATTGGCGGTCCTGAATCACCAGGTATCGGCTTTGCGATGAGTATTGAACGTTTCCTATCAGCGATTGATGCAGAGAAGATTGAGCTTCCTGTTCAAGACGGCATTGATTTATATATTGCGGCATTAGGAGATCAAGCAAAAGATTATGCTGTTGGCTTATTGAATCGCCTAAGAAAAGAAGGCATTTCAAGTGAAATGGACTATACAGGGAAAAAGCTAAAAGCACAATTTAAAGCGGCAGACCGCTTGAAAGCCAAGTTTATTGCAGTTCTTGGTGAAGATGAGCTCGCGCAGCAAATTGTAAACGTAAAAGATACGACAACGGGTGAACAAATTGAAGTGAAGCTTGATGAGCTGATTCAAATGATGAAAGCCCACCAGAAAGCGTAAAGAAGGAGTGGAATGTTTGTGTTTGGTAGAACTTTTTATTGTGGAGAAGTAACAGAAGACCAAATCGGTCAAACCGTTGTATTAAAAGGATGGGTACAAAAACGTCGTGACCTTGGCGGATTAATCTTTATTGACCTGCGTGATCGTACAGGCATTGTGCAAGTTGTCTTTCATCCAGACCAATCAAAAGAGGCTCTTGAGACAGCAGAATCGATTCGGAATGAATATGTCCTTGATATTAAAGGGACAGTGGTCGCAAGAGAAGAAGCCACGATCAACCCAAATTTAAAAACAGGCAAAATTGAAATTCAAGTCGACACAGTCACTGTTTTAAATGAAGCCAAGACGCCTCCATTTGTGATTTCTGATCAAGCAGATGAGGTATCAGAAGATGTGCGCTTAAAATACCGCTACCTAGATCTTCGCCGTCCTGCGATGTTTGAAACGATGAAAATGCGACATGAAGTCACAAAAGCATTCCGCCATTTCTTAGATGATCACGGCTTTCTAGACATTGAAACGCCAATTTTAACAAAAAGTACGCCAGAAGGTGCGCGTGACTATCTTGTGCCAAGCCGTGTACACGAAGGAGAATTCTATGCGCTGCCGCAGTCTCCGCAATTATTTAAACAATTGCTCATGGTGTCTGGGATGGACCGCTACTATCAAATCGCTCGCTGCTTTAGAGATGAAGACTTGCGTGCTGACCGTCAGCCGGAATTTACACAAGTCGATATTGAAATGTCCTTTATGAGCCAAGAAGACATCATGACGCTTGCTGAAGAGATGATGGCAAAGGTGATGAAAGATGTCAAAGGTGTTGACCTGACATTGCCATTACCTCGTATGACGTACGATGAAGCGATGAATTCCTATGGTTCTGACAAGCCAGATACCCGATTTGACATGAAGCTTGTCAACATTTCAGACACGGTAAAAGACTCAGATTTCAAAGTCTTCAGCGGTGCTGTAAACAATGGTGGAGCTGTCAAAGCCATTAATGTCAAAGGGGCTGCAGCAAACTATTCAAGAAAAGACATCGATGCACTTGGTGCATTTGCAGCGAACTATGGTGCAAAAGGTCTTGCTTGGCTAAAAGCTGAAGGGACAGAGTTAAAAGGACCAATCGCTAAATTCTTTGATGAGTCAAAACAAGCAGAATTAAAAGAACAGCTTCAAGTTGAAGAAGGCGACCTTTTACTCTTTGTTGCAGATAAGACGTCTGTTGTCCATGATGCGCTTGGCGCACTTCGTTTAAAACTTGGCAAAGAGCTTAAACTCATCGATGAGTCTGTCTTCAATTTCTTATGGGTTGTCGATTGGCCGCTGCTTGAAAAAGATGAAGAAGAAGGTCGCTTCTATGCTGCCCACCATCCTTTCACAATGCCAGTTCGGGATGATCTTGAATTAATCGAAACAAGTCCAGAAGATATGAAAGCTCAAGCGTATGATCTTGTGCTGAACGGCTATGAGCTTGGCGGAGGTTCTATTCGTATTTTTGAAAAGGACATTCAAGAGAAAATGTTTGGTTTACTTGGCTTTACTAAAGAAGAAGCGTACGATCAGTTCGGCTTCCTTCTTGATGCATTTGAGCATGGTGTGCCTCCGCACGGCGGAATTGCGCTTGGACTTGACCGCTTAGTGATGCTGCTTGCCGGCCGATCTAACCTAAGAGATACCATTGCGTTTCCGAAAACGGCAAGTGCAAGCTGTGTTCTCACAGATGCTCCTGGCACTGTAAGCGCAGCGCAGCTAGATGAACTGAGTTTGGCGATTAAAACAAAAGTAAAACAGTAAAATAGGCGCATGTTTATAGGCATGTAAACGCTTGTAAAAGGGACATGCCTATGATATGCTTTCATCAACCAATAAATAAAGTCCTGATACGTACGGTGGTTACCTAGTTTTGACCGAACATTTTTTTCTACGGGAGCTTGCCTTTCCTTTCTGCATAAATGCCTCTTCTGAGGACTTATAAAGTGAGGAAGAAAGCACCCACCTGCATGGTGCGGGGTTCAAAACGAAGGAAAAGCTGGCGGCGTGATCGGGACTTTTTTGTGTTTTTTTTCTATTTGAGAAGGATGACGGAGAACGCTGAATATGATATGATTCTTTCGATTCATTTTAAATAAAGGTGGAGTGAGGCACTTGTTACATCAGTTTTCAAGAAACGAGCTTGCCATTGGCAAGGAAGGCTTAAATATATTAAAAAACAGTACAGTTGCAGTGCTTGGAGTAGGCGGCGTAGGTTCTTTTGCAGTAGAAGCCCTTGCTCGTTCAGGTGTTGGCCGTATTGTTCTTGTTGATAAAGATGATATTGATATTACAAATGTAAATAGGCAGCTGCCAGCTTTGCTATCAACGGTTGGTCAGCCTAAAGTTGACTTAATGCAGGCAAGAATTGCTGACATTAACCCAGAATGTGAAGTTGTTGCGCTCAAAATGTTCTATACAGAAGAAACGTATGAACAATTCTTTGAGTATCCGCTCGATTATGTCATTGATGCATCAGATACAATTCATTATAAAATTCATTTAATGAAAGAGTGCCTGAAACGCGATGTGAACATTATTTCGAGTATGGGTGCTGCAAACAAAACAGATCCGACGCGTTTTAAAATTGATGACATCTCGAAAACACATACAGACCCAATTGCGAAAGTCGTCAGAACACGCCTGCGGAAGGAAGGCATTCGTAAGGGAATTGAAGTTATTTTCTCTGATGAAAGTCCGATTGTCATTCGTGAAGATGTGAGAAAAGAAGTTGGAAATGATGAAGCGAAAATTCGTAAGGCACAAATGCCGCCATCATCCAATGCGTTTGTTCCATCTGTGGCTGGCCTGATCATGGGTGGTCATGTCATTATGAAGCTTTTAAAAGATATTCCGATTACACGTGTGAAAGATAAATAAACAGCCCGCCTGCATAGAGCAGGGGGCCTTTTTTATTTTTGCCGTCTTAAATTTTCATACACTTGCTTTAGTGCACCTTCAAATTTTCCAGTTTGCTTTGGTTCATAATATTGTTTGTTTTTCAGCGGGTCAGGTAAATATTGCTGCTTCACCCAGCCATTTTCATAATCGTGCGGATATAAGTAATCGGCGCCCCTTCCAAGTGCAGCTGCCCCTTTATAATGGGCATCTTTTAAATGAACGGGAACTTCACCCATTTTCCCCGTGCGAATATCATGCAGTGCCGCATCAATCGCTTGGTAAGCGGAGTTTGACTTTGGAGAAAGACACAGTTCAATCACGGCATTAGCGAGTGGAATTCGTGCTTCTGGGAAACCAACTCTCTCAGCTGTTTGAACAGCGCTTAACACACGTGGCCCTGCCTGCGGGCTGGCTAAGCCAATATCTTCATAAGCCATCACAAGCAATCGTCTCGAAATGCTTTCAAGGTCTCCCGCTTCAATGAGTCTTGCAAGGTAATGAAGCGCAGCATCTGCGTCAGACCCTCTAATGGATTTTTGAAAAGCCGAGAGGACATCATAATGGGCATCACCGTTTTTATCATGCGAGAAGCTCTTTTTTTGTAAACATTCTTCTGCTGCAGCTAGAGTGATCGTGATCTGTCCAGATTCATCCGCTTTTGTCGATAAGACGGCTAGTTCAAGCGCATTTAAAGCGGAACGTACATCTCCTCCGCATCCATTTGCAAAATGATTCATTGCCTCCTCATCAACTTTGACCGAATAACCGCCAAGCCCGCGATGTTCATCCTGTAAAGCTCGAGATAATGCAGCTTTGATTTGCTCTGTTTCCAGCGGCTTCAGCTCAAATATTTGTGTCCGGCTACGGATGGCTGGGTTGATCGCATGATACGGATTAGCTGTTGTCGCGCCAATTAAAATAATCATGCCATTTTCTAAATACGGAAGAAGGAAATCCTGCTTCCCTTTATCGAGTCTGTGGACTTCGTCTAAAATCAAGATGACTTGACCACTCATTTTCGCTTCAGCGGCGACAGCTTCCATATCTTTTTTGTTATGAATCACCGCATTCAATGTACGGAAGGCAATGCTTGTACTGCCAGCGATTGCAGTTGCAATGGATGTTTTGCCGATTCCCGGCGGCCCGTATAAAATCATCGAGGACAAATGTTTCGCCTCGACCATTCGTCTAATAATTTGACCTTCTCCAACGAGATGCTCCTGCCCAATAATGTCTCCAATATGACTTGGGCGCATCCGATACGCTAAAGGTTTCATGATTATCTCTCCTAAAGCAATGTCTTGTTTGTATAGAGTACCGAAATTTCTTCAAATAGAAAAGGGATGCGTCCTCGTTTTGAGCTCAGAACCCGCAAATGAAAGTTGGCTAAAAGTATGATATAATTGCTTTTGGTCTATATAAGCGTATATGAAATCAGAAAAATAATTGATGACATAGAAATAGAAAACGCAGAGGTGTTTAACTTGAAAATTTCTACTAAAGGCAGATATGGTCTGACGATCATGATCGAATTAGCCAAAAAACATGGCGAAGGCCCTACATCATTAAAATCAATCGCTCAAAACAATGATTTGTCTGAGCATTATTTAGAGCAGCTTGTATCACCACTTCGCAATGCTCGTCTTGTGAAAAGTATCCGCGGAGCGTATGGCGGCTATGTGCTTGCCCATGAGCCAAACGAGATTACAGCCGGTGATATTATTCGAGTATTAGAAGGACCTATTAGTCCTGTTGAAGTGATCGAAAACGAAGAGCCAGCAAAGCGTGCACTTTGGATTCGTATTCGTGATGCAGTAAAAGACGTACTAGACAATACAACTCTTGAAGACTTGGCAAGCTATAAAGATGACGAGGATCAAGAGGCGTATATGTTCTATATTTAGATCAGAGGTGTACCGGAAATGGAACGTATCTATTTAGATCATGCAGCCACAACGCCGATGGATCAGCGAATTGTGGACAAGATGATGCCCTACTTTACAGAGATATTTGGCAATCCCTCTAGTATTCATTCATATGGGCGCGAGGCAAGAAAGTGGCTCGATGAAGCAAGGGAAGTCATTGCAGGAGAATTACACTGTAAGCAGCAGGAGATCATCCTCACAAGCGGGGGAACAGAGGCAGACAACTTGGCCATTACAGGTGTTGCAATGGCAAGGCAGCATGAAGGAAAACATATCATCACAACAAAAACTGAGCATCATGCAGTGCTGCATACATGCGAACGCTTAGAGAAGCTTGGTTTTGATGTGACGTATTTAGATGTGAATCACACTGGATTGATTCATCTTGATCAATTAAAACAAGCACTAAGAGACGATACAATTCTTGTGACCATCATGTATGGCAATAATGAAACGGGTGTGATTCAGCCAATCAAAGAAATTGGTCAACTTTTACACGAACACACTGCTTATTTTCATACAGACGCAGTACAGGCATTTGGGACAATATCAATTGATGTCACAGAACTTCATATCGACCTCTTATCTGCGTCCGGTCATAAACTAAATGGCCCGATGGGAACAGGCTTTTTATACGTCAATGAGCGTGTAAAACTTTCTCCGCAGCTATTCGGAGGAGAACAAGAAAGAAAACGCCGTGCTGGTACTGAAAATGTGGCGGGAATCATTGGACTTGCAGAAGCAGTTCAATTAACAAAGCAAAATAGAAGAGAAAAAGCAGTGCATTATGGTAAGCTCAAAGAAGCAATGCTGCAAGTATTCGAAGAGGAATCACTCAATTTCTCTATCAATGGACATCCGAAAGAGACATTGCCGCATATTTTAAATGTCCACTTCCCGGGCGTTTCTATTGAATCGTTACTTGTGAACTTAGATATGGAAGGGATTGCTGTTTCGAGCGGGTCAGCATGTACGGCTGGATCTGTCCTTCCTTCGCACGTATTAAGCGCCATGTATGGTGAAGAAGCAAAAGAGCTGACATCCTCAGTCAGAATTAGCTTCGGTCTTGGAAATGAAGAGGAACATGTGAAGCAGGCGGCGCATAAGATAGCGGCTGTCGTGAAACGCCTAGCCAAATAAATGCTCCCTTTTGTTCGTGTGTGAAAAATGAAACAGCTAGGCACCTGAAGAACGAAACGCGCACGTTGTTTCATTGAAATTGGAGTTGATGAAGATGACAAAAAGACCTGAAGACACAAGAGTTGTGGTCGGTATGTCCGGAGGCGTCGATTCATCAGTTGCTGCGCTCATGTTAAAGGAGCAAGGCTATGATGTAATCGGCATATTTATGAAAAACTGGGATGACACAGATGAAAATGGTGTATGTACAGCAACGGAGGACTATGAGGATGTCATTCGTGTTTGTAACCAGATTGGAATCCCATATTATGCAGTGAATTTCGAGAAACAGTATTGGGACAAAGTGTTTCAATATTTTCTTGATGAATATAAAGCAGGCAGAACGCCGAATCCAGATGTCATGTGTAATAAAGAAATTAAGTTCAAAGCATTTCTTGAGCATGCATTGTCGCTTGGAGCGGATTATTTGGCAACAGGCCACTATGCCCGTGTCGACAGAACCGGCGATGAAGTGAAAATGCTAAGAGGTCTTGATACAAACAAAGACCAAACTTATTTCTTGAATCAGCTGACTCAAGAACAACTTGATAAAGTGTTGTTCCCAATTGGCGATTTAGAGAAAAAAAGAGTGCGTGAATTAGCGAAAGAAGCAGAGCTCGCAACAGCAACGAAAAAAGATTCTACGGGCATCTGCTTTATTGGGGAAAGAAACTTTAAAACGTTCCTTAGCCAATATTTGCCTGCACAGCCCGGTGTGATGCAGACAATGGACGGAGAAGTAAAAGGTGAACATGATGGACTGATGTATTACACGATCGGTCAACGCCAAGGACTTGGCATTGGCGGAAGCGGTGATCCGTGGTTCGTTGTTGGGAAGGACTTAGAGAAAAATATCTTATTTGTTGAACAAGGCTTCCACAATCCGCTTTTATACTCTGAAAGTATTTCAGCTGTTAACATCAGCTGGACTCGTCCTCATATTGTCGGTGAAAACGGTGAACTCACATGCACAGCGAAATTCCGATACCGTCAAGAAGACCATCATGTAAAAGTCAAAATGACAGGTGAGCAGGAAGCAATGGTGATCTTTGATGAACCCGTCCGTGCTGTCACTCCAGGACAAGCTGTTGTTTTTTATGATGGCGAAGAATGTCTTGGCGGCGGGACCATTGACGATGTCTTTAAAGATGGCCAAAAGCTGTCGTATGTGTAACATGTGTTAAAAACCTCAACGTCGCTGTTGAGGTTTTTTAATGAAAGGATGAAGAGAGCGAATGAATCATAACGAAATCGGTATTGAAGCTTTAAATCAAGGGAACATCGAACAGGCAGCTGAAGCTTTTACGAAAGCCATTGAAGAAAGCCCAAAGGACCCGGTTCCATATATTAACTTTGCGAATTTACTTTCAAGTGTTCATGAATTTGAACGTGCTTTGAACTTCTTTCAAAAAGCCATTGAACTTGATCATACAGCAGCTGCAGCCTATTACGGAGCAGGAAATGTCTACACGATGAAAGAAGACTTTATGAAAGCGAAAGACTATTTTGAGCAAGCACTACAAGCTGGAATGGAAAACAGTGATTTGTTTTATATGTTAGGGCAGACACTGATGAAATTAGAGCAGCCAAAGCTTGCGATGCCTTATCTTCAGCGTGCAGTTGAGCTAAACGAAGAAGATAACGAAGCAAGATTTCAATTTGGCATGTGCTTAGCGAATGAACATCTGCTGGAGGAAGCGGTCGCAGTCTTTACTGAAGTGATTACGCGAGATCCGCAGCATGCAGACGCCTTTTATAATGCAGGTGTTGCGTATGCGTATTTAGAGAAAAAGGACGAAGCGCTTGAAATGCTAGGAAAAGCCATTGACGTGCAGCCTGATCATATGCTTGCATTGCATGCGCAAAAGCTGATTCAAGAGGCAGAATAACTGGAAGGAGGGAAGACCTGTGCAGGAACATCCAGATCAAATGAAGCTTGAAGACGAACCGTTTTTAAAAGGGACGGTTCAAGCTGTTATTTTCCATAACGAAAGTAATTTATACTCGGTGTTAAAAGTAAAAGTCATTGAAACATCAGAGAATTTAGAGGAAAAAACAGCATCTGTCACAGGGTACTTCCCAGCGCTGCATGAGGAGGAAACCTACACCTTCTATGGCAAGGTCACAAGTCATCCGAAGTTTGGTGAGCAGTTTCAAGCCACCCATTTTCAAAAGGAAGTCCCTACAACAAAGCAAGGCATCATTCATTATCTCTCTAGTGACTTGTTTGAAGGGATTGGGAAAAAGACGGCGGAAGAAATCGTCGGCAAGCTTGGCAATCAGACGCTTCATCAAATTATGCGTGATCCGTCTGTGTTGTATAACGTCCCTCGCCTGTCAAAAAAGAAGGCAGATAAGCTGGCTGCCGCACTTCAAGAGCATCAAGGGCTTGAGCAAATCATGATCAGCCTGAATCAATATGGCTTTGGTCCTCAGCTTAGTATGAAGATTTACCAAGCGTACGAGAGTGAAACGTTGCAGAAAATTGAAGAAAACCCTTATCAGCTCGTCAAAGACGTAGAGGGGATTGGATTTATTAAAGCAGATGAACTCGGCGCTAGAACAGGGATATCTGGAAATGATCCAGAACGCATTCGTGCAGCCCTTTTGTATACCGTTGAGACAGCAAGCCTGCAAGACGGTCATACGTACATACAAACGAAAGATCTGATCATCGAAACCCGTAAATTGCTGAATCAAACAGGCAATGACTACAAAGTGACTGAAATGGACGTTGCCAATCAGATCATTGCACTTGGTGAAGGGAAAGACATGATTATTGAAGATGAGCGCTGTTATCATCCGTCGCTCTTTTATGCGGAGCAAAGTGTGGCAAGACGCATTCAAAAAATTGTCGCTCAAACGGAATATGCAGATCAATTTCCTGAATCAGAATTTCTGCTTGCACTCGGTGAACTGGAGGAACGGCTTGGTGTCCAGTATGCACCAACCCAAAAAGAAGCCATTCAAAAGGCACTCATGTCTCCAATGCTGCTTTTAACAGGCGGACCGGGTACAGGGAAAACGACGGTCATTAAAGGGATTGTCGAGCTTTACAGCGATCTTCACGGCGTTTCTCTTGACCCGGGTGATTATAAAAAAGATGAAGCATTTCCGTTCGTGCTTGCCGCACCAACTGGACGTGCTGCGAAACGAATGACAGAATCCACTGGACTTCCTGCTGTGACCATTCACCGGTTGCTAGGCTGGAATGGATCAGAAGGCTTCTCACATGATGAAGACCAGCCGATTGAAGGAAAGCTTGTTATCATTGATGAATCGAGTATGCTGGATATTTGGCTGGCGAACCATTTGTTTAAGGCGATCCCAGATCATATTCAAGTCATTATGGTTGGAGACGAACATCAACTTCCATCTGTCGGGCCTGGTCAAGTGTTAAGAGACCTGCTTGCGTCACAAGCTATACCGGCAGTTACATTAACTGATATTTACCGGCAGGCAGACGGTTCAACAATTGTTGAGCTTGCGCATGATATGAAAAATGGTGTTTTGCCAAAGGATATTACTGCACGCTCGAAGGATCGATCCTTTATTCAATGCTCTAGTGACCAAATGAAAGAAGTCATCGAGAAAGTGGTCAGCAATGCTGCTCAAAAGGGGTATTCAGCAAAGGACATTCAAGTGCTCGCCCCGATGTATAAAGGAAAAGCAGGCATTAATGAACTGAATAAAATGCTTCAGCAAATTTTGAATCCTAAAAAGCCAAAAGGAAGAGAAATTCCTTTTGGTGATGTCGTCTACCGGACAGGTGATAAGGTACTTCAGCTTGTCAATCAGCCCGAGAATAACATTTTTAATGGAGATATTGGCGAAATTGTCTCGATCTTTTATGCGAAAGAAAACACAGAAAAAGAAGATATGGCGGTCATCTCCTTTGATGGAAATGAAATCACGTTTACGAAAAAAGATTTTCATCAATTTACACACGCTTATTGTTGCTCGATTCATAAATCCCAGGGCAGTGAATTCCCAATCGTGGTGCTGCCAGTCGTGAGAAGTTATTATCGAATGCTTCGAAGAAATTTGCTTTACACGGCCATTACACGAAGTAAAAAGTTTTTAATTTTGTGCGGTGAGGAATCAGCATTAGAGTGGGGCGTAAAAAATAATGAAGACTCCCTCAGACAAACGTCTTTAACCATGCGTCTTACTGAAACGGAAGAAATCATGGACGCTGAGCTAGCAGCCCTCCAAAAAGAACTTCCTTTCAGCGTACACGATGCCAATATTGGCATGGAGGGAATCACTCCGTTTGATTTTATGCAAGAGTAAATGGCTTCCTTCATGGAAGCCATTTCTTCGTATGAGTCATAGAGGAAACGCACACGATAAGACTGTTCCGAAAAGGTGGTTGATCACATTTTGAGAACATGTCGAGAGCTTGAAGGACTGACGATCTATACAGACGAGCTGTCTTATTCACTTGGGGCGATCAAAGATATTTGCTTTTTAGCCGGCGGCAGCTGCGGGGGATATGTTTTAGATGGGAAAAAGAAAGACTGTGCTTTCATTCCATTCTCAGCTGGCGACAAACTGACAGACAAAGGTCTATATGTGAGCTGCCAGAAGGGCATCGAGATAGATACCACCGCCCCATCCTTTTTCTTTTCGAAATTAAAAAAGAAAATGATCCGTACGCCAGATGGTGAAACATTAGGTGTTTTGGAAGATGTATACTTTTGCATGAATTCGGGCACAATCGTAGCATATGAACTCTCGGACGGCTTCTTTACAGAGCTATCAGGGATTCGAAAGCAGCTGCATGCTGCCGGAACCTTGATGGATGTTCAAAAGGAAGCACTTGTTCTAAACCGAACGTAAAGAGGTGCTGAATATGCTCATTTGCCCAAATTGCAAATGTAAAGACATCGGAAAAATTGGGGTCAATCAATATTATTGCTGGGGCTGTTTTATTGAATTGACACTGTCAAAAGGCAAAATATCTACTCACCAAGTGGAGGAAGACGGTACACTAAGCAGTTTAGACGACCTGTTTAGTGACGATGAACGTTCAATTCAACTATAAGTGTTAAGGGGGAATTTCGAATGGGCAAAATGACTTCTTCACTATTAACGCTTGGTGCAGGTGCACTCGCATATCACTTTGCAAGTCGATATGATATGCCATCTAAGCGGGATATGAAAAAGATGAGAAAACGAGTTATGCGAATGCTTTAAACAAAAAGGGACATCCACCATGAGCGGATGTCCTTTTTTTATGCCTGCCTGTACTCTAATCTCCGTGCAAGTATAGACAAGCTGAAGTTGACAACAAAGTACATCATGGCCGCCAAGAGGAAAATAGGAAGTAAATAAGATTGGCTTTGACCATTTAAAATCTGCGCGTGATGCAATAACTCTGGAAGGGCAATTACAACGGCGAGCGATGTATCTTTTAAAAGAGAAATAAATTGACTGACAATCGGCGGTACCATTCGGCGTAACGCCTGTGGCATGATAATCATTTTTAATGTTTGAATATAGGTTAAACCAGAGGATCTGGCCGCCTCGATTTGTCCTTTATCAATTGATTTTAATCCGCTGCGAATGATTTCTGACAGCATAGCGGATTCAAACACGGTTAAAGCCGCAATGGCAGAGGCCGTGATGCTCAGCTTAATGCCAATTTCAGGCAGGGCGAAATACGTAAAAAAGATGATCAGCAAAAGCGGTAGGTTCCGAACGGTTTCAACAATGACCGCAAGCACCTTTGATAAAATAGGGATTTGTGCGAACCTCAATGTGCCAACGACTAATCCGATGATAAAGCTTAAAATGATGGAGATAAAAGCCACTTTTAAGGTGACAGCAAATCCTTCAAGTAAAAAGGCGAGATGATCGGGCTGGTAGGCACCTATAAAATCCATTGTGTTTCCTCCTTTCTAGTGGCTTCGGGCTAATCTTTTTTCTAAATAACCAACGCCTAGACTAAGCGGAATGGTCAATAGAAGATAGAACATGGCAACAAAGATGTATACATCAAATGTCACAAACGTTCTCGAAGCGATAAGGTCTCCTTGGTACATCAGATCAAACCCTGCAATGACACCTAAAATAGACGAGTTTTTCACAAGGTTGATAAATTGATTCCCAAGTGGTGGAATGACAATTTTGATTGCCTGCGGCAGAATAATATATCGCATCGTTCCGCCATAGGACAGACCAGAAGCTCTAGCTGCTTCCATTTGTCCAAGCGGTACAGCTTGTATACCTGCACGAATGGCTTCAGCGATAAAAGCAGACGTATAAATGGAGAGGGCAATGGTTCCTGCTGTAAAGCCATCTGCCACAATGCCAAGTACCGGTAAACCAAAAAAGAACACAAAGGTGATCAATAATAACGGAATATTCCGAATAAATTCCACGTAAGCCGTCCCTAACCAGTTGAGCGGCCTTAGTGGCGCAATTCTCATAATGGCAATGAGTGTACCGATGAAAAAGCTTCCAATCAACGCAATGACACTTGCACCAATCGTATATTTAAACCCTTCTAAATAAAGATGGAAGTTCTCAGTTAAAATGGAAAACCGCAGCAATCAGTTCACTTCCTTCCTAATCAACAGAGGAGCCGGCAAGCGGCTCTCCTGAGGGTGTTGAGGTTGATCGAGTCAATTGATTATTCTTTGATCCATTTTTTATGAATCTTGTCATACTCTCCATTGTCTTTTAATGCCTTTAACGCTTTATTAATGGCTTCTGTCAATTCTTCATCGCCTTTTTTCACAGCGATTCCATAAGGCTCATCGGTAAATGTTCCACCAACGACTTCATAATTTGAATCTTCGTCTGCCATGCCAAATAAAATTGCATTATCAGTTGTCAGAACTTGCCCTTGATTTGATTTTAAGGCTGTAAAGGCTTCTTGATAATTTTCAAACTCCAAAACGGATGCTTCTGGTGCTTTTTCGCGAATGTTTTGAGAAGAAGTCGACCCTTTCACTGCAAGCACCTTCGTACCTTTTTTAAGATCATCAATCGATTGAATGTCGCTGCCTTTTTTCACAAGCAGTGATTGTCCTGCTTCAAAGTATACGTCTGAGAAATTGACCTCTTTTTTACGCTCTTCTGTGATTGTCATTGTGGCAACAATGGCATGAATATCGCCTTTTTGCAGTAAAGGAATCCTTGTTTTAGATGTCACTTCTTTAAATTCTGCTTTTCCTTCATCACCGAGCATTTCTTTAGTGATCGCTTTTGCGATATCAATATCAAACCCTTCAATATCCCCGCTACTAGGATTTTTTAGACCGAATAAACGAGTATCGTTTTTCACACCGAAAACGATTTTTTTGTCTTTCTTAATGGCTTCTAATGAGCTACCTTGTTTTGCATCGGTTGAGCCTTTCTCGGCAGAGCCGCAGGCAGCGAGAGCGATCATACAGCAAGTCATCAACAGTAATAGGCCAAAGCGTTTCATTTTTTTCATCAAATTCATTCCCCCTAGTGATTTAAAATACGGCTTAAAAAGAGCTGAGCGCGTTTCTCGCGCGGTTTTTCATAAAAGGCAGCTGGTGTAGATTCTTCAAGAATTCTTCCTTCATCAATAAACACAATACGGTCTGCGACTTCACGGGCAAACCCCATCTCGTGCGTGACAACGACCATTGTCATTCCTTCCCTTGCCAGCTGTTTCATCACATCTAGCACCTCACCGATCATCTCTGGATCAAGAGCTGATGTTGGTTCATCGAAAAGCATGACCTCAGGTTTCATTGCAAGTCCCCTTGCGATTGCCACACGCTGCTGCTGTCCTCCTGAGAGTCTAGAAGGGTAGGTGTCTGCTTTTTCAGGAATGCCAACTTTATTTAAATAAAATTCAGCTGTTTCCTTTGCTTCTTCTTTGCTCACTTTTTTAACCTTCATCGGCGCAAGCATAATGTTTTCAAGCACCGTCTTATGCGGATAAAGATGGAAGTGCTGAAACACCATCCCGATATTTTGCCTGATGAGATTGATGTTGGTTTTCGGATGCTGAACAGACACTTGATTGACAAGGACTTTTCCTTCATCAATGCTTTCAAGACGATTGATACACCTGAGCATCGTGCTTTTTCCAGATCCTGAAGGACCGATGATCACAACAACCTCACCTTTTTGAATATGTAGGTTAATGTCCTTAAGTACATGGAACTGGCCGTAATGCTTGTTGACTTCTTCGAATGTGATCATGAAGAACCTCCTCTTCTAATGATTGAGCTAAAGCGGATTCTAGCATAAATGAGGCGAAAATAAGAAAATAATGGAATATTTTCTAACGAGATTTTTACAGCAAACAGTGACTTTGGATGGAGCCGTATGTTTCATGTGTATTCATTTTTAACAAAGTTAGGACAAATTTTATTTACATGGATAATTGCAGAAGTTGGTTAAACAATAAGAAGAGAGGTGAAAAAGGTGAAGAAACGTCCGATCGAGTTTCTAATATATGCTGCAGGTGTACTGCTTGTCCTTGCGTCTTTACTCATTTTGGTTCAGCTCGACGAGTTATGGATGCCTATTTTTTTATTGCTCAAAGCGGTTTTGATCCCGCTTCTTATCGCTATTTTTATTTCTTATCTTCTTTATCCAATTGTTGAAAGACTACATAAGCGAGGTTTGCCAAGGACGGTCAGTCTTTTATTAATATATGTGCTGTTTTTTGGCGGCATTGGTTTGGCTGTGTATAAAGGGGTACCGGTTTTAATCGCTCAGTTAAATGAATTGTCGGAGCAAATTCCCATGCTTGCCGAAACGTATAATGGTGCTTTATCACATGTTCATCGTCATACAAGCCACTGGCCTGATGGACTGCATGAACGGCTGGATCGTTTTATTGTCCAATCTGAAACGTATGCCGCAAATGGGGCAGAGCGGATGATTCTAAGCTGTAAAGTATTGCTTGATTACGCCTTAGTTGCTGCACTTATTCCTTTTCTTGTCTTTTATATGGTGAAAGATATGAACACGATGAAGCGGGCAGCATGGTATTTAACCCCGCCAAGCTTTCGAAAAAGGGGACATGCCTTTGTGAAAGCAGTGGATGACTCACTTGGGGATTATATTAGAGGGCAATTGCTTGTCTGTTCTTTAATTGGGGGAGCTGCTGCCATTGTTCTTTGGCTGTTTCATATTCCATATCCGCTTGTACTAGGTATGTTAATCGGTGCAACGAATGTCATTCCGTATTTTGGCCCGATTATTGGAGCGATCCCAGCTGTCTTTATCGCTTTTACCATCTCAGTGAAGTCAGTGATCATTGTGCTAATTACAGTAGCCGTGCTTCAATTTTTAGAAAGCAATGTACTGAGTCCGATCATTGTCGGGAGAAGCCTGCATATGCATCCTGTCGTGATCATGCTGGTGTTACTCGCTGGAGGTGAGCTGTTTGGCTTGATTGGAATGATTTTAGCCGTACCGTCCGCAGCCATTATGAGGGTCATTATTGTGCAATATATTCACATGAGACGAAGCGTTCATTGACAAGACGAGCCGAGTTGTCTATAATAATTTCGATTCATACATATTGAATTCAATGACGGACCCGAGTACGTTAAAAAGCTGTTGCAGAGAGAGGCTTTGTTTGCTGAGAAAAGCCTTATCAGACCTTTAACGGAAGCTAGTCCCGAGTGCAGATAAACACTGCCGCTCTCTTCCGGCGTTATCGGATGTGAAGGTGATAGACGCATATGTCTATAATCAGGGTGGTACCGCGAGAGCATCTCGTCCCTGTGTAAGTAGTTTTTTGCTTGCATAGGGCGGGATGTTTTTTCGTTTGTGTGAAGATTGAGAATAAAAAGGGAGGATTTATGATGAAAACTTTAACTTCAGCTCAAGTACGTCAAATGTTTTTAGATTTTTTTAAAGAAAAAGGACATGCTGTCGAACCGAGTGCGTCCCTCGTACCGCATGACGATCCAACACTTTTATGGATTAACAGCGGGGTGGCAACATTAAAGAAATACTTCGATGGCCGCGTCGTGCCTGAGAATCCACGTATTTGCAACGCACAAAAATCAATTCGTACAAATGACATTGAAAATGTAGGGAAAACAGCACGCCATCATACGTTTTTTGAAATGCTGGGCAACTTCTCTATTGGAGACTATTTCAAAGAAGAGGCAATCGAATGGGCTTGGGAATTCCTCACAAGTGACGAGTGGATTGGCTTTGATCCGAATCTGTTATCTGTAACGGTACATCCAGAGGATGAAGAAGCATATGTTCTTTGGAGAGATAAAATGGGTGTCCCTGAGGAACGAATTATTCGTCTAGAGGGCAACTTCTGGGATATTGGCGAGGGGCCAAGTGGTCCGAATACAGAAATTTTCTATGATCGCGGCGAAGCATATGGCAACGACATGAACGACCCTGAATTATATCCAGGCGGAGAAAATGAACGTTATCTAGAAGTATGGAATCTTGTTTTTTCTGAATTTAACCATAATCCAGATGGTACATATACACCGCTTCCGAAGAAAAACATTGATACAGGAATGGGTCTTGAGCGTATGGTCTCTGTGATTCAAAACGTACCGACGAACTTTGATACAGACCTGTTCATGCCGATTATTCGTGCAGTAGAAACGATTTCTGGAGAAAGCTATGGGGAGTCAAAAGAAAAAGACACAGCATTTAAAGTCATTGCTGACCATATTCGTACTGTTGCCTTTGCCGTCAGTGACGGAGCACTTCCTTCTAATGAAGGCCGAGGTTATGTGTTAAGACGTTTGCTGCGCCGTGCTGTGCGTTATGCAAAAACGATCCATATCCACCGTCCATTCATGTATGATCTAGTTCCAGTTGTTGCGGAGATCATGAAGGATTTCTATCCAGATGTTCAAGCAAAAGAAGAATTTATTGCAAAAGTGATCAAAAATGAAGAAGAGCGTTTCCATGAGACACTGAATGAAGGGTTAGCCATTTTATCAGAAGTGATCAAAAAAGAACGAGACAATGGCAGCTCACAAATTTCCGGTAAAGATGTGTTTAAGCTTTATGACACATATGGATTCCCGGTCGAACTCACAGAAGAATATGCTGAAGATGAGAACATGACAGTCGATCGTGAAGGCTTCCAGCTAGAAATGGAGAAGCAGCGTGAACGTGCAAGAAATGCCAGACAAGATGTGGGCAGTATGCAGGTTCAAGGCGGGGCTTTAGGCGATATAAAAGCAGAAAGTACGTTTGTTGGCTACGAAAATTTAACTGCAGATGCTCGTATTATCGAATTGCTTCAAAACGGTGAAATTGTCACAGAAGCACACGAAGGGGAAACGGTGCAAATTTTATTAGATGAAACACCTTTCTATGCGGAAAGCGGCGGACAAGTGGCGGATAAAGGAACGTTAAAAAGTGCCGAAGCGATCATTGATATCAAAGATGTGAAAAAGGCGCCAAACGGCCAGCATGTCCACGAAGGAGTCGTCGTAAGTGGTACGGTTCAAAAAGGCATTGAAGTCACTGCAGAAGTCGAATCAGCGCTTCGAAAAGGCATTGTGAAAAATCACACAGCGACACATCTTTTGCACCAAGCGCTAAAAGATGTATTGGGCAGCCACGTTAACCAAGCGGGTTCACTTGTGAATGAAAACAGACTTCGCTTTGACTTTTCTCACTTTGGACAAGTAACGAAAGAAGAATTGTCACAAATTGAAAAAATCGTCAACGAAAAGATTTGGGAAGGCATTTCGGTTGCCATTGACCTGAAACCAATTGCTGAAGCAAAAGAAATGGGCGCAATGGCGCTGTTTGGCGAGAAGTATGGCGATATTGTCCGTGTGGTACAAGTGGGTGATTACAGCATCGAGTTATGCGGAGGCTGTCACGTTCAAAACACTGCGGAGATCGGATTGTTTAAAATTGCATCTGAATCGGGTATTGGTGCTGGAACACGCCGTATTGAGGCTGTAACAGGTAAAGGTGCTTATGAAGAATTAAATGATCAGCTTGCGATTTTAGAAAAGGCAGCTAATGAACTGAAATCAAATACAAAAGATGTACCAAAACGCATCGCTTCCTTGCAGGCTGATTTAAAAGAAGTTCAAAGAGAAAACGAATCACTTCTTGCGAAATTAAGTCAAGCAGAAGCTGGCTCTATTTTAGAAAAAGTCATCGAAGTTGGCGGAGTGAACGTGTTAACTGAAAAAGTAAACGCCAAAGACATGAACCATTTAAGAACGATGGTTGATGACTTAAAAGCGAAATTAGGTTCAGCTGTCATCGTACTTGGTGCCGTTCAAAATGGAAAAGTCAACATTTCAGCCGGTGTGACAAAAGACGTCATTGAAAAAGGTCTTCATGCAGGAAAACTTGTGAAGCAGGCAGCTGAAATTTGCGGCGGAGGCGGAGGCGGACGCCCAGATATGGCACAAGCAGGCGGGAAACAGCCAGAAAAGCTTGAAGAAGCACTGGCAACTGTCGAAGAATCTGTCAAATCCGTTTTATAATCAGTCAATGTAGTGTAGAATAATGGTATTAGATGAGCGGTTAGAAAAAAGCTTGCTAGTAGAATGTTGGAAGAGAGGTGCAAGAAGCAGTGAGTTCATTTGATAAGACAATGAAGTTTAACTTCTCTGATGATTCAGCTGAAACCAATGTGAATGAAGTGCTCATAACAGTTTATGACGCACTCCAAGAAAAAGGATACAACCCGATCAATCAAATTGTCGGATACTTGCTGTCAGGCGACCCTGCTTATATTCCAAGACATCAGGATGCACGCAACCTAATTCGTAAACTAGAACGAGACGAATTAATTGAGGAATTGGTTAAATCGTACTTAGAGACACATAAAGAGGCGTAAAACATGAGAATTTTAGGCTTAGATTTAGGCACGAAAACCCTTGGTGTGGCAATCAGTGATGAAATGGGATGGACAGCTCAAGGGATTGAAACCATTAAAATTGATGAAGCAGGCGGAGACTTTGGTCTCAGCCGCCTGTCTGAGATCGTCTCGCAATATGGAACGGATAAAATTGTCCTTGGTTTTCCAAAAAATATGAACGGTACGGTCGGTCCAAGAGGCGAGGCCAGCCAATCATTTGCGAAAGTGTTAGAAAACACGTACAATGTTCCTGTTGTGCTTTGGGACGAGCGTCTGTCAACGATGGCAGCAGAAAAAATGCTCATCTCTGCAGATGTGAGCAGACAAAAGCGTAAAAAAGTCATTGATAAAATGGCGGCTGTTATGATCCTTCAAGGGTACTTAGACAGCTTAAATTAAAATGAGGTGAATCAAATGGAACACGGAGAAAAGCAAATTACAATCGTTGATGATAATGGAAATGAGCAGCTTTGCGAAGTACTATTTACTTTTGAAAGCGACCATTTTAACAAATCATATGTTCTTTACTACCCAATTTCTGAACAAGATAACGAAGAAATTGAAATTCATGCATCAAGCTTCACGCCAAACGAAGACGGTGAAGATGGCGAATTAGAGCCAATTGAAACGGATGAAGAGTGGGACATGATTGAAGAAACGTTAAATACGTTCTTAGATCAAGAAGACGAAGAAGAATAGAACGAATAAAAGGCCTGTGAAGCAGATGGGAGTTATCTGCATGATCACAGGCCTTTTATTATTTATGGAAGCTTTGAAGTGATGATTAACTTTTGATTATTTCGTTGTGCATTTTGAAAGTTAAGTAAATAAAGACCATGATCAAATGTTAAATGAAAATGATTTTCTTTCTTTAGGGAACCAATTTTTTTGATGGAATCGTTCTTCTCTTTAAGTATCGTGTAACCACTCTTTTTAGGTTCATCTGTTTCGACGAAAAATCGATTATGATCATCAATCACGATCGATCCGATACCCGAGTCAGTGTTCTTAATTAGTTTAGATTGTTTTGTGTTTATGTCATAAAAGATTAATTGGCTTTTATTGATTGTTCCTTCCGAGTCAGTAAAAGCCTTCTCGTAAACAAATTGATGGTCGTTAATGAGTTGACTATTATTGATTAAACTTTGATTTAATGGGATTTTTTTAAGAGACTCAGTAGTCAGATTGTAAAGGTATGCTTGCTGCTTTCCATTGTCTTTATTAAAAAAGAGAAGCTTATCATTGTGAACAGAGAGATGGGCGTTATTCATTGAGTCTAGTTTAAAGAGCTTTTTTGTCTGCTTTTTTTTGAGATCTTTCATATAAATGTGAGTAGCATCCTTTTCTTCATCATGAGATATCCACACTGCACGATGACCTGTTAATTCAAGAGTGTCACTTAATGTCTCCGAAGTGTTATTCTTTTTGATCGACTCTATCTCTTGTGTGCTCAAATTCATGACGTAATAATTCATCTGTCCGCCTAATTCATCACTGTCAATCCAAACGACCCAGTCTTTATTAGCTTTTAAACCTTGAATGGAAGAACGCTCGAAAGTGGTTGTAAATAGTATGTTGCTTTTCTGTGTCTTTCTATTAAATTCAACTACTTTATTTGCCATCTTTGAAGGACTATGGTCATCTACACTTAAAAATAAACGATCTCCAATGGCTGAAACAGAGTTTGTCACAAGATAGTTGAGCATAGTTGTATGACCAAATTCTTTGTCCTCAATTTTAAACTCTATTTTATGATCTTCTGAAACGGTCTTTTTTTGACTACATCCGCCTAGATATAAAAGAGTTACTGAACCAATTAGTATCATTAAAATATAAAAGATTTTACGCAAAATGTGTTTCCTCCAGTATGTACTTTCACTAAGATATAGGTATTAATGAAATATATCCTTATCAAGAAAATAATAGCATTTAGTTAATCAGGAAATAAATAGATCTACAGTTAATTTAAGTTTAATTTAAAGACATGATGTTAATGCCGACATTCAATTTCAAGCCTAGAGGAATTAAAGTTTTATATTAAGTTAATTCTTTTTTACGTTCATTATGTCAACTTTAAATTATTTTAAGTTGACATAATGAACTGTACCTTTTACTCTATTTTTAACAATGAATCGAGTGAGGGGTATGAAAATTGAAAATTCACGATATGATGCAAATGGCATTAATGACAGCAGTTATTGGGATGTTAGGATTGATTCCGCCTATTTTTCTTGCGTTTACACCTGTACCAATCACCTTACAAACCGCAGGTCTTTTGCTTGCTGGAGGGCTGTTAAAACCAAAGCAAGCGCTGATTAGTTTACTTCTGTTTCTTCTAATAGTGGCAGCAGGCGCACCTCTTTTATCTGGAGGGAGAGGCGGAATAGGGGTCTTTTTTGGGCCAAGCGGTGGTTTTTTACTTGCTTATCCAGTGGCTGCCTTTATGATCAGCCTGTGGCTGAACCGGCTGAAGAAAGTGACGGCCTTACGACTATTTTTGATCTATGCGGTATGCAGTATCGGGATATTATATATAAGCGGAATTCCCTTTCAAGCTGTGATGATGCATATAAAGATCACGCAAGCAGCTCTGTTCAGCGTCATTTATTTACCGGGTGATCTGATCAAAGCAGGGATATGTGCCGTCTTCACGGTGAAAATCATTCAAGCGATGTCATATCGAAAAAGGGACTTACATAGAGGGAGGCGAGCAGTTTGATGAGAATGACGGAAAGCTATGCAGCTCATGCAAAAGTGAAGCCAGGTCAGATGGCGATCATAGATGAAAAAGAGAAGATCACTTATGAAGATTGGCATGAGCGTGTGCAGTCATCTGCACAATGGTTAAAAGAAACGCCTCATCAGCAAAAAAGAGTCGCTTTTTTAGTATCAAATGGTGTTCCGTTTCTCCAACTATTTGCTGGCGCAGCTTCTGCAGGATGGACAGCGGTGCCTCTTGATCCGCGGTGGAGTGACAAGGAATGCGCAGAAAAGCTCTTATTAAGCGACGCGGACCTTGTCATTGTGGAAGATCGATATATCAAAAGGATTGAAAAGTACAAGCTGGACATGCCAGTGCTCTCTTTATCTGAATGGAAAGAAAGAATCAGCCTCAGCATAAACGTTCAATCGAACAAAGGTGAACCGGAGGAAGATCCTGCTTTTTATATGGGATTTACTTCAGGATCAACGGGATCGCCAAAAGCCTTTATAAGACGCCAGCAGTCATGGATCGAGAGCTTTCAAATGACAACATCCGTCTTTGGGATCACACATCAAGATCATGTACTGATTTTGGGCACACTTTTATCCTCTCATTTTTTATACGGCGCGATCAGCACACTTTATTTCGGGGGCACCGTGACATTGTTAGAAAAATTTGTGCCAGAGAAAGCAAAAAACATCTTAGAAAGAGGAGACATCACGGCTATTTATACGGTTCCGACCATGACAGAATCGTTACTGCAAATGGATGCTTTCGGAAAGAATCCGCTTCTTGTCCTGTCTTCTGGTGCAGATTGGGGAAACTCTTCAAAAAAACAGCTCGTCAACCGCTATCCTCACATCACATTTTTTGATTTTTATGGAACATCAGAATTGAGTTTTGTTTCCTATTTATCTTCTGATGACTTTCTGCAAAAACCTACTTCTGTCGGAAAACCTTTTCCTTCTATTCAGGTTGAAGTCAGGAGGGCAGATCAAACCGTTTGCAAGTCAAATGAAATAGGGAGAATTTATGTGAAAAGCCCAATGTCTTTTTCAGGCTATTTACAAGATGAAAAGCCGCCCGAAGAGTGGCTGACCGTATATGACATGGGGTGGCTCGACGAAGATGGTTACTTGTATATGAGCGGCCGAGAGAATGGCATGATTGTCTATGGGGGACTGAATATTTTTCCAGAGGAAATTGAGCGTGTGCTGAATGAACAGCCAGAGGTGAATCGGTCAATCGTGATTGGACTTCCTGATCCATATTGGGGCGAAATCCCTGTTGCCATTATTGAGAATGTACAGCAAACAAAAACCATTCGGCAAGCTGTAAAAGAAACATTAGCGGCATACAAAGTACCAAAAAAATGGCTCGTCACGGACAAAATGATCGAAACATCAGGAGGGAAAATCGCTCGTGCCAGTATGAAAAAGTGGGCGGAGGAACAATTATCATGCAAGCCGTGATCGTACAAGCGAAGCGGACGCCCTTCGGTGAGAAAAATGGAATGTTGAAGGATTACCAGCCAGAGCATCTAGCCGCGCCCTTGATCCAGCATTTTTCAAACGTGACCAAGCCAGATGACATCATTTTAGGCAATGTCGTCGGGGGTGGTGGCAACATTGCCCGTCTGTCCTCGTTAGAAGCAGGGCTTTCTTTACATATTCCGGGTATGACCATTGATAGGCAGTGTGCTTCCGGTCTTGAAGCCATTAGAACGGCGTGCATCATGATTCAGTCGGGGGAGGGATCAATGTATATCGCTGGTGGAACGGAAAGCATTTCTCGGTCACCAATGAAAGAAAGGGCCCGCTTTTCTCCAGAGTGGATAGGGGACCCTCATATGGGGGAAGCGGCAGAGCTGACGGCGTCGAGATTTTCAGTTGCGAGACAAGAGCAAGATGACTATGCACTTTTAAGCTGGGAACGAAGTATAACCGCATTCAAGCAAGGAACGTATTCAGAAGAAATTGTTCCGATTAGCGGGATGAGTACAGATGAAGCGGCAGCTAAAATAAGACCGATTGCAAGCTTGATAAAGCGGGCAAAACCTGTCTTTTTACCAGGCAAAGGTACTGTGACTGTGACCAATAGCTGTAAAGAAGCAGATGGTGCAGCTGCCGTCGTTGTGATGGAAAGAGCGGAAGCGGAGGCAAAAGGCTTCAGCCCTATGCTGCGGTATATCGGGAGTGCCGTGACCGCTATAGACCCGCATTATCCTGCTGCTTCACCAATTGATGCAATCAAGAAACTTTTACATAAAGAACAGGTGAAGATAGAAGATGTTGCACTTTTTGAAATCAATGAAGCGTTTGCGCTCAAAGTAGTGCTCATTGCCCGGACACTAGGTATTCCTTATGACAGTATCAATAAAAGAGGCGGTGCGCTTTGTCTTGGGCATCCATATAGCGCCTCGGGAGCTGCTATGATGGTGAGACTGTTTTACGAAGCCCGCGCCCTACCGAATGGAAGCTATGTCATGGCTGCAATTGGAAGTGGAGGCGGTGTCGGTTTAGCCACACTATGGCAAGTTCTGTCATGACATGCATGAGCAAGTAATTGCCGAACTCCGTCGAATCATGTACTATAAAAGCTAGATGTGAGGAGGGCCATGCATGTTTTCAGAACAAAAGAAACGACCATTTTTTAAACGAAAAATGGGGATCGTCCTGTTATCTGTACTTGCTGTGATCATCATTGCAGCATTATCAGGTTTTTTATATGTAAAATCAGCACTCGGGCCGGTCGATCAAAAAAGCAAACAAACCATTAATATTCATATTCCAAATGGGACATCTGTCAGTGGAATTGCGAGCATTTTAAAAGAAAATGAGCTGATTTCAAATGACACGATTTTCACTTACTATGCAAAGTACAAAAAAGCATCAGGCTTTAAAGCGGGCTATTTTCATCTCAAACAAACAATGGATGCGGATCAGCTGATTCAAAAGCTGACATCTGGCGGGACAGATTACGCATTTCAGCTTGTGATACCTGAAGGGAAACAGTTGTCTGATATTGCAGCTATTATCGCAAACCAGACGAATTTTTCAGCGAAGGAAGTTGAAGCGAAGCTGGATGATCCAGCCTTTATTAAAAAATTGATGAAAAAATACCCGAAAACGGTGACATCACAAGTGAACGGGAAACAGGTCAAGCATCCGTTAGAGGGATATTTATTCCCGGCGACGTATCCGTTTTATCGTGAGGATGAATCACTTGAAACCATCATTGACACAATGATTAAACAAACAGATCAATATGTAAAAACGTATGAAAAGGACATGAAAAAGAGAAAGATGTCCATCCATGATGTCCTAACGATGGCATCCCTGATAGAAATGGAAGCAACTGAAAAAACAGACCGGTCAAAAATATCAAGTGTGTTTTATAACCGGTTGAAAAAGGATATGCCGCTTCAAACAGATCCAACCGTTCTTTATGCGCTTGGCGAGCATAAATCCCGTGTTTATTACAAAGATTTAAAAGTAAAATCACCATATAATACGTATACAAACAAAGGGCTGCCGCCTGGACCTATTGCCAATGCTGGAGAATCTTCTTGGAAAGCAGCACTCCATCCAGAGAAAACAGATTTTGTTTACTTCCTAGCAAAGAAAAATGGCGAAGTCGTCTTTACGAAAACGTTAAATGAGCACAACAAAGCGAAAGCGAAATACATCACAGGCAGCAACTAACGCCCATGTGAGAGGAAAAAGACTGTAGACAATGGTGAAATTGCCTGCAGTTTTTTTTCGTTGTTATATCCATTTTATAGGTTCGCAATTACCACATCTTTGTGGTAAAATATATCGGGTTGTTTTTACTTAGATGAACGAAAGATTGACGAGAAAGAGAGCTGCAGCAGGCAGGACTCTTCTTTTTCAGGTCATGAAGGAGCTAGACATATAATGACAATCGAAGATGATCAAATAAATGATTATATTGAAGATTTAATTGAGCCGAGTCCTGATGCCATCGCTCAATTAGAGGAGTATGCGAAAGAGCATCATGTGCCAATCATGGAAAAGGTGAGCATTGAACTGTTATTGCAGCTGCTTTCTTTGAAAAAACCGAAGAAGATTCTTGAGGTTGGGACAGCGATTGGCTATTCAGCGATTCGAATGGCAGAAGCTCTGCCAGATGCTGAAATCTATACGATTGAGCGAAATGCAAAACGTTATGAGGAAGCGACACGGAATATTGAAGAATTACATTTCAAAGATAGAATTCACGTGTTTTTTGGCGATGCGATCGAATCAGCTAAAACGGTTCAGACGATGGCGCCCTATGATGTGATCTTCATTGATGCGGCAAAAGGCCAGTATCAACGCTTTTTTGAGCTGTTTGAACCGATGCTGTCCGATGACGGAATGATTATTACAGACAACGTATTATTTAAAGGCTTAGTTGCGACAAATTATGAAGAAGAAATTGAAGATAAACGAAAAAAACAATTAATAGGCAAAATTGATCGATACAATCAATGGCTGATGTCAAATCCTGACTACCAAACGTGTATCATTCCGGTTGGAGATGGGATCGCTATTAGTACAAAAAGAGGTGACCAATCATGAAAAAACCAGAATTGCTTGTGACGCCAAGCAAGGTGTCGGATGTACTGCCGCTCATTGAAGCGGGTGCTGACGCATTTTTAATAGGTGAACAAACATATGGAATCCGTCTTGCAGGTGAGTTTTCAAGAGAAGATGTGAAACAAACGGTTCAACTCGCACATGCACATCACAAAAAAGTATATGTCGCCATGAATGCGATTTTTCATAATGACCGTGTGGCACTGCTTGGAGATTATTTAACCTTTCTCGATGGGTTAAACGTGGATGGTGTCGTTTTTGGAGATCCGGCAGTGATCATGGCCGCAAAAGAAACAGGTGTCAACCTGAATCTGCACTGGAGTACAGAAACAACTGGGACAAACTATTACACTTGTAACTACTGGGGCAGAAAAGGCGCAACACGTGCTGTTCTTGCCAAAGAACTCAATATGGATAGCGTGATTGATATCAAAGAAAACGCTGAAGTGGAGATTGAAATTCAAGTCCACGGCATGACCTGTATGTTCCAATCGAAACGGACACTTGTTGGCAACTATTTTGAATATCAAGGCAAACAAATGGACGTGGAAGGAAGAAATATGGAAGAAGGTCTATTCCTTCACGACCAGGAGCGTCAAAACAAATATCCTATTTTTGAGGATGAAAATGGCACTCACATTATGAGTCCAAATGATGTATGTATGATTGATGAATTAGAAGAATTTGTCGACGCAGGCATTGACTCATTTAAAATTGACGGAATTTTAAAGTCACTTTCTTATATGACAGAGGTGACATCCCTCTATCGAAAAGCCATTGATTTACTAGTGACTGATAAGGAAGCCTATGAAGATCAGAAAGATGAATGGCTGGAGCGTATTGAACAGATCCAGCCTGTCAACCGCTCAATCGATACAGGATTTTTCTTTAAAGAAACGGTTTATTAAGATAAAAGGAGGCAGAGGAAATGGCACTTTTAAAAGATGGAATTTCTGAAGTGATCGATGGAAAACGTGTCATTACAAAAAAACCAGAACTGCTAGCGCCAGCAGGAAACTTAGAAAAACTAAAAATTGCTGTGCATTATGGAGCAGACGCTGTTTTTATTGGTGGGAAAGAATTTGGACTTCGTTCAAATGCAGATAACTTTTCAATCGAAGAAATGGCAGAAGGTGTCGCATTTGCGAACAAATACGGTGCTCGCATTTATGTGACAACGAATATTTTCGCCCACAACGAAAACATGGACGGGCTGGAAGAATATCTTCAAGGGATTGAAGGAGCGGGTGTAGCGGGAATTATTGTCGCTGATCCACTCATCATCGAAACATGCAAACGAGTAGCTCCAAAACTTGAAGTTCACTTGAGCACACAGCAATCTCTTTCAAATTGGAAAGCTGTGCAGTTTTGGAAGGAAGAAGGGCTTGAGCGTGTGGTCCTTGCACGTGAAACAAGCGCTCTAGAGATTAAAGAAATGAAAGAAAAAGTGGATATTGAAATCGAAACGTTCATTCACGGGGCGATGTGTATTGCTTATTCTGGCCGCTGCGTGCTCAGTAACCATATGACAGCGAGAGATTCAAACCGCGGAGGCTGCTGCCAATCTTGCCGCTGGGATTATGATCTTTATAAACTAGAAGGCTCTGAGGAAGCGCCTTTATTCGGTGAAGAAGATGCACCATTTGCGATGAGTCCAAAAGATTTAAAATTAATCGAATCCATACCGCAAATGATCGAAATGGGAATTGACAGCTTAAAGATTGAAGGACGAATGAAGTCCATTCATTATGTAGCAACAGTTGTCAGTGTCTATCGTAAAGTCATTGATGCTTACTGTGCTGATCCAGACAATTTCGTCATTCAACAAGAATGGCTCGATGAATTAGACAAATGTGCCAACCGTGACACGGCTCCTGCCTTTTTTGAAGGTGTACCAGGAACGGATGAACAAATGTTTGGCATTCACGGAAAGAAAACGACCTTTGATTTCGTCGGACTTGTGCTTCATTATGATGAACAAGAACAAATTGTCACATTACAGCAGCGTAATTTCTTTAAAGCTGGCGACGAAGTTGAATTTTTCGGTCCAGAAATCGAAAATTTCACATGCAAGATTGAGACGATTTGGGACGAAAAAGGGAACGAACTCGATGCCGCTCGTCATCCACTGCAAATTGTGAAATTTAAGCTTGATCAAAAAGTATACCCTAGCAACATGATGAGAAAGGGGAAATAACCGGCACATGGGGAAAAAACCAGTGGTGATTGGAATCGCTGGCGGCTCGGGTTCAGGTAAAACGAGCGTCACCAATTCCATTTACGAAAAATTTAAAGGACATTCAATCCTCATGCTTCAGCAAGATTTATATTATAAAAATCAAAGTCATATGCCATTTGAAGAGCGCCTGCTGACCAATTATGATCATCCGCTTGCATTTGACAATGACCTGATGATTGAGCATGTAGAAGCGCTGCTAAAGTACGAGTCCATTGAAAAACCAATTTATGATTTTAAACTAAACACACGTTCAGAAGAGACGGTACATGTTGAGCCCAAAGATGTCATCATCGTTGAAGGAATCTTTGCTCTTGAAAATGAACGTCTAAGAAACTTAATGGATATTAAACTGTATGTGGATACAGATGCAGATCTTCGGATCATTCGCCGTATTTTACGTGATACGAAAGAAAGAGGCAGATCGATTGATTCCGTGATTGAACAATATGTATCTGTCGTCAGACCGATGCACAATCAATTCATTGAACCGTCAAAACGATACGCGGATATCATCATTCCAGAAGGTGGACAAAACCATGTGGCCATCGACTTAATGGTGACAAAAATTCAAACGATTCTTCAAAACCGCGGAGAGTAAATGGTGGAGAAGAACAAAGACCTTTACGATGTAAAGGTCTCAGCGTGTAGACAAACCCTCGCATTCTTTGTCAGTCCTGCGTGCTGGTGCTCACGAATGACAAATTCGCTCCGCGCCAGTACTCGTCCTTCCTAGACTGCAAAGGTTTTCTATCACGCTGAAAAAAGAAGACAAAGGGCTAAAATAAAGTTCATTTTAGCCCTTTGTCAACAATCTGAGACCTTTACGACGTAAAGGTCTTTTCAACATCATGCTCTTGTAGTCAATACTTTAGTAATGGCTAGTCTGAAATCATCGATGAGCATTGTAAGAAGCAGCCCCCTGAATAAAAGATTTGATATGATAGGAAAACAATGCTGCGAAATGAAAACAGGAAAATCACGATGGGATGCTGAAAGTTTCAGTTATTCCTGCTTTGTAAAAGTATATTAAAAAAATGACAAACAAATCATCACAAATTTTCAAACAATTCTTGATCAAAATGCAATTTTGTAATAATATAGCATAGACATATCGTACACTGACCATATTATGTATTGGAAGATGGAGAATGGATAAGCTATTCTTCTACATATGATCGAAATGGCCGAACGAGGTACAGGAGCTTCCTGTGCCTTTCCACAGTTTGTGCGATGAAGATAATACATCATCATGAGACCGCTGCTGTTCCTGCCTAATAAAAAGGCATAATAGTTGCATCTAAAAGGGACGCCATGTAAGATGGACTTTTACGAATATGGGACAGAAGGAATGAGGGCCGGAATATGTCCTCATTCTTGTATATTTCAGTCGTCACTCACATGCAGAAAGCTTGTATGATGAGGATTAATAGAAGGAGTGAATGATTCATGGCACAAGAGAAAGTATTTCCAATGACAGAAGAAGGAAAGCGCAAATTAGAAGAAGAGCTTGAATATTTGAAAACGGTTAAACGTAAAGAGGTTGTAGAGCGTATTAAAATCGCTAGAAGTTTTGGAGACCTCTCTGAAAACTCGGAATATGATTCTGCTAAAGAAGAGCAAGCGTTTGTAGAAGGTCGTATTACAACGCTTGATAATATGATTCGTAATGCCAAAATTATTGAAGATGAAGGTAACTCAAATATTGTTTCACTCGGTAAAACGGTGACATTCGTTGAATTACCGGACGGTGAAGAAGAGTCTTATACGATTGTAGGAAGTGCAGAAGCTGATCCGTTTGAAGGCAAAATTTCAAACGATTCACCAATTGCAAAAAGTCTTTTAGGCAAACAAGTAGACGACAAAGTCACGGTTCAAACACCTGGCGGAGAAATGTTCGTCCAAATTGTAAAAATTTCATAATTACGTTTATACGATGAACACCTCGTCCACAATAGGGACGAGGTGTTTTTATGCTGAAAACAAGAAGAATCCAATGGACAGGTGCCATTATTTTTATATTATTGCTCGGTCTTCTGTTTAGACTAGCGGAAATTCAGTTGTTTTTCACAGAATCTTTTTCAAAACTTGATATTAATTTGATCCAAGAAAGTGTCAGGCAGCGGACAGAAGAAGTAGTCATTTCAGACGGACGCGGCGAATTTTTAGATCGAAACGGCGAGGCACTTCTCACAAAGGAAGAGCCAGCGGTCATCATATTTCCATTCCTGCAATATGACCTCCCTCACTTAAAGCAAACCGCTTCTATACTTGAGATGGAAGAAGATGAATTGAAGAGCCAGCTGACAGAAACGAAGAAACCACTCATTTTAAAAGATGATATGACGAAAAAAAAGCTGAAAGACATCAATGATATGAAATATTCAGGTGTTTACGGCGTATATATGAAAGAGAAGGACAAAAAAAGACTTGCCCTCCACACATTAGGCTTCACAAGTGAGAATCCAGAACTCTTGAGAAAGCGTTATCCGGACAAAAAAGAACTTTCAATCCGCACTGAGATCGGTACATTCGGTTTGGAAAGTACATTTGACGAATTTCTATTACCAGAGCAAGACACAAAATTGTTATATCATGTGGACGGAAGGGGAAACCCTTTGTTTGGGATGGACGTCAAATATACAGCAGAAGCTCATTCGTTTTATCCGCTGCAAGTGCAGACAACTATGGACGAAGACATGCAGAGGGAAATGGAGAATGTTCTCAAAGCGCAAGGTGTTGAAAAAGGCGGAGCGGTTCTGCTCGACATTCAGAATAGCAGTGTGCTGGCGATGGCGAGTGTTCCAAATGTGACCAGCAAAAACCGGCATGAGGCAAGAAATTACATGTTGACCGCAATGGCTCCCGGTTCTGTATTTAAAACGGTCGTACTTGCCGCAGCGATTGAAAAAAACTTGAACCAGCCACAAACGATGTATGATTGTCGAAAGAATTTATATGGAGAGCCAGAAGGAAAGCAGGAAGTACTGAATCTGTCTGAAAGCTTTGCGCAAAGCTGTAATTATACATTTGCGACACTCGCTGAGCAGCTCATCCAAACAGATGATCAAAGCCTTGAAAAGACAGCTTCAAAGCTTGGGCTTGTGGATCGAGCCGGCTGGGAAGGGGATGTATACCATAAGCAACAATTCAAACAGTTTGATCGTGAAGAAACAGGCAGTGTGTGGGGAGATAAAAGAGACAAGCATGTCAAAAAAGCCATTGCGCAAACGGCGATTGGTCAAAAAAATGTCAAAACAACCCCCTTACAAATTGCCAATATGATGGCAACGATTGCAAGGGGCGGAGAACGAAAAGAAGTGAGGATTGCAGATAAAGTGATGTATCAAAACGGAACAACGATGCTATCCTTTCAAAACAAACGACCTGATGGTGACAGTATTGACCGCTATACAGCTCAAACCTTGCAAAAGTACTTAAGGCAGGTGGTGACCTCTGACAAAGGAACAGGAAGAAGATTTCAAGACCTGCCGTTCCATATAGCAGGGAAATCAGGCACTGCCCAAACCGGCAGCAAAGATAAACAGGGGAATCCACTTTATCACAAGTGGTTTGCCGGATACTTTCCGGCAGAAAAACCAAAATACGCTCTGGTTGTTGTTCACCTTGACGAGGCAAGTGGCCGGGCTAAGACAAATGAAGCGTTTTATGATATTGTAAAAAAGGTCAATGAAATTGAAAAGAAACAGACATAGAACATCCCTTCATGTCATGTTAGAATAGTAACGACTTAGGGAACAGAGGCAAAGGAGTGCAGAGATTTTGAGTAGAAATTCTCGATTTGAACATCGTGATAAGCGCAGAAAGGCGAATATGGTGCTTAACATATTAATTGGTATCGTTGTGGTGCTTATTTTGGTTGTCGCATCGAGTTTGTTAATTTTTAATAGACCACCGAAAGATGTAGCCAACGAACCATCAAAAACAGCACCTGCATCGAGTGAAAATAAACAAAACTCAGAAGAAGATGTGAAAGATCAAAAGAAAGATACATCCGATGATGCGGATGCAAAAAAAGACGATTCATCTGACAAAAAAGACGATACAAAGAAAACAGATGATGAAGAAGAGCCAAACAAAGATGCGTTAAAAGATGCCACAGAAACAGATGGCGGTAAAACAAGTGACGTAGATAAAACATATGAAAACGATAACTGGGAGCCTGTAGGAACAGAGCAATCGGGATCACATACAGCAACCTATGATGCTAACTCAAAAGACTGGAAAGAAATGATCAAAGCCATGTCCTATGCGACAGGAATCTCAGAAGACCAAATGACTGTTATTTGGTTAGGAAATAACGGAGGACCTCAAGATGCAAAAGGAACCATCCGTGATAAATCAACAGGTGAACGCTACCGTGTAGAAATTACGTGGGTGGATGAAAAAGGCTGGAAACCTGTGAAGGTTGAAAAATTAAAATAAAATAAAAAAGATGCATGCAAAAAGGCTAAAATGAACTTCATTTTAGCCTTTTTCTTCTTTTCAGCGTGATAGAAAACCTTTGCAGTCTAGGAAGGACTAGCACCGGCGCACAGACCTGATTGCCTACACGCTGATCTTTTTTTTATGAGATATTCGCTTTAAAATGAACAACTGCTGTATACAAAATCTTATCATCAATGACAGTCGTTTGATGACTCACAGAATGAACAGTCAGCAAGATCGCCTGATTATGTTCAATTTGTTTTTGGATCTTTTGTTCAAGTTCTTTTAAAGACGTTGCTTCAAAAAATTCAATTTTGTCCTTTAAAAAATCCAGTTGAAAATCCATTTCATTCATCCCTCCATGCTCTAGATTCATCATAATCTCTCCCATTCAAAAGGGCAAATATTTTTCTACCCCGCCCAGTATTTTTTAGTAGGAAAGAATCAGAAGATGTGGTAGGATAGGAACTGTTCGACGGAATAAAACATACTATACGGATAGGAATAAATAGATAAAGTGGAGGGAAAGAAAAATGGGACGTGAGTTTCTTTCTTTATTTGATCATTGGGCTGAATCTTATGATGACACTGTAAGTGGTCATGACGAGCAGTATAAAGAAGTGTTTCGCCGGTATCCGGCCATTCTAAAAGAGATTACTCGCCGTGCAGGTCAACATGTCATTGAGTTTGGAAGCGGCACAGGAAACCTAACGGCGGCACTGCTTCAAGCAGATAAGAAAGTGTTTGGCGTTGAACCTTCAGAGGCCATGAAGAAAGCGGCTCTTCAAAAAGGAATACCAAATGTATTTCATGACGGGGATTTTTTATCGTTTCCATCTCCACCTTTTGAGCCTGATACGATCGTCAGTTCATATGCTTTCCATCATTTAACGGACGACGAAAAAAAACAAGCCATCCACACCTATGGCAACATCCTTCCCTCAGGTGGTAAAATAGTCTTTGCTGATACAATGTTTCAAAATCAAGCAGCACATCAAGCTGAAACGAACAAAGCGAAAGCCGCTGGATTCGATCAGCTTGCAGAGGATTTAGAAACGGAATACTATCCATCCATAGGTGTGTTAAAGCAAATCTTTGAAGAAGAAGGTTTTAGCACATCTTTTCATCAAATGAATGATTTTGTGTGGATCGTAGAAGCGAAGAAAAGGGAATGAAAGGATGTTTTTGATTTGAAAATCGCAGTGATAGGTGCAATGGAAGAAGAAGTGACGATTTTAAGAGACCAACTAAAGAATGCCACACAAGAAAACATCGCTGGGTGTGAATTTACAACAGGTGTTTATGAAGATAAAGAAGTGATTTTATTAAAATCAGGGATTGGAAAAGTAAATGCAGCGGTCAGCACAACACTTCTGCTTGACCGCTTTCAGCCAGATTATGTGATCAATACAGGATCAGCTGGCGGTTTCCATCACTCATTAAATGTAGGTGATATTGTCATCTCTACTGATGTTAGACATCATGATGTGGACGTGACGATCTTTAATTACGAATATGGACAAGTGCCAGGATTACCAGCTGCTTTCATCGCAGATGATCAGCTTGTGAAGCTGGCAGAGGAATCTGCTTCAGAAATCGATCATATTCAAGTGGCAAAAGGAACGATTGCAACAGGAGATTCATTTATGGATGATCCTGGTCGTGTCGCGTTTGTGAGAGAGAAATTTCCAGAGCTGTATGCAGTGGAAATGGAGGCAGCTGCAGTTGCGCAAGTTTGCCATCTATTTGAAACGCCATTTGTGGTCGTTCGAGCGTTGTCAGATATTGCTGGGAAAGAATCCAATATCTCTTTTGATCAATTTCTAGAGCAAGCAGCGATTCACTCAACAGACCTTGTCCTGCGTATGATAAAGCAAACACAATAAAAGAAGGGGTTTCCCCCTTCTTTTCCATACAAAGGAAGGGATTTATATGGCTGTCATACATGATATTACGGAATTAATTGGCCACACACCGCTTTTAAAACTGTCAGGGATGGGTGTGCCGGCAGGTGTTGATGTTTATGCAAAACTTGAAATGATGAACCCAGGCGGAAGTATTAAGGATCGCTTAGGTGATATGCTGATTAAAGAAGCGCTGGCATCGGGCAAACTGCGCCCAGGCGGAACCATTATTGAAGCAACTGCAGGAAACACAGGCATCGGGCTTGCGCTAAGTGCAAGAAAACATCAATTGCATCCGATCTTCTGTGTACCAGAACATTTTAGTCAAGAGAAACAACAGCTCATGAAGGCGCTTGGTGCAGAGATTATTCATACACCAAGAAAAGATGGGATGAAGGGTGCGATTGATCGGGCCCTTGAACTAGAGGCAAGCCTTGTCAATGCGTATTGTGTCTTACAATTTAAAAACCAAGTAAATCCATTGACTTACTATAAAACGCTCGGGCCAGAAATATGGTCTGACCTCCAGGGTAACATAGACGTGTTTGTAGCAGGAGCGGGCTCTGGCGGAACGTTTCAAGGCTGTGCTGCCTATTTAAAAGAGCAAAAAGAAGCGCTAAAAACAGTGATCGTGGAACCAGAAGGATCTATTTTAAATGGCGGAAAGCCGGGGCCGCATAGAACGGAAGGAATTGGCCTTGAATTTATTCCAGATTATATGGAATCGACTTTATTTGACGAGATTTATACCGTCAGTGACGATGATGCATTCCGAATGGTGAAAGAAGCAGCTGAAAAGGAAGGTGTTCTGATCGGAAGCTCGTCTGGAGCCGCTCTATTTGCCGCTTTAGAGGAAGCGAAAAAGGCATCACCTGGGACAGTGATCGTCACCATTTTTCCTGATAGCAGTGAGCGTTATCTAAGTAAAGGTATTTATGAGGGAGGAAAATAAAATGAAGCCAAAAACAATGATGATTCATAGTGGAATCACTGGTGATGAAAAAACAGGAGCCGTGTCTGTTCCTATTTACCAAGTCAGCACCTATAAGCAGCCTAAAGCAGGCGAGCACACTGGATATGAATATTCCAGAACTGCGAATCCAACAAGAACAGCACTGGAAACAGTCGTTCGTGATCTTGAAGGCGGGGCAAACGGCTATGCATTCGGTTCAGGAATGGCTGCAATTACAGCCGTGATGATGCTGTTTAACAGCGGAGATCATATCGTACTGACTGACGACGTGTACGGCGGAACCTATCGTGTGATGACAAAGGTGCTCAACCGGATTGGCATTAAAGCCACATTTGTAGACACAAGTGATCCTGAAGCGGTGAAAAAAGCAATTTTACCAGAAACAAAAGCCGTCTATATTGAATCACCAACCAATCCATTGCTAAAAATGACCGATCTACAAGCCATAAGCCGGATCACAAAAGAAGCTGGCATCTTGATGATTGTCGATAATACGTTTTTTACCCCATATTTTCAAAAGCCGATTTCATATGGGGCTGACATTGTCTTGCACAGTGCCACAAAATATTTAGGCGGCCATAGTGATGTGGTGGGCGGACTTGTCGTGACAGCTACTGAAGAGCTTGGTGAAGAACTGCACTTTGTTCAAAACTCTACAGGCGGTATTCTTGGACCGCAAGATGCGTGGCTTCTAATGCGAGGGATGAAAACGCTCGGACTAAGAATGGAAGCACATCAACAAAACGCGCAGAAAATCGCTGAGTTTTTAGAACAGCATCCAGCGATTACACGTGTCTATTACCCAGGTTTAAGCGCTCACCCAGGTCATGAGTTTGCAAAAACTCAAGCAACAGGCTTTGGCGGAATGATTTCTTTTGATATTGGAAAAGAAGAAAATGTCGACGTGTTTTTAAGCCAATTGAAATTGTTTACAATCGCAGAAAGCCTTGGGGCGGTTGAAAGTTTAATCTCTGTTCCTGCTCGCATGACCCATGCATCCATTCCAAAAGAGCGCAGAGAAGAGCTTGGCATCACAGATGGTTTAATCCGTATTTCTGTCGGTATTGAAGATATTGATGACTTATTACATGATATTGAACAAGGGCTCGACGCAGTAACGAATGGATAGATTTACATGCCCCTCGCTTTCTCTCACTATGGTAAGCTATCAATAGACATTGATAACGGGAAGGTGAATCAAGTGAAGAAAAAGTGGGATGGTTTAGTGACAGATTACAAGCAATACGCTTTTATTTTGCTTGCTGTTAGCACCTTTTTATATATTGGTACGATTTTACCAAATCAGCACATAGAAGCATCACCAAAAATGCTGATGATGGCAGTTGATTGTGTTTTCCTATTAGCCGCTTTTCTTTGCGTGAAACGTGCGATCTTTTTTCAAAAGAAATTGCAAGAACTAGATGAAGATTAAGTCGAAAAGTCTCCTCATGTGATGAGGAGACTTTTTTTAATTGCACTGGATAATCGGACAAGAATGTCTGTAGAAATTTAGTCAAACACACAAAAATCATCTAATTTACTAAAAACAGGTTTACAAAATGGTGCTTGCTGGATATACTTACAAAGTAATTAAAAACGTAAAGGAGGCTGAAGAATATGTTATTCGTATCTACTTGTGATCAATTCAACAACCAATTTCATCATGTCATCAGCCTGTGGAAGAGCTCGTGTCCTTCCTTTACCTTTTACGGTTCACGCTACAAAACTGTTTAAGTAAACGAGGATTTCACGTATCATCCATCGCAGGTTAGAAGACACTGTCTTTTGATCTGCATTTTTGTGTGCCCGCAGGTCAACTGATAAAGAAGATCTGCGGGCTATTTCGCGTGCTGCGAACTGAAGGGAGGTGAGCGTATATGACAATCCATTTATTTTTTATTACTTTGACGATCCAACGTAAATACAAAGACATTGAAACGGTTCTTTATGAACAACAAGTCGAAACATTTTATGAAGAAATGAAGCAGAAACAACTAAAGTATATGAACTAAAAAGGACAATAAAAAGATGAAAAGGAGGAGATTGACATGTTTATGATGCTTGCAATGCTTGATTGTTATACAAGGGAGAAGGACCAGGTTTAGACACGCTCCACATTGATCACCTGCACATATGATAACCGTAAAAGGAGATTGTGAGGTGATCAATGAATGTCGATGTCACCATATATGAGGTTTCCGTCAGTGGGGCATGGGTATGCGTCTATTCCGCATTCTTTAAAGCACGGGTACGGCAATCCATACAGAATGCAAAGAGAGCAAGAAGAAATGCTCAGACGCTATATGTACAATTATCCAACCTATTGGTATTAAAGAAAAGGAGCAGGAAACGTCATCGTTTCCTGCTCCTTTTACATTAGCAAATCCAGCTTGCACCGATGATGATTAACAAAATGAACAGTACAACAAGCAATGCGAATCCGCCTGCAAAACCGCCACCGTAGCCACCGCAGTAGCCTCCAGAATAACCGCCAAAGCCCATAATCTAGCACCACCTTTATCTAATCAAGATACATTCATAAAATATGCAGCTCATGCGGAAAACGAAATCAATCTGAACACAATTAATGAAAATGCCTATTTGTTTAAATATTTTTCATGACGTGCGAAACATTTTCAGAAAAGGTGCCGTCTAATAAAAGACAAAGGAATTAGGACTAGGTCTTAACTTTTGTTAGGCGAGAGCCGATATGAAAAGTAAGAAAATTCGTAAATAGTTTTATTTACTGGTGCAAAGCAGGTGTTGACATTGATTCAAAGCTGGATTGGAAAACAAATGAGGGAACCAAAGGGCTTGTTCTCAAAATGGGTAGCCCGCTATATGGAAAAAAATCATCATAATATCAATCAATGGACGATTCAACTCTTAAATATACAAGAAAACGACCGGATTTTAGAAATTGGTACTGGAAGAGGTATGACATTATCTAAAGTAGCGGAAAAACTTGATCGAGGGAAAGTATATGGAATCGATGCTTCGCGTCATATGGTAAAATACGCGAAAAGAAAACATAAGAGGCTTGTCGAGCAGGAAAAAGCCGTTATTACACTTGGAAAAGCTGAGCAATTACCTTTTGAAGACAGATCATTCAATAAATTGTTCACAGTGCAGACCATCTATTACTTGCCAGATATCGAACAAGTTATGAAAGAGGTATATCGCGTTCTTCAAGTGGATGGAGAAGTATTCTTATCTTTTCAAAAGCAGGAACTGATGAAGGAACAAAAACGCTCACAGTCTCTTTCAACGTACAGTGAAGAAGACATCAGCTGTCTTTTTTCAGCGTATCACTTTAGAGACGTCTCTGTTTACCATTATGATACATACATCTGTATCAAAGCCTTAAAATGATGATGAAAATATTTCCCAGGTAATGAACAAGCACTCAAAAAAAGGCTCTTCGACAGAAGGGCCTTTTTTGCATGTGGGAATTGATCATTCATCAATAAAAAAGACTCTTCACAAGAAGAGTCTTTTGCATTCATTTCATATGTAGGGGCCAGCCAGGTGTGTAAGGAATGATAGTATATATAAGGAATTTGTTTGTCGATTAAGGATACCTGTCTGGCTTATTCCTTATATCGACAATGTTCTTCAAATGTTTAGCTTTTTTTTCAATATTTTCTTTTTTATTTGACTGCAAAATACATTTTTCTCTCCTGGATAGACATTTTTCATTTACTATTTGAGTCAATGTGTGATTGAAAGAAGGAAAAAGCCCGAGAAAGAGAGAACTTTGGAGAGACTTCATTTTTAAACAAAAAGGGAGGAATGAAAACATGTCGGGAAACAAAGGTGTCGTTTATAAAGGAGCAGGAAATGTAGCAGTTGAAGATATTGGATACCCTGATTTGGTTTTAAGGGATGGCCCTGGTGTACCTAAAGCCAATGTTGGACGTAAGTGTGAGCATGGCGTCATTTTAAAAGTGGTGACAACAAACATTTGCGGGAGCGACCAGCACATGGTAAGAGGGCGCACAACTGCGCCTGAAGGACTTGTCCTTGGTCATGAGATTACTGGTGAAGTCGTTGAAGTTGGACGAGATGTAGAGTTTATCCAAAAGGGTGATCTCGTATCAGTTCCATTTAATATTGCCTGTGGTCGCTGCGTCATGTGTAAGGAACAAAAAACCCATGTGTGTTTAAATGTAAACCCCGATCGACCTGGCTCAGCTTATGGATATGTAGATATGGGCGGATGGGTTGGCGGCCAATCGGAGTACGTCATGGTGCCATATGCTGATTTCCAGCTACTCAAATTTCCGGACAAAGATCAGGCGATGGAAAAAATACTTGATTTGACGATGCTTTCTGATATATTCCCGACAGGTTTTCATGGTGCTTATACGGCTGGCGTAAAGCCGGGCTCTACCGTCTATATTGCTGGTGCAGGGCCAGTAGGTCTAGCAGCAGCGCATTCCGCTCAGCTCCTTGGTGCTTCTGCTGTCATCGTCGGCGATCTCAATGAACAAAGGCTCGAGCAGGCGAGAAGCTTTGGCTGCGAAACGATTAACTTACGAAAACATGATCGAATCGGTGAACAAATGACAAATATCCTTGGAGAGCCAGAAGTCGACTGTGCGGTCGATTGTGTCGGCTTTGAAGCTTCAGGTCATGGAGATCAAGGAGAAGCACCAGCTACCGTTTTAAATACAATTATGGATATTACCAAAGTTGGCGGTAAACTTGGAATTCCAGGACTTTACGTCACAGAAGATCCAGGTGCTGTGGATGAAGATGCAAAAGTTGGATCTCTGAAAGTGCGAATTGGACTTGGCTGGGCCAAAGCCCATACCTTTGTGACAGGCCAAACCCCTGTCATGCAATATCACCGCAGCTTGATGAAATCTATTTTAAGCGGAAGAGCACAAATCGCCAAAGCCGTTAATGCAACTGTCATTTCCCTAGATCAAGCCCCTAAAGGATATAGCGATTTTGATTCGGGTGTGGCGAAGAAATTTGTGATTGACCCGCATGGGATGCTTTCTCGATAAATTTTTAACATGAAAGGAGCCGCTCAATAAAATGGGACGGCTCTTTATTGTGGAAAATCCAGTCTATTTCAAAGGGGAGGAATCAGATGAATTCAGATCAGGCCAAAAGAAGAGTGGTAGAACAATTTGGGAGAAATGCAAAAAAGTATGTGGCAAGTCAAACTCATGCAAAGGGAGCAGACCTGGATCTAATTGTTGAATGGACAGCTCCAAAAGAAAGCTGGATCGTACTCGATATAGCAACAGGTGGCGGGCATCCCGCAAAAGCACTAGCCCCATATGTGAATTAAGTGTTTGCGACGGATTTAACGAAAGAGATGCTTTCGAATACATCACTTCATTTGAAAGCGTATCCACAAATTTTTTATGTAGTAGCGGATGCGGAAAACCTTCCTTTTTTAGATGGCACATTTGATATGGTCACATGCCGAATTGCAGCACACCATTTCCCGCACCCTGATCAGTTTGCCAAAGAGGCATCTCACGTATTAAAGTTTCTTTATTGATAATGTTTCACCAAATGATGAAGAGCTTGCACTATTTATCAATCAGCTGGAACGATTGAGAGACCCAAGTCATGTCTCCTGTTTATCTACAGAACAATGGCGGGAATTGTTTTTAAAAGAGGGAATAAAAGAAGTAAGATCAATGGAACAAAAAAACGTTATCCTTTTTAAGAATGGGTCAAGCGAACAACGAAAACTTTAAAGGAAGAAGAGAACGTTACAAAATACATGATAGATGCTAACGAGAAAATAAAGCAATATTATAGATTGAAAATGACAGAGGATCAAATAGAATCAATAGAGGTAGATGACTGGATCGCACTTTTCAGGAAAGAATAAAAATGTTTTAATCCCAATCAGAAATAGAAGAGTTAATAAAGGGGAGTTTTCATTATCACAGTTACAGATGTTGATGATATGTCGATTCTCTTAAATGTCGATTAAACTTTGCTGGACAAAGTAGGCTCATACATTTGTTAGGTGCTTGAATCCGCGTAAATTGATTTCAAAAGATTAATGTAAAAACTTACAAGAACACCTTGTAAGTTTTTTGTTTTCAAAATTTATAAAAGCATGTACTAATCTGTTGCATTCCGTAACATGTTAAAATGAACAGATTGGAAATATTGATTTTTAGTAGAATTTTGTATCACATATTATGACTGGATGGTATTTATTAAATGTGATTTATGTGGAGAACGATATAAAGAATAGAGGAGAGACATAGGTTGCTAAAAGTACATGACATTAATTTTGAGGAACAACAGGTATTAAAAGGAGTAACCTTTCACTTAAAAAAGGAGAATCATTTGGTTTATTGGTACCGAATGGTACGGGAAAGCCACATTAATTGGCAGTCTTTTCTTTATTATCAATGGGACAGAATTGTTTAAATGAATCCGTTGCTTTTTGCTACTGTGAGTGCATGGAGTTTATAACTATGTGAGAACAATAAATGCTGCATGTTGGATTACCTCACAATGTAAAAGGATGCCCTAGGTCATGGGATTCCTTCATTTTAGGTTCTATAAACAAATCAATAAAATTACATTGTTCAACTTCCATATACCCTTCTAGTGGACTTACAATTTCTATCCTTTCATTCATCCTTGCATACTTAACCTTATTAATTATCAACTTCAACAACTTGTTACTAATAAAGATTTGAAGGAAAGGTTCAAATTGGACACAAGTAAAACAATAATATTCAATAATTATAGCAGCCATTGGCTATTTTCTTTTTTGTTAGCATATGTTTTCACATGCTGTGAATTAGTGAGGTATTGAGCGGATGTTGAAAACTTCAAAACATAATTACGTAACTAATAAAACTCTTCTTTTATTATCCTATACATAATCTCACTCAGGAAGTCCTGTAATTTATTCATATTGAACTCCTCATATTAACTCAAATTGCAGTATCCTAATTAAAGACTTTTTATAATTCAACAAGGGTAGATAAATATATGCTACCCCTGCCTTTTTTAAAGATATTTAAAATTTCACTAGTTTTAATCCCATCAGAAAATTCTTTAACTGGGGCTAACTTTCTTATATTCTTTATTATATCTCTTTACCTTACTGTTTACATTTCTACTCCACGAAAAAAAATATAGTCTTATTTGAGGGTAAATTCCTATGAATAAAATGAGGACAATCATTACTATGGCTGAAATAAAATGAGTGTACAATAACCACTTAGAATTTATTACTTTATCCACCTTATTAGTAAACAAGATTTTCCCAGAAGAAATGAGACTTGGGATAAAAGTTATAATATAAGCAAGAATAAATTTAAAATCTTTAGCAAAGTTCATACTCTTCCGATATTTATTCTCCGAATATACTTGCACTTTTTTTTCAACCAGCTGATTCATTTTATTAATATGGAATGTTATTAAATCATTAGATTTTTTTAAACCATTGATAAAGGTGTGAAACTCTATCCTACTTTGATTTTCTACAATAAAAATTTTTTGTTCTCTAAGAATATAAACTTCTCTAATCATTTCCTCGGGTAGTGAATAGTCAATACTTTCAGGTCGAAAATATTTTGAATTATAAGAAGGGCTATAACCTAGCTTTTCTAAATAAGTTTTTATTACAGATTTGAATCCTTCTAATTCTGTTGATTCTAAATGAGGTGGGATGTTTATGTAATTAAAGTTCCTATTAGATAAAAGCTTACCTTGTTGTTTTAAATGTTGAAAAAAAGCATTTGCTGAGGATTGATTAGCAATTGGTTCATCCCAATAGATAACTTCTTCAAATAATTTTTGATTAATATTGTTTATAAAAGATATAAATAATCCATTTGTTTCTGAAAAATTTTCATTTACAATAAATTTAATTTGTATTTTAGAATCCGTGTCAACGTCAATTTCTATATAAAAATAGCCATCTTTTTTCAAAATGTCTATCTTTTGACTAATACTTTCAGCGGCTAAATAATAAACAGAATTAACCCAAGTACGAATTAAATTTTCCTCGTCAATAGATAAGTGATCGCTTTCATAAAAAGATACTTCCTCAAGACTTCCTTCAAATTTTGTTTTGGGAATTGATACTTTTCTTACTTCAATTATTCCTTTAAGTCTTAATTGAAGTAAATCCTCCTTATCAAACCAATCAAAATTCTTTATATTATCCAAGCTAACATTTAATGAGTTTACATCATCACATTCACTATAAGCTAGTAATCGATCTATAAACTTTATCTCGCTTGTTGAATAGAATTCGACATTTAAGTTTGACATTTTAACCATTCCTCATAACTATCTATAATTTTAACTCCATCTCCATTAGACTCCACTACAAGACTATGTAAGTAGTTAAGCATATATAACGCTTTTTCATCAGACTCGCTTTTATTTAACCCTTTGTTCAAAATCATAAACTTAGACCAAACTTCGATAAGTTCATTATAACGTGAGACAGTTTCATTCCCAAAAGTTTCTTGAGGAATATGTTTAAAATTGTCAGATTTTATTAACTGTATTCCGATATTGAAAATTATAGTAGTAACCAACTTTAGTTCTTTTAAAATTAAGTTACGTTGAATATGAGTAGTAATTAGATTCTCGATCTCGACAACAATTCTTTTAATTTTTCTCTTTCTTAAAGCTTCAAGGCTTCCTCGATTAATCTGTTTGATAAAAGCATCAAGTTGTTCATTATAATCGTTATAATAGTTTTTTGTGAAAATTACCCAATCTAAATCTAAAATAATACTATCTAAAACTTCTGGTGTAACAAATGTTTCAATTTGAATTTTACCATCACCATTTAATTTTACAGTACAATTATGATTATGAATAACAGCCGTCATAGTCAATTCATAAATCTCTAATTGGGAATCACCAACAAATTTAACAAAGGGATTTTCTTGGTTTCCTTGATTCAATCCGTATATATCTATCCTTAAATCATCTTTAGTAGAAGTAAACTTTGGAGAAGAAACTTGACCATTTAAACGAAGATTAATCATTATTAATTGTGCCTCGTCTAAATTCACTTCATAAAATCTTGGTGAATGCCCTTTAAACAAGAGGTGAATAATTGAGAGTGCATTTTTGGTATGTGTAGCTGTCCCATGAGGATTGAAAACTGCTACTATTCCTGTATTAATATACAATCTACATTCGATATGTATAGTTTTGATTTCTTCAGCTGGGATTGCCAAATCGGTATTAATAAATACTTGTTCCAATTTAAATTTGAAGTCTATTTTATTGCTACTAACTTCAGTTGCTTCAAGATAGATATCATCATTTAATCCTTGAGATAAAGAGTCTATTTCTTTAATATTTTTAGAATTATTAACGATATCTTCCATTCTGTTTTCTATATCATCTAACAAAGTAAAATTGAAGTCCTCTAAAACAAATAATTTAACGTTTAACCGATCTCCCTTTCTTCCATAAGCGTTAAAGCATTTTTTCATTTCTCTTATTAATTTAGATTCATCTCCTGTACATGCAGCTAAAAGACCTCTATAGCAGTTTCGTTTATTAATTTCAGGGTCTTCATCTTCCCCATCGGACACATATGCAGCATATTCTTTAAAAACTTTTATGAAATCTTCTGCAAATATTCTTTCTTCCATCTCTTTAATAGAATAACTCTCTCTAAAGAAGAAGGTTTTAGATGCCATGGTTAATCCTCCATATGCCTCAATACTGATTTTCTAGCAATGTCTCTTAGTTCTAATTTTTGTGCATCTAATTTATCAACAATTTCCTCAATAAAAACATGAGGTTTCATTAATTCCTCGTAAGCTTTCTCCAAATCATCAGAATTAATAGTAAGTCTTTGAGCCTCTCTTGATAACTCTTCCGCTCTCCGAAATAAGATTATAGTCAGTTGTTCTAACTGTCCCATTAGGACTTCTTTCGCTTCAGATGTTATCCTAGTATTTTCATTTTTTGAAAACGATTTAATAAATCTAGTCACTGTAGTTCTTCTTGTTAATCTTAATTCTTCATTATCATCTACTTCAGACTCAGTTTCTTCTTTAGACATTGATTATCACTCCAATCTAATATCTTCTTAATTGTTAATAAAATTATACCAAATACAAGAAAATTTGCGACATTTTTTTGTTTAGAGTTTAACAATTCAAGAATACAATTTACATTATCCACCAAGGAATAGTAGGTAGACTTATGTTAGATTCCTAATGGTTTTATCTAAGTTTATTTATTCAATATTAAATAACAAATGAGAGAAAAAGTAGCTCAGGCCCCTGCCTTCTTGTTGTTTCATTATTCCGCCCCTCTATTGCTCTCAATTGTGATAGAGGGTTTTTTATTCATGCATACTCCTCAAAATGGTATGATAGACGACAACATCTCATGAGAGAAAGGATAGGATAAACGATGAATTTTCACAATAAAACAGTCGTTATTACTGGCGCAGCCAATGGAATTGGTGAATCGATCGCGTATGGTTATGCGAAAGAAGGGGCGCGTGTCGTGCTTGCGGATATTGACGAAGAGAAGGGCAAGCGTTTGGAAGATCAGCTGAAAAAGGAGTCCTTTGAGGCTTTTTTTAAAAAAACGGATGTGAAACGAGAGAAGGATATTCAAGACATCATGTCGGCTGCTGTGGCTCGTTATCAAACGATCGATATTCTCATCAATAATGCAGGGGTTATGTGTACAAAATCGCCTTATGAGCTAACGGTTGATGAGTTTGATCATGTGCTGCATACAAACCTACGAGGTGCTTTTTTATGTGCAAGGGAAGCGGCACGTTATATAAAAGAGAATCAATCAGGCGGTTCTATCGTTAATATCTCATCCACTCGCGCGACCATGTCAGAACCAGATACAGAAGCGTATGCTGCATCAAAAGGCGGGATATCAGCACTTACTCATGCGCTGGCTGCTTCTTTTAGTCAGGATCACATAACAGTAAACAGCATTTCCCCTGGGTGGATTGAAACGAAGGATGAGAAAAATTTGCGAGAAATTGATCATCAGCAGCACCTTTCCAATCGAGTAGGAACGCCAAAGGATATTGTCAAAGCTTGTTTTTATTTAACAGATGAAGACAATCAATTTGTGACAGGAACAGATTTGGTTGTTGATGGCGGTATGACTAGAAAAATGATTTATGCGGATTAACATGAAAAAACATTGACGTCTTGACGGAGGCGCAGTACAATATAGAACAATTCAGCTGAAGATCGTGATGAAAAAAAGATAAAGCGCAAATAGAGAAGAGTATGTAATGGCTGCCTCACACAGAGAACTCCGTGAAGCTGAGAAGGAGCTGGGAAGCGTTACAGAACCAAGCCTCTTAGCTCTGCACCGGATTCATTGTGATGGTGGTGCAGCGGTATTCTCCCGTTATAGAGATGGGTTAGCGATAACCTGCTAAGGTTCATCTGGTAACAGGTGAATGAACTGAGGTGGCAACGCGGAGTCAATCCCGTCCTCAAGACAGAAATGTCTTGGGGGCGGGATTTTTTTATGACAAAAAGGAGGGCACTACGATGAAAAAACATTGGCGGGATATGAGCATGTTACTTGGAGCGATTGGTATTGCGAACATAGGAGAATGGATTTATATGATTGCTCTACATTTGCTGATTTTTCAGGAAACGGGCTCCGTTCTTGCTGTAACAGCCGTCTATATGTTAAGACCTGTCTCGGCTCTTTTAACAAATAGCTGGTCTGGTAGTTTAATAGATAGACTGAATCAGCGGAATGTCATGATCAGTCTAGATCTATGTCGGGCCATTCTGATTGCTTGTTTACCCTTTGCCTTATTTTCAGGCCACTTATTGATCGTATATTTGATGCTATTTCTCATTCAAATGGCACAAGCCATGTTTCATCCAGCTTCGATGGTGTATATGACAGCACTAATCCCGGCGGATAAACGAAAACGATTTAATGCCATTCGATCTTTGCTTCAGTCTGGTGGATTTTTACTCGGACCCGCCGTAGCAGGGTTGCTTTTTCTCATTGGTACACCAGTCCTTTCAATTTATGTAAATGCAATCTGCCTTTTGATATCTGCTGTTTTGACGATGTGTTTACCGATTTTGTCAAAAGCAGACGGGGCACAAAAGGGCTTTTCTCTCTCGGTATTAAAGGAAGATGCAAAACTTGTCTTTCATTTCAGTCTCACATCCCGTCAAGTGATGGCCGTGTATTTATTATTTAGTGCTGCCATCACGGTGCTGCCGACTGCAATTGACTCACTTGAAGCAGCTTTTGCAAAGGAAGTGCTGATGTTGTCCAATACCGAATATGGGTTTCTTGTCAGTGTAGCTGGAGCAGGGATTATCGCAGGGGCGTGTCTCAATACGGTCATTGTCGAAAGGCTGCCTATTTCAGTCATGCTTGGTGCGGGGAGTTTGTTTGTGGCTTTTGGATACTTGATCTATGCTTTTTCGAACACATTGACTGTCGCAGCAGCTGGCTTTTTTGTTCTCGCTTTCTTTTTAGCATTTGCAAACACCGGTTTTATGACTTTTTATCAAACGAATATCCCGGTAGAGGTCATGGGGAGAGTGGCAAGTTTTTATGCATTATGTGAAGCAGTTCTGACGATGATCATGACAGGAATATGCGGCGTATTGGCGCATGTGTTATCGATACGTACTTCTGTCATAATTGGCTGCCTATGTATGCTTCTTATTTGTCTGTTGCTATGTTTTGTCATTTTTCGTCCATTGACTGTCAAAAAAATAGTGCATCTTACTTAGAAAATTAAAAAAATTATGTTATCATTATTTAAGTAAGTTAATTAAATTGATGAGAAAAGGAGTCTTACAAATGAAAGCACTACGCTGGCACGATCAAAAGGACATTCGACTAGAGGAAATTGACGAACCAACAGTTGCTCCAGGAAAAGTGAAACTGAAAGTAAAATGGTGCGGCATTTGTGGTAGTGATTTACATGAATATTTAGGCGGGCCGATCTTCATTCCTGTGAATGAACCTCATCCACTTACAAAAGAAAAAGCACCCATTACACTGGGACACGAGTTCTCTGGTGAAGTTGTAGAAGTTGGAGAAGGCGTGAGTAATTACAAAGTAGGCGATCGAGTGGTTGTTGAACCTATTTTTGCAACTCACGGGCACCAAGGTGCTTACAACTTAGATGAAAACATGGGCTTCTTAGGACTTGCTGGTGGCGGTGGAGGATTCTCTGAATATGTATCTGTCGATGAAGAATTACTTCATTTGTTACCAGACGAAATTTCATATGAGCAAGGTGCACTTGTTGAACCTTCTGCAGTTGCTTTATATGCCGTTCGTTCTAGTAAAGTACAAGCTGGGGATACAGCAGCTGTGTTTGGCTGTGGACCAATTGGTTTACTTGTCATTGAAGCATTAAAAGCAGCTGGTGCTACTGACATTTATGCAGTGGAATTATCAAAAGAGCGCCAAGAAAAAGCAAAAGAACTTGGAGCGATCATTGTAGATCCTTCTCAGTATGAAGATGTTGTTCAAGAAATCGCACGCCGTACAAATGGTGGAGTCGATGTTTCTTTTGAAGTGACAGGTGTACCTGTTGTATTGAAGCAAGCAATCCAATCAACTAGAATTTCAGGTGAAACAGTCATTGTAAGCATTTGGGAAAAAGGCGCAGAAATTATGCCGAATGACATTGTCATTAAAGAACGTACAGTCAAAGGAATCATCGGCTACAGAGATGTTTTCCCATCTGTATTAAACTTAATGAGAAAAGGCTATTTCTCTGCAGACACACTCGTCACGAAGAAAATCAAGCTGGACGATGTGATCGAAGATGGCTTCCATGCATTAATCAATGAAAAAGATCAAGTGAAAATTTTAGTCAGTGCTGAATAAGTAGGACGAAAAAGAGAATGGCATCTGCCATTCTCTTTTTTTTAACGTCCAAGAGATTTTCCGTACACGCTGACTCGTTTCTCTAACAAAGCAAAAGCGAGTTCAAAGAAAATACTAAGCATCCAATAGATCAAAGCAGAGACCAGATACGTTTCTAAAAACTTGTAGCCATCATTTGCAATGATGCGCGAGATTCCCATGATTTCCAGTACACCAATTGTAAACGAAAGGGATGTGGCTTTTAACAGCTGAATGAGCTGATTCCCTAGGTTTGGCAGGGCAACCACAAACGCTTGCGGTAAAATAATGCGAATCATCGCCTGTCTGGTGGTCATGCCAACGATTTTCGCCGCTTCAAGCTGCCCTCTGTCTACTGCAAGAAGTGCGCTGCGGACCACTTCTGTTAAATGTGCGGCTGAATGCAGGCTGAAGGTGATAAGGGCAACGGTAAGCGGGGAGACCATATCCGGGTGAAAGGTCAACCCAAAAGTGCTATTCATTTTGGTCAGAACAAATGGAATGCCATAAAAGAAAGCAAACAACTGAACAATGAGAGGTGTTCCTCTAAAAAATGAGACATAGAGCGTGACAAGCTGGCGGAGCACAGGGATACGAAAGAGGCGAATGAAAGCAAAAACAGATCCAATCAAAAGGCTCACAGCCATAGAAACAAGTGCAATCAATAAGGTAAAGGGAACGCCTTTTAGAATATGTGGTATTTGGTCAATCGCAAATGATATATCAATGGTTTGCATCAAATCGCCTCCTTAGCGTGACAGGCTGGTGCGGCCTTTCACAAATTTTCTTTCCAGTAGCATCGTGATCAGTTCAATACTGATGCAAATCAGCCAATACACAATTGCAATGATGACGTACACTTCAAACATCCCTATCCCGTAGTTATTGCCTAGGATGATTTTGACCTGTCCCATCATATCAATGAGTCCGATTGTAAATGCAATGGCGGTATCTTTCACGAGATCAATGGTGTAATTTCCGAGGTTCGGAAGTGCAATGAGAAAGGCTTGCGGAATAATGATCCTCATTAATGCCTGCGTATCTGTCATCCCAACAATGTAAGCTGCTTCAAGCTGATCTTTCCCAACAGAGGAATATGCACTGCGAAAGACTTCAGATAAATAAGCGCCCGTATGTAACGAGAATGTGATCATCACAAATAACACACGATCCCAATGATTGATTTGAATTCCGGCCATGAGTAAAAGCTGAGGCAGGCCAAAATAAATCAGAAATAACTGAACAATGAGCGGTGTACTTCGTGTAAATGACAAATAAATGACCGCCAATTGTTTCAGCACTGGAATTTGTTTGATTCGAATGCAAGCAAACAGCAATCCGATGATGATGGCAAAAAACAATGACACCACAATCATAAGAAATGTGAGTGGCAGACGATCAACCACTTGTAAAAAGATTCTCAGCCAATCTCCAGCTGTAAACGTCATGGCGCTTCCTTCCTTTCTTCATATTGATAGCCTTGCTCTGATATATAGTCAATATCTTGAAAGAAATCAACGCCAAACCATTTCTTCGCAAGGTCAGGTAATGTTCCGTCTTTTATCATCTCTTGTGTCACTCGGTCCAATTCTGCTGCTAGTTTCTTTTGACTAGGCTGTAAGACAAGATAAATAGGTTCCTTTGAGACAATGCCGCCCACTTTGACTTTCAGGTGAAGATGTTTTTGAATCGTATCAAAGGTTGAAATATTCATAAAAGCCGCATCGGATCGTCCACTTTCGACTCGTTTTAAATTGAGTTCGTTTGAAGGACTTTCAATGGTTGTGAGCGGAATTTTTCGATCATGTTCTTCATTATATTGATTTAATATGGAACGAAGGCCACCGCTAGGACTGATGGGAGCGAGCTTTTTTGATGTCATATCGTCTAGAGATTGAATATCTTGCTCTGATTTATTCACAATTAAACCTGTCATCGAATAGCCATATGGCACCTTAGGATAAAGAAAGCGTTTTTCACGTTCAGGATTACTGAAAAACCAATTAGCCGCCATTTCAAATTTCCCAGCGCCGATCCCAATTAAATTGGATTCTTCCTCGCCAAAGATATAATCAAAATGAATATGTGGCAAACGTTTCTCGACTTCATTTAAATAATCGATGTTATAGCCAATCGGCTCGTTGCGGTCATTTGTGGCTAAAAAAGGCGGATTGACTTCTGCGCTTAGTGCAACTTTGACAATTTGTCTGCCATCATCTGTTGTTGTTTTCACACTGCTGCAGCCAATGAGAGAGAGGAGAAACAGAAGGATACTAGCGGCAGTGAATAAAGTCTTGCGCTTCATCTGTCTTCCTCCAATCCTTGCCACATCCCGCGATGAATTCTTGATAAAAATTGTTTCGTCCGTTCATGCTGAGGCTTCATCAGGACGTCTTCTGGTGAGCCTTTTTCAACGATTTCCCCATCTGCCATAAAGATCACTGTATCCGCTACATCCTTTGCAAACGAAATTTCATGCGTCACAATGACCATCGTCATTCCTTGGCTCGCAATATCTTTCATCATTTCAAGGATTTCTCCGACCATCTCTGGGTCCAGTGCGGACGTCGGCTCATCAAATAAAAGCACCGCAGGATTCATGGCAAGCGCACGGGCAATTCCGATTCGCTGCTGTTGACCGCCGGATAATTCACTTGGAAACGCATCTTTTTTATGAAGCAGCCCAATTCGCGTTAACAATTGCTCTCCGATTTTTTCTGCCTCTTTTTTAGACATGTTTTGAGACACAATCAATCCTTCTGTGATGTTTTCAAGTGCTCGTTTATTTTGAAACAAGTGATAATGCTGAAACACCATAGACGATTGCTGTCTGAGTTCTAGAAGATCTTTTTTTCGATATTGTTCAAATTGAATCGTGGCTTCTCCAACTGTCAGCGTTCCTTTGTCTGGGATATCAAGGCTGTTTAAACTGCGGAGAAGTGTTGTTTTTCCTGATCCGCTCGGTCCAATAATGGCGACCACTTTACCTTCTTGTACGGTGAAATCAATTCCTTTTAACACATGAGTTGACCCATAGGATTTATGTAGATTAGTAGCAGAAATCATAAAAGCATCACGTTCCTTTGACATATGTACTTAATATTGATAAAATTTAACACATTAAATCCTATAAGTAAAGTGTGTTTTAATAATACCTATTGGATAAATCGGATATGATAGATTGCGAGAAACAGAGGAGTTGGATACGTTTTGTCTAAAGCATTATTTGTCGATACAGATTTTCAAAAAAATTGGCTAAATCAACTAGAATCCCTTCGTGAAACGATCGAACATTCTGCAAAAGAACATGATGAGGGTGCCTATTTTCCTAAACAGAATATCGAATCATTAGTAGAACTGGGCTATACAACGTTGTCTCTGCCTGTTGAGTACGGGGGCGGGGGTCAATCTGTAAAGGATATGGTCCTTTTTCAAGAAACGCTAGGAAGTATGGATGGAGCAACTGCCTTATCGATCGGCTGGCACCAAGGAGTTGTTGGTGAAATTTATGAAAAGAAACTATGGAATGAGAAGCAGCTGCAATTTTTTGCTGAAGAAATCAAAAATGGGGCTCTTGTGAACCGGGCCGTCAGTGAGGCGCAGACAGGGAGTCCAACAAGAGGAGGCAAACCTGGAACAACTGCAACGAAATCAGGAGATCATTGGGTGATCAATGGCCGGAAAACATTCACAACGATGTCACCAGCACTCACATACTTTCTCGTCGGTGTATGGATCGAAGAAAAAGAAGCGATGGGCTTCTTCTTAATTCACCGTGATACAAAAGGTGTTTCTATAGAAGAAACGTGGGATGTTGTTGGCATGAGAGGAACAGAGAGCCATGATTTAATTCTAGATCAAGTGGAAGTCCCAGATGACATGTTGGTTGAAGTGCAAAAAGGACCTCGGGGCGGTATGCTGAATCCTTGGATCGCACATATCCCTTCCTGTTATTTAGGGATTGCGCAAGCGGCAAGAGACTATGCTGTTCAGTATGCCATCACCCATTCACCGAACAGTATTAGCGGAACGATTAGCGAACTGCCAAATGTCCAAACACTGATTGGCGAAATTGATTTACTACTAAAGCAAGCACGCCATGTCATCTATTCAACGACAACATTGTATGAGCAGCCAGAGAAAAGAGAGCTGTTAATCAATGAATTCGGTGCTGTGAAGCATACAGTCGTCAATCATAGTCTGCAAGTGGTCGATAAAGCCATGCGTTTAGTCGGTGCAAAAAGCTTAAGCCTTAGCTGCCCGCTTCAACGTTACTATCGAGACATTCGTGCTGGCCTTCATAACCCACCAATGGACGATATGACAATTTCAAAAATTGCAAAGCAAGCGATTGAAGAGAAAAAATGGAACGTACAATAAACAGAAAGCCGGATAAAACCGGCTTTTTTTATTTGGCAGAAAAGAGGACAAGCGTACCTTATGTCTTATCGCTCAACATGCTAAAATCGATACAAATCATGGGAAAAGGAGCGGTTTTTTTGAAGAAGCATATAAAATGGCTATTTTCCACTATTATGCTGATGGCACTTTTTATCGGCCAACCTTCATCAAGCGAAGGAACATCACCATCGTGGTCAGTAGATGAATTTTTGAAAGATCGGGAAGGCACATTTGTGATTCAAGAAGTAAAAGAAAAATCACCATGGGTGTATAACAAAAAAAGAGCGAACAAGCGCTTTGCACCACAATCAACGTTTAAAATAGCAAATGCCTTAATCGGACTTCAAACTGGCGCAGTTAAAGATGAATACGACATCAAATATTGGGACGGAGTAAAAAGAGAGATTGATAACTGGAATAAGGACCATACACTGGGCTCTGGCATGAGAGATTCAGTCGTCTGGTATTATCAAGCCATGGCGCGTGACATCGGGGAAGAACGGATGAGCCATTGGATAAAAGCCATTCATTATGGGAATCAAGACATATCTGGCGGAATCGATCAATTTTGGCTAAGCAGTACATTACGCATTTCTCCAGTAGAACAAGTTCATTTCCTTAAACAGCTATATGAAGAAAGTCTCCCATTTGACCTATCGGTTATGAGAACCGTCAAGCGAATGATGATACAAGAAGAAGAAAAACACGCCACGTTATACGGAAAAACAGGCTCCGGATCAGGAATCGGCTGGTACGCAGGCTTCATCAAACATGAAAACAAAACCTACATCTTCACCACAAATATAGAAGGAACCGGACTAGAAGCAAAAGAAATCACCTATCGTATTTTGAAAAAATATCATTTGATAGAAGCATCCGTTTAGGGTGCTTTTTTTATGAGTGAATTTGGGGATATATTGATAAAAAGATGATAATTGGGTTAGTTTGAAAGTATGGTATATTTATAGAAATATATTGAAGTGAAATAGTAATCATTATCTTAACAACTATAGGCAATGCAAGAGGTGAAAAATTTGAAAAAAATTAAATTGAATACTTTGACCAAAGAATTTATCGCAGATATCGAAAAAGAAATAACAAAAATCGCTTTGAATATAGTGAATGAAAAACAAATAGATTTTAGAGATTTAGGGTTAACAATCAATGCTGCATTTGGACGATTCGGATATGGGAAGAAATTTAGCGGGAGAGAAGTTCATGTTTCAGATTGTTTTAAAGCAGGTTATCATTCATCCATATATTTTTCAGTAGATTATCTAAATGGCGAAGAGTTTCATGATGGTGATGAGGGAGATGAAGGTTATTGTATAGACCATCTTGATATCTGGGATTGTGTATCAAATAATCTGATCAGCAAAAAAGGATATTTAATTGCATTTGAAAATGAAGTGGATTTGCGAGGAATTATTATACAACTAGTTAATGAATTGTACAAAGAAGCAACAGAAATTCTTCAAATTCTAAGGAGCTAATATTTTAAACTAGCTATATTTAGAAGGGAAGAAAGGGCATTTTAATGGGAATGAGATAGAGCATTTACACCTAAGAAAGCAAGTTTTGAAAAAAGAGTGAGCAAACATTCACAATCTTATTAGGAGGCTTACAAGAAGTGCATTTGAAAAATATACAATTAATGTCAGGTGAAGATCGTGGGAACTTAGCCAGCCAATCCCTTTGTATGACTGAAATGTTTTTATACGAATTAGAAAAGAAATTTCAAACGAAAGATTGTGAGGCTATTGTTTTGATATGTGGGTCTTTTAAAGACTACAAATTAATTAGTACTTTAAAAGATGAACCAGACATCTTATTTTTAAAAAATACGTACGTGCTGGAAGTACCCTTCCGTTACAGTGAATTTGAAAATGCAACAAATAAGAAAAAGATCTTAGCAGATACTTTGGAAAAAGCGATACTCTATCTGTGTGAACTGAAAAATTGGGACAGTCAGCTAGTCAAAGCGACATTTAAGAAAATGAAAGAGAAGGAATATAAAGCGGAGATTAAAGGGAGAACAAAACTAAGTCCCGATAAAAAAAGAAAAGCTTACCCACTTATCGAATTAGATTTAAAACAGTTTACTCTTTATCTTGTAGTTGAAGACAATAAAAGAAATATCTTAGATAAAAAATTAATTGCAAAAACCGATACTTATTTAGAAGAAATTTCCTATCATATGAGAGAGCTTAAGTGGTTAACGGATCATGAAGTGGCACTTTTCAAACGTGCACATAAAACAGTTTATACAAGTATACGTTTATCGTGATAAAGCAAAATGAGAATAACATAAAGAACACAATATATAAAGGGGGTATTCTAAATGGGCTTTTGGGAAGAAGTACATAAGAAAAAGAACATCATAATTGGTGATGATGGATTAGATATTTTTGAAGAAGCGATTGAACAATTCTATGAAATGACTGAGGAACATTTGAAGAGAAAGCCAACGATTGATGAGATGCTTTTGACAATTATGATGGCTTTAAACAATGGAGGTAGTCACTATTTTGATGATTTAAACGACAAAGAAGTAACGGATATTAAAATAACAACTAAAAAAGTAAAAACTTTAAGTAAAGTAGAACCAGGAGCTATATTTGAACTCCCATTAAAAGAAGTTGGGAAATTGAGCTATGCTTTGATCATTTCGGGTGAGGGGAAAAATCAATATGATGATATTTTAATCCAATACTATGATTTGTTTGTTGATGAAAGAATAGAAAAAAATGAGTTAAAACAATTGATAAAAAAAGAGAAAGGACTATTCGTTGCAAATACAGGCCTGACAGGCTTTTTAAGTGGTTCATGGAAAGTCATCACAAAAATAAATCAAGATTTTATAAAAGAAGAGGATCTTCAAAATCTGAAATTCGTGGAATACCGAGATGGAAATTATTATGTAAGCAAGGGTAAAGAAGGTCACGATGCACCTGTTAGGTCCTTAGAGGTTGCTGATCCAAAAACCGCTAAAATGATATTTAACCCGATTGGTATGCTTGGCGAATACACTATTATAAGCATTCTTTCATTATATTTTAAAGGTATGTCAATGGAGGATATTATTAAATATGAAATATAGGCAGTTTACAGCGTAAAATGAGTTTTGAGAAAGGAATGGTGTAATAAATGGCTGAACCAAAAATGCTAGACTGTTTAAATAAAATACGAAATGTCTTAAAGGGGACGATCACAAGAGAACAAGTGTCTGATTGGGCTGAAATTTACGTTTCTGCAGACGATCCAGAAATAGACGATGATCAAGTTTGGGATATGCTGATTCTTTTAAGTGGAATTGATTTGAAAGATTCACCTAATTCTTACTTACATCCTGTAGATGATTTGAATGACTGGTTAGAAGAATACAAATAGTTCCTATATATGAGCTTGCTAAATTCTTATGATTAAGCCCATTTATAAATAAAAGGAGTGACGCAATGTCCATGCATCCGAAAGAATTAGAAACCACCGTCCAATTACCTGCGAAAAAGCGTTATGACTATTTCATCAAAAAGATTGTTGATTTTGAAGAGGTTTGGTCATTAAGAAACGAGAAGGGGTGGGTGATGTCAGAGGATGAACATCGTGTACCGCAGCTTCATTTTTGGCCGACAGAGGAACATGCCGCTTATTGTGCGATCGACCAATGGGAAAAAACAGTGCCAGAAATGATTGATTTAGACGATTTTATAGAAGAGTGGCTGCCGGGAATGTTAGCAGATGGAATCAATCCGTCCATTTTCTATAATCGAAATAATTCGGTGTCAATTGAAATTCAAACATTAAAAGAAGATATAGAGGAAGAATTAAAAAACTACTAGTTCGACAAGAGTGGAGGTAGTTGTTTGAAACGGCTTGAAGACTTATTTATTCGTTCAGAAAAAGAGTTCAAATTCTATCAGAATTTAGTAGACCATGTGTTTGAAACAAATAAAGAGCTGCCACAACAAGTTTTTCGTAAGACATTTGATTGTTTTTTGTTTCAAGAGTTTGATTGGGCATTGAGTGATGATATTTTACCAACCATAAAAGAGTTATCAACTGTTACACAAGATAGAGAATTTTTGACTGCAGTCCTTCAACCAGATCCAATTGATTATTATTTGAAGGAATTTGGTTATTATCATTGGCTGAAAGCGAGTGTGAACATTTCAGGTGAGGATTATGTAAATGCACTATGGATGCACCCAAAAGGTTCCATAGCGGATAATATAATCACGAATTCGAATATAGTTGTCTGGTTAGCTCATTCTTTGCAGTGGGCGATTTGGGCAGATAGAGATATGGAAATTTGTATCATAGGAATGGTATCAACAAAAGATTCTGTGAAAAATAGGTTATTAAAAGAAGGGTGGAAACCAATGGATCACCCTGTTTTAGCAAATTGGTTTGAAGGATTATTGAAGGATCAAAAAACATTCAATGATTATTACACTCAAATGCTCTCTCATTATGCGTCATGTTACAAGCGGTGAAATGGATTATTAATGACTGATGATAGACTTACCCGAAGATATGAAAGGAGCATAAAGTGAAACATTTGTTTATATCCGATCCAAAAGAATTTGAACATGTTCTATCGTTTGTTCATTCGCTCATTCACAGTACGAAGACATTCCCTGATCAAGTGTTGAAAACGAAAACCCCTCATTATTTATTCGAAGAATTCCATTGGTTGTTATCAGATGATGGTTGGGAAATGTTAAAAGGTTTAGCTTTGAATCATCATGATGACTATATACTCATGGCTGTATTAGATGAGCAGAAGAGCATGGATGATTATTATCATGATTTTGGTTATTATCCTTGGGTGAAAGTACCGTTAAACCTTACTCCAAGTGATTACCTCGATCTCTTAACGGATTATCCGATAGAGAGTGTAAATAATAGCATAATGGATATTGCTTCACGTGTGATATGGGTTTCCCCTTCTGCGAAATGGATCATTTATGGCGACAGAGGTTATGAGATAGGAGTACTAGCGATTCTTCAATTAGAACAAATGAATAAACAATTGTTAAAAACGTGGAGAATTTTAGATGAGATTGTATTAGGCTGGATTTCAGTTGTATTTCCGAATCAAAAACTTCCTGATGATTTTAAAAAAGAACTGATTCGAAATTATACAAACGTAGAATGAAATAACTTCATAAGGAGGAAGACATGAATCAAATAGACAGTGTGTTATCTATACTAGATGAGTCTTTTCTAAATAAAGAGTTTCCATTATTAGATAATGGGAACTTCGATTTTGCCAAAGGGAAGCTTTCTCTATTTACTAGAGAGGAAAATTGGCTGATCACGATTCAATTATTCGGTTTATCGAAGCTAGGACCGTCTATTGATTTTTTTGCGATTGGTCATGATTTGAAGAATGGATCAATCAATTTTCTACTGGATGAGCTTTTTGATTTCGTGGATCATCATCATGAAATAATAGATGATGATGAGATAGAACATGGGTTCACAAAGCATCCTTTACGGATTAGATTAAATGGAGACTATTTTCATGTTCAAATACCAGAGTCATGCCAAGCTGATGTAACAGAGGAAAATGAATGGATTACTTTGTTAAGAGAAATGGCCAAACATCAAGATTTGCTGGATAGTTTATGGATGACAGATCAAGAACAATTTGACATCGTTCAGCATGTATATGATAAACCGCTCTACACAACTGAATCATGGTTTCATCCAGAAACGCATAGCCAACTCCCTAGTCAATCTCCTTTTTTTCAATCGGTTGCGAAGAGTTTGATCTATCAAGATCCAACATGCATTGTAAATATAAACACGAACACTGACTGGAGATTATGGTCAGATTTTGATACTGTGGAATATTTTTAGTTTCGTCTGATGTTTTAAATCGGTGAGGTGGAGCAAGTAATGAGAATCGTATTAGCAAAAGAGGAAAATCTATTCGAAGTAAATGAATTAATAAAGAAAATCAATTTAAACGTAGAAGAGTATCATTGGGTCATAAGTGATGTGACACTCCCAATGCTTCATGATCGGAATAATCAATCTCATTCAGAAGTCATGCCGGATTATACGGATTTTTTATTTCTGAAGGGTGAACATTTCAAAAAATTCTTACATGACTATTCTTATTCTTTTATTTTCGCTGTTTTGACCGCATTGCCTCGTCATATAGATCATTTGAATATTATTTCAATACCTCAAATTGAAGATAATGAACGATATTGGAACGTAAATTATACACCCGTTATCCCTCAAGCCGTGTTTGAAATCGGATTTTTTGATTCGACAGATGTTATTTTTACAGGAGATCAGAAAATCTTAAGCGAATTTCGAAAAAAAGCGGACTTTATTTCATTTGAAGAATATTTACAAACTCCGTGACACGATAAGAATAGAGTTCATCCTGAAAAAATAGGAGAGTGAATGAGATGTTTAATAGTGTACAAAAATGGATCGATTATCTAGATGGGGGTTGTAATGTACTCGGAGTCACATTTGATTTGTTTCATAAAGAATTAATACTGAGCGTAAAAGTATCAGAATTAAATAAAGTTACTCAACATGAAATACGATTTATGAATATGGCGAGTCTTTATTATAATGGGGGTGAAGGTAATGATAGATTTGAAGAATTGATACAAGAAGAGATGAATTGGCAAATTTTTGAATGTAGTTACCATCCTAATGGGATAGGGAACCTTAAAAATGTACTTCTTGAAGAATTTGATTCAAATACAAATTTTCTATTTAACATCAATGGGATGTTACTCGCAATAGAATCGAAAAACGTATGTTTCGATTCACAAGAATTTATTTGCAGTTTATAGGAAGATCTCATTAGCGTCTAAATAAGAATTAAAAACAATGAGAGATTGAGGAAAAAACCATGAGAATCAGCCGTGATAAACAAGGTTTATTCGATGATGTAAAACAACGTTATCAATACTTATTAGATTTATCTTATCCAGATGAAATCGTCTCTTTTGAAGAGGAAACTGGTATATGTTCAGATGATTTTTATATGTTTTTTTCACTTGTTGCAGGCAGCTTAAGTTATGTGGTCGATCATAAACGAATACCGAAAAAACAGTTAAACGTGCTGCGTCAGTCATTTGAAGAGCAATATCCCCAAATCAAATCGTATCAAGAGATCCTTGAATCATATCCTTTACTGCACTCCTATGTTCAATACCATGAAGAAACAAGAAAACAAATCATTGCACTTCTACAATAACCTCTTGGAGGACAAACGATGACATGGTTTTTAGATGAAAAAGTCCAGAAACAAATCCCTGATTTCAATATCAACCATCTAAAGCAAATCAATGAATTTCACTACTTTAAAGAGTATAATGAACATTACGACTTGATCAACGGTATTCATCTACACATCCCATACGAATCTGCAACCCATAAAGCAGACATTCATCTGAAATTTACCAACGTCTCTTCTGTTCAAATCAAAGATTTGGAGTTAACAAACGATTCGTCTCTTTTTTTGAACATTCAACTTTTGGATAGAGGCTGGGAATATTTGAATTACTTTGTCGAAGATTATGAAGAACAGTATTTTTCTTTTTATTGTGAAACGATTCAAGTCATACAAGTCGTTTCAAATGAATCGGGCTAGTCTCTCTACATATGTGCGAATCATGCTTCCCCATCCCAATATAGAAAGGTGCAATGACATTGAATCGAATCATGAAATGGCTCTTATTTGCGGCGGTCATCGCTGGTTTATTGGTATGCGCATTCTTTGTGTTCCGTTTCAACCAGCCTAAGCCGACGACAAACATCCATTATGCAGACACACAAAACAAACAGCAAACACTGGATATATATATGCCAAAGGGAAAAGATGAAGACAAAAAGAAGAAGCATCCAGTCATGATCTATCTCCATGGCGGAGGCTGGACAGGCGGCGATAAGAATAGAGTCGCTTCAAAAGCTGATTATTTTACGGGTCAAGGGTATGTGTTTGTTTCAATGAATTATAGGCTTCACCCTGATGCCAACTTCGAGCAGATGGCAGATGATACGGCGAGCGCTATTAAATGGGTGAAGGATCATGCAGATGAATATCAAATCGATTCGTCAAAAATCAATGTCATGGGTCACTCAGCGGGCGGTCATTTGACGGCGCTGGTTGCCACAGATTCGACCTACTTGAAACGTGTGGGGCTGTCGCCAAAAACGATCAATTCCATTGTTGTTCTAGACGGACCGTTAAACCTCAATCAATTTATACAAGCTATCCCATCGTACAAAAAAGTCTTTGGCAAACAAGAGGAGAATTGGACAAAGGCATCACCGGTCACTTATATGAATCAAACGAATGTACCGCCTGTTTATTTGGTCACAGGCTGGGAAAACCCTGAGGTGTACCGATTTGCAGAAAAACTGAATCATGAGAAAGGCTCACGGTTTGTTTTTCGGGTTCATTCGCTGAGCCACAGTGATTTAAATAAATGGTTTGGATCTGACAGAGCGCCAAAAGAAGCGCAAGAGATGACGAAGGCTGTGATGGCTTTCGTCAAAAAACAAAATCAATAACAAAGACTGCATGCTAGGGCAATCCATTTTGCTGAAGTATATGATAAAGTGGTTTGAGATTAAAGGAGTGAATGTCGTTGTCATCACGAATGGAAAATAAAGTGTTCAATTGCGAAAAAGAGCTGACGCTGAATATTATCGGCGGGAAGTGGAAAATGCTGATCTTATGGCACCTTGGCAGAGAAGGGACAAAACGGTTTGGTGAGTTAAAGTCGTTAATGCCTGGGATTACGCAAAGAATGCTTGTCAATCAGCTAAGAGAATTAGAGGAAGATCATATTGTGCATCGGGAGGTTTATCCTGTCGTTCCGCCAAAGGTTGAGTACTCTCTCACAGAACTCGGAGAAAGCTTAATGCCGATTTTAGAGGCGATGTATGATTGGGGCAAACAATATCTCGACAGCAATTTTTTAAAGGATGATAAATAGAAAGACGATAGATGTAGACAAAGAGCTAAAATCATTTTATTTTAGCTCTTTGTTTTCTTTTCAGCGTGACTTGAAAACCTTTGCAGTTTAGGAAGGACGGTACTGGAGCGGCATCACAACACAGACTTGACACCGAATGCGAGGATTTGTCAGTACGTTTAGATACTGGTCGAAAAGACAGTGTCTTTTTTGTAACCATATGCGAAAAAGTATAGTATGTAAAAAAAAAGTGCGTACTTGGATTGCTTCCATCCTGTTGTTATACTCATTTCATCGTTCAAGAAGCCCTATTCACGGAGCTCTTGAAGATGAGATGAAAAAACGGGAGTGAACGTTCATGAAATTACAATTAGCGTTAGATTTAGTGAATATACCAGAAGCGATCGAGCTGATCAAAGAAGTAGAAGCGTCTATTGATGTGGTGGAAATTGGGACACCTGTTGTGATCAACGAAGGGCTTCGTGCTGTAAAAGAAGTCAAACAGGCGTTTCCGAATTTACGTGTGCTGGCGGATCTTAAAATTATGGATGCTGCCGGTTATGAAGTGCAGCAGGCATCTGAAGCTGGAGCGGATATCGTCACGATTCTTGCGGCAGCGGAAGATATGTCTATCCAAGGAGCGGTGAAGGAAGCAAAAGCAAGAGGGAAACAAATTTTAGTTGATATGATTGGGATCAAAGATATCGCCGGCCGTGCGAAAGAGCTGGATGAGCTTGGGGTAGATTATATTTGCGTGCACACAGGCTATGACCTGCAAGCGGTTGGTCAAAACTCATTTGCGGACCTTATGACCATTAAACAAGTGGTCAAACAGGCGAAAACAGCGATTGCAGGTGGTATTAAGCTTGATACGTTACCTGAAGTCGTCAAATTAAATCCAGATTTGATTATTGTCGGCGGCGGTATTGCGGCTCAAGACAATAAAGCAGAAGTGGCTGCGCAAATGAAGCAGTTGATTGCACAATCATGAAAATAAGTGACTATGTGAGAGCCATTCTAAGCGAGCTTTCTGAGCACTCGCCCGCTATTCAAGACGAACAATCAGAGCAGCTTGTCAAAAGCATTTTAGCGGCTCGAAAGGTCTTCGTCGCAGGGGCTGGCAGGTCTGGTTTGATGGGGAAATCGTTTGCGATGAGACTCACGCATATTGGTGTCGAAGCTTATGTGATCGGTGAAACGAATACGCCTGCTTTTACATCTGAGGATTTATTGATTGTAGGGAGCGGTTCTGGCCGAACAGAGACGCTGCTTGTGCTCGCGAAAAAGGCAAGGGGGATTGGCGGAAGCGTGGCGTCGTTCACGCTTTCAGCTGAGTCACCTATAGCTGATCTATCGGATGAAGTCATCTTACTTTCAGGTGCGCCAAAGGATCAACATGAAGGAAATCATCATACGATTCAGCCGATGGGCTCATTATTTGAGCAAACTTTGCTTCTTATGTACGATGCGGTCATCTTGAGATTGATGGAAATGAAAAAGCTCGACACCCATAAAATGTACGGTCACCATGCGAACTTAGAATAGCCGTGATGAAAACCTTTCCTTTTTTGAAGGAAAGGTTTTTTTAATACATGGTACTTAAAAAGAAGGATCACTTGACATATAGGATAAGATGTAACTATAATAGTTACATCTCAAAAGAAAAAACGTAAGCAACGGAAGGAAGATGAAGATGAAAGTGCAAATTTGGTCAGATATCGCCTGTCCTTTTTGTTATATAGGAAAAAAACAGTTGGAAACAGCGCTTGAGCAATTCCCTCATAAAGAACAGGTAGAAGTAGAGTTTAAAAGCTTTGAGCTTGATCCGCATGCACCTGTTGCAGTGGATTTTGATGTGCATGATATGCTTGTCAAAAAATATGGCATGAGCCGTAGCCGGGCCATCGCGATGAATGAACAGGTGAAACAGGCGGGCAAGGAGAAAGGAATCGATTTTCAATTCGATCCACTCGTTTTGACAAACACCTTTGATGCCCACCAGCTCGCTCAATATGCTGGAAAAATGGGAAAAGGCGATCTCGTCATGGGAGAGCTGTTTCAAGCGTATTTTACAGATGGAAAGCATGTTGGTGATCGTCAAACCCTTTTAGATATCGCAGAAAAAGCAGGCCTTGATCAGAACGAAGTACAGAAGGTTCTAGACGGGCAAGAATTTGCAGACGATGTGCGAGAAGACGAAAAAGAAGCAAGACAGCTCGGGATTTCTGCTGTGCCTTTTTTCTTGATCAATGATCAATATTCGGTTGCTGGTGCACAGCCAGCAGATACGTTCCTTCGTGCACTTGAAACGGCTTGGACAGAAGAGGCAGCGCAAACGGAGAAAGCGGCTGATGCTTCATTTGAAGAAGCATGTGCAGATGGCGTATGTGCAGTGCCCTCGCCAAAAGAAGAATTATAATCGGCATTTTCCCTATCTTTGATAAAAGATAGGGATTTTTGTTGATTAATAATTAATACACCTTTATACTTAAGTTATCTTAATTATGAAGGTGATGACAGTGACATCCAAAACAACGATGATTCAAGAATTAAACCAAATCGAAGCGCGCATCCATCAAAAGCTCCGATTAGAGTTTGAAGAGTTATTTGTAGATGAGTTAACTGATAAGCAGCATATTGTCCTTGATTTCGTAGAGCGAAAAGGGGGAAGCTCACCTATTCAAATTGCTCAGCAACTAGGCATCACCCAAAGTGCTGTGAGCCAGTTGTTAAACACGCTTGAAAAAAAAGAATGGGTTCGCCGCAGCATCAACCCGCAAAATCGTCGAGAATTGCACGTTGAACTTTCTGAAAAGGCAAAGACGTACTTGGAGAATATGAGAAAGATAGAACTTGCGATCATTGAAAAATACTATTCAAAATTAAGCCTCGAAGAGATCAACACATTGACATCCATTTATACAAAGCTTGATCAATTGATTGTAGATCAAAATGAAGGGGAAGGATGATGATCCATTGATGATGCTCAAACAAGAAGTACAGCGAATTGCCTCTTCTTATACGGAGAAAAAGAAACAGGCACTGCTTGTGATCGGACTGATTCATCAAGGAGAAAGACATGTTTTTCATTTCGGAGATCACCCCATACGGCAGCGCGTCCAGCCTGAGGAGGTCATTTTTGAAATCGGCTCTATTTCAAAAGTCTTTACGACAAGTATATTGGCAAGCATGATTCAAAAAGGGCAGATGAAGCTAGACGATTCCATTTCACTGTATTGTCCTGAAATAAGAAAGAATCACCCCATTCAAATAGAACAGCTGGCAATCCATACGTCTGGACTTCCTTCATATCGTTTTCTCAGAGATTTACAACTAAGGTTCCTTCCAAAAGTGAGAAGAGATATGTACTGTCAATACTCCCTCGATGAATTAATGAAATTGTTACACTCGAAAAAATGGAATGAGCGAAAAGAATACCCATCTCGTTACTCCAATGTAGGGATGGGACTCCTCGGGTTGATCATGGGATGGTCTCTTCACAAAACATATGAAGAGCTGCTGACTGAATATATCGTGGATGAGCTGAAACTATCGAACACCTTTATTACGATCAAGGAGGAGATCCAAGAGAAGATGATCCTCGGTCATCAAGAGAATGGAAAAGAGGTTCCTCCGCTTCAGATGCATGACTATCAAGGGGCTGGTGCGATTCGGTCGACGGTCACTGATTTGCTTTCATTTCTCTCTGCACATATGAGTGCAGACGCCGCTTCTCCATGGAAAATGACCCACGAGCCAAAGGTGAAGATAGGTAAAAACATGTCAATGGGACTCGGGTGGGTCATAGATGATACGGGATTGATTTGCCATAATGGTGCCACTTCTGGTTTCTCCAGCTTCATGGGCTTCCGCCCACATTCAAAAACAGGAGTGGTCGTCTTGTCTAACTATCGCAATCGTATCACGCAAGACTCTCCCGACCGAATTGCTTATGACGTGATGAATATGCTTGAACAAGAGCCTAAAGCCAAATGAGCCTCCTATGAAGAGGGCTCATTTTTTCTTGTGTTCAGCTCTTTAATCGTTTCACCAGGAACGAGTTCAGGCTCATAAAATGTTTGATCAGGCAGGTTCTTTTTCCCTTGTACTTTTTTAATCATCCAGTCTGCCGCATCTCGTCCCATTTGCTCTTGAGGGTGTGTCAGCGTTGTCAGTTTCACATGGGCATTTTTTTGGGCAATATACGAGTTATCCTGTCCAATAATGGAAAGATCATCTGGAATAGATAAACCTATTTCACTACATACATTTGCTACTTCTAATCCTACCTCATCGTTATAGCAAACAAGGGCTGTCAGCTCATGCTGGTGCGCTTGTAAAAAGGTTTTGATATGATCCCCTAAATACTGCTTCGATTCTGTATCGAAAAAAAGAACATGCTCTGGTAGGAAATTGAGCTTCGCTTCACCGAGTGCCTGAATATAGCCTTTCATTCGATATTTTCCTTGTAAATCATCTGTTTTTGAAATCAGTCCAATGTGCTGATGCCCAGAGGTGATCAGCTCCTTTGTCGCTAAATAGCTGGACTTTACATCATCCAAACAAAGGAGGGGGACCTCTAACTGCTCATAGTAGGCATTGATCATAATAAGCGGGACATCCTGTTCTTTAAAGGATAGGTAGTACGAAATGTTTGGATTATATAAGTTGCTTTTTGTCGGTTCGACAATTAATCCGTCCACACCAAAGGACAGCATCATTTCAAGAGCTTTTTTCTCCTGGTCCACATCGTTATTTGTACTCGCCAGTAACAAAGAATAGTTCTCTTCATTTAATCGGCTTTCGATGCCCCGAATGATCGACGGGAAAATGTAATCGGATATGTATGTGGTGATGACGCCAATCGTTTTCATATGAGCATGTCCAGCAGGTTTTGTTTGATATTGATTGGTGACAAATGTGCCTGAGCCTTTTTCGCTTCGTAAAAAACCTTCACTCGATAATTCCAAGATGGCTTTTCGCACCGTATGTCTGCTTACTTGATACATCTCTTGTAAGCTTGATTCGGTTGGAATACGCTCCCCGATCCGGTAATCCCCTGTCAGTATTTTGCTTTTTATATCATCTATAATGATCTGGTACTTCTTTTTCATCGTTTCACTTCTTTCACAGTTGATCCTCTACTCGGGTTGAGAAGAACTTGTATGGACATATTTTAACATGGTTGCTTAATCAAAAACAGGCGCTTACAGTGTCTATCGTCTGTTCCTTAGAGAATATGAAAGTTTTTGTCTAATTATGTATGCACAACTATATTTATTATTGACATATGTACGTACAAATATTATATTGTTTTTGTGCACAGGTAAAGATGAATCAAATGAAAAAGATATTTGAAACCGCTATCATCTTGGAGGTGAACAAAATGAATCGTGAAAAGACGGCCAAAGCCATTAGAGAAGGACGGACATCTTTGGGCATTGAATTTGGTTCCACACGAATTAAAGCGATTTTAATAGATGAAGAGTTTCAGCCAATTGCGCAAGGTGCATTTGAATGGGAAAGTTCTCTTCAAGAAGGAATATGGACGTACAATTTAATTGAGATCATTACAGGTCTTCAAGTGGCGTACCGTCAGATGAAAGAACAGGCAGCACAATTGTATGGGGTGACGATTCAAACCATTGGCTCCATCGGGATATCTGCGATGATGCATGGCTATGTCGCCTGTCATCATACAGGAGAAGTCCTCGTCCCGTTTCGAACGTGGCGGAATGGAACAACGACCGAGGCGAGTCAAAAGCTAACAGATGTATTCCAATTTCATATTCCAGAAAGATGGAGCATCGCTCACTTATATCAAGCGATATTAGGAGAGGAAAAACATCTGTCCCGGTTAGAGTATGTGACCACTTTGTCAGGCTACATTCACTGGCTGTTAACAGGGAAGCAGGCCATCGGAATTGGCGATGCGTCGGGAATGTTCCCCATTGATGAAAAAACGAAGGATTACAACGAAGTGATGCTTCATCAATTTGAAGCATTGATTGCAGAAAAAGGCTATCCGTGGAAGCTTCGTCATCTTTTGCCGCGCATCTATTTAGCAGGCGAAGAAGCTGGTGTGTTAACAGCAGCTGGAGCAGCGATTTTAGACCAAGGTAAACAGTTGCAGCCAGGTATCCCTTTTTGCCCGCCAGAGGGTGATGCAGGAACAGGAATGGTTGCAACAAACAGTGTGGAAAAGAGGACAGGGAATATTTCAGTTGGGACATCTGTGTTTGCCATGATTGTGTTAGAGCATCATCTAAAAGGTGTGTACCCAGAGGTGGACCTTGTCACGACACCAGATGGCCTGCCAGTCGCGATGGTTCATGCCAACAATTGTACAAGTGACCTCAACGCTTGGATGAATCTATTCAGAGAAGCGTTTGAAGCAATGGGTCAGCCAGTTGAAACAGAAAGATTGTACGAAACCCTATTAAATCAAGCTTTAGAAGCAGATCATGATGGGGGCGGGCTTTTAAGCTATGGCTATTATTCTGGTGAAAATATTACGAGACTAAAAGAAGGAAGACCTCTTTTTGTTAGATCTCCTCAAAGCCGGTTTACCCTTGCTAATTTCATTCGGACGCATCTCTTCTCTGCATTTGGCGCAATGAAAATTGGGATGGATCGTTTAAAAGCACATGAACAAGTCAAGATTGATCGCTTACTAGGACATGGCGGTTTATTTAAAACACCAATAGTTGGGCAAAAAATGGTCGCTGCTGCACTTGGGACACCTGTATCCGTCGTATCAACGGCGGGAGAAGGCGGTGCGTTTGGGATGGCGGTCCTTGCTTCGTATATGCTCAATCACCAGCAGCAAACACTGAGCCATTTTCTCAGGCATCAAGTGTTTGCCCATACATTAGAAGAGCTTATTGATCCTGATCCACTGGATGTTAAAGGTTTTGAGGAATTTATAAAGCGCTATCAAGAAGGACTCCCGATAGAAAAAGCGGCAGTAGAACATTTGACGCCACAGAAAGGAGCGGCACCTGTATGTTAGAGCGGTTAAAAGAAGAAGTGTTTCAAGCGAATCTAGATCTACCAAAGTACGGACTTGTGAAATTTACATGGGGCAATGTCAGTGCGTGCGATCGTGACAGTGGACTGTTTGTCATTAAGCCAAGCGGCATAGCGTATGACAAATTATCAGCAAAAGACATGGTCGTGGTCGATTTTGACGGTCAAGTGGTCGAGGGGGAATTCAATCCTTCTTCCGATACTGCCACACATGCTGTTCTTTACAAACACTTTGAGGAAATTGGCGGCATTTCACATAGCCATTCAATGTGGGCAACGGTATGGGCGCAAGCTGGACTTGATTTACCAGCAATGGGCACCACACATGCCGATACATTTTACGGACCTGTTCCGTGCGCTCGATTTCTCACAGAAGAAGAGGTGAATCGCGGGTATGAGGTGGAAACAGGACACCTGATCATTGAAACGTTTGAGAAAAGACAGATAGATATCATGGCGGTTCCTGGTATTTTGCTACAAGGTCATGGGCCCTTTACGTGGGGAAAAGATGCAAAAAGTGCGGTAATGAACAGTGTCATTTTAGATGAAGTAGCGAAAATGAACCTGTTTGCAAAGCAATTGAACGAATATGCGGAGCCTCTTCCGCAGGTGATTTTAGATAAACATTATTTAAGAAAGCATGGAACACATGCGTATTACGGACAAAAACCTTCAAGATAAAGAAAAGAGGGATTTCTATGTTAACAAGTCAGAAGAAAGAATGTTGGTTTGTCGTCGGTTCACAGCACTTATATGGGGACGAGGCACTGAAGCAAGTGAAGGCAGATGCGCAAAAGATAACAGATGCCTTAAATGAGAGCGGTTTGCTGCCTTATCCAATTATCCTGCAGGAACTGGCGGTTAGTGCGGATCAAATCACACAGCTGATGAAAGAGGTCAACTATCGTGATGAGGTCATCGGTGTGATGACTTGGATGCATACGTTTTCTCCAGCAAAAATGTGGATACGTGGTACGTCTCTTTTGCAAAAGCCTCTTTTGCATCTCGTCACGCAATACTATGAAAACATTCCGTGGGACACGATTGATATGGACTATATGAATCTCCATCAATCGGCACATGGAGACAGAGAGTACGGCTATATCAATGCACGTTTAAATAAGCAAAACCAAATCGTTGCAGGTCATTGGTCAAAGCAGGAGGTGAAGCAGCAAATCGCTGATTGGATGGACGTTGCGGCTGCTTATCATGAGAGCTTCCAGATCAAAGTGGCCCGGTTTGGTGACAATATGCGCCACGTTGCGGTGACAGAAGGGGATAAAATTGAAGCGCAGATCCAGCTGGGCTGGACCGTTGATTACTTTGGAATTGGCGACCTTGTTAATTATGTAAATGCCGTGGAGGAAGCAGAAGTTGATGCTCTATTTGCTGAGTACTTAACGTTATATGACGTGGATTATGGGAGCTATTCGGCAGAAGAATGGGAACAAAGTGTAAAAGTGCAAGCAAGATATGAAATTGCCATCAAACGTTTCTTAGATGAAGGTGGCTACAATGCCTTTACGACAAACTTTGAAGATCTACATGGCATGAAGCAGCTTCCGGGTTTAGCTGTTCAGCGCCTCATGGCAAAGGGGTATGGCTTTGCCGGTGAAGGCGATTGGAAAACCGCCGCACTGGATCGTTTATTAAAGGTGATGAGTCATCATCAATCGACTGGTTTTATGGAAGATTACACATATGAAATGACCTCTGGTCAGGAAGCAGTGCTCCAATCTCATATGCTAGAAGTAGATCCAGTGCTTGCACATACAAAACCTGTCATTGTCGTGTCTCCGTTAGGCATTGGAAACCGGGAAGACCCAGCACGTCTTGTGTTTGATGGAAAAGCAGGCGAGGGCGTTGTTGTCTCCATTGCTGATTTTGGAACACATTTCAAATGGCTGATTCAAGAAGTGGAAGCCTTTGAGCCGCAGGAAGCAGCACCACATTTACCGGTGGCACGAGTCCTCTGGAAAATCAAACCGAACTTTCAAGATGGCGTCAAAGCATGGATTAAGCACGGCGGAGGTCATCATACAGTCGTATCTCTCAATTTAACGGTTGATCAAATTGTTCATTTTGCAAAGCTTGTGAATGCAGAATATGTGGTTTTATAAAGAAGGGTGAAATGCATTCTACTGTGAACGGTAGAATGGCAGGGAGAAATGAAAGCGGTTTATTAAGTGAGGGGGGTCATCCACTTGGAGAAAAAAGTATCAAGTAAATTTATCTTCTTTTTCGGGTCCTTTGCAGGCATCTTATTTGGATATGATATTGGTATTATCGCAGGGGCGGAAGGGCACATTCAGGAAGAATTTCAGCTCAGCCCGTTATGGCTTGGCATCGTCGTCTCTTCACTAATGGGCGGGGCAATCATTGGTTCCATTTTAAGCGGTCTAATGGGGGATAAGTTTGGCCGCAGAAAGCTCATTTTGGTGTCATCAATTATCTTTTTTGTCGGTGCGCTTGGCTCAGCCATTGCACCAGAAGAAATCTCATTAACCATTGCCCGGATTTTCTTAGGAACAGCTGTAGGGACAGCCTCATCGCTCGTGCCTGCTTACATGTCTGAAATCGCTCCGGCCAAAATTCGCGGGAAATTGTCCGGCCTGAATCAGCTGATGATTGTGAGTGGATTATTGCTTAGCTATATCGTCGCATTTGTGTTTGAACCAATTCCAGACAGCTGGCGCTGGATGCTGGGAAGTGCTGCTTTATTTGCGATCGTGCTTTATATTGGCATGCTGAAACTTCCTGAATCTCCTAGATATTTAATTAAACACGGAATGGCTCATAAGGCACGTGAAGTATTAGGATCACTTCGTTCATCTCGTGAAGAGATTGAAGCAGAAATGCAAGAAATTTTAGAAGTGGCAAAAGAAGAACGCTCAGGCATTCGTGAATTATTTCAAAAGAAATTCCGAATGGCTCTCTTTATTGGGGTCGGAATGGCGACACTCCAGCAAATACAGGGGGCGAACTCCATTGTGTATTATGCAACGAGTATCGCAAGAAATGTAGGTCTTGCTCCGCAAGTTGCCGCAGGTTTTACCGTCATTGTTGGTGTCATATTTGTTGTGACGACCGTGATCTTTTTACAATTCGTCGACCGGTTCGACCGCCGAACGATTCTCACAGTTGGGGGAACGGGGATGGCCCTGTCTTTCTTTGCACCAGCGGCATTAGGTGCGCTCGGAGTGAGTGAAGGCATATTAAACTGGGTCACATTGATTTCACTTTGTTGCTTTATTTTGTGCTATGCCTTCTCATGGGCACCGATCACATGGATTATCATTGGTGAAATTTTCCCACTTTCTGTCAGGGGTATTGGAGCGGGCATTTCCTCTGCTTTTAACTGGACGGGATCATTAGCAGTTGGCCTTGTGTTCCCAATCTTGGCTGACCAATTCAGCTTTGGCGTCATTTTCTCCTCATTTGGGGTCATCTGCTTAATTGGCCTGTTGTTCACCCGCTTTGTATTAGTCGAAACAAAAGGAAGAAGCTTAGAACAAATCGAAACCGATATGGCTGCACGAGTCTAAAAGAAACCATCTATCCTGTGTGGATAGATGGCTTTTTTAATCAAGTATTTGTTTCAGTTCATCTGGCAGTAAATCCATTAATTGATCAGGTGAGGATACGTCCAGCACTTCAAGAAGCGCATAATATTTCGCATAAATTTCACTCAGCTGATCAGGATGATTTGCTTCATATCGATTCAAATGCAATTGCGTCAGTTCAAGTGCAATGTCCAGTTTGTTTCGTTCGATGGTTTGTGTTGTGTTGATCAAATCGTTCACCTCTTATTTTAAAGTTATTGAAAAATGTTACGGTGCAGTTCCGCAGCTTACCTTATATTCATGGTCTTCTACCTTTTTTGAATAACAGACGGAAGGCGTCATTCCCGTCTCACTTTTCCAAGCCTGCCAATACACATCATACAGCTGACCATATTGAGGGTCTACATCGTCCTTTTTTTGCAAAATAGCAAAATAGCTTTGGTAAGGGTAGCCTTCTTGATAAATGGCATGCCGTATCGCTCCTCTTTCAGTCGCATTTGTAAAAACCATAGGCGACAGCAAGGGAAGGGTGATCATCACGACAAGCAGAATGAAAAATGAAAAAAGCTTATGTCTTGTTTTCATCAATGAATGTCCTTTCCTTCACAAGAGATCATTTGTATAATATGTTAAAATTGTCCTATTGTAAAGGGTGAGACTACTAGATCACCAGCGGATTTTATCAAAAATAGACAAGCATCTAATCACTAATCGTGCCTCTGACATACGATAGAGTGTAAGTGAAAGACAACTTGAAGGGGTGTTGAGATGAGCCGGAATCGATTAGACAATTTTTTCTTTGGGCCTCGCAGAGGGAATCATGGAGAAGTTGAAACGGTTGTATCCCCTACACGTCAAATTGTCAACACGACAACAAATGTACAAACGATCAGAAAAATTCATCCAACTCATATCACAAACGTCAATAAAAACATCAAAAGAATTGAAAACTACTACCCTGTGACGCAATCTACTCGAAATGAGTATATTGTGGAAGAATATGACTGTGGCAGTGATATCAAGAATCCTTGCTGCCGCCCGGTCAAACGCTGTAAGTGGTAGTCTAATGGTAAAAAGAAGTGAGGCATCCTGTGATGGGATGCCTTTTGTATGTTCAACGCTCTATTTCATTTAGTTGTCCGTGATCAAGCTCGAAAAAACGATTTCCTAATTCTGAATAAAGGTAGCGCTGATGGCTTGTAAATAAAACACATTGATCAGAGAATTCTTCTTTTAATAAAGAAATAGACTGCATTTGAGATGCCTCATCAAGAGATGTAAAAGGTTCATCAAGAATGATTAGCTCTGGTGATCTGGCCGCCATACAATTAAAGAAAAGCTTATATCTCATGCCTAGTGAATATTGTTTGACAGGCATCTTAAGTGCATGAGTTAAATCAAATGCATCACAAAGCGAGAGAAAGGTCTTTTTGTATACCTCTTTTTCTGACTGATTCATTTTCCATAGCGACTGTATAAGAGTCATATGCTCGATACCAGTCAGCGCATCATAAACCAAAGGCTTATCTGGAATGTACGCGACCAACCCTTTAAAAAGAGCTGACCCAGGATGATGCTGTTCATTGAGTAAAACCGTTTCGGATACTGAAGGAAGCAGACCTGCGATGATCTTTAAAAGTGTCGATTTACCGCTGCCGTTTTTCCCGATAATACAAGCACGATCACCTTCTTTCAGATGAAAGGATACTTGATCAAGGAGGGGAGAGCTTTCTTCAGTTGTTTCATAACGAAAAGATAGCTGAGACACTTGCAAACTAGCCATTGATAAATCCTCCAATAACAAAAACAGTGGTCACCAGCATATACAAGATGACGGTCGCAAGGGCGGCTTTTTTTGATCCTTTAGCATAATAAATGATCCCATCATATAGGATGCGTAAAAGGTACAAGTTGATCAAAAAAGAAACCGTTTGGATGAAGATAAAATAATGATCTAAATCGAGTACCATCACACAATAGATTGCTGCGCTATTCACTAATAGAAGAAACGCATTATAAAGCAAGATGACAAAATACATTTTGCGCAAAATAAACGTTTTATGAAAAAAGTACATATAAATAGAAGTCACGACAGTACCGAGAAAATTCAATATGAAATAAAGTGGGATTGTCAGTAAAAAGATAAACACAATGCTGGCTAATTGTTTTCCCGCAGATAATGGTTCCTCTACTAACAAATCAATAATGAAAAATGTTAAAAAAACAGTTGAAACAAATAAAGATAGTAAGACTAAACCTATAACGGTTTTGGTCGATTGATGTTGGTTGAAAAATTGTTTAGGGCGTAGAAGTAGCTCCATAGAACCACATTCTCCTTTCTTCTAAGATAGATGTACATGGCTGACATATTCCTCTAAAAGAGAGGCAATCAACAAGAGCACTATAGCGACAAAGATTAACTGAATCACAGTCCGAGTCAGCTTTCTTACATCAATGGCCTTACCTTTCATAAACCGGTAAAGATAAATGAATGGAAAAGCACTGACGATTGAAAAGAGGATCAAACCAAGCACCTCAACAAAAGCATGTGGCATGAGGCCAGTGAATAACTGCTTCACTTCATGCTGAGCTATCAAAAACTGAATGAGTTTTCCAATGATATAGCCATTATAAAAAAGAATGCCAGCAGACATAATGCCGCCAGTAAAAGCCCCGATACCTAGCATGGCAAGTCCAACCTGTAAATTGTTTGAAAAAATAGAGAGAAAAAACATGTCTTCATCCTTTTTTAAATAAGGAATCTGATCATAAGGAAGGAGACTTCCAATGAGCAAAGCTACAATAAATACACCGGCGTAAAGATAGCCGAGGCGTAGAATCAATCTATTCTCCGATAGAAAATATCTTATTTTTTTCAACATACTCAATTCCTTTATAAATGGTCTTGCGGCATAATATCCAGCAAATCACTGAAACGATCACAAAATATATAGCAAACAGCACGTTTACGAGCCCTGAGGATTGCTGCAATATAGGGAGAAAAGAGGTCAAAATCAAATAGTACATGAAAGGCAGCACAAGAAAGTTTCTGGCAAATGCCTGACCTTTATCGATGATCTCTAGTTCCTCATTTGTTGTCCCTATTTCATGCTCATGAATAAAATTGAATTTCGTTGTGAATGGAAACAAGTACAGTTGGATTAAAGGAAAAATGAAAAAGCCAATCCCTAATGCCACCAGTTGAATGAGCATCTGAACATGAAACAGTTGATACACAGTCATGATAGATAGATTAATGAATAGTAAAAAGAGCGCTGGTATGGAAAATAAACAATAAAATAACTGGATTTTTGATAAGAAAAATTGCAAAAGTGATATTTGAGAAAGCTCGTAAAGCCAAATGTTCTTTTTTTCAGCACTTAAAGCAAAAATAGAAGGTGTCAGCATTCTCATCTCATAAGATTGATTCGCTAGTATCATAATATTGAGTGTGAATAGCAGCTGAATTTGCAAGGCTTGATGATCGATGATCGAGATCAATCCGGTAAAAACACCAATATAAAAGAAGGCTTCATATGACATGAACATATAATTAAAAAATTCTTTAGATAAGAGCCACCTTTTTTCTTTCAGCAGCTTGATGTCTTTTTGGATCAACACATTTTGTCTAAACAACAAACCCTGAATTTTATGCAGTACTTGAAAGTACCAATAAAATAAATCCCGAAAATGCTTTGAGCTTTGGTCTTGATCTTTTTCCGTTGGAATCCATCGAACAGGACTTCTCATGACAAGCGCACTACCTATTATCACAACAATCAATGTAATAGGTGAATTAAAAAGGGCTTGAAATTGTAGAAAAACAGAGCCATCTGAAAATAAAGCATGATGCATTTGCTGAAGATCATGTTGATATAAAGAGATCAGCTTGTTTGAAAGAGTGATCCAAAACGAATCCTCTGCAAGCGATGAGATCGATTGAAATAGTTGCTGGAAGGTGTGATAAAAAGGGAAAATGACGTTTAATATGAGAACCCTTCCGAAAAAGAAAAAAAGCAAAGCGATGCTTGCAAAAAAGAGGACACGAATGGCCCCGATTTTTTTTACGACGATGTTATAAATATAAGCACCGAATATCTTATTGCTGATGATAAATAGGAAGATACTTGTCAGCATCACATTGACATGTTTTAACCAGAATGCCAGATCGTGTGTTTGAACAATATCATATTGAAACAAAAAATAGATCAAATAAGTGCTCAAACTCGTAAACACAAGCCAAATCAATTCTGAAAACAGAAGCGTTTGAAAAAGTTGTCTAGAGGAAACAGGTGCTAGCTGTATCAATTCTTTAAAAGGAAGAAGATGAGTTCTTCTATAAGATTCAATTCCTTTGACGATAGAAAATAAAAATAAAAACATCACAAAAGCACTTTCCCATTCTATTTGATAGACGGGGGAGTAAAGAAATGAAGAAATCACGAATACAATCATGCATCCGAATATGATATCAAGAATACAAGAAAAAAATATGTACTGTTTTGAAGAAAACGACTTGAGAAATGGAATTTTTCGTATAACGTACTGAGCGATATTAGAATACTGCTGCTCCAGTCTAATGGATAGAAGTAGTGATAATAAAGGATATAACATCTTCTCACCTGCACAAAAATTTAAATAGAAGGAGAACAGAGTCTCCTTCTATTGAGTCGTTAAATAAATTACCAAGCGATAACGGCTTTACGGCCTTTTTTCTTAATTTCGTTTTTAAGGTATTGACGAATTGTCTCTTTACCAGCCGCAGCAATAAGAGAAAGACCGCCTGAACCTACAGCAGTTAAAATGGAGACAATTGTAGTGACAGCTCCACCCGCTTCAACCACATTAAGAACCACAGCGGCAACACTGCCTGGAATACCAAATTCTTTTGCTAGATCAGCAACTGGCAGTACTTGTAGCGAGAAGGAAAAAAGAGCTAGCATAAGGAATCCTACTGCTAAAGCACCAAAAAGAACATGTAGTTTGATTTCATTTCTTGTTTCTGTCATATCAAATTCCTCCCTTTTTTGTCTTTTTATTACTATTCTATCTTATGATATGTTTTTGTTCATATCAATCCTTTTTTTTCTTTTTTTTTATGAATTAGTTATAGGTTAATATAAAATAAGTGAAAAGATAAGTGAGAAAAGAATCGTTTTGGATAGGAAATATCAAGTGAACATGATCAAAATGACCTTGTTTTCACAAAAACGAAAGAGAGCCTAAAAGTCTATAAGAAATGTGCTATATGTAAATGAACCAATATTCTTTGATCAAAAGCGCCTTTCAAGATAAAATTGGAAGTATCAATTCATTCTGATGGAGGCGATTTTCTGAATATTCGATTGTTAACACCAGAAGATGCTCAAGAATATGCGAACTTGAGATTAGAAGCACTCCGATTAAATCCAGAGAGTTTTGCTATGAGTTACGAGGAAGAGAAGCTAGATACGAAGAATAAATATAAGGCTCGTTTTGCCTCTACACAATCTATGTGGACATTCGGTGCCTTTCATCAAGGTCAGCTGGTCGGCTCGGTTACACTCATACAAGAAACCTTGCAGAAATTAAAGCACCGTGCCAATGTGGTAGCGATGTATGTCACGGCTAATGGACGCGGAAAAGGAATGGGGAAGGCACTTCTGACAAAAGTACTTTCTTTTGCACGCGAAAAAAAAGACATCGAACAACTATATTTAACAGTGGTCACAACAAACGACCCAGCCAAACATCTTTACAAGTCTGTTGGATTTAAGTCGTATGCGGTAGAAGAAAAAGCACTAAAAATAAATGGTGCATATGTAGATGAGGAAAAAATGGTGCTATGTTTATCATCGTTTGGAGGGGATATAAATGAGCCAGCCAGTCATGCGCATCACATTGGCAGCCGGACCAAATAGTGAGCTGGAATCCTTTGCGCTTCGTGCAGCACTTGAAAACTTTGGCGCAAAAGTCGATATGCATTGGATAGGCAGACCGAATGACCTGATTGATGTATTATCCGGGAGGAATAGAGGCAAGACGGATTTCATTCTTTTATCCTTTCACGGAGAAGAAGGAGCGTTTCTCATGCCGGAGTTAGGAGAAGATGTATACGAAGAGGGTGAGCCGAGAGGTGCTGCTTTTAGTGCGGATGACATAAAGCGGTATGCTTCGTTAAATGGAGTCCACATTATATGTACAGGCTGTACACTAGGTGAAAAAAAGGTGGCAGAAGCTTTTTTAGAAACAGGGGCGATCTCCTATACAGCGCCCGATGACTACATTGATGGAAATGCGTCATTTATTTTTGTTCTCACCATGCTGTATGAGCTGGTGAACAACTCAAAAACAGTCAGAGCAGCTTTTGACCAGGCTCGCTCTATTGATGAAGAAACAAAGTTATTCCAACTGTATATGCAAAAATAAGGGCTAAGCGATCAAGCCCTTTTTATATGTCTCTCGTAAAATATGTCGAAAATGTGACAAGTGTGTTTTTTGCAAACTAAAAAGGGGCTGCGAAAAGTCTATCCTACAAACACACGTCATCCAGACAGGACGGCATCACGAGAGGAGAATCATTGTGTCAACGAAAGGGAAGATCAGCCTCGTCCTATGTGGACTTGCAATCGTCATCGGTATCGCTGCGTTTTATCATAACCAGCAGGCAAGCGGGACAGAGAGGAAAAAAGTAGAACAAGATGCGAGCTACAAACAAGTTGAAATTGTCACACTTGTGAATGACGGGAAATTCATGAGATATGCTGTCAACTATCCGCTGTTTCATCAAGAAAAACTAGATCAGGAGATCAAAAGATTTGCAGAGACCGCGTTAGAAAAGTTTAAAACATCGTTTAGTCAAGCGAGTGATGTCAATGAAGAGAAACGATACGAGTTAAACATCGATTATGAGATCATTCATTATGCCAAGCAAACCGTCGCAATCAGATTCAATACATATGAAGTGAAGGGCGGAAAGCAAGGCGTCAATCAAACGAAGGTGATGAACTTTGATTTCAAGAAACAGACATTTTTATCAATCAACGATATCTTTCTATCAAAGAAGGATAATTTTCAAAAATTATCTCATATGACTTTTGAGGAATTAAAAAAAGATCGAACGCTAGCTGAAAATCAGCCGCTGCTCAAACGGGGAACGTCTCCTGAGGCGAAGAACTATCAGTATTTTGCCATCAAAGATCGTTTTATTGAATTCTACTTTCCAAGAGGACAAATCGCTCCAAATCATCAAGGCCCTCAAGTGTTAGCGATTAAGAAAACACTGCTGAAAGGAATATTAAAACCTGAATATATTAAGAAAGAATTGAACAAAAACGAGAAAAAAGAACCGATTCCAACAAGAAAGATTGTGAAATTGCCAAAACCATCCACATTTCATCCAAATCAAAAAGCCATTGCACTCACATTTGATGATGGGCCCAATCCATCAACGACCTCAAAAATTTTAACAGCATTAAAAGAGAACAAAGGACATGCTACATTTTTTGTATTAGGCAGCAGGGTTCAGTATTATCCCGATATGTTAAGTGAAATCAGAAAGGGTGGAAATGAAATTGGAAACCACTCCTATAACCACCCTTTGCTCACAAGACTTCCCTTAAAACAAGCGGTCAAACAAGTAGAAGACACGCAACAAATCATTGAAAAAGCGAGCGGGTTCACACCGACTCATTTTAGACCGCCATATGGCGGGACAAACGGGCAAATCAACGAAGCTCTTCACATGAAAGTGACCCTTTGGGATGTGGATCCTGAAGACTGGAAATATCGAAACAGCCAATACGTCGCGGACTACATTCTAGCCCATGCATCTAGCGGTGAAACGGTCTTAATGCACGACATCTATGACACCTCAGCAAACGCAGCCGTCACGATTATCAAAGAACTCACCAAACAAGGATATCAATTATTGACGGTGTCTGAGCTTGAGCAGTGGAAGGAAGAACAGAAAAAATAATTTATTGATAATTAATTGAGAAAACAATTTCGGAACATAGAAATTGTTTTCTGTTTAAGAAGTAATTAGATCCATTATATATGCCTCTTAGAGTTAATCTAGTTAATATTCAATAGGTAATAATTATTTTTTCGTTTGATTCTTTTGACTTTAAAATTAAGTTAACAAGATCATCTCTATCAAATAATTTAACATCTGTTTTTTCAGCTAATTCGATTGCTGGAGATGTAAAATAATTATTAGTAACTACCCATGATGATTCAGATGAATAATAAAACCTTGCTGAAGTGATTTCTTGTACAGATTTCACCCCCACTTTTTTTTTATACCTTTTAGCTTGAACTACAATACTCAAACCAGATTTTTTCAAGATTAGATCAGCACCGTAGTCACCAGAAGCTTTAGTTAATTTTACTTTATAACCTAGGTTCCTAAATAGAACGCTTAAATAGATTTCAAATTCTCTTCCTGTCATAGCATCTATTTGATCGATTCCTGATTTGCTTAATTTTTCAAATTCATTTTTTTCTTTGGTCCTTTCAATGAGGGTCAATATAATAATAATTATTATGGAAATAAGGCTAACAAAAAATATAAATAAGAAAAAATCGTACATGTCATTCCCCTTTGTTCAGAATAAAAATATTGTTTAATATTGATAATGTATCTTTAATTTTATAATCGGTCTGAAAGTAAAGAATTAAAGTTTTTTCATAGGAGTTTAAGATTTTTATAGTTGGTTAAATGAAAACTTTAAACTTATTTAATTTATTTATAAAGAGTTGAAACATAATAAGGAGAATTTAGATTAATGGAGTTTAGTAATTGAATATGAATGGTCTATTAAAAAATATTGAATTTAAGAAGCATTCTTTCAGAATAAATCATCATTTACTTATCCATTTTACACATTTGAAGGAAAGAGAACGAGAAATCAATAGTTGTCGAAGGAGAGAATGGAATGTTTTTGTATTATGGACCAACCGGTGCTCCAGTGGAAAATCCGGGAGAAGAATGGATGAAAGAAATCTTCTTCCATAAGGATGAAGACTATTGGAAACAAGGGAATGGAGAATCTTCTATTGAAGTGGATGAAGATTGGGAAACGGAAAGTCTTGTTTTCTTTTATCATGAACCTTATGGCTTTTTTCTTATGAGATATCCAGGTTTTTTGGTTCCTTTTAAAAAAGAAGAGAAGATAGAAACAATCAAGCATGTCGTTGCAGGCGCACCATTGTATGTACCTTCATGCAGCTACGTCGATCGACATCAAGCCTATGAAATCGTTCAACATTTTCTAAAAACAAAATCGATACCTGATAGTGTTGAATGGGTGGAGTTGAGGACGATTGATTTTCAGCAAAATCTATAAATTTTTTACGAGGGAACCAGATAGACACGTGTTAAGGGGGATGAAATGCATAGTTTAGACGATACGATGCACCTACATGTTGGCTATTATGAACAGGGTGTTGATATTGAAGGGATGTTTTTTAAGAGTTTAGACACAGGAAAATGGCTATTATTTTTTGATCATACATGGTATGGGATCACGCTTTTAAAGCATTATGAAAAATATGAAGATTTAGGGCTGTTGATTGGGGAGTATTCCATTGAAGATGACAAAATTGAAGATGAAGGAAATCAGTTGTTTGAGCGTTTTTTAAAAGAAAACGGGATATTGAAGTCAATGGAGTGAACAGATATTTCTTAGCCTTTAGAGTATTTTTAAATCTAATAAGGGTCAGTCTTATATAAGAAACAAAGAATGGTCAAAATAAAAAACAGACCTAATGTGGTCTGTTTTTTTATCAACCCAAAATGAATGGATTTTTTTATATCTTTCAAATCACTTCCCCTTCTCCCGCTTCCGTTTCTCCTTCTCCGCCCGGTAAAACTCATGAAACATCTTCATCAGCGCGCGTTTCTCTATCCGTGACACATAGCTCCGCGATATCCCGAGCTCCTTGGCTATTTCTCGCTGCGTTTTCTCTTTCTTTAAGTCCAAACCGAATCGGCCGACGATCACTTCTTTTTCTCGGCCGTCGAGAATGTCGATATATTCTTTTACTTTTTCAAGCTCCATGTTGAGCTGAATGGTATCAATCACGTCTTCATTTTCTGATTTTAAGACGTCAATTAATGAAATTTCGTTGCCTTCTTTATCTTGACCGATGGGGTCATGCAGAGAGACGTCCTTTTTTGTTTTTTTGAGTGCGCGTAAGTGCATGAGAATTTCATTTTCAATACACCGCGCCGCATAAGTTGCCAGCTTTGTTCCTTTTCCAGAGGAATAGCTTTCGATGGCTTTAATGAGTCCGATCGTCCCGATGGAGATGAGGTCTTCAGCGTCTTCCCCGGTATTTTCAAATTTCTTGACAATATGGGCGACGAGCCGAAGGTTATGTTCAATCAGCATGTTTCTTGCGTGTTCATCGCCCTCTGCCATGAGGGCTAAGTATTTTTTCTCATCATCTCCCGAAAGGGGTTGTGGAAAGGCATTGTTTTTGACATAGGACACTAAAAACACCAATTCTTTGACCATCAATCCCATCGCTGTAAATACTCCTGCCACGATTTTCACCTCCACCATGTTTAGGCCGCTGCCTATATCCTCAAATGTATGTGAAGGAAGGATTGTCTGTGTCTGTACGATGAAAAAATCATCTTATTTGAAAGAAACGTGCTTCTGTGCGTATGTTTTTGCTGCACCTCTCATATGTTTGCGGTTTCTTTGCGGTGCTTGGCGGTCTAGAAGCGTGCTAAAATATGTAATATTAGACCGAAAAGGAAGGGGTTTTTTCGGAACATGGGGAAGGTTCTTTCTTCACATGTCGGTATGAAAATTAATGAATGGTATCGAATGATACGGCAGTTCAGTGTTCCAGATGCGGAAATCTTGAAAGCGGAAGTAGAAGCGGAAATTGAACGTATGGAAGAGGACCAGCATTTACTGATTTATTATCAGCTCATGTGTTTTCGGCACCAAATTATGCTCGACTATATACACCCTTCAAAATATCAACCTTTCTCAGTATCTAACCTTGTCGATAAAATCGAAAATTCCAATCATGAGTTATCTGATATGCTGCATTATTACCATGCATTTTTTCGTGGCATGCATGAGTTTAGTCAAAAAGAATATTTGGAGGCCGTCAAATATTATCGCATGGCAGAAAAACAGCTATCTATGGTATTTGATGATATTGAGCAGGCCGAGTTTCATTTTAAAGTAGCAGAAGCCTACTATATAATGAAACAAACGCATGTCTCCATGCACCATATTTTAAAAGCGCTTGAAATATACGATCAGCATGATGCATATTCCATTCGCATTATTCAGTGCCTCTTTGTCATCTCGGGAAATTATCAAGATTTAAAACGTAAAGATCGAGCACTGCCTCACTTGAAAAAGGCGAAACAACTCGCATCCGAAATTGACCACTCGCGCATTTATAGCTCAGCACTCTATAATTTAGGGAAATGTTACGGGGAGTTAGGTTATCGAGAAGAAGCAGAACGATATTTAACCGAATCGGCAGACCTCGCCAAAAAAGAGCTGCTTCCCACGCTGCCTCATACACTTTATACACTGGCCAAGCTGCTTTTTAGACAAAATGAGCAGACTGAAGCAAGGCGCATATTAGAGGATGGGAAATTGGCCGCAAAGAAGCATGAAGACCAGCTGTTCTGTCATATGTTTGAGTATCTGGATGCTTTATATGTTCAGGAAATCAATGAAGAACAACTGCAAAAAACCATTGATTATTTGGAAAAACTTAGCCTATACTCTTATATAGAGGATATCTCACTAGAAATTGCGACAGCCTTAGAAACCTCTCAACAATACCAGAAGTCCAACCAGTATTATCAAAAATTGTTATGGGCTCAAAATCAAATCCAAGAAGGAGAGTGTCTGTATGAATTCTAAGCAACGTTCGACAGTTGAAGAGAGAAACCAAACGTGAGACAAAAAGCGGGCCTGATGGGCCGGCTTTTTTTATGTGAAAAAGAAGCGTAGACGATCACGAAACTTGAATGAATTCATCAGAAAGCGGGCAATTTAATGTGTAATGATGTTCTGTGGAGGCGGTCTGATGAAAGGGTTGCATATCTTGTTATGTATATTGGTAATATGCGCTTTTGTTCCTGGTAACATAGAGGCGCATACATTAAAAAGAATCGACCTAGAAAAAACGGGACGAGCCTTTTGGGACATGAGAGAGGAACGGAAAAAGATTGCGTTAACCTTTGACGATGGGCCTCATCCGGTATACACAAATCAAATACTAGATGTACTGAGAGAGCATGAAGTGAATGCCAGCTTTTTTGTCATCGGAAGCCGTATTCATGCATATCCCCTCCTCGCAGAGCGGATTGTGAGCGAAGGAAATGAGCTTGGCAATCACACGATGAACCATACGTATTTTGACCTTTTGTCATCGAAAGAAATCAAGCAAGAATTAAAAGAATCAGCGGCTCATATCGCTTCTCTCCAGCCGGGCGGACCCTTATTATTTCGTCCCCCGGGCGGGCGCTTGACGATGAAGTCATTCCGCATTCTTTCTAAGCAAGGATACGATGTCGTGATGTGGTCCTTTACGCAAGATCCGAAGGACTGGTCAAGGCCAGGTGCACACAAAATTGCCAGCCGTATTATTGAGAATATTCAGGGCGGTGATATCATCCTTTTACATGATGGCGGAGGAAATCGTAAGCAGACAGTAGAAGCGCTGAAACAAGTCGTACCTGAACTAAAGAAAAGGGGCTATGAGTTTGTGAAAGTGAGCGAACTGCTGCACCATGACAGAGATTATCTGCCGGTTCAATTACATTAAGAAACAGTCATTCATTGAAACCAAAAGTCTTGTCGTTTACTATATGAAGAGGGCTTTTGGAGGTGAATGTTGTGAAGAAATTTGTTTTCCTTTTCATCCTGATATGTGTTGCGGCTGGGTGCTCGAAGCAGGCACAGGAAAGTGTGATTGCATTTGGTGACAGTAACACAAGAGGATCGAACTGGGATTTTCGAGATTATCCCACATCTGAAAAATGGGTGAATCTCATGAAAAACGTCGAGCGCGGCCAAATCAAGGTACACAATGCCGGGATTGGCGGGCAGACAACAGAAGATGCGAAGCTGCGCTTTGAGCAGGATATTTTAAAACAAAAACCAACTTACGTCCTCATCATGTTCGGTACAAATGATGCGGCGATTCTAGACGGGAAACATCCCCGTGTAACCAAAAAACGATTTAAAGAAAACTTATCCTACTTCATTTCTGAAAGTAGGAAAGAGGGAATTACCCCGATCCTCATGACGTGCGTGCCTGTGGTGGAAGGAGGCAAAAAGGGCTTGTATTATTATTCTAGATATAAGTCATCTTATTTTGCTGAGAGAGGCGGGGCGAGAGCTTGGCAAAACTCATACAATGACATCACAAGACAAGTAGCTGAAAAACAGCAGGTGCCGCTTGTCGACAATTGGAAAGCGTTCATCCGAGAAGCGGGTGAAGATAGTGACAACGCCTTGATTCAGTCTGGCCTCATTGACCCTTCTGGCAATCATATGACACCAAAAGGGGCAAGAATCATTTATAACGAAATCAAAGAGCGTGATGTCATTAAACATTTTTAAATGCAGGCCATCTGCCTAAACAAGACGATCCATCCAGCATAGTCTAACAGTATATCTTCTTAGAAGGAGGTAACTGATATGTGGGGATGTCCTTATCCTTACCCTGCGTGTTCGCCTTATCCAGCTCAAGGAGCAGGAATCGGTTACGCTTTTCTTGTTGTGTTCCTTGTCGTCATTTTGGTCGTAGGTGGAGGGTTATGGTTTTGGAATGAACAGCCTTGCAAATAAGACACCTCTTCTTTGATCAGAAGGGGTGTTTTTTACGGAAAATAGTAGTAAGCCTATAGCGCAAGTGATATAATATCAGTCACCTGAGTTTAAAAAAGGAGAGTGCTCGGGAGGCATGGTTCCTGGATATATGGAATTAAGAGGAAACAGAGAGCATATGCCCGAGCGAACGTCTTTTCATTTCTGTCTCAATTAATTCAATGAAGTCGCGATTTAAGTTCATTTCATTTGCTTTATAATACGATTCTATAAGTAAATCATCTGACAGCTTTTTCATACTAGAAACCCATATGATGGGAAAAACACCTCCCCTGAAAAAGTTGGCATAAAACTTGAGGAAAAGACATATCATCATAGGTTGATCGAATGTCTTTGAAGTACCTTTAATCTACCATGAATGGGAAACAAGAACAATCGTTCTGTTATCCACATGGTTAAGTGGATAACTTGTGGGTAGAGTGTTTATAATTGAATGAAAGCGTGATGAAATATAGGTGGATAATGTGTGTAAAATTATCCACACCTGTTGAAGGTCCTCATCATATGTCGAAAACTTTTTCATTGTATTCGATAGACAGACAAATTGTGATTTGATTCGACACAATCGCTGAAAAACCAATGGAAGAAAGGGTGCAAATTGTGCTAAAGAAGTATTTCTTACCGGATGAATTTGTGAAAAGTATTTTCCACATTTCGCCGCAAAAACTAAAAGAACGAAATGTAAAAGGAATTATTACGGATTTAGATAACACACTAGTAGAATGGGATCGTCCAAGTGCGACCCCGCGTTTAATTGAATGGTTTCAAGAGATGAAAGATCACGGGATACAGGTGACGATTGTATCGAACAATAATGAAAAAAGGGTCAAGCTTTTTTCTGAGCCGGTTCATATCCCGTTTATTTATAAAGCGAGAAAACCGATGGGAAGAGCCTTTAATAAGGCCGTCGCTGATATGCAATTGAAGAAAGAAGATGTGGTTGTCATTGGCGATCAGCTTATGACAGATGTGCTTGGCGGAAACAGGCATGGCTTCCATACCATTTTGGTTGTACCTGTTGCGGCATCGGACGGATTTTTCACGAAGTTTAACAGGCAGATTGAACGCAGAATTTTAGGAGCCTTAAAGCGTAAGGGCCACATTCAGTGGGAGGAAGAGTAATAATGGAAAAGGTTGTTTGTATTGGCTGCGGTGTAGCCATTCAGACGGAAGATAAAGATCAATTAGGATATGCGCCGGCAGCATCTCTATTGAAAGAAGATGTGATCTGTCAGCGCTGTTTTAGGTTAAAGAACTACAATGAAATTCAGGATGTATCTTTAACAGAAGACGACTTTTTAAATATTTTACACAGCATTGGCGAGACTGATTCTCTGATCGTCAAGGTCGTTGATATTTTTGACTTTAACGGAAGCTGGATTAATGGACTGAGCCGTATTGTTGGTGGTAATCCCATTTTACTGGTTGGCAACAAGGTAGATATTTTACCGAAATCCGTGAAAAAAGACCGTCTTGTTCAATGGATGAAGCGGGAAGCAAAAGAAAATGGGCTCAATCCGATCGATGTGTTTTTAATCAGTGCGAGCAGAGGACAAGGTGTGCCTGAGGTCATGGAGGCCATTGATCATTACCGTGAGGGCAGAAATGTCTATGTTGTCGGCTGTACAAATGTTGGGAAATCAACATTTATTAACCGCATTATCAAAGAGGTGTCTGGAGAAGAGAATGTGATCACCACATCCCAATACCCAGGGACAACACTTGATGCGATTGAAATCCCGCTTGATGACGGGTCTGCTTTATTCGATACACCGGGGATCATCAACCGCCATCAAATGGCGCACTATGTCGGCAAAAATGACTTAAAGATTTTAACGCCGAAAAAAGAATTGAAACCGAGAACGTTCCAGTTAAATGAAGCTCAAACGCTTTACTTTGGCGGACTGGCTCGATTTGATTATGTAAAAGGCGGCAGAACATCCTTTGTCTGCTATATGCCAAATGAACTCAACATTCATAGGACGAAGATGGAGAATGCAGATGACTTATATGAAAAGCATGCAGGTGAACTGCTTTCACCGCCATCAAAAGAGGGAATGGAAGATTTCCCGCCGCTCGTTCCGCACACTTTCACCATCGATCAGCCAAAAATGGACATTGTCTTTTCAGGATTAGGCTGGGTGACTGCAAATGATGCTGGGAAACAAATCAAAGTGTATGCGCCAAAAGGCGTGCACGTGTTTATGAGACGTTCGTTAATTTAAATGTTCAGAGGGGGAGAGACCTTGAAACCTTTATACGGAGTAATCGGTAACCCTGTTGGCCACTCAATGTCTCCGGATATTCATAATGCAGCATTAAAGGATGCTGGAATTGATGGACATTATCATGGCTTTCAAGTAGAAAATGATGACCTGAAAGATGCGATTAGCGGCATGAAAGCGTTAGGAATCAGCGGCATTAACGTCACTGTTCCGCACAAGGTAGAAATCATGAAGTACCTCGACAAAATTGATGTGACAGCTGAACGCCTTGGTGCCGTCAATACGGTGCGGCTCGAAGGAGATCAGCTCGTTGGGTACAATACAGATGGAGAAGGCTTTCTTCATTCATTGCTTGAAGCGTTGGATCAGCCGTTATCAGAGCTGTCATTTCTCCTGCTTGGTGCTGGTGGAGCAGCAAGAGCGATTTACACGACAATTGCTGAGTATGCACCGAAACACTTTGATATCGCCAACCGCACCATTGAAAAAGCTGAAGCTTTAATTGAAAGTGCCGATGGGAAAATCACATCTCGTGCCATTGCATTAAATACAGCAGAAGAGCGGCTTGGGGAATATGATGTCATCATCCATACGACCTCAATTGGTATGTATCCGAATGTTGAAGAAACCCCAATTTCTTTAGCGAACGCAAAAAAAACAGCGGTCGTTTGTGATATTGTGTATAATCCAATAGAAACAAAGCTGCTAAGCGAAGCAGCTGGGTTAGGTTTGAAAACGGTCGATGGCGTCGGCATGTTTGTTGGTCAGGCGGTAAGAGCCTTTGAACTGTGGACGGGCATTACACCTGACGCCCGAAAAATGAAGTCAATTGTCATAGAGAAATTAGGAGGAACACCATGTTAAAAGGTAAGCAAAAACGTTTTTTACGTGCGCAAGCACATCATTTATCACCTATTTTTCAAGTTGGAAAAGGCGGGGTAAATGACAATATGGTCAAGCAAATTTCCGAGGCGCTTGAAGCAAGAGAACTTTTGAAAGTCAGCGTATTGCAAAACTGCGACGAGGACAAAACAGAGGTTGCAAAAGCACTTGTAAAAGGTGCAAAAGCTGAACTCGTTCAAACGATCGGAAATGTGATTGTCCTTTATAAGGAATCAAAGGAAAATAAACAAATTAAGCTGCCGTAAAGGTGGATATGATATGAAAAAAATAGGGTTGTTCGGCGGTACGTTTGATCCCCCGCATAATGGGCATTTGCTGATGGCAAGTGAGGTGCGTTTACAAGTAGGGCTTGATGAAATTTGGTTTATCCCAAATCACAAGCCCCCTCATAAAACGGGCCGAAAACGAGCAGAGAGTCATCACCGCGTAAAAATGGTGGAAAAAGCGATTCAGTCAAATCCTCATTTTCGAGTTGAGCTTATTGAAATGGAGCGGGAGGGCCCATCTTATACAGTAGATACAGTTGAGCTGTTGAAGAAGCGCCATCCTGAAGATGAGTTCTTTTTTATGATTGGAGCGGACATGGTCGAGTATTTGCCGAAATGGCACAGAATCGATGATTTGCTTCAGATGATCACCTTTATTGGGATGAAAAGACCAGGTTATGAAGGAAGTACGGCGTATCCTCTTTTGTTTGCAGATGTTCCGGCTTTTGATGTATCATCGACATTGATTAGGCAGCGAATGAAGCAGGGGAAACCTGTTGATTATTTGATTCCGAAAGCTGTTGAGTGTTATATAAAGGAGCATCATTTATATGAATCGTGAAGAAGCGTTAAACTGTGTCAAACAGCAGTTAACAGAGCATAGATATACACATACAATTGGGGTCATGGAGACGGCCATTTCATTAGCTGAACGTTTTGGTGCAGATGTGAAAAAAGCAGAGGTTGCGGCTATTTTCCACGATTATGCCAAATTTAGACCGAAAGAAGAAATGAAGGGCATCATCCAGCAAGAACAGATGAACCCTCTATTGCTTAAATATTCACCTGAGCTTTGGCATGCCCCAGTTGGTGCCTATTTGGTCAAAAAAGAAGTTGGAATTGACGACCGAGATATTTTAACAGCCATTGAATTCCATACATCCGGCAGACCGAACATGACATTGCTTGAAAAAGTTATTTATGTCGCCGACTATATAGAGCCAGGACGCCATTTTCCTGGTGTAGAGGAAGTAAGAGAGTTAGCAGAGCAGGATTTGGATCTTGCCTTGATTCAATCTTTAAAAAACACCGTCAGCTTTTTAATGAAAAAGAATCAGCCAGTTTTCCCAGATACACTTGCTACTTATAACTCACTTGTGCAAAAGAACAACTAAGGAGGAATTTTGATGGATGCATCATCAATTTTAAACATCGCAGCTGGAGCGTGCGATGATAAACGGGCAGAGGATATTATTGCCCTGAATATGCAAGGGATCTCACTTGTTGCAGATTATTTTCTCATTTGTCACGGGAATTCTGACAAACAAGTACAGGCCATTGCAAGAGAAGTGAAACACCTTGCAGAAGAAGGCGGCATCGAAGTTAAAAAGATGGAGGGCTTTGACGAAGCAAGATGGGTCTTGATTGATCTAGGAGATGTCATTGCTCATGTGTTCCACAAAGAGGAAAGAGGATACTATAACTTAGAGAAGCTTTGGGGAGATGCGCCGAGAGAAACGCTTTCGCTTGGCATTAACTCATGATTTATCAAGGGTTTGCAGGTGTGTATGATGAGCTCATGACACATGCCCCTTATGATGAATGGGTTCAGTGGATACAGCGGTATATCAAGCCAAATAGTGCGATTATCGATGTAGGTTGTGGAACTGGAGAGATCTCTCTTCGGTTAGCTGCAAAAGGCCACATGGTCACAGGAATTGACCTAAGTGAAGAGATGCTGGCATTTGCGCAGCAAAAAGCACAGGCTCATAAGCAGTCTATTCAATTTTTACATCAAGATATGAGAGAGCTTGAGGGGTTTGAACAAACTTTTCAAGCAGCGGTTATTTGCTGTGATTCTTTGAATTATCTAAAAAACGAAAATGACGTCAAAAAAACCTTTAAAAACATGTTTCAGCTTTTAGAGGCAGGTGGGGTTTTATTGTTTGATGTTCATACCCCTTATAAAATGGAAGAGGTATTTCCTGGCTCTACTTATGCCGATCAAGATGAAGAGATCAGCTATATTTGGCAGAGTGATCAAGGAGATCATCCATATTCGGTCATTCATGATTTAAGCTTTTTTGTAAAAGACGGAGACGTGTATGAGCGTTATGATGAAACGCACGAACAGCGTACGTTTCCTTTTGAGACATATGCAGCGTTCCTTGAGTCCGCTGGCTTTGAACAGATTGAAGTGACCGCTGATTTTACAAATGAAGCACCTCAGGAATTGGCCGAAAGGTATTTTATTTCAGCGAAGAAACCAAAAACCATCGTTTAATGGACGATGGTTTTTTAAAACCCTTTTTTCGCTTGTTGCGAACATGTTTAATTTCTGAGATCATCAGTAAACACACTCGGCGGGTATTGATGCGCAACCGCTTCTACATCCTCATCGAACTTGTCGTGAGTGTTCTGAAAAAGTTGGTGGAACATATCTTGAACACCTGCTTCAAGTGCTTTAATGCCCTCGCCGGTGACGCCGCCTTTTACACACACCTTCTCTTGCAGTGTAGGCAGGGTATACACCCTTTTTTCAATCAAACGGCCAAGTCCTACAAGCATATCTTCTGATAAGGTGGTGGCTTCTTCTTTTGAAATATCCGTTTCTTCAACAGCGGCTTCAATCATTTTCTGAACAAGAAAGCTAATAAAGGCAGGACCGCAGCTGACAATATCTGAGGCTGCCCGTGTGATTGAATGATGAATTTCGATTGGTGTTGAAATGCGGCAAGCGAGTTGTCTGAGCGCTGCTTTTGTCGTGACATTGCATGATGAACCAAATGTTAAAAGTGATGCGCCTGATAACGCGCGGTTGGTGATGCTTGGGATCAGTCTGGCTGTTTGACAAGGAACAATGTCTTGAAGCTGTTCAGGATGAACCGGACTTGTAATGATGACAATGGTTTGCTGTTCTTTTAAAAGTGGGCTCAGTTCTTTTAAAAGCGGATAAATATCAAGTGGTTTGACACAAACAAAGATGAAATCTTTATCTGTTACAGCTCCTGAAAGCTGTTTCGTCACTTCGACCTCTGGGTGATTCTTTTTTATATTGAACGCTTTTTCGATGGTCCGATTTGTAATGGTGATGGATGAGGGATTGACTGCTTTTGATTCAATAAATGCCTCAGTAAGTATGGTACCCATGTTTCCTGTACCGATTAACCCTATATTCAAACGTTCTCCCTCCTTAGACGCATAGGATCTGTTATCTTCTAAACAGTATGTGAAGCAGCGTGAAAATATGATTGAAAGAAGCGTGAACAAGTGAAGCAGCTCATTTCGTTGAAAAAATACAGTCTTTATCTGATAGCGGGAATCATTATCCTCGTCATCATCTGTTTCTTCTTTTTAGCAGGAAAAGAGAAAGGCAGCACCGAGCCAGGTGTATTGAAAGAACAACATGAAACGCGGGTCACATTAGAAGAAAAACAAGAGAGTGCAGAAAAAGAGCCAACATCCATCGTAGTAGAGGTCAAAGGAGCTGTACGGAAGCCGGGCGTTTATGCATTTATGGCTGAGGACAGAGTTGAAGAAGCCATTAAAAGAGCAGGTGGTTTTACGAGCAAGGCAGATATAGTTGACATCAATCAAGCAGCAAAATTAGAGGATAGTATGATGATTTATGTACGAAAGAAGGGGGAGGCTGACAAGCAGGGACAAACAGCAGCGGCTGATACGCCGCCGGGAAATGAAAAGAGTCAAGGGGTGAATGTCAATCAAGCTGATGCAGCGGAATTGCAGACCATTAACGGAATAGGCCCAGCCAAAGCGGAAGCCATCATTGCGTATAGAGAAGAACATGGAGAATTTCAGCAAATTGAAGATTTACGGAATATTTCGGGTTTTGGAGAGAAGACCATTGAACGGCTGAAAAATCAACTGACGGTCAAGTAGAATTGACGGTATAGAAGAAAGGCATGTACACTTAATACCAACCATCATTCTGGAGGGATCAGCTCGTGGAGAGAATTTCATGGAATCAATATTTTATGGCTCAAAGCCATTTGCTTGCCTTGCGAAGCACCTGTGAGCGGCTAGCTGTTGGGGCAACGATCGTAAGAGACAAGCGCATCATCGCAGGTGGATATAATGGATCCATTGCCGGTGACGTGCATTGTGCAGATGTAGGATGCTATGTGATAGATCATCACTGCGTTCGTACAATCCATGCGGAGATGAACGCTATTTTACAATGTGCCAAATTTGGTGCACCAACGGCTGATGCTGAAATATATGTGACGCATTTTCCTTGCTTGCAGTGCTGTAAAGCGATTATTCAAGCAGGTATTCGAACAGTGTATTATGCGAAGGATTATAAAAATCATCCATATGCTGTTGATTTATTTGAACAGGCCGGAGTTCAAACAGAACAGGTCGAACTAGATGAGATGATTATTGACTTAAAAAACCAAGAAAAATTAGCCTTTGTTGCGGATTTAATAGGCAAACTAAGTGAATCAGGACGTAGCGAAACAGAAATTCGTCAAATGCATGAAAAGGCGAATCAATTATTTACTTCCTATGTTTAAGTATTTGCCGTTCGGGGCGATTTCAGCAGCTGCTGGAATTGCTCTGGCCGCATATCATCTTCATTTGTATTTTCTCCTTTTTCTTCTTGTATGTCTTCTTTTCAGTCTGCTGAAAAAAACACCCCAGTTCTTTTTAATGGTCAGTTTGTGTGGAACGATCTATATGCTCATTTTTATGGTGCATCAGTTTTTTGAAACGGATCATCCCATACAAGAAAAAGCATTTTCTCATTCGGTTGTGATTGAAACGATCCCGAAAATAGATGGCAATCGCTTTTCAGCGACTGTTTCATCAGAGAATCGTCGACTAGCGGCATTTTATACGATTCAAACGGAGCGTGAAAAAGAAGCGCTAAAAGATGTTGGGCCAGGTATGAGCTGTCATATGACAGGTGAGATGCGGTTGCCTAAACAAGCAACCATACCGAATGGCTTTCAATATGATCAATTTCTAAAAACAAAAGGCATTGATGCTATTTTCTTAACGCAGTCTATGAAAAGCTGCACGAAACATGACAGCCCTTCACATGACCTTTCATCTATTAGGCAGAAGGGGTTGAAATTTCTAGAAGATCACGTTCCGAAGAATTCTGTTGGGATTGTGCAGGCACTTATTTTTGGCGATCGTGATTTAATAGACCCTGATACATTAAGAGATTATCAAATGCTTGGCATCATTCATTTATTAGCCATTTCAGGACTTCATGTTCAAACATTGCTCGCTTGTTTATTTTGGTGTCTACTCCGTGCTGGCGTGACAAGAGAGACAGCGCGTATTCTTTTATTATCCTTTTTGCCGGTTTATGCTTGTTTAACAGGTGCTGCACCGTCTGTGTTAAGAGCCTGTCTCATGGCTGGAATTTATTTAGTCATCACAAGCCTGCCAAAAGAAATGAAACAGCCTTCTGCGGTCGTGTTAAGTGCAGCGTTCTTGCTTTTATTAGCTATTCAACCACTTTATATATTTGATGTCGGTTTTCAGCTGTCATTTGTGGTGACCTTATTTATTTTGCTATCCACTAGTATTTTATCAAAAGCAAAAAGTTCGGTGATGCAGTTATTCCTCATTTCCTTGATTGCACAGCTTGCTTCGCTTCCTGTTCTTTTATATTATTTTCAACAATTTTCCTTGCTGAGTGTTCCTTTAAATATGATGTTTGTTCCTTTTTATACAATGGTTGTCATGCCTCTGTCCTTATTCTTTTTTCTTTTATCTATCATTTATCTTCCGCTTGGACAAACACTGTTTCAGCTGCTTGATTGGGTGATCCAGTTTAGTCATCAATTGTCTGCACACATGGCTGCTTACGATAGTCTTACTCTCATTTTTATGAAATCGACATGGTGGCATGTGCTCCTAGAGGTTTCCTCCATTGTTTTTCTATTCATTGTGATGGAATGTAAAACTTCTATCAAATCTTATCTTGTGCCGATTTTGATTCTCGTTTGTGTGCTGTCTGTACACTATTTCACGCCGAATTTTCTTCAAAAAGGAGAGGTCACGATGTTAGATGTAGGACAAGGGGATAGTTTGTTTATTCAGCTACCTTATCGAACCGGGCATATATTAGTCGATACAGGAGGCAGACTTTCTTTTGAAGAAGAGCCATGGAAAAAAAGACGTAAAGTATCTACAATTGGGGATCAAACGCTTATTCCATTTCTGCATTCTAAAGGCATAGCAAAACTTGATGTCCTCATCCTTACCCATGCAGATCAAGATCATATGGGAGAAGCGATGCGGTTAATAAAGCGAAATAAAGTCAAACGCCTTGCAATCCCAAAAGGCTTTGCTCGAAATCCAGAGGATGCGCAGCTTTTAAAGGAAGCGGCTGATCAACGGATTCCTGTAGATGAGTTGGAAAGAGGGGATCAGCTGAGAATTGGAGGACAAAAATTTGACGTTCTGCATCCAGCTCGTGACCAGGTGACGAGTAAAAATAATGATTCACTGGTCCTCACCTTTACGCTTGGCGGCAAGCGTTTTATGCTGACTGGGGATCTTGAACAAGAAGGGGAACGAGACATCATTCAAGCTTACCCCAAGCTACGAGCGGATGTCTTGAAGGTTGGGCATCACGGGAGTAAAGGATCAACAAGTGAAGAATGGCTTCAGCATTTGAATCCGTCATATGCACTGATTTCAGCAGGTGAACGAAATCGGTATCTGCATCCTCATCAAGAAGTTTTGAAAAAATTAAATGATCATCAAACAAGGGTGTATCGTACAGATATCGATGGAAGTGTGACCTATGAATTTCTTGAAGAGGATGGAACATTTTACGCTCATCCTCCATATGATATCTTACAAAATCAATAAAAAAACTGCCAAAACGGCAGTCATCTTGCATTCATGTAGTTAAGATCCAACGAGGTGTATCACAGTTGCCAAAATAAACATTGAGGCGAAAAATCCGAATGTGACGATAAAACCAACAGCTGAGTCGGTCACATCATTCCGCTTGCTTTGAACATTCTTTTCAAATTCATTCATTTTCATCCCTCCTGGCTATTTTTAGTATACTTGAACTCATTTGGAATTGCTAGAAGGTAAAGTAACCGTTTTCCATTTTCATGATCATTTTGTGAATATCGTCTGACTGTAAGCTGACCCGGGAGCTTACGTGAGACGTTTACTATAAATGAGGAGGCGGCACTTTCAGCTTCCTCTTTACTAATGTCTCTACACACTTTAGGATAGAGGAGGAAGTGAAAGAGAGGGATTTAAGCGAATGGTCTTTGAAGTATGGAACAATTTAAAAAAAGGGGATATTCACCCCGTTTATTGCTTATATGGAAAAGAAACGTATTTACTTCAAGAGACAGCTGCAAAATTGAGACAAGCTGTCGTCGACGAAGAAACAAAGGATTTTAATTACTCTGTCTTCGATATGGAAGAGGTGCCGCTTGAGCAGGCTGTGACGGACGCAGAAACATTTCCGTTTATGGGAGAGCGGCGTCTCGTTGTGATCAAGAACCCTTATTTCCTCACTGCAGAAAAGAAAAAAGAAAAGATCGAGCATCAGCTTTCTGTGTTAGAAGCTTATTTAGAAAAGCCAGCACCCTACACGATTCTCGTGTTATTGGCCCCATATGAAAAACTGGACGAACGTAAGAAAATCACCAAATTGTTAAAAAAGAAAGCGGCTGTAGTTGAGGCGAAAGAGTTAAATCCGAAAGAAACAACAGATTTCACCATCACGCTGGTGAAAACAGAAGGAAAAACAATCTCGGTTGAAGCGGCAGAACAGCTTGTCATGTTATGTGGCGGGAGCCTGTCCTCACTTTTTCAAGAGGTTCGAAAGCTAAGTACATATATTGGGCAGCGAGAGGAAATTGAGCTGGCGGATGTCAATCAGCTCGTTGCACGAAGTTTGGAGCAGAATATTTTCGAACTGATTAACCAAATCGTGAACAGGCGCCGGTCTGAAGCGATGCAAATGTTTTATGACCTCCTAAAGCAAAATGAGGAACCCATTAAAATATTGGCACTCATTTCAAATCAATTTCGGTTGATATTGCAGACAAAGTACTTTGCTCAACAGGGATACGGGCAAAAACAAATTGCGTCAAACCTGAAAGTTCACCCATTCCGGGTCAAACTCGCGATGGATCAGGCAAGACTGTTTTCAGAAGAAGAGCTAAAGTACATCGTCAAAGAGCTCTCCACGATTGATTATGAAATGAAAACGGGTAAAAAGGACAAGCAGCTATTATTAGAATTGTTCCTGCTTCGGTTATTAGGGGCTTGAACATAAAAAAACGACCTTCTCAAAAGAGGGTCGTTTTTGTTTAGATGTATAATTGCCAGTCTGTCCTTATGGCTGAGCCGTTCAGGACGGACGTACAGTTAAACAGGTGCCTCATCACTGAGGCGTTGCAAACATTATGCAGAAAGTCCGTTTACTTGTTTCGCAAGTCTTGATTTGTAACGCGCAGCTGCGTTTTTGTGTACAAGACCAGTTTTAACGGCTTTGTCAATGCGTTTTGCAGCAGAAGAAAGAGCAGCTTTTGCTTGCTCAGCATCGTTGTTAGCTACAGAAACTTCAACTTGTTTAATCGCAGTACGCATCGCAGACTTGATTGTTGCGTTGTGTGCACGGCGTTCGTTATTCGTTTTTGTACGTTTGATCGCTGATTTAATATTTGGCATGTGTTTCACCTCCTAAGATACAACCTAAACACAATTGTCTTAAGGTTAAATCTTCACAATAGAACAAATTGTATTCTATCAAACACACCTTTAGAATGCAATATAAATGTAAAGTATTTTTCATTGATGAAGCGCTCGAATGTTTCTTGAAAGAGATGGAAAGACTACTGTTAATTACTTGATGGAAGGAGCCTTTTCATGAAGAAACAGAAACTTGATTTAAGCGCTTATCAAATCCGGACCGATTTGGCCGTTGAAACAAAAGAGATACTAGAACAAGAGAACGATCCGAATGTGGTCAAAAAGGACGGTATTCAAGGAATTGTTGAGAAGGAGAAGGAAGAGCACGGCATCCGCATCCGCACTGTGGAGATTACGACAGAAGGAGAAGAGCTGACCGGAAAAAAGGCAGGGACATACTTGACGCTTGAGGCGCAAGGAATTCGGGAGAAAGACTCTGAGATGCAAGAAAAAGTGGTTGAAGTTTTTGCCCATCATTTTGCTCAATTTTTAAAAGATCACGGCATTCAGGCGGATGCGAGCTGTCTTGTCGTAGGACTCGGAAACTGGAATGTCACGCCGGATGCTTTAGGGCCGCTCACAGTTGAAAATTTGCTGGTGACACGCCATTTATTTGAATTACAGCCTGAGAATGTGCAGGAAGGCTATCGCCCAGTGTCTTCATTATCGCCTGGGGTCATGGGGCTGACTGGTATAGAAACAAGTGACATTATACAAGGTGTCATTGAACGATCTAAACCAGATTTTGTGATCGCCATCGATGCACTGGCTGCACGTGCAGTAGAACGGGTGAATACGACGATTCAAATTTCTGATACAGGTATACATCCAGGATCGGGTGTCGGAAATAAACGAAAAGAATTAAGCAAAGAGACCTTGGGGATTCCAGTCATTGCCATTGGTGTACCAACAGTGGTCGATGCAGTCACGATCGCAAGTGACACGATTGATTACGTGTTAAAGCATTTTGGTAGAGAACTGAAAGATGATAGACCTTCCCGATCTTTAGTACCAGCGGGTCTGACATTTGGGAAGAAAAAAGTGCTGAATGAAGAGGATTTGCCAGATGATGAAACGCGTCAATCCTTTTTAGGAATCGTCGGAACGCTTCCTGAAGAAGAAAAAAGACAGTTGATCCATGAAGTGCTTGCACCGCTTGGACAAAATCTAATGGTCACACCTAAAGAAGTGGATACATTCATTGATGACATGGCGAACGTACTCGCCAATGGGTTAAATACAGCACTTCATCAAAAAATCTCTCAAGACAACATGGGTTCCTATAATCATTAAACAGTTCTACTTTCTCTAGCTCGCTCATAGTGTAATTACTAGAAAGCGTGCTGGAGGGAGTAAATCATGAAAAAAAGACCTCGCCGTCCTCGACAGTTGGTCGTTGCGATTAATGGAACAAAAGTAGTGAAGAGTATTTTTTTGTTTATTGTCTCTCTGGTGGTTGTGTTTGTCATGTCAGGGGCTTTGACGTCTTTAAAACCTGAGCTTAGGCCTCAAGCATCATTATATGGTGTGGCAGATGAGCTGTCAGGGGCATTCTTTGCAACTCTAATGGGGATGGAAAATCAATATTTTGCCTCAGCAGTCCCTGAAGATCAAAAAGGATTTCATTTCTCCGGGCTGTCACTCAAACTTGCCACAAGTATCAATTTAGAAGACCCCCGCAGTTTTCTAGGAAGAGAGCTGCCAGGCTTTGAACATTTTGATACAAAAATCATCCTAGCAGGTGAAGGTACAGACTATACGAATATGCCAATGGAATCGCCGCCTCCAAGTGAAGTCATCAAAGATGAAAAAGAAGCAAATCTAGCTGAGCTGGACAAGCTTGATGAAGATGAACCGAAAACGCCTGCAAAAGAGCCGGACCAGTCGACAGGAAAACGAAAAGCTGTATACATTTATCACACACATAATACGGAATCATATTTACCATTTTTAAAAGGAGAAACAAACCCAAACAATGCGCGCCACTCAAAAGTGAACGTCACCCTTGTCGGGGAGATGTTTGGTAAAGCGCTCGATCAGCAAGGAATCGGCAACACAGTGGATAAAACAGAAATTGAAAAAAGACTGCTGAAAAAAGGGTTGAAGTATCCTCAATCATATAATGAATCCAGATTGGTTGTAAAAGAGGCTCTCGCTAAAAATGATGACCTAGATTACTTAATCGATATTCACCGGGATTCAAGGAGAAAGAAAGATACGACAGTAGAAATCAAAGGCAAGAAATATGCGAGAATCGCGTTTGTTGTAGGGAAGAAGAATCAAAGCTATGAGAAAAACTTAAAGCTGGCGACAGAGTTCCACCATTTGATGGAGAAAAAATATAAAGGACTTAGTGTCGGTGTGTTTGCCAAAGGAGAAATTGGTGATAATGGAATCTATAATCAAGATTTATCTGACAAAGCCCTCCTATTAGAATTTGGCGGTGTGGATAATAATATGGAAGAACTGAAAAACGCATCCAATGCAGCAGCTGATGTGTTCAGTGAAATTTTCTGGGACGCAGAAAAGGTAGACGGCAAAGCAAAGGATGAGAAAAAACGGTCTTAAGGTGGTGGAGGACATGGGCTCATTTATCGGAAAAACCATTATTTTATCGCTCGTATTGCTATTCGGTGTCTTTTTAGGAATGCAGCAAGCTAATAATGGCATGCTTCAAATGAAAGGGTATCATGATCCGCAATTAAAAGGGGCCTTCACTGTCCAAACGAATGATGATCAAGAAAAAGAAGCTTCTATCCTCGGAACAGCTGTCACACAAAAGGACTTAGCAGAAAAACAAAAGCAGCTAGAAGAAATGGAGAGCTTTAATGCCTTCTCTAAGGCCGGAAAAGCATTATCAGATGGTATGACGCATGCAGCCCGTACACTTTATGATTGGGTGAATGGTAAATAAACTGTTGTAAGCATCATGTTGGATGTTATTTCATAAGATATCACACCTTTTCGCAAAAGCCGCTAACCGATGAGCGGCTTTTCTTGATTTCGATTGAATCTTTACAGCCCTATTGATATAATCTAACCTAGCGCAACCCGCGTTTTATAGTAGGAGTGATAGATTGTGACAGATAAAGAAAAACGATTAGAACGGCAATCAAGAATTCGAAATTTCTCCATTATCGCCCATATTGACCATGGGAAATCCACATTGGCTGACCGTATTTTGGAAAAAACAGCGGCGATTACGCAACGAGAAATGAAAGAACAATTACTTGATTCCATGGACTTAGAGCGTGAACGCGGCATTACGATCAAATTAAACTCTGTCCAGCTGAAATATCAGGCGAAGGATGGAGAAGAATATATTATGCACCTGATTGATACACCAGGGCATGTCGACTTCACCTATGAGGTATCTCGAAGCCTAGCTGCCTGTGAAGGTGCAATTCTTGTGGTGGATGCAGCACAAGGCATTGAAGCACAGACACTAGCGAACGTTTATTTAGCTCTTGATAACAACTTAGAAATCCTGCCGATCATTAACAAAATTGATCTGCCGAGTGCAGAACCTGAACGTGTAAGACAAGAAATTGAAGATGTCATCGGGTTGGATGCATCTGAAGCTGTTCTTACCTCTGCTAAGGCGGGCATCGGGATCGAGGATATTTTAGAACAAATCGTCGAAAAGGTGCCGGCACCAGCTGGAGATCCGGAAGCACCACTTCAAGCCCTCATTTTTGATTCTCTCTACGATGCGTATCGTGGCGTCATTGCTTACATACGAATTGTCGAAGGAACCGTCAAACCGGGTCAAAAAATCAAGATGATGGCGACAGGCAAAGAATTTGAAGTGCTTGAAGTCGGCGTATTTACACCGAAAGCAATGCCAACAGACGAACTCACTGTTGGAGATGTTGGCTATTTAACAGCTGCCATTAAAAACGTTGGTGATACACGAGTAGGGGATACGATCACAAGTGCGGTAAACCCTGCGAAAGAAGCTCTGCCTGGATATAGAAAGCTGAACCCAATGGTGTACTGCGGCCTTTATCCAATTGACACAGCGAAATATAACGACTTGCGTGAAGCGTTAGAAAAGCTTGAATTAAATGATTCTTCACTTCAATATGAGGCAGAGACATCCCAAGCACTTGGCTTCGGCTTCCGCTGCGGCTTCCTTGGCATGCTTCATATGGAAATCATCCAAGAACGGATTGAACGTGAATTTAAAATCGACCTTATTACGACAGCGCCAAGTGTTATTTACGATGTGTATATGACAGACGGAGAAAAAATCGTCGTAGATAACCCATCCAATTTGCCTGATCCGCAAAAGATTGAGCGAATTGAAGAGCCATACGTGAAGGCAACAATGATGGTGCCAAATGATTATGTTGGTTCTGTGATGGAGCTTTGCCAAGGAAAGCGCGGCAATTTCATTGATATGCAATATCTTGATGCAAACCGCGTAAGTATTGTGTACGAAATTCCTCTGGCAGAGATCGTATACGAATTCTTTGATCAATTAAAGTCCAATACAAAAGGGTATGCATCCTTTGATTACGAGCTGATCGGCTATCGCCCATCCACTCTAGTGAAAATGGATATCATGCTCAATGGCGAAAAAATCGATGCGCTTTCCTTTATTGTTCACCGCGATTATGCATATGAACGCGGAAAGATCATTGTAGAAAAGCTGAAAGAACTGATTCCGCGCCAGCACTTTGAAGTACCAGTTCAGGCAGCGATCGGTCAAAAGATTGTTGCTCGGTCTACCATTAAAGCAATGCGCAAGAACGTACTAGCGAAGTGTTATGGTGGAGATATTTCCCGGAAAAGAAAGCTTCTTGAGAAGCAAAAAGAAGGGAAAAAGCGCATGAAGCAAGTGGGTTCTGTAGAGGTCCCACAAGAAGCATTTATGGCCGTGCTGAAAATGGACGACAGCACACCGAAAAAATAACATCCTCAAGGCAACCTGCTTTACAATGCTCGCCTTGACGTTTATAGTCGAAAACAAACGAAGAGGCCGCAGCGATAAACTGCGGCTCTTTACCTGTAAAGAAGGTGTCAACAAATGAAAGCAGCATACATTCACATTCCATTTTGTGAGCACATTTGTCACTATTGTGATTTTAATAAATTTTTCATTAAAACCCAGCCGGTCGATGAATACTTAGCCGCTCTTGAAAAAGAAATGCAGCACACGATCGATCAAAAAGGGGAGCAAGAACTAAAGACGATCTTTATTGGCGGGGGAACCCCGACATCACTGACAACCAGCCAATTAGATCAGCTTATGGACAGCATTCACCGCGTATTAAAACCAACCAAAAACTTAATCGAGTTTGCAGTAGAAGCAAACCCAGACGAACTATCGCTTGAGAAATTGAATGTCTTAAAATCAGCAGGCGTTAATCGGCTGAGCTTTGGTGTTCAAACATTTGAAGATGACCTGCTCAAAAAAATCGGACGGGTTCATCAAAAGAAAGATGTTCTCACGTCTTTCGAGCGAGCAAGAGCAGTTGGGTTTGACAACATTAGTCTTGATCTGATGTTTGGTTTGCCTCACCAAGAGAAGCATCATGTCATGCATTCACTAGAGACCGCTTTTTCATTAGGTGCAGAACATTATTCGGTTTATTCACTGATTGTCGAGCCAAAGACGGTCTTTTACAATTTGATGCAAAAAGGGAAACTGCATTTACCACCGCAAGAACGTGAGGCTGAAATGTATGAGCTCGTCATGGATGAAATGGAGCGGCATGGACTCAAACAATATGAGATTAGCAATTACGCCAAACCAGGTTTTGAAAGCCAGCATAACCTCACCTATTGGAGCAACGAAGATTACTTTGGTTTTGGCGCAGGAGCGCACGGGTATGTAGATGGCGTCCGTAATGTGAACGCTGGACCAGTGAAGCATTACTTAGAGCTCATTGAACAAACAGGGTTTCCATATAAGGAAACGCATCAGGTGACAAAAGCAGAACAGATCGAAGAAGAAATGTTCTTAGGTTTGCGGAAAATTGAAGGCGTGAAAAGTGCTCACTTTCAAGCGAAATTTGGAGCATCACCAGAAGCACTCTTTCCCGCCATTCTTGAAGAATTAGCAGAAAAAGGTCTCATTGAACAGGATGAGATTGGCGTTCGTTTAACAAGAAAAGGAAAATTGTTAGGGAATGAAGTATTTCAAGCGTTTCTCGGTGAGTTATAATTGACATTTTAATTTGAGTTTGGTAATTTTGTTTATACAATTAGCACTCGTTGAAAGAGAGTGCTAACAGGGGTGATGATGATGTTAACAAATCGTCAGCTTTTGATTCTACAAGTCATTATTAATGACTTTATTCGTTCGGCGCAGCCAGTTGGATCAAGGACTCTTTCCAAAAAAGAAGATATTACATTCAGCTCTGCGACGATTAGAAACGAAATGGCTGATTTGGAGGAACTCGGTTTTATTGAAAAGACCCATTCTTCATCAGGAAGAATTCCTTCCGAAAAAGGATATCGTTATTATGTAGATCATTTGCTCTCTCCGCGAAAACTGTCATCTAAAGAGCTTGTGCTCATCCAGTCAGTATTTCAGGAGAAAATTTTTGAGCTGGAAAAAACAGTTCAAAAATCGGCGGAAATTTTATCAGATCTCACAAACTACACATCGATTGTCCTTGGTCCAAAGCTAAGTGAAAATCGATTGAAGCAAATTCAGCTTGTCCCTGTCCAGCCTAATAAAGCAGTAGCGATTATGATTACAGACAGCGGGCATGTTGAAAACAAAACCATTACCTTCTCTGAGCATCTTGATGTCTCCGATATTGAGAAGCTAATGAATATTTTAAACAGCCGCTTAGCCGGAGTCCCGATGGATCAGCTGAAGGACAGGATGTATAAAGAAGTAGTGATGCTCCTTCGCACGCATTTAAAAGACTATGATCATATTTTAGATGCACTTGGTAACACATTCACTTCAACACAAAATGAATCAAAACTTTTCTTTGGCGGGAAGATTAATATGTTGAACCAGCCAGAGTTTCATGACATTGACCGCATTCGTTCACTCATGATGCTGATTGAACAAAAGAACGATGTCATGCAGCTGTTTCATCCAAATCAGCAAGGAATCACCATTAAAATCGGTTCAGAAAACAATTTGGAAGCAATGGAGAACTGCAGTTTAATCACAGCAACTTATGCGATTGATCAAAAATCACTCGGCTCCATCGCTGTCATTGGTCCAACCCGTATGGATTACGGGCGAGTCGTTAGTCTTTTGCATCATGTATCAAAAGACTTGTCAAACGCACTTTCCAATTTGTATGATGAGTAGGGTGATAAAAGGTGGGGGCACAGCCCCTTCGTATAATTGAATCTTTTGAGGGAGGTGAACACAATGTCAGAAGAAAAACAGACACCTGAGCAAGCAGCAGAGGTTGAAGCACAAGAAGAAGCAGTTCAAGCAGAAACTGAGGAAGTAAAGCACGATGAACAGTCTGCCTTCCAAGAGAAGATTGATGAATTGCAGCAGCTTCTAGATGAAAAAGAAAACAAAATTCTGCGTGTTCAAGCAGATTTTGAAAACTATAAACGCCGTGCTCGAACTGAAGTGGAGACCGTGCAAAAATATCGTTCTCAACATGTTGTCAGCGACCTTCTCCCAGCTCTCGACAACTTTGAAAGAGCGCTTGGAATCGATCCAGACAATGAGCAGACGAAAAGTTTGTTAGAAGGTATGCAAATGGTCTACCGCCAGCTGGTAGAAGCGTTGAAAAATGAAGGCGTTGAACCAATTGAAGCTGTCGGCAAAGAGTTCGATCCAAACCTTCATCAAGCCGTCATGCAAGTTGAAGATGAAAACTACGATTCAAACATCGTTGTAGAAGAATTGCAAAAGGGCTATAAACTCAAAGACCGAGTTATTCGTCCATCAATGGTAAAAGTAAATCAATAACTACATAATGGGAGGTCATCGAATATGAGTAAAATCATTGGTATTGACTTAGGAACAACAAACTCATGCGTTGCAGTACTCGAAGGCGGCGAGCCAAAAGTTATTGCAAACGCTGAAGGAGCACGTACAACACCATCTGTTGTCGCTTTTAAAAATGGAGAGCGCCAAGTAGGTGAAGTAGCGAAACGTCAATCAATTACAAACCCAAACACCATCATGTCTGTTAAAAGACATATGGGTACAGATTATAAAGTAGAAGTTGAGGGCAAGAACTACACGCCGCAGGAAATCTCTGCAATCATCCTTCAACATCTTAAATCTTACGCTGAAGCTTATCTTGGCGAAGAAGTAACAAAAGCGGTTATTACAGTTCCTGCTTACTTCAACGATGCAGAGCGCCAAGCAACAAAAGATGCTGGTAAAATTGCTGGTCTTGAAGTAGAACGTATCATCAACGAACCAACAGCAGCTGCACTTGCTTATGGTTTAGATAAAACAGATGAAGATCAAACGATCCTTGTATATGACCTTGGTGGCGGTACATTTGACGTATCAGTCCTTGAGCTTGGAGACGGCGTCTTTGAAGTACGCTCAACTGCTGGGGACAACCGTCTAGGTGGAGACGATTTTGACCAAGTCATCATCGATCATCTAGTGGCTGAGTTCAAAAAAGAAAACGGCATTGATCTTTCTAAAGATAAAATGGCGCTTCAGCGTTTAAAAGATGCTGCTGAAAAAGCGAAAAAAGATCTTTCTGGTGTATCATCTACACAAATCTCACTGCCATTTATCACAGCTGGAGATGCAGGTCCTCTTCACCTAGAATTAACGCTAACGCGAGCTAAATTCGAAGAGCTTTCTGCAGACCTTGTAGAGCGTACAATGACACCTGTACGTCAATCACTGAAAGATGCAGGTCTATCTGCTAGTGAGATTGATAAAGTCATCCTTGTTGGTGGATCAACTCGTATTCCTGCAGTACAAGAAGCAATCAAAAAAGAAACAGGTAAAGAGCCTCATAAAGGCGTAAACCCTGATGAAGTGGTTGCACTTGGTGCGGCAATTCAAGGTGGAGTTATCACAGGAGATGTCAAAGACGTTGTTCTTCTTGACGTCACACCACTTTCTTTAGGAATTGAAACAATGGGCGGCGTATTCACAAAGCTGATTGAACGTAATACAACCATTCCAACAAGTAAATCTCAAGTATTCTCAACGGCTGCTGACAACCAAACTGCTGTAGACATTCACGTCTTACAAGGTGAGCGTCCAATGGCAGCAGACAACAAAACATTAGGTCGTTTCCAATTGACTGATATCCCGCCAGCACCACGCGGCGTACCACAAATCGAAGTATCTTTTGATATCGATAAAAACGGTATCGTAAACGTACGTGCGAAAGATATGGGTACTGGAAAAGAACAAAACATCACAATCAAATCTTCTTCAGGTCTTTCTGATGATGAGATCGAAAAAATGGTCAAAGAAGCAGAAGAAAATGCTGAAGCAGATGCAAAGAAAAAAGAAGAAATCGAAGTGCGCAATGAAGCAGATCAATTAGTGTTTACAACAGAAAAAACATTAAAAGATCTTGAAGGCAAAATCGATGAAGAGCAAGTGAAAAAAGCGAATGATGCAAAAGATGCGCTAAAAGCTGCGATCGAAAAAGGCGAGCTTGAAGACATTAAAGCGAAAAAAGATGAGCTACAAACAATCGTTCAAGAATTAACGACAAAGCTCTATGAAGAAGCTGCAAAACAAGCACAAGCTCAGCAAGAAGGCGCTGAAGGTGCTCAAAAAGCAGATGACAATGTAGTGGATGCAGAATACGAAGAAGTAAACGACGATCAAGAGAAAAAATAATCACCTTTACTTTTGAAAAAGACTGCTGAAACGTACTCGTCAGAAAGTCAAAGTCAGGATCTCTTGGCTTTGACTTTTTTCTTTTCAACGATGAAAAGGAATTGAAAAAGATCAATTTAAAATGATACAATCGTATTTATGTGAGAAAATCGGGAGTGTGAAGAGATGAGTAAGCGTGATTACTATGAAGTGCTTGGCGTGAGTAAGAGCGCCTCAAAGGACGAAATCAAAAAGGCATACCGCAAGCTTTCAAAAAAGTATCACCCTGATATTAATAAAGAAGCTGGCTCAGATGATAAATTCAAAGAAGTAAAAGAAGCCTATGAAACCCTTTCTGACGATCAAAAACGTTCACATTATGACCAGTTCGGTCACACCGATCCAAACCAAGGATTTGGTGGCGGCGGATTTGGCGGTGGAGGAGACTTTGGCGGCTTCGGCGGCTTTGATGACATCTTCTCTAGTATTTTTGGCGGCGGAGCCAGAAGAAGAGATCCAAATGCACCGCGTCAAGGAGCGGACCTTCAATATACAATGACCCTTTCATTTGAAGAAGCGGCATTTGGGAAAGAAGCAACGATCGAGATTCCCCGCGAGGAATCATGTGAAACGTGTCATGGATCAGGTGCAAAACCTGGAACACAGGCGAAGACATGCTCACATTGTGGCGGATCAGGTCAACTAAATGTCGAGCAATCCACGCCATTTGGTAAAGTAGTCAACCGCAGAGTATGTAACTACTGTAGCGGAACTGGTAAACAAATTGAACATAAGTGTTCAACATGTGGTGGATCTGGTAAAGTGCGTAAGCGTAAGAAAATCAATGTGACGATCCCAGCAGGTGTGGACGATGGTCAGCAGCTTAGAGTATCTGGTCAAGGTGAACCAGGTGTAAATGGAGGACCTCCAGGCGATCTATTTGTTGTTTTCCATGTGAGGGCGCATGAATTCTTCGAACGAGATGGAGATGACATCTACTGCGAAATGCCGCTTACCTTTGCGCAGGCTGCACTAGGTGATGAAATTGAAGTGCCGACATTACATGGGAAAGTCAAATTAAAAGTTCCCGCGGGCACACAAACGGGTACGAAGTTTAGACTCAAAGGAAAAGGTGTAAAAAATGTACGCGGTTATGGTCAAGGCGATCAGCATATCGTTGTACGCGTCGTAACACCGACGAATTTAACTGAAAATCAAAAAGATATCATTAGAAAATTTGCTGAAGTGAGCGGAAATAAACCGGACGAACAAGAAATGAGCTTTTTCGATAAGGTGAAACGCGCATTTAAAGGCGAGTAAGACGGATAAGGAGTTGGTAGTATTGAAGTGGTCAGAAATTAGCGTCCATACAACAAATGAAGCGGTGGAACCGATCACCAATATTTTGCATGAAGCAGGTGCAAGTGGTGTCGTGATTGAGGACCCGCTTGATTTAGTCAAGGAACGTGAAAATGTATACGGTGAGATCTACCAGCTCGATCCGAATGATTATCCTGAGGAAGGGGTTATCGTCAAAGCCTACCTTCCGATGAATAGCTTTTTGATGGAAACGGTAGATGAGATCAAAGAAGCCATCAACAATCTTCTTCTATACGATATTGACCTTGGACGAAATACACTGTCAATTTGTGAAGTAAACGAAGAAGAATGGGCGACTGCATGGAAGAAATACTATCATCCTGTGAAAATCTCTGAGAAATTTACCATCGTCCCAACATGGGAAGAGTACACACCCGTTCATTCTGATGAATTGATCATCGAAATGGACCCTGGAATGGCATTTGGAACCGGTACACATCCAACAACGGTTCTTTGCATTCAGGCGCTTGAGCGCTATGTGAAGGAAAACGACACGGTGATTGACGTTGGAACAGGATCTGGCATTTTAAGTGTTGCCGCTGCAATGCTCGGTGCAAAAGACATTCATGCATTTGATCTCGACACCGTTGCAGTGGAAAGTGCAAAGCAGAACATCGAATTAAATGGTGTGAGCGACCAAGTAACGGTAAAACAAAACAATTTACTTGATGGGATTTCAGGTGAACGCGATGTGATTGTGGCCAACATCCTTGCAGAGGTCATCTTGCGCTTTACAGATCAAGCGTATGATCTATTGAAGAAAGACGGTTACTTTATTACATCAGGCATTATCGGACAAAAGAAATTACAAGTCAAAACGGCTTTAGAAGAAGCCGGTTTTGAGATTGTTGAAGTGCTGTCAATGGAAGATTGGGTCAGCATTATAGCGAAAAAATAAAGCGAGTAGGTGTCAGGACACGTATGCAACGATATTTTATCGACCTCACAAAAGAAGAAGTGACGGAAAAGGGAAACATCGTCATAAAGGGTGAAGATGTTCATCACCTTGCAAACGTCATGCGGATGAAAGCAGGAGAAGACATCCTTTGCTTAACGACAGACGGCTTTGAAGCGCTCAGTAAAATTGATACAATAACAAAGGAAGAAGTGATTTGTCACTTGGAAGGCTGGACAAATCAGAATCGAGAACTTCCGATCAAGGTGACGATTGCAAGCGGTCTGCCAAAAGGGGATAAGCTTGAATGGATTATCCAAAAAGGCACCGAGCTTGGCGCAAGTGCTTTTATTCCGTTTCAAGCGACTCGTTCGATTACAAAACTTGACCAAAAAAAGTCATTAAAAAAACGAGATCGCTGGGAAAAAATTGCGAAAGAAGCTGCCGAGCAGTCTTACCGGAATATCATTCCGCGCGTTCATCCAGTATCAACATTTAAAGAGCTGATTCAACTGGCCGGTGAATTCGATAAATGTGTCGTTGCATACGAAGAATCATCGAAAGAAGGCGAGCAAAGCCGGTTTCAAACGGTGCTCCAACAGATGAAGGGCGGACAAACCTTATTAGTGGTTTTTGGTCCAGAAGGCGGTTTAGCAGAAAAGGAGATTGAAGAACTTGAAGCGCATGGTGCAGTCATTTGCGGGCTTGGACCACGCATTTTAAGAACAGAAACAGCTCCTCTTTACGCGCTTTCTGCTATATCTTATCAAACAGAGTTATTAAGAGGTGAATCATGATGGGAACAGTAGCGTTCCATACACTTGGCTGTAAGGTCAATCACTACGAAACAGAAGCCATCTGGCAACTGTTTAAAGAAGCTGGCTATGAAAGAAAAGATTATGAATCAAAAGCAGACGTATATGTCATTAATACATGTACCGTCACCAATACAGGCGATAAAAAAAGCCGCCAAGTCATTAGAAGAGCCATTCGTCATAATCCGGATGGTGTCATTTGTGTAACAGGCTGTTACGCACAAACGTCTCCGGCAGAAATTATGGCGATTCCTGGTGTTGATATTGTGGTTGGCACACAAGACAGACATAAACTGCTTGGTTATATTGAAGAATACAGAAGAGAAAGACAGCCGATCAATGGAGTTGGCAATATCATGAAAGCACGGGTCTTTGAAGAACTAGATGTTCCTGCGTTTACTGACAGAACACGTGCTTCATTAAAAATCCAAGAAGGCTGTAACAATTTCTGTACATTCTGCATTATCCCTTGGGCTCGCGGATTACTGCGTTCTCGCGATCCAGAAGAAGTCATCAATCAAGCGCAGCAGCTTGTCGATGCTGGCTACAAAGAAATTGTATTAACAGGTATTCATACAGGTGGATACGGTGAAGATTTAAAGGATTATAACTTTGCTAAGCTTCTGAAAGAATTAGATGAACGTGTGGCGGGATTAAAACGAATCCGCATTTCATCCATTGAAGCAAGTCAAATTACAGACGAAGTGATTGAAGTGCTCGATCAGTCAGATAAAATTGTGAGACACTTGCACATTCCGCTTCAATCTGGTTCTAATACTGTACTGAAAAGAATGCGCCGTAAATACACAATGGAATTCTTTGCAGAGCGTTTAACGAAGCTCAAAAAAGCATTGCCAGGTCTTGCTGTCACTTCAGATGTGATCGTTGGATTCCCAGGAGAAACAGAAGAAGAATTTATGGAAACATACAATTTTGTCAAAGACCATCAATTCTCTGAGCTCCATGTGTTCCCTTACAGCAAACGGACAGGTACGCCTGCTGCAAGGATGGAAGATCAAGTAGATGAGAATGTGAAAAACGAACGCGTTCACCGCCTCATTGCTCTTTCTGATCAGCTTGCGAAAGAATATGCATCGGCATATGAAGGCGATGTCTTAGAGATTATTCCAGAAGAATCCTTCAAAGAACAAGACGGAACGCACAATCTGTATGTAGGATATACTGATAACTACATGAAGGTCGTATTTGAAGGAACAGAAGACATGATCGGCCGTTTGGTGAAAGTGAAGATTACGAAAGCAGGTTATCCTTATAACGAAGGACAATTCGTCCGTATAAGTGATGACGTGCAGACGGATCAAGTGAGAATGACCTCATAATGAATGAAAAACCGGCAGCCATTAGGCAAGCCGGTTTCTTTTATGTTGACCGATTCGGAAGAAGGAACAAAATCAAGGCGTGAAAAGAGCGGATGAACGGGAAAAAGAGGAGAGAACTTGCAACATTAAACAGCAGACTAAAGTGCGCAATCTGCTGGGCAGGAGAGCTTGCGAGAAGCGCAACAAACTCTGTGATAAAGGCGAGAAAAGGAAGACATAAAAGAACACCTAGAACATTAAACACAACGTGTGCATACGCGGTTTGGCGTGCTGCATAACCGCCAGAGATAGCAGCCATCACGGCAGTAATACATGTTCCGATATTGGACCCTAAAACAAAGCTGATGCCTTCTTTTAGAGCGACAGTCCCTTCATTCATAAATCCCATCAAAATACCGATACATACGGAGCTTGAATGAACAATCGCCGTGAGCACTGTACCAGAGAGAAGAGCTGTCCAATCGGAGTGCTGCATCATTTCAAGGAAGTGCAGTGTCTCTGGCTGACTGGTCATCATACCTGCAATTTTTGAAAAACCTTGAATGCAAAAAAAGATCATGCCAAGCCCAAATAAACTTTTTCCTGCATATCGAAAAGACTTCCTGCCCAAAATGATACATAAAAGACCAGCTGCAATCAGAACCCACATAAACACGTCCATCTTAATGGCAATAAATTCTGTCGTAAATGTTGAGCCGATATTCGTTCCAAGAATCATGGGTATGGATTTTTTAAACGTGAGAATGCCTGTACTCACAAAGCCGATAACGATGACCATAAACGCCGAACTGCTTTGAAGAACCCCTGTAAACACAATACTGACCAAGAATGCTTTGACTGGATGATCTGTAAAGAGAAGAAGAGATTTCTCAATACGAGACGACGTGAGCGTCATTAATCCTTTCCTAAGCAAACCCATTGCCCATAAAAAAATGAAAATAAGTGCACAAAAATAAATGATCGCCATCATAGAAAAGTCCTCCTCTTACCAATGAATATATGGACTTGTCTACCTGCTCATGACGAAAATATATTTCCAAATCACTTAGTTGACCTCAACCTAGGCTTATATTATAATGTCTAGGTACATGTTTTGCATGTATATCTTTTTTTAATGCAGTCGATTGGTGTATTCGGAGGGAGGGAAAGAGAATGTCAAAAACGGTCGTTAGAAAAAACGAATCGCTTGAAGATGCTCTTCGTCGCTTTAAACGCAGTGTATCCAAAACTGGAACATTGCAAGAAGCAAGAAAGCGTGAATTTTATGAAAAGCCTAGCGTAAAGCGTAAGAAAAAGTCTGAAGCTGCTAGAAAACGTAAATTCTAAAGAGGGTGGATTTTATGAGTCTTCTTGAGCAATTAAATTCTGATATGAAGCTTTTTATGAAAAACCGAGAGAAAGACAAGCTTCTTGTCATTCGTATGGTAAAGGCTTCACTGCAAAATGAAGCAATAAAGCTTAAGAAAGACAGTTTGACCGGAGATGAGGAACTAACCGTCCTTTCCCGCGAGATTAAGCAACGTAAAGACTCCCTCCATGAATTTTCGAAAGCTAATCGCTTAGATTTAGTAGATAAAGTTCAAAAAGAGATTGACATTTTAGACGTTTATTTACCTGAACAGCTTTCTGAAGAAGAACTGCAGGCGGTTGTGAAAGAAACAATCGCCGAAACCGGTGCTTCATCGAAAGCTGATATGGGTAAAGTGATGAGCGCTATTATGCCAAAAGTAAAAGGTAAAGCTGATGGTGCTGTGATTAACAGACTTGTCAGCGAGCAACTGTCTCAATAAAAAAGTATCCTTCTCATGTTAGAAGGGTACTTTTTTTATGCCTCCATAAACCTGTCATATAAAAATGAAACCTATGATACATTTGTAACGTATGTAAAGGAACGGTAAAATGAAAGAAAGAGAGGGGGGATCACCAAATAGATGAAAAAAATGAAAATTTCTATTGCTCTCTTCAGTTGTTTTATAATATGCTTGTTATTAGGGGTTCAATTGACCGCGAAATCAGCAGATCAGAAAGTTCATGTTATCCCAATTGAAGATACAGTAGAAAAAGGACTTTCTAAATTCATTGAACGATCATTTGAGCAGGCAAAGTCGGAACGGGCGAAGCACATCATTCTCGACATCAATACACCAGGTGGTGCAGTCGATGCGGCGCTTGAAATAGCCGATACCATTCGTGCATCCGATATCCCAGTGACAGCGTTTGTGAATCATAGAGCGCTTTCAGCCGGGGCATTCATTGCCTTAAATGCCGATCAAATTTATATGACCCCAAATGGAAAGATGGGGGCTGCTGCGATTATTGATGGTGAAGGCAACGCTGCCGATCAAAAATCTGAATCTCTATGGCTTGCTGAAATGAGTGACGCTGCTGAAAAGCAGGGGCGTGATCCAAAATATGCTCTTGCGATGGCAGATGTAGATATAGACGCAAAAGAAGCTGGTGCACCAAAAGGAGAATTGCTGACCTTTAACACAGATCGGGCACTTCAGTTCGGTTATGCAGAAGGAGAAGCGAAAAATTTGGATGACTTGCTTCAGAAGCTGAACTTAGCAGATGCTTCTGTTCAATACGATGAAGTGAGCTTTGCTGAAAAGGTTGCGCGTTTTCTCACGCATCCGATCGTCATTCCTATCCTTTTATCCATCGCGAGCTTAGGGTTAATTGTTGAATTATATTCTCCCGGCTTTGGGGTCCCAGGCACCATGGGAGTCACAGCGCTTCTTCTATTCTTTTATGGTCATCTCGTGGCAGGTTTTGCAGGATATGAGACATTGTTCCTGTTTTTGGCAGGGATTGTGTTGATCATTCTGGAATTATTTTTGCCAGGGGGAATCGTGGGTGTCATTGGACTAATCTGTGTCGTTGTCAGCTTATTTTTAGCAGCTGGAAGCTTTACAGAAATGGCGATTTCCATCTTGATTGCCACTGCTGTTTCAATCATAGCAGTTATTTTATTGACAAAGGTGTTGGGGAAACGTATGAAATTTTTTAAAAAGTTCATTTTAACCGATTCAACCAATAAAGAAAGTGGTTATGTCTCAAATGAAACAAGAGATGATCTTGTAGGACAAATCGCAGTGACAGCAACAGCACTTCGTCCATCTGGTACGATTGTATTCGGTGACGAGCGCATTGATGTTGTGTCAGAAGGTGCTTTTATCGATAAGGATGAACAAGTAAAAATTGTGAAAGCGGAAGGCTCACGCATTGTCGTGAGGAAAGTATAGATATACTGATTTTATAGGAGGAATAAAATGGATCCATCTACTTTACTATTATTTGTGATTATCGCAGCAGGTTTGATCGTTCTATCGATCTTCTTCACCTTTGTACCGGTGATGCTGTGGATTTCTGCCCTAGCGGCTGGCGTAAGAGTGAGCATTTTTACACTTGTAGGAATGAGGCTTCGCCGAGTGATTCCAAACCGAGTGGTCAACCCGCTCATCAAAGCGCATAAAGCAGGTCTTGATGCGACGATTAACCAATTAGAAAGCCACTATCTTGCAGGTGGTAACGTAGACCGAGTTGTCAACGCACTGATCGCAGCTCAGCGTGCGAATATCGAATTGAACTTTGCTCGCTGTGCGGCAATCGACCTAGCAGGCCGTGACGTACTTGAAGCTGTCCAAATGAGTGTAAACCCTAAAGTCATTGAAACACCATTTATCTCAGGTGTTGCGATGGACGGGATTGAAGTAAAAGCAAAAGCACGTATTACAGTTCGTGCAAACATTGACAGACTTGTCGGTGGTGCAGGGGAAGAAACGATCATTGCTCGTGTAGGTGAAGGGATTGTTTCGACAATCGGTTCATCAGATAATCATAAAAAGGTTCTTGAAAATCCTGATATGATTTCTCAAACGGTTCTTGGTAAAGGATTAGATTCAGGTACAGCATTTGAAATTCTCTCGATTGATATCGCAGATGTTGATATCGGTAAGAATATCGGGGCGATCCTGCAGACAGACCAAGCAGAAGCCGACAAAAACATTGCACAGGCGAAAGCAGAAGAACGCCGCGCGATGGCTGTTGCACAAGAACAAGAAATGCGTGCGAGAGTTGAAGAAATGCGCGCGAAAGTAGTAGAAGCAGAGGCTGAAGTACCACTTGCAATGGCCGAAGCACTACGTGAAGGTAATATTGGAGTTATGGACTACATGAACATTAAGAATATCGATGCTGATACGGATATGAGAGATTCATTTGGCAAAATGACAAAAGGTCCATCTGATAATGAAAACAAATAAGCATCCTCTCACGCTTTAAGGAGGGAGCCCATTGGACATTCTATTTGAAAATCCGTTACTAATAGCGATTATCATCGGTATTATCTCTGCGGTCTTTGGGAAAATCGGCAAACAAGAGGAGAAGGAACAAAATAACCGGCAGCAAAAGCCGGCTCCTCAAAAGAAGGCAGAACAAACACGAGCAGCCCCGGTCAAAACAGACCAGTTGGACGATTTTGGCGATGTACATGATCATGGCGGGATGAAGAAACAAGGTTCACAGTCCTTACAGGATCGTTATACAGCTACACTTGCCGAAATGGAAGAAAGAAAAAGCGAGCTGAATAAAGAGTTTCAATCGCTTGAAAGAGAACTTACAAGGCCAAAGGCAGCATCTGTTGGAATGAAGCCGAAAATGATTGAGAAACTCAACCAAGATACGGTCGTTCAAGGGATGATCCTTGGTGAAGTATTTGGAGAGCCTCGTGCGAAAAAGCCGCATCGAACGATGAAACGACCATATAAAAGATAAAGAAGTAAGCCCCCTCATCCTTAAGGGGGCTTTTTTGTTGTGTAATGGAGACTTTTCTTAGTCAAAATGATGAAACGGCTGTTTTACGGGATTCATTAGCATGATATGAACCGCTGAGGAATAGGATGATATAGAGACTTTCTCATCAGTCTCACCATCTTTCAGTTTGATCTCATACACATGAGGTGGGAAGGGGTTCTTATTGAATGGGAAAAAGAAAAAATCAACTTAAAGCATGGCTGACAAGAACACTTGAAATCCCTCCGGACGTGATGATGGATCTTCCCCGTATTACGATGGTTGGCAGACTCCATATTTACATAGAGAACCATAAAGGGCTTTTACTTTTCAGTGATCAAGAGGTAAGGCTGATGCTCAAGCAAGGACAGTGCATTATTTCAGGAAAAGACTTTGTGATTAAAACGATTTTGCCAGAAGAGATCTTATTAGAGGGGAAAATCGATGAGGTCCGTTATATTGATTCTTAACTGACGGAGGGGAGAAACGTGAAGAACAAATGGTTTGCCTATTTTATTGGCAGAGTGGAAGTGGAGATAAGAGGAAGCGGTATTGAGCGGCTGATCAATGAGTGCACGAGACAGGGGATCACAATTTTTCAAGTGAGCCGCCGTCAAGACAGCGTGCGCTTATTTATTCGCCTCTCAGATGTACATGCCTTTAGAAAAGTGCGCAGACATCATGAGGTGAAATGTTCGTTTCATCAAAAGAAAGGGTTCCCGTTTCTTCTTCTATGGTCGAGAAGAAATATTGGCTTCACCCTCGGGATGGCTTTTTTCCTAGTGACGATATTGGCTCTTTCAAATATGGTGTGGAAAATTGAGATTAAAGGTGCGAATCCAGAAACAGAACACCAAATGAGAAAGCATCTGGACGAAATAGGGGTACAAAAAGGGCGGTTTCAGTTTCTCATGGGGACCCCTGAAAAAATACAAAAATCATTGACGACCAATATTCAGAGCATTACATGGGTCGGAGTTGAACTGAACGGAACGACGTTTCAAATGAAAGTGGTCGAAAAAAATGAACCTGAAAAGGAGAAATATACAAGTCCTCAGCACATCGTTGCCAAGAAAAAGGCGGTCATCACGAGAATGTATGTAGAAAAGGGGGAACCGCTTGCCCAGGTCGATGAGCATGTGAAAAAAGGGCAGATGCTCGTCTCAGGTTTAATTGGGAGTGAAGATCAGAAAAAAACGGTCGGAGCTAAAGCGAAAATCTATGGTGAAACATGGTACCGATCTGAAGTTTCTGTCCCTCTCCGAACATCTTTTGATGTCTTTACGGGTAAAATGAAGACAAAGCACAAGCTCTCCTTGTTTGGAGGCTCCATCCCATTTTGGGGATTTTCCTTTAAAAAAGATGATTTTCAGCAGCCGAAAACAGAAACAGAAGTTCACCCGCTTCATTTTTTGAATATGCAATTGCCGTTCTCCTATGAAAAGGAAATCACACGAGAAAGTGAAAAAATAAATCGAGAATACACAAATAAAGAAGCGGTTCAAGCAGGGATTAAAATGGGTAAAAAAGAATTAGAAGAAAAGCTAGGTCAAACAGGTGAGGTGAAAAGTGAAAAAGTTTTGCACGAGACAACAGGGAATGGTAAAGTTAAGTTAATCATCCTTTACCAAGTAATAGAAGATATTGTTCAACCAACACCTATTGTTCAGGGAGACTAGAGAATGACAGAACATTTACTTGAGATTCAACAAAAATTGGATAGCCCAAACGAAGCCATTGCTTTATTTGGCAATCAAGATGCTTATCTGAAACTGATGGAAAACGAGCTGAATGTCTCCATTATCACACGTGGAGAGAAAGTGTATGTTTCTGGTCAGGAAGCATCAAGAGATACTGTGAGCCGTTTGATTACATCTCTCTTACATCTCATTCGTAAAGGAATTGAGATTTCTGAACGGGATGTCGTCTATGCCATTAAAATGGCGCAAAAAGACAAGCTCAATTATTTTGAAAATATGTATGAAGATGAAATTACGAAAAATGCCAAAGGAAAGTCGATCAGAGTCAAAACGATCGGCCAGCGTGAATATGCTGCGGCAATGAAAAAAGATGATCTGGTCTTTGGGATTGGACCTGCTGGTACAGGTAAAACGTATTTGGCAGTGGTCAACGCCGTACATGCCCTGAAAAATGGACATGTCAAACGGATTATCCTGACAAGGCCAGCTGTTGAAGCAGGAGAAAGTCTTGGCTTTTTGCCAGGAGATTTAAAAGAAAAAGTCGATCCTTATTTAAGACCGCTATATGATGCTTTGCACGATGTGCTTGGTAGTGATCATACGGAACGTTTAATTGAGCGCGGAGTGATTGAAATTGCCCCTCTTGCCTATATGAGAGGGCGGACGCTTGATGATGCATTTGTGATTTTAGATGAAGCGCAGAATACAACGCCAGCTCAAATGAAAATGTTTTTGACGAGACTAGGCTTTGGTTCTAAAATGGTCATTACAGGAGATATTACACAAATTGATTTGCCTAAAGGTATGCAGTCAGGCCTTGCAGCTGCAAAGGACATGCTTGCTGAGATCAAGGGTATCTCATTCATTGAATTAGATCAGACAGATGTGGTCAGACACCCGCTTGTGGCGAAGATCATTGGAGCATACGAAAAGCAAAAATGAACTGAGTGACCCGATCGCCTTAATCGGGTCATTTTGTTTCGATCGTGGTTTAAAGTAAAAAAGGAGGTACTTTCCTTGAGAAAGAATCAGAAAGGCAGTAAGCGCAAAAGGCTGCTGTCTAAAAAAGAACCTCAGAAAATGGAGCGCTCACGCTATTTAAACGTACTGCTATACGCTGGTTTAGCGGCCATCATGTTTGTGGTGCTCTTCTTCCATGTAAAACCTGAATCGCTCGACCTAGATTTGTTTTCAGTGAGCGAACAGACCATCTATTCTCCGTCTACCGTTGATGACCAAGAAGCAACAGAAGAAAAGAAACAAGAAGCAACGGATCAAGTGGAAGACCAATATACACTCAAAAAAGCATATTCTGATAATCGTGTTGACCTCATTTCATCCCTCTTTGAAGCCATTAAAGAAGAGAAGAAAGCAGCAGCTGATGACAAAGAGAACCCGCCAACAGATCAAGAGATGGCGAAGCGTGTAAAAGAGAAACTCACAACCGATATGCAGGAAGCTGTTTCGGATCAATCGATTAAAGCACTGCTCCAAGCAAGCGACGAAAACCTTTCTTTTACAAAGGACTCCATCATCACAGTGGTCAATTCTCTCATGAGTAAAGAAATCACAGCTTCTAAGCTGCAAGATGAGAAAAAACAAGTGAAAGCAGAGCTTGAAAACAATTCGATTCCGTCAAAATATTTAAATGCAGCGAAAGAAATTGGTGAATTTGCGATTATTCCAAACTATGTATTTGACCCGGTCGCAACAGAGAAGAAAAGACAAGAAGCAGCTGATAATATTCAGCCGGTTCAAATTAAGCAAGGGCAAATTTTAGTGGAAGAAGGAGAGCTCATTGACCGCGAAGTGTATCGCAAATTAGAACTGACCGGCCTTTTAAACAGCTCCAATTTGTTTAAGCCTGTAAGCGGTCTTATCATCTTAATTGGTCTCTTCTTAGCGGCGATTGTCCACTCACTGGAATCGAGGAAAAAGTCGCTCGTCCATAAGAATAAATCGTTACTGCTGTACTCGCTTATTTTCACCATTATTTTAATCATCATGGAAGTATTCAGTCTCTTCCAGGAAACCAAATATACAACCATCGGCTACGTCGTGCCTGTGGCACTTGGCACGATGCTGATTAAGCTGCTGATCAATGAGCGGCTGGCGATCTTCTCCGGCCTTGTATTTGCCCTTTGCGGCAGTATGATGTTTAATCAAGGAGTAACAGGCGTCTTTAACTATGTCATCTGTGCTTATTATTTAATAAGCGGGATGGCGGGGATTTTATTTTTGAGAAAACATAATGCGAGATCAAAAATTTTGCAGGCGGGGCTTTGGGTAGCTTTGGTGAATGTACTTGTTGTGCTGTCCATTATGCTGATTCAAAATTCTTCTCCATCAGGGCTTGAAATAGGTGTGAACCTCATCATGGCGATTGTGTCAGGGTTTGCATCGGCTATTTTGGTTATTGGGTTAATGCCAGTCTTTGAGAGCATGTTTGGCATTCTTTCGACCATGAAGCTTATTGAATTATCGAACCCGAATCATCCGCTGCTGAAAAAGATCTTAACAGAGACGCCAGGTACATATCATCATAGTGTCATGGTGGCGAATTTAGCGGATGCTGCATGTGAAGCAGTCGGTGCAAATGGATTGTTAGCAAGGGTTGGAGCTTATTATCATGACATTGGAAAAACGAAAAGACCACAATACTTTATTGAAAACCAAATGAACATTGATAATCCGCACGACAAGCTTTCTCCTCAGCTGAGCAAGAATATTATTATTGCCCATACGACAGATGGTGCTGAAATGCTGAGAGAAAAGAAGTTTCCAGAGGAACTTGTGGACATTGCAGAACAGCATCACGGAAAGTCCCTGCTGAAATTCTTTTACTATAAGGCAAAAGAACGGGATGATCAGGTGACAGAAGAAGAATTTCGTTATCCTGGTCCAAAACCGCAATCGAAAGAAGCGGCCATTATTTCTGTGGCTGACAGCGTGGAAGCGGCGGTTCGTTCGATGCATAATCCAAACCCTGAGCGGATTGAAAAGCTTGTCAAAGGCATTATTTCAGATAAGATGCAGGATGGGCAATTTAGTGAATGTGATCTGACATTTAAAGAATTAAATATTATTAGCCAAACAATTTGTACAACATTAAAGGGGATTTTCCATTCTCGGATTGAATATCCAGATGCCCCGAAGCAGAAGGTGAAGTAAATGACATTGTTAATCGATTTAATAGATGAAACCGGACAAGTATCGAAAGAGCAGCTTGAAGAAGTGGAAAAGCTTCTTCAATTTGCTGCGGATGCCCTTGAGGTAAAAGATCAAGCGGAAGTATCAGTATCGATCGTTTCAAATGAAGAAATACATCAAATTAATAAAGAATACCGAGGAAAAGATGCACCAACAGATGTAATTTCATTTGCCCTTGAGGAAGAAGGCGAAGGGGAAATTGAAATCATTGGAGCTGATGACATTCCGCCTGTACTTGGTGACATTATCATTAGTGTTGATCGAACGAAAGAGCAAGCAGAGGAATATGGACATTCCTTCATGAGAGAGCTAGGATTTTTAACGATTCATGGTTTTCTTCATTTGCTTGGCTATGATCATATGACAGAAGAAGATGAAAAAGAAATGTTCGCCAAACAGACAAAAATTTTGGATGATTATGGCCTTTCGAGATCATCGTAAGAAGCGAACGCCGCTTGTCCGTTTTTTTCGGAGTTTTTATTATGCATTTAGAGGAATATGGCGAACTTTCTTGAATGAACGGAATTTTCGATTCCACACAGTCGCAGCCATCATCGTGGTGATTTGCGGCTTTTGGTTTCACATTCATCCGGTTGAATGGATGATCATTCTGCTTTTATGCGGCGGGATGTTTGCGTTAGAACTTGTGAATACAGCGATTGAACATACAGTAGATCTTTTCACAGAAGAGAAGCATCCTCTTGCTGAGAGAGCGAAGGACGCCGCAGCAGGCGCTGTTTGCGTTTACGCCGCCATTTCGGTTATGATTGGGTTGATCATCTTCTTACCGAAGATCATGCAATAGAACAATATTACTATTTATTAACATTTTTAGAAATGGGCGTGAAAATGTCACGTGAATTATGTAAAATATAAATGTGACAGTGGTACCATTTCTTCTGAAAGTGGGAACTAGAATGAACAAACAAGAGTTGATTTCAGAAGCAGTCAAAGCAAGAGATTTTGCATATGTACCCTATTCTAAATTCAAAGTCGGTGCAGCATTATTATCGCATGACGGAAAAGTGTATGGCGGCTGCAATATTGAAAATGCAGCATATGGTATGTGTAATTGTGCGGAAAGAACAGCACTTTTTAAAGCTTACTCAGAGGGCATCACATCTTTTCAAATGCTTGCAGTAGTGGCTGATACAGATCGGCCTGTTTCACCATGCGGCGCATGCAGACAGGTCATTTCAGAGCTATGTGCACCTGATATGCCAGTGATTCTAACGAACTTAAAAGGACATATATACGAAACGACAGTAAACGAACTATTGCCAGGCGCATTTTCACCGGAGGATTTAAATGACTAACGAAAGCTTCAAATCAGGATTTGTATCAATTATTGGAAGACCAAATGTAGGGAAATCGACCTTTCTTAATCGTGTGATTGGACAAAAGATTGCGATTATGAGTGATAAGCCCCAAACGACTCGAAACAAAGTGCAGGGTGTTCTGACAACGAACACGTCACAAACGATTTTTATCGATACACCAGGAATTCATAAACCGAAGCACAAACTTGGCGATTTTATGATGAGGGTGGCTCAAAATACACTCAAGGAAGTCGACCTGATCTTGTTTATGATCAACGCACAGGAAGGCTATGGCAAAGGTGATGAATTCATCATTGAACGACTAAAGCAAACATCGACACCGGTGTTCCTTGTCGTCAATAAAATTGACCAAATTCATCCGGATGAACTGTTCCTTTTAATTGATGAATACCGCACACGTTACCCATTTAAGGAAATTGTGCCAATTTCAGCACTTGAAGGCAACAACATTGATACGCTTCTTCAGCAAATTGAAGGTTATCTTCCAGAAGGCCCTCAATTTTATCCGGCAGATCAAGTAACAGATCACCCAGAGCGATTTATTATTTCTGAATTAATTCGTGAAAAAGTGCTGCATTTAACGAGAGAAGAGATCCCTCACAGTATTGCGGTTGCAATTGAATCGATCAAGCCAGATGAAAACGGCAAGATTCATGTTGCAGCGACCATCGTCGTAGAACGTGATTCACAAAAAGGGATTGTGATTGGTAAGCGCGGCAGCTTATTAAAAGAAGTGGGACAAAAAGCGCGCAGAGACATTGAAGCACTTTTAGGCTCAAAGGTGTATTTAGAGCTTTGGGTAAAAGTGCAGAAGGACTGGCGTAATAAATCCACACATCTTCGTGATTTCGGATTTAGAGAAGACGAATATTAAAAACCGATACAGTTGTTAGTAGATCTGACAATGGTGCGGTTCGATTAGTAAAAATTGTTTATCATGAAATGGAGGTAGCCTGGTCAAGATAAAATTAATATGTTGGATGTAGCGTTGCTGCTTCTAATAAAGAAAGGTGGGGTTTTTATGTTGAATTTTACATGGAACGTATTTTCACAAACAGGAAGCGTTGACACGTATCTGCTTTTCAAAGAGTTAGAAAAGGAGAACCTGGAAAGACCCGATGTACTTGAAGAAGAAATAGCACGACTTGATTTTCCAATCTTATAATTCTTGACCCCCTCCAATGCTCGGAGTGTAGACAAATGCTCATTAAAAGTGAAGGAATCGTCCTTAGAACAACAGATTATGGCGAAACAAACAAAATTGTCACGCTGCTCACTAGAGAACATGGGAAAATTGGTGTGATGGCAAGAGGCGCTAAGAAATCGAACAGCCGCCTGTCAGCCATAAGCCAGCCGTTTTTATACGGAACCTTCCTGATCCAATCATCAACAGGACTTGGAACGCTCCAGCAAGGTGAAATGATGGAAAGCATGCGAACCATTCGGGAAGATTTATTTCTGACTGCATATGCCGCATATATGACAGAATTACTTGATAAAGGAACAGAAGAAAAGAAGCCAAACCCTTACTTGTTTGAATTTCTTCTTCAATCTTTACGCCATCTCAATGAAGGCACAGATGCTGATATTATTTTATTTATCGTAGAGGTTAAAATGCTGTCAGTGATGGGGTTGAAGCCTGAACTGGACCAATGTGTACACTGCGGTCAAAAAGAAGGGCAGTTCCATTTCTCAATTAGAGATAACGGATTCATCTGTAGGCAATGCTTTTCTAAAGATCCATATAAACTGCCCTTATCCCCAGCAGCAGCAAGACTGCTCCGTTTGTTTCATTATTTTGATTTATCAAGGCTTGGTCAGGTTGACGTGAAACCACAGACGAAACAAGAAATTCGTCAAGTGCTCGATCATTATTATGAAGAGTATTCAGGTCTTTATTTAAAATCAAAAAAATTCATGAATCAAATGGAATCCATGAAAAAGCTAATGGACGGTGAAAACAAAAGTTGACATCTCTCGTGACTTTTTGTAAGATCATCTAAGATCAAATATGTTGCATTGACAGAAAGAAGTACTTACGTATCAGCCATAAAAGCGACCTTAGGGCGGTGTGAGCTAAGGATGGACACGTAACGAAAGGCATTCTTGAGCAACGTAAAACAAAGCGGCTGGGTGCTACGACACCAGCAAATAGGGTGGAACCGCGGGAAAAACTCTCGTCCCTATGTTTGCAAGGAACCTTGTGAGCATAGAGACGGGAGTTTTTGTGTTTTGCAAAAAGGTTCTAGGCCCCACCGCCATACATAGCGGATGGTGTAAAAAAGATGGAGGTGCGATCATTGAATATTCAAGACATGATTTTGACACTGCAAAAGCATTGGTCAAATGAAGGCTGCGTATTAATGCAGGCATATGACACAGAAAAAGGTGCTGGAACGATGAGTCCATACACGTTCCTCAGAAGCATTGGGCCAGAGCCATGGAAGGTAGCTTATGTAGAACCTTCAAGACGCCCGGCTGACGGCAGATATGGAGAAAACCCAAACAGATTGTATCAACATCATCAATTTCAAGTGATCATTAAGCCATCACCTGACAATATTCAAGAACTGTATCTAGAATCATTGAAGGCGCTTGGCATTGACCCGCTGAAACATGATATTCGTTTTGTTGAAGACAACTGGGAAAACCCATCTCTTGGCTGCGCAGGACTTGGCTGGGAAGTTTGGCTTGATGGAATGGAAATTACGCAATTTACGTATTTCCAGCAAGTCGGCGGTTTAGAATGTAAGCCAGTTTCTGTTGAAATCACATACGGAATTGAGCGCCTTGCTTCTTACATTCAGGACAAAGAAAATGTGTTTGACCTTGAATGGACAGATGGCTTTACTGTAAGAGATTTATTCTTAATGGCTGAATACGAGCATTCTGTGTATACGTTTGAAACATCTAATACGGATATGCTGTTCGATTTATTTACAACATATGAAAAAGAAGCACATAGCCAAATGGACAAAGGACTTGTTCACCCGGCATATGATTATGTACTCAAATGTTCTCACACCTTTAACCTGCTTGATGCCAAAGGCGCGATTTCTGTGACTGAGCGAACAGGTTATATCGGAAGAGTACGTCAGTTAGCGAGAAAAGTAGCCAAAACATATTACGAAGAACGAGAAAAACTAGGATTCCCTATGCTAAAAGAGGAGGCGGCTTCTCATGAATAAACAAGATGTATTACTTGAAATCGGCTTAGAAGAGATGCCGGCTCGTTTCATGCCAGAAAGCACAAAGCAGCTAGGTGACAAAGTAAAAGCTTGGTTCATAGCGCAAAATATTTCATTCGAAGACGTTGCTTTATTTAATTCACCAAGACGTCTAGCTGTACTCGTTAAAGGTGTTGCAGAAAAACAAGAGGACATCAAAGAAGAAGCAAAAGGACCGGCTAAAAAGATTGCTCAAGATGCTGAAGGCAATTGGACAAAAGCTGCCGAAGGTTTTGCCCGCGGACAAGGCGCTTCAACAGATGATCTTTATTTCAAAGACATCAAAGGTGTGGATTATGTCCATGTCCAAAAGTTTCAAGAAGGAAAACAAGTCAAAGACCTTCTTCCAGCATTGGGTGACATTGCCGCTTCATTGAGTTTTCCAAAGAACATGAGATGGGGAAGCGAGGATTTACGCTATATCCGTCCAATTAAATGGATTGTTTGTTTATTTGGTCAAGAGATCATTCCTGTCGAAATTGCAGGAGTGAAAAGCGGACGGGAGACTAGAGGACATCGTTTCCTAGGGACGACAGCCAGCATTGACACACCAGCTTCTTATGAGCAAACATTAAGAGATCAATTTGTCATTGTAGATTCAGATAAAAGAAAACAATTAATTACTGAGCAATTACATGCGCTTTCTTCCGAAAAAGGCTGGGTCATTCCAGTTGATCCTGAGCTTCTAGAAGAAGTGAACGATCTCGTTGAATATCCAACCGTTCTATTTGGTTCTTTTGAAGAAGAATTTCTTGCGCTGCCAGAAGAAGTGCTTGTCACGACAATGAAAGAGCATCAGCGTTATTTCCCAGTGAAAAATGAACAAGGGGAATTACTGCCGCACTTTATTACGGTCAGAAATGGAAACAGTGAGGCACTTGAAAATGTGGCAAGAGGGAACGAAAAGGTTCTTCGTGCACGTTTATCAGATGCGGCATTTTTCTATAAAGAAGACGAAAAACTCGTCATTGAAGACAACATTCAAAAGCTTGATAAAGTCGTATTCCATGAGAAACTTGGCACGATTGGCGACAAGCTGAAAAGAGTAACAGACATTGCCGTCCGCCTTGCTAGTCATGTGGGAGCAGATGAAGAAACGTCTAAACGCGCTGCAAGAGCAGCCAGTATTTCTAAATTTGATCTTGTGACTCAGATGGTCTATGAATTCCCAGAACTGCAAGGAATCATGGGTGAAAAATATGCTAGAGCACTTGGCGAGCATGAAGAAGTGGCAAAGAGTATCAACGAGCACTATATGCCGCGTTTTGCCGGTGACGATGCGCCGTCAACACTTATTGGGGCGATTGTTGCAGTGGCGGATAAGCTAGATTCTATTTGTTCATTCTTCTCAATTGATGTCATTCCAACGGGCTCTCAAGATCCTTATGGATTAAGAAGACAAGCGAGCGGTATCGTTCAAATCCTGCTTGACCGCCAATGGAATCTTTCATTTAAAGAGCTTTTAGCACTAGCTCAAGTAGAGACAAAACATGAAGCGGCTCTCATTGAATTTTTAACACACCGTTTGAAATATGTTCTCCAAGCAGAACATATCCGTCATGACGTGGTGGAAGCAGTCCTTGATGTTGAAAATATTGAACCATATGCAGTTGTGAAAAAAGCAGCTGTTCTTGAGGAGAGCGTGAAACAGGAAAGTTTCAAAGAAACGGCTGAGGCACTAGGCCGCGTCATTTCAATCAGTAAAAAAGGGGAAGACGCACAGATTCAGCCTGAACTGTTTGAAAATGAACACGAACAAAAGCTATTTGAAGCGTATCAGCAAGCGGAAAAAGCCGTCAACGAGCATATGGCAAGTGGACAGTACCATTCAGCACTTGAAGCGTTAGATACGTTAAAGGCACCAATTGTTCATTATTTCGACCATACAATGGTTCATGCCGATGATGAAAAACTGAAACAAAATCGTTTGGCACAAATGGTCAAACTTGCAAAAGTCATTCAATCATTTGCGAATATGAACAATTTAATTGTAAAATAAATACCTAAGAACGGTTGCCTTTTTCGAAGGGCAATCGTTTTTTACTCATTTAATTCACGGTTTTTGAGTGGATTTTTGTTTCATTCGGACGAAGATGCGCTATAATATGATGAGTTATGAAATTGATATACATAAAGTAAGGATTCGCTCTCTCTATTTAAAGGTGGTGAGTACAATCGAGTTAAATAAACGGCAAGAGCAGATTTTACAGATTGTCAAAGAGAATGGTCCGATCACTGGAGAGCATATCGCCGATCGGCTGAACTTAACAAGGGCTACCCTCAGACCGGATTTAGCCATTTTAACGATGTCTGGCTTTTTAGAAGCAAGACCAAGGGTCGGCTACTTTTTTACAGGCAAAACAGGCACGCAGCTTCTGGCAGATAAGCTGAAAAAACTTCAAGTGAAAGATTTTCAGTCCATTCCGGTCGTGATACACGAGAATGTTTCGGTTTATGATGCGATTTGTACGATGTTTTTAGAGGATGTGGGCACATTATTCGTTGTGGACGATCACTCTATTTTAACAGGCGTGTTATCAAGAAAAGACCTCCTTCGAGCAAGTATTGGGAAACAAGAGCTTCCATCTATACCTGTCCATATTATTATGACAAGAATGCCGAACATTACCGTTTGCCGCAAAGAAGATTTTATTATGGATGTGGCCAAGCACTTGATTGAAAAGCAAATAGATGCACTTCCTGTTATAAAAGATACGGATAAAGGCTTTGAAGTGGTCGGCAGAATTACGAAAACAAACATGACGAAAATACTTGTTAGCTTATCAGAGAACGAAATTATCTAATTACAGAAGACTGCGAGGGGATGTTATGAGTAATCGCGTAATTTTTGTTGTATCAGATTCAGTAGGAGAAACGGCAGAGCTCGTGGTCAAAGCGGCACTTAGCCAATTTGATGGCGGCTCATCTGACCATTCAAATATTAGAAGAATCCCATATGTAGAGGATGTTGGTACGATTAAAGAAGTCATTTCACTGGCGAAAGCAGATAATGGGATCGTCTGCTTTACTCTTGTTGTGCCAGAAATGCGCCAATTCTTAATAGAAGAAGCAGAAGCCAATGGCGTCGTGTACTATGACATTATCGGTCCACTTATTGATAAAATGGAGACGGCATATGGAAATGAAGCGAAACATGAGCCAGGTCGTGTACGTCAATTAGATGAGGACTATTTTAAAAAGGTAGAAGCCATTGAGTTCGCTGTGAAATATGATGATGGCCGGGACCCAAGAGGTATTCTAAAGGCTGATATTGTGCTGATTGGTGTATCACGTACGTCTAAGACACCACTTTCTCAATACTTAGCACATAAACGCTTGAAGGTAGCAAACGTTCCGATTGTTCCTGAAGTTGATCCGCCAGAGGAGTTATTCTCAGTTGATCCAAAAAAATGCATCGGCCTGAAAATTAGTCCAGACAAACTAAATCATATCCGTAAAGAACGTTTAAAATCACTCGGTTTAAATGACCGTGCCATTTATGCGAATATCGAGCGGATTAAAGAGGAACTAGAATATTTTGAAAAAGTGGTTGACCGCATTAACTGTCAAGTTGTTGATGTATCGAATAAAGCAGTTGAGGAGACAGCAAATGTCATTCATCAAATGCTGACCAAAAGAGGTTCCGAATAAACTCAGGATGCTCCTCCTGGGTTTTTCCTATGGTGGGAAACGGGTAAACAAAAACAATAGCATATTTGCTGCATTTGTATTATAATAAAAAATTGTGATAAAATGATTGATTTTAGGTTTAAGTTAAGTCAAGAACGAATAAACTAATATTGGCAGAAGTCAAGTGATTCTGAACATAACTTTTCGACAAAATGAGTTTTACTGTTGATTGCTTTATGGGGGAAAAGTATGGTCTTTTTGCTTCTCTAAAGCAGGAATAAGGTGGAGGGATGGAGAATTAGTCACCTGAATGAACGTAAAAAAGAAAGGACGATTTATGTCGATGCAGATGCTTGTCCTGTAAAAGACGAAATCCTTTCTGTCGCATCTCAATTTCAAGTACCTGTGACTTTCATTGCTTCATATGAGCATTTTCAAACCAAACGATCACCACTTGAAGATTGGCGGTTTGTTGATACACATAAGGAAGCAGCAGATTTAGTCATTGCGAACTTAGCTGTCAAGCACGATATTGTCGTCACCCAGGATATTGGTCTGGCCTCCTTACTGCTTCCAAGACAAGTCATTGTTCTGTCTGAAAGAGGACGAATGTACACAAACGAAACAATTGATTTTGATTTGGAACGCAGGCATGTTTCCAGTAAACAGCGAAGAAAAGGTGTATACGGAAAAGGTCCCAAAAAGCTTTTAGAAGAGGATAAAAAGCGATTTATTGCCCAACTACAAAAAATCCTGTCGAATCATGAAGGATTTTTGAATTAAAAGGCGAATAATGTACGACGGAGTGTTATTAGGATGAGCAAACGTATACCAGATGAACTTTTGGAGCAAATCCAAAAAAACGCAGACATTGTCGAAGTGATTGGAGAATACGTACAGCTTAGAAAACAAGGGCGGAATTACTTCGGTCTTTGTCCATTCCATGGTGAAAATACTCCTTCATTCTCTGTTTCAGCAGATAAGCAAATCTTCCATTGTTTTGGCTGTGGTGCAGGAGGTAATGTATTTTCGTTCCTCAGACAAATGGAAGGCTACTCATTTATTGAAGCCGTTTCACATGTTGCTGATAAGTACCATATTGATTTGCCGGATCATGTAGCGAATGCGCAGATCAGTTCCTCACAGCAAGAGGATACAGCAGATCATAAAATGATTGAGGCGCATGAGCTTCTTAAGAAATTTTACCACCATTTGCTGGTAAATACAAAGGAAGGTCAAAACGCACTCGATTATTTAAGGTCCAGGGGCTTTACGGATGAAACAATTGCCAAGTTTGAGATCGGGTATGCTCTCGACTCGTGGGATTTCGTGACCAAGTTTTTAGAAAAACGAGGGTTTGATCCTGCGATGATGGAGAAGGCTGGTCTTTTGATTCAACGAGAAAACGGCACAGGTTTTTTTGACCGCTTTAGAGATCGTGTCATGTTTCCAATTCATGATCATCATGGGACGGTCGTCGCTTTTTCTGGAAGATCACTTGGTGATCAGCAGCCAAAGTATATGAATAGTCCTGAAACGCCACTTTTTCATAAAAGTAAGCTGCTTTATCACTTTCATGACGCGCGTATGCATATTAGAAAACGCGAACGTGCAGTCCTTTTCGAAGGATTTGCTGACGTCATCTCGGCTGTCACAAGTGGTGTTGGCGAAAGTGTTGCAACAATGGGTACGTCTTTAACAGAAGAGCACGTAAAGCTTCTTAGACGGAACGTTGAAGAGATCATTTTATGTTATGACTCTGACACGGCCGGGTATGAAGCGACCATGAAAGCATCAGATTTGCTTGGAAAAAGAGGATGTAAAGTTCGCGTTGCCATGATACCAGATGGACTTGATCCAGATGATTACATTCGTAAATATGGCGGCGAGAAATTTAGGAATGACATCATAGATGCAAGTGTGACATTAATGACATTTAAGATGAACTTTTTCCGAAGAGGAAAGAATTTGTCTGACGAAGGAGACCGCCTGACTTACATGAAGCAGGTTCTCCGAGAAATTAGCCGATTAAACGGTTCCTTGGAACAAGAGATTTACATGAAGCAGCTGGCTGGGGAGTTCTCCATTTCACTTGACTCATTAAAGGAGCAATTGGAGCTTTTTGAAAAGCAGCAGCGACAAGAGGCCAAGAGCTCGCAAGAAGAAAATGGACTTGAAAAGCGGCGTGCACATCTGTCAACACAGGTAAGACGAAAACGTCTAAGGCCGGCATATGAAAACGCAGAGCGAATGCTCCTTGCACATATGTTGAAAAATGATGACGTGATCCGAAAAGTGCTTGATAGGATAGGGTTTGAATTTAATATAGATTCGCACAGAGCGCTGGCAACATACATTTATGCATTGTATGAAGAAGGCAAGGAGCCGACCCCGCAGCATCTGATGAACCGTATAGAAGATGATGTGATCAATCAGCTCCTGACGGATATTTTGATGATTCAAGTTGGAGACGAACTAAGTGAAGCTGAATTAAGTGATTATGTAAAAAAAGTGTTGAATCATCGGAATTTGTCAATGATAAAGGAAAAAGAACTAGAACGTGCAGAGGCGGAGAGGCAAAAAGATTTCTTCAAAGCGGCAACACTTGCAAAAGAAATTATTCAGTTGAACCGTTCGCTGAAGTAATACGTCTACTATTTATGACAAGACTTACGGCTGGCAATGAATCCTTTAATGGGAGGAGCATAAGACCGCAAGCATCTTGCCTTCATCATTATTTATTTTATTCCTTTTTGCTCATTCTGTTTGATAGAGAGAGAAAGGCAGAGCAGAAGCAAATCGCAAGTTACTTTAGAATTCGTTGCAAGCTTTGGAAGGAGGGATCCATAATGGCTGATAAACAAGCCCACGAAACTGAAACTGAATTAACCTTTGAACAGGTGAGAGATAAGCTCACTGAAACGGGTAAAAAACGGGGCGTTTTAACATACGAAGAAATTGCAGAGCGTATGTCTAGCTTTGAAATTGAATCAGACCAAATGGATGAATACTATGAATACTTAGGCGAACAGGGTGTAGAACTCATCAGTGAAAATGAAGAGACTGAAGACCCAAATGTTCAGCAGCTGGCTAAGGCAGAAGAGGAATTTGACCTGAATGATTTAAGCGTACCACCAGGTGTCAAAATTAATGATCCTGTTCGTATGTACTTAAAAGAGATCGGGCGCGTCAATTTGCTATCTGCTAAAGAAGAGATTACGTATGCTCAAAAGATTGAAGAAGGCGATGAGGAATCAAAAAGAAGATTAGCGGAAGCGAACCTTCGTCTCGTTGTCAGCATTGCGAAACGTTATGTTGGTCGTGGTATGCTGTTCCTTGACTTGATTCAAGAAGGAAACATGGGGCTCATGAAGGCGGTTGAGAAGTTTGATTACCGCAAAGGATACAAATTCTCAACATATGCGACTTGGTGGATTAGACAGGCGATCACACGTGCGATTGCCGATCAGGCAAGAACAATCCGGATCCCGGTTCATATGGTGGAAACCATTAATAAATTAATCCGTGTTCAAAGACAGCTTCTACAAGATCTAGGTAGAGAACCAACGCCAGAAGAAATTGCGGAAGACATGGATTTAACACCAGAGAAAGTAAGAGAAATTCTTAAAATTGCGCAAGAGCCAGTATCTTTAGAAACACCTATTGGTGAGGAAGATGACTCGCATCTTGGTGATTTTATCGAAGACCAAGAGGCGACTTCTCCATCAGACCATGCTGCCTATGAGCTCTTAAAAGAGCAGCTTGAAGATGTATTAGATACGCTAACGGACCGTGAAGAAAATGTGCTGAGACTGCGTTTCGGACTAGATGACGGAAGAACACGCACATTAGAAGAGGTAGGAAAGGTGTTTGGCGTAACAAGAGAGCGTATTCGCCAAATTGAAGCGAAAGCTCTTCGTAAATTAAGACACCCAAGCAGAAGTAAACGATTAAAAGACTTCTTAGAATAGAAACCGGACGGATCTTGAGAGAGATCCGTTCTTTCTTCATCAAAATGAAAACGCTTTTTTGACCTGATTATATTTTACTGAATAACAAATGAATTTGCAACGTTCTTAGAGAAAAGATGTATAAAAAATACATCTAAATGTGCTGAAGGCTTCTTTTCTCATTTTGAATCATTTTTGTCTAATCTGTGAACTTGACCAAAGTTTTGTATCATAATTCGTTTACTTTTTGTAAAATTAAAGTAGAATTAGAATTGTTTGCATAGTCTCAAAGGGGTTTTTCACAAAGGGGAGGATGAAAGAAATGAAACGGAATCCACTTATACCATTCTTATTGATTGCCATTTTAGGTATTGGACTCACTTTTTTCTTATCAATGAAGGGGCTGAAAGATGAAGACAAAATTGCCTCTGGGGGCAAAGAGCAAAAGCAAGAAGAGACCGCAAATGCGACGCCGGAAGAATTGTATAAGCAGAACTGTATTAGCTGTCATGGGGAAAACTACGAAGGTGGCGCTGGTCCTGCATTAAAAGGTGTTGGCGACAAGCTTGAAGTAGCAGACATCAAGAAGAAAATTCAAGAAGGCGGGAATGGGATGCCGGGCGGGCTAATCCCGAATGAAAAGCTCGATGAAATGTCAGAATGGGTATCCAAAATTAAATAATAAAGCGCAAAAAGCTCTTTTTCATCAGAAGAGCTTTTTTCATTTGAAAACGACTTTTAAAAAGTCCATAATTTATATAAGATAGACAAGTATGAACATTAAAGAAAAGTAGTGATATGGATGAATGAAATGAATTTGTCAAAACGATTAAAAAGAGTCGCAGACTTTTTACCAAAAGAGGCGGTCTTTGCTGATATTGGCTCAGATCATGCCTATTTGCCATGTTATGCGATATTACATCATAAAGCATTGAAAGCCATTGCTGGTGAAATTACTGATGGACCGCTTCAATCTGCGAAGCAGCAAGTACATAGGCTTGAATTAGATGAGCAGATTTCAGTCAGAAAAGGAAATGGCCTTGAAGTGATTGAAAAAGGCGAGGTGAATGCTGTCACGATTGCAGGAATGGGCGGAGCACTCATTGCAAGCATTCTAAATGAAGGTAAACACAAGCTCACAGGGCAGGAGCGGCTTATTCTTCAGCCTAATATTCATGCTCACCATATTCGTTTATGGCTCTATCAAGAGGGGTATGAACTGATGGATGAAGTGATTTTAGAAGAGGATGGCAAGATATACGAAATCATCATTGCCGAAACTGGCGACAAAGATAAAGCTTATGAAGGCATGTCGATTGAAACAGGCATGCTCGTTGGTCCGTTTCTTGCCAAAGAACATAATGATGTCTTCCGGCGCAAATGGATGAATGAGCTTCAGCACATGGAGCATATAGAAGGCCAGATTCAAAAAGCAGCGCCGACGGAAGAGAACAAAGAACGTCTAAAAGAGCTGAATGCGAAAATAAAAATGCTAAAGGAGGTTTTGACTGTTGGCTAAAACAGTGAACGGGCATGAAATCATCCAATTATTTGAGCAATTTTCACCAAAGGCATATGCGGTGGAAGGTGATAAAATCGGGCTCCAGATTGGAACGCTGAATAAAAAAGTGACCAATGTCATGATCACCTTAGATGTATTAGAAAATGTGGTAGATGAGGCAATTGAGCGGAAGGTGGATCTCATTATTGCCCACCATCCGCCAATTTTCCGTCCATTAAAACATGTGGCGACAGATCAGCCGGCAGGACGGATCATTGAGAAATGCATCAAACATGATATTGCGGTGTATGTAGCACATACAAACCTGGATGTGGCTGATGGGGGAGTCAATGACTTGCTTGCAGAGGCTTTAGAGCTCGGGGAAACAAAAGTGCTAGTTCCAACATATGAAGATCCAATTAAGCAGCTAGCCTTGTATGTCCCAGTGGAATTTGAAGAGGCCATCAGGACGGCTTTAGGAAATGCGGGAGCTGGCCATATTGGCAACTACAGTCATTGCGCTTTTTCAAATGAAGGGACAGGCAGTTTTCTGCCATCAGAAGAAGCTGTGCCATTTATTGGTGAGACGGGTAAATTGGAATTTGTGAAAGAAGTACGAATCGAAACCATTTTCCCAGCAAGTATTGAAAAACAAGTGATTCGTGAAATGATCAAAGCACATCCTTATGAAGAAGTGGCTTACAGTGTTCATACGACAGATCTTCCTCCTGTTCAAAAAGGCCTTGGCCGTATTGGAGAATTAAAAGAACCTATGACACTTAAAGACTTCACTCAATTTGTGAAAACGAAGTTAGATGTGAATGGAGCGCGTTTTGTAGGAGATCAGGAAGCGATCGTGAAAAAAGTAGCTGTGCTTGGAGGAGACGGAAATAAATATATCCATCAAGCGAAAAGAATGGGTGCAGATGTGTACGTGACTGGCGACCTTTATTTCCATGTCGCTCACGATGCCATGATGCTCGGACTGAATGTAGTGGACCCAGGTCATTACGCAGAAAAGATCATGAAAGAGGGCGTAAAGACAAAGCTAGAATCGCTATGTACAGATAAAAAATATGATGTGCAATTCTTTGTATCAGAATCAAACACAAACCCGTTTCAATTTGTGTAAACAAAAACGTCAGAGCATAGCAGCTCTGACGTTTTTTTATTTCTTTGTTTTCACGCGAGGTAATATCTTAGAAAGAGGAACCGTCCGTTCAATTTTCCATGTTGATTCATCATCAGGTTCGTAGTTTTCTAAGAAACGAATGACTTCTTTTGTAATAGGTGTTGGTGTGGAAGCACCTGCAGTAACGGCAACTGTTTTAACCCCTTGGAGCCATTCAAGCTTTAGCTCACTGAGATCACCAATTCGGTAAGCCTGCGTTCCTGCAATCTCCATTGACACTTGCGCCAGACGATTTGAGTTATTGCTTTTTGGATCGCCGACCACAATGGTCAGATCGGCTTGGCCTGCTTGCTGTGACACAGCTTCCTGACGTACCTGTGTCGCAAGGCAGATTTCTTGATGGTACTCGACGTGAGGATATTTTTCTTTAATGAGCTCCATCAGATCATGAACATCCCACTGAGACATTGTCGTCTGATTGGTGATGAGCAGTTTATCTGACGTTAAATCGAGCGCTTTAATATCAGCTTCTGTTTCGACAAGGTGCACTTTGTCAGGTGCAACACCGACGGCTCCTTCTGGCTCAGGGTGCCCCTTTTTCCCGATATAAATAATGTCATATCCATCAGCTGTTTTTTCTGAAATGAGTTCATGTGTTTTCGTGACATCTGGACAGGTCGCATCAATGGCGACAAGGCCTTTTTCTTCTGCAATTTGACGGACTTCAGGAGATACGCCGTGAGCAGTGAAAATGACTGTGCCACTTTCAACCTGCTTTAAAATATCCAGACGGTTTGGTCCGTCCAGTGTGTAAATTCCATCTTCTTCGAAGGCGTCTGTGACATGTTTGTTGTGCACAATCATACCTAATATATAAATTGGGCGTGGCAAGTTTTTATCAAGTGCGGCATTTTTAGCAATGACCATTGCATCTACAACGCCATAGCAATAGCCACGCGGCGAAATTTTAATTACATTCATTTATTCGTCCTCCTGTAGGGAAGTGCTGCTAGAGAAGAACAATATAAAAAGCCGTGAAAAACGGCTTTTGATCATTCTCTTCCTTCATTATAGCCAAAGTAAGCGCATATATCAAAGATTGTTATACATGGGAAACACTTCGCCTTTAAAAGATCACTAGACATATAGTTTCGGAATGGAACTGCCCGATCTTTTTTTCGGTTTTGCTTCAGGAGCAGCTGATGTGTGTACAGTCCCTTTTTTGACAAGGATGTCCTCTGGTTCTTCTTCTTTTTCTTCTTCTATTTCATCATCAACTGGTGCTGCTTGTTCGTGCGGAACGTCTGTTTCTGCAGTGATTTCTTTTGGTTCTTCGTCTGCATCATTCGTATTTGTTTCATCATCATCCGCACTGCCAAGCTGGCTATAGAGTTTAATCATGGCAGGCAAATTTCTGACTAAAGGACCGTATTGCTGAATCATAGGCGTGAATTGCTGCGCCATTCCGAGTACTTTTTGAACATTTCCTAACATGCTTGAAAGGTTCGCAGGGTTTGCGAAGCTCTGGATTCCTTGTAATCCCGCACCACCTCCAGCTCCAGAGATTCCTGCACCTCCAGCTCCAGGAAGAAATTTTGCCAGCATGCCCTTAATTCCGGCGCCGCCTAGTGCACGGCTTTCGCCTCCAGGAATGCCACCCATCCCGCGTAGACCGCCGCCTTGTACAGACGGAGAGCGAGGCATCATTTGTTGAAATTGGTTGCCTTGCCCTTGAAAAGGCTGTTCGATCGGAGCCTGCTGTCTCCGTTGAAAAATCCCGGGCTGTCCGCCATTTCCAAGGTGCCGGCGTGAGGGACGATGCGGCTGAAAATCGCCCATAGGCCTTTGCCCTAACATACTTGTACCTCCCTTACTGCATTCTCTTTCTCTTCATAGGTTATGCAGGGAAGTATCATTTGGTTTCCTGTGAGAAAAGCGGACATGGTTTTTTTGCTGAAAATCAGCTATAATGAGGAGATGAGCAAAAAGGCATTGCCTTAAGGAGTGAAAACATGAAAGAAACGAAATTTACGACATATGAATTAAAGTCTTTTATTATAGATGCTATTCATGAACTGGGCTTTTATGAGCCGACTGATATTCAAAAGAGAATCATCCCTGCTGTTTTAAAAGGTGAAAGCGTGATTGGACAGTCTCAAACAGGGACAGGGAAAACCCATGCGTATTTATTGCCGCTTATTCATTCAATTGATCCAAGCAAAGAGCAAGTACAAGTGGTCATTACTGCACCAACACGAGAATTAGCGAATCAAATTTTTAAAGAAGCACAAACGATCTTAAAAAATACGACTCCAGAAGAAGAAATCAAGGCAAAGCTTTACATTGGCGGAACGGACAAGCAGAAATCCATTCAAAAGCTAAAGAATCAGCCGCACTTAGTGGTCGGCACTCCTGGACGTATTGCTGATCTTATTCATGAGCAAGCGCTGAATGTGTACAAAGCAACATCTCTTGTCATTGATGAAGCAGACCTTATGCTGGATATGGGCTTTTTAGAAGATGTGGATCGTATTGGTTCACAAATGCCAGAACAGTTGCAAATGCTCGTGTTCTCAGCAACTATTCCAGAAAAATTAAAACCTTTCCTCAAAAAATATATGGATAATCCGAAATATGCACATGTTGAACCGAAACGAATTACGGCTGAAAACATTCAGCATATTTTAGTTCCATCTAAACAGCGTGATAAATTAAAATTACTTCATGAAATGGTGACGAATGTACAGCCTTATTTAGGGATCATCTTTGCCAATACGAAATCAACTGTTGATGAGATTGCCTCATTCCTACAAGAAAAAGGAATGAAAATTGGGGTACTTCATGGTGGTTTAACGCCTCGTGAACGTAAAAAAGTGATGAAACAAATTGAAGATTTGGAGTTCACATATATTGTGGCATCTGATCTTGCTGCCCGCGGGATTGATATTAAGGGCGTCAGCCACGTGATTAACTATGAGCTCCCATCCGATCTTGATTTTTATGTTCACCGTGTGGGAAGAACGGCTCGCGCTGGTTCATCTGGCATTGCAATGACCATTTATGATCTCGCTGATGAGGATGCACTCGTTCAAATTGAAAAAATGGGTGTTGTGTTTGAAAACAAAACGATTGTTCATGGCGAATGGCGAGATGCAGATGATCGTTTGAAGCGTCAAAGACGTAAAAAAGCACCAAATGAAATTGAAGAAAAAGCAAAACGCCTTGTCAGAAAACCGAAAGCCGTCAAACCTGGATATAAAAAGAAAATGACACGTGAGATGGATAAGATCAAAAGACAAGAACGTAGAAAGTCAAAGCGTAACGGAAAGTAGGGGGACACATTGTTGAAGATTGGATCACATGTATCCATGAGCGGAAAACATATGCTTCTTGCAGCGAGTGAGGAAGCTGCCTCTTATGGTTCAAATACTTTTATGATTTATACAGGTGCACCGCAAAATACGCGCCGTAAAAAAATTGAAGATCTCAATATTGAAGCTGGACAAGCGCATATGAAAGAGCATGGTATGACAGATATCGTCGTTCATGCACCGTATATTATCAATATTGGGAACACAGTGAATCCAGCGACATTTGAGCTTGGAGTGGATTTCCTTCGCTCTGAGATAGAGCGTACAGAAGCGCTAGGTGCAAGACAAATTGTTCTTCATCCAGGTGCGCATGTCGGAGCAGGTGCAGATGCTGGAATTCAAAAAATCATTGAAGGCCTCAATGAAGTCATTGTGAAGGGGCAGGAGGTTCAAATTGCGCTGGAAACAATGGCGGGGAAAGGATCAGAGTGCGGAAGAAGCTTTGAAGAGCTTGCCCAAATTATTGACGGTGTGACACATAACGAAGCACTTTCTGTTTGCTTTGATACGTGTCACACGCACGATGCAGGTTATCCCATTGTGAGTGATTTTGATGGAGTATTAGAAGAATTTGATCGAATTGTCGGGATCGACAGAATCAAAGTTCTTCATATTAATGATAGTAAAAATGTACAAGGCGCAAGAAAAGACCGACATGAAAATATCGGTTTTGGAGAAATTGGTTTTGATGCCCTGAGCTATATCGTTCATCATCCACAGCTTCAAGATGTGCCGAAGATTCTAGAAACGCCTTATGTAGGTGAAGATAAAAAGAACAAGAAACCACCTTATAAATTCGAAATTGCGATGCTGAAAGAAAAGCAATTTGATGAAGGTTTACTAGATAAGATTACGGGTCAATAAAAAGTGCATGCAATGTGATGAGGTGCCGCTAAATGCGGCCCTTTTTTGCCTAATTTGTGAATTGATTAAACAGATCATTGACGGTCTGTGCTGTCTGCTTAGACGTAATCGCCTCCACTTGCTTAAGCAGCCGGTTGCGCTCTGCATCGTTAAAAATATTGACGTTTTTCCCATTCATGAGTTTGGCGACCTCAGTAGCCTGATTGGATGTTAAACTGACCCCATACTGTTTCGCATACCTTAACAAGTCATTTGCTGTGATCTGATTCAGACGCTGCAACACAATTTTTTGAATTAAAATCAATTCCATTCCTCCCCTCTGTATCAATGTATGGGCGAAAACGGAAAATGTGCAAAAAATTTTATTTTACTCTGTGAAATGATAAAATAGTAAAGTGAATAAAATGTTCATTGAAAACTAAACATGTGTAGAAGGGAGAACGTATGGCAAATAGTAAACAGCATAAAAAGGAATCAGTGCCTCATTTTATTTTGAGAATTTTTCTGATTCTAGTAGGAGCTGCATGTGCGGCAGTCAGCATTGAATTATTTTTAGTGCCAAACAATATTATTGATGGAGGCATCATCGGTATTTCGCTTATTTTGGATTATCTTTTTACGGATAACCCATTCATTAATTTTGCGACGATTGTTGTCATTTTAAATATTCCATTTATGATATCAGGATACAAACATATTGGGAAAACCTTCTTGATTTCCACTGTGATTGGGATTGTCAGCTTGGCCGTGATTGAATCTTCACTCCATCATGTAGAAGCATTTACGACGCAGCCGATTTTAGCTACTGTATTTGGAGGGCTATTACTCGGGTTTGGCGTTGGGCTTGTGATACGGAATGGAGGCTCAATGGACGGAACGGAAATCTTAGGAATTCTTCTGACGAAAAAAATTCCTTTCTCCGTCGGTGAGTTTGTCATGATCGTCAATGTGTTCATTTTTATTTGGGCAGGCTTTGTCTTCGGACCAGAGCAGGCTATGTATTCTGTCATGACATATTATTTGGCAATGAAAACAATTGATGCTGTCATTCAAGGACTAGATGAAACAAAAGCTGTCATTATCGTTTCGGATTATTATGATGAAATTTCAGATGCGATCCTTCATCGTCTCGGCAGGGGAACCACCAAGCTTAGAGGAAAAGGCGGTTATACCGATGAAGAAAAAGATGTCATTTACGCCGTCGTGACAAGACTTGAAATTACGAAGCTGAAATCTATCGTGTTTGAAATTGATGGTCAAGCCTTTATTACGATTATGGATACGCATGAAACAAAAGGCGGTAAATTCAAAACAGCCATTCATTAGCTTTTATTTTACTTTTTTATCTTTCTTTTATATAATGAAATGTATGTATGGACAAAGAAAATGGCTTTTGCCATTTTCTTTTTGTTGTATAAATCGTAATCATTCTTTTTATATTGGATTAAAGGTGGAAAGATTTATGGCAAAGCCAATTATTGAAATGAAGGACATTTCGTATTCATATGGACAGCGAAATGTCATCGATCACATTCATTTAACAGTAGAGGAAGGAAACTTTCTAGCACTTGTTGGACCGAATGGATCTGGTAAAACAACCTTATTAAAATGCCTGCTTGGCTTGATTAAACCACAGCAGGGAGAATTGAAGCTCTTTGGCACACCTGCTCAAAAATTTAAAGACTGGGATCAAATTGGATTTGTTTCTCAAAAGGCGAATAGCTTTAATACAGGTTTTCCTGCTTCTGTATACGAGGTCGTGGCAAGTGGTTTAACGGCGAAGATTGGTTTATTCAAACGCATGAGTAAGCAGGATAAGCTTCAAGTAGATGAGGCCATCCGCTCAGTTGGCATACAGGACTTAAAACACCAAAACATTGGTGAGCTTTCAGGCGGGCAGCAGCAGCGTACATTTATTGCCCGTGCACTCGTCAGTCAGCCGAAGCTGCTTATTTTAGATGAGCCGACTGTGGGTGTAGACCAAAGAACAGTAGAGGGCTTTTATCAGCTGCTAGAAACATTGAACAAAGAAAAAGGAATGTCTTTAATTCTCGTTACACATGATGTAGGAACCGTTTCTGACAAAGTCACGCATGTGGCTTGTTTAAATCAGACACTTCATTTTCATGGAGATGCGGAAACGTTTGATTCGATGGATGATCAGGCGCTTTCTCAGTTTTACGGGCATGACATTCAAGTGATTCATCACGATCATCACCATCATGGGGGACATGAATAATGCTATTTCCATTTTTTCATTATGAATTTTTACAAAATGCGTTTATCGCAGGTATGCTGATCGGCTTTATTGCGCCCTTACTTGGTGTATTTATTGTCGTGAGAAGGCTCTCTCTCATCGCAGATGCGCTTAGTCACGTATCACTTGCTGGGATAGCGGCAAGTTTATTCCTTGATAAAAAGTTTGGACTTTTGACAGGGGTTAGCCCGCTTTACTTAGGAATGGCTTTTTCTGTGGCTGGCTCGTTGTTTATTGAACGTCTGCGCTCTGTGTATAAACATTATCAGGAGCTGGCGATTCCCATTATTTTATCAGGTGGTATTGGGATCTCTGTTATTTTCATTTCACTTGCAAATGGTTTTAATACAGATTTGTTCAGCTATTTGTTTGGAAGTGTCAGTGCGGTTTCAAGGCTCGATCTTTGGATCATTGTTGGGATCTCACTTGTCGTTGTATTAGTGGTTGTGCTCTTGTATAAAGAATTGTTTTTGCTTTCTTTTGATGAAGAACATGCGAAGGCTTCTGGTATTTCAGCTAAGTGGATTCATTTTATTTTTATTTTAGTCGTTGCACTTGTCATCGCAGCATCGATGCGTATTGTTGGTACACTCCTAGTGTCCGCACTCATGACACTGCCTGTTGCGGCAAGTATTCGGATTGCCAAAGGGTTTAAACAGGCGATTTTCCTTTCCATCTTATTTGGGGAATTGTCTGTCATGGTCGGCTTGATTTTAAGTTATTATCTTGATTTAGCGCCGGGTGGAACCATTGTGATGCTGTCTATCTTGATTTTAATCGGGTGTATTAGTATTGGGAAATTCAGAAGGGGGAATCATCATGAACGTACAAGAAGCGCTTGATTTATTAAAGGAAAAAGGCTATAAATATACAAGCAAACGTGAAGATATGCTTCAATTGTTTTCTGATTCTGATAAATACTTGACCGCTAAAAATGTATTAACAGCATTAAGTGAAGATTACCCAGGGCTTAGTTTTGATACGATTTATCGAAACCTGTCTTTATATGAAGATCTTGGGATATTAGAGACAACGGAATTATCAGGGGAGAAACTGTTCCGTTTTAAATGTTCGTTTTCCCATCATCATCATCACTTTATTTGTTTGACATGCGGTAAAACAAAGGAAATCGACGCTTGCCCTATGGACAAGCTTGATGCTGATCTAGAGGATTATCACATTAGCGGACATAAATTTGAGATTTACGGAACGTGTCCTTCTTGCGAACCGAAGGAAGTTCATTCATGAAAGAAGCCAGCCGATGGGCTGGCTTTTTGTTTTGTCATGTTGAAAACGTTTTACAAAGGATAGCTGTTTCATTAAAATGAGAACAACAGATCATCTATAGAAGCAGATTTGAGTCTTTAGAAATAGGGGGAGGGGTCAAAAGTGGCGTATTATATCGTATTCGATGTAGGCGGGACAAAAACAAAGCACGGGGTCATGAATCGAAATGGTGAGCTGATCACGAGCGGCGACTACGAAACAAACTGCCGGCAGCTTGAGCCGTTTTTAGAGGACATGGAGAACGTGGTGAAAGAGTATCAAAGGACTTGGGATATCAAAGGGATTGCGATGAGTCTTCCTGGTTTTGTTGACAGTCAAACGGGTTATACGGAATTTGCAGGAGCGATTATTGCTTTAAATGGCCAAAATGTCAAAACGCTTTTGGAAGAAAAAACATCACTTCGTGTAGAAGTAGAAAATGATGCGAACTGTGCAGCTCTGGCTGAAAAATTTAGTGGTCATGCGAAAGAGTGTGACAGCTTTATATGTATGACGCTTGGGACTGGTGTCGGCGGTGGTATTTTTGCTGGTGGCGAGCTTGTGCGCGGTGCCTCTTTTCGCGGCGGTGAATTTGGCATGATGCTGACAGAAACAGAAAATGGTCAGTTTACCACACTCAACAGCAGTGCTTCGACAGCTGGATTGATACGAAGTTACAAAGAGCAGCAGGGCATTCCACAAAGTCAGCAAATCGACGGTCAAGAAATCTTTGAAAAAGCCAAGCAAGATCCGGCCATTGAGAAGATGATCGATCAGTGGTACAAGCGAATCGCAATTGGCATTTACAATGTGGCAACAGTTCTCAATCCAGAGAAAATCCTCATTGGCGGGGGCGTGAGTGCAAGGCCCGATTTGATTCCAAACATTGAAAAACATTTACATACTTTGCATGCATGGAAAAACATACAGGTGACACTGGAAACGTGCTATTACTTCAATCAGGCAGGTATGATGGGTGCACTTTACCATTTTTTAATAAAAGAAGGACATCATCGTACAATCCAAAAGCCGATACATTAAAAACGTATCGGCTTTTAATCTGTTTTAGTAAGCAGTTTGCAGACGCTTTTCATACTGTTTGATCCATTGGGATGCTTCTTGCCAGTTATTAACCCGAATGATCCGTTCATCAATTGGCATTTGATTATACGGTGAGTTAAACAGAATCACTGGAATGTCAGCTTCTTTTGCAATCATTGTGGCATTGCCATGGTGATCTTCAAAAAACACATCGATCTTATGTTTTTGAACAGCTGCCACCTTATGATGTCCGCCAACAAGCTCGATGTCGTCATAATGGACATGATTCTCCTCAAACCATTTGTAGGTGATGTCTGAGTGATGCTGCCTTCTGGCTGTGATATAAATCAATTGATGATGATGTTTCATTTGATTGAGGATTTCTTTTGCACCCTCGGCAGGCTTTGCCTGTTTATAAATAAGAGGCTCATACTCATTCATCCAGCCCCAAAATTCTTCATTTGAAATCTTTAAAAGCTTCGTCAAATCATATTCCGTCATATCATCTAGTGTGATGTCACATTGAAACGACTCATTTAAGTAGGGGACAAAGGTGTCCTGCGCCGTGACTGTGCCATCGATATCAATTCCTAAACGTAACATGCCCACACTCCTCATATTTATCCTCTTAAAGTGTAACATAATCAATTCACATTTCCAGCAAGTTTTAGCAAACATGAAACAGACATTTTTGCTCATACTAAAAAAGCTCCTTTCTATTAACCAAAAGGGGGAATTGATCATGGAAAGAGACGAAGATTTCAGAAGAAATGATCGTGAAATCGACACACACTTTAGTAATGATGATGGCTATTTAGAGGAAACAGCTGCTGAAATTGCAGAGCCATATCAAGCATCAAGAGATCGTGAAGACAGAAGAGAACGTGACCATGTAGGTGACGATTCAGGCAGTAAGGGGATAGGCTATACAGCACTCGCGATTGCGATTATCTCACTATTTGTCTTGCCGGTGCTATTAGGCGTAGCGGCAATCGTCGTTGGTTATATTGCAAGAAGAAAAGGAGCACATGCGCTTGGCGCATGGTCAATCGGGATCGGAATCGTTTCCGTCATCCTCGGCATCTTTATCACCCCGTTCTTTTAACAGGACAGGAACAGAAAAACGCCTGACAGTGATGTCAGGCGTTCTTTGTTATGCGTTCGCTTGTTTTGCTTTTTCAGCTTCCATTTTCGCATAATGTTCTTCAGCGATTTTATCGATTTCTTTTTTCAGTTCTTCGACCATTGTTTCTTCTGGTACTTTCCGAACAATTTCACCTTTGCGGAATAAGAGGCCTTCACCTCTAGCACCAGCGATGCCGATATCAGCTTCACGCGCTTCACCCGGACCGTTTACAGCACATCCGAGAACAGCTACTTTAATTGGTGCTTTAATTTTAGAAATATATTCTTCGACTTCATTTGCAATGCTAATGAGGTCAATTTCAATTCGTCCACAAGTTGGACAAGAGATGAGTGTGGCTGCATTTGATGCAAGGCCAAATGATTTTAATAATTCACGTGCCACTTTGACCTCTTCGACCGGGTCAGCACTTAATGAAATACGGAGTGTGTTACCAATCCCCATATTCAAGATTGCGCCAAGACCAGCTGCACTTTTAACCGTACCTGCAAATAACGTACCTGATTCTGTAATCCCAAGATGAAGAGGATAATCAAAGGCTTTTGCTGCTTTTTCGTATGCCTCGATCGCAAGGTTTACATCAGATGCTTTCATACTGACAATGATGTCATGAAAGTCTAGGTCTTCTAAAATTTTAATGTGATGCAGTGCACTTTCAACCATACCATCTGCTGTTGGATAGCCGTATTTATCAAGAATCTTTTTCTCGAGTGAACCGGCGTTTACCCCAATACGAATTGGAATGCCTTTTTCTTTTGCCGCTTTCACAACAGCTTCGACTTTTTCTCGTCTTCCGATGTTTCCTGGGTTGATACGAATTTTGTCTGCACCTGCTTCAATGGCTTTCAGTGCAAGCTTGTAGTCAAAATGAATGTCGACAACAAGGGGGATGTTGATTTGTTTTTTTATGTCCGCAATCGCATTTGCTGCACGCTCATCTGGGCATGCGACACGCACGATTTGACAGCCAGCTTCTTCTAAACGTTTAATTTCAGCTACTGTCGCTTCGACATCATGTGTTTTGGTTGTCGCCATACTTTGAATGACGACTTCATTGTTTCCACCTATAGTTAAAGGTCCCACTTTGACGGGACGCGTTTTTGTACGATGTGTGACTTCACTCACTTGTCAATCGCTCCTTAGTGTACATGCAATTCGTTTGCAGTGTACGACGTGTTTTACATCTCATATTGTAACAGTCTCTTCGTATGAATGACAAGGAATTAACGTTTTATCTCTTATAGACCGGAAACTTGTATGTGCTGCCTGCCCGAATTTCGTTCGCTTTGACGCCTTGATTCAGTGCTTCAAAGTCTTCGATCACTTCATCTAATGGCTTACTTGTATGCACGATAGAGACGACGGTTTGTCCTTGTTTAACAGTGACAGTTTTATATGCCTGTTTTTCAGCTGTTTGAAAGGCGCTGGCGGGAACAGCAGGGCCTTCCTGAACGGGGATCGTTCCATTTTTCAAATCAAAAAAGATAATAAAGAGGACAAACAAACTGACTAGTAAAAAAATAATTCGCCGCATTTTACTCACCGCTTTTAAGAGTTTACTTCAGTGTATGTTTGTCCCTGAGTTGATAGAACCAAAAAGAGTGAAAAAGCTAGGGAAGGGCGGTTCTAGTGAGTTCTATTATGACTTGTAATCGGAAAAATCTTTGATAAGCCGAAGCGCTTTCTTTATTATGATAAAATAAAAAAAGGGGGAGAGTATATGAAGAAAATCAGTCAGTATATATATGTAAGAACACTAACAGAAAGTGATGCAGAAGCTCTATTAACACTTGAACGAGAAAACCGCACTTATTTTCAGCAATTTACACCTTTGGTTCAGGATGATTTTTTTACTGTACCTCGTCAAAAGGAACGGATTAACCGCAGTATGCAAAGGCGTGCAAAAGATGAAGCCTACATGCACGGTATTTTCTTAAATGAAACAGATGCATTAATTGGAACGATCTCACTCCATTCTGTTGAAAGAGGACCGATTCAAGGGGCTTTGCTTGGATATGTGCTTGATGAAAGGCAAGGCGGGAAGGGGTATATGACAGAGGCGATTCGTTTGATTATCGATTATGCCTTTTATGAACTGTACCTTCACCGTATTGAGGCTGGCGTAAAACCATCTAACATTGGTTCCATTCGTGTGCTTGAGAAGACAGGGTTTGAAAATGAGGGACTTCATCGTAAAAAAGTAAAGATCAATGATAAGTGGGAGGATCACTATTTGTTTGCGATCATCCATCCAGATGAGTCATAGGGTCAAAATAAATAAAAAAGCTCCCCGAAATGAGGGAGCTTATTTTTTTGCAGGTATTTCTTTAACGACAAGATATAAGAAAATAAAGTTAATCACCCAATTTAATAAAAATGAGTTCGCAACCGGCGTGTTTAATGCACTCATGATGGCGAAAAAGACGGTTGTTAATGTGAGTGAATAGGCAGAGAGCTTCCAAAGCATTTGAAAGGACAGCTCTTTTTGCTGCATTCGTTTAATAAATGTGCCAAGCATGGCTAGGAATGTTGCGCTGATGAACATGAGAGCAGCAGTAGATAGGTACAGCAGGACACAAATGACAGGGATAATGATCGCTTGATTCTGGTTTGTGACGCTGGCAAGTTCATCTTTTGTGAGTGTTCCGCCAAGCAGCTGGTATGGAATATCTGTCATTTGTCCGTCAATGGCAATCACTGCTTTTTCTTTCAATAACGCAATGGCTGTTTGTTTTGATTCAAGCTCACTTGATTTTATTTTTTCAGCGGGATCAAAGATAATCGTGATGCCGTTTTCTTCTTTTTCGATCGGCGTGCTTTGATCCGCTTGAAGCGTTCCTTTTTCAATGGAAAAGTCGGGTAAATCTTTTTTAATCACATGCTGAAATCCTGACATCGCATTTGAAATCTCTTGGCTCATATGATAGCCCTGGGGGACAGCTGCGATGATCGAAAGGATAAAGATGAATAAAATGGCCTTTCCAATCCCAGTAAAACGTGCTCTGGCAATATCTTTTGGTGAATAAATTCCTTTTAACAATAAACTAAATACGTTCAACCGATTCACTTCCTACATTCTTTTCTATTTCTCACATTGTATCAATGTCTATCCATCCAGTACAAGTACGGCCTTCATTGCTGGTTAAGATAGAAGGAATGAGGCATAATGTATACAGCATATAAAAAGGAGGCGGCTGCGGATTGGACGTGCTATATTGGGTTTTGATCGGCTGTGCATTTATCATTGCGTTTGTGGGACTTGTCTATCCAATCATTCCTAGTGTGGTTTTCATGGTTCTTGGGTTTATTTTATATGGGCTCTTTTTTAGCTTTGAGAAATTGACGCTCACCTTTTGGCTCATTCAAGCCATGTTTACAGCTGTGTTATTTGCCGCGGATTATGTCTCCAATCTGATTGGGGTGAAACGCTTTGGCGGCAGCCGGGCGGCCATTTGGGGAAGTACCATTGGGCTTTTAGCCGGTCCTTTTGTGATTCCGATTGCTGGAATTATCATTGGTCCATTTATCGGCAGTGTCATCGCAGAGCTGCTCGTTCATCAAAAAGATCTGAAGACAAGTGTGAAAGTGGGGCTTGGCTCATTAATTGGTTTTGTGTCAGGCGTATTTGTAAAAGGGTTGATTCAAGCACTGATGCTGGGAATCTTTTTGTTTTATGTGCTTCGCTAAATGGAAAATCGGTGTTTAACACTCTTTCTGAAGGGTTAAATACAAAATAAACACTGAAATGTTTCAGATCATGAGCAATAACGTTGAAACAAGCCGTTTCTTTTGATACTCTTTGATTAGGGTGAATTGCTTGCTTACTAAGGAAGCATTTCAGTACATACATTTCTAAGGAGGAATTTAACCATGGCTTTTAAACTTCCAGAATTACCATATGCTTACGATGCATTAGAACCACATATCGACAAGGAAACAATGACGATTCACCACACAAAACACCACAACACTTATGTAACAAACTTAAACAAAGCAATCGAAGGTGTATCAGCTCTTGAAGATCAATCAATTGAAGAGCTAGTGGCTAACTTGAACTCTGTGCCTGAAAACATTCGTACAGCTGTACGTAACAATGGCGGAGGACATGCGAACCACTCATTATTCTGGACGCTTCTTTCACCAAACGGTGGCGGCGCACCAACTGGTGAACTTGCAGATGCGATCGAAAAAGAATTAGGCGGATTTGAAAAATTCAAATCTGATTTCGCTGCAGCAGCTGCAGGACGCTTTGGTTCTGGTTGGGCATGGCTTGTTGTGAACAATGGCAAACTTGAAATTACAAGCACACCAAACCAAGATTCTCCTTTAACTGAAGGAAAAACACCAATTCTAGGACTAGACGTTTGGGAGCATGCTTACTACCTAAACTACCAAAACCGTCGTCCTGATTACATTTCAGCATTCTGGAATGTTGTGAACTGGGATGAAGTGGCTCGCCTTTACAGCGAAGCTAAATAAATGATTTGATTTGAAAAGACCTGCTTCTCTCTGAGAGCGGGTCTTTTTATATTTTCCCTCCTTTTTTTACATATCTGCCTTTTGATGAGACAGACTATTGTGTAGAAAAGGAGAATGAATGATATGAGCAGATTAAAGAAAATGTTCGGGGACATGGATGTCACAAGAGATTTATTGCTCCTCCTCACGATTGGCGGATTATACGCACTTGCGATTGCGCTTTCGAATACGTTTGTGAACGTGTATTTATGGAAACAGTCTGGGCGATTTACAGACCTTGCGATTTATAACTTGGCAATTGTTGTCCTTCAGCCCATTACCTTTTTATTTGCTGGACGGCTCGCTAAAAAAATAGATCGTGCATTTGTCCTTCGTTTCGGTGTCATCTTCTTAGCCGCTTTTTACTTAATTGTTCTCATGGCAGGAGAGCAAGCGGCAGCTCGGCTCGTGTTATTAGGCAGTGTGCTTGGAATCGGCTATGGTTTTTACTGGCTTGCCTTTAACGTGCTCACTTTTGAGATCACTGAACCTGAAACAAGGGATTTCTTTAATGGATTTTTAGGAGTGCTTACCTCTACAGCTGGTATGATCGGGCCGCTCATTGCAGGAATTGTGATTTCTCAATTAACGGATGATACAGGCTATACAGTGATTTTCACTTTATCGCTTTTTTTGTTTTCACTAGCGGTTGTGATGAGTTTTTTCCTCAAGAGGAGACAATCAAAAGGAAAATTTATCATTAAGCAAATTTGGAAAGAGCGCCATGCGGACGAGAATTGGCGTAAGATCACAACTGCTCACTTTTTTCAGGGGCTCCGTGAAGGCGTGTTTGTCTTTTTAATCAGTGTCTTTGTGTTTATTGCAACAAACAGTGAGCTTGCTTTAGGCACATTTGGTCTAGTCAATTCAGGTGTTGCCTTTTTTGCCTATTTTTTTGCTACTCGTTTGATTAAGAAAAAATGGCGCAAAAAAGCGATTATGTTTGGCGGGCTTATTTTATACGGCGCTTTATTTTTAATCGTCTTTCACTTGTCCTATGTATCACTGCTTATGTACGCTGTAGCCATTGCGATCGGCTACCCGCTTCTGCTAGTTCCGTATGTCTCTTTAACTTACGATGTCATCGGTCATGCCAGATATGCAAGAAAAGCCCGAATTGAATATATTGTCGTCAGAGAACTATTTTTAAATGCCGGGCGTATTTGTTCGATTGTCTTTTTTCTTTTATCTGTCACCTTACTGGGCGATCGGCTTGGGATTCCTGCTTCACTAGTCGTACTCGGAGCGGGGCACACCCTTATTTATTATTTTGTAAAGGACATTCATTTAAAAGAGAAAACAGCTGATATAGAAGAGGCTGACGGTCAAAAGCCTGTTTCTCAAACGAACCTTATGAAGGGAGAAAGGTAAAATTTCTTACCAATGGAACATCAAATTTCTAGATAAATGATAGAAAAACCGCTAAAATGATGATGGCACCTTTTATACACAAAAAGGGGTGCCATTTCTTTCTTGATAGAAAAGGTGATGTGATGAGAAACAAGAAAAACAAAAAAGACGCGAAGGAAGGGCGCAAAACACTTCCGATCCGGCTGAATTTATTATTTTTAGCTGCGTTCATTATTTTTACCGGTGTTGTGGTCAGACTCGGTTTTGTGCAGATTGTGAATGGAGAAGATTATAAAAAGCAGGCAGAAAAACAAGAAGACGTGAATGTCAGCTCATCTGCTCCGCGCGGAAAAATTTATGATCGAAATTATAACACGATTGTCAGCAATAAAGCGCTAAATGCCATTACATATACGAGAACCTCGACGACTTCACAAGAAGAGCGGCTCAAAGTGGCAACAAAATTAGCGGATATGATTCACGTAAGTACGAAGAAAATCACAGATCGTGATAAAAAAGATTTCTGGATCTTAACCCATCCGAATGAAGCGAAAAAGCTTGTTCAAAAGGAAGCCGATTTAAAGGGTGACGATAAGGTCTCTGATGATAAACTATACGAGCTCCAGCTGAAACGCATCACAGACAAGGAATTAAATCAACTGACGAAAAAAGATTTGCAAGTGCTTGCGATTAAAAGACAAATGGACGCAGGCTATGCACTTACGCCTCAATTCATTAAAAATGAAGATGTAAAGCCAAGTGAAATTGCTTACGTCTCTGAGCATTTGGACGAGTTGCCAGGTGTAGATGTCACAACAGACTGGTCACGCAGCTATCCTTATAAAGGATTGCTCCGCAGTATGCTCGGCAGTGTGTCTTCAAGTGATGAAGGTCTTCCGTCGTCACTGCTTGAACATTATCTATCACTCGGCTACAGCCGAAATGATCGTGTAGGAAAAAGCTATCTTGAATATCAATATGAAGATGTGCTGCAAGGTCAAAAAGAAAAAGAACAAAGTACAACAGATAAAGAAGGCAATGTCACAAGCTCTAAAGTGTTAACAGAAGGAAAGAGCGGGAAAGACCTTGTGCTGACGATTGATATTCAGCTGCAAAAAGCGGTGGAAAAAATCATCGAAAAGAACTTGAAAAGTGCGAAGCAAAGAGGCGGCACAGAACTTCTTGATCGTGCGTTTGTTGTCATGATGGACCCGAGAAATGGGGAAGTACTCTCGATTGCGGGTAAACAGATTACCAATAAGAATGGGTCATACAAATTTGATGACTATGCACTAGGAACGATGACATCATCATATGCGATGGGATCAGCAGTAAAAGGGGCAACTGTGCTGACAGGTTATAAAACAGGCGTCCTTCATATTGGAAGCACCCAATACGATGAACCGCTCTATATCGCTCAGTCACCGCCGAAAAAATCCTATCAAAATATGGGTCTCATTAATGATTTAACCGCACTAGAGCGTTCATCAAACGTGTATATGTTTAAAACAGCGATTGCAATTGGGAAAGGGGAATATCGTAAGAATCAGCCGCTCCCAATTGATACAAAGGCGTTTGATACGTTCCGTTACAATTTTAGTAAATTTGGTCTTGGAGTGGAGACAGGTATTGACCTGCCAAACGAAGCAACTGGCTATCGTGGAACATCTACACAATCTGGTCTTTTACTTGACTATGCGATTGGACAATATGACACGTTTACACCGCTGCAAATGGCGCAATACGTTTCAACGATTGCCAATGGCGGCTATCGTTTACGTCCTCAGCTCGTAAAAGAAGTGAGAGAGCCAGATCCGCAAAGAGGCATTGGGGCTGTAACGGAGTCCGTCAAGCCGGATGTACTGAATAAGCTCGATATGACAAGTGATGAGATCAAACGCGTACAGCAAGGATTCAAGCTTGTGATGCAGAACCCAAGAGGGACAGCATATTCGAACTTTGGCAACAAAAAATACAATCCAGCTGGCAAAACAGGGACCGCTCAATCATTCTATGACGGCCCGATTAAAAGCAAACGCGGCACACCAACATATAACACAACACTTGTTGCGTATGCGCCTGCTGATAATCCAGAAGTAGCGATTTCAGTTGTCGTGCCTTGGGTGTATCAAGATTACAACCAGCGCTATCCGATTACAAATGATATTGGTGAACAAGTATTAGACAAGTACTTTGAACTGAAATCGAAACAGGAAAGCAATGATACACAAGCGAAGAACAAAAACAAAATTGAAAATGAAGCAGAAACAAATAACTAGACCTATTCTAGGTAAAAACGCTCACTTTTTGTGGGCGTTTTTTTATATTTTCTTCAAACTTTTCGATATAAATTGACAAAAATCATAAAAAACCCCGCAATTTCTCTACAAATCTCCGACATTTACAAAACCTTAACATTCCATTTAAACGAAATTAATAAAGAACCTTTAATGTATTACTCGTAGGACAAATTATTCAGGGGGTATTCTTGAAATGAAAAAGAACAAATTATGGCTGCTTACTTTCCTTACTATCGCATTGTTAGCATTCGTCACAGCATGCGGAAACAGCAGCTCAAGCGGAGATTCAAAAGACAGTAAAGGAGATGCTTCAAACAAAGATGAGGCATCAGGTTCCATTACCATCTCAGGATCATCTGCGATGCAGCCTTTAGTTCTTGCGGCAGCAGAAAAATTCATGGATAAACATCCAAAAGCCGATATTCAAGTACAAGCCGGCGGTTCAGGAACAGGACTTTCTCAAGTATCAGAAGGATCTGTACAAATTGGGAACTCAGATGTATTCGCAGAAGAGAAAGACGGAATCGACGCAAAAGCTTTAAAAGACCACAAAGTAGCAGTTGTTGGAATGGCGGCAGCTGTTAACCCTGAAGTTGGTGTCAAAGACATCACAAAGGACGAATTGAAAAAAATCTTCACTGGTAAAATCAAAAACTGGAAAGAGCTTGGCGGGAAAGACCAAAAAATCACACTTGTGAACAGACCAGACTCATCAGGAACTCGTGCAACATTTGTGAAATATGCACTTGACGGCGCGACACCTGCAGAAGGAATCACAGAGGATTCTTCAAACACAGTGAAAAAGTTGATTGCAGAAACACCAGGTGCGATTGGGTACCTAGCATTCTCTTATTTAACAGATGACAAAATTACACCGCTTAGCATTGATGGTGTGAAACCAGAAGAAAGCAATGTAGAAAGCGGTAAATATACAATTTGGGCATATGAGCACTCTTATACAAAAGGTGAGCCAGAAGGTTTAGCAAAACAATTTTTAGATTACTTGATGAGTGACGAAGTACAAAAAGAAATCGTTAAAGACCAAGGCTACATCTCAGTCTCTAATATGAAAGTAGAAAGAGACGCAACAGGCAAACAAACAGATAAGTAAAAGGTCTTGAATTGATGATGAAGGAAAAGTGGAGCTTTTCACTTTTCCTTTTATGACATTCATAGGAGTGTAGAAAAAGATGAAACAGATAGAACATACAGAAGCGAGCGATCGACTGATCAGCTCGAAAAAAAATAGGCAAATGGATGAAGTAAGAGGAAGTATTTTGGTGAAATTTTGCGCATTCTTAATGATTGCTGTATCAATTGCCATCACAATCTTCCTTGGCATTAAGGGTTTACAATCTTTCATCGTAAATGGTGTAAGCCCAATTGAGTTCTTAACCAGTATCAATTGGAACCCTACAGCAGAAAATCCGCAATACGGCGCATTTCCATTTATCTTTGGATCAATCGCTGTCACGCTTCTATCAGCACTCATAGCAGCACCGCTAGGCATCGCAGGAGCGATCTTTATGACAGAAATTGCACCTGCATGGGGACGGAAAATTCTCCAGCCAGTGATTGAACTGCTTGTAGGGATTCCATCCGTTGTTTACGGATTCATAGGTCTTACAGTATTGGTGCCGTTTATTGGACACTTCAAGTCAAGCGGTTCAGGGCACAGTGTGTTAGCAGGAACGATTGTCCTGTCTATTATGATTCTGCCAACTGTTACATCCATTGCAACTGACGCAATGGCTTCACTTCCAAAAAGTTTACGTGAGGGATCGTATGCATTAGGCGCAACAAGATGGCAAACGATCAGACGTGTTCTTGTACCTGCAGCGCTTCCGACATTAATGACAGCAGTCGTGCTTGGAATGGCAAGAGCATTTGGAGAAGCCCTTGCCGTTCAGATGGTCATTGGAAACACGCGTAATCTACCAGAAAGTATTATGGACACAGCTGGTACATTAACAACCATTATTACGTTAAACATGGGACATACAACGTATGGAAGTGTTGAAAACAATACACTTTGGTCAATGGGACTTGTCCTTCTAGTTGTATCATTTATGTTCATACTCATTATCAGATACTTGTCATCTAGGAGGAAGATTTAATGAATAGCAAAATGACCGATCGTTTTGCCACAATCGTTTTTGGATTATGTGCCGCCATTATCACGGCGATACTTGTTGGCTTGTTTTCTTATATCATCTTCAACGGTGCCAAAGAATTAAATTTTGACTTTTTGACTACCCGCTCAAGTGCGATTGGCTCTGGTGGCGGTATTAGGGATCAGCTGTTTAACTCGTTTTACATTCTATTTATTACGATGCTGTTTACCGTGCCTCTTGGCGTGGGCGGCGGGGTGTACATGGCAGAATATGCACCTCAAAACAAAGTGACTGATTTTATTCGTACATGTATTGAAGTGTTATCTTCTCTGCCATCGATCGTCATCGGTATGTTTGGTTTGCTGATGTTTGTTAATTTAACAGGATGGGGCTATACGATCATCGGAGGAGCCCTTGCGCTGACTGTCTTTAATCTGCCAGTGATGGTCAGGGTGACAGAAGATGCACTTCGATCTGTACCGAAGGATCAAAAGGAAGCATCGCTTGCGCTCGGTGTGACAAAGTGGCATACAGTGAAGACGGTTCTGATCCCAGGTGCGATTCCATCCATTATAACTGGAGCAATTTTAGCATCGGGAAGAGTTTTCGGTGAGGCGGCTGCTCTTCTTTTCACAGCAGGTCTTTCAACACCGCGTCTTGATTTTACAAACTGGAGTCCTTTCTCCGATACGTCACCACTCAATATTTTTAGACCGGCAGAAACATTAGCCGTTCATATATGGAACGTCAATACACAGGGGATTATTCCAGATGCAGAGGCCATTGCAAATGGTGCATCAGCCGTACTTGTGCTCTCTGTATTAGTATTCAACTTAGCAGCTAGATGGCTTGGTTCATTTATTCATAAGAAGCTTACGTCAAAATAAATAGTGAGAGGTGTGAAGGGGATATGGTTCAAATGCTAGCAGAAAAAAAAGAGATTGCAGCAAAAAAGGCTCCACTTCAAGCGGAACAGATTCTACAGGTGCAGGATTTAAGTATTTATTATGGTGAAAAAAGAGCAGTCAATCAAATTTCATTTGAAATTGAAAAAAATGCAATTACGGCATTAATCGGCCCATCAGGGTGCGGAAAATCGACTTTTTTACGCAGCATTAACCGCATGAACGACCTAATTCCAGGTGCACGAAGTGAAGGGGCGATCATGTACGAAGGGTTAAATATTTTGGATGACCGTATTAATGTGGTGAATTTAAGAAGAGAAATCGGGATGGTCTTCCAAAAGCCAAATCCATTTCCTAAATCCATCTACAACAACATTACGCATGCGCTAAAATATGCGGGTGAAAAAAGGAAATCAGTGCTTGATGATGCGGTAGAAGAAAGTTTAACAAAGGCAGCGCTATGGGATGAGGTCAAAGATCGCTTGCACCGCTCTGCCTTATCATTATCAGGCGGCCAGCAGCAGCGCCTCTGTATTGCACGTACCCTTGCGATGAAACCTAGCGTGCTTTTATTAGATGAACCGGCTTCTGCCTTAGACCCGATCTCAAATGCAAAAATTGAAGAACTATTATCGGAATTAAAACATGATTATTCGATTGTCATTGTCACACACAATATGCAGCAAGCGTTACGTGTATCTGATCATACAGCCTTTTTCCTGAACGGTGATCTAGTGGAATACGATGCGACTGAACGTATCTTTACACGTCCTGCGCAGCAAAAAACAGAAGACTATATTAATGGTCGATTCGGATAAGGCGGGTGGATTTTGATGAATGCAGTAGCAACTGAAACAGCCAAAAAAGAAGTGTTTCGTGTGAATGATATGAACCTTTGGTACGGACAGCATCACGCACTGAAGCATATTGATTTAGACATTAAAGAGCATGAGGTCACAGCGATTATCGGTCCGTCCGGCTGCGGAAAGTCAACTTTTATAAAGACCTTAAATCTCATGGTCAAAACAGTGCCAGGTGTGAAAATCACCGGGGATATGATGTATAACGGTGACAATATTTTAAAAGGCCGTGTCGATCTAGTGGAACTGCGTAAAAACGTCGGGATGGTCTTTCAAAAAGGAAACCCATTCCCTCAATCTATCTTTGATAATGTCGTCTACGGGCCAAGAATTCACGGGGTGAAGAGCAAGCAGCAATTGAAAGAAATCGCTGAAAAAGCGCTTCGTGATGTTGCCCTTTGGGATGAAGTGAAAGATCGATTAAGTGCGCCTGCATTAGGTCTTTCCGGCGGTCAGCAGCAGCGTCTTTGTATCGCAAGAGCCATTGCCACAAGCCCGGATATTCTATTAATGGATGAACCAACATCTGCGCTTGACCCTGTTTCAACATTAAAGATTGAAGAATTGATCATGAAACTGAAAGAGAAATATACGATTGCCATTGTGACGCATAATATGCAGCAAGCGGCAAGGGTATCAGACCGAACAGCGTTCTTCTTGATGGGCGAGCTTGTTGAGGTCAATGATACGAATGTGATGTTCTCAGAGCCAAATGATCAAAGAACAAATGATTATATATCAGGACGATTTGGATAATCAAAAACCCCCTGGAGGTCAATGCCGCCAGGGGGTTTTTGATGTTATTTTGTTAAGGCTTTGACGATTTGTTTGAATGTCATACCTGTTTTTAAATTGAATTTGCCGGCACGAATTTCTTTATGGTAGCCTGCGTCTATCACGTAATCATTAAAATCTTTAGACGAGTTGATGATTCCGTCCTTTTCAAGCATGTCTGAAACATCACTTGTGCTCATACCGTTTTTAATCACGAATTTAACCGTTTTGCCTTTTGGCTTGTCCGTTGTTTGTTTATCGTTCTGAGAATCGCCGTCTTCATTTGCTTTCAGCGCTTTTTCTTTATAATCAAGAAGTTGTTGATATGTTTCACGGCTGACGGAGACTTCTTTTTTAGAGTCTAAGTAATTTTTCACGTCAGTGTCTGTCACTTTCGCTGCGAGGGTTTCTTTTGTTGTAGAATCAGCTGCCGCTTCATCTTTTCCAGTAAGGAAAAAGACGATCGCCAGAACACCAGTTGCAAGAATCATACCTGCTGCAAACGTTTGGATGCTTTTTTTCGTCATACAAGCACCCTCTCGTTGTCTTTAATGATCATGTTCACATCTTCTACAGATACATGCTCAGCGCGCGCAATCGCCTCAGGAGACATGCCATTTTGATGCTTTGAAATGATTTGTCTTGCAATAGATGGATCAATTTCTGAATGCTTGCGGACAACGATGTTTGTTTCAAGCAATTCTTCTTCAAGAACCTTCATTTTCTTTTTCAGTTTATAGATTTCTTGCATTGCAGATAGTTGAAGTGTTTCAAGTTCCTGTTCGACTTCTTTAATCGGCTCTCTTTGAAAATATGAGAATGCAATCAGTACAATACTGACAACAAGCAATCCGATAATTGCAATTTCCATGTTTCATCACCTTTTATTCATATTTTAATGCTGAAAGCCAAAAAAGGCTCTCATGATTGTTTCAGACAGTTTTCGACCCTTCTTTTTTATACCATAAAAAAGCTAGTTTCAAAAGGAATTGCTGAAAAAATCACCTTTTTTTCATCATTTTTCTTTTTATAGGGAAACCGAGTATGAAAACCTTGCCCGCTGTTAAAATAAAAGAAGACGGATCAGATGAAAAAAAGCTGTGGAACAAAGAGGGGGTTCTCATGTATACAGTACGACAAAGAACGTGTTTTTATAGGGGAGAAGGCGATTTTTCATCACATGACCAGACAATATGGATCAGGATGCGGGTGGAATGCATTGAAAAATGAAATTGGTGAAAAAACATTCTAGCATTCCTTAGCTAGAAGTGGTATTATAGTTAGGTCTGAATGTGAATTGATTTTAGTTTGGAGGGAAAAACATGCGCGTAAATATTACTCTAGCTTGCACTGAATGCGGTGAGCGTAACTATATTACTAAAAAGAATAAGCGAAACAATCCAGATCGCGTTGAATTCAAAAAGTATTGCTCACGTGATAAAAAACAAACTTTACATCGTGAAACAAAGTAAGCAGCAGGGAATTTTCCTGCTGTTTTTTTATGATGGGAGATGAACCTGTATGAAAAAGGAGATCCGCCTTCAAACATTAGCCATGCTTGATCAGATAAGCGCTGAAGAGTTCAATCGCCACGCCGCTCTACTTCATGAACACGTGTTGCAGCTGCCAGCATGGAAACAGGCGAAAACGATTGCTTTGACTATGTCTAGGCGAAAAGAAATACCGACAATGCCTCTGATTGAAAAAGCGTGGGAAGAAGGAAAAACAGTTTGTATTCCCACCTGTTTTCCGAGAACAAAAGAGATGGTGTTTTATGAATATACACCTGAAACAAAGATGAAATCTAGCTACTTTGGGCTATTGGAGCCAGACCCTCTTGAGTCTACAGCTGTACATAAAGAAGCCATTGATTTGATCATTGTCCCTGGGGTGTGCTTCGATCAGCGCGGCTACCGTATCGGTTACGGAGGCGGCTATTATGATCGCTATTTAGCGGACTACCACGGGGTAACCATTGCCCTTTGTTTGTCTTTACAGCAGACGAGGCATATTCCGGCTGAAACGCACGACATACCGGTGTCTATGATTGTCAGTGAAAAAGGTACGTTATATCAAAAGTGAAAGCCCGCTCATTGTCCAAAAACGGGCTTTTTGTGTTGAGATCGTTTCATTAGCTCATGGCATTTTAGCTAGTAGGAGGCGTGTTTTGAAAAAATTTCGAGGAAAGAAAAGATACTTCCGTAATTTGTGGGAGGAAGTGAATACTTTTGACTTACAACTTGATCATGATTATTGGTTCGATTTTTTTCATACCCATCTTGATTTTTGGGGTGTTGGGAAAAATAGCTTGAAAATAAGAAGAGAGCATATTAAAGCTCATGTCGCCTTGTACAATAGAACACTCAAGCTGCTCGAAGGTTTTGAAAAGCCATATCAAACATGGATTTGTATTTACGAACAAGATCCTGCATTAGACGCAGTATATATCCATACACCAAATCCAAACGACCACAACTTCCCGCACAAGATCGAAGAGTTAGAGTGGAATGGTAAACTGCCTCATACGTTCAAGGATTTGATTGACCTTCAACAATTTGATGTATCTTATCTTCAAACAGAGTATGGAGAAGAGTTTTATATTCAATCAAAAGAACAAGGGATTAGGCTGTGAAAACTGACTAATAAAAGACGCCATTGTCAGCGATAAAAATGATGGTTCATGCATAAACAAATCCTATTTAAGCCACGATACGAACATAGGAGGGAATATGATGAATAAAATGATTTGGAGCATTGTGTTCACACTGTTTGCATTCGTTCTTGTGCAAAATCGTTATCGGCTCATGAATTTGATCTTAGGTCAAAACCAAGTGCGTCACTTTTTTATTAAATGGCTGATGAAAATCCCATATTTTCGGACGAAATTTATTCGCCAAGCATTCTAATCCCGCAAAAGCCGGGATTTTTTTGTTGAGAAATGCGTATAAGAGTAATTCTTGCTATAATAATGTAAAAAATGGAGCGCGAATGAATGAATGTCATAGATAGTCTATTTTGGCGAGTGATTGATGAACTCAGACAAAAAGGATACGAGATGATTCAAAGTCCGTACCCAGAAGATGAAATCTTTTTTGAAGCACCACGAAACTCAGGATATGATCTCATCCGTCTATATAGAAGAGATGTGAATTTTAGACAGGAGATCGTTCGAGATATGGAAGAGCAGGCCTTTCGGATGAATCAGTTAAGAGAAGCCATGCGTAAACGTTCTCTTCATCTCCTGCAGCTACAATTTACAGCTGATCATCCAGTAGATGATTGGGAAGACATAAACGGTCAACCGCAAAAACAGCAAAAGGTGACGGTGACACCTGTTTTACTGAATGAAGAAACCCTTCAAAACGATGGACACGAGCTGCAAAAATGGTTTAATACATCACTCTCGATTGATGTAGAAGAGGCGAAAGCAGATACAGTCGAAGATGTGATGCAGCTTAAAATGAACGTGCTTCAGGCATTTCAAGATCAGGAAAAGCAGCGTGAACGAGAACGGGCCGTTTTTCAAAATGGCAGACCGATTTTTACCTATTTGTTAATTGCAGTTCAAGTGGTGATGTTTCTTTTACTTGAATTATCTGGTGGAAGTACCAATACAGCCACTTTAACAGCATTCGGTGCGAAAAATAATGTGCTGATTTTAGAGGGTGAATGGTGGCGTTTTGTGACACCTATGTTTTTACACATTGGTTTGACGCATTTACTCTTTAATACATTTGCTCTTTGGTCCGTTGGAGCGGCTGTTGAGAGAATTTATGGTTCAGGAAGATTTTTGCTCATTTATTTAATTTCCGGCATCTTTGGCTCCATAGCGAGCTTTGTGTTTAATACAGCCATCGCAGCAGGAGCATCAGGTGCGATCTTTGGCTGTTTAGGCGCATTGTTATATTTAGCGATCTCTAACCGGAAGCTCTTCTTTCGTACGATGGGGACAAATATTATCGTGATTATCCTCATCAACTTAGGGATAGGTTTCACTGTATCAGGGATTGATAATGCAGGGCATCTTGGGGGGCTTGCTGGCGGATTTTTAGCCGCTTTAGCGGTCCGTCTTCCTAAACAGTTTCAGCCTGTCAAAATGCTTCTTGCTAGTCTTCTTCTCCTTCTTATTGGCGGCTTTGGATTGTATACAGGGTTTCATTCAGACGATCAAAAAGAAGCGGCGGCAACTAGCGAGGCAGCGAGTTTATTTGATGAAAAGAACTATAGCGAAGCAAGTCAGCGTCTAGAGGAATATGTAAAGCAAAAGGATGCCTCAGCTGAAGCACTTCATATATATGCGCTTTCCGAAGCGCAGCTTGGACATCTTGACAAGGCCATTGAGTATTTGCAAAAGTCGCTTGAAAAAGATCCAAATGAGCCGAATAAATTGTATCACTTATCGTTGTTATATGTAGAAAAAGGCGAGACAGAGGAAGCAGACGACTTCATCGAAAAAGCATTAAAACAAGATCCGCAAAATGACCAATTTTTAAAGTTGAAACAATATATTGAAAACACTCAAACACGTTGAATGACTTGACTGAAAGCGTATTTATGAATACGCTTATCCTATCTGTTGATTTAGAGAAATGGTGAAAATAATGAAAACGTTATATGATGTACAGCAGCTGCTCATGAGATTTGGAAATTACGTGTATTTCGGAGATCGTGAAGTGGAATTAGAATTTATGGCAGATGAATTGAAGGAAATGTACACATCGGGCATCATCGATCGAACTGAATGGTCAAACGCAATGACCATCCTTCAAATGGAACTAGCCAAATTAAATCGAAAAACAATGTGAAGGTGGAGGACATATGACAGGGGATTGGTTTGTAGGAGTTGATCTTGGCGGTACGACAATTAAGCTTGCGTTTATTAATCTTTATGGTGAAATTCAGCATAAGTGGGAGATTCCTACGGATAAATCTGGGCAGACAATTACAGTCGACATTGCCAAGTCAATTGACCATAAACTAGTTGAGATCAGCATGCCGAAATCAGCACTAATTGGGATCGGTATGGGGGCACCTGGACCAGTGGATAAAGTATCCGGAATTGTCTATAAAACAACGAATCTGGGCTGGACAAACTATCCCTTGAAAGACCATTTAGAGGCAGAGACAGGACTTCCATCTGTCATCGAAAATGATGCGAATATTGCTGCACTCGGTGAAATGTGGAAGGGTGCAGGTGATGGCGCCAAAAACATCCTGATGGTTACACTGGGCACAGGGGTTGGCGGCGGTATTATTGTCAATGGAGAAGTGGTTCAAGGCGAAACAGGTGCTGGTGGAGAAATTGGTCATATTTGTGCCGTTCCATTTCAAGGAGCACCATGTAACTGCGGGAGAACAGGCTGTATTGAAACCATTGCGTCTGCCACAGGTATCGTCCGAATCGCAAAGGATACATTACAAACAAAGAGCCATACATCATCACTTGGCTCACTTACTTCGCTGTCTGCAAAGGATGTATTTGAGGCAGCAGAAAACGGAGACGAACTGGGGATGCGTGTCGTAGATGAAGTGACAACCCATCTTGGTCTTGTCCTTGCGAATCTGGCTAGTGCCTTAAACCCAACAAAAATCGTCATTGGCGGGGGTGTATCTAAAGCGGGCGAGCTTCTTCGCAGTAAAGTAGAGCGTGTCGTCAAGCATCATGCCTTCCCCCCATGTGCTGAGGATGTTGAAGTGGTGATTGCCTCACTAGGAAACGATGCAGGCGTGATCGGCGGTGCATGGATGGCAAAAAACAAGTGGCTGTCTTGAACAAAAATGTCATAATGATGTCATTTTTATTAAAATCAGCGATAGATAGGCATGAAATTGAATGATTAGCATATTCATAAGTTTGTCATGGGGAAAAAGACATTGATTTTCCAGCATAGACAGGATAAGATATACTTTAGTTATTTTTGAAGAAGCACCAATAATTGGGGATGTCCCTAACCTGAGTGCGTTTTTAGCATAAGGAGGTTACAATGCGAAAGAAAAGATTAAAGGCGATGTCATTTTTACTGATTGCGACTTTGTTAATGTGGGTGAAAACCTATGTTATCTATAAATCTAGCTTTAATATCAAAATTGAAAATTTCATGCAGGAATTTATCCTGTTTATTAATCCGCTTAGCTTTCTCTTGTTTATCTTCGGTATCGGTTTATTCTTTAAAGAAAAAAATCGCAATCGATATATCATCGTGACGAGTTTTGTTCTGACATTTATTTTGTTAGCTAACATTGTATTTTATCGATTCTACAGTGATTTTCTAACCATCCCCGTCCTATTTCAAACAAACAATATGGGTGACCTCGGGTCAAGTATTACCTCTTTAATTGAACCAGTTGATTTTCTGATGTTTGTTGATATCATCATTTTAATTTGGCTCTATAAAAAACAGCCTTCCTTTAGAACAGATGTAACGATTTCACGTAAGGGACGTGCAGCTTATTATTTATTTGTGGCAGCCACTTTCTTCTTTAACCTTGGTCTGGCTGAAACAGAAAGACCAGAGCTGTTAACTCGTTCATTTGACCGTGAGATGCTAGTGAAAAACATCAGCTTATATAACTTCCATATTTATGATGGGGTTCTGCAATCGAAGCAATCCGCTCAGCGAGCACTTGCCGACAGCAATAGCTTAACTGAAATTGAAAACTATGTAAGCGCAAATCAAACAGACCGTAATGAAAAGACGTTTGGTCAAGCAAAAGGACGAAATGTCATTCTAGTATCGCTTGAGTCTACTCAGAGCTTTGTGATCAATGAAAAATTGAATGGGAAAGAGATCACCCCGTTCTTAAACAAATTGATCAAGAAAAGCTACAATTTCAGTAATTTCTATCATCAAACGGGTCAAGGGAAAACATCCGACTCCGAGTTTATTGTTGATAATTCACTCTATCCGCTTGGAAGAGGAGCTGTATTTTTCACAAATCCAAGCAACGAGTTCAAAGCCGCACCTGAGTTGTTAAAAGAGGAAGGCTATCATTCTTCTGTTATTCATGCGAATAACAAAAGTTTCTGGAACCGTGACCTGATCTATGACAGCTTTGGCTACGACAAATTTTTTGATATTAAATCATTCGATGTAAATGAAGAAAATTCAGTTGGCTGGGGACTAAAAGATGGTCCGTTTTTTGAGCAGTCAGTAGATTTAATGAAAACGATCCCGCAGCCGTTCTATACGAGATTGATTACATTAACGAACCATTTTCCATTTGACTTAGATGAAGAAGATAAGCTCATTGATGAATATGACTCAAAGAGCAAAACGTTGAACAAATACTTCCCTACAGTGCGTTATCAAGATGAGGCACTCAAGCTTTTCTTTAAAAAAATGAAGGAAGCAGGGTTATACGATAACTCCATTTTTGTGTTATATGGTGATCACTACGGGATTTCTGAAAACCATAACGAAGCAATGGGACAATTCTTAAACAAAGACATTACACCTTTTGAAGAAGTTCAGCTTCAAAAAGTACCATTTGTTGTACACATTCCTGGTATCACGGATAAACATCCAAAAGAGATTGATACAGTTGGCGGCCAAGTGGATATCCGTCCAACAGTCATGAACCTTCTAGGAATCGATACAAGCAAGCAAATTCAATTTGGTCATGACCTATTATCAAAAGATACAAATGACTTCACAGTGCTTCGAGATGGAAGTTTTATTACGAAGGACAGTGTTTTCACAGCCGGTGTTTGCTACAACAAAGAAACGGGTGAGCCGAGAGAAGATGAGTCTGTTTGTCAGTCTTATGAAGAAAAGGCAAAACAAGAGCTTCAATTCTCTGATCAAATTATCTATGGAGATCTCCTTAGATTTTATGACCGAAACAACTCGGACCATTCACCATCTAAAAAAGAAGATGACACTGAGCTAAAAAAGGCGTCTTAATTTAAAAGAAAACCTCTGCTATTTACATGCAGAGGTTTTCTTTTTTTACTTACTGGCTCATATAGTGTGAGAGGAGGGATGTAAATGAACATAACGTCGTTTGGCACAATTGAATGGCATCTGGGTGAAGCAAGGAAGGAGGATGTGGCAAAGCAGCTTGGTATAGGGAAAGAAGCTTTCTATTTGTCCAATCAGTCAAATACTGAGCACCTCCTTTTACCGGGGTATAGACTTCCAGAAGGGACCCATTCATTTCAATCGGTAGGTGATGTGCAAAGCTTCATTGCGCCTTACCGGCTCCAGCAATCAGATGATTGGATCAGCGGAACATTTGAATATGATAGCACTCACTTAGAAGGAGAGCTTCAATATTTGAAAGCTGTTTTTCCTTTTCTTCAGATGAGTGTGATTGGTCAATCAGTGCTTGATACGCCCATTTATGAAATCCGTACGGAGCCTGTACAACATTTACATTCCATACATGTTAATGCCTCTTTTCATGCAAATGAATGGATCACGACCTCCGTTTTATTAAAATGGCTTAAATCACTTTGTTTAGCGGCCTCTGACCCAGTGCAAGCAAGACATCATGAAGCGGTTCGTATATTGCAGACCACTGCTTTATCTATTGTACCCATGGTAAATCCAGACGGTGTTGATTTGGTTCGCAATGGTCCAGAATCTTTAGGGCTGTGCCGTGAGGAGTTCGCACCGCTAAATGGTGGATTTTCCGATTATCGAGAATGGAAGGCAAATATTCGAGGAATTGATTTAAACAATCAATTTCCTGCTTATTGGGAAATCGAATATTATCGTAATAAGCCGAAGGCACCGTCTTATAGGGATTTCCCAGGGCATCAGCCGTTAACAGAACCAGAAGCGAAAGCAATGGCACATCTCGCTTTAAGAAAACGCTTTGATCGACTGATTGCCCTTCATACACAAGGAGAAGAGATATACTGGGGTTTTCTTGGCCACGAACCGGCCATATCAAAAGAGACGGTCCAACGGTTAGAACGGGTGAGCGGTTACAAAGCGATTCAATATCTTGATAGCTATGCAGGTTATCGAGATTGGTTTATTTATCAATGTAAAAGTGAGGGCTATACGGTGGAACTTGGGCGAGGTAAGAACCCGCTTTCTATGAGTCAATTTGATTCGATCTATGAAAAAACAAAGCGGTTATTGTGGGAAGCATGTAAGTATTAAAAGCACCTAGCCGGTGCTTTCAGCGTGTAGACAAACCCTCGCATTCTTTGTCAGTCCTGCGCTTCGGTGCTCACGAATGTTAAATTCGCTCCGCGCCGATGCTCGTCCTTCCTAGGGCTGCAAAGGTTTTCTATCACGCTGAAAAGAAGACAAAGGGCTAAAATCAAGTTCATTTTCGCCCTTTGTCAACAATCTTTTAATACGTTCAAACCAATCAATTTCTTATGGTCAATAAAAACCGTGCTGATGTGATTGACGAGAGCATCCCTGTAAGCTATTGTGAAAGAGTGGATGTAAAAAAAAGGATATGAATTAGGGAGATGTCGATGATTGAATGCTCAAAGCCTGTGGAAACGGAATTTTACTTATCTATTTGTTTCTAAAATGTGTAAAATTACTGCTGATAGTTTATCTTTTAACACCATTTTGTGGCTTTTAGTGCTAGGGGGAAAAGGAGCAATTGGAACAGCATTTTTTATTGCCGTTAGTTTTGTCCCTCAAGCCATTATTGGGCCGTTTATTACCCCAATGATGAAGCCGCATCAATTGAAATTTTGGATGTGCTTTGCTGATTTAACTCGGGCGGCGATTATACTTGTGATTGTGGTGAGTTACTTTTATGATTTTTCTCCTTTAGCACTCATCATTGGCGGTATGTTGCTGCATTCAGCGACTGGTGGTTCCTATGAACCAGCTTCGGTGTCTATTATTCCAAAGCTTGTGCATGAAGATGTGATACAAATGGCGAATGCAACCATTCAATCAGCCAGTCATGTGGTCAGGCTTGTGACTGTGACGATTTGTGGTGTCATGATTGCATTTGTAGGGGTAGGATATACAATGCTTGTGATTATTCCTCTTTACCTCATGTCCGCTTTGCTGGTTTTGCTGATTACATATAAAACGGAAGCGATCATGGATAAAGGAAAAAAAGGATTATCATACGGAAAACGATTAATAAGGGGATTTTCACTTGTGAAAAGTCATCATATTTTGTTTCCATTAGCCATTTTTTGTGTCTGCTCCAATTTTGCTGCGGCACCGTGGGAGGCATTGTCGGTTATTTATTTAACAGAAGATTTACATAGTGGACCAGTAGTATATTCATTCATCAAAGTGACCACGGCATTAGGTGCATTTTTGATGGGATTCGTTTTAACAAAGGTGAAAGTGAATCGATACGGTCTGTTGTTTATCGGGGCAGGGATCGTTGATGGAATTGCATTCTTCATTACAGGGATGAATGCCTTATTACCACTTGTGTTTATATCTGCATTTGCCTTAGGTGCAGCCATTAGTGCAGTCAATGTACCTGAACATACGATGATTCAATTGTCAGTAAAAGCGGAGGATCAGCCGCAAGTGTATGCGATTATTAACATGATCTCGTATTTAATGATACCGTTAGGCGCTCTCATTGGTGGCTATATGGCGACGTTATTCGGTTCAGGATATGTCATTGCAGCTGGTGGACTGATCGAAGCCATTTCAGGTATATGCCTGCTCCTTTTCACAAAGATTGGGAAGGTAGAGAGAGTAGATTTGACGATAGAACGGGACAAACCAAGCTTAAACGCCACATGATCATGGCATTTTTGAATCACGATGGGTTACAATGAGAACGAGAAAGAAATAGGATGTCATTGAAAGGAGCAAGAACCATGGCGATAGCAGATGTCACCATCATTCCAATAGGCACTGAGACACCAAGCGTGAGTGCATATGTAGCAGATGTACAAAGACTGTTAGAGGGCTTTCAACAAGAAGGGAAAATCAAATATCAGCTCACACCAATGAATACTTTAATTGAAGGGGAGCTATCCGTTTTATTTGAGGTCATTCAGCGTATTCATGAGGCTCCATTTGAAAAGGGTTTACACCGAGTAGCAACCAATATCCGCATAGATGACAGAAGAGATCAAACGACCACCCTTTCAAGCAAATTAGAAAGCGTGAATAAACATTTGAATCAATAGAAAAAGCCTGCTGATTGCAGGCTTTTAATGTGCAGTTGGATAACCGCTATAGATGATGGTCATGACGGTAAACCATCCAAAAACCAAAAATGTGGCGCCAGCGAAAGCAATGGCCAGTACGTTCACTTTTTTGAGTGAGCGATAGATGCCGAGAGCGGCTAAAATCGTGACTAGACCAAAAATAATGACGAGCATCATATGAAAGTCCCCCTTTGTCATCAATCCCCTTGATTTCCTTTCTTTTCATTTTAACCGTTTTCATAAAGCTTGTCGAGTACATTCAAGTTGACGATTGTTTGAATTTTTATTGAATAGCCTTCATAATAAAAAAGAATGAAAAAAGTAGTAGGTGATGAAAATGAATTGGAGAAGAATGCCGCTAGGTTATGTGCAAGCGAACGCATATATTTGGAAAAATGAACAGGGAGAATGTTTAATTTTTGATCCAGGCGGCGAAGCGCAAAAGCTAATTTCTTATGTGAAAGAAAAACAGCTGAAACCTCTTGCTGTCTTATTGACACATGCCCATTTTGATCATATTGGTGCAGCAGATGAGGTGCGTCAAGAATGGGGAATTCCGCTTTATGTCCATGAAAAGGAAAAAGAATGGCTGACAAATGCTCAGCTAAACGGTTCAGCTCGACTAATTGGTAACGGAATTACGGTCAAAGAAGCTGAACAATTGATTACGTCAGAAGGACCTCTTCAAATTGGATCGTTTACATTAGAAATGTTCCACACACCAGGTCATTCACCTGGCAGTGTGTCTTACTATTCAGCGGAAGAGGGATTTGTGATTTCTGGTGATACTTTATTCCAAGGCGGTATCGGGAGAACTGATTTAACGGGTGGTAATCAAGACGTGCTACTTCAATCGATACATGACAAATTGTTGTCATTGCCAGAATCAACTCTTGTGTTAAGTGGACATGGCGAGGAAACAACTGTGCTTACAGAACAGGAGCAAAATCCGTTTATCAATGGGTTTTCTTTATAATCGCACGCACGAAAAAAGCATCTCTTTCAAAGGAGATGCTTTTTTCTATTAATGTCCGGTACCGGGAACCATGATGAAAATCGAATAATATGTAAATCCGGCAAAGAAAATCGTCAAGTACGCTCCGAAAATGTAAATATACATTCTTTCGGATAAATTCAAGTAGGATAAAAATACAAAAAGAACGGTTTGACCGAAGAACAGCAAGGATGCATCTTTCATATGTCCTAAATAGAACATGACAGCAAAAATACCCGTCCAAAACCCAAGAACGCGGAACATGCGATTCATTTCTTTCCCTCCCCTTAAAAAACCCCTTTGATTCATATTATAGCTGATGATCACTTGTTATGTAAACATTTACATTTTTGACAACGTGTGAACATTCATTCTTTCGTTAGAAAAAATTTTTTTGAAAAAGTGATGAAAAAGTGTTTATGCCTAAATTTATGAGGGTACTTAGTCCATAAGAGAAAAGGTTAACGACCTAAGGAGGAAGACTAATGAGTGACATTACTTTTTATTCATACCCAAGCTGCACGTCTTGCCGCAAAACAAAACATTGGTTAAAGGCGAATCAAATTGATTTTAAAGAGCGTCACCTTTTCAGAGAAACGCCAACTCTAGACGAATTGAAAAAAATCCTTTCCTTAACAACAGAAGGAATGGATGAAATTTTAGCTACTCGAAGCCAAGCTTTTAAAAGCTTAAATTTAAATATTAATGATCTAAAAGTAAATGAGGTACTTCAGCTTCTCATTGAAAAACCAAAGCTGCTCCGGAGACCTATTATCATTGATGGAAATAAATTAGTGGTCGGCTATAATCCAGGAGAACTCATGAAAATTTCAAAAAAGAAAGCGATTCATCAATCGGTTTCCTAATCAAAAACGAAGATCAGCTGAATGATGTTTCAGCCGTCTTCGTTTTTGTGCTGAACTGGGCTAGCTGGGTTCGAACCAACGATCACGGAGTCAAAGTCCATTGCCTTACCACTTGGCTATAGCCCATTATGAAACGTGTAATGCTATTGTTCACCATCTGCGGTCATTTATACATAAAAAGTTGGTTGTCACTAGTTGTAAGTGAAAAAGGAGCGAACGACAGAAATGAAAAATGAAAAATCTGAGCATTTATATGAATTTATTCTTAAAGAAGCCCCTGTCATGACCGAAGAATGGCTGAAAACAAGAACAGAAGAAGGCTCATTATATTCCAAACATGCTTCAGAGGAGACAGAAAAGAAGCTGAAAGAACAAAACACAGCATTTATCCAAACGATTGCAGCAACGTTAGTCACGCTATCAGATAAAGTAGAAGATCATCTAAAAAAGTGGTCAGTTGATATTGCCCGCGATCGAGCTGTTCATGAAGTACCTTTATATGAAATCATCGGACAATTTAAGGTGTTCCGCCACATTTTTTGTTCCAGAATTGAGACCTTTACACAACAAACAGAGCTTGAAGTGACGCTCAAAGATGTGTGCGATTGGAATCAGCATTTTCACGCCACATTTGATGACATGATTGCGCGTTTATCAGAAGAGTATGACCGCGTGACAATCAATCAGCTTAATGCACAAAGAGAAATGATTCAAGAGCTTAGTGCGCCTGTTATTCCAGTTTCAAAAGAGATCGGTATTTTACCGCTGATTGGTGAAATTGATACGTACCGGGCGAAAATCATTTTGGAATCAGTACTAGAACAGGCATCTAGACTGCGTCTAACCCATTTATTTATTGATATATCTGGCGTTCCTGTTGTTGATACGATGGTTGCTTATCAGCTGTTTAAAGTGGTTGATAGTGCGAAGTTGCTAGGAATTGAGACGATTATATCAGGCATTCGCCCAGAAATCGCTCAAACTGTAGTGAAACTCGGCATTGATTTCTCAAAAGTAAATACTGAACACAGCCTTGCAAAAGCTTTAGAAAAAAGAGGATTTCGCATCTTTGAAGAGCAGCAAGAAGCAACGTGAACCAAAAAATGTTACTAGTAAAAGTAACGGGTCCGTTGAAAAGGATAAACAATATAATGAGCATATGAATGAGATGACCAATTCGCATACAGATTTGGTCTCTTTTTTTACCCATAAATCAGACACGAAAGGATATTCTTTATCTTCAAATCAGTAATCTATTAAGGAGGATTAAATTTGGAGACACCTCCTTGTAACAGATCATCCATAATGAAAGAACCAAATGAAATAATCATCAAAAAGAGGTGCCAATAGCACTTCTTTTTTATTTTCTCCTCTGAACGGAATCAGTTGTTGTAAAAGTCAAATTTTTTGATATGTCCTTCTGTTATTTATAGATGAAATACACCTCAAATTGAACATTTTCACACCTTTTTAGTCATGAAAATCATGAAATACACTTTTGTCAGGCATGTTTCTCCATCATACAATAGGTTCACTGAAAGGAGTGAATCACTTGTATGGTATTGAATATTTGGGGCAAGAGCTGTTAGAAGAGGCGTGCCGAATGAGAGCATCTGATGTGCATATTGTTCCGAGAGAAAAGGAAGCTTCAGTCTCTTTTCGTGTAGACGCTGACCTCATTCAGCAGCGAATCATTGACAAAAAGAGTGGAGAGCGGCTCATTGCTCATTTCAAATTTTTATCTTCTATGGATATTGGTGAAAGAAGGAGACCACAAAATGGGTCATTGGCTGTGATGCTAAGACACGGTCAAGTGTTTGTTCGGCTTTCTACATTACCGACTGTAAATGATGAAAGTTTAGTGATTCGGATTTTACCGCAGGATCATGTGCCGAAAACAAAGTATTTGTCACTGTTCCCGAAGGCTTCAGCGAGATTATTATCGTTTCTGAATCATTCGCATGGGCTCATTTTATTTACTGGACCAACAAATTCAGGGAAAACGACAACACTTTATTCATTGATCCAGTTTGCCAAAAAACATTTTAATCGAAATATTATTACCCTTGAAGATCCTGTGGAAACAAGAAATGAAGAAGTGCTGCAGGTTCAAGTAAATGAAAAAGCTGGTATCACGTATGCGGCAGGTTTACGCGCTATTTTAAGACATGATCCAGATATGATTGTGCTTGGAGAAATCAGAGATACGGAAACAGCCCGAACAGCTATTAGAGCAGCTTTGACAGGTCATTTAGTCATGAGCACACTGCACGCAAAGAATGCAAAAGGAGCTCTTTATCGAATGCTCGAATTTGGTGTGACGATGAATGAACTCGAACAAACAATGGTTGCCATTGCTGCTCAGCGGTTAATCGAACTCGCATGTCCATTTTGCGGCGAAACGTGTGAGCTTTATTGCAAACTAAATCGGCCAGTCAGACGAACAAATGTATTTGAATTGCTTTACGGAAAGGAGCTTGGTGAGTGTATCAAAGAGGCAAAAGGTGAATACGCTCATTCGTCATACGAAACACTGCAAAGATTAATTCGGAAAGGAGTGGCACTCGGCTATTTATCAAAAAGCACATATCATCGCTGGGTTTATGAAGAAGCGAACCTCTAAAGCCTGGTCTAAAAAAGAACAAGCTGAATTCTTATCGAAACTGGCTCAGTTGATTCAAGCTGGATATACATTGGTTGATGCACTAACGATGATGAATATTCAGTTATCAAAAAAACAGCAGCAGAGATTAACGTCAGGCATTCAGTGGCTGCTTGAAGGGGAGCCTTTTTATGTTGTACTTGAGCGACTTCATTTTCAGCGGGAAGCCGTCGCTATTCTTTGTTTTTCAGAGAAACATGGCAGCCTAGCGCGAGCTCTTGAACAAAGCGCCCGTTTTCTAGAGAAAAAAATCATGCAGGTAGAGACATTCAAACGTATGTTACGATATCCAATTTTTCTTATGTTTACGGTTTTTGTTGTGCTCATCATTGTTCAGCAAATGATCGTTCCTCAATTTTCTTTATTATATTCATCTATGAATACAAGCATGTCATGGCTCATTCAAGGAATGTTTGGCCTCTTCCAATTCCTACACGCTTTGCTGCTCATGATCGGTTGTATATGTATCTGTCTTTTTGGATATTATGAGCTCTTTTTTAAGAAAAAATCGACCCTTGAGAAACTGAAAGTCATCAGCAGGCTGCCGGTGGTATTTAAAGGGGTGCAGCTGATGCATACGTATCTTTTTTCCCTTCAGCTAAGCGGACTTCTTCAAGCTGGGTTATCGATTTACGAAAGTTTGCAAGCTTTTAAACAGCAGACCTATTTACCCTTCCTTCAAGAAATGTCTGAACAAATGATAGGAGAGTTAAGAAAAGGTGAGAGTATGGAACATCAAATAAGCCGGTCTCCTTTTTTCGAAAGGCATTTTGCGGCTGTCATTAAGCATGGGGAAGCAAGTGGGATGCTAGCAAGAGAAATGTACACATATAGTCAATTTCTTTTAGAGAATGCAGAATTGAAAATTGAAAAATGGGTTTCATGGCTGCAGCCTGTCATCTATGGCTTAACAGCATTTCTTATACTCATTGTGTATTTATCTATTCTTTTACCAATGTATCAACTAATGGAACAAGTGTGAAAAGGGAGGACAAAGGCATGAATGATAAAGGATTTACACTGTTAGAAATGTTAATTGTCATGCTTGTGATCTCCATTCTTTTATTGATCACCATTCCAAATATCACTCGGCATCATCAAAGCATTCAAGCAAAGGGCTGTGAAGGGCTGAAATCAATGGTGAGTACACAGGTAATGGCATATGAATTAGAGCATGATGGCAAGACGCCATCTTTAGCTGAATTAGAAAAAGAAGGCTATGTCAAAAAGGGATTAACTTGTCCGAATGGAAAGGCAATTTTCATTCAAAATGGGGATGTGAAAAATGAATAAATCGCTTTTCCAGGAGAAAGGATTTACACTCATTGAGCAGCTCTTGATCGTCATGATTTTCTCTATCTTATTATCGATAATAGGTGGAAAAGTTCCCAAAATATTAGAAAGTGCTGAAGCAAAAAAGCAAGTGAACTTGCTAAAACAAGATCTTCAATTGGCATCTTATACTGCATTTATTAAAAAAACACGAGTAACTGTTGAGTTTCACCCGACCAATGTATCTTATCAAGTCATCGAGCAGAATAGTGAGCAGATCATTGCTTCTAATCCACATAAAAAAGGCACCATCAAGCAATCCACATTTCAAAAAGGCCTTCACTTTAATAAAAACGGACATCCAAATAGCGGCGGTTCTCTCATTGTTCAATTTGGCAGTCAAATATATAAACTCACGATTTACTTAGGGAGCGGGCGGATTCATGTTCAGCAACAATAAAGGATTTAGTACGTTTGAGATGCTCTTTTCTTGCCACCTCTTTCTATTTGCTGCTCTTGTGCTCGTGCCATCCTTTGAAAAACTGACAATAGGGAAAGAAGAATTAAGAGCCAAACTGGAAGCTTATCAAATTTTACATGAGTATATGAATAAAGCTTTTATAGAAGGTCAAAAGAAAACAAGTACAAAGAAACGAGGCCAGATCACATATGAATTCATTTGGGGTCAGGAGAAGGGATGTGTTTCATACAAAGTACAAAAAAAGAAGACGATTTGCTTTCGACATTTGGAGCGATGAACAAGGCTTTACACTCGCTCAAGCAATATGGCAATTGCAGCTATTTTTGCTGCTTTCTTTTGGCTGCATGCTGCTTTTATCAATTGTTGAAAAAGCTCATCCGTTTGCAGAAATCAACAAATTTTCGCAAATGGAGTGGAAACAAACGGTCCTGCAATTAGAGGAGGATCTAAATTGTGCTGTCGCTGTAAGAGCGGTGAAAAATGGAACAGCACTGGAGTATATTTCTAATCAAGGGCGAGTGGTGACGATTGAGCCGTATCAAGAGATGCTTCGTAAACGAACGGATCAGGCAGGCCATCTCCCTTTATTACAAAAGGTGAAACAATTCCATGTAAGAACAAAAGAGCAAACCACCACTCTCCAAGTCACAGATGTATTTGGTCAAGTACATGAAGCTGTTTTTTTCACTTACAAAGGAGTGATTCCTAAAACGTGAAAAGAGAAGACGGGTTTATTTATCCTCACGTACTTGCTGTCATTCTTTTATTTTTATTGATTCTAGGCTCAATGACCATTGGGTTTCAAAAAGAGTTGAAAAGTGCAGAGCTCACGATTTCTTTTTATCAAAAACAGCAGTTATTTCGTTTAGGTCTAAGTGAAGCTGCAAACAAATTAAATCGTATTTGTGATCAGCCATTGAGCCCAATTTTCACAGAAGAAGGTCGAGTGACGTTGAAGCGAATTGGGTGTGATGACAGAAAAAAGCTAGTCCGCCTCTTGGTTAACATCGAGACAAAGGGTGGTGTAACTGACGAGCGGGAACTAGAGATGAATAAGGAGACAGGAGAAATCAATCAATGGATCAGCACTTATTAGCGAGTGTATAAAACGATACTATTCTTGGTAACACTTTAAGGAAGAAGAGGTGAGTGTTCGATGAAGACAAATGATTATGTAAAATATATGACGCAGGAAATTATTAAATATATGAATACACCACGTGACGAGCGGAAAGAACATAAACAGGAAAAAATGGAGACGAAACCACCATTTTCTCAGCGTTTATTCGGTGTTCTGCCTTTTGGCTTTTCAATGATGCTAAAAAAACGTCATCGACAAAAGTAAAAAGCCGCCAGCAGGCGGTTTTTTTAATGCCATTTTAGCTGTATTCTTCCACAACAATGACTTTATTGACCTTGTTCGAGTAAGGGTTATAGGAAATGGTGACATATACCCCAAATTCTTTGGCCTGATCTTTCAACGTAATATGATATTGCTTCACGGATTCTTTCTCCCGGTGCCGATCCCACACTTTTTGTTTGAATAAAACATGTGCTAACGGATACCGTTTTTTTGCTTCTTTGACTGCCCTTGTTTCCCATTGATCTGCGGCAACAGTGATTCCTTTTGCCTCCGCTAGATGGGCGCTTTGGATCAAAGGGCTTAACAGTAAACTGAGCATGATCATGATTCTTCTATAATTCAACTAACATCACCTCACCAATTATTATCCTGACCAAATCCTGCACTTTTATGTAAATTTTTAAGAAGTACAAATGTCACAGAAAAAAATATTGAATATGGCGAAAGAATGAGAAAATGGAAGAATTTTCTCGGTAATGTTCTTGTTTAAGAACAAAATGGACTAATTTGACGTTTTGGATTTTATAGGTAATTCCTTATACTGAGTGTAATCGTTCTTTTTAAAGAACAATTGTTCAAGGAGTTGAAAGATTCAATGAAACAGCCGCTCTTTGTACTATTTTGTGCTATTTGTTTGATTTTCACTTCTTTTTTTATTACGTCTACTAATGCTTCTTTTAACGATGTTGAGCATTCGAATTTTGTCATGAAAACATGTGAAAATTTCGAAGAGACAGATCAGCATTGCCAGCCGAAGAAATGGGATAGAAGCCATTTGAAACTGATCGATCAAACGATCATTGAGGGGACAGTCTGTGCGCCTCAAAAGCTGAGCATGTCACTAAAAAATATTGGACAACCCATCGCGCACTCTGAATGGAAGTGGGAACTACATAAAGTAGAGAGTGTTCAGATGCCATTACAAGATGGCCATGTTATTGAAAAAGGTGCTATACAGTCCCTCTCATCAGAAGAAACGACGACTGTCACGTCAGTTAAAGCAAAAACAAATGGAATCTATGTGTTTAAAATCTATTATCCTAAAGGGTTTGGTGGTTCTGAAAAGCCATTCTTTACGTCTCGACATATGCAGCTTTCGAATTGTCAAGAAAAGGTGTCCTAAAGGGGACTAGTCTTTTGAATGAAACATGATATGTAAAGGGGAGAAAGGTATGAAAAAGTGGATGAAAATGTCTGGGAGTATTCTTTACGCGCTGGTCTTCACGATGATGATTGTGTGTATTATTGTCGTGTTGTCATCAAGAACAACAGGAGGAGATCCTCAGATTTTTGGTTATGAGTTCAAGCAAGTATTATCTGGATCAATGGAACCTGAATTTTCGACTGGTTCATTGATTGTCGTGAAACATGTCACCTCACCTGAAACACTCAAAAAAGGGGATATTATTACGTTTCAAACGAAGCAAGACCAATCCTTTGTGACTCACCGCATTGTTGGGGTGAAAGGAAAAGGAGTAAATACAGCCTTTGAGACAAAAGGAGACCACAATATGTATCAAGACGGCACGCTCGTCAAAGCGAATCAAGTGACTGCGCAGTATACGGGAGTGAACATTCCTTATGCAGGAAAGCTTCTTTCGTATGCAGGAACTTCTGCTGGGACCGCTCTTTTGCTCATTATTCCAGGGGTGATGCTGCTTGTTTATTCAACCATTCATTTTGTTGGTGCTGCCAAACATAGAAGACATACGGCTGAGTTACATATGTCAGAGGAACAAGCATAAATTTTCGTTTGTAACCTAAATCAGGTTTCAATAAAACAATTTATTAGGGGGTTCAATCATGGCAATGAAAAAATCAATTCGTTTAGGTGTTTTATCAGGAGCATTAGGTCTTGCTTTAATTGGAGGGGGAACATGGGCTGCATTTAATGATGTTGAGACGGCAAACGCGGTCTACTCTACAGGAGAGCTGAATCTATCTGCAAAAGAGAATTCCGGCGCCATCAACCTTGCGAACATAAAACCCGGTGACCGTATAAAGAAGGAATTTAATTTTGAAAATAAAGGGTCTCTTGCAATTAATCAAGTGCTGATGAGTCTTGATTATAGCCAGTTTCAAGATGGAACATCAGCGAAAAATGGCGGGAAGAATACAGCTGAAGAATTCCTCAGCCAATTTCAGGTGAGTGTTCTAACGGTTGGAGCCGAAGGTGGGAATGGATACCCGAAAAATATTATTTTAGACCATGCAAACCTGCTTGACCTGCATCTATTAACGTCAAAGCAGGATCAGACCGCATTTGAAAAGCTTCGTCATGCCGTCGATGAGAAGTTTTTACATGAAAGTGGTAAAATTAATGTTGCCACCGTTGATGGATCAACAGCTCCAGAGTATGACGGCATTCCAAAGAATCCGTTTGATTACGATAAAATGGAAATGATCATTGAATTTGTCAATGACCAGACGAAGGATAAAGCGGGTAACTATATCCAAAATAAATACCAAGGCGATGCGATTCAAGTTGATCTTTCCTTCGAAGCGACTCAGTGGAATGGTTTAACGATCAATCCAAAAAAGCATACGGATGAAAAAGGCTACGTGAAAGAAAACGAAAAAGCACACAGCGAAGATAAAAAATAAAGTCAGTCTTTAGACTGATAACAAGATCTGCATAGCAATTGGAGGAGTATGCGCTAAAATATGCGCATTACTCCTCTTCTTGCTTTTTTTTCCAGATTTGATAATCTAAAAATTCACGAAATTGCTTTTTCGAAACCCCTGATGTCATTGCATCTCGAACTAGTTTTTCCCATTCACTATCTAATTGACCATCGTATTCGGTTTCATCATTTTCGTTTAACAGTGTATGAACCGAGACGTCCAGAACAGCGGAGACTTTTTCAAGAAATTGAATGGAGGGGTTTGTTTGCAAGTTTCTTTCTATTGAACTTAAATAAGACTTCGCTACCCCAGCCTTTTCGGCCAGTTCTGATAGTGAGTAGCCTTTTTCATTGCGGTATTGTTTAATACGCTGGCCAATCAATGTCATCACCTTCCTTTCGATATTATAGCACATTCAGAAAGGTTTGATAGAATGACTTCTTGCCATAGGGGGAGACTCAGAGGACTTTTCGCGTGATTTGAGAAAATGACGGACTTCTTCTACTGTTAGTCCTGCTTTGCGCGCTTCGCGTAATAATTGAACCCATTCACTGTCTAATAACTTCGTTTTCTTTTCCATACAAATACCCTCCTAAAATACTGAATCGTGTATTTCAGGCACTTAACGCATGAAATGGAAAAACACAGGTGATAAGACCTCATAGATTGCTTGCGTCATGTTTCCGCCCAATACAAACAGACAAACGTTGCTTTTGATTGATCGAAAATTTGATATCACATGAAAGGGAGGGAGACTCGCTAAGTCAGCCTCCTCTTTTTTGCTGTAAGTAAAAAAGTCCGCCATTTTCAATCGTAAGACTGATTTTTGGTTCGTATAAAGTTTTAAGTGCTTGTCTTTCTATTTCATATTCTACAGATGTGTCTGAAGTCCCTTCATAAAATTGGTTTAAAAGTTCCGAGTCTTCTTTCCACTTTTGAACAGCTCTTACCGCCCAATCATCCGGCTCTTCATTGGCATAACGTTCCATCAGGCTGTAAAGCCGTTTGACGCCGCTCTCTGGCTTAATCATCGTACTCATTGTGAAGCAATAATCAGGAATTTGAGACGATAGCTCACGCGCTTCCAGCTTCTCTTGAAATTGTTCGATGACTTCTCCGCGTATTAGATGAAGTCCAAGAGACAGCAGTTTATCTTTTTTACGGTCTGCCTGATAGGATATTTTGACATTGAGACCAAGCCACGGCTCCAGTGCGATCTGGCTGTTTGTGAGCGGTCTGACTTTTTCGTACAGCCGAATAAAACGGCCTTGCTGTTTCACAGCCTCGAATATTTGGAATAAACGAGGGGAGCCGAAGTGGACAAATTCTCCTTCGACCGAGTCATCAGCTTTTTTTTGATCGGTGATCAAAGTCAATTGCCGCGGCTCAGGTACGCCTCCCGTTTTTTCGAGCCAATGCCAATAAAAAGGGCGGTTCATGATCAATTTATCCATTTCGATTGTCAGTTGTACGGTCAGGTGCCCTGCACTTTCTTCAAGTATGTCGCATTGATTTGCCTGAAAGAAACGGAGAAGAAATGTGTGAATCTCGCGCTGCTCCATTGGTCAACTCTCCTTTATGAACCTTGCTGTCTTTCTTCTAAAAGCGGTGTTTGTGCTTCAGTTAAATAGGAAGCAAATTGGGTTAATTTCTTTTTCATGTCTACGTCAGACTCGTGCTGGAAGAGAATCTGATGCAATTCTGTTTCAGCATCTTGGATATCAATTCGGGTTAAAATATCATCTAGATCGCCAATGACGTTTTCAAACAGCTGAATTTTTTCATATAAAAGTTTTAAAATATGTTCTTCGACTGTCCCGCTGGTTGCTATATTGTAAATGTGAACATCCCGCTCCTGACCGAGCCGGTGAATACGTCCAATTCTTTGTTCCAAGCGCATTGGGTTCCACGGAAGGTCGTAGTTGATGATTTGGTTGCAAAACTGAAGGTTGATCCCCTCGCCGCCTGCTTCTGTCGCGATGAGCACTTGCGCCCGCTCTCTAAATAAATCTTTCATCCAGTCTTTTTTACTCCGTTTAAACCCGCCTCGAAAAGGGACCGAACTGATGCCGTTTTGCTGGAGAAACCATTGTAAATAAATTTGTGTCGCACGGTATTCAGTGAATATAATGACTTTTTCGTTTAATTGCTGAATGAGTTTAACGACTTCAAGTGCTTTAGAATTTTGTTCTACCTGGTTGATTTTCTCCATGATGTGCATCATAGCAGAAGCGCCTAGAATGTGTTTTTCCTCTTCTTGCATTTTTTTGATGGTCATATAGACGGCCTCACGGCTCGAACAGCATTCTCGTTCTAAGGTCATAATTGAAAACATGTGCTTCGTATAGGAAGGGTTTTCTTTTAACTTACAAATTTCATCATATAATGCTTGTTCTGTTGGGGAGAAATCAATAGAAATTGTCTTCACATGACGCTTTGACCACTCGATGCCAGTGTCTTGTCTCCGGTTCCGAATCATGACTTTATTGACTAACTGTTTTAGCCGGTCATGGTCTTCAAGTTGAAGGTCTTTTTTGGCAAAGAGGTCTTTAAATTGTGTTTCATTACCTAAATGGCCTGGCTTCAACAGAGAGACGAGATTAAAAATTTCTCCTATCCGATTTTGGATAGGTGTGGCTGTGAGCAGTAGGCAGAACTTTTTATTCAAATTTCTCACAAACTCATAGTTTTTCGTTTTATTGTTTTTCAGTTTGTGTGCTTCATCAATAATGACCATATCGTAGGAGATGGATAAGATCGTGTCTCGATGCGGCTGTCTTTTGGCTGTATCAATTGAGGAAACCACAACATCGCACTGCTCCCACACATAGCTCTTCTTTTGCTCGACAGCATCTATGTAAAATTTTGTCCGCAGTTCTTGTACCCATTGGGACACAAGGGAGGCGGGTACGAGAATGAGAATCTTTTTGGCAAGTCCGCGAATCATGTATTCTTTGATAATCAGTCCTGCTTCAACGGTTTTTCCAAGACCCACTTCATCTGCTAAAATGGCTTTCCCATTCATCTCTTCTACGACTCTTCTAGCGACTTCGAGCTGGTGTTTTAAAGGAGTAAATGCAGGCAGGTGCGCAGGTGCTTGCAGTCCTTCAAATGAATCAATGGCTGTCACTTTTTGTACCTGTGCTGCTAAACGGTACATATCCCAATTCGCCCAGGGACCGTCTGCTGTAAGCCGCTTTTGAAATTCACTTGCCCATTTTTGATCAAATATCGTTTGAATATTCAATGTGACCGCCTGCCTTTCTGGTAGAGTGATGATAAAATCGTTCTGTTTTTAAACGCTTCATTTTTTGATAGCGATTTAAAAGATGTTATATATCAATAAAAGCGAACGATAATGAATGATTATTTTAAAAATGTTAATGATTTTTCTGTTGCTCTTCATCCATTTCTAATGGTAGGATGTTGGTAAGTGATCTAGAGAATAAGTCACCCATTTTGATAGTATGTCCAATAAAGGTGAAGAATATGAGCGGATGATGGTATGGGGAGAGACCTAGCGGTTATTTTGCACTGACAGGCGCCGAAGGAGCAAGCTGAATTGGTTCAGTGAATCTCTCAGGCAAAAGTACTCTTACCGGACGCAACTCTGGAGAGTGTTTGCGCAGCGATTTTTAGCAAACCACCAAAGGGGAAAACGCACAATGATGTTGTGCTGTAAACTTTCAGGTGCAAGGACAGAGACTTCTTTTTGATAAAAGGGAGCGCTCTGTCCTTTTTTGCTGTGATTTTTTTCTGAAAATTCAGCTTGTAATGTGCACTGTAAGAAAAAAGGGGGAAACGATTGATGTTGAAACGAACACCGCTTTTTCATGCGTATGAAACGTTTGGCGCAAAAACCATTGACTTCGGGGGCTGGGAATTACCTGTCCAATTTTCTTCCATTAAAGAAGAACATGAAGCTGTTCGAACAAAAGCAGGGCTGTTTGACGTGTCTCACATGGGTGAGGTGGAAGTCACAGGTCAGGGAGCCCTTCCTTTTTTACAAAGGTTATTAACCAATGATCTGTCAAAGCTGACAGACGGTAAGGCACTATATACAGCCATGTGTTATGAAGATGGCGGAACGGTGGATGATCTGCTCGTCTACCAAAAAGAAAAGAACAACTATTTACTTGTGATCAATGCTTCAAATATTGAAAAAGATGTGGATTGGCTGCTGAAACATCAAGGTGAGGAAGACGTTTCGATTAAAAATGTCTCTGATCAAACCGCCTTGTTAGCCCTTCAAGGACCTCTTGCTGCTGACATCATCAAAGGTGTTGCGGATGAAGAGGTAACGTCATTGAAGCCATTTACGTTTTTATCAAAAGCAATCATTGCGCAAAAAGAGGTGCTTGTATCAAGAACCGGCTACACAGGAGAAGATGGCTTTGAAATCTACTGCCAGTCAGAAGATGCTGTTCACCTTTGGACCGCTTTATTAGAAGCCGGACAGCCGAAAGGACTGATCCCATGTGGACTCGGTGCACGTGACACCTTAAGATTTGAAGCAAGACTCCCGCTTTATGGTCAAGAGCTCACGAAGGATATTTCTCCTTTAGAAGGCGGCATTGGTTTTGCTGTTAAAACGGATAAAGAAGCAGATTTTATCGGAAAAGATGCACTTAAAAAACAAAAAGAAGAAGGACCGAAGCGAAAGCTTGTCGGGATTGAAATGATAGATAAGGGGATTCCGCGGACAGACTATCCGGTCTTCTCAGGAGATAAGCAGATTGGTGTAGTCACAACCGGTACACAATCTCCAACATTAAAGAAAAATATTGGGCTTGCCTTGATTGAAACATCAGAGGCGCAGCTTGGGACAGAAGTGGAAGTGCAAGTTCGTAAAAAACGTCTAAAAGCCAAAATCGTCGCCACACCATTTTATAAAAGAGCCAAATAACGAGGAGGAATAGAGGATGAAGCACAGGTATTTGCCGCAAACAGAGCAAGATCAAAAAGAAATGCTGGATGTCATCGGTGTTCAGTCGATTGATGAGCTTTTCTCAGATATCCCAGAGAAAGTCAGATTCAAAGGTGCATACAACATCAAAGAAGCCGCATCTGAAACAGAGCTAGTGCGGGAATTGTCTCGTCTTGCTGCAAAAAATAAAGATACAGTGGCCTATGCCTCGTTTTTAGGTGCTGGTGTGTATGATCATTACCAGCCTGTGATTGTCGACCATGTGATTTCACGTTCTGAATTTTATACAGCGTACACACCTTATCAGCCTGAAATTTCTCAAGGTGAATTGCAAGCAATCTTTGAATTTCAAACAATGATTGCTGAGTTGACAGGTATGGATCTTGCCAATTCCTCGATGTATGATGGCGGAACGTCATTAGCTGAAGCAGCGATGCTGGCTGCAGGTCATACAAAGAAGAAAAAGATTGTGGTATCTGAGACGGTTCATCCTGAATCAAGAGCGGTGCTGAAAACATATGCGAAAGGTCAGCATATTGAAGTCGTCGAGGTACCTGCGCGAAAAGGTCAGACCGATCTAGCTGCATTAGAAGAAGCCGTCTGCGACGAAACAGCAGCGGTCCTTGTACAATACCCAAACTTCTTCGGTGTTGTTGAACCGTTAAAAGACATTGAACCGATTGCACATAAAGGGAAAAGTTTATTCATCGTCTCAAGCAACCCGCTTGCACTTGGTTTACTGACACCACCAGGAAAGCTTGGGGCAGATATTGTCGTTGGTGATGCGCAGCCATTTGGCATTCCAGCTGCATTTGGCGGACCTCATTGTGGATATTTCGCTGTGACGAAAAAATTAATGCGGAAAGTGCCGGGGCGTTTAGTCGGGCAAACAGAAGACGAGAACGGTGTGCGAGGATTTGTGCTGACCCTTCAAGCGCGAGAGCAGCATATCCGAAGAGACAAAGCGACTTCAAATATTTGTTCAAACCAAGCATTAAATGCGTTAGCCGCTTCTGTTGCAATGACGGCGCTTGGGAAAACAGGTATCAAAGACATTGCCTATCAAAACGTACAAAAGGCCCATTATGCCAAGACGCAGGCAGAAAAACATGGGTTACAGGCTGAAATAGAGGGCGCTCATTTTAATGAATTTGTGTTGAAACTGAATGAACCTGTGAAAGAAGCGAATGAGCGATTGCTTGAAAAAGGAATCATCGGTGGATATGACTTGGGACGGGATTATTCAGAGCTTCAGCAGCATATGCTCGTCGCTGTGACAGAACTAAGAACAAAAGAAGAAATTGATACGTTCATCAAGGAATTGGGGGATCGTCATGAATAAACAAGATCAGCCGCTTATTTTTGAATTATCCAAAGAAGGAAGAATTGGTTACAGCCTGCCTGATTTAGACGTACCTGAGGAGAAGCTCCCAGATTTATTTGATGAAGCGTATATCCGCCATGAAGATGCGGAGCTGCCAGAGGTTTCTGAACTGGATATTATGCGTCACTACACAGCATTATCTAGGCGTAATCACGGGGTCGATTCTGGCTTTTATCCTCTAGGCTCTTGTACGATGAAATATAATCCAAAGATTAACGAAAAGGTGGCACGTCTTGCAGGCTTCTCGCATGTGCATCCACTTCAAGAGGCAGACACTGTGCAAGGTGCATTAGAGTTACTTTATGATTTAGGTGACCATTTAGAAGAAATTACAGGAATGGACGCTGTGACATTACAGCCTGCGGCAGGAGCACATGGCGAATGGACGGGGCTCATGATGATTCGTGCATACCATGAAGCAAGAGGAGATCATAAACGAACAAAAGTCATCGTGCCTGATTCTGCTCATGGAACAAATCCCGCATCTGCAACAGTAGCTGGATTTGAAACGATTACGGTGGCATCTAATGAACATGGGCTTGTCGATTTAGATGACCTGCGCCGTGTTGTCAATGAAGAAACGGCGGCGCTCATGCTCACAAATCCAAATACACTCGGCCTTTTTGAAGAAAATATTTTAGAAATGGCTGAAATCGTCCACGGAGCAGGCGGGAAGCTTTATTATGATGGAGCGAACTTAAATGCCGTATTAAGCAGAGCAAGACCGGGGGATATGGGATTTGATGTGGTTCACTTAAATCTTCATAAAACCTTTACAGGTCCACACGGAGGAGGAGGCCCTGGTTCAGGTCCAGTTGGCGTGAAAAAGGATTTGATTCCATATTTGCCAAAGCCAGTGCTTGTGAAGAAAGAAGGTCGTTATTTCTTTGATTACGATCGTCCAGAATCCATTGGCCGTGTGAAACCGTTCTATGGGAACTTTGGTATCAATGTCAGAGCGTATGCGTATATCCGCTCTATGGGACCAGACGGCTTAAAGGCTGTAACTGATCATGCGGTGTTGAATGCAAACTATATGATGCGCCGCTTATGTGCTCATTATGATTTGCCATTTGACCGTCACTGTAAGCATGAATTTGTCCTTTCAGGTAAACGCCAAAAGAAACTAGGTGTGCGGACACTTGATATTGCCAAACGATTACTTGATTTTGGCTATCATCCGCCAACAATTTACTTCCCGCTAAATGTAGAGGAATGTATCATGATTGAACCAACTGAAACAGAATCAAAAGAAACCCTCGATGCATTTATTGAAGCGATGATTCAAATCGCAAAAGAAGCGGAAGAGAACCCAGAAATCGTACAGGAAGCACCACATACAACCGTTGTGAAACGAATGGATGAAACAAAGGCTGCACGGAATCCAGTGCTAGTTTTTGAAAGAAAATAAAAAGACTCATGGGGGCAATAGCTCCCAGAGTCTTTTTTGTTAGTTCTTTGTTTTAATGCGGCCGCCCCATTTTTTAAAGCCGCCCTTTAAATTATAAATCTCACGACAGCCATTTTTACGTAACGTTTGAGCAGCCTTTCCGCTTCTCAAATTATTTTGGCAATAGAGATAAACAGGCTTGTCAGGGCGTATTTCATTTTTGCGCTGCTTTAATTGTGAAAGGGGAATGTTTCTTGCGCCTAAAATATGTCCACCTTCAAACTCATTTGGTTCTCTCACATCAATGAGTTGGGCTTTGCGGTAACCTTTGATAAATTCTGCTTCCGTCAGCGTTTTCATAATGCGCTGCTGATAAATGTAACTGCCGATGGAATAAAGAACGAAAAGTCCACAAAGTGAGAGGACGATATAGTTGAATATTGGCAATACGACTCGACTCCTTCTTGAGCATCAGCACAGTCACCTGTCTGATGGTACGTTTTAGACAAATACTATTATAGTAAAGCAAAAGAAACTTGTCATCATAAATGGTAAGAATTATTTTCAATTCCTTCTCTATTTGATAGACTGATGAAGAGAGAAAATCGGTGGTCACCACCGTCATCTAACATTGACTACGTAAAAGAGAAGGGATTTAATATGCAAAAAGAGAAATGGTGTTTCATTGATACAGGAAACCAAGACCCTGCCTTTAACATGGCAATGGACGAAGCCTTGCTTTATTGGCATAGCGAGAAGCTGATCCCGCCTGTGATCCGTTTTTATGGTTGGAATCCAGCGACATTATCTGTTGGATATTTTCAACATGTTGAAAAAGAAATCAACATGGAAGCGGTTGAGCACTATGGTCTTGGATTTGTTCGCAGGCCTACAGGAGGCCGCGGCGTTCTTCATGATCAGGAATTGACCTACAGTGTCATCGTGTCAGAAGAGCACCCAGAGATGCCGGCGACGGTGACAGAGGCATACCGCGTCATTTCAGAAGGGATTTTAGAGGGCTTTAAAGAACTGGGACTCGATGCGTATTTTGCCATTCCTCGTACAGAAAAAGAAAAAGAAAGCTTAAAAAATCCAAGATCGTCTGTATGTTTTGATGCGCCTTCATGGTACGAGCTTGTTGTAGAAGGCAGAAAAGTAGCAGGCAGTGCGCAAACAAGGCAAAAAGGTGTGATCCTCCAGCATGGCTCGATTTTAATTGATCTTGATGAGGATAAATTGTTTGATTTATTTCTGTATCCAAACGACCGGGTGAGAGAGCGGATGCAGCGCAGCTTTAAAAACAAAGCGGTGGCGATCAATGAAATTTCAGATCGAACATGTACGATAGACGATGCGCGTGTTGCATTTAAACGAGGGTTTGAAAAAGGATTAAATATCGAGCTTGTGCCTTATGAGCTGACAGATGAAGAGTTGGCATTTGTTCATCACCTCGCCAAAACGAAATACGCCACAGATGATTGGAATTACAAGCGTTAAGACGAAGGACTCTTCTTGTTTTTTAATGGGCGATGGTGTAGAATTGTTATGATTATTAAGTAAAGGTGCATTTTGGAGGGGTTTTATGACTACACCTAGTATGGAAGATTATATTGAACAAATTTATATGCTGATAGAAGAAAAAGGATATGCAAGAGTATCTGATATTGCAGAAGCCCTCGCTGTCCATCCCTCCTCTGTAACAAAAATGGTTCAGAAGCTAGATAAAGATGAATACCTCATTTATGAGAAATATCGTGGTCTAATTTTAACCCCGAAAGGCAAAAAAATTGGAAAACGTCTCGTATACAGACATGAACTGCTAGAGCAATTTTTAAGAATCATTGGTGTAGATGAAGAGAAAATTTATGATGATGTAGAAGGTATTGAGCATCATCTCAGCTGGAACAGCATTGACCGCATCGGCGATCTTGTCCAATTCTTTGAAGAAAACGATGAGCGATCCGTTCAGCTGAAAGCGATTCAAAAGAAAAACGAACAAACAAATCAAGAATCTTAAGAAAAAGGACACCTGTCGAAGGGTGTCCTTTTAAATTGTTGACAAAGGGGTAAAATATACTTTATTTTAGCTCTTTGTCTTCTTTTCAGCGTGAAAGAAAACTTTTGCAGTCTAGGAAGGACGAGCATCGGAGCGGAGCGAATTTGACATTCGTGAGCACCGGAGCGCAGGACTGACACCGAATGCGAGGGTTTGTCTACACGCTGAAAGGACACCTGTCGAAGGGTGTCCTTTTTGAATATAGTTCTAATGAAAGGCAAATGCTCCTACACTATTAATAGTGTGACAAGAAAAGGGGGCTCCTTGATGAAGATAGATGGTGTGTTCTCAGGTGGAGGCATTAAGGGTGCAGCACTTGCAGGCGCCTATGAAGCGCTTGAAGCAAGAGGGTTTCAATTTGTCCGTCTCGCTGGAACAAGTGCGGGAGCGATCATTGCTTCACTCATCGCAGCGGGTTTTACGAGTCAGGAGATTCGGGAGCTGTTAGACGAAATGGATGAGCATCAATTGCTTGACCGAAGGTGTCAATTCATCCCGTTTAAAATGCTCAGATGGGTGTCTATTTATTGGCGTCTTGGCCTTTACAAAGGTGACCGTCTAGAAAAATGGCTGACAGACGTGTTAAAACGAAAAGGTGTCACCGTATTCGGGGATCTGAAAAAAGATACGCTCAAAATCGTCGCTTCTGATTTAACAAATGGCAAAATCCTTGTGCTTCCAGATGACCTTCCTTCCTATGGGTTAAATCCAGAACGGTTTTCTGTTGCCAGAGCCATTCGGATGAGCTGCAGTCTGCCGTATTTTTTCGAACCTGTCAAACTGAGGTCTTCAAAAGGAATTTGTACCATAGTGGATGGCGGCGTGCTCAGCAACTTTCCGATTTGGCTTTTTGCTGAAGAGAAAAAAAGACCGTTTGTCGGTGTCACATTAACCCCAAACGAAAAAGAACGCCCTCAACATTCCATCCGCAATGCGTTTGAACTGTTTGGCGCTCTATTTGAAACGATGCGTGGTGCTCATGACGAAAGACATATTGCCACAAAACACGAACGTCATATTATTTTTATTCCTGTAGAACACGTCATTGCCACTGATTTTCAGCTGATGACAGAAAAGAAAAAGGCGCTCGTCGATCTAGGCAGACAGAAGGCCGAGCAATTTTTAAAGAGCTGGACATTTTAAAATAAGGCGCGATTTTTCTTTTTGTTTTTCTTGCCTTCAATGACTGTCAAATGTGTTTGGCTTTTCTTTTTGAGAAGGACGGGCTTAGACTTGTGGTCAGTCGGCACGCTTCGCAAATGAGTGACCCGGTTTTTCATCTGGCTTTTCGTTTTTGGTTTAGGCTGCTGGTAGCGACGTTTTGATTGTTTGACTGCTTTACGATAAAGATTTCCTTCTGTTCCAGTTCTTCGATTCATCAGCCATCTAAATAAGAAAAATAGAACCGCTCCAACGATCACAACTGATAGCAGCATTGTAAAAAGTCTGCTTGGATTCGTTGTGAGTAAATACACAAATCCCAAAACACCTAAAGCGAAAATAATGGTAAAAGCAGGATGTACTCGGCGATTCATAACTGTCCACCTCCGAAAGAATTTACCGGATTTATAAACTAGATCACTTGATGAGCAGAATCTGATGCTTGTTTCGCAGATGCTTCCTCTAAACGAAGAAGTTCATTAAAACTTGCAATGGCTACCTCGACTTGATCATCAGAGGGTTCTTTTGTTGTGAGCAATTGCAGCCAAAGGCCAGGATAGCCAAGCACTTTAAGCACTGGCACGTCACGGAGTTTGTTTGTGAGCTGAAGCACTTCAAATGAAATGCCCAGAACAACCGGAATAAGCGCCAAGCGATTCAGAACTCTCACCCATAAAGGATCTGTCGGTACGAGTAAATAGACGAACATGCCGACAATGACAGTGAATAAAATAAAGCTGCTGCCGCATCGATAATGCAGGCGAGATTGGCTTTGGACATTTTCCACTGTGATGTCAAGATTCTGTTCATAGCAGTTTATGACTTTATGTTCTGCCCCATGATATTGAAATACCCTTTTAATTAAAGGGGTCATGGAAATAAAGTAAATATAGCCTAATAACAGGATCAATTTAAAGAATGTTTCCACTGCAATTTGTGCGAAGTTTCCAGAAAACACCGGACGCACAAGTTCAGCTAAAAAGACAGGCACTAAAGTAAAGACAAATTTACTAAAAAGAAGAGAGAGAACTCCGATCACAGCAATGCCAAAGATCATTGATAATTTCGAGCTTTTTTGTTCTTTTTCAAGAGAATGATCTTCAGAAGGATCTAAGTCATAGCGCTCGCTGGAGAAGTTTAAGTGCTTACTGCCGTTTGCGCTTGCTTCAACAAGTGCAGCAACACCCCTGACAAAAGGGATTTTCTTAAGAAAGGCGGTTCGTTTATTGGAGGTCCGGGGAAGCTTTAAAAACTCAATCGACTCATCCTTACGCCGAATCGCTGTCACATAGTTCATTTTACCTCCGAACATGACACCTTCCACAACTGCCTGCCCTCCATATGCTGGAGGTTTTGTTTGATTGGACATATTTCATCAACCTGCCTGTTTCCTGTAATTTACATGCATTTCCTTATACCTTTATTGTACAGGAAAAGAGGGGAAATCACTAGCTCACAGGTCGATTATCTACTAGAATTCTATCTACCTCTTTTTAGCCAGTATACCCTGTTATAAAAATTTTACACTCTCGCACGGAAATCCTTTTTTTTCATGACATTTTGGACATACTACTTGCTGGAGGTGTTCATATGAAACGTGATGAAAAGAAAAACCAAGAAGAAAAAAATCAATCAGTACAAACGTCTTCAATGGTGGCAAGGGCAGCAGCCACAGGTTTTGTCGGCGGAGTTTTTTGGGGCTTTATCGGATTTCTGACCCATGTGTTTCATTTTTCAGAGGTGAGTCCAAATATGCTGTTGCAGCCATTTGTGCTTGGTGAATGGAAAAAAGGCGGACTTGGTACATTTATGAGTATTGTACTTTTAGGGATTTTATCTATTGGGGCAGCCTTTATTTATTATGGACTGCTCAAACGGATCAAAGGTTTTTGGATGGGACTGATTTATGGAGGGATTTTGTGGCTGCTTGTTTTTTATGTATTTAATCCTATATTCCCCGATGTGAAGCGAGTGCAAGATTTGCAGCAAAGCACCATTGTGACGACATTTTGCCTATATATTTTATATGGCATGTTTGTCGGATACAGTATTTCATTTGAATATAATGAATTAACGAGTCAGAAGCTTGCAAGGGCACTCGGGAAAAAGACAGAATAAAGTGTAAATCCACCATTCATATGATAAAATTATTTTTGGAAACGAAAGGTTTCTAAGGAAAAAGAAACAGACATCGATATAGAGTGAATTAGGGTGAAGGAGTGGTCATATGCCTCATTTTCTAGTGCTGAATGGGCCCAACTTAAATAGGCTCGGCAAGAGAGAGCCAGGAGTTTATGGAAGTAAAACATTAACAGATTTAGAAACGGATTTGTTTCAGTTTGCAGAAAGAGCAAATATTCAATTGACGTTCTTTCAATCGAATCACGAGGGAGATTTGGTCGATGCGCTCCATGAAGCAGAAGATCAGTACGATGGCGTCGTGTTTAACCCGGGTGCTTTTACCCACTATAGCTATGCACTGAGAGATGCCATTGCAAGTATTACGTTACCTGTCATCGAAGTACATATCACAAATGTTCATAAGAGAGAGGAATTCCGCCATCATTCGGTTCTTGCTCCAGTATGCCAAGGTCAAATCGTTGGACTCGGTTTAGAAGGATATAAATTGGCGATTCGTTATTTAGTCAGTGAAGGGGGAGCAGTATCATGAAACTTGAAAAACTAAGAAAACTTTTAGCTGAATTAGACATAGATGGTTTAGTGATTACGAGCAGCTTTAATTTACATTATATGACGAGTTTTACTGGATCAGCCGGTCTTGCCATCGTTTCAAAGGATCGTGCCGCCTTTATTACGGATTTTCGTTACACGGAGCAAGCCAAGGATCAAGTAAAGGGCTATGACATCATTGAACATAAAGGAAACATTGTGGAAACTGCTGTCCAAACGGCAAACGAATTTGGGGTGAAACGTCTTGGTTTTGAACAAAACCATATGACATTTGCCACCTACCAGCAGTACTCGGGGAAAGCAAGCGGTATCGAGCTTGTTCCAGTCTCAGAATCAGTTGAAAAGTTGCGCTTGATTAAGTCTAATGAAGAGATTAAGATATTAGAGGAAGCTGCGAAGATTGCAGATCATGCCTTTGATCATATTCTCACGTACATCAAGCCGGGCCTGACAGAAATTGCGGTCATGAACGAGCTTGAATTTTTCATGAGAAAAGAAGGGGCAGAAGGATCTTCATTCGATATGATTGTTGCCTCTGGCGTTCGTTCAAGCCTGCCACACGGGAGAGCGAGCGAAAAGGTGATTGAATCTGGTGACTTGGTGACACTGGATTTCGGTGCTTATTATAAAGGCTATTGTTCAGACATGACAAGAACCATTGCTGTAGGAACACCAAGCGACAAATTAAAAGAAATTTATCATATCGTATTAGAAGCAGAAAACGCTGGTGTGGATAAAATCAAGCCAGGCTTAACAGGAAAAGAAGCTGATCGCATCACACGAGACATCATTGAAAAGTATGGCTACGGTCAATACTTCGGGCATTCGACTGGACATGGGCTTGGTATGGAAGTACATGAAGCACCTGGCCTTTCCTCACGCTCAGATGTCGTGTTAGAAGAGGGAATGGTTGTGACAGTTGAACCAGGCATTTACTTGCCGGATGTCGGCGGCGTGAGAATTGAGGATGATATTGTCCTGACAGCTGACGGCAATAAACGATTGACCCACTCACCGAAAGAACTTATCATATTATGATGGTGAAATGTAGGAGGATGACAAAATGATTTCAGTAAACGATTTTCGTACAGGCCTGACAATTGAAGTGGACGGCGGTATTTGGCGTGTAGTGGATTTCCAACACGTAAAACCAGGAAAAGGCGCAGCGTTTGTCCGTTCGAAACTGCGTAACCTGCGTACAGGTGCGATTCAAGAGAAAACATTCCGTGCAGGTGAAAAAGTAGCGAAAGCTCAAATTGAAACAAAAACAATGCAATATTTATATGCAAATGGCGATCAGCATGTATTCATGGATACAAGTTCATACGAACAACTTGAACTAAGCGAAGCGCAAATCAAAGATGAGCTGAAATATTTGCTTGAGAATATGTCGGTTCAAATCGTCATGTACGGTGATGAAACACTTGGAGTAGAACTTCCAAACACTGTAGAACTAGAAGTGGTAGAAACAGAGCCTGGTATTAAAGGTGATACGACATCAGGTGGATCAAAACCTGCAAAAACAGAAACTGGTTTAATCGTGAACGTTCCTTTCTTTGTGAACCAAGGTGATAAACTAGTGATCAATACATCTGACGGTTCATACGTTTCAAGAGCGTAATGAACAGAGAGACTGTAAACCTCGTGTTTACAGTCTCAGCGTGTAGGCAAACCCTCGCATTCGCCCGCAGTCCTGCGCGCTGGGGCTCACGAATGTCAAATTCGCTCCAGTGCTCGTTCTTCCTAGACTGCAAAGGTTTTCTATCACGCTGAAAAGAAGACAAAGGGCTAATGAAGTTCATTTTAGCCCTTTGTCAACTATCTGAGACTGTAAACCTTGTGTTTACAGTCTTTTTTATTTGGAAAAATAGGACGCCTCGTTATGACACCCCTTACTCTATTCTCTCATCCATCTCTCTTCCTTTTGAAAAACAAGACTACTTCTAGCTAGTGAAGCATATAGTGTAAAAAAAGCTGGAGGTTCTATATGAAACAATTTCTCCCGGGCATACACCCATCAGTCGCTGCCATGGCAGGGATGAGGTTTTTATCTGCCGCGATTGAACTGACGGCCGCCATCCTCATTTTAGTGACAAATGATGTGCGTAAAGCGGTTGTCATCAATAGTATATTAGCGATCATCGGGCCGCTCATTTTTATTATCACGATGACGATTGGAATCTATCAAATTGCAGGGCAGTTATCCTATGCGAAGCTTGTGTTTATTTTCATTGGTGTCGTATTTATTCTTGTTGGAATTTATAAGTGAAATGGCTTGGCATAATTAACGGCATACATCATACATTTTAGAGAAGAAAAAAAGGAGGGGAATTCGTTGCGGAGTTTGTTGGATATTCTCCCGCACTCAATTGGACAAGAACTCAGCATGTTAAAAGAAGCAGAGTGGGCGCAAATAGAAGAAATCCGCATTCGCACCGATCGCCCGATTGAGCTGATGCAAGGTGGAAAACCACGCTTTCTTTCCTATCATACAACAGGTGAAGATGCGGCTCAGCTATTAGGCAGGCTCAGTAATTACAGCATGTACACACTTGAGGAAGAGTTAAAACAGGGCTATATCACCATATCTGGCGGACATCGGGTTGGGCTTGCTGGAAAGGTCATCGTCGAAAATGGATTCGTCAAAGGCTTAAGAGATATTTCTTCATTTAATATTCGCATCGCAAAAGAGAAGATCGGAATTGCTTTGCCGTTTCTCCCTTATTTATATGAAAAACATTGGTGTAACACACTGATTATAGGTCCGCCGCAAACCGGGAAAACGACATTGCTGCGTGATCTAGCACGTCTTGTCAGTACAGGAACAACAGCCATTTCTCCTAGAAAAACAGGGATTGTAGATGAACGATCTGAAATCGCAGGTTGTATAAGAGGAGTGCCGCAGCATTCTTTTGGGCACCGGATTGATGTACTTGATGCGTGCCCAAAGGCTGAAGGATTAATGATGATGATCAGATCCATGAGCCCGGAAGTCATCATTGTCGATGAAATCGGAAAAAGTGAAGATGTACAGGCACTGTTAGAAGCAATCCATGCTGGAGTCACCATTATCGTCTCAGCTCATGGGTATTCACTTGAAGACTTATCTAAACGGCCATCATTTGAACCGTTATGGCAGCTTCGTGTGTTTGAGCGATATGTGGAATTAAATAGAGAAAAAGGGCCTGGCACGATCGGACGGATATTTGACCAAGAGGGACAAGAGCTGAAGCGGAGGCGGGGAGTGGACGTATGTTAAAGCTTATTGGTGCTATTTTCATTGTTGCGGCTACGACATGGGGAGGATTCGAGTTTGCGAAGCGGTACAGTGATCGGCCAAAGCAAATCCGCCAGCTCCGATTTGCACTCCAATCTCTTGAAGCTGAAATTATGTATGGTCAAACTCCTTTAGCTAGAGCCGCTGACCAAATTGCGTCCCAAGTAGGACCGCCTGTGAATCGGCTATTTGAACAATTTGCAGAAAAACTCAACGTCGGAACTTTTTCTGCGAGGCATGCATGGAATGAAAGTCTAGAGGATGTATGGAAAAAAACCGTATTAAAAAAAGGCGAATATGAGGCGCTGAAGCACTTTGGAGAAACCCTTGGTCAGCATGATGTGACGGCTCAACAAAAATATATCAAGCTAGCTTTAGGCCATTTGGAATCAGAGGAGAAAGAAGCTGAAGTCGCCCAAGCAAAAAATGAAAAAATGGTGAGAAGTCTTGGTTTTCTAAGTGGGTTACTACTGATTCTGTTATTGATGTGAGAGGAAGGGAGTCGAGAGCATGGGCGTTGATGTAAACGTCATATTCCAAATTGCGGGAGTGGGTATCGTCGTGGCTTTTCTCCATACGATTTTAGATCAAATGGGGAAAAAAGAGTACGCACAGTGGGTGACACTGCTTGGATTTATCTACATTTTATTTATGGTTGCTACCATTGTGGATGATTTGTTTAAGAAGATTAAAGCCGTATTTCTATTTCAAGGATAGGGGAGGGCTTACAAATCGAAATCATTCAAATTGTTGGACTTGGTTTAATCGCTACTTTTCTAGCATTAATCGTCAAAGAACAAAAGCCAACCTTCGCCTTTATGCTTGTTGTGTTTACTGGGTGTGTCATTTTCCTTTATTTAATCGATCAAATCTATGCCATTATCTCCATGATTGAAAAAATTGCAGCTAGTGCAGGCGTCAATATGAAATACGTTGAAACCATTTTGAAAATCATTGGCATTGCCTATATTGCAGAATTTGGTGCCCAGCTCACAAAGGATGCGGGACAAGGCGCCATCGCTTCAAAAATAGAGCTTGGCGGCAAGATTCTTATTTTGGTCATGGCGGTACCGATTTTAACGGTCATCATTGAGACGATCCTAGGTATGATCCCGTCCATGACTTGATGGAAAAGAGGTGATGATGATGAAACGGGTGACAGCTGTGCTGGGGTTTATGATGTTCTTTTGGCTGATCGTTCCGTATGCAGGTGCAGAAGAAAGTGTGCCTTTATCAAGTGAAGAACCGGTCGCAGAAGAAGTTGCGGGTGGACAGGCTGATGCCTTAGAGCTTCATTCTATCAGTGACTTTTGGGAAACGATATTGGACGAGTATGGCGGATTTCTGCCTGAAAGCCAAAAAGGTACAGTGAAGGAAATGATCGATGGCGATAAAGAGCTATCTCCCCAAACGTGGCTGAAGGCTTTTGTTCATTATCTGTTTCATGAGCTGATTGCCAATGGAAAGCTCTTAGGCACACTTATATTACTCACCATCTTTTGTTCGCTTTTGCAGCTTTTGCAAAATGCATTTGAGCAAAGCACTGTTAGTAAAGTTGCATACGCTCTTGTTTATATGGTGCTTATCATTATTGCATTAAACAGTTTTCATGTTGCGATCTCTTATGCAACAGAAGCCATTCAAACGATGACTAGTTTTATTCTTGCTCTTATTCCTCTTTTATTAGCACTTATTGCCTCATCAGGCGGGCTTGTCTCAGCCGGATTCTTTCATCCTGTGATTTTGTTTTTAATGAACACGAGCGGTGTTTTTATTCAATATGTCGTTCTTCCGCTCATCTTTTTATCAGCGATCTTGAGCATCGTCAGTACATTGACCGAACAATACAAAGTGACCCAGCTGGCCCAGCTGTTAAGAAATGTGGCGATAGGCGGGTTAGCCGTTTTTTTAACTGTCTTTCTTGGCGTCATTTCTGTGCAAGGTGCATCTGCTGCGGTTACGGATGGTATCGCACTTCGTACAGCCAAATTTATTACCGGAAATTTCATCCCCGTCCTTGGCAGAATGTTTACAGATGCGACGGATACCGTCATCAGTGCCTCTGTATTACTTAAAAATACGGTCGGACTTGTTGGCGTCGCTATTCTTATTTCAATTGCCGCTTTCCCTGCGATTAAAGTGCTCTCGCTAGCCCTTATATATAAGCTTGCTGCAGCCATTCTTCAGCCATTAGGAGGCGGACCGATTATCAGCTGCCTTGATGTCATTTCAAAAAGTGTGCTTTATATCTTTGCTGCACTTGCTGTCGTGTCGCTCATGTTCTTTTTAAGCATTACCGTCATTATCACAGCTGGCAACCTCACCATGATGATGAAGTAAGGAGGGGACACCATTTGAGTTTTCTCACAGAATGGATCACAAGTATTATTCTATTTATTTTATTTGCGATTGTGATTGATCTTTTGCTTCCCAATTCAAGCATGCAGAAGTATGCAAAAATGGTCGTCAGCTTACTGTTAATTGTGGTGATGCTCAATCCGATCTTTGCGTTATTCCGGGCAGATCCTGACCAAATTTTCTCAGAAATCATGAAAGGGAAGGACCAAGCGCAATCAGAAGAAATAAAAAATCAGATGAATTTAGAAAAAAAAGAAATACAAGCTTCACAGCGTGCATATATTTTAAAGCAAATGGCTGTCCAACTAGAAAAAAGCGCAAAGGAGCCACTGGAGAAGGAGAGCTATGAAATGAAACACGTAGAAGTGTTGGCAGATGAGGAGCACCTTGATCAGAATATGGAGGCAGATCAATTTCGCATCAAAGCAGTCCTTGTCCCGCTCACAGGTGATGCTGTAGAAACGGTGGCAAAGGTCGACATTGATCTCTCCAGGCAAAAGGAGGAAAGCGCCGGGGCGTCAGCAAAAGAGATGGCGAGGGTGAAAGAGACGCTTGCAGATGTATGGAATACACGGCCTGAACACATTGCGCTGAACATTGAGGGAGGTGACGCAGCAGATCATGAATAACAAAGACTGGAGACAAAAACTGAAATCAATGTTCCAAGCACCTGAAAAAGGTGAAGGGAAACCAAAATTAACGAAGCACCATTACTTACTGCTTGTCTTCATTATCGGCGTGTCATTCATGTTAGTCAGTCAGATTCTGTCACCGCCATCAAGCAAACAAGAGGCTGCTGTTCCTGCGTCTAAAAAAACATCCTCAGAAGAGCAGGCGGTGTTCAAACCATCCTCTTCAGGTAAGTCAAACAACTCAATAGAGGATGTTGAACAAGAATACGAAAATCAGCTGAAAGAGATTTTAGAAACGATCATTGGTGTTGAGGATGTTTCCATTGTGGTAAATGTAGACGCAACTTCTTTAAAAGTGTTTGAAAAAAACAAATCCAATAAAAGCACTACGACCGAGGAAACAGACAAAGAAGGCGGCGTGCGAAGTGTCACGGATCAAACAAAAGAAGAAGAGATTGTCATTATTAAAAATGGAAATGAAGAAACACCTGTTGTTGTCCAAACGAAAAAGCCAGATATTCGAGGTGTCCTCGTTGTTGCTCAAGGAGTAGACAACGTTCAAATAAAGAAAACCATCATTGAAGCGGTTACACGAGTGCTTGATGTACCGAGCCATAGAGTGGCTGTTGCCCCTAAAAAAATCAAGGAGGATTCGGAATGATGTTAAAAAAACAAACGGTTTGGCTATTAACGATGCTAAGTTTAGTTGTCGTATTAAGTGTGTACTATATCATGTCTCCACAAGGTGAGAATGCTGTGACAGTAGAAGATACAAAATCAAAAGGAATGGAAGAGAAAAAGGCTGAGCCAGAAAAAGGGACTGACAAAGGAACCGAAAAGAACGCAGAAGAGAAATCAACTGACAAAGAAACCAATGCGAAACAAGAAGATGTTGAAACAAGTGGAGAAGAAGGAAAGGCTGTTTCAGAGCAGACCGATGATGAACTTTTCACAACCTACAGACTTGAACTGGAAGATAAGCGCAGCAAGCAGCGTGAAGAGTATAATGAAATCGTGTCTAGTGATGATGCAACAGCGCAAGAGAAAAGTGAAGCTTATGATCAAATGACAGCGCTTAGTGAGGCAGAAGGAACAGAGCGTCAGCTGGAGACATTAATCAAAACAAAAGGATATAAAGATGCGCTCGTCAGTGCAGAAGGAGATAAAGTGAACATCACGGTTCGTTCTGATAAAAAATCAAAGTCCCAAGCAGCAGATATTATTGATTTGGTCACAAAAGAAATGAGAGGGCTTGATAACGTAGCCGTCACTTTTGAGCCATCGAATCAATAAAAAATGCACAAGCGCCCTTTTCTGAAAAGGGCGTTTTTTCATGCGGGTTGACGCCCTTTTTCAGATGCTTGCGCGAGGTGTCTCATCACATTAATAGTTGAATTCAACGAAATCCTCCTGTAAGATGGTTATAGTATGTACTTTTAGTACTAGCCTATAAAAAAAGATAAATCCATACATAGGGGTGCAAATCCATGTTAAAAATTGAAGAGATTCATGAACTAATTAAATTAATTGACGAATCAACAATTGATGAATTTACGTACGAAAATGAAGGTGCAAAAATCAAGTTAAAGAAAAATAAAGAAGTCGTTCAGCAAGTTGCGGCACAAGCACCAGTGGCTCCTGTCCAAGCAGCTCCAGCTCAACAAGCTCCTAAAGCACAAGCTCCAGCTCAGACCGAAGCCCCTGCACAAGAGGCAACTGCGTCTGAAAACCTGCATAAAATCACATCCCCAATGGTTGGCACATTTTACGCTTCTTCTTCACCAGAAGCAGATCCATATGTGACAACAGGTTCTAAAGTGAAGGAAAACTCAGTTGTATGTATCGTTGAAGCGATGAAACTGTTTAATGAAATCGAAGCAGAAGTAAAAGGCGAAATCGTCGAAGTATTAGCTGAAAACGGTCAGCTTGTAGAATTCGGACAACCCCTCTTTCTAGTGAAAGCAGAGTAAGGAGTACGATCATGATTAAAAAGCTATTAATTGCAAACAGAGGAGAAATCGCAGTTAGAATCATCCGTGCTTGTAAAGAGCTTGGAATTGAAACAGTTGCGGTATTTTCTGAAGCGGATCGTGATGCGCTGCATGTTCAAATGGCTGATGAAGCATATTGCATCGGACCGACTGCTTCAAAAGATAGTTATTTAAATGTGACAAATATTGTCAGCGTGGCAAAACTAACAGGTACAGATGCCATCCATCCAGGATATGGTTTCCTTGCTGAAAATGCAGACTTTGCAGAGCTTTGCGAGGAATGTAATGTCATCTTTGTTGGACCAACTGCGTCAGCAATTTCCAAAATGGGAACGAAAGATGTGGCAAGAGAAACAATGAAGCAAGCTGGTGTTCCAATTGTCCCTGGTTCTCAAGGAATTGTAAAAGATCTTGATGATGCTGTTTCAACAGCAGCTGGTATTGGGTATCCTGTCATTATTAAAGCAACTGCAGGCGGCGGTGGTAAAGGTATCCGTGTGGCTCGCACAGAAGAAGAGCTTATTAACGGTGTCACCATCACGCAGCAGGAAGCAGCACAAAACTTCGGGAACCCAGGTGTCTATTTGGAGAAATTCATTGAAGACTTTAGACACGTTGAAATTCAAGTCCTTGCTGATCAGCATGGGAATACCATTCACTTAGGTGAACGTGATTGTTCTATCCAAAGAAGAATGCAAAAGCTTCTGGAAGAAACGCCATCACCTGCACTAAATGCAGATATTCGTGAGCAAATGGGTGAAGCAGCCGTAAAAGCAGCCGAAGCTGTTGAATACACAGGTGCCGGAACGGTTGAATTCATTTACGATTATAATGAAGAGAAGTTTTACTTCATGGAAATGAATACACGTATCCAAGTAGAGCATCCTGTAACGGAAATGGTCACTGGTGTTGATTTGATCAAAGAACAGATCAAAGTAGCTTCAGGTGAAAAGCTTTCCCTTACGCAAGAGGATGTCGTATACGAAGGCTGGGCGATTGAATGTCGTATTAATGCAGAGAACCCTGAGAAAAATTTCATGCCTTCTGCTGGTGAAATTAAAATGTACCTTCCGCCAGGCGGTTTAGGAGTACGTGTTGATTCTGCCGCTTATCCTGGTTATGTGATTCCGCCATATTACGATAGTATGATTGCGAAAGTGATCACATATGGTAAAACGAGAGAAGAAGCAATTGCAAGAATGAAACGTGCGCTGCAAGAATTCGTCATTGAAGGAGTCTACACAACGATTCCATTCCACCTCAGATTACTAGAGCACGAAACATTTGTGAGCGGTAATTTTAATACGAAGTTTTTAGAAACGTATCAAATTATGAAATAATAACAGCTTTCGGAGGTGAATGATCGTGTCAGAAAACAATTTGCTTGAAATGAACCTTGATGAAGATCAATTGGGAAAAGTGCAAATTGCGCCAGAAGTGATTGAAGTCATTGCTGGGATCGCTGCATCAGAGGTCGAAGGAATTGCGGAAATGCGCGGCAACTTCGCTGCTGATGTGGCAGAACGCTTTGGGAAGAAAAATCACCGTAAAGGTGTGAAAGTAGATGTCTCTGATGAAGGCATCACAATTGATGTGTATTGTGTGGTTGAATTTGGCCTATCCATTCCAAAGGTATCCACTGCTGTTCAAGAAAATATCCGTCAAACCCTTTTAAACATGACGGCTTTAACGATTAATGAAATCAACATTCATGTCGTCGGTATTCAATTTGATACAAAAACAGCTGAAGCTGAAGTTGATCAAGAAATGTAAAAAGGGTTGAAGTGAAACCAAGGAGGCATTGCCTCTTTGGTTTTTTAAAGCCCATTTTTGGGAAAATTCCGCATGATGATTACGTCACGCATGGAGTGATTCGTTTTTCGTCACAGCTCGCATGGATCTTGGTGCGACTGCGGTCAAAATATGTTATGATCTCTGTATGGCTTAACGACAAGCGGATAAAGTGGTTAAAGGAGTAAATAATGAAAAGAAGAACTGCAAGAGAAAAGGCGCTACAAACATTATTTCAAATTGATGTCAGCAATATTGATCCGAAAGAGGCCATTACACATGCGCTGGATGAACAAGAATCAGATCCTTTTTTCGAGGAACTGGTTTTCGGTGTGCTCGAACAAAAGGACAAGCTCGATGACATGATTTCACAGCATCTTGTGAATTGGAAACTTGATCGTATTGCGAACGTAGACAGAGCCATTTTAAGGCTGTCTGTGTACGAAATGGTATATCAAGAAGATATCCCGGTGAGTGTTTCAATGAATGAAGCCATTGAACTTGCTAAATTGTTCGGTGACGATAAGGCGCCGAAATTTGTAAATGGTGTACTTTCAAACATTAAAAACGACCTAAAGCAGTAATAGGAGGATTCGACATGACAGCAACAATCATCGATGGGAAAGAAACAGCAAAAGAAAAGCGTGAACAATTAGCAAAAGAAGTAGAAGAGCTAAAACAAAAAGGAGTCACACCTGGTCTTGCCGTTATTCTAATCGGTGATGATCCGGCTTCACTTTCTTACGTACGCGGGAAGAAAAAAGCAGCCGAAGCCATGGGCATGCATTTCCAGCTTGATCATTTAGATGCTTCTTTAACAGAAGAGGAATTGCTAAAGATGATTGATCAGTACAATGCAAATGATCAATTCCACGGAATTCTTGTTCAGCTTCCACTGCCAAAACATATTTCTGAAAAAGCCGTCATTGAACGAATTTCACCAGAGAAAGACGTAGATGGTTTTCATCCGCTAAATATCGGGAAAATGCTACTTGGGGAAGACACATTCCTCCCTTGCACACCAGCAGGTATTGTTGAATTATTGAACAAAACAGGTGTGGATCTCTCTGGCAAAGAAGTGGTCGTTGTAGGACGAAGCAATATCGTCGGCAAACCAGTTGGACAATTGCTACTAAACGAAAATGCAACCGTCACCTACTGTCATTCAAGAACGGCGAACATTTCAGAACATACGTTAAAAGCGGACATTTTAGTTGTTGCCGTCGGTCGAGCAAACTTTATTAAAGCTGACCAAATTAAAGAAGGCGCTATTGTCATTGATGTAGGAGTCAATCGTCTAGAAACAGGGAAACTTGTAGGGGACGTTGACTTTGAAGCAGCAAAAGAAAAAGCTTCATACATCACACCAGTCCCTGGCGGAGTGGGTCCAATGACAATTACGATGCTTGCACACAATACGGTTAAATCAGCAAAACGTACATTATCATAAGCTTGATCCATTCATCCACCTGCGTGCTGCCGGTGGATGAATGTGCGTTTTTGAAGAGGAGGAATACGTCATGAGTGAAAAAGCCTTTGTGACGGTCACAGCCCTTACAAAATACATAAAAAGAAAATTTGATGTTGACCCTCATTTAGAAGATATTTGGATCAAAGGTGAGTTATCAAATGTGAAGATTCATTCAAGAGGGCATGTTTATTTCACCTTAAAGGACGAAAATGCACGTATGCAAGCCGTCATGTTCCAGCGCTCCGCGTCCAGGCTGCCTTTTTCACCAAAGAGCGGGCTGAAAGTGTTCGTACGAGGCGGAATTCAAGTCTACGAACCGAGCGGAAGCTATCAATTATATGCAAAAGAAATGCAGCCTGATGGTGTTGGTGCTCTTCATCTTGCCTATGAAGAGCTGAAGAAGAAACTAGCAAGTGAAGGCTTATTTGATGAGCGCTATAAAAAAACAATTCCTGAATTTCCAGAGGTTGTTGGTGTTATTACATCCCCAACAGGAGCAGCTGTTCGAGATGTCATTACCACGATCAATCGGCGCTATCAGCAGGCCAAGATCATTGTGCTTCCGGCATTAGTCCAAGGAGAAAATGCTCCGCGTTCGATTGTGGAACGGATTAAAGAAGCCAATGAAAAACAGCTTTGTGATGTCTTGATTGTCGGGAGAGGCGGAGGATCGATTGAAGAACTTTGGGCCTTTAATGAAGAAGCAGTCGCAAGAGCGATCTTCGCATCAGACATTCCAATCATTTCTGCGGTTGGGCACGAAACAGACTTTACCATTAGTGATTTCACTGCAGACATGAGAGCACCCACACCAACAGGAGCAGCAGAACTAGCTGTTCCAAGCACTGCCGACTTAATCGAACGAATCAAATCAATCGACATTCGGTTAACAAGAGCGGTAAAAAATCGAACGTCACAAGCAAAAGACCGTCTTGTGGCACTTCAATCCTCCTATGCTTTCCGTTTTCCAAAACGATTACAAGAGCAAAAAGAGCAGCAATTCGATATGGTATTTGATCGTTTTCAAAAACAGCTGACAAGACAAATGGAACAAAAACGCAGTCAACTTGACCGCCAAACATATAGACTGAAGCCGCTTCATCCAAAAGAGCAGCTGCTTCAGGCGAAAAAACGTCACGCCAATGAAACAGAACAGCTCGTTCGGAGCATGAATGTGCAAATGAAAACAATTCATTCGCAGTTCCAATCGGTTCTTGGTAAACTAAATGCATTAAATCCGCTTCAAGTCATGGAAAGAGGCTATAGTTTAGCCTATAAAGAAGATGAGCTCATTAAAAGTGTGAATCAAGTAGAAACGAAGGATCAACTGACGATTACAATGAAGGATGGACGTCTGATTTGTGAGGTTATTGAGAAGGAGGGCAATCATCATGACAGAATCAAATAAACAAAAAGAAGAACAAATGACATTTGAAGAGGCCATGAAAGGACTTGAAGAGATTGTGGGAAAGCTCGAAGAAGGCGATGTACCGCTTGAACAAGCCATCCACTATTTCCAAGAGGGTATGACACTCTCAAAACTTTGCCATGAAAAATTACAGCATGTTGAAAAGCAAATGGATTTCATTTTAAAAGAGGACGGTGAACTGGCTCCTTTTTCAGTGAAGGAGGCAGATGCTGGTGACAAGTAACTTAAACGAATTTTTAACAACACGAAAACAAGCAATTGAAGATTATTTATTTACATATGTGCAGGAATTGTCTATTCCAGAAGAGCTGAAATCTTCTATGCTTTATTCTCTGAAAGCTGGCGGAAAAAGACTGCGTCCTGTGCTTGTTCTTGCTCTTTTAAATGCGTATGGGAAAAAGGAAGAAGACGGTATACCAGTAGGCTGTGCAGTGGAAATGATTCATACGTATTCGTTGATACATGATGATCTTCCTTGTATGGACGATGATGATCTGCGCAGAGGAAAGCCGACCAACCATAAAGTATACGGCGAGGCAACAGCCGTTCTTGCAGGTGATGCGCTGCTCACTGAAAGCTTCCGTCTGATCACATCGCAATTATCTGAAGATGTACCTGCTGATCAAAAGCTTCGAATCATCGATGAACTTGTTACATCAGCAGGTGCACTCGGAATGGTTGGCGGGCAATTTGATGATATGGAAGCAGAACAGAAACAAATTCCTCTTTCTGAACTAGAATCGATTCATGCGCGCAAAACAGGAAAGCTACTCACCTTTAGTGTGGTTGCTGGTGCGATACTGGCAGGTGCACCTGATGATGAGATCGAAAAGCTGAGAGAATTCAGCTATCATATTGGTATTGCTTTTCAAATCCGTGATGATATTTTAGATCTTGAAGGCAGCGAAGAGAAAATAGGAAAGCGGATCGGCTCCGATACAGCAAATGAAAAGTCGACATATCCTTCTTTATTAACGCTTTCAGGAGCAAAAGAAAAGCTGGATGAACATATCACTCGTGCGAAAGAAATTGTCTCAAATCTTGAGTTAGAGCAAAACTTGCTGCATGATTTATGCGATCTGATTGCCTCACGAGATCACTAAAAACAGCCTAGATTTGAGGGTCCTCGAGCAATTGTGGTAAACTGTAAACAGTTTATCATGATGAGACAACTCTTATTCCTGAATTGGTTTTCATAGGAATAAGGCATTATATATGTAGATAGAAATTTTGTTGAAAGCGAGTTGATCCTGATTGGATCTTTTATCAATAAAAAATCCAACGTTTCTAAAAGGAATGTCAAATGCAGAATTAGAGGAGCTGAGTGCGGACATTCGCACGTTTTTAATTGAGTCGTTAGCGAACTCTGGTGGGCACATTGGTCCAAACCTTGGTGTCGTTGAACTTACTGTTGCACTTCACAAAGTATTTGACAGCCCGAAAGACAAATTTCTTTGGGATGTTGGACATCAGTCTTACGTTCACAAGCTGTTAACTGGAAGAGGCGCCGAGTTTGATACACTTCGTCAGTATAAAGGGCTCTGCGGGTTCCCTAAACGAAATGAAAGTGAACATGATGTTTGGGAGACTGGACACAGTTCAACCTCATTATCTGGTGCAATGGGAATGGCCGCAGCGCGTGACATTAAAGGAACAGATGAATACATTCTCCCGATTATCGGCGATGGTGCACTAACCGGCGGTATGGCGTTAGAAGCACTGAACCATATCGGGGATGAAAAAAAAGACATGATTGTGATCTTAAACGACAATGAAATGAGTATTGCGCCAAACGTTGGTGCGATCCATACAATGCTTGGCAGACTACGTACAGCTGGTAAATACCAATGGGTAAAGGACGAGCTTGAATACTTATTCAAGCGTATCCCAGCAGTAGGCGGGAAGCTTGCTGCAACAGCAGAACGTATCAAGGACAGTCTGAAATATTTGCTTGTCTCTGGTATGTTCTTTGAGGAAATGGGCTTCACTTACTTAGGACCAGTAGATGGACATTCCTATGAAGATTTGTTTGAGAATCTTGAGTACGCAAAGAAAACAAAAGGCCCGGTTCTCCTTCATGTCATCACGAAAAAAGGAAAAGGCTATAAGCCGGCCGAATCTGATAAGATCGGCACATGGCACGGAACAGGCCCATACAAAATCGACACAGGTGACTTTGTAAAACCGACAGCAGCTGCACCGTCATGGAGTGGTCTCGTCAGTGAAACCGTCAGAAAGCTGGCACGGGAAGATGAGCGGATTGTCGCAATTACACCTGCAATGCCCGTTGGCTCAAAGCTTGAAGGATTTGCAAAAGAATTCCCTGAGCGAATGTTTGATGTTGGAATTGCAGAGCAGCATGCTGCAACAATGGCAGCCGGACTTGCTACACAGGACATGAAGCCATTTTTAGCGATTTATTCAACGTTCCTTCAAAGAGCCTATGACCAAGTGTTGCATGATATTTGCCGTCAAAATCTCAATGTGTTCATTGGAATTGACCGTGCAGGTCTTGTCGGTGCAGATGGAGAAACACATCAAGGTGTGTTTGACATTGCTTTCATGCGTCATATGCCGAATATGGTTCTCATGATGCCAAAGGATGAAAATGAAGGACAGCATATGGTCAACACAGCCATTCAATATGATGATGGTCCAATTGCCATGCGCTTCCCGCGTGGAAATGGACTAGGCGTCAAAATGGATGAACAGCTGAAAACCATCCCAATTGGTTCTTGGGAAGTTCTTCGTCCCGGGAAAGATGCTGTCATTTTAACATTCGGTACAACCATTAAAATGGCGCTGCAGGCAGCAGAAGAACTGCAAAAAGAAGGTAAATCAATCCGTGTTGTCAATGCACGTTTCATTAAGCCTCTTGATGAAGGCATGTTAAATGAGATACTGTCTGAAGGTTTGCCAATTTTAACAATAGAAGAAGCGGTGCTTCAAGGTGGATTTGGCAGCAGCGTATTAGAATATATTCACGACAAAAAAGCGTCTCATATAAAAGTAGAACGTATGGGCATTCCAGATGAATTTATTGAGCATGGAAGTGTCGATGCGCTACTTGAGGAAATTGGACTGACGAAAACACAGGCTGCTGAAACGTTACGTGACCTGCTTCCCGCAGCACCAAGAAAAGGAATTGGATCATGACATCAAAGAAAGAACGACTTGACGTTTTATTAGTCGAACAAGGACTAATGGAAACGAGAGAGAAAGCAAAACGCGCCATTATGGCAGGGATCGTTTATTCAAATGAAAACCGTTTGGATAAGCCAGGAGAAAAAATCGCTCGTGATACCCCGTTGACTGTGAAGGGGAATCCGCTGAAATATGTCAGCCGAGGTGGGCTAAAGCTCGAAAAGGCACTTCAAGAATTTGATTTAACCGTTGAAGGAAAGCTTTTAATTGATATCGGCTCATCAACAGGGGGATTTACAGATTGCGCACTCCAAAATGGAGCAGTCAAATCCTATGCTGTGGATGTTGGCTACAATCAGCTTGCGTGGAAATTACGACAGGATGATCGGGTGATCGTCATGGAACGCACCAACTTCCGCCATTCTGTTCCGGCAGATTTCACCGAAGGATTACCAGAGGTTGCATCTATTGATGTATCATTTATCTCGCTCAAACTCATTCTTCCCGCATTAAAGCATATTCTTATCCCAGGCGGCGACTGTATTGCGCTAGTGAAGCCGCAGTTTGAAGCGGGCAGAGAGCTTGTTGGAAAAAAAGGCATTGTGCGAGAACCTTCTGTACACCTTGGTGTGCTAGAAGAAATGAATCAATTTGCTGCAAAAGAAGGCTATGATGTAAAGGATGTTTCGTTTTCACCCATTACAGGCGGAGATGGAAATATCGAATTTCTCCTCCACTTGGTCCTGCATCCCGATCAAGAAGAGAATACGGCACTTCCAGTATCTGAACTTGAAAAAGTCGTCAAAGAAGCCCATGCCGTATTGAAAGAAAAGAAAAACAGTCCTGAGCCGGCTGACACATGAATTATTGAAACAAAAGGAATAATAGCTCGCTATTATTCCTTTTTACATGGTCAAAAGATCAGAATTGACCGTTTCTCACGTAATGCTTGTTTTTTGAAGTGTGCATCATATAACATAGAACGTAAAGACAAACTGAGATTCTAACGCCTAGGGGGGTCAAAATGAACAAAGGTCAAAGACATATTAAGATTAGAGAAATTATCGCAAGCCAAGAAATCGAAACACAAGACGAATTAGTCGATATTTTGAAAGCGGATGGATATAACATCACACAGGCGACCGTATCAAGAGATATCAAAGAACTGCATTTAGTCAAAGTGCCAACAAATAATGGAACATATAAATACAGCCTTCCTGCAGATCAGCGGTTTAACCCGCTATCAAAATTAAAGCGTTCCTTAATGGACGCATTTATTAAAATGGATGCTGCCAGTCATTTAATCGTTCTAAAAACAATGCCTGGGAACGCTCAAGCCATCGGTGCTTTAATGGATAATTTAGATTGGGAAGAAATTATGGGAACCATTTGTGGGGATGATACCATCTTAATCATTTGCCGCACGCCAGACGATACGGATACCGTTTCGTCTAAAATTTTAGAACTTCTATAAAGAGATCAGGTTTACAAAAAGAGGTGTCAAATGAGTGTTAGCAGAACTAACCATTAAAAACTTTGCAATCATTGAGGAGTTAACGGTTTCGTTTGAAAAAGGACTCACAGTTCTAACAGGGGAAACAGGTGCCGGAAAATCAATCATGATTGACGCTGTCTCACTTCTTGTAGGGGGAAGAGGATCATCCGAATTTGTCCGTTATGGCGAAAAAAAAGCAGAGCTGGAAGGTCTTTTTCTTGTACCAGCAGATCATCCTGTATTTGCCCTTTGCGAGGAGCAAGGAATTGATGCATCTGATGAAATGATGATTCTTCGCCGTGATATCAATCAAAGCGGGAAAAGCATTTGCCGCATTAATGGGAAGCTTGTCACCATCTCGCTTTTAAGAGAAGTTGGCCGTCTTTTGCTTGATATACATGGACAGCACGATAATCAGCTGTTAATGGAAGATGAAAATCATTTACATTTGCTTGATCAATTTGGAGCAGAAGAAATTGCACCTGCTCTCTCACAGTATCAAGAAGCGTATGATCAATATATGAAGACGGCGCAAAAACTCAAACAGCTGTCTGAAAATGAACAGGAAATGGTTCACCGGTTAGACTTATTGCAATTTCAGCTGGAAGAGATTGAAGCGGCACAATTAGAGCCTGGGGAAGATGAGAAGCTTCAAGAGGAACGTCATCAAATCAGCAATTTTGAAAAAATCTTTTCCTCACTTCAAAACGCATATAATGCTCTGCGTAATGAGCAGGGAGGACTTGATTGGGTTGGGATGGCTTCAAGCGAGCTTGAGCAAGTTTCTGAGATCAACGACGATCTGAAAAAGCTCTCTGAGCAAGTGTCAAACTCCTATTATTTATTAGAAGATTCTACTTTTCAAATGCGCAGCATGCTTGATCAATTAGAATTTGACCCAGCCCGTCTTGATTTTATTGAGTCTAGACTAAATGAGATGAAGCAGCTGAAGCGAAAATACGGCACAACCGTTGAGGAAATTTTAGAATATGCGGCTAAGATTGAAGAGGAGATAGACCAAATCCAAAATCGAGACAGCCATTTGCAGACACTTAAAAACAAACTTGATGCGATAAGCCGGGATGCATTGCTTGAAGCGCTTAACGTGTCAGAGCTCCGTAAAAAATGGGCGAAAAAACTGGCGAAGCACATTCAAGCTGAATTGAAGGATTTATATATGGAGAAGTCTTCTTTTGATACCGCTTTTACGATTCGATATGCACCTTTTGGCAGTACGGACTGCCCGCTTTTAGATGGAAAACCCGTACAGCTCGGGAGAAATGGCATAGATCAAGCGCAATTTGTCATTTCTACAAATCCGGGTGAACCAATGAAATCTTTGTCAAAAGTAGCATCTGGAGGAGAAATTTCACGTGTCATGCTGGCAGTGAAAAGTATTTTCTCAGCGAAACAAGAAGTGACGTCCATTATATTTGATGAAGTGGATACGGGCGTTAGCGGCAGAGTCGCACAAGCCATTGCTGAAAAAATTTATAAAGTAGCAGCAGGTTCACAAGTACTCTGTATTACCCATCTGCCGCAAGTAGCAGCAATGGCTGATACACATCTTTTTATTTCTAAACGCGCTAAAGCTGGTAGAACAATGACGAACGTCAAACCACTAAGTGATGATGAAAAAGTGAGTGAAATTGGCCGAATGATTGCTGGTGTAGAAGTCACTGAGCTCACAAAACAGCATGCAAAAGAATTACTGCACCAAGCAAATGATGTCAAAACGACAGGGTAGCTGAAACAACAGCTGCCTTTTTTATATTGTCTCATATTCGCCGTATATACGCATGAAATCGTCTTTTTCTTTTATCAATTTATCCAATCATTTTCTAAAGGTGTCGGTTATAAATCCTCGCTAAGAAGGCAAAAGTAAAGATGTAGCCAAAACATTAATGTTCTGGTGTGGGTAAGGAGCGAGGAGAGTGAAAAATGAATGCCCGAAAAGATGAGAAAAGCCATTGGTGTGATTCTCCTTGTTTCTTTAATAAGTACAGGGTTTATGAGCATAGTGAAGGAATATATCAGCATTCCAACAACTGTCGCAGTATTTGAACACGAGAAGCATTCGATTGATACATCCATTGAAGCGTCAGCCAATGCTTCTTCGCCAGCCTTTAGTCTTTCAGAGAAAAAGAATCAACTTGAAGTAACGGGACAAAAGGCGGGAAAAGCCGAAATTGTTTATGATTTTAAAGGATTTCCTATTAAGAAAACAAAAGTCGATGTTCTTCCCGAATTAAAAGTCATTCCTGGAGGACAATCCATTGGCGTCAAACTCCATTCTGTCGGAGTTCTCGTTGTCGGTTTTCATCAAATCACAACAGCAGACGGCAAAAAATCACCAGGTGAAGCTGCAGGCATTCAATCAGGGGATATGATCATTGAGATCAATGGTCAGAAAATGGAGAAGATGAATGACCTCACCCCATTTATTCAGAAAGCCGGAAAAACGGGGGAAACCCTTCATTTACTCATAAAAAGAGACCATAAAACCTTTCAAACGACACTAACACCCGCGAAAGATGCAAGTGAAGGTACTTATCGAATTGGTCTTTATATTCGTGACTCCGCAGCAGGAATCGGGACGATGACCTTCTTTGAACCATCTTCTAAAAAATATGGCGCCCTTGGGCATGTGATTTCTGACATGGATACAAAAAAACCAATCGTGGTCGACAATGGTGAAATTGTCAGATCAACTGTCACATCCATTGAAAAAGGGACAGGAGGCAACCCTGGAGAAAAATTGGCCAGGTTTTCTTCCGAAAGAAAAACGATAGGTGATATTTCACGTAACAGTCCATTCGGTATATTTGGTACGTTAACCGAAAAACTTGAAAATCATGTAGCAGACAAACCACTTCCAGTCGCATTATCAAATGAAGTAAAAGAAGGTCCAGCCGAAATATTAACGGTCGTGGACCATGATAAAGTAGAGAAATTTGATATTAAAATCGTCAGCACAACACCACAAAAATTCCCGGCAACAAAAGGAATGGTGCTTAAAGTAACAGATGAACGCTTATTAAGCAAAACGGGCGGGATCGTTCAAGGAATGAGCGGTAGTCCGATCATCCAAAATGGCAAAGTCATTGGAGCGGTCACTCACGTGTTCGTCAATGACCCGACAAGCGGATACGGCGTACACATTGAATGGATGCTGTCAGAAGCAGGAATTGACCTTTATCAAAAAAACAAAAAAGCAAGCTGATGAAAAACTGCCGCGAATCTTCCGGCAGTTTTTTTCTACCCTTTCTTTCTCTTCCATCATGTTATAAAATAAGGAAAAAGAGATTTTTCGACAAAATGGAAAACAGTGTGTTGTCAAATTGCAATAATCGTCGATTCATTAAGAAAAACGTAGAAAAAGCTAGATAATGCTCTATTATTCGGAAAATTAAACTTTTTTAAAGGGGATAGCATGGTTTTGTCGAATTGAACACTCAGAAGAGAAATGCAAAAGACTAAGGAATCGACATTGGGGAGGAAAGAACGTGGAGAAAATTAAAGTGTGTGTAGCTGATGACAATCGAGAACTTGTTGGCCTTTTGACAGAGTATATTGAGGGACAGGAAGATATGGAAGTACTTGGCGTGGCGTATAATGGTCAGGAATGTCTGACATTATTTAAAGATAAAGAGCCCGACGTTCTCCTCTTAGATATTATCATGCCTCATTTAGACGGTCTTGCTGTACTGGAACGCCTCCGTGAAAACAATGAAATGACCAAACAGCCAAGTGTCATTATGCTGACGGCTTTCGGACAAGAAGACGTAACGAAAAAAGCAGTCGATTTGGGCGCATCCTATTTCATTTTGAAACCATTCGATATGGAAAACCTCGTAGGTCATATTCGTCAAGTCAGTGGAAACGGCACACAAGTCAGCCATCGATCTTCATCTATCCAAAACAGTGTCCTTCGCAGCAAACCTGAACCGAAACGTAAGAACTTAGATGCGAGCATTACGACGATTATTCATGAGATTGGCGTGCCAGCTCATATTAAAGGTTATTTATACTTAAGAGAAGCCATTTCGATGGTGTACAATGATATTGAACTACTCGGCAGTATTACAAAAGTATTGTACCCAGACATTGCAAAGAAATTTAACACGACAGCCAGCAGGGTAGAACGAGCGATTCGTCATGCCATTGAAGTGGCTTGGAGCAGAGGGAATATTGACTCCATTTCGTCACTCTTTGGCTACACAGTCAGCATGTCAAAAGCCAAACCGACCAATTCCGAATTTATTGCCATGGTGGCTGATCGACTGCGTTTAGAGCATAGAGCAAGCTAAGTCACCTTCCATAAAAAACGTTTCTTCAATGAGGCGTTTTTTTATTTTCGTAAAATATTGCTAAAAAATGGTTATGTTGATAAAATCATCTTTAATGTTTAAATTGGACAAACGGGCTGCTTTATTTTCAGAATAAAATGAAAAATAAAGCATGAAAGAAATGAATAGGACATAAAATAGTGGTAATCAGCTACGCTAATCAATTGGCTTATAGAAGAAGAAAACGCTCATTCGTAAGAAAAAGGATGAGAGGAAAAGGTCTTATGTAATTAGTAAATAAAGTAAATGAGATCGAAAGTTCTATTTCTATTGACCCGATTGGTTGGCGTTTTAAAGTCACTGGCTTCTTAGAGATTGTGCCATTTGAACTGAATATTCCCATTGTCGAATTTAATAATTTTCACATTCTTTTACTATGCTATAATAATGAAAAGAAGAGGGTGAGGTTATGGGAAAGCTGAAAATCCACTCTGCTGAGGTTGCGAACGAAATTAGCAAGTGGACGAGGGTCATTTCTCAGAATGACCTAGAAAAATCTGCTGTCTATAAAGAGAAAATTCAGAATTTGCTAAAAAATACAGATGAGGATCGAGAAGTTCTTCTTTATTATCAGCTAGTCGACGGCAGACATGAAATGTTACTTGGAAATATTGAAAAAGCCAATCAGATTATGAAAAGTGTCGGAACGCTGGATGAAAAAGCAGATGACATTATTAATTTTTATTTTTACTTTTATAAAGGCCAATATGCTGCCTATGTCAAAAAATATGATGAGGCGATTAGTTTTTATAAGATTGCTGAGCAGCGGCTAAAACGTGTGAATGAAGATCTTGAAGTAGGAACTTTTCATCATAAAGTCGCTTCCATTTATTACGAACTGAAGCAAAATTTCATTTCCATTAATCATATTAAAAAAGCCATTGATACGTTTAAAGCGCATGAAGAATATACCGCACAGGCGATTGACAGCTTAATTTTACATGCAAGCAACTGTATTGATTTACTACAGTTTGATGAAGCTGAGGAAAAGTACCAAGAGGCACTTGAGAAAAGTAAGCGCATTAACAATGAAGTGCTGATTGGGAAGTGCTATCACAATTTAGCGGTTCTTTATTACGCAAAACCTGATTATGAAAAAAGTGCGCAATACGCCAAAAAAGGGATGAGCATTCAAATTCATCGCGACAATAGCCATTATTTCATCCAATCTTTATATGTTCTCGCAAATGCCTTAGTTCATTTAGGAGATCATGAGGCGAAAGAATATATTAAAGAGGGGATTCAATATAGCTGTGATATCCAAAATAATGAATATATAGTAAAATTTGAAATTTTGGATTTGATGTGCGAAAATAGTGGAGCAGCAGACGTATTCTCTGAAAAATTAGACTACATAGAAAAAAATAGATTATATGTGGAGCTTGAGGATTTGTCTGAACAAATATCGAAATACTTCAAGGAACGAAATGATTATCAAAATGCCATTCGTTTTCTTGAAAAGAAATTCGATGCACAAATACTTCAAAAGAAAGTGGAGGTTATCTTATGAAAAAGTTGTTGTTAGGTGTAACAATCGTTACAGCAGTCGCAGTTGTTTCTTCCCTTTTTGCTCTTGACGCAGAGACGACAGAGCAAGCCATCAGAGCGATTACGTGATCGAATTTACCTGTCAACCTCTTCTCTCTTATTAGAAGAGGTTTTTTTATGTGCTCAAACTGGCAAAACGAAAAAAGACACGTCATAATATAGGTAATCATCATATTTAGAGGTGGCATATGACGAAAATTTTTGCACATAGAGGCTTTAAAGGAAACTATCCAGAGAACACCATGATTGCCTTTGAGCACGCACTCCATTCTGGAGCGGATGGAATTGAGCTTGATGTTCAGCTCACCAAAGACGGCAGACTGGCTGTCATTCACGATGAAAAGCTGAACCGAACGACCAATATGAAAGGGTTAGTGAAAGACTATACATATGAAGAGTTAAAAAGAGGAGATGCGAGTCATTCTTTCTATGAAGAAACGGGTGCGGTCTCCATTCCTCTATTAGAAGAAGTATTAGAGCTAGTGACGCAGAGATCATCCTTTATGATCAACATTGAATTAAAAAACTCTATTTATCGATATCCAGGGATTGAAGAGAAAGTAAAAAAGCAAATTGAGCACTTTCAAATAGAGGATCGAGTGCTTGTCTCATCATTTCATCACGGCAGCTTAGCTCTTTTTCACAAGCTAATGCCGCACATTGAACTGGCGGTCCTCACAATGGATGTGATTCATCAGCCGGACATGTATTTAAAAACAATCCCGGCAAAGGGCTACCATCCGAATATAAAGGGCGCTGGGGTGACAAAAGAAGTAGTAGCCGCTCTCCATGCGGACCAACAAGTGATTAGACCGTTTACTGTAAACAGTGAGAAGCAAATAAAAAATATGTTGACCTTGGGTGTTGATGGAATCTTTACTGATTTTCCTGATCGAGCCGTCAAAATAAGAGAAGAAATGAAATAAAGACCTGCTATCAACAGCGGGTCTTTTTCATGATTACCTTTGCTTAAAACGAGTTGTTACTTTATTTCGTTTACGGTCCCTATATAAAATAAATCCTGCAACAACATAAAGACCTCCCCCTAAAAATAACAACCCTGCAATTCCTTGCAGCCATAAATATGGAAATGGTGCAATGATGATGCCGAAAACAGTGTCCCGCAGCAGCTTAATGCCAAGTGCTGCAAAGGCTCCAGGTATTAAAATAATCACTAATGCCAGTATTCTCCCCATCAAATGTCCCCTTAAACGTCATTTACTTCCATTGTCTAATTCAAAAAATATTTTGTCAAGAAAGGAAAACGTGGTAATATAGGTGTTGTGCAATTTTTTGCAACGGAAAAATATGGTGTGCAAAATTTTTCATATAAAGGGGTAACGGGATGCAGAGAGTCTTGATTGTCGGTGCAGGACAAGGTGGATCAGCACTGCTTGAAACATTGCTGAAAACAAATACGGTTCAAATCATTGCGATCGCCGACCTTGATCTCGAGGCACCGGGGATGGATGAAGCGAAAAAGAATGGAATTGAGACGACGACGGATTGGAAAGAATACATAAAAGATGACATTGATATCATCATTGAAACTACAGGCAGTTCTGCTGTACTGAAAGAATTAATTGAACAAAAACCAGAGCATGCTGTGATTGTGCCAAGCTCGATGGCATACGTCATTTCAGAATTAATGGCAGAGAAACAACAGCTTATTCAAATATTGAAGGAACAAACCTATAAACATGACCGCATTTTTAATGCAACGAATGATGGCATGATTTTTATTAATATGGATGAAGAAGTGGTCCTGTTTAATCGATCGGCTGCCAAAATGGTGGGGTGTTCGCAAAAGGATGCGATTGGCCGTCACATTCGAGAAGTGATTCCGAACACGAAACTTCCCGATATATTAAGGTCAAGGGAGCCGGAATTTAACCAAAAGCAATTTTTGAATCAGCAAATTCAAATTGTGACCACCCGTCTGCCGATTATTGATGACGCGGGGAGAATGTTAGGTGCTTTATCGATCTTTAAAGACATAACAGATGCGGTGGAGCTTGCGGAAGAAGTGACAAACCTCAAAGAAGTAAGAACGATGCTTGAGGCGATTATTCAATCATCAGATGAAGCCATATCGGTTGTCGATGAGCAGGGGAAAGGTATTTTGATCAACCGTGCTTATACGAAAATGACCGGTTTAACGGATAAAGAGGTCGTAGGTAAACCAGCTGGTGCTGATATTTCCGAAGGGGAAAGCATGCACTTAAAGGTGCTTGAAACAAGAAGACCTGTTCGTGGCGTCAGAATGAAGGTTGGTCCAAATAAAAAAGATGTCATCGTCAATGTAGCACCTGTTATTGTGGACGGCATTCTAAAAGGCAGTGTCGGCGTCATTCACGATGTATCCGAAATTCAATCATTGACGAATGAATTAAATAAAGCAAGACAGCTCATCCGAACACTTGAAGCAAAGTACACATTTGAAGACATTATTGGAGAAAGTGAACAAATGCTTGTCGCACTTGAGCAGGCAAAGCTGGGTGCAAAAACGCCGGCAACCATTTTACTCCGCGGAGAATCAGGTACTGGGAAAGAGCTGTTTGCACATGCCATTCACAATGAAAGTGATCGCAAGTACAACCGCTTTGTCCGTGTCAACTGTGCTGCCTTATCAGAAACTCTTTTAGAGTCAGAACTGTTTGGCTACGAGGAAGGAGCGTTTTCTGGTGCAAGGCGTGGCGGGAAAAAAGGGCTGTTTGAAGAAGCCAATCACGGCAGTATCTTTTTAGATGAAATCGGTGAAATGACGCCAAGTACACAAGCGAAATTGCTGCGTGTCATGCAGGAAAAAGAAATTGTACGGGTAGGCGGAACGAAAGCGATACCGGTCGATGTGCGTGTGATCACAGCGACAAATGTCAATATTGAAAAGGCGATGGCAGAAGGGAAGTTCAGAGAGGATTTATATTATCGAATGAACAGATACCCGATATCGATTCCACCACTCAGACAGCGTCTCGAAGATATTGAATCATTAAGTAAACGCCTCATCCAAAAGATCAATTTAGACTATGGGCGAAACGTCAGCGGCTTAACAGATCGTGCGCTTCATAGACTTCGATCATATAGCTGGCCAGGCAACGTGAGAGAGCTTGAAAATGTGCTTGGACGAGCGATGATCTTTTTGAATCCGCAAGAAGAATGGATCGATGAAGCGCATATCGCCTTCATGGAGTCAGACGAGCATGAGGAAAAAGAGCAGCAGGAACTGGCTGTTAGTCAATTTGAGGGGGAGACGCTCTCAGATGCTGTAGAAGCATTTGAAGCGCAGCTGATCAAACAAACCCTTGAAAAACATCAATTCAATCGCACAAAAACAGCGAAAACGTTAGGGATCAGCATTCGAAATCTTTACTATAAAATGGATAAGTATCAGCTTGCAAAAGATAGCATGCAGTAACATGCACGTAACCTGCAAGAAATTGCATGATTTCTTTGCAAAAAGGCTTATTTTTCACACATTTCAAGCTGGCACGGAACTTGCATATAAAAAGAGGAACCGAGCACAAGGAAAGGTGGGCAAGTATGAAGCTTGACGATCTGATTATTAAAGCCTCGCAGTTGCAGAATAAAACAGCGGCTGTGGCTCATGCAGAAGACGAAGAAGTGCTTCATGCCATCAAAATGGCAATCGAACGAAAAGTCGCTCGCTTCCTGCTGGTTGGAAACAAACGCAACCTAAAGGAGCTAGTCAAACAGCATGAGATCAATGAAGACTGGATAGATATTATTCATTCAGATTCACCCGAAGAATCTGCCAAAATTGCCGTTCAGGCAGTAAGTGAAAATCATGCAGATATTCTCATGAAGGGTCATGTCCCGACAGCCGTATTGTTAAAAGCTGTCCTAAATAAAGAGTATGGGCTTCGGACAGCGAGTGTCCTTTCACATGTTGCTGCCTTCGAAGTACCGGGCTTTGACCGTTTTATCTATGTGACGGACTCTGCGATGAACATTGCGCCTGATTTAAATATGCTGAAAGAAATTACGGTGAATTCCGTTCAAGTCGCACAAGCTGTCGGAAATGATATGCCCAAAGTGGCCGTATTATCAGCGGTAGAAGTCGTAAACCCAGCGATGGATTCGACACTCACAGCTGCAAGTCTTGCGCAAATGAATCGAAGAGGTCAAATTTCTGGCTGCCTGATTGATGGGCCGCTGGCTTTAGATAATGCCATTTCTCAAACGGCAGCTTCTCATAAAAATATTACGAGTGATGTGGCTGGTCATGCAGATATTTTGCTTGTGCCAACCATTGAAGCAGGTAACATTCTTTATAAATCTCTCATCTACTTTGCTCATGCAAAAGTGGGAGCTGTGGTGGCAGGAGCGAAAGCACCGATTGCTTTAACAAGCCGGTCTGATTCAGCTGAAAGCAAGCTCTATTCAATTGCACTTGCCATCTGTACATCTAATTAAGCGAAAGTATTAGGAGGAATAGAAAATGGAACTTTTTAAATATATGGAACGATACGATTATGAACAGCTTGTATTTTGTCAGGATGAACAGTCTGGTTTAAAAGCCATCATTGCCATTCATGATACAACACTTGGGCCAGCACTCGGCGGAACAAGAATGTGGACATATGAAAATGAAGAAGCAGCGATCGAAGATGCCTTGCGTCTTGCAAGAGGTATGACTTATAAAAATGCGGCGGCAGGGCTTAACCTTGGCGGCGGTAAAACGGTCATCATTGGTGATCCGAGAAAAGACAAGAATGAAGAAATGTTCCGTGCTTTTGGCCGTTACATTCAAGGATTAAATGGCCGTTATATCACTGCTGAAGATGTCGGTACAACGGTAGAAGATATGGATCTTATCCATGAAGAAACAGACTTTGTCACAGGCATCTCTCCTGCATTTGGTTCTTCAGGAAACCCATCTCCAGTGACTGCTTACGGTGTATATAAAGGCATGAAAGCAGCTGCAAAAGCAGCATTCGGTACAGATTCATTAGAAGGAAAAATAATTGCCGTTCAAGGTGTTGGAAACGTGGCTTACAACCTATGTAAACACCTGCATGAAGAAGGCGCACAGCTTATCGTTACTGATATCAACAAAGACTCAGTTCAGCGAGCTGTAGAAGACTTCGGTGCAAAAGCGGTAGACCCTGATGATATTTATGATCAAGAATGTGATATTTACGCACCATGTGCACTCGGTGCAACCATTAACGATGTGACGATTCCTAAATTAAAGGCAAAAGTCATTGCAGGTGCAGCGAATAACCAGCTGAGAGAAACACATCATGGAGATCTTATTCATGAAATGGGCATTGTGTACGCACCGGATTATGTGATCAATGCAGGCGGTGTGATTAACGTTGCAGATGAGCTTTATGGCTATAATGCCGATCGTGCAATGAAAAAAGTAGAAGGCATTTACCAAAACATTGAGCGAGTGATTGAAATCTCTAACCGTGATGCCATTCCAACTTATAAAGCGGCAGACCGATTGGCTGAAGAGCGAATTGAAAGAATGCGCAAATCAAGAAGCCAATTCCTGCAAAATGGTCAACATATTTTAAGTCGTCGCTAAATGGATGAATGAGTTGAAACGGAGGTTTTGTTTTTGCTGACAAAAGAATGGCGTATTCTCACGATTAATCCTGGCTCTACCTCAACAAAAATCGGTGTGTTTCATAATGAACGATCTATTTTTGAAACGACATTAAGACATACAGATGAGGAAATCAAGCAGTTTCCTCATATCATTGATCAATTTTCATTCCGTAAAGAAACCATTTTAAAAACACTGCATGAACAGGGGATGAACATCTCAAAGTTTGATGCAGTTTGCGCACGCGGTGGTCTTCTTCGCCCGATTGAAGGTGGCACATATGAAGTAAATGAGCAAATGGTTGAAGATCTAAAAGAAGGGTATGCTGGCCAGCACGCCTCTAATCTAGGCGGAATCATTGCCCGAGAAATTGCACTTGGTCTTAACATCCCAGCTTTTATTGTTGATCCCGTAGTCGTAGATGAACTACAGCCAATTGCTCGTATTTCAGGACTGCCAACAATTGAGCGGAAAAGCATTTTTCATGCGTTAAATCAAAAAGCAGTCGCAAGAAAAACGGCTGCTTCGTTTGGAAAGCGTTATGAAGATTTGAACATGATCATTACCCATATGGGCGGCGGAATTACGATTGGTGTACATCAAAAAGGAAAAGTCATTGATGTGAATAACGGTCTTCATGGTGAGGGTCCTTTCAGCCCAGAGCGGGCAGGTACTCTCCCAACAGGTGACCTTGTCAATTTATGCTTTTCTGGTGAATATTCGCAAGAGGAAATGCTCAAACGCATTATTGGCGAAGGCGGTCTTGCGGGCTATCTTGGCACGACAGATGCAGTAAAAGTAGAGCGAATGATTGAAGCAGGCGATGAGCGTGCGGCGCTTATTTATGAAGCGATGTGCTATCAAATTGCCAAAGAAATTGGTGCGGCTAGTGCGGTCTTAAAAGGAGCTGTAGACGTCATTGTGTTAACAGGCGGCCTTGCCTACAGCAAACAAATTACGTCAAGCATTAGAGGATACATTGACTGGATTTCAGATGTTGTTGTGTACCCAGGTGAAAATGAATTGCAATCCTTAGCAGAAGGGGCGCTTCGCATTTTAAAAGAAGAAGAATCACCAAAAGAATACCCAAATGATCAAAAGGCGGAGAAAGGAGTGACAAGTCATGGCAACTGAATATGACCTCGTCATTCTTGGTGGAGGCACAGGCGGCTATGTAGCGGCCATTCGTGCCTCTCAACTTGGATTGAAAACAGCAGTCGTAGAAAAATCAAAGCTCGGTGGAACATGTCTTCATAAAGGCTGTATCCCATCTAAAGCGCTGCTTAGAAGTGCAGAAGTCTATCAAACGGTCAAACGTGCCGCTGATTTTGGCGTTGAAGCAAGCGGAATTGCCTTACAATTTGCAAGCGTACAAAAAAGAAAAACAGAGATTGTCGACAAATTAGCAGGCGGCGTCAAACATTTAATGAAACAAGGGAAAATTGATGTATACGAAGGAATAGGCCGTATCCTAGGCCCTTCGATTTTTTCGCCAATGCCAGGCACCATCTCGGTAGAAATGGCGAATGGCGATGAAAATGAAATGCTGATTCCTAAGCAGGTCATCATTGCGACTGGATCAAGACCGCGCGTCCTGCCCGGACTTGAAGCGGATGGAACACACATCCTTACATCAGACGAAGTACTTGAACTGCAAGAACTCCCTCAGTCCATGCTGATTGTCGGCGGAGGCGTGATTGGGATCGAATGGGCTTCCATGCTTAACGATTTTGGCGTAAAAGTCACAGTGATCGAATTTGCAGATCGCGTTTTGCCAACAGAGGATCAAGATATTTCTAAAGAAATGGAAAAGCTTTTAACGAAAAAGGGCATCACCTTAGTGACAAATGCGAAGGTTCTGCCAGATACTGCCGAAAAGCATGAGAATCTGGTCAAGATCCAAGTGGAACAAGGTGGAGACACTCAGTCGTTTGAAGCAGAGAAACTGCTTCTTTCAGTTGGCCGAGTGCCAAACGTGGAAGGCATAGGTCTTGAAAACACGGACATCCAGACAGAAAATCATGGCATTGTCGTGAATGAGCATTACCAAACGAAAGAGTCGCATATTTACGCAATAGGTGATGTCATTGGCGGTCTTCAGCTGGCGCATGTCGCATCACATGAAGGCATGATTGCAGTAGAACATATGGCTGGTCAAGATCCAAAGCCGCTTGATGAAACGCTCGTGTCTAAATGTGTGTACTCTCACCCAGAAACCGCTAGTGTTGGACTGACTGAACAGGCGGCAAAAGAGCAAGGCTACGAAGTCAAGATTGGGAAGTTTCCCTTTATGGCCATCGGAAAAGCGCTTGTATTTGGAGAGTCTGATGGATTTGTCAAAATCATTGCTGACCAAAAGACAGATGATATCTTAGGGATTCATATGATTGGTCCTCATGTAACAGATATGATATCTGAAGCTGGATTAGCCAAAGTATTAGATGCAACTCCGTGGGAAGTGGGGCAGACGATCCACCCGCACCCAACCTTGTCAGAAGCAATTGGCGAGGCAGCACTGGCTGTTGACGGAAAGGCGATCCATTTTTAATCAAGGAGGGAAACATGATGAGTAACATGCGTCATCAGGAATTAGGATTATCAGATGAACAAGCGATTGACATATATAGAACCATGCTTTTAGCAAGAAAAATTGATGAACGGATGTGGCTGTTAAACCGTTCTGGAAAAATTCCATTCGTCATCTCTTGTCAAGGACAGGAAGCGCAGCAAGTCGGTGCCGCTTTTGCCCTCAATAGGGAAGAGGATTACGTTTTACCTTATTACCGTGATATGGGGGTTGTCCTTGCATTCGGGATGACGGCGAAAGATTTAATGATGTCTGGTTTTGCGAAAAAAGACGATCCAAATTCAGGCGGGAGACAGATGCCAGGTCATTTTGGGCAAAGATCAAACCGAATTGTGACTGGATCATCGCCTGTGACAACACAGGTTCCTCATGCGGTTGGCATCGCACTTGCCGGGCGTCTAGAGCAAAAGAATTTTGTTAGCTTTGTCACGTTCGGTGAAGGCTCTTCAAACCAAGGAGACTTTCACGAAGGCGCCAACTTTGCTGCGGTGCATAAGCTGCCTGTTATTTTCATGTGTGAAAACAATAAGTATGCGATTTCTGTCCCGTATGACAAACAAGTGGCATGTGAGCGTATTTCAGATCGTGCAATAGGGTACGGAATGCCTGGTGTGACGGTTGATGGAAATGATCCGCTTGAAGTGTATGCAGCGGTCAAAGAAGCGAGAGACCGTGCGGCAAGAGGCGAAGGCCCAACATTGATCGAAACCATTTCTTACCGGTTAACTGCGCATTCAAGTGATGACGATGATTCTAGCTATCGAGAAAAAGAAGAAGTGCTCGAAGCAAGAAAGAAAGATCCGCTCATTCAATATGAAACGTACTTAATCGAAGGAAATGTCATGACTTCTGAAATGAAAGAAGAGATGACAAAAGAAATCATGCAAATCGTAAACGAAGCCACTGATGAAGCGGAAAACGCAGCTTATGCCGATGCAGAAAGCGCACTTCGTTACGTGTATGCGGAGTAAGGGGGAAGAAAAATGCCTGTTATGTCATATATAGACGCTATTACACTAGCGATGAAAGAAGAAATGGAGCGAGATCCGAAAGTGTTTGTGCTCGGAGAGGATGTCGGGAAAAAAGGCGGCGTATTTAAAGCAACAGCGGGTCTTTACGAGCAATTTGGAGAAGCGCGCGTCATGGATACACCTCTTGCCGAATCAGCGATTGCAGGTGTAGGTATTGGGGCTGCTATGTATGGAATGCGTCCGATCGCGGAGATGCAATTTGCGGATTTTATTATGCCAGCCATCAACCAAATCATTTCAGAGGCTGCAAAAATTAGATATCGTTCCAATAATGATTGGAGCTGCCCAATGGTCATTCGTGCTCCTTACGGGGGCGGCGTACACGGGGCGCTTTATCATTCACAATCGGTCGAAGCCATTTTTGCCAATCAGCCAGGCTTAAAGATTGTGATGCCTTCTACACCTTATGATGTCAAAGGGTTGTTAAAAGCCGCAGTGCGTGATCCAGATCCTGTATTGTTCTTTGAACACAAACGTGCATACCGTCTCATTAAAGGAGAAGTGCCTGAAGAAGATTATACGCTCCCTATTGGAAAAGCGGATGTGAAACGAGAAGGCGATGACATTACGGTCATTACATATGGCCTTTGTGTTCATTTTGCCCTCCAAGCAGCAGAGCGCCTTGCGAAGGACGGAATTTCTGCTCATATTCTCGATTTACGTACAGTGTACCCGCTTGATCAAGAAGCGATTATTGAAGCGGCATCAAAAACAGGGAAAGTACTCTTGTTAACGGAAGATACAAAAGAAGGAAGCATCATGAGTGAAGTGGCGGCCATCATTTCAGAGCACTGCTTGTTTGATTTAGATGCGCCAATTAAACGTCTAGCAGGACCTGATATCCCTGCAATGCCTTATGCACCGACAATGGAGAAATTCTTCATGGTTAATCCGGATAAGGTAGAAGCTGAAATGAGAGAACTAGCGGCGTTTTAAGAAAGAGGAGGGTTTCAAAGTGGCAACTGAACAAATGAAAATGCCTCAGCTTGGTGAAAGTGTAACAGAAGGAACCATTAGCAAATGGCTCGTTTCACCTGGCGATCATGTGAATAAATACGATCCGATTGCGGAAGTCATGACAGATAAAGTAAATGCAGAGGTTCCGTCATCCTTTACAGGAACAATCACTAAACTAGCGGCTGCAGAGGGTGATACACTTCAAGTAGGAGAAGTGTTTTGTGAAATTGAAGTAGAAGGCAGTGCGCAGCAGAGTGCGAAAATAGAAGAGGCGCCTGCGCAAGATGAAGCACCAGAGCCTGACCAAACAAATGTGGATCAGAGTCAAAAGAAACGATACTCTCCGGCAGTCCTGCGTTTAGCAGATGAGCACGGAATTGATTTAGCGACTGTTCAAGGAACGGGAGCTGGCGGCAGAATCACAAGAAAAGATTTGCTGAAGCTTATCGAAAGTGGAGGCGCACAAGAAACGGCAGCACCTGCTAGTGAAAGAACAAGTCAAAAAGAGCCTGCTCAGTCGACACAAGGAAAAGCAGCTCCTTCCATCCCTTCAATGCCTGGAGATGTTGAACTGCCGGTCACTCCGATTAGACAGGCGATTGCCGCAAACATGCTAAGAAGCAAGCATGAAATTCCACATGCCTGGACGATGATGGAAGTGGATGTGACAAACCTTGTGACAAGAAGAAATCAGCTAAAAGATCAATTCAAAGCAAAAGAAGGCTTTAATTTGACGTTCTTTGCGTTCTTTGTCAAAGCAGTGGCTCAGGCCTTAAAGGAATTCCCTGAAATGAACAGCATGTGGGCTGGTGATAAAATTGTTCAAAAGAAAGCGATCAATGTCTCCATTGCTGTTGCGACAGATGACGCTCTTTTTGTCCCAGTGATTAAAGATGCGGATGAGAAAACGATTAAGGGAATCGCCAAAGAAATTCATGAACTTGCTTTCAAGGTCAGACAAGGCAAACTGAAGCAAAGTGACATGGAAGGCGGCACTTTCACAGTGAACAACACAGGATCATTTGGTTCGGTTCAATCAATGGGGATTATTAACTATCCGCAAGCAGCCATTTTACAAGTAGAATCTATTGTAAAGCGCCCGATGATTGTAAATGGTATGATTGCCGCGAGAGATATGGTGAATCTTTGTCTTTCATTAGATCATAGAGTACTCGATGGTCTTGTATGCGGTAGATTCCTGCAAAGAATTAAACAAATTCTTGAAGGCATTGACGAGCAGACGTCCGTCTATTAAGCTCATTTATATGTCCCCTTCTCACAATGAGAGGGGGATTTCCATATCAATCAGAAAGGAGCGATGAGATGTCTGGATTAGATTTCTTTGCTTTTCTTACGATTGGTCTGATGTTTATCACAGCCATTGCGTTCGCTTTTCTTCGGTATATTTCCAAATCACGCAATCATCCTGAACGCTTACTGCTCATCATATCGATCGTTTCAATCATTCAAATCGCCTATTGCTTGTTGATGATAGGTGGATTTAAAGGAGTCGCCAATAGTTTATTAGGCATTTCCCTTCTGATAGGTACACTGCTAGGGTATGCACTTGAATATTTATACAGACGTTATATCAAAAAAACGCCCGCATCGAAATGATGCAGGCGTTTTCTTTATTCTGCTGGAACGATAAAGGTCAAATGCTGTTTTAATACTTCAAGGGAAGAAGGAGCGGTCATGTATACTTCTCCATCTGTATCTGCATCCATTTCCTCTTTAGTATGAATATGAATGCGGGATGCTTGTATAAGAGACAGGTCACCTTTAAAATCTTCTAGCTCTTCGCGGTTCATTGAAAAAATCTCTTTTAAAGCAGAGAAACTCGTATTTCTGCAAATTAAAATTTCGGCTTTTCCATCATCAATTGAAGCATTTGGCAGATCTATTTTATTTGTACCGATAAAGTGCCCATTCATGACAAGGACAATCACAGCTTCTTCTTCCCAGTTTTCCTCTTCCGTTTCAATGCGTACGTAGAAAGGTTCTGTCTGCTGAAGGGTTCGAAGAGCGCTCGTGAAGTAACTGATTTTTCCGAGGACAGCTTTTTCTTTATCATTAATATTGTTTGAGGTATCTGCGATGAGACCAATCCCCCAAAAATTTAAAAGGTATCGATCATCTGCTTTGATTAAATCGACCTTTTTTTCAGTGCCATCTATCACCATTTGAGCGGCCTTTGGCATCTGCTGCGGGATGCCTAGCGTTCTAGAAAAGTCATTGCACGTCCCGCCAGGTAAAATCGCTACAGCTGGCCTTTTTTCTAAACCGCCAATTCCATTCATACATTCATGGACGGTTCCGTCTCCGCCTAGTATAATCAACAATTCAATCGACTCATCCATCTCGCGGCAGAAATGATAGGCATCATTCGGCTGTTTTGTAGGCTTAAGGATGAGTTCATCAATATGTAAAGAAAGAAGAGGCACTGTTTGACCTAGTGTTTTTTCCATGTTTTTTTGTCCAGCATTTCCGTTATAAATGAGTATCGCTTTTTTGAATTGTGCCATCACGCAGTTCTCCCTTTCATCACTTTATTATCACTTTTCCCCAATTCCACAGGTCATAAACGACGTTTGAAAAAAGTGAAGGGGACGAAACAAGACATTTGCCCGCCGGCGTTTTCCTTGATATGATGTAGTTAAAATGGTTTGGTACGTAGAAGGAGTGGACGGTTATGAATATTGATTTTAATTTATTTATGAATGATATCGTGAAACAAGCACGAGAAGAAATTAAACAGGCAGGCTATACGGAGCTGACAACAGCTGAAGAAGTTGATGAAGCGCTAACGAAAAAAGGAACGACACTTGTTATGGTGAATTCAGTGTGCGGCTGTGCAGGCGGTATTGCAAGACCAGCGGCTGGTTATTCTGTTCATTACGATAAGCGTCCAGATCAATTGCTCACAGTGTTTGCTGGACAGGACAAAGAAGCAACCGCAAGAGCACGTGAATACTTTGAAGGCTTCCCGCCATCTTCACCATCATTTGCTCTATTAAAAGACGGGAAGATCATTAAAATGGTCGAACGTCACGAAATCGAAGGACATGAACCGATGGAAGTGGTGTCAAAACTTCAAGCCGCTTTCGATGAGTATTGCGAAGAAGTGTAACATGTTACTTTTGAATGAATCATTTAGAGGCAGTCCGGTCTTTTGATCGGTCTGTTTTTTTGTTTTACATGACATACGAATCAAAATAATTTTAGCAAAATACTATTGCATATCAAAAAGAAAGTGTTTAAAATACATTATAGTGAATAAATATTCAAATCTACTCATGATTTTAAATACTAGGAGGCATTATCATATGAAAAAGTGGTTATTATTACTTATGACAGCTGGTCTTGCAGCTGCATTAGCAGCATGCGGAACTTCTTCTAATAATTCAAACGCATCAGGAGACGACAAAACACTCATTATGGCGACTTCAGCAGATTATCCGCCATTTGAATCAAAAGACGGTGATAAAATTATCGGTTTTGATGTCGACCTTGCTACAGCTCTAGCGAAAAAGAACGGCTACAAGCTAGAAATTCAAGATATGGACTTTGCAAGCCTCGTGTCAGCTCTTAAAACAAATAAAGCTGATATTGTGCTTGCAGGCATGACACCTACTGAAAAGCGTAAAAAACAAGTTGATTTCTCAGATGTTTACTACAACGCTGAAAACTTGGTTGTATCTAAAAAATCTAGCGGTATAAAAACAGAGAAAGATTTAAAAGACAAAACGGTTGGCGTTCAATTAGGTTCTATCCAGCAAGATGAAGCAAATGGATTGCAAAAGAAATATAACTTAACGGTCGAAGATCGTAATAAAATCTCTGATATCATTCAAGAAATTAAGGCAGGCCGTTTTGATGCAGCCATTATTGAAGATAAAGTAGCGGCTGGCTACTTGAAAAAGGAAAAAGATTTCCAAGCGTTTGGATTGAATAGCTCAAACGAAGGTTCAGCCATTGCATTCAAAAAAAATAGCGACTTAACAGCGAAATTCAATAAATCATTAAAAGAAATGAAGGATAATGGCGAACTTGATAAACTCATTAAAAAATGGTTTGCTGATGAAAAGTAAGTCAGGAAAAGGATCAGCGTCATTCATGAAAATCAAGTAGAAAGCGCTGAAAAGTTCAACATGTGTTGAACTTTTTTCCTGTTTTATTCTTTGATTTTATCTGAAGGAAAAAAAGGAGAATATCATGATGGATTTTAAAGATGTCATACCTCAGATGCCCTTTATTTTAGAAGGTCTTAAAGTAACGCTTTCTATTGTTGTGGTATCACTGTTCCTTGGTTTTATTTTAGGAATCTTATTAACGCTCTGTAAAATTAGTGTATTTAAGCCGCTTATCTGGCTAGCAGATTTTTATACGTCAATCTTCCGAGGCACACCGCTTGTGCTTCAGCTTTTGATTATTTATTTTGGTCTTCCCCAGCTGCTCGGCTTTCAAATTGATCAATACTGGGCAGCTGTAGCAGCATTTTCACTAAACTCGGCGGCGTACGTTTCTGAGATCATTCGTGCAGGAATCAATGCCATTGATAAAGGGCAAAAAGAAGCGGCCGTTGCTTTAGGTATCCCGTATGCTAAAATGATGAAGGACTTATTGCTTCCGCAAGCATTCAAAAATATTTCACCAGCACTTGTGAACGAAACGATTACACTGACAAAAGAATCAGCGATTGTCACAGTCATTGGACTGGGCGATGTCATGAGACGAGCTTATCAAGCAGGTGCCGTCACCTATAACTATCTTGAACCGCTTATTTTTGCGGGTCTCATCTATTATGTCATCGTGCTTATTCTTACCTTCGTCGGCAAATCGGTGGAAAGGAAGTTAAAATCAAATGATTAAAATAGAGAAACTCACAAAATCTTTCGGTAAAAATGAAGTGTTGAAAGGGATTGATACCACGATTAAAGAAGGCGAAGTGGTAGCTGTCATCGGGCCTTCTGGTTCAGGAAAATCAACATTTCTTCGCTGTATTAACTTACTTGAAAAACCGACTTCTGGAGTGATTACGATTCAGGGGACGGAAATTACCAATCCAAAAACAAATGCATTAAAAGTGCGCGAGAATATTGGTATGGTATTTCAGCATTTTCACTTATTCCCGCACAAAACAGTGCTAGAAAATATTACGTATGCGCCAATGAATGTAAAGAACCAATCGAAGGAAGACAGCATCAAGCAGGCAGAGGAGCTTTTAAAAAAGGTTGGACTTTTAGAGAAAAAAGATGATTATCCGAACCGGCTGTCAGGTGGTCAAAAGCAGCGTGTCGCCATTGCACGTGCCCTTGCGATGACACCAGACATCATGCTTTTTGACGAGCCGACGTCTGCTCTTGATCCAGAAATGGTAAAGGAAGTATTAGAGGTCATGAAAGAGCTCGCTCAATCTGGGATGACGCTGATGATCGTCACACATGAAATGGGCTTTGCAAAAGAAGTGGCAGACCGTGTGATCTTTATGGATGATGGGAAAATTGTAGAGGATGCCAATCCTGTAGAATTCTTTGAATCTCCGTCTTCACAGCGTGCTCAAGATTTCTTACAAAAAATATTATAATGAAAAAAACGAGGAGGAGACTTAACATCTCCTTCTTTTTTTGATTATAATGGGGAAAGTAAAAAAAGTTCATCATTTCACAAAAGTAGACAGAAAAGAGTGAATCACATCATGTTTAAAATCGGCTACCGAACGCTGAAAACAGCATTAGGAACAGCTCTAGCCATTTACATTGCACAAATGCTCGGTCTGCAAAACTATTCAGCTGCCGGCATTATTACGATTCTTTGTATTCAGGTGACGAAAAAAAGGTCACTCCTCGCATCTGGGGCCCGCTTTGCCGCATGCAGTCTTGCCATCTTATTTTCTTATTTATTTTTTGATCTGATTGGGTATCATCCTTTTGTCATTGGACTGATGCTGCTCGTCTTTATTCCAACAACGGTCTTGCTTCGGATTAAAGAAGGGATTGTCACAAGTTCAGTGATTATCCTTCATTTGTATATGTCTGGAGGCATTACGCTTCATCTCATCTGGAATGAGCTTTTACTCATCACCATTGGTGTAGGGGTCGCACTCATTATGAACCTGTATATGCCTAGCGTTGATAAAAAGCTGAAACAATACAGTGAACAAATTGAAGCGAATTTTGCGAAAATCTTTGAAGAAATCGAGCAATATTTAATGACCGGAAAACAAGACTGGACAGGAAAAGAAATTCCAGAGACGCATCAATTGATTAAAGAAGCGAAAGCTCTTGCATACCGTGATGTTGAAAATCATGTCTTAAGACATGAAAATCTGTATTATCATTATTTCAACATGAGACAAAAGCAATTTGAAATCATTGAGCGGGTGCTTCCGAAAATTACGTCCATTTCTGTTACAACGGAGCATGGGCAAATCATTGCAGAATATATTAGAGATTTACGAGAACATATTCACCCAGGGAACACGGCGCATAAGTTCTTAAGACGCCTGATTGATATGAAAGAAGAGTTTGATGCACTGCCGCTTCCGCAAACACGTGAAGAATTTGAAGCTAGAGCCGCACTCTTTCATTTTCTCGGAGAAATGGAACAATATTTGGTGCTGAAAAGTTATTTTAAAGGGATGAAAGAATAAAGACGCATGAGTTCCTCCTTCATTGGTCAATCTAATAAAAAAGGAGGAGCCTATGCGTCTTTTATTTTATACTGTGCTGACCATGTCCCTTTCACCCATCTGGCCGCTCGGGCAAAACCCGCTTCCAGGAGACCCGTATGTCATTATTAATAAACAAACGAACGAGCTTGCGTATATTGATCATGGGAAAATTCAAAAAGTCTACCCGGCTTCTACTGGCAAAACAGCTGATTTAACGCCAGAAGGTGAATTTACGATTATGATCAAAGCGAAAGATCCTTATTACAGAAGAAAAAATATTGAAGGCGGCGCAAAGAATAACCCACTCGGCCGAAGGTGGATTGGATTTGATGCGCGAGGAACCGACGGGAGAACCTATGGCATTCATGGAACAAGTGATGAGACATCGATAGGGAAATTTATTACGGCGGGCTGTGTACGTCTTCATAATCAAGATGTAGAACGGCTATTTGATCAGCTTCCAGTTGGTACAAAGGTATGGATCACGACATCAAGCGATGCATTTGAAAAACTGGCCAAAGACAAACAGGCCATTCGTTAAAAAACGAATCACCTGCTTGTCTGCTTTTTTATCAACACTTTATAAAAAGGCTGCCGCTCCTGCTAAAAGTGAAGAAATTAACAGTAAGCTAATCATGAGCAATACCATAAATTTCATGAATTTCTGAGACATATCGCACCCCTATAATCAAATGTTTTTGCGACGAGCGCACCTTTCTTTATTCTAGCTCGTTTTTACGCAGGCGACAAGTGATGTACAAAGGAAGTGAACGGATGAATCAAATCGATCATATAGCCATTGCCGTTTTTTCAATTCAAAAAACAGCACGTACGTTCTCCAGGCTGTTTAACTGGGAATTTTCAGACATAGAAGTACTTCCAAATCAAGGGGTCAAAGTATCTTTTGCTTCCCTAGGTGATCTGCACATTGAGTTGATTGAACCGATATCAAATCACAGCACATTACATACCTTCTTAACAAAAAGAGGAGAGGGGCTTCATCATATTGCATTAAAGTCAGGTGACATTCAGGCTGATCTCAGTCAACTTGACGAGCTCGGCATGCAGCTCATTCAAAAGGACGCACAAAATGGTGCGAACGGAAAGCGCATCGCGTTTATTTCACCAAAAGAAACGTCAGGTGTGCTATTTGAATTGTGTGCGCCATTGAAAGGAGAGAAACAGGAAGATGCATGAATCGTTCAATGACTTGTCTGAATGGCGCGAGAAAGCTTTAAGGGGTGGCGGTGAAAAACGAGCAGCGGCTCACCGAAACAAAGGAAAGCTGACTGTTCGTCAGCGGCTTCATGAACTTCTTGATGAAGGCAGCTTTATGGAAATCCAGTCATTTGCTAAAGGCTCCCGCTCAGAGCATTTAGGGGATGGCGTTGTCACTGGGACGGGACTGATTCATGGGAAACAAGTAGGCGTTTATGCACAAGATGCGACCGTGTACGGGGGTTCACTAGGGGACATGCATGCGAAAAAAATAGCGGCTTTAATGGATTTGGCGGCTAAAAATCAAATGCCTGTTATCGGTCTAAAAGACTCAGGTGGTGCGAGAATTCAAGAGGGTGTGGTATCATTAGAGGGATATGGTCAGATTTTTAAACGGAATGTGCTGTACTCTGGTCAAATTCCGCAAATATCCGTTATTTTAGGCTCCTGTGCGGGAGGTGCAGTTTATTCACCTGCATTGACGGATTTTGTATTCATGACGGAGCAAACAGCTCATATGTTTTTAACTGGTCCGAAAGTGATAGAAAAAGCAACAGGAGAGACGGTCTGTCCTGACCGGCTTGGAGGTGCAGCAGTTCAGCATCAAACAAGCGGGAATGTGCACTATACAGGGAAAGATGAGAGAGACGTGTTAAAAGCAGTTCGAACGCTTTTAACGTACATACCAACGAAACGACGGCCTGTCATTCATCGTAAGGTGCAAAAGCATGATGCGAGCGATCTTGGGAACATCTTGCCAAAGGAGCCATCACGCACTTATGATGTCAAACAAGTGGTGACAGCGATCACCGACCACGGCTCATTTTTTGAAACGCAGCGTTGTTTCTCCAAAAATATCGTCACAGGTTTTGCCAGATTACAAGGGTCTTCCATTGGTCTTGTAGCCAATCAGCCTAAGGTGCTGGCAGGAAGCCTTGACCTCGATGCTGCTGATAAAGCGGCTCGGTTTATTCGATTTTGCGATGCATTTCACATTCCCATTTTAACCCTTGTGGACGTTCCTGGTTTTTTGCCAGGTGAGAAAGCTGAGCATGCAGGCATTATCCGCCACGGCGCAAAGCTTCTGTATGCGTATGCTGAGGCGACTGTTCCAAAAATCACTGTGATTTTGAGAAAGGCGTTTGGCGGCGCATACGTTGCGATGAATAGTAAGGGATTAGGTGCTGACTTTGTATATGCATGGCCAGAGGCAGAAATTGATGTCATGGGAAAATCGTTTGCAGACGAAATTGTTCATCCTGCTTTGCGTGAGGTGGACAATGAACCTAGTGTCATCAAGGCAGCACAATTAGGATTAATCGACGATATTTTAATGCCAGATGAAACGAGAGAGCGGCTCATTCGCTCATTTGACCTGCTTCGCAGTAAGGAAGAAGATAGACCGTTAAAAAAGCATGGAAACATGCCGCTATAAGAGGAGGAACATCATCATGATCAATGAGAAACGCTTATTAGACGAATTTTTAGAACTTGTTCAAATCGATTCAGAAACGAAACATGAAGAAAAAATTGTTGAAGTCCTAAAAGAGAAATTTACTGGTTTAGGGCTTAATGTAGTTGAAGATGATTCAAAAGAGACAACCGGCCACGGAGCAGGCAACCTTATTTGCACACTTGAAGGGAATCAAGAGGCAGATACGATTTATTTTACTTCTCATATGGATACAGTTGTACCAGGTAATGGTGTTAAGCCAGTCATTGAAGACGGCTATGTCAAGACAGATGGCACAACCATTCTTGGTGCTGACGATAAAACAGGGCTTGCTGCAATGTTTGAAGCGATCCGTGTCCTAAAAGAGAAAAATGTACCGCATGGCAAGATTGAATTTGTCATTACAGCTGGTGAAGAATCAGGACTTGTAGGAGCAAAAGCGTTAGATCCGAAACTGATGACAGCAAAATATGGTTATGCGCTTGATTCAGATGGCAAGGTCGGTACCATCATCGTGGCTGCGCCAACACAGGCGAAAGTACGTGCAACCATTTACGGAAAAACAGCTCACGCAGGTGTGGCACCAGAAAAAGGCGTTTCTGCGATTACGATTGCATCAAAAGCGATCGCCAGCATGCCGCTTGGCCGTATTGATGAAGAAACAACGGCGAATATCGGCCGTTTTGAAGGTGGAACACAAACGAATATTGTCTGTGATCAAGTGGATATTCTGGCAGAGGCGCGTTCTTTAGAACCGGCAAAAATGGAAGCACAAGTAGCAAAAATGAAAGAAGCCTTTGAAAAAACCGCTAAAGAAATGGGCGGAAGTGCCGATGTACAAATTGACATCATGTATCCAGGCTTTAAATTCTCACACGGCGATCAAGTCGTTGAAGTGGCGAAAAAAGCGGCTGCGAAAATTGGCCGCCCTTCAGAACTACAGACAAGCGGGGGAGGCAGTGATGCAAACGTCATTGCTGGAAATGGCATCCCAACTGTCAACCTAGCTGTTGGATATGAAGATATTCATACGAAAAATGAGAAAATGCCGATTGAAGAATTAGTCAAGACAGCTGAAATGGTTCTCGCCATTATCGAAGAAACGACAAATCCATCGTAAAGGCAGGAGACTCTGTGAGCACGCAAAAGATCATTATTTTCCAAGTGGGACAAGAGGATTTTGGTATCAGCGTAGAGCATATACGCTCGATTGAGAAGGTCCCTTATTTACAAGAAGTATCGAACCTTCCAAAAGAGATTAAAGGACTCATGTCGTTAAGAGGAGAGGTCATTCCAGTCAGTGACACAGGTGTCATGCTGCACGGAAAACCTCTGGATGTAACCGAACAGTCTAAGGTTCTACTATTTGAATTAAACGATCAAATGATTGGCTGCCTTGTTTCTGATGCAAAAGATATCATTGATATCGAGCTAAGTGAGATCAAGCCATTTCATATGAACACAAAAGCATCTGAATATTTCTTCGGCGTCGTTGAGAGAGAGAACAAGATGATTTTACAAGTGGACCCTAATAAGTTTCTAGGGAAAATTGAGGATCTTGATCAATTGCCTGAGCGATTGAAAGAGGAATTGGCATAAACAAAGGCCCCTTATCCATGGATAAGGGGTCATTTTGCGTGCCGGAGCTCACGAATCTTTTATTTGTTGCGCTCTACAGAAGACAAATATAGCCCCCTTATCATGTTTAGGTAAGGGGGCTATAATTTATTCAGCTGCTGGGTTAATTGAATCGTTTGCCGCAGCTTTTGTTTTTGATTTTTGGTACATCACATTTAAAATAATCGTTTGAATGGTGAGTAAAAGTCCACTTGTCATCCAATATAAAGGAAGAGCAGCGGGAGCATTAATTGATAGAAACAGCATCATGACTGGGAAAATCATGCCCATGATTTTTGCTTGTTTCAGTGCAGCTTCTGTTTGGGTGCCTGATTGCTTTGCGAATTTTTGTGTGACATAAAATTGCAAGAAATACATGGCCCCTGCAAAGATTGCCACCAAAAGATCAGTTTGTCCTAAGTTAAACCATAAGAACGAATGCGTTGCGATCTCAGGTGTTGAGCGAATTGCCGAGTAAAAGCCAAGAACAATTGGGATTTGAATCAGCATCGGCAGACAGCCCATTGCCAGCGGGTTCACATTGTTGTCTTTATATACTTTCATCATTTCCATTTGCAGTTCTTTTTGTTTTTCAGGTTCTTTCGTTTTTTTCAATTTGCTTTGTATTTGGTCAATCTGAGGTTTAACGAGTGCCATTTTCTCTTGCATCACTCTCTGCTTTTTAAATTGGTTTGCAAAAAGCGGGAAAATAAGCAGCCGGACAATCAATGTCACGAACATAATGGATAAACCGTAGTCATCATGGAAAAAGTTCGCAAGCCAGATAATCAACTCAGAAAAAGGCTGAACAAAATAATGATGGAAAAACCCATCAGAGCTTGTATTTGTTTGCGCACTCGCAGCAAATGCCGGTGACGCTACCATCATCAAAAATAAAGTCGTACAAATAGTCAATAAACGTTTCAATTCGTTTCCTCCTCAATAATAAAATCTAATAAGAGAGAGGAAGCGAATGGTCTTCATCATCATTTGATGATCTTTTCATTCGAATGACTTTACTAATCCAAGTTGTAATGCGATCATATATGATAAACAGAAAGTCTGTTCGATTCAAACAAGATGCGTCCAACTCTTCTAAACGATGTCCTCCGAGGTGCTCGTTCATTCGGCAGTCTTTTAATAAGAAAGCAATACCGATGGCGGTCAGCGCTGGAAGAATAATCGTAAAGAATTCAACAAGGAAAAAGACTTCATTGAATGTATCAATAATCATGATTATCACATCCATTTCATTACTCACAGTGTACTATACACCATATGAAATGTCTAATGGAACAAACAGGTGAAATCACGGTGAAGTGAAGGAAAGTAGATCACCTAAGGAGGCAAGCAAATGGCTGATTCTCAAAAGAAGGGGCGAATCATTTTTCATATTGATATGAATAGTTTTTATGCATCGGTAGAAATGGCGTATGATCCTTCTTTGAGAGGGAAACCTTTAGCCATTAGCGGAAATGCAAAAGAGCGCAAAGGCATAGTTGTAACCTGCAGCTACGAGGCAAGAGCACTCGGGGTGAAGCCGCCGATGCCACTTTGGGAAGCGAAGCGGCTATGTCCGGGACTGATTGTGCGTACACCCAACTTCGACCGGTACCGCAGCTCCTCACAAGAAATGTTTACCATACTAAGAGAATATAGTGACTTAGTTGAACCCGTTTCAATTGATGAAGGCTATATTGATTTAACCGATACACCTTATGCTGAGCATGCCGTGAAAACCGCTTATGATATTCAAACGAGGCTCGTAGAAGAGCTCATGCTTCCATCGAGTATTGGCATTGCACCGAATAAATTTCTAGCGAAGATGGCGTCTAATTGGAAAAAGCCAATGGGCATTACCATTTTGCGTAAACGAGATGTCCCGACAATGCTCTGGCCGCTCCCTGCAGGTGACATGCATGGGGTTGGACAGAAAACGGCAGATAAGCTGAAAACCATCGGAATTCATACAATTGAAGATTTAGCAAAAGCGAATGAATATGCGCTGAAAGAGTTATTAGGCATCAATGGACCGAGGTTAAAGCAAAAGGCAAACGGAGAGCATGACGGCATTGTCGATCCAGAAAGAATATACGAATTTAAATCTGTCGGCAATTCTTCCACTCTTCCTCACGATTCTGATGATACAGATGAACTCGTCTCATTAATAGAGAAACTGTCGCAATCGGTGAGTGCCAGATTACGAAGAAAAGAAGTGATGGCGAACCGGCTGCTCATTATGATTCGGTATGCAAGCTGGAAAAATATCACACGGAGCGTCACACTCACGAATCCAACTGATCGAAAGGAAGATCTATTTGAGGCGGCAAAGCAGCTATTCCTAAAGCATTGGAATGACCAGCCAGTAAGACTTTTAGGTGTGACGGGGACCGATCTTGTGGAACGAAAATCAGCCGTCAAGCAGCTTGATTTATTCTCTTATACAGAAGATGCAAAAGACGAACCGCTCCAATCTCTTTTAGACGGACTGAAAGAAAAATACGGTAAACCACTCATCCAAAGAGGAGTAACCATTAAGGAAAAAGAGAGCAAAACAAGTGGTACAAGTTTTAATAAAGACTTTTTTCAGGACGAAAGAGGAAATGACTAGCCTGAAAACTTGATAAAAGAGGTGATGTTGTGGTAATTTCAAAGGGTACATCATTTCAGCAGTAATCAATATAGTGTGTTAGAAGGGACGTCAGAATTATGTCAAAACAACAAATCGGTGTCGTTGGACTAGCCGTTATGGGGAAAAACCTTGCCCTAAATATTGAAAGCCGCGGTTTCTCCGTGTCCGTTTATAACAGATCTAGCAGCAAAACAGAAGAGTTTCTTCAAGAATCACAAGGGAAAAACGTTGTAGGCACATACAGCATTGAAGAATTTGTTCAATCGCTTGAAACGCCGCGTAAAATTCTTTTAATGGTAAAAGCGGGTGCAGCAACAGATGCAACCATTCAATCATTATTGCCTCACCTAGAGAAAGGTGACATTTTAATTGATGGTGGAAATACATATTACAAGGATACACAAAGACGTAACCAAGAGCTTGCGGAAAGTGGTATTCACTTCATTGGTACAGGTGTTTCTGGCGGTGAAGAAGGCGCACTTAAAGGTCCTTCTATCATGCCTGGCGGTCAAAAAGAAGCGCACGAGCTAGTGAAACCAATTTTAGAAGCCATCTCTGCGAAAGTAGATGGTGAGCCTTGTACAACGTATATCGGTCCAGATGGAGCAGGACATTATGTCAAAATGGTTCATAACGGTATCGAGTACGGAGACATGCAATTGATCTCTGAATCATACTTTATCTTGAAGCATGTCGCTGGTTTATCAGCAGGGGAGCTTCATGAAGTATTCTCAGAGTGGAATAAAGGAGAACTTGACAGCTACTTAATCGAAATCACAGCTGACATTTTCACAAAAGTGGACGAAGAAACGAACCAGCCGCTAGTAGATGTCATCTTAGATAAAGCTGGCCAAAAAGGAACTGGAAAATGGACAAGCCAAAGCTCACTTGATTTAGGTGTCCCGCTTCCAATCATTACGGAGTCTGTTTTCGCTCGTTTTATTTCTGCGATGAAAGATGAGCGTGTGGAAGCAAGTCAATTAATTCAAGGGCCTGAGCCAACTCAATCAGCTGAAGATAAACAAGCATTAATCGAAGCTGTTAGAAAAGCTCTCTTCATGAGTAAAATCTGCTCATATGCACAAGGTTTTGCGCAAATGAAAGCAGCGTCTGATGAGTATAACTGGGATTTGAAATACGGTGAAATTGCGATGATCTTCCGTGGTGGATGTATCATTCGTGCAGCCTTCCTGCAGCAAATCAAAGAAGCATATGACCGTAACCCTGAATTGAAAAACCTATTACTTGATCCTTACTTCAAGGATATCGTAGAAAGCTATCAATCATCACTTCGTAAAGTGATTTCACTTGCAGTAGAACAAGGTGTTCCTGTTCCTTCATTCTCAAGTGCACTTGCTTACTTTGATAGCTATCGTACAGCTGTCCTTCCAGCTAACTTAATTCAAGCACAGCGTGACTACTTCGGCGCACATACGTATGAGCGTACAGATAAAGAAGGCGTCTTCCATACTGAATGGATGAAATAAGTATAAAACCTCAAAAGACCTTACCTTGGTAAGGTCTTAGATTGTTGACAAAGGGCTAAAATGAACTTGATTTTAGCCCTTTGTCTTCTTTTTAGCGTGATAGAAAACCTTTGCAGGACTGACACCGAATGCGAGGGTTTGTCTACACGCTGTGACCTTACCTTTGGTAAGGTCTTTTTTGTGTTTACATCTATTCGGCTAAAAATCCGAAAAAGAGGGATGCTAAGTAAAAAAGTACAGAAAGTAGGGATAGAAGTGGGCATTTTATATGCACTTCTCCCAGCGATATTTTGGGGAAGTATTGTTCTCATCAGTGTCAAACTTGGCGGGAATGCCTATCAGCAAACACTCGGCATTACCCTCGGCGCTTTTTTGTTTTCAATCGGCGCTTATTTGATCAAAATGCCGGAACTGACACCGCTTATTTTTGCGGTTTCCGTTATCTCTGGGATCTTTTGGAGTATTGGGCAAATGAATCAGCTTTCAAGTGTCGCCTTTCTAGGGGTGTCAAAGGCTGTTCCTTTATCAACGGGTATGCAGCTTGTGAGCACGACATTATTTGGTGTCATTGTCTTCAAAGAATGGCAAACCATGACGGTCATACTTATTGGTTCTTGTGCCATTTTATTTATTATTGCTGGCGTTGTCATGACATCCCTCGGTCAAAAAAAGAGTGGCGGAAACGAAGGCGGCAATTTTAAAAAGGGAATCATCATTTTGCTCATCTCAACCGTAGGCTACGTCGGATATGTCGTCATTTTAAGATGGTTTCATATAGATGGCTGGTCTGCGCTCGTTCCGCAATCTGTCGGCATGCTGATTTCATCGTTAGCGATTAGTCTAAAGCAAGACCCGTTTAGCAAATATACGTTCAGAAATATCATTGCTGGTCTTGTGTGGTCGACAGGAAATCTAGGGCTTCTTTTGGCGATTCCACTCATTGGCGTAGCAGTAAGTTTTTCCATGTCTCAAACAGGAATTGTCATCTCGACTTTAGGCGGTATTTATTTATTAAAAGAGAAAGCATCTAAAACAAGCTTTGTCATTGCAGGCTGCTTGATGATTATCGCAGGCGGTGTGCTACTAGGTTTTACAAAATAGGAGGTTTAAGCGAATGTATCCAGATTTGGAAGGAAAAACAGTTCTCATCACAGGAGCAGGTACAGGGATAGGTCAGGCGATGGCGCGCCGGTTTGGACAAGAAAAAGCCAATGTAGTGATCAATTATTTCTCAGATAAAGAAAACCCGGACGACACGATTGCTGAGATTCAAAAAAGTGGCGGACAGGCTGTCAAAATTCAAGGGGATGTATCAAAAGAAGAGGATATGAAGGCGATGATTGATCAAGCTGTCAATACATATGGCAGTCTTGATGTCATGATCAATAATGCAGGAATTGAAAATGAAGTTCCTTCAACTGAAATGACGCTAGATAACTGGAACAAAGTGATGTCCACCAATTTAACAGGAATGTTTTTAGGGTGCCGTGATGCATTAAAGTATATGACAGAACACGGGATCGAGGGGTCGATTATTAATATGTCGTCGGTCCATCAGCAAATTCCGTGGCCTCATTTTGTCCATTATGCAGCAAGTAAAGGAGGCGCCAAGCTTTTGACGGAAACGCTGGCACTAGAATATGCCCCTAAAAAAATTCGTGTAAACAGCATTGCACCAGGCGCAATTGATACCCCGATCAATGCCGAAAAATTTGATGATCCAGCATTGAAAAAGGGCGTCATTGAGCTGATACCGATTGGTTATATCGGAAAACCGGAAGAAGTGGCAGCATGTGCTGTCTGGCTTGCATCAAAAGAGGCGAGCTATGTGACAGGGTTGACGTTATATGTAGACGGCGGTATGACCAAGTACCCTGGATTCCAAGCAGGAAAAGGATAATCGTGATGATCACGGGCTGGGCCCAGAGGACAATACAACATCAAATTATGATCTAGTATGTGCATGTGAAGACTAGTGAAAAGCGTGTGTATAAACATTCACACGCTTTTATCCGTTTATACGCCCTATTCAAATATGCTCGTTTCTTTTACAGTCTTTACCCAAATTTTGATTGCAAAGATATGAATAGATTCGAAAAGTAGCAGCAAAAGACGTTTACCTATCCATCAAATTGAGTGGGAATAGCATCTGTTTCCATCTCGGGGCAGTTACTTCTCATGATTTATGGGTTTTTGAATGAGCTAAGTCATTAGCACTTATTTTAACAAAGTTCTCAAATCTTCTGAAGAAAAAGCTACTTTATGGTTCATTCGGAGAGTATTTTTTAAAAGAAAAGGGCTCTCGTTCATATCTGGATGAGATCTTTTTTGTTCTGAAAGCTTGTTGTGAGTATTGATACGGTCATTTTTAAAATAAAATACAGACATATATAATTAAATGTCTAGACATTTAAAAATAAAAATATATAATATTAACTGGAAGCGCTTTTATTACAACAATGGGGTGAGAGAAATGAAACGTATTTTATTAGCATGCAGTTCTGGTATGTCTACGAGTTTACTAGTCACAAAGATGAAGGCACATGCTGAGTCTATAGGGGAAGAAGCAGAGATTTGGGCAGTCGGACAAGACCAAGCGAAAAAAGAAATGGCACATGCCGATGTTGTATTAATTGGACCGCAAATGAGCTTTTTAAAAGGGGATCTTCAAAAAGAAGCTCAAAAATATGGGATTGAAGTAGAGGTCATCGATATGCAGGCGTATGGGCTAGCAGATGGACAAAAAGCGTATGAACAAGCGGTTTCATTGATGGGGGAATCTTAAAGGATGGAAAAGAAAACGCTCGAAGGACTCACGGAAGAACAAATCAGTTTTCAATTGATCTTACACAGCGGAAATGCACGAAGCAAATTGCTTCAATCTCTTAAACAATTCAGAGAAGGTCATGAAACAGTAGCATCTGACCTTCTCAAAGAAGCGGAAGATGACTTGCGGAATGCACATGATATTCATTTTCAAATGGTACAGCAAGAGGCAAGCGGAGAAACGATTTCATTCTCCTTGCTGCTCATGCATGCCGAAGATCATTTCATGTCAACGATGACAATAAAAGAGCTTGTGGGAGAGCTCTTACCGATATTGCAATCACTGAAACAATAAAGGGTGTAAACAAGGGGGGAAACCAATGTTTGATAAAATAAGTGCGATTTTGGTTCCGATTGCTGGGAGATTGAACAACAATCGCTATCTAGGGGTATTAAGGGATGCCTTTATGCTTGCGTTCCCATTAACGATTTTTGGTTCCATCATGGTCGTATTAATGAATCTGCCATTTTTAGATAAGATCATGAGTCAAACAGCACTGGAAGGTGTTCAGTCTGCACTGAATATTGCACCTAGTGCGACCATCAGCATTATGAGTGTGTTTGTTGTATTTGGGATTGGCTACTATTTATCGAAAAGCTATGATGTGGAAGCTGTCTTTGGCGGTGTGATCGCTTTAGCCTCTTTTCTGCTCCTTACGCCATTTTTACTAGAACAAGAGGGCGGTGCATCCATTGCAGGCGTCATCCCAGTCGATCGTTTGGGCGCAAAGGGAATGTTCCTTGGAATGATCACAGGCTTTTTGTCTGCTGAAATTTATCGCTATTTTGTCCAAAAGAAATTTGTCATCAATATGCCGCAAGGGGTTCCGCCAGCTGTTTCTAAGTCTTTTGCTGCACTCATCCCGGCTACTTTGACACTCACAACCTTTTTACTGATCAATATCATCATTACACAAGGGTTCAAAACCAACATGCATGACTTGATTTACAATGCGATTCAGGCGCCGCTTGTCGGACTTGGAAGCGGTATCATTCCGACCTTGATCGCTATTTTCTTTATACAAATTCTTTGGTTCTTTGGGCTCCACGGCCAAATTATTATCAACTCTGTCATGGACCCGATTTGGAATACATTGTCCATTCAAAATCTAGAAAGCTACACAAAAACAGGTGAGGTTCCGAACATCATCAGCAAGCAGTTTATCGAAATCTATACAGTGGGTATGGGTGGAACCGGTATGACGCTAGCTGTTGTGTTTACGATTTTAATTTTTCTTAAAAGTAAGCAATTGAAACAAGTAGCAAAGCTCGGCTTAGGACCAGGTTTATTTAACGTCAATGAACCCATTATCTTCGGTTTACCGATTGTGATGAACCCGCTTATTCTCATTCCATGGATTTTGGCACCAATGGTGATTACTTGTATTTCTTATTTTGCGATGGCCGCAGGTATTGTGCCGCCTCCGACAGGCGTGAATATTCCATGGACAGTACCGATCTTTATTAGCGGAGTCATGGCAACAAATTCATTAGCGGGCGGTCTGCTTCAGCTGTTTAATTTAATGATTGTGTTTGTCATTTGGTTCCCGTTCCTAAAATTTATTGATCGTATGAATGTGAAAAATGAAAAAATAGTCACGACAGAAAAAACGAAACAAACAAACATCAAAGGTGAAGGAGACTCAATACATGTCGATGGAAACTAACAGTCAATCATATACATTTCCAGAAGGTTTCTGGTGGGGATCTTCTGCCTCTGCTACGCAAACAGAAGGCAGTTATCCAGGAGATGGAAAGGGACCGAACATTTGGGATCACTGGTTTGAAAAAGAGCCGAATCGTTTTTTTCAGGGCGTCGGTCCAGGTGTGACCTCGCAATTTTATCGTAAATACAAAGAGGATATCCGACTCATGAAGGAGATTGGGCACAACTCGTTTCGTCTATCTATTTCATGGTCACGCCTTTTACCTGAGGGAAAAGGGGCTGTTAATGAAGACGCTGTGGCTTTTTACAATGATGTGATCAATGAACTGATAGCGAGTGACATTGAACCGTTTGTGAACTTGTATCATTTTGATATGCCAATGGCGCTTCAGGAGACGGGAGGATGGGTAAACAGGCAGGTCGTAGACGATTATGTCAGCTATGCGACATTGTGTTTTCAGCTTTTTGGCGACCGGGTGAAAAAATGGTTTACCCATAACGAGCCGATTGTTCCTGTAGAGGGTGGATATATGTATAGCTTCCATTATCCAAACGAAGTTGATTTCCAAAAGGCAGTGCAAGTTGGATTTCATGAGATTTTATCAAATGCTAAGGCCATTGCGGCTTATAAAGAGATGAAGCAGGATGGGAAAATAGGCATTATCCTCAACCTTACTCCTTCGTATCCGCGAAGCCAGAATCCGCGGGATGTCGAAGCAGCTGAGATGGCTGACGCCTTCTTTAACCGGTCCTTCCTAGATCCAGCTGTGAAAGGACATTTCCCTGAAAAGCTAGTGGACGTGTTAAAGAAAGAAGGATTGATGCCGGCTATGGAGGAAGGAGACCTTGAACTCATTCAAGAGAACACGATCGACCTTCTCGGCATCAACTATTATCAGCCAAGAAGAGTGAAAGCAAAGGAACATATGCCTCACCCTGATGCACCATTTATGCCAGACCATTATTTCGATTCTTTTGAAATGCCGGGCAGAAAAATGAATGTGTACCGCGGCTGGGAAATCTATGAAAAGGGTATTTACGATATATTGAAAAAAGTCCAGACAGACTATGGGAATATTGAATGCTTTATTTCTGAAAATGGAATGGGTGTCGAAGGAGAAGAGCGGTTTCAGGATGAAGAAGGAATGATTCACGACGATTATCGCATTGATTTTATTTCTGAGCATCTTAAATGGGTGCATCAAGCCATTCAAGAAGGAAGTAATGTAAAAGGCTATCACCTGTGGACGTTTATGGATAATTGGTCATGGTCGAATGCCTATAAAAATCGCTATGGATTTGTCTCAGTGGACCTTGAGAAAGACGGGAAACGTACCATCAAAAAAAGTGGCTACTGGTTTCAATCGGTTTCAGAGAATAATGGTTTCTAATCAAGATACTTGCTCTTTCCTTGAAAAGGGCAAGTATTTTTCTTATGTAAAGATGAAAGGGTTGAAATGAAAGTGGCTCGAACCTTTTAAGCGCACTAGGCTTAGTGTAGAATGAGAGGAAGGCTAGAAAGCGCTATAATAGGATATGAAAAAACAAGTCAGTTGGTGGTGTGAGATGACAAAGTACGAACTCATTTCAGAAGAAATTAGAAAAAGAATAGGAACAGCATATTATCCAGAAGATCAACCCATTCCAGATGAAAACTCGCTTGCCGCTGAATTTAAATGCAGCAGAATGACGATGAAGCGTGCGCTCGATCTTTTAGTGGCGGAAGGTCTGCTCTTTAGAAAAAGAGGTCATGGCACATTTATTGTGAAGGCAGCGCTAAATCAAGGTGCGATCAACGTATCAGGTCATGAAAATAAAGGGTTCACGAAAGTGATGGCAGATAAAAACGTGACGAGCCAAATCATTCGCTTTGATGTGCATTTTCCAAGTGAAGAGGTGGCAGCTCATTTATCCATTGACTCAAGCACACCCGTCTATGACATTATTCGGCTCCGTTTGGTGGAAGAAGAGCCATATGTATTAGAAAAAACCTTTATGCCTGTCAATGTCATTAAGGGAATAGATGAAGAGGTTTTATTGGGGTCTATCTATAGCTACATTACAAACACACTTCATTTAAAAGTGGCAGGAGCGCACAAAAAAATTAGAGCGGCTAAATCAGATCAGCTTGATCAGCAATATTTAGGCTGTGACCCTACGGATCCAGTGCTAGAAGTGGAGCAGGTGGCTTATTTAAACACAGGTCGGCCGTTTGAATATTCCTTTAGCCATCATCGCTATGATAAATTTGATTTTTCAACGGTTGAAATTACGAAAACACGACTTTAAAAAAAGAGCAGAACCCCCTCAATCGGGAGACTGCTCTTTTTTCGTTGATTTTATATATTCCACCAGTGATATCCATCTTTTTCAAGAAGCTGATCTGCTTCTTTTGGTCCCATAGAACCAGCAGGGTAATTTGGTTTTAACGTTTTGGTTTCAGCCCATTTTTCTGAAATTGGATCAACAAAGTTCCAAGACAGTGCCACTTCATCCCAGTGGGCAAAGTTTGTTGCGTCACCTAGCAAACAGTCATGAATCAGCTTTTCATACGCTTCTGGTGTATTCATGATGTCGTTGTAATTTGTTTGATAGTCAAGCTTAATTGGTTTAGCATACGTTCCGCCATCAAGCTTGCGAGCATTCAGGTGAAGGGTGATGCCTTCGTCTGGCTGAATGTGAATCACAAGTAAGTTTGGATGCATGGCATTCCCGTTTCCATAGTACAGGTTCATCGGAATGTCTTTAAATTGCACCACGATTTGAGTGGATTTCTTTTCTAGACGTTTTCCTGTACGAATGTAAAATGGTACCCCGGCCCATCTAAAGTTATCGATGAGAAGTTTCCCTGCAACGAATGTTTCTGTGTTGGAGTTTGGGTCCACATTTTGCTCTTCAAGATAGGAAGGAACCATATTGCCATCAATCGTTCCTGCATCATACTGTCCGCGGACAAAGAATTGATCCACTTCATCTTTCGAGAAAGGACGAAGCGCACGCAATGCTTTCCGTTTTTCGCTACGGATTTCCTCTGTATTGAGCTTAATCGGCGGCTCCATGGCTAGTAGTGCAACCATTTGAAGCATATGGTTTTGTACCATATCTCTCAGTGCACCAGAACTCTCGTAATATCTCGCACGATCTTCGACGCCTAATGATTCACTCGATGTGATTTGAATGTTTGAAATATAGCGGTTTGTCCAAAGCGGTTCAAAGATCGCATTCGCAAAACGAATCACCTCAATGTTTTGCACCATCTGTTTACCGAGGTAGTGGTCAATACGATAAATTTGATCCTCTGTAAATGCATCTCGGATCTCTTCATTTAATGTTTTGGCACTAGGGAGGTCATGACCAAACGGTTTTTCAATGACAAGTCGAGACCATCCAGTCGTTTCTGATACGCCTTCACTTTTTAAAAACTTCGCAATGGTTCCGAAGAATTCCGGTGCCATCGCTAAATAGAACATCCGGTTATTTGGGATACTGTATGTATCTTCAAGACCAGAAAGAAGTGTGTTCAGTGCTTGATAGGAAGCAGGGCTTGAGACATCAAAGTCATGGTAATAGAAATGAGAAATAAATTCCTCTGCTTTTGCTTCTGCATCATCAGAAGAGACCGATTCTTTTACCACAGCTCTTAGGTCTTCATGAGACCAAGGACGACGTCCAACACCTACAACAGCGAATTGATCTCCAAGCTTTCCGCTATGATAAAGTCTATGTATAGAAGGGTAGAGCTTGCGTTTTGCAAGGTCTCCTGTTGCGCCAAAGATGACAATGACTGCTTTTGGATAGTTAGTTTCTGTATTCACGAAAAGTACCTCACTTTATTCGTAGCATTGTTGTAAAAACCGAGAATGTATGTACATTTTCTTTATTTTAAAGGTTCATTGTTCGTAAAGCAAACATTTGATTCGACTTTTTCTGCCCAAGTTTGACTTTTTTCAAAAATTCCGCTGAATTCACATTTATCCTGTCTTCATGTATTCTATATGAATGAAGAGATTGTATACCGGCTGTAGGAGGAAATCGTAATGGAACTGCTCTTTTTAGGAACAGGTGCAGGCATTCCTGCAAAAACAAGAAACGTCACTTGCACTGCGCTGAAGCTTTTAGAAGAGAGAAAAGCCGTGTGGCTTTTTGATTGCGGAGAAGCGACGCAGCATCAAATATTACATACAACGATTAAACCAAGAAAAATTGAGAAGATCTTTATCACGCATATGCACGGTGATCATGTATATGGTCTCCCGGGTCTGCTTGGCAGCAGGTCCTTTCAAGGGGGAGAGGATGAATTGACGATATATGGTCCAAGCGGCATTAAAGCTTTTGTAAACGCGGCACTTTCAGCGACACAAACGCATTTGACTTATCCGCTGCATATCATAGAAATAGAGGAAGGGATCGTTTTTGAAGATGAGACCTTTCAAGTAGAAGCAAGACGAGTGTCTCATGGGATCCCAGCTTACGGCTATCGGGTCGTGGAAAAAGATGTACCCGGCGCACTAAAAGCCGAAGACCTAAAAAAAATCGGTGTAAAACCTGGACCTTTGTATCAGAAGTTGAAAAATGGGGAAACCGTTACACTCGAAGATGGAAGAATGATTGATGGAACCGATTATTTGGAACCCCCTAAAAAAGGGAGAATCGTTGCATTTTCAGGAGATACCCGTTTGTGCGAGAATATAACAAGGCTTGCCAAGAATGCGGATGTGTTAGTCCATGAAGCAACATTTGGGAAAGAAGATGCAGAACTAGCCTATAATTATTATCACAGTACGACAGAACAGGCAGCAAAAACAGCGCAGGAAGCAGGCGCAAAAAGACTGATTTTGACCCATATTAGTGCACGGTACCAAGGGGAAGAGTCACTGAAACAATTACTCAAAGAAGCCCGCGATATATTCCCGCTGACTGAAGCTGCACATGATTTCTTTTCTTTTCCTATTGACCGTACCCTGTAAAAATTGGATGAATCGTCAAAAAAAGTTGTGTGATTTTTTTGATATTTATGATGACGCTCTTTTTCAGGTAGTGGTAAAATGGTGAAGAAAAAACAAATGACGAATTACACTATGAAGAATACGGGAGGCACAATCAAAGATGAGCGGTTTTACAGCGTTAAGTGAAGCAGAATTAAATGACCTATATGCAGCACGACAAAAAGAATTTGAAACGTACAAAAGTAAAAACTTACACTTAGACATGTCAAGAGGGAAACCTTCACCAAAACAGCTCGATTTATCTATGGGCATGCTCGATGTCGTGACATCAAAGGATGCAATGACAGCTGAGGATGGTACAGATGTGCGAAACTATGGCGGCTTGACAGGCCTTCCTGAAACAAAGAAATTTTTTGCAAGTGTGCTCAATCTGAAGCCAGAACAAATCATCATTGGCGGTAATTCTAGTCTGAATATGATGCATGACACAATTGCACGTGCTATGACTCACGGCGTATATGGCAGCAAAACACCTTGGGGAGAGCTTCCAAAGGTAAAATTCCTTGCACCAAGCCCAGGATATGATCGTCATTTTGCCATTTGTGAGCATTTTAACATAGAGATGATTACGGTAGATATGAAGTCGGATGGACCTGACATGGATCAGGTGGAAAAATTGGTTGCAGAAGATGAAGCCATCAAAGGGATTTGGTGTGTACCGAAATATAGTAACCCTGACGGCATTACGTATTCAGATGAGGTTGTTGACCGTCTTGCTTCTATGCAGACAAAAGCAGACGACTTCCGTATTTTTTGGGATGATGCCTATGCAGTCCACCATCTAACAGATACGCCTGATACGTTAAAAGATATTTTTCAAGCAGTAGACAAAGCAGGACATGCAAACCGTGTGTTTATGTTCGCCTCTACTTCTAAAATTACGTTCCCAGGCTCGGGTGTTGCACTGATGGCATCTAGTCAGGACAACGTCAGCTTTATTCAAAAACAGCTATCAGTTCAAACCATTGGGCCAGATAAAATCAATCAATTAAGACACCTTCGTTTCTTCAAGAATCCAGAAGGATTGAAGGAACATATGAAAAAGCATGCAGCGATTATTAAGCCGAAATTTGACCTCGTTCTTTCGATCCTTGATGAAAAGCTTGGTGGAACAGGCATCGCTGAGTGGCACAAACCAAATGGCGGATATTTTATCAGCTTAAATACACTCGATCATTGTGCAAAAGCTGTTGTGCAAAAAGCGAAAGAAGCCGGTGTGACACTAACAGGTGCAGGGGCGACATATCCTTATGGAAACGATCCGCTTGATCGTAACATCCGTATTGCGCCAACGTTCCCAACACTTGAAGAACTAGAGCAGGCGATTGACATCTTTACGTTATGCGTTCAGCTTGTCAGCATTGAAAAGTTGCTGTCTGAGAAAAGTCAATCAGCACCAACGGTATAATGAAAAAACTCCTTGACTGATGTCCGGTCAAGGAGTTTTTGTTTTTAGTTAGCTGTTTGATAATAAGTGGCAGGCTGTTTTGCTGCACACCATACATCATAAATCGCAAGCTGCACAATATGTGGTTCATCGTGATGAATATAGTGCGAGCTGTTCTGCGCCTGAATCCATCCGCTTTGGGATGACAATGTGAGCATTCGTTTATGGAGCCTGAGCCAAGCTTCATGTGCTGGATGAAACAAGCGGCTTTTGCCTGATGAAATGACAAGAAGGGGCATCATCCCATAATGCGTTTGCTCCTCTTTGATCGTACGCAGCATTTGCTCAAAGTCCTCATGTGTACATTCTGCTGTGAACTGCGTCATATATGAAGTGCGTTCTTCCTTTGATAAGAGCGGCAGAATGACCTGCTCTTGCTCCTCACTTGCTGGGTCTAGAAGGACCATACCGATAACATCTTCTTTTCTGCGGCTTGCCCATAAGCGGCTGACAAGAGAGCCAAATGAGTGCGCCACAATGAGAAATGGCGGCTGAATATTGGCTTGATGTAAGAGTGTATCTAAATCATCTGCAAGATCATGCAAAGTTCTTCCTTCTTTGCTTTCGCTGCTTTTTCCATTGCCTAAACGGTCATATAAGAAAACACCAAGCTCTGGGTCAATATCACGAGCGATATTCGCCCACGTATCGCCTGAAATTCCATATCCTGCTTCAAAAATAATGGTGGCTTCCTTTTTCCCTTGACGATGCCTTGTATAAAAGTGATGTCCATCTATATGATACGTTCTTTCAATCAATGCCGAGTTCATTCTTCCATCTCCTCTAAGTGGTTCTTTAGCTAAAAGACGGCACAAAAGGCAAAGATGTTTCTCTTAAAAACAAAAAAGATGCCTATTTCAAAAAATAGACACCTTTTTGCTTAGAGATGTTACCAAGCACGATCGTATTGGCGCGGGCTTTCGATGGATGTACGAAGCTCTTTAGCGGCTGTTTTTGGGAAATACGGATCCCGTAAAAATTCTCTGCCGATAAAGATCAAGTCAGCACGCTGATTTTGTAAAATTTCTTCGGCCTGTATACCAGATGTGATCATACCGACAGCGGCTGTTTGGATGCCGGCACCTTCTCTTATTTTCTCAGCAAAGGTGACTTGGTAGCCGGGGAATGTGTTAATACTGGCTTGCACCACAGCACCTGAGCTCACATCAATTAGATCGACTCCTTGCTCTTTCAGCCATGCGGCAATGCCAATATAATCTGCAATATCTAGTCCTTTTGTTGTGTAATCAGAAGCGGATACACGGACAAATAATGGTCCATCCCACACTTCATTGACTGCATCAACCACTTCTCTCAAGAAGCGATAACGATTTTCTGGTGAACCGCCATATTCATCTGTCCGGTGATTGGCAAGCGGTGAGAGAAATTCGTTAATCAAATAGCCATGCGCACCATGAATCTCAATGATGTCAAATCCAGCTTTCTTGGCGCGGACAGCGGCATCTTGAAACGCCTGAACTGTGTCTTTTATTTGATCGATAGACATCTCAAGAGGTGTTTTAGATTGCTCGTCAAATGGAATGCTGGATGGAGCAAGAATGTCACCATCTAGCTCAGCCTTGCGTCCTGCATGGGCTAGCTGGATGGCCGTTTTTGTTCCGTACGCTTTGATTTGTTCGTTTAATGAGGCAAACCCTTCAATGTGCTCATCACTCCAAATTCCGAGGTCCTGATCACTAATTCTTCCCTCAGGTGAAACAGCACTTGCCTCGACCATAATTAATCCGGCCTGACCTTGCGCACGGGAAATATAATGTGCAAAGTGGAAAGGCTGTAATTTTCCATCACGGTCATAGGATGAATACATACACATCGGGGACATGACGATGCGGTTTTTGAGTGTGACACCTTTTAATGTCCAAGGTGAAAAAAGCTTTGTTTCCAATTACCTTCGCCTCCTCATAGAATGGTATAGCCGATTATAACAGCCATTCAAACATTCGTCATAAAAGGTGCTCAAACCATATAGCTTTTGAACATGATTTTGTATAATGAAAGATATGGACATCAAAGGGGGATAAACGGATGAAATGGCAAACGGAAAGTGAACTAAAGGAGCTACTCACAGCTCTTATGCAGTATGAAAGCATATCTGGTACAACGGGAGAAGTCGCATTAGCGGAATATTTATATTACTTGCTGAGGGAGCGTCCATATTTTGAGCAGCATCCTGATCACTTGGCTTTGCATCCAATGAAAGATGGCCGGTATTTTTTAACGGCACTTGTCAAACGAAGTACGCTGCCACGTACTGTTTTACTCCTCAGTCATTTTGATGTCGTCGATACAGAGGATTACGGAGAATTTCAAAATATGGCGTGTAAGCCCGAAGAGTTAATGGCGTCCTTTTCTCAAAAAAGTGCACTTCTTCCAAAAAGGGCAAGAGAGGATTTAGCTTCAGGTGACTGGCTGTTTGGACGAGGGTCCATGGATATGAAAGCAGGCCTGACTGTCCAGCTTTCCATGCTAGAAAGAGCGATGGCGGGGAGGTTTGAAGGAAATATTCTGCTCGTCACAGTGCCAGATGAAGAAGTGAATTCACAGGGAATGCTGGAGGCTGTTCCGAAACTAAAGGAGCTCAAGCAGAAGTATGACCTTGAGTATACCGCGTGTTTAAACAGTGAGCCGATGTTTGAAAAGTATCCCGGGGATGCGCACCAATACATCTATACAGGTAGTATAGGGAAGGTACTTGCGGGATTTTTCTGCAAAGGAATTGAAACACATGTAGGTGAGCCCTTCTCAGGATTAAATGCAAATTTTATGGTATCTGAATTAAACAGGCTGTTAGAACTGAATAGTGATTATTGTGAGGAAGTAGATGGTGAAGTGACACCGCCTCCGACCAATTTGATGCAAAAGGATTTGAAAGAAGCTTACTCTGTTCAAACGCCTCACACGGCTGTTTCTTTATTTAATGTGCTGATGATGAACCGCTCTAGTGAAGAGCTTCACGGGCTCCTCTATGAAACTGCGAAACAAGCAGCAGCCCAAATCGAAGCCAATCTCAAACAGAAAACCGCTGCATTTCAACGCTTTAAACATTTTACACCCATCGATACAAACATCACGGTGTTAACGTATCATGAGCTGTACGAAAAAGCTGCTGAACGATCCGGCAAGCAGGAGGTCGAGCGAATTGTCAACTACGCCTTTGCCAACCGGGGTGAGCTAGGGGATCGTGATTTTTCAACCAAAATTGTATCAGAACTGACGACCCTTTGTAAGGAAGATGGAGCACTGATTGTGTTGTTTTATAGTCCGCCATTTTACCCATCTGTTTCTTCAACAAACGATCTGCATATTCAAAAGACCTTAAAGAAGATTCAAAGAGAAGCAAAAGAGATCTATGGAATCGAAGTAGAAGAAGTCAAATATTTTCCTGGTTTATCTGATTTAAGCTACTTACAGCTTGAAAATCAAGATATAGACGATTATACAGCCAACATGCCGCTATACCAAAAAGGCTACTCGTTACCACAAGGAGAAAAAGAAGCTCTTAACGTTCCTGTCATCAACGTTGGTCCATTAGGAAAGGATGCGCACAAATGGACAGAACGGCTGCATGTCCCATTCTCTTTTGGCGTTTTGCCGTCGCTCTTACAATCAACAATTCATGCTTTATTAGAAAAGAATTAAGTGAAAGCTCTATCGTCATGATAGGGCTTTTCTTGATATCAATCACCTTCTGTCTAAAGAAATAGAGTATGATATAGAATAATACTTACATATATTTGAAGGGGGATTGTGAGAGTGAAAACAGGAGTACTAACAAAAACAGAGATCATGAGATCACTTCATGAGAGTTTGCGTAAGCTTGAGGAGTTAGTATGGACATGTGATGAGGCTACATTAGATGAATCTTTTGGGGAAGGCAAGTGGTCGATTAAACAAATTGTTGGACATTTGTATGATACAGAAGAAGTCTGGTCAGAGCGGATAGAGCAGGCAATATCAAATGAGCACACGCTTTTCGCATCATATGATCCAGAGATATATGTGAAGGGAAGAGCTTATGAAACGTATACCGCACAAGAGGTCAGTGCATTGATCGAGCGCTTAAAAGTGAGCAGAAACAAAACACTACAGCGATTAGAAAAGGATACATGGGATTTTTCAGGTCTCCATCCTGAAGAAGGGATGATGACAGTCCAAATTTTAGCTGAAACCATTGCTTTACATGAAATTCATCACCTCGATCAAATCAAAGCCATCATGTCCATGAGAGCATCGAGTGATAGATGAAAAGCACCTGTCATCAAGGCAGGTGCTTTTCTCACTCACTTACTTATACGTACTCGCTGAAAACATATCGTTTAATTCTGCTGCGCGTTTTGTCGCTGTTTTCACACAATCGACAATCGCTTCTTCAAATTGATAGGAAGCAAGGGTATTAAGTCCTGCTTCTGTCGTTCCACCTTCGCTCGTAATTTCTTTGCGCAATTCAGCAGGTTCCTTACCGCTATCCTGAAGCATATTTGCAGCGCCTGCAATCATTTGACAAATGAGCAATTTCGCTGTTTCTTGGTCCATCCCAAGTTCCGATGCACCTCGCTCCATTCCTTCAATCAAATGATAAATAAAGGCAGGACCGCTGCCTGCAATCGCTGTGACCGCATTCAGTTGTGATTCATCTAAAACCGTCACATGACCGATCGTTTCAAACAGCTGAACTGCTTTTTCCTTTTGCGCCTCTGTGACTTCATCACTGACAGCAATGCCAGTAGCTGATTGTTGTATGGCCGCTGATGTATTTGGCATGGCACGAACCACCGCCGTTTTTGCGCCAGCATAATGCTGAATGGTTTCAATAGAAATGCCCGCTAAAATAGAAATAATCAGCTGTCCATTTAAATGGGGCCTTACTTCAGAAATGCCACTTTCCGCATCTTTTGGTTTTAAAGCAAACACCAGCATATCGGCTTCTTCATAAATAAAGGAACGAGCGAAATCTGTTTTGACTCCATAACGTGCATGTAATTCTTCTAATCGTTTTTCATTTGTTTTATTTGTGACAATGATATCTTCATTTGACATAATGCCGCTCTTTAAAAGACCTTTAATCATAGACTCGGCCATTGAGCCTGCACCAATAAATCCAATTTTACTCATAAGCTGCTCCTCCTTGTAGAAAATAAAAAAACCTCTCGTCTGCAAAGGACGAAAGGTTTTTCGCGGTACCACCCTCAATTAGCATGCAATCATACATACTCAGCTCTAGTCCCTTAACGCGGGAAACGTTTAGGTTTGCCTAACAGCTCAAAGGGCAGGTTCAGCAAATAAGAGGATGGTGAAGTCTTACAGCCGGCGGACCTCACTCTCTTGCATCGTTATTTTGCTTACTAATCCTTGTCATCGCGCATCTTATATTTGTTGTTCATTATGCAACGATGGACAAGTTTGTGTCAATAGGGAAAGATAAAAAAATGACCATCTAAACCGCATGACAGTCTGCCCTTTGCAAGATACAATGAATAAAGAAGAGGAAGTTCAGATGATCTATGAGTCAAAAATCAGGAGATGACGTATAAAAGTGAAAGAAGAAATGATTCAATTATCCATTCCCACACCGTTTGCGGTTGGGGATGTCCATGCATATGTATTAAAAGGCGATGCCGTGACCTTAGTTGATTCCGGACCGATGACACAAGAGGCGCAGCATGCCTTTGTCACGCAATTAAAGGAACATCATTTATCAATAGATGATATTGATCAAGTGGTTTTGACACATCATCATGCAGATCATGTCGGTCTTTTAGATCTGATGAAACCCCATGTCCGTGTCATCGGACACGAGTTGAATGAGCCCTATATTAGTCAGGATGCAGCGTTTAAACAGCGTCAAATCCATTTTATGAATGATTTTTTTCAGCAGTTAGGTGTCCCACTTCGTCAAGGTGAGTGTGAAAGAATGGTGAGGCAGTCCTATACATATTCATGTACGGCACATGTCGATGACGTCATAAAAGAAGGTGATCGTTTGAAGGGACATGAGCATTTCCAAGTGCTGGAGACCCCAGGACATGCACAATCTCATCTTTCTTTTTTAGATGAAACAACAGGGAATTTCATCGGCGGTGATCTGCTGCTTACGACCATTTCTTCCAATCCGTTAATGGAAGCGCCGGTGAAAGGAACAGAACGTCAAAAATCGCTGCTTCAATATAAAGCATCACTCAAGCGTTTATTGCATTTGCCCATTCAGGCGATTTATCCAGGGCATGGCCAGCTCATTACCTCTCATCACGAATTGATCGAAGAAAGATTTAAAAAACAGGAAAAACGGGCAAATACGATGTATCAGCTGCTTCAACTAAAGGAAATGACCGCCTTTCATCTTTGCCGCACCTTATTTCCGGGCCTGTATGAAGAAGCATTATTTCTGACAATGTCTGAGACAGTCGGGCAGCTTGATGTGCTTTTAGCGGCTGGACAAATTGAAGAAGTGCAAAAAGACAGAACCCTCTATTATCGAGCAAATGAAGGAGTGAAATAAATGGGGCGACTAACAGGAAAGAGAATATGGATTACAGGTGCTTCAGGCGGTATTGGTGAAAAGATGGCGTACTTGGCAGCAGCTGAAGGAGCAGAAATCATTGTGTCAGCAAGACGAATTGAAAAGCTCACAGGTGTAAAAGAAAAGATTATAAGTGCTGGCGGCGTATGTCACATCGTTCAGCTTGATGTCAGTCGGCTTGAGGACATTGATCAAGCCTATCAACAAGTGGGAGCTGTTGATATTTTGGTGAACAATGCCGGCTTTGGTGTGTTCGATCTCGTCGAGGACGCATCCATTGAGGAAATGGTGTCGATGTTTGAGGTCAATGTCTTTGGTTTAATTGCCTGCACAAAAAAGGTCCTTCCTGAGATGAAACAAAGAGGGAAGGGACATATTATCAATATTGCGTCACAGGCAGGCAAAATTGCCACCCCTAAATCCGCCATCTATTCCGCATCAAAGCATGCGGTTCTCGGATTTTCAAACAGCCTCAGAATGGAGCTGGCAGACAGCGGAATTCATGTCACAACCGTCAATCCAGGACCGATTGCCACAGACTTCTTTACCATTGCAGACCGCAGTGGTGAATATGTGAAAAATGTTGATTTTATGATGCTCAGTGCTGACAAGGTAGCAGGGAAGATCGTATCCGCCATGATGACGAAAAAAAGAGAGATTAATTTACCAGGATGGATGAATGCTGGTAGTAAATTGTATCAATTATTCCCGTTTTTATTTGAAAAAGCAGCACGGAAAGCGATGATGAAAAAATAACAAAAAAAGAAACCGGTCACAGGCTGGTTTCTTTTTTTGTTTGATGGGGCTTAATATTGGTGACGCCAAAGACATTGCCATTAACATCTTCGAAGCTAAAACCGCCTAAGTCTGGGTCAGCTAATATTTGAATATCCGATACGGTGACGTTATGCTCGCTTAAATACTGGTGAAAGTTTTTTAAATCCTTCACAAATAAATCAATCATACTATGCCGAACTCCTGTAAAAGAGTTCATAAAGTAGATTCGTTTCTCGTGTTTTGTTTTGACGAGATAAAAAGAAGGTCCCTCGCCATGAGTAAAAGTGAGCATGGCGGCTTCTTCTGATTGATGTAGAACGATCATCTCTAAAATCTGTTCATACCAAGAGACAGCCCGGGGGATATCAGTCACAGGAATTTCAATAGTAGCAATTTGTTGAATGGTCAATGGCTTCACTCCTTTTTCTATATTCGTCTTGCCGCTTGCTGAAGTGGGTCCCATACACTGTTAAAAGGAGGGGCATAGCTAATATCTAAATCTTCAAGGTCTGTCACAGTCAGCCCTTGATAAAGAGCCGTTGCCATGACATCAATTCGTTTATCAACACCTTCTTTACCGATGATTTGTGCGCCAAGCAAGGTGTGATCATCGCTTCTATAAATCAGTTTCACTTTCATTTTCTCTGCATCTGGGTAATATCCAGCGTGGTCAGTGCTGTCGATGGTGATGGTGGAGAAAGGAAGGCCCGCGTCTTTTGCTTCTTTCTCTGATAAACCCGTTCGTCCCGCTGTCACGTCCATAAATTTCATCACCGCTGTGCCGGTTACGCCTTGAAACGCGCGGTTTGTTCCTGTCATATGAAAGCCTGCGATTCTTCCTTGTTTATTTGCTGTCGTGCCGAGCGGAATATAGTCCAGTTCCTTTTTGATACGGTGATAGGTTGCTGCGCAGTCACCCGCCGCATAGATATCTTGTACATTGGTCTGCATGTATTTATTCACAACAACTGCACCATTTTGAAGTCGCTGAATTTCTGTGCTGTCTAAAAAGGATGTTTGCGGAGTGACACCAACGGCGATGATGACCATATCTGTTTCAATGGTCTGCTTGTCTGTTTGAACAGCTGTTACATGTGTCTTGCCCTTTAATTTTTGCACTGTTTCACCAAGTACTACTTGAATGCCTTGATTGTCCGCTTCTTCTTTCAGATATTTTGCTATATCGGGATCAAAGCCTGGGCCAAGTGCTGTACCCCGCTGAATGATATGAACGTCTTTTCCTAGCGCTTTTAAATTTTCTGCCATTTCTAAGCCGATATATCCTCCGCCGATGATCGTGATATGTGTGACGTCTTTTTTTAGATTGTCTAAAATAGACAGCGCATGCGGGATTGTTTTTAATACGTGGACACCTTCTAAGGAATGACTGTCTAGATCAAGTGTGACGGGGCTTGCTCCTGTCGCAATTAACAGGCGGTCATACGTTTCTGTAAAGGGTTCTTTTGTTTTAGAATGAATACCCGATACTGTTTTTTGCTCCGGGTCGATTGAGGTCACTTCGTGTAAGCATCTGGCATCAATTCCGTATTTGTCACGAAAAGTGTCAGCGCTGCGTGCGATGAGTTTTCTGTGATGATCAATGAGACCGCCGATCAAGTAGGGGAGTCCGCACTGTCCATATGAGAAAATCTCTCCTTTTTCAAAAGCTACAATATGCGCGTCTGGATCCTCTCTATATATTTGCATAGCGCAGCTCATTCCTGCTGCATCTCCGCCAATCATCACATATTTCATTTGGTATGCTCCCTTCTATCTATCAAACTGAATACTCTTATTTACCCTCATTTTCCTTTATTTAATGCTTTTTTTTCGCAAAAGAAGCAAACTTTCGTTGAAAAATAAAGACAGCGCCTTCATTTTAAGCTACAATCGGATTATCGTCTTTTTGGTTATGAGTTTAGTTTAGATTGGTGGGAAAGACTTTGGGTGACGAACGACTAGATTTTAATACATTATATACACGCCATACGAGAGAGGCATGGGCGGCTCTTGGAGAATATATGCCGGTATCTGTTTCAGAAGAAGAAGTGAGAGCACTTCAAGGATTAAACGACTACTTATCGCTAGAAGAAGTTCGAGATATTTACATACCGCTTATTCGTTTTCTGACATTACACGTTTTTGCAGAAAAACAAAAAAATCAGCATGTAAATGCTTTTTTAAACTACCCGCATCATGCGAAAATCCCCTTTTTAATCGGGATTGCAGGAAGTGTGGCCGTCGGAAAAAGCACGACAGCACGTATCATTGAAACACTTTTATCAAGGCTTGGAGATGGACTGAAGGTGAGTCTCGTGACAACGGACGGCTTTTTGTATCCACAAAAAGAATTAAAAGATCGAGGGCTGATGGAAAAGAAAGGCTTCCCGGAAAGCTATGATGTTAAAGCGCTACTTTCGTTTTTAAATGAATTGAAATCAGGGAAACAAACTGTGCATGCACCTGTATATTCACATCTGACCTATGACCGTCTTGAAGGGGTGTATGAGACAGTAGAAGATGCAGATATTGTGATCATTGAAGGGATCAATGTGTTGCAATCACCGGCACTGGATGATCTGAAGGATGAGCCGCGCGTGTTTGTATCAGATTACTTCGATTTTTCGATTTATGTAGATGCCGCTGAGACGCAAATTCAATGCTGGTATAAAGAACGGTTCCGTTTGCTGCGGGAAACAGCCTTCCAAGACCCTGAATCTTTCTTTCATCAATACAAAGATTTGACGGATGAAGAAGCAGATCAGATGGCAAGCACGATTTGGAATACAGTGAACCGGCCAAATTTATATGAAAATATTTTGCCGACAAAATATAGAGCCGATTTGATTTTAAAAAAAGGCGATCAGCATAAGGTGGAAGAGATCGCCATCCGCAGGGTATAAAGAAAACCGCTCAAATTGAGAGCGGTTTTTTAATGACCTCCACTTACTTTCACAGCCACGGCAGCCGCCGTTCGTTTTTTTAGGCGGTAGTATCCGATGAGTAAAAACGGAACGCCTGCAGCGGTGACAATCGCCAAGACTGAAAAAATAGAAAGGGGATGGGCTGCGCCAAATAAGTCAATACACAATCCTCCGACAAACGGTCCGACGACGCTGCCGAGCTGAGAAAACCCCATTGCGCCGAAGTATGATCCTTTCACTTCAGGTTTTGCAATATTGTCTACAAACAGATCCATCATCGCAAAGAGCAGCACTTCACCAATCGTAAACACGACAATGATGAAAGCAAGCGTACCGAGACTTTGTGAAAAAGCAATGGCAAACAAACTGCCTGCTAGAAGCACGTTCCCAGTCGTTAACGACAAAATCGTTGAATAGCGCTTAGCGATCATAATCAGCGGGTACTGAACGACAATGACAACCACTGCGTTTAAGGATAAAAGATACCCAAACAGTTTAGGGCCATCCTCAATCATAGGGGATGCCGATAAATATTGAGGCAGTGTTGAGCTTAGGTGTGAATAGCCAAATGAACATAAAGTAACGCCAATGAGGATGATGCTAAAGACCGTATCTTTCTGAATAATGGAAAGAGCTTTTTTGACGCCGATTTGTTTGGTGCTTTCTGGAGCAGCCACTGGATGCTTTTGAAATTGCCATGCCAGCGTTAACCCATACAACAAGTAAATGAGGGCAGCGACGAGAAATGGAAAAGTCGTTTTTGATGACCCGAGATATAAGCCAAGCAGCGGGCCGAAAATGACACCAATGTTAATGGCCGTATACCGTAAGTTAAAGACAAACAACCGAATGCTCGATGGGGTGACATCGGATAAGAGTGCTTTAGACGTTGGTTCAAACAGCGCCCGGCACAGTCCATTTAAAGCATTCATAAAAAAGAAGACCCAAATGGCATCTGCAAATGCGAAGCCAACAAAGACAAGTGTCCAGCCAAAGATGGATAAAAGCATGACCTTTTTTCTGCCGATTCGGTCGGAAACATAGCCGCCGTAAAAACTCGCAACAATCCCAATAAGAGAGCTGACGGCAATGATCAATCCAGCTGAAGAGGCTGAGGCGCCTTTGACTTGTGTCAAATAAACGGCTAAAAAGGGAATGCTCATGGATGTCGCCATTCGGCCAAATATCGTGCCGATGATGATCGTCCAACTAAGTGGATGTAAAGTGCGTAAGTTATTTTTCATGCTGTGTCTCCCCTGAGTTTGTAAGATGTTCCAATCATACATGAAAAATTGTGCAAATTAAATACACAATTTGATGGAGGAGTCATCCGTCAAATGACAGAGAAGCTTGAACCGTTCCGTTCATTCGAAGAGCATATGCCTCGTTTTCAAGGTTTTAAGCCTTGATGGGTCATGATTTTTTCAGAAAAACGAAGCGGGTTTTCTCAATGATCATGTTTTCGTTTTGTGAAAATCAATTGAGATCGATGGCAATAATTTGATGTAAGGAAAGGTTTAGAACATCTTCGTCATTCACGATTTTCATTTGGCGTGTTTCATAATGAATGGCTTTCACCCAGCCCCAAAACTGTGCTTTCATGCCGGATGAGACATATGTCACGCAAATCGCTTGATCCTCGGTAATCGACTGTGTGATCAAAACATTCATTTCCTCTAGCTGATCGGAGCTGAGCGGTAGAGGTGTATATTCTTTTTTCTTTCGTTTTTGAGCAAGAAGCTGCTCCCGGTGCTCTGGTAGCATCATTCGGCTTGATTCCCACATGATGTTGTATCCAGGTGTTAATTTATTGGGATTCATGCTTGTTCGCCTCCGTTATTTGTAATGCCCGCCAATTTTTTCGGCGCGGTGATATGCCTGCCCTGCGCTTGTCAGTGACGAAGCATGCAATAATGCCGCAGGTCCATATTTCAGATGGATTTTATCAAATACTTTGCTGAGTTGATCTTTCTTCAAATGATGATCAAATAAAGTCAGCTGATAGTGGCTGTCAGGCTGCAGCTGTGAGAGGGTAATGCCTACACTGCGAATGGGCTGGCCATCCCAGTGCTGCTGGCATAGCTGAATCGCCGCCTCTGCAATATCTGAGCCATACTGTGTCGGTGAATGAAGCTTCATTTGTCGATGAAAGCCTGTTGGATGTGAAAAATCAGTCCCTCTTACACCAACAGACACCGTTTGACCGAGATAATGCTTAAAACGTGCCCGCCTAGCGACTTCCTCACTCAATTCAAGAAGAGCGACTTTGATCTCTTCAAAAGATGCGTAATCACGGGGAAGGGTCATATGATGCCCAACGGCTTTTTGCTGATCATGTGTGTGAATAGTGACTGGGGAGGGATCGTGTCCTAAAGCTGTTCGCTGCAGAAGCTCCCCATTGATTCCCCAGCGTTTTTTTAATCGGTCTAACGGATAAGTAGCAAGTGTGCCAATGGTACTGATGCCCATTCGTTTCAAATGATGCTCCATTCGTTTGCCGACGCCAAATAATTTTCCAATGGGAAGCGGCCATAAATCAGCAGCAACCCGGTCGGCACTCAGTTCATAGATGCCGGATCTGTTTTTTTTGGCAAAATGGTCACAGGCCATTTTAGCGAGCACTTTATTAGGGCCTATGCCCACACGTGCGTAAATGCCAGTCTGGTTCATAATCGTTGTTTGTATATGTTGAGCGATCTCATGTGGAGAGCCGAATAGTGTAAGACTGCCTGTAATATCAAGAAACTGTTCATCAATGGAATATGGCTCGACAAGGTCTGTGTATTGTTCAAGCAGTTCTGTAATCATGACAGAGATATCGAGATAGCGCTGCATACGTGGACGTACGACCACTGCTTCAGGACATTTCTCCTGTGCTTCCCATAACCTTGATGCATTTTGTACGCCACGTTTCTTCGCGAGAGGGCAGGCTGCCAGGACGACTCCGCTTCTTCGTTCTGGATCTCCAGAGACAATGAGCGGCACATTCTCCAAATGAGGCGCCTCCACCTTCTCAACTGATGCATAAAATGACTGCATATCCACAAGCAGAATGGCTCGTTCATTCATTGTACTTCACCTCTTAGAACGTATGTTCTGTATCTATTGTAAACAACATGAGGTGAAATTCATACTGGTAAATCATTCAAAAGCTGTCCATACAAAAAAGACGAAGTGATGAACACTTCGTCTCGTCTGCTGCAACGATTGTTAGGCATGTGCCATGTTGTGGAATGTTTGGAGCGGTTCAGAACGCAGACGATAAGCCATCAGCTTTTTCTTTGGCTTATGTGTAAACTGCCGAACCACATCCACATGGTCATCATAATGGAATAGATAAAGGGTGACATCATGTTTCCCATGCTTTGTTTGCATAGTAAGCGGCGCTGGCCCTTCATTCGGATGAAGAAAGCGCTCTTCATCACCAGGGTAAATATAATAGCGTTCAATAAAGATCGCATCATTAAAATGTTGAATGATTTCAGATGCTCGCTGCTCATCAAGCGAACGACCTTGAAAAGTAATATTTGTTTGCTCACTTGTTACTTTAGCATGTACGGCGTAGCGGCTAAAAAGGCGCTCAACAACACCAGAAGGCAAAGAGGTGACAAGCAGCTTTAAAAGACTAAACACAACAAGCGAAATAACAACCCAAACCAATCTCATCATCTCCAATAAACATTTGTACCATTTCCTATATGAACCATCTTAACATAACAAATGAATGAAACTTTCGCACAAAAAGTGAACTTTTTGAAATAAGTGTGAAGATTTAAAAGGAGATGACGGCTGAAAGACGAAGAACCAACAAGTGAACATGAAAAAGACGGGCATACTGTCTTTACAACCATTTGATCAGACAGTAGACTATTGAAACAATCGCATTTTTGAGAAAAAACGAATCAAAGGAAAGCCAAAATGGAAAAAGGGGCGAGGCCATCATGATACGTCAAGTGAAACCGTCAGATTTTTACGCAGTCACATCCGTCATTCAAAGCTGGTGGGGAGGCAGAGATTTGCGTGCAAAATTGCCAAAGCTCTTTTTTGAACATTTCCAGCAAACAAGTTTTGTTGTCGTTGAAAAGGGAGAGCTGATCGGCTTTTTGGTTGGCTTTTTATCGCAATCTCATTCGGATGAAGCCTATATTCACTTTGTTGGCGTCCATCCAGATCACCGTAAATTAAAGATAGGCAAAATCCTCTATCAAGCTTTTTATGAAGCGGCTGAAAAGGAAGGAAGAACAACCATTAAAGCTGTCACAGCTCCTATCAATAAAGTCTCCATTGCTTACCATACAAAACTCGGGTTTCAGATAGAAAAGGGAGATAAAACAGTAGATGGCATCTCAGTCTTTTCAGATTACGATGGCATTCATGAAGACCGTGTGTTATTTGTGAAGAAGCTGGAGGCAATGAAATGATTGTTCATTTAGATCACACAATAAGTGATGTAGCAAAGCAGATCTTACATATTCAACTAGCTGCATACCAACAAGAAGCTGAACAAATTGGCTATGCTGATCTTCCGCCATTAAAAGAGACCATTCAAGATGTCATGAAAGCAAAAGAGCAATTTATTGGTTTTGAGCAAGATGATCTCTTATTAGGTGTAGTCTCCTATGAAGAGCTGAAAGATTGTTTGATCATTAGTCGATTGGCTGTGCATCCAAAAGCGCTAAAGCAGGGTATTGGAACAAGACTTATGTCGACAATTATGGAGAAGAATGTCCCGATAGAACTGACCACAGGGCAAGAAAACACCCCTGCAAAAAGGCTATATGAAAAATTGGGGTTTTTTGAAACAAATGTGATTCATGTGGCAAAAGAGCTCACCCTATCAAAAATGAAATGGACACCGCGACGCAAGGTTGAGGTTGTCGAATTCAAAAAAGAATGGCATGAAGAATTCCGTCAAGAAAAGCAGCGACTCAAGCAAATCATTCAAAAGAGCTGGATAGAAGGATACCATATTGGCAGCACGTCAGTTACAGGACTTGTTGCCAAACCAATTATAGATATATTAATAGAAGTAAGCGATATAGAAGAGATTGATAGGAAAAAAGAGAGATTTGAACACCTTGGATACGAAGTGCTCGGTGAAAATGGTATAAAAGGGAGACGTTTTTTTCAAAAGGGTGGCTTGAATCGTACGCATCATGTCCATGTGTATGAAAGAAATCATCCTGATGTGAAAAGACATTTATTGTTTCGAGATTACTTAAGAGTCCACCCAGAACGAGCTGTAGCGTATGCGTCTGTCAAGGAACAATTAGCAAATCAGTATCCGGAAGATATACAAAGCTATATGGCAGGAAAGAATGAAATCATAAAAGAAATAGAAAATGAGGCATATCGCTGGGATAGAGAAGGAAGAGAGGAAGCTCTTAAATAAGCTGCCTCTTCATCTCGTTAATTAGGAAACTGAACATTGCCTTTTACAATATAGGCCTGTGAAGCAGCAGTAGACGGAAGAGCGGGTAATTGATCCTTTACTATGACCCCGCGGATATCTGTGATTCGAACAGGAAGAGATGTAGACCCCATATGAAAGCCAAGGAAATGGTTGTAGTCTGTCTTTTCCATGTTCACCCATTTTCCATCTTTGTAATATTCCATTTTCATAACCGGATATTTATGATTGCGCACTTGAATCGCAGCCCACCACTCACTGCTACCTTCTTTTATTCTGTAAGCTACATTTCCGCTAATCGGTGCTTTTATAATTTTCCAACTAATCGGGATTTTCCCATCTTCCATATTGCCAATTTTGGTAAAGGCATTAGGAGAAAGATCAAGAGCTCCTTTTGCTCCTTCTGGATATTTATCGGTTACATACACAACGGTTTTTCCTTTTGGCCCCGTTACTTCAAGGTAAGCCCCTGCAAGTGCCGCATTTACCCCTTTATAGTTATAGTCATGGGGATTTAAAGCTGTAATTTTCATGTCAGAGGGAATAGGATCTAATAAAGCGGCGCCCCCTGAGTAACCAGATCCCGTATAAGTCGCATAGCTTTCTCGTACTTCATCAAGGATAGATGCCGCTTTCATGTTTGGCATAGTGAAACTCAACATCAATATCAGCGCCCCGATAAAGCAGAGAGATAATCTTTTTTTCACGATCTAAAACCTCCTGTTTCTTCTTTTAAAATGGATAGCGTCATCAGTATAATTCTAAAAAACAGGATGCAGAAAGAGCCAATAGATAGATATAATCCTAGTGAGAAGAGCGTGTATTTCAAAGAGTATGACTTTCGGATTTAGTCGTGTGTCATGTTTTATGGTGTTTTATGTGTTACAATGTAAGCATCAATTTAAAAAGGATGTTCGCCATGTATATTCACATCACAGAACTGGCTAAAACATATATAGAAAAACAGCAAACAGGAAACGAGACGAAGGAGTTACTGCTTCGCTACGATTCAGAAGGTTGTGGCTGTGCAGTGAGTGGCGTACCAATGCTTTGGTTAACAAGTGAAAGAACAGGTGAATGGGAACCACTTAAAAATAGCCAACATTTAAAACTATATATACACACAGCACAAAAGGTGTTTTTTGACGAGGAAATGACGATTGATTTTAATGAAAAAGCCAATACACTTATGTTGAAAAGTCCTCAACAAATACTCAGCCCGAGAATGGGTATACTTGTAAAGTAAGGTGGAAACGTAGTGGATCAAAAGCTGAAAGTGATACAAAATACGGCACAAAATAAAACGTGGGTGTCGTTTTTAAATAATAATCATCCATATAGCCTTTTGCACTGGTCAATCGGTGGAATGGATTCAGTAAAAAAGGACGTCTGGCTTCTCCAAGATGAAGTCACATTTGAAACGGAAGAATTTCCAACGCTTGAATTAGCAGTCAGTTGGATAAAAGAGAATATGGAACACGTAACAGATGTGTTATAAGCCCTTTGCTGAAGAGGGCTTTTTTTGTGCCATCATCATCTCATCAAACAGAAGAACTGTCTAATTTGAAAAATGAGATTTTTCAACGATAAAAAGTCATTTTTAACAAACATTTCGACAAAATGAGAAAAGTAGAAAGAGAAAAATAGAGACTGTTAATGCCGAAAAATCGGCAATGGAAGCGGTTATTGCGGGATACCGAAAACTTTACGAAAAACGACATTTCATATTTCTTCCATTCGAGGAAATATGATAGAATACAACATGTATCGTACATGAGGAGGGAGGTGCTAAGGTGAATTGAAGCTCAAGCTGTCATCGCCTCAGGTTGGAATCAAAATAAACGAATGGTATAGGCAGATTTGCGGATTTCATGTCATGAAAGCAGAGAAGCTAAAGGCCGAGATCGAGCAGGAAATCCTTGAGATGGAGCAAGATCAGAACTTGCTGCTTTTTTACCAGCTAATGGATTTTCGACATAAGGTCATGCTTGAATATTTTGAACCGGCAAAAAAAGCCTCAAATGATGAGGAGATTAAGAAGCTTCTAGAAACAATTGAACATTCGCAGACCAAATTAACAGATATGCTTGAATACTATGTTCATTTTTTTACAGGAATGTTTGAATTTGAACAGAGAAACTATTTGAGTGCCATTGCTTATTACCGTTCCGCAGAAAAAAAGCTCAATCTCATATCAGATGATATAGAAAGAGCAGAATTTTATTTTAAATTAGCAGAAATATACTACCACATGAAACAAACCCACTTTTCGATGCACTATGCTTTGCAAGCGTTAGATACGTACTCTGCCTACAGAACGTACACGCTGAGAATCATCCACTGTGAATTTGTCATCGGTGCAAACTATGATGATTTGAAATGCTATGAACATGCATTGCCCTACTTTAAAAATGCTCTAAAGCGAGCACGCTCAATTGGAAACCCTCGAGTCATAGGTTCGGCCCTTTTCAACTTAGGTAACTGCTATTACCAAATGAACGATCTTGCTACAGCAAGTCGCTATCTCAAAGACTCTCTTGAAGTGTTTGAAAAGGAGAATTTAACCCATCTAAATCGCTCTCTAGACCCACTATTTATGCTGACCCAAATCCTGTTTAAACAAAAACAAATAGAAGAGTCGTTAACCCTCTATCAACAAGGTATTATGAAAGCCTGTGAATTAGAAGATGAAATTTACATCTGCAAGTTTCAGTTTTTAAAAGCATTATACGTTGATGCAGAAATAAAAATCATAGACGATACATTAGATTTGTTGGAGGACAAGCGCTTATACCCAGATATTGAGGAACTGGCACTTGATGCGGCTCATTATTATAATGAGCTTGGATTATTTGAAGTTTCTACCCGGTATTACGAAAGGAAAATTCAAGCCATATCAAAAATTCAAAATGGAGGTCATTTATATGAAAATGAGTTTGATAGTTCTTTTATTGGCAGCAACTGCAGGGTTATCGGTCATGAGTCAGCAGCAATCGGAAGAGAGCCATATGGAGCTGGCGGGCAGACACCATACAACAGTGGTGACTATCGTATAAGTTAGCAAAAAGAGGAGACGAACGGCTGTTCATTCTCCTCTTTCATTTTGATTGAATTGAAATGCTTCCAGAAATGCTTCGATCTCTTGTTCATAGACTTCCTTATTGTCACTATAAGACATCGCATGCGCACCATGTGGCGCAATAAATAGCCGTTTATCACCCTTTTTGCGTGCGTATAACTGCTCGCTTTGCTCACAAGGGATATAGTCATCATGGAGGCTATGAATAAAAAGGATAGGTTCTTTCACCTGGTCGATTACATCAAGTGGAGAAACTTGTCGAATGCTGTATCCGTCCCGCCATTTCAACACTTGATCACTTAGTGGAAGAATCCACTGTCCTGAAAGACGAAAATCTGTTTTTAATCGATACAGAAGCTGATCCTCAAAAGAAGCAAAAGGACAATCAGCGATGTAAAAATTGGCGTTTGCATCCGGTTTTGCAGCATATAATAAAGTTGTGACTGCGCCCATCGATTCTCCGTGTATCCCAATGATTGCTTTTTCCCCAAGCTTTTTTCTCAGCCACTTGACGACTTGAGCCAAATCTTCTTTTTCATAATATCCATAGCTCGTTGTTTTTCCGCCGCTCATCCCATGTCTTCTATGATCATAAAGCAGCACATTCCATCCAAGCTTTTGGAATAATTTCATATACTTCACGGAATTGATCAAACTGACGGTAACCCCGTGACAAAGAACGATGGTGCGTGTTGTATGAGGGAGCGGTACAAAATAGCCATGAAGATCGTAACCAAATGCTGAAGGAATACAAACTTTCTCTTTTTGCAGCTGTTGAAACTCCTCGTGATGATAGTGCCCTTCATCTGATTCTCGTTTGATGAGCTCTTCATCCGTTAATTTTCGTATATACATCATTTTATTGGTAAAAAAAATGCCGATTGCAGCGAGTGGAAATAATATCAAGGCGAGTATAGCGAGCCATTTCTTCTTCAAGCTGATTCTTCCTTTCCGAAGGGTTTCTATGAAGATCATACCACATGTTGGGAGTTTGGCGTGACTCTTGCTGAGCAAATAAAACGGATGATACACTAAAGCAAAAGGAGAGAGGCAAAGTGAAAAAGACCAATCAAGATCAAGCAAAGCTAAAGGACGGCATAAAGGATGATGTGAAACAGCAGCTCCTTCAAATGAAGCAGAACCTGGCCGCTGAGACAGAAAAAAGAGAAGAACAAAAACGACAAGACCTCCTTCGGCAACAGAAAGAAAAAGAAAAAAATAAAAGCTTCTCAGAGCTGCTAGATGAAAGTCATTTAGACTGGAGAAAGTATAAAAGTTAAAAAAGGGAGCTACGATGCTCCCTTTTTTATGTTATATTATTGAGATGAATACATACTACATGAGCCTGAGAGAAAACACGTCTAACTCCCTCGTATCACTTCATTTCAGAATCGCACCATCAATAGGGTTGTACATTAAAACAAAACATAAGTGGCAAGCTGTTCTTCCATTTGTCTTCTATTGATTCAAACGATGCGTCTCATACACAGACTGTTTTGTGAAATATGACAAAGCTTTTACTTCTTGGTCGCTTAATGAACGTGCATTTGCCGCTGCCACATTTTCTTTTAACTGTTTCACCGAGCTTGCGCCAAAAACAACAGAGCTGACTGCAGAATGCTTGAGCAAGTATTGAATGGACAGCTCTGTCAGTGATAGGTCATAAGCGACTTTCTTTAACGAAGGGATGATTTGCTGGAGCTCTTCAAATGAATAGTCAAGATACCCGTTCTTTTGAATCGCCGCACTTGCTTGCGAAAGGGGTTTTTCTGTTAATAATCCTTTTGCTAAAGGACCTCTTGCCACGACACTAATGCTTTGTTCTTCAAGAAGAGAAAACCATTCTTCTGGGCGGCGGTCGAGTAAACTATATTGCATCATCACACTCACGATGTTTGATTTTTTGGCGTATTCTTTAATGACATTTGGACGGATCGACGATATGCCGTAATAGCGAATGACACCTTCTTCAACCAATTCTTCAAATGCCTCGATTGTTTCGTCAATTGGATCGTCAATTGTGCCGCCATGCAATTGATATAAATCAATATAATCTGTTTGAAGTCGTTTCAGGCTTTGTTTCACTGCCTCTTTTATATATGCTTTTGAAGGATCCCATTCCCAGCCAGGTTTGCCATTTTCAAAGCGGTTGCCACCTTTTGTGGCCAAAATCAGATCTTGGCGTCTGTTCTTAATGGCTTCCCCGACGATTTCCTCATTTGTTCCAAAATCATATAAATCAGCTGTATCCAAATAGTTAATCCCAAGATCAATGGCTTCATCTAATAAAGAGAGCGCTTTTTCTTTTTCAGTCCCAAGGGACATACATCCTAGTGCCGCCTCACTAACCAAGAGATCAGAGGTGCCAATTCGTCTTTTTTTCAATTCAATCACACTCCTATCCTTTCACATTAAGTGAAACAATTCTGGAATTCAAGCTAGGTGATTTCAAAAGGCGCATTGAAGCAGGCATCCGCATTTTGGCTTCTCCTAAAACATCTATGTTAAAATGAATGAAGTAAAAAGTGAAAGTAGAACGAGGAGCTGACAAAATTGAAGGACTTTGAAGAAAAAACATTATCGTCAAAAACATTATATAACGGAAAAATCATTGACTTGGTTCTTGAAGATGTAGAATTGCCGAACGGAAAACCAGGCAAACGCGAAATCATTAAACATCCAGGTGCAGTAGCAGTCATTGCACGTACAGACGAAAATAAAATCATTTTGGTCAAGCAATACCGTAAAGCACTGGAGAGAGCCATCGTTGAGATTCCGGCTGGAAAATTAGAAAAAGGAGAAGAGCCGGCACATACAGCACTGAGAGAATTAGAAGAAGAAACAGGTTATACAACTCAGGCGCTCCAAAAGCTGACCGCCTTTTATACATCACCAGGGTTTGCGGATGAAATTGTTCATATCTACCTTGCCGATCAGCTCGTCCCACTTGAAGAGAAACGAGAGCTGGATGAGGATGAATTTGTCGAAGTGATGGAAGTTTCACTAGAAGAAGCACTGCACCTCATCGAAAAACAACATATTTATGATGCGAAAACAGCCTATGCCATTCAATACTTACAATTGCAAGAGGTACTTAAGTCTACAAAATGAGGGAATTCTTTGCAGATATCCATATTCATATTGGTCGAACAAGAACAGGCAGGGCTGTCAAAATTACAGGTGCAAGGTCACTGACCATTGACCAGATTCTCATTGAAGCGTCTCAAAGTAAAGGGATGGGGATGATTGGTGTGATTGATGCGCAATCTCCTGAAGTCCTAGAAGAATTGATAGAAGGTGTAGAGGAAGGCATATACACTGAACTAAGCGATGGCGGTTTATCATTTGGAAAGACCGTTTTGCTTTTAGGCAGTGAGCTAGAAATCAATGATGACCAATCAAAAGGTCCGATTCATGTGCTTGCCTTTATGCCCACGCTTCGTAAAATGTCTGAGTTTTCCGCATGGCTTTCTCTTCATATGAAAAATGTGCATTTGAGTTCACAGCGTTTATATGTGGATGGAAGAACGCTTCAGCATAAGGTGAAGGAACTAGGGGGATTATTTATTCCTGCCCATATTTTTACGCCGCATAAAAGTTTATACGGCAAAGGGGTTAATACTTCTTTAACCGAAGTATTCGATCCAGAACTCATTGATGCTGTTGAGCTTGGCCTTAGCTGTGATACGTCTATGGCCTCCCAGCTAAGTGAGCTAAACCGTTATCCTTTTTTAACAAATTCAGATGCCCATTCTTTAGGGAAAATTGCGCGGGAATATACTAAGATCCGAATGGATCATGCCTCCTTTGCTGAATTTGAGCTAGCGCTTCAAGGTAAAGATGGCAGAAATATCACTGGAAATTATGGGCTCGCTCCGCGGCTCGGAAAGTATTATCATACGACCTGTGAGAAATGCGGGGTAAGACCTGACAGTCAGGATCAAGAAAAGTGCCAAGCATGCGGCCATACCCGAATGACAAAAGGGGTGAGTGAGCGGTTAAAGGAGCTTGCTGACCAAGAAAGTGACAAAGGAATAAGGCCTCCTTATGTTCACCAGCTTCCCCTTCATTTTATTCCGGGTGTTGGAGCCAAAACGTTAGAAAAGTTAAAAGCTGTCTTTCATACAGAGATGAATATTCTTCATCAAGCAACAGAACAAGAATTAAAAGCGGTCCTGCCTGAGAAAACAGCCGATTACATCATCAAAGCAAGAAGAGGTGAAGTTGGACTGATCGCTGGCGGAGGCGGAGTCTACGGTAAGGTGGATATCAATCATGAATCAACTTAAATGGACATGTCACACATTTGAACAACTGTCTAAAGAGGACCTTTACCTGATTTTAATGGAAAGAGTGAATGTGTTTGTTGTAGAACAAACATGTCCTTATCCTGAAATTGATCATCGTGATCAAGAGGCGCTGCATGTCATCGCCAAAGAGAACGGCACGATTGTCGCTTATTGCCGCATTTTCCAAAGCGGGATCATGTACAAAGAGGCGTCCATTGGTCGTGTCCTTGTGACGAAGGCCGGCCGGAAAAAAGGTTACGGGAAGATCCTGCTCGATCAGGCGATAAAAAAGCTCAGTGTATTAGGCGAAACAAAGATTAAAATCCAAGCACAGGCTTATTTGAAATCGTTCTACGAATCGTTTGGCTTCGAAGCTGTCTCAGATTGTTATGATGAGGATGGAATTCCGCATCTTGATATGGTGAGAAAAGAAAGATAGGCGTGTATACGTCTATCTTTTTTAGATGCGTTCATGTATCATAACGACAACGAAAGGGGTTTTGCGAAATGGGAAAAAGCAAAGCAAAGAAAAAGAGAGAACACCTTCAAAGGCAGCACAGCCGAAATCCAGAACAATCGAGAGGAAATATGCCGCATTTTAGTACACACGAAAGAAAGACAAAAACAAAACAAGAAGCCTTGCAGCATATGATGAAAAAACATAAAGGTAGGAATGCTTATGATCGCTATGAACAGGATCATAAGCATTTTTATTTTGCTTTTTTGTGACAAGTAGATCAAACAATTGGAAAAATTTTAAAAAATAGGACAAACGGTCGTTTCTTTTTGTCTAAAAATGTAGTTAAATGACAAAAAGAAATGAAAGGGAGAGTGGGTATCGTGAAGGTCAAATCATTTGGAGCAGGGCTTTGTATGGCAAGTATGCTACTGGCATCGATGACATTCGGCGCATCAGATGTATCTGCAAAGGATCAAGCAAAAAAAGAGTATATGATCGGTTTTTCTTCTTCCGTTCAAGACAAAACACAAAAACAGCTTGTTGAAAAAGCCGGCGGTCATGTGAAAGAATCAATAGAGAAAATAGATATGATGAAAGTTTCGTTGAACGAAGCATCAAAAGAAAAACTACATCAAGCAAAAGAAGTTACTTTTATTGAGGAAGACCAAAAAGCAAAAACAAGCGGTCAAAGCGTTCCTTATGGCATCAAAAGCATCAAAGCACAAAAGGTACATAAACGAGGATATGCCGGACAGAATGTCAAAGTAGCTGTTCTTGACAGTGGAATCGACGGCAAGCATGAAGATTTACATGTAACTGGTGGTGTCAGCTTTGTTCCAACAGAGTCCGATCCGCTCGTTGACCCGCATGAACACGGAACTCACGTTGCAGGCACGATCGCAGCATTAGATAATAAAGTAGGCGTCGTTGGTGTGGCACCAAAAGCTTCGATCTATGCGGTGAAAGTGGCAGATGAAAATGGTGACGGCTACTATAGCTGGATCATTAAAGGCATTGAATGGGCGATTGAGAATGAGATGGATGTTATCAATATTAGTATGGGGGGAGCAAGTGAATCGGAGGCGCTGAAAGAAGCGGTAGATCGAGCTTATGACAACGGGATTCTCATTGTCGCATCTGCAGGAAATGCTGGGAGCTACGGGTCACTTAATACGATAGATTACCCGGCCAAATACAGCTCTGTCATGGCAGTCGCATCTGTGGATCAACGAAAGCAAAGAGCCTTTGATTCCTCTGTTGGGGAAGAAGTGGAAGTATCAGCACCAGGTGTTTCAACATTAAGTACCATTCCTCATAACGAATATGGATATAAGAGTGGAACGTCTATGGCATCACCTCATGTAGCTGGTGCTGCGGCAGTCATTCTATCAAAACATCCGAATCTGACAAATGATGAATTGCGTGAAAGGCTGACAAAAACGGCAACAAAACTTGGCGAACCTTTTTATTATGGCGCTGGGCTTGTGAACGTACAAAAAGCTGCACGATAAAGGAAACGAGAGAGCGGTGTACAGCTGCTTTCTCGTTTTTCTTTTTATAAAACTGTCATGTTTCGTCTGCTCTCTCATAGAATCTAGTAACCTTTACTATTTGGGAGGAAGGCGCATGCGGAAAAAGTCTTGGAAAGAACATCTTCTTCAGCACGTGAAAGATCATGTATCGATTTATTTGTTTGTTTCTGTACTATTTTTAATGGGCGTCATTTTTGGAGCCATTATCGTCAATAGTATGACAATGAGTCAGAAAGAGGATTTATTCTACTATTTAAATCAATTTTTTGGTCAACTGACGAATGAGAAAGCAGCAGAATCAAAAGAAATGTTTTTGCAAAGCTTTTTACATCATATGAAATATTTGGGCCTCATGTGGATACTCGGAATTTCCATCATTGGCCTGCCGCTTATTTTTCTTATGATTTTTTTAAAAGGGATTGTAGTTGGGTTTACTGTCGGTTTTTTGGTCAATCAAATGGGGCTTAGCGGTTTTTTTCTATCTTTTGTCTCGGTGCTTCCTCAAAATATCTTGCTCATTCCAGCGTATTTAGTGATCGGAACTTGTGCGATTGCGTTCTCCATTCGTTTAATTGGTCAGCTTTTTATGAAAAAAACCATCAGTCAAGCGCCAATCCATTGGTTTGGCCGGTATGCTTCTGTTCTACTGATGATTTTAACCCTCGCTGCTCTTTCGTCCTTTTTTGAATCATACTTATCATTCATGCTGATGAAAAAGCTGGCAGGTGTTCTGTTTTGATGATTTTATAATCGTTATTAAATAATAATCAATTTATTTATCAATTTAAAATGATTATAGTTGGCTCTCTGCACATCATTTGATATAATGATCAAGTAATGTGGCGTAGGAGGGAAAGTCAATGGAAAATCGGATTGATCGAATTAAGAAACAGCTTCATTCTTCCAGCTATAAGCTCACGCCACAGCGTGAAGCAACAGTAAGAGTACTGCTTGAGAATGAAGAAGACCATTTAAGTGCAGAAGATGTATACCTCCTCGTAAAAGAGAAGTCTCCTGAAATTGGTCTTGCTACTGTTTATCGGACGTTAGAATTGCTTACTGAACTGAAAGTTGTTGATAAAATTAACTTTGGAGACGGCGTTTCGCGATATGATCTTCGCAAAGAAGGAGCCGCTCACTTCCATCACCATCTTGTCTGCATGGAATGCGGTACAGTCGATGAGATAGAAGATGATTTATTAGAAGATGTTGAAGAGATTATTGAACGCGACTGGAAATTTAAAATTAAGGATCATAGATTGACATTCCATGGTATTTGCCACCGGTGTCATGATGATGAATCCGGCAAATAATCCGAATTGGAACCTTTTCATTCAAAATGAAAAGGTTTTTTGCATGTTCGCTGTATATTCCTTGTCCCACCTGGCATATGCTGAAGTAATGAGAACACGAGAAAGGACATGAAGAACATGCGAAAATGGCTCAAAACAACAGGTGAAGTAATGAAAGTATTTATCTTGTTCACTGGTTTTACCGTCCTGTTCTATTATGCTATGATATGGATAAATTCAGAATATGAAAGCTATCATCGTTATGATAAACCAGAAGGTGCAGCGATAAAAGTGATGGAAATGGATCAGCCGAAACAAGACAGCTGGCAGGATCGATTGATTTATTTTTATCAAAACGGGGAGTAGAAACCATTGAAGGATCAATTATCCGACTTTATTCATTTTATGACAGTAGAGAGAGGACTCTCTGAAAATACCATTGTCTCTTATAAAAGAGATTTACAGAGCTATTTGTCTTTTTTAATGACGCATGAACAATTGACAGATGTAAAAGACGTCACACGCCTTCATATTATTCATTATTTAAAACAGTTAAAAGACGAGGGGAAATCGAGTAAAACGTCCGTCCGTCATCTATCATCGATACGCTCCTTTCATCAATTTTTGCTCCGTGAAAAAGTGACAACAGATGACCCGTCATGGAACATTGAATCACAAAAAACAGAGCGGAAATTACCGAAAGTTCTATCATTAGATGAGGTAGAAAAGCTGCTCGATACACCTAAGCAGCAAACACCATTTGACTACCGTGACAAAGCCATGCTCGAACTTTTATATGCAACAGGTATTCGCGTAAGTGAAATGCTTGATCTGACTCTTGCGGATGTGCATCTGACCATGGGGTTTATACGCTGTTTTGGAAAAGGAAGAAAAGAGCGGATCGTGCCTATTGGTGAAGCTGCTACAAGTGCGATTGAAGTGTATATAGAAAAAGGCAGAAACAAGCTGCTCAAAAAACAGCCGGCCGATGCCTTATTTCTGAATCATCACGGAAAAAAAATGTCGCGGCAGGGCTTTTGGAAGAACTTAAAGAAACGAGCCATAGAAGCAGGTATTCAAAAAGAATTGACGCCTCATACGCTCAGACATTCATTTGCGACACATTTGCTTGAAAACGGTGCGGATCTTAGAGCCGTACAGGAAATGCTCGGACATGCCGATATTTCTACTACACAAATTTACACACATGTCACAAAAACAAGATTAAAAGACGTGTATCACAAATTCCATCCAAGGGCATAAGTAAAGCATGGCACGGTGAACGTGTATCATGCTTTTTTATGTTTGGACCGTTTATGGTTGTCAATTGACTTGAAAACGGTTTATACTTGAGATGTCTGACCTCTCCAGTTGTGAAAGGTGAAAGGACAAGAATATTGAAGGAGGCGCTTTTTTATGCCTGATTATCAGTATAAACGTATTTTCCTCATTGTGATGGATTCAGTAGGAATCGGGGAAGCACCTGATGCTGCTGATTTTAATGATGTAGGTGCAGATACACTTGGACATATTGCTGAAAAAATGAACGGGCTTCATATGCCGAATATGGCGAAGCTTGGGCTAAGTCATATTAAAGAAATTAAAGGAATTCCAGCGGACGAAAAACCGCTTGCGTATTATGGGAAAATGCAAGAAGCATCCAATGGGAAAGACACAATGACAGGACATTGGGAAATCATGGGTCTTTACATCGACACACCATTTAAAGTCTTTCCAGACGGCTTTCCAGATGAACTGTTAAATGAATTAAAAGAAAAAACAGGGCGCAGCATCATTGGAAATAAACCAGCGTCTGGTACAGAAATTCTGGATGAGCTTGGCGAAGAGCACATGAAAACAGGCGATTTAATCGTTTATACTTCAGCAGATTCTGTGCTGCAAATTGCTGCACACGAAGAAGTTGTGCCATTAGACGAACTTTACCGCATTTGCGAAATCGCACGTGAACTGACTTTAGATGAAAAATATATGGTAGGGCGCATCATCGCTCGTCCATTTGTCGGGGAGCCGGGGGCATTTGTTAGAACACCAAATCGTCATGACTATGCATTAAAACCATTCGACCGTACCGTCATGAATGAATTGAAAGATGATGGACTTGATGTCATTGCGATCGGAAAAATCTCTGATATTTATGATGGTGAAGGAATCACCTCTTCACTCAGAACGAAATCCAACATGGATGGAATGGACAAGCTAGTGGAGACGCTGAAGACAGACTTTACTGGGCTGAGCTTCTTAAATCTTGTCGACTTTGATGCGCTTTTCGGACATAGAAGAGATCCAGAAGGCTACGGTAAGGCACTAGAGGAATTTGACGCACGTCTACCTGAAGTGTTTGATCTATTAAAAGAGGATGATCTGCTTGTGATCACAGCAGATCACGGAAATGACCCGGTTCATCACGGAACAGATCATACAAGAGAATACGTTCCGCTTATTGCTTACAGCAAAAAGCATCAAGAAGCGAATGAGCTGCCAACAGCGAAAACATTTGCTGATCTTGGGGCAACGGTCGCAGACAATTTCAAGACAACGATGCCAAAATACGGCACAAGCTTTTTATCTAAACTCAAATAGGGGGAAATCACGTGGGAGCACAGTTTTCAGAAGCGGCGGCATATATTAAACAAGCATCGACATATGTACCAACAGTTGGATTGATTTTAGGTTCAGGTCTTGGCATTTTAGCCGATGAGATTGAAAATCCAATCAAATTGAAATATGAAGATATTCCTGGATTCCCTGTTTCAACAGTAGAAGGGCATGCAGGCCAGCTCGTCATTGGAACGCTGAAAGGCACGGTCGTTTGTGCCATGCAAGGACGTTTCCATTACTATGAAGGGTATGATATGAAGCAGGTGACATTTCCTGTCCGTGTGATGAAAGAAATCGGTATTGAGACATGTATTGTGACAAATGCAGCGGGTGGTGTGAATACATCCTTCCATCCTGGCGATCTCATGCTGATTACAGATCATATCAATATGATGGGGACCAATCCGTTAATTGGACCAAACGACAGTCAAGGGGTTCGTTTCCCTGATATGTCTGCACCGTATGATAAAGATTTGCTGGCACTTGCAGAGAAAACGGCTAAACATTTAGGCATATCTGTGCAGCAAGGCGTTTATGCAGGAATGACAGGTCCTTCATATGAAACACCGGCAGAGGTTCGTTTCCTCAGAACGCTTGGCGCTGATGCAGTCGGTATGTCGACTGTGCCAGAAGTGATTGTGGCACGTCATGCAGGCATAAAAGTACTTGGTATTTCATGCATCTCTAATGCGGCTTCAGGTATTTTAGATCAGCCGCTTTCTCATGATGAAGTGATCGAAGTGACGGAAAAAGTGAAAGCAAGTTTCCTTGATTTAGTGAAAGAAGTTGTCAAACAACTCTCATAGATCGTGTGAAAAAGCCTTCTGTTCATGAAACAGAGGGCTTTTTTTTATGGCAATCAAACGATCTCTGAATAAAACAGCCTTTATGAGGAAAAAATAGAAAGGATTACGATAATGGAGGTTTGCCACTTGAAACGTCATATATGTGCATTGTTTACTTTAATGATCCTTATCTCAATGGTTTCACCATCAGCGATGGCAAAGGAAAAGATTGAAAAGCCAGGAGAAAAACAAACATCAGAATTGGCGCATGAAGCCAAATCAGCGATTTTAATGGAACGTGACACGGGAAAAGTGCTTTACAACAAAAACAGTGATGAAAAGCTTGCCCCTGCAAGTATGACCAAAATCATGACGATGCTTCTCATCATGGAAGCGATGGATCAAGGAAAATTAAAAATGACTGATAAAGTAAGAACGAGCGATCATGCAGCATCTATGGGAGGCTCACAAATTTTCCTTGAACCGGGAGAAGAAATGACGGTTAAAGACATGCTAAAAGGCATTGCGATTGCGTCAGGAAACGATGCTTCAGTTGCCATGGCAGAACATATTGCTGGATCTGAAGAACAGTTTGTTGAGCAAATGAACAAAAAGGCAAAAGAGCTTGGGCTCACCTCAACGGTCTTTCAAAATCCAACAGGACTTCCTGAAAAAGATCATTACAGCACGGCTCATGATATGGCAAAAATGGCAAAAGAGCTGTTGAAATATGAAGAGATCACCAAGTTCACAGGTGTATACGAAGACTATCTTCGTCAGAACACGGATAAAAAATTCTGGCTTGTGAATACAAACCGTCTCATTAAATTTTATCCAGGTGTGGATGGGGTGAAAACAGGGTTTACAGGCGAGGCGAAATACTGTCTAACTGCATCCGCTAAAAAAGGGAACATGCGCGTCATTGCTGTTGTATTCGGCGCAAGTACACCAAAAGACAGAAATGCCCAAGTCGTCAAAATGCTGGATTACGCCTTTAGTCAATATACAACGCATCCTCTGTACAAGCGTGGTCAAGATGTAGCAGAGATCAAAGTGAGCAAAGGGAAAAAGAAAAAAATTCAGCTTGTCACGTCTGAACCGATTTCTCTTCTAACGAAAAAAGGCGAAAATGTCGATCAGATCAAAAAAGAAATTAAATTAACTCAAGATGTCACAGCCCCATTTTCAAAAGGAACGAAACTTGGCACCATCATCTTGAAAAAAGATGGAAAAGTGCTTCATGAAAGTCCTGTTGAAGCCAAAGAAGATATGGAAAAAGCCGGTGTTTGGACGTTCTTCAAACGGGCTATGGCCGAATTTGTTAAATGGAAGTAAAAGGTAAAAGACTGCTGAAACTGGCAGTCTTTTTTGCTATGAACGAAAAGAACATCTAAATGTGACGAATGATCACTAGTTTTGTCATGGTGAAGGATTTGCATGTGAAGAAAGAGAAACATTCTTTATCCGAAAATAGAGCAAGGAGGAAGAAAAGATGAGCCTTGGTATTGATTTTCAAATAAAAGAGAGCGTACTTTGCATTCGGTTGACAGGGGAGCTTGATCATCACTCCGCAGAGACATTGAGACAAAAGGTGACGAATTATTTGGAAACAGAGGACATTCGCCACATCGTGCTGAATTTAGCTGATTTATCGTTTATGGACAGCTCTGGCCTCGGAGTGATTTTAGGAAGATACAAAGAAATTAAACAGCTTGGCGGTGAAATGGTCGTCTGTGCGATCTCGCCGGCGGTGAACCGTTTATTTGATATGTCCGGCTTGTTTAAAATTATTCGTATGGAGCCTTCAGAGCAAACTGCGCTACAAACATTGGGGGTGGCATCATGACAAATGAAATGAATTTGACTTTTTCTGCTTTAAGTCAAAACGAATCTTTTGCAAGAGTAACGGTGGCAGCATTCATCGCTCAGCTCGATCCAACATTAGATGAGCTAACAGAAATCAAAACAGTCGTATCAGAGGCGGTCACGAACTCGATCATTCACGGGTATGACGGGAATCCAGACGGCAAGGTGCACATTAGCGTCACACTGGATGACCATATTGTGTATCTGACGATTCGAGACGAAGGCATGGGCATTTCAGATCTTGAGGAAGCAAGGCAGCCGCTTTTTACGACGAAACCAGATTTAGAGCGTTCCGGGATGGGTTTTACGATCATGGAGAACTTTATGGATGATGTCATGGTGGACTCATCTCCAGAAATGGGCACAACGATCCGCTTAACAAAGCATCTATCAAAAAGCAAAGCGCTTTGTAATTAAGGAGCTGCTCATATGGATGTGGAGGTAAAAAAGCAAGCAAAAAAAGCACAGCTGTCTAATGATGAAGTGAAACAGCTCATCAAAAAAAGCCAAGACGGAGATCAACAAGCAAGAGACCTCCTCGTAGAAAAAAACATGCGTCTTGTTTGGTCCGTTGTTCAGCGCTTTTTAAATAGAGGATATGAACCAGATGATCTGTTCCAAATAGGCTGTATTGGCCTGCTGAAATCTGTTGATAAATTTGATTTGTCTTATGATGTGAAGTTTTCGACCTATGCCGTTCCAATGATCATTGGTGAAATTCAGCGTTTCATTCGTGATGATGGAACCGTCAAAGTCAGCAGGTCCTTAAAGGAACTTGGAAATAAAATTAGGCGGGCAAGGGACGAATTGTCTAAATCTCATGGACGAATGCCGACTGTTCAGGAAATCGCTGAATATCTGGACATCACACCTGAGGATGTTGTCCTCGCTCAAGAAGCGGTCCGCTCACCATCATCAATTCATGAAACCGTGTATGAAAATGACGGCGATCCGATTACGTTGCTCGATCAAATTGCCGATCATTCAGAAGAAAGATGGTTTGATAAAATTGCGCTGAAAGAGGCGATTAAAGAATTAGAAGAGCGCGAGAAACTGATTGTCTATTTAAGGTATTATAAAGACCAAACACAATCAGAAGTAGCAGAAAGACTCGGAATTTCCCAAGTGCAAGTCTCACGGCTTGAAAAGAAGATTTTAAAACAAATCCAAATGCAAATGGATCAAAAAGACAGCTAGCCAATTCGGCTGGCTTTTTTTGTGTGGTAATTACCGGTAAATCAAGTTCTTACAGTATGAGAACCATTTTTCACCACATACTATTTTTAACCCATCGTATAGGAAGTGACTTGGATGGACGGACAAATCTTTATTCGGCTGCGCCATCGGATTAAGACTGGTAATGATCAGCTTATTTATTTAGAGGATATCGCCCAAATCACTGGAGATGACAGTGCTGTGCAAAAGCTGAGCAAAATGCCGATATACCATGTCAGCAAAAAGGATCGTCACATCGTTGTGTTAGATATCATGCATGTGGTCAAAACGATCAAAAAAACATGGCCTGACATTGACATTCAAACAGTCGGAGGCTCAGAAGCCATTGTTGAAATAGACACAGGCAAACGCCAGCTGTCCCCCGTATTATTCGTGTTTGTATGGCTCCTCTTATTTGTCGGAGCGGCCCTTGCCATCATGAATTTCCATGAGGATGTTAGTATGCGACTTGTTCATATCCGCCTTTACGAGATGATTACTGGAAACACGGTTGAGCATCCGTATTTATTACAAATTCCATATAGCTTTGGACTCGGTTTTGGCATGATTTTATTTTTCAATCATGTGTTTAAAAAGCGTTTAAACGAAGAGCCAAGCCCGCTTGAAGTGGAAATGTTTAAATATCAGCTCGATCTTGATCATTATGTCGCACTCAATGAAAACAAAGAAACATTGAAAGATATCCATGATCGGTAAATGGCTTTTTGTGGTGCTTGTTGGGCTCGGCGGCGGTTTAACGGTAGGGGCAGGATTTGTGGCGTTTCTCACAGTGCTTGGTATTATCCCTCGATTAATGCAATTAACGAAAACGCAGCGTTTTATTCAAGGATATGAGGCTGCCGTGATAAGTGGAGCGGTCGTTGGTGGCTGGGCTACTTTAAGTCAAGTCCATTTGCATTTATCCAAATGGCTGGCGCTACCGATCGGTCTTTTATCTGGCATTTTTGTCGGCATGCTTGCTGCCGCACTCACTGAAGTGTTAAATGTACTTCCTATCTTAACGAAAAGAATTGGAATGGACGGGAAAATTGTGCTGCTGCTCATGGCCATCGTCTTAGGAAAGGTGTTTGGCTCGCTATTTCATTGGCTTATTTATATTTAAAAATGTGGAGGGAACAACACGTGTCAAGTTTAAAAGAGAACTATCCATCTAAAGTGAAAACGTATCAGCCGAAACCTCCTTATGTACTGAACTGCATCAAGGCTTTTCTTGTCGGCGGTTTGATTTGTGCGATAGGTGAGGGATTGCAAAATTTCTATATTACTTTTTTTGATTTTAATGAGAAGACAGCAGGGAATCCAACGGTGGCGACCCTTATTTTAATTTCTTCTATTTTAACTGGTATTGGTATTTACGATAAAATCGGCCAGTTTGCTGGAGCGGGATCAGCTGTCCCAGTGACAGGATTTGCAAATAGCATGACAAGTGCGGCTCTTGAGCATAAAAGTGAAGGGCTTGTGTTAGGTGTAGCGACCAACATGTTTAAACTGGCTGGGAACGTCATTGTGTTTGGTGTCGTCTCGGCATATGTCGTAGGGATTATTCGATACGTCTTGGAAAAGATGTTTTCGTAGGAGGAATAAAACGTGAAACTAACAGGTAAGCAATCTTGGGTATTTGAACACAAGCTTTATGTGAATGCGGAAGGAACAGCTGCAGGACCGAAAGAAAAAGAAGGCCCAATCGGTCATCTCATTGATAAAACCTATGATGAAATGCACTGTTATCAAAAGAACTGGGAAATGGCTGAAAGGCAGCTCATGGATGATGCCATATCAATGGCCTTATCAAAAGCGAATTTGCAAAAAAGTGATATTGACCTTTTGCTGGCAGGAGATTTACTAAACCAAAACGTGACAGCCAACTATGTGGCAAGAGAACTCAAAATCCCGTTTCTTTGTTTATTTGGTGCCTGCTCCACATCTATGGAATCAGTCGCCATTGCCTCAGCGTTAATAGATGGTGGGTTTGCCAATAGAGCACTTGCTGCGACAAGCAGTCACAATGCGACGGCAGAGCGGCAATTTCGTAATCCAACAGAATATGGCGGGCAAAAACCAGATACAGCCACAAGTACAGTGACAGGGAGCGGTGCTGTCGTCATCAGCCAAGAACCTTCCCAAATTCAAATTACAAGTGCCACCGTCGGACGGGTGATGGATCTTGGGATTACAGATCCATTCGATATGGGTTCGGCTATGGCGCCTGCAGCGGCAGACACAATCAAACAACATTTAGAAGACTTAGGAAGAACAGTAGATGATTATGATCTCATCCTAACAGGAGATCTATCTGGAATTGGATCGCCTATTTTAAAGGATCTTCTGAAAGAAGATGGCATTCAGCTTGGACGGAAGCATGATGATTGCGGATTAATCATATACACACCTGATCAAAATGTATTCGCTGGAGGCAGCGGCTGTGCCTGCTCAGCTGTCGTGACATTCAGTCACATCTTTCAAGAAATGAAAGCAGGGAATTTGCAAAGAGTATTGGTTGTAGCAACCGGTGCGCTTCTCAGCCCAATGATGGTTCAGCAAAAAGAGACCATTCCAACCATTGCGCACGGAGTTGTATTTGAGCGTGCAGGAGGAGAAAGCTAATGGATTATTTGATTGCTTTTGTTGCAGGCGGACTGATTTGCGTGATCGGCCAGCTTTTACTTGATGTACTGAAACTCACACCGGCACATGTCATGACGACCTTTGTTGTGGCGGGGACGATTTTAGACGGGTTTGGTATTTATGATAAATTTATTGAATTTGCAGGAGCGGGTGCTACCGTCCCTATCGTAAGCTTTGGTCATAGCTTGCTTCATGGGGCGATGCATCAGGCCGATGTCCACGGATTTATTGGAATCGGAATTGGGATTTTTGAGTTAACCTCTGCTGGAATATCAGCTGCAATTTTATTTTCATTTATCATTGCACTTATCTTTAAACCGAAAGGATAACCTAATATGGGGCAAAGACGCAAAGTCATTTTAGTGACAGACGGAGATATATATGCTGCCAAAACGATTGAGCTTGTCGCAAAGAAAGTCGGCGGAAGATGTATTTCCAGCTCAAAAGGGAATCCGAGCAAACGAACAGGACCAGAACTGGTCCAGATGATTTTGAAAACGCCGTATGACCCAGTGTTTGTCATGTTTGATGATTCTGGTCTAACAGGTGAAGGAACAGGGGAAACGGCCATGAAGCACGTAGCACGTCACCCTGAAATTGAAGTGATTGGCGCCATTGCAGTCGCATCTAAAACCCATCAAGCGGAATGGACAAAGGTACATGTCTCCATTGACCGGGAAGGTGAACTGACAGAATACGGCGTTGACAAACATGGACTTCCAGAAATGGAACCACACAAAATGAGTGGAGATACAGTGTATTGTCTCGATTCACTACAGCTTCCGATTGTTGTCGGCATTGGAGATATTGGCAAGATGGGACGGAAAGATGATCTAAGCAAAGGGTCCCCCATTACAATGAAGGCAGTCGAATTAATTTTAGAAAGGAGCGGTTTCCATGAAGAAAGACAAGGTGCATGTGTACCGAGATCCAAAGAAAAATGAAGATTTTTTCAAAGACAATGTCGGGATGGGTCTCAGCTTTGACCTTGGCGTTCGGAAAATTTATGTCCATGATCAGGAAATCCAGCTTTACTATGTAAATGGATTATGTGATACACAATATGTGATCTATTTATTAAAAGAACTGATTGAAATCAATGACAACGAACCTGAATCAGATGATCTTGCACGTGTGGTAGAAAACCGTCTTGTCAATCAGCAAGTCTCAAAAGTTGAAACGCTTGATGAAGCAGTGGATCAAGTGTTGTCTGGACTTGTGGCAGTCGTTGTCGAAGGTGAAAATTACGCATTTATTATTGATGTCAGGAGCTACCCTGGCAGAATGCCGGAGGAACCGGATACAGAAAAGGTTGTCAGAGGTGCAAGAGACGGCTTTGTTGAAAACATCATTGTGAACACAGCACTCATTCGCAGAAGAGTGCGGGATGAAAAACTGCGATACAAAATGCTTAAAGTAGGCGAGCGTTCTAAAGCAGACGTTTGTGTTTGTTATATTGAAGACATAGCTGACCCTGATCTTGTTGATATTATCGAAAAAGAAGTGTCTGGGATCAAAGTTGATGGACTGACGATGTCTGATAAAACAATAGAAGAATTTATCATTAAGCAAGGATATAATCCCTTCCCGCTTGTGCGATACACCGAGCGCCCAGATGTAGCCGCTAACCATATATTAGAAGGGCATGTCATCATCATTACAGATACATCACCTAGTGTCATCATTACGCCAACCACTATTTTTCATCACGTTCAACATGCTGAAGAATACCGCCAGGCGCCAGCGGTTGGGACTTTTTTAAGATGGGTGCGTTTTTTAGGCATCTTATGTTCTACTTTTCTTTTGCCGATCTGGTTTCTTTTTATTCTAGAACCGAATCTTCTGCCAGAAAATCTAAGCTATATTGGATTTAACAAACCCTCCCATATCCCTGTTATTCTCCAAGTATTCCTTGCTGATTTTGGGGTGGAATTTTTACGAATGGCGGCCATACATACGCCGACCGCCTTGTCGACTGCTATGGGTTTGATTGCAGCCGTCTTAATTGGACAAATCGCGATTGATGTCGGTTTATTTACACCAGAGGTCATATTATACGTCTCGCTAGCAGCCATCGGCACATTCACCACTCCAAGTTATGAACTGAGTGTCGCTAATAAAATCATCCGACTGATCATATTAGCACTAGTAGCGATCTTTAAGCTGAATGGACTGATCATCGGGTTTACGCTGTTACTTATTTATTTAACATCCATTCGTTCCTTACAGACCCCTTATATGTGGCCGTTTATTCCTTTTAATGGAAAAGCTTTATGGCAAGTGCTCATTCGGACGTCTGTTCCTGGCTCAAAAGTAAGGCCAAGCATCGTTCACCCTCAGAACAGATCAAAAATTCCGCCAAATTCTTAACGCTCGTTGAAAGTGGCTGAAGATTGTGATATTGTATTTTTAACTTTGAGAAACGGCAAAAGGCAGCTTGTGCAGCTGTCTTTTTTCAGCCGAGGCGGAGAAAGAGGGAATGACATTGTATTTACACGGCACTTGCAGACAAAATGAACTCGGACATTTAGAAATTGGTGGTGTTGATGCCGTTTCTTTAGCTGAAACGTATGGGACACCACTTTATGTATATGATGTGGCTTTAATACGGGAGCGTGCAAAAAGCTTTCAGAAAGCATTTATTGAAGAAGAACTAAAAGCTCAGGTGGCATATGCGAGTAAGGCGTTTTCTTCTATTGCCATGTTCCAGCTGGCAAAAGAAGAAGGCTTATCACTTGATGTCGTTTCAGGCGGGGAGCTGCACACAGCCATTTGTGCCGGGTTTCCAGTAGAAAAAATTCATTTCCATGGTAACAACAAAAGCAGAGAAGAATTAAAGATGGCACTAGAGCACGGAATTGGCTGTATTGTCGTTGATAATTTCTATGAAATGACGCTCATTGAACAGCTTGGTCAAGAGCTGTCAAAACAGGTGAAAGTACTACTCCGCATCACGCCGGGTGTCGAAGCACATACGCATGACTACATTACAACAGGTCAAGAAGATTCAAAATTCGGTTTTGATCTTCATAATGGACAAGCAGACGAAGCGGTGAAACAAGTGCTTAAATCAGAAGTGATCGAGCTCTTAGGTGTTCATTGTCATATCGGCTCACAAATTTTTGATACGGCTGGTTTTGTCCTTGCGGCAGATAAGATTTTCTTGAAGCTAGATGAATGGAGAGAATCATTTGGCTTTATTTCCACAGTGCTGAACTTAGGCGGAGGTTTTGGCATCCGTTATACAGAAGAGGATGAGCCACTGCCAGCAACTGAATACGTGGAGAAAATTATTCAAGCGGTGAAAGAAAATGTAGCCCGCTATGAATTTGAGATGCCTGAAATTTGGATTGAGCCAGGCCGCTCACTTGTTGGAGATGCGGGAACCACTCTTTATACGATCGGCTCATCCAAACATGTACCTGGAATTCGCGATTATGTAGCCATTGACGGCGGAATGAGTGATAACATTCGACCTGCTTTATATCAAGCGAAATATGAAGCAGCGAGCGCCAATAAAATGAGCCAAACGCATGATCAAACGGTGTCCATTGCAGGGAAATGCTGCGAGAGTGGAGATATGCTCATTTGGGATATTGATCTGCCAGAGTTATCACAGGGAGACTTGTTAGCTGTCTTTTGTACAGGAGCTTATGGCTACAGCATGTCAAACAACTATAACCGCATCCCGCGCCCGGCTGTAGTATTTGTAGAAGATGGGGAAGCGCAGCTTGTCGTTGAGCGTGAGACATATGAGGACATTGTCAAATTGGATTTACCTTATCAATCAAAAGTGAAATCATCGACTTAAAAAAAGCTGCCTGATCATCAGGCAGCTTTTTCTATGACATTTATTTTCCACCAGTAAATACAGAGACGATCGCATTCCAAATGGAGACAAAGAAATCCCAAATCTTCTGTAGAAGGTTTTTCCCTTCATCTGATTCTATGAATTTTGTAATCTTGTCTTTTGCTTTATCAATTTGAGATCCGACTTGTTTCCAATCGATATTGATATTTTTCATTTTATCGAAGAGAGAGACAAGTTGATCTTTTTGGTCCTGCGTCAGATTTAAGTTCAAATCAGAAGCGGCTTGATCTACTTTTTCTTCCACTTCTTTTGTTGTTTTAGGAACTCCATTTTTGGCAATGTCATCTTTGATTTTTGCAATCAGGGCAGAAGCATTGTCTTTTCCAATAGAGTCACCCAATTTAGATGTTGTTACAAGCTCTTCGTTAGCCACCTGTTTCACATCTTCGGGAATGGCTTTGTCGCTTGACACCTCATAGGCTTTTAATAAACCTGTCAGTGCTGCTGTGCCAGATACTTCAAACGGCGCCGTCACGACAACCTTTGCATCTTTCACGCCTGCGGTCATTAAAGCATTTAAATACATCTCATCTGTAATGGTCTTAATGTTATGTGTATCCACAGTCAGACCCGTACCTGATTTTTCAATAGTAATAGATGAAGATGATAATGCTCGAGTCCCGATTTGAGAGCGAGGGATATACTTTCCTAAATATTCGTGCTCTTCTTTATTGGTTACTTCAATTTTTGTCGCATTTTCAGGTGGATTCAACTCGTCAAGCACCTTCTGGCGATCAGCCGGTGTTAAGTCTTGCCCGAGTGTGACGATGACATCGCCGACAGCTGCATCCGCTAAGCTGACTTTTGGCGCACCAATCAGTAAAAGGAGCGCTGCCATCATACCAAGCATTGTTTTTTTAAACATGTTGACCTCCTTCAAGTCGAAAGCGTTTCTCGATGGTGAGAAACTCATCATTTGAGTACATGATTTGAATCGTACTTCATCATATAGACGTAACAAATCAGTCTGACGTTTCAATTATCTTTTAAAGATGTTTGAAACCTCCAATATGATGAAGTGTTTTGCTCAGTCTGTGATCATTTCCTTAGGAGAAAAGGATCAAGCTCTTTTATTTTATCAATGTTGGCAAAAGAGGTAAATCACATTAGGTAAGCAGGGGATGTTTAACATCACCGAAAATGTGCTATAATGAGCGTTGTTTAACCTGAAAGGAGAATGTGAAAAATGGCGAAAAAAGGATACATACAATTAACGAATGGAAAGAAAATTGAGTTTGAACTGTACCCAGAGGCTGCTCCAGGTACAGTAGCAAACTTTGAAAAATTAGCGAATGAAGGCTTCTACGATGGATTGAAATTCCACCGCGTGATCCCAGGGTTCGTAAGCCAAGGCGGCGATCCAAACGGTAATGGAACTGGAGGACCTGGTTACACCATTAAATGTGAAACAGAAGGAAACCCTCATCAGCACGAGAGAGGTTCATTATCAATGGCACACGCTGGTAAAGACACTGGCGGCAGCCAATTCTTTATCGTACATGACCCACAGCCGCACTTAAACGGTGTTCACACTGTTTTTGGTAAAGTAACATCTGGTATCGAGGCTGTTCTTGACATGGAACAAGGTCAAGGGATGGAAAAAGTCGAAGTTATCGATGCTTAATCCAAAACACCGCTTAATTGCGGTGTTTTTTTATTTTAAATCTGATGTTCCTGTGATCTGTGCCGTGAAGCGGTAGGTGATCATCCAATATAAAAGGGCTAAGGCGCTGATAGAGGCTCCAAATAAACATACCCCATTCCAGCCAGCGTTTGCGTATATGTTAGTTGATACAATAGAACCGAGCGCACTGCCGAGGGAATAAAAAATCATATAAGCAGCAGTCAGCCGGCTTCTCGCCTCAGGCCGGACCATGAAAATCATACTTTGATTGGTCACATGAACGGCCTGCACAGATAGGTCAAGAATGACGATACCAACGATTAATAAAATGAGGGAATATTCAGTGAAAAAAATAAAACACCATGAAAAGAGTAATAGGACAAGGGCGATGCACGTTGTTAACTGTCCTAAGCCTCGATCAGCAAGGCTTCCAGCTCGAGCGGCACCTAATGCTCCGGCAACTCCAGCAAGGCCAAATGCACCAATCGCCGTATGTGACAGATTGTATGGCGTAGTGCTGAGAGGCAGCACAAGTGAAGTCCACAGCGTGCCAAACACAACAAAGATCAGAAAACCCAGTACGCCACGAATACGTAGAATTCGTTCTTGTCTGAACAATATAAACATTGAAGCGAGCAAGTTCACATAGGATATGGAGACTCTCTTGTTGTCAGCACGAGGAAGATACCGGTACAACACGCCAGTGATGATCAGCATCATCACGCCGGAAACGAGATAGACTGATCTCCAGCCGGCGAGATCGGTTAGTACACCAGCAAACGTTCGTGCGAGAAGAATACCAATCACAATTCCACTTTGAACCAAGCCCACTATGCGGCCACGTTCTTCAGGAGCGGCCCATGTCGCTGCGAATGCTACGAGTACCTGAGTGACTACAGCGAGCAGTCCCACCGCAGCTAGTCCTATGAACAGGACGGTGGCGGTAGGGGCGATACTGACTAGAATGAGAGATAACACGGATACTAGCATTTGAGCTACGATGAGCCGCCGTTGGTTGAACAGATCACCAAGTGGTACGATCAGTAGCAGTCCTAGCGCATAACAAAGCTGAGTAATCGTAATGACCATACCAACGGATGAATAGCTGATACCAAACTCGGATGCGAGGGAGTCTAATAATGGCTGTGCAAAGTATATGTTTGCAACTGCCATCCCGGAGGCTGTCGCAAACAGTAGAGCCATATTGCGAGTCATCGTTGATCGGGTGGTTATTTGTAAATGAGTCGTTTCCAGATCAGAATGTTCAACGGCATTCATTTTTTCTTTTTTCATGCATGTCATCAGCTCCTTTTGTACTAAAAAATATAATATACTTATCGGTATAAAATGATTCCTGTTAAGGATAACCAGATAAACGTTTTAAAGTCAAGGTGATGTAGTGAAGATCTTGAGAGAGGCAGTCAATTTGACAATGATATGTCAATAAAATAAAATGATAATGTACCGATAAGTAAAAAATATCCTTATAAGAAATAGATGATTGATCTAGTGAAGAGATTTTTATGATAGAAATGAGGGTTGATGATGGTTCGACAACGGGAATTTGATGAGGAAAAAGCGTTAGATGAGGCTTTGTTGCTTTTTTGGGAGAAGGGGTACAGAGCCACTACATTAAGCGACTTAACTGCAAAAATGGGAATACAGCGGCCAAGCTTATACTCAGCGTTCGGTGATAAAGAGGAATTGTTTGAAGCAGCATTACGCAAATATACAACTCAGCATGCAGCACATATTCGATCAAAACTGCAAAACAATCTATCTGCAAAGGAAGCATTTCATACATTATTTGCTGAATTAGTAGAAGAGGAATATGGAGATGGGCCGAGTAAAGGGTGCTTCTGCATCAATACAATAGTCGAGCTTGCCCCCCACGAAGAGAAATTTGAAATTCTCACAAGAGAGCATCAAATGTATCTTTCGGTCATTTTTGAAGAAAAAATTGTACAAGGTATTCGCTCGGGTGAGCTCGAAAGCAGTCTGAATGCCAAAGCCTTAGCACAGGCGTTGGTTGTTTCTTTTATTGGACTTACAGTTCTCATGAAATCTCGCCCAGAGCGTTCATTTGTAGATCATTCTGTGGCGACGATACTATCCATATTGAAATAAATAGTCTATATAAAAAAGCGTATTTTGATCAATTGATTAAAACACGCTTTTTCTTTTAGGGTGTGATGGACACGTTTTTGTGATATGATAAGAGAACAAATATTCGTATTCGTGAGTGTCACCATATGTAGCTCTAAAAATAAGTGAAAGTGCAAATCTAAAAAGCGTGTGATCATGCTGAAAGAAAGCAGGAGATACTTTGAAACCATTAACAAAAGAAGAAAAAAATCAGATGATGATTGCTATTCAGCGTTACTTTGCCGAAGAACGAGAAGAGGAGATTGGTGAATTAGCAGCCATCAATATATTAGAATTTATCACAAAACATCTTGGAAGCTACTATTATAATCAAGGGGTTCGTGACAGCCGAAATATCGCTGTTCAAAGATCTCAATTGTTAGAGGAAGATCTATTCGCACTAGAGAAAAGAATATAATCAAAAAGCTCGTCTATCTTATTCACCCTGCTAACAGATAAAGAGGAAAAAAGACCCCCTTAATAAAGAACGCATATTCGTATCATATGTAATGATGAAAAGGTGGAACCAAAAGTCCATTTGAATCGTTATATAAGTAACCATTAATGAAAATCAGCTTTTTTGGTTTTATTTCATCAAAAGAAGGAATAGAACATACAAATAGGCGAAGTGCAGATGATGGAGGTTCTAAATATGGGGAAAATCAAATTAAAAATCGCAATCTTATTTGTTTTACTGCTTTGTTTAGGCGCAGGTTATTTATACATGAATGGTATGAAAATTGAAGATGTGCCAACAGCCATCGGCGAAAGCTTAACGAATAATGACAAAGATTACACAATCTATGAATATACCATTACAAAAATTGATGGTGATGAGTATTACGGTCAAGCCAAAAATGGCACGAAAATCATTTTTAATGGAAAGAAATTTGAAGATGATGTGGCCGATCTGAAAAAAGGCGATCGTATTAAAGCATACTTTAGTAATGAAAAAAGAATAGACGGTCTTATAAAAGTAGTAAAAGTCGTCAATTAACAAGTCTCCTTTCCTATAAGGAGGCTTTTTTTATGAACAGGTGAATAAATCTTGATTGTTGCATTTGACAACAAGGATCGCTATAATAGCCCCTAAGGACAGCTAAATATCGATTGTATCCTTCGGGGCAGGGTGAAAATCCCGACCGACGGTAATAAAGCAAATGCTTTACAGCCCGTGACCCGTTAATTTATTAACGGTTGATTCAGTGAGAAGCTGAAGCCGACAGTGAAAGTCTGGATGGGAGAAGGATAACGAAAGCTATGTATGAACAAAAAATAAGTGTTGATCATAGTTTTATTTCTAATGCAAAAAAACCACAGCCCCGGAATTTTTCCGGGGCTTTCTGTATGTCAATATAGTCATCGCATGCAGTGTTTATTAGGTGATCCCTCATTTACCTTGTATGGACCATAAAAAGCGACGAAGGTGTTCAATCGATCACATGTCCCAAACATCGCTTTTTCATAAAGTGAGAAATACAAAAGAAAGAGAAAGGGAGGATCACATGTTTACGGGGATTATTGAAGAAGTGGGTACAGTCCAGTCATTGAGCAAAAGATCCGCAGATGCCATGGAAATCATCATCAAGTGCAGTCGTGTACTAGAAGATGTTCACCTAGGCGATAGTATCGCCATCAATGGCGTTTGTCTCACTGTCACAAGCTTCACAAAAGAACAGTTTGCGGCAGATGTGATGCCTGAGACGGTCAAAGCGACATCACTTGATCAGCTTGCACCAGGTAGCCAAGTGAATTTAGAGCGAGCGATGTCCTCAAATGGACGATTCGGCGGTCATTTTGTTTCAGGCCATGTTGATGGAACGGCTGTGATTACCCGTGTAGAAAAGAAGAGTAATGCCATTTACTATGATTTGAAAATGGACAAGACCCTCACAGATATGCTTACAAAAAAGGGATCGATCGCAATAGACGGCGTCAGCTTGACTATTTTCGATTTGCGAGATGCTCACGTGACAGTTTCTATCATTCCACATACGCTTGAAGGAACTATTTTCCCGACTAAATCTATGGGGGATGTAGTAAATATTGAATGTGACATGATCGGTAAATACATTTATCGCTTTTTAACAAAAGAGCAAAACGAAAAGCAGCCATCACGATTAACCCCATCATTTTTAAAAGAGCACGGATTCTAGGAGGCGATTGTATGTATCATTCAGTTGATGAGGCAGTAAATGCCCTGAAACGAGGAGAAATCATTATCGTAGTAGATGATGAAGACAGAGAAAATGAAGGAGACTTTGTGGCACTTGCTGAGCATGCAACGCCGGAAGTCATTAACTTCATGGCTTTACATGGAAGAGGTCTTATTTGCACACCAGTTCATGCTTCGATTGCGAAACACTTGGATCTGCATCCTATGGTCGAGCGAAATACGGATGCACATCATACAGCATTTACAGTAAGCATCGACCATACGTCAACAACAACTGGTATAAGTGCTTTTGAGCGCTCAACGACCATTTTGGCCATGTTAAATAAAGAGTCAAAACCAGAAGATTTTGCCCGCCCAGGTCATGTTTTCCCTCTTATTGGGAAAGAGGGAGGCGTAGTAGAAAGACCAGGTCATACAGAAGCGGCCATTGATCTTGCTAAACTTGCGGGTTCAGTGCCAGCGGGTGTCATATGTGAAATTATGAATGCAGATGGAACCATGGCCCGTGTACCCGAACTGCAAAAAATTCAAAAAGAACACGATTTAAAGATGCTGACGATTGAAGCATTGCAGGCATATATAAACAAGCAAACAACGACAATGAAAACAAAATAAAAATCACAAAAAAGGATGATGAACATATGAATACAATACAAGGGAATGTAGTAGCAGAAGGATTAAAGTTTGGAATCGTCGTCGCTAGATTTAATGATTTCATTACAAGCAAACTGCTAGACGGAGCAGAAGATACATTGCTTAGACACGGAGCAAACGGTGACGATATTGATGTCGTGTGGGTGCCGGGGGCTTTTGAAATTCCGTATATGGCAAAAAAACTAGCAGAAACAAAAAAATATGATGCAGTCATTACACTTGGAACCGTGATTCGCGGGGCAACATCACATTACGATTATGTTTGTAATGAAGCGGCTAAAGGAATCGCACAAAGTGCCATCTCAACAGGGGTGCCGATTATCTTTGGTGTACTGACAACAGAATCTATTGAACAAGCCATTGAAAGAGCCGGTACAAAGGCTGGAAATAAAGGCAGTGAATCGGCTGCAGCTGCTATTGAAATGGCCAACCTAAATCGAACGTTTCGTTAATTTGATGAAAAAGAGTTTAAAAACAACCTAAAAGTGTTTATAATGTGTGATGAGCAAGTGATTCATAAGACATTTGCTGGAAAATAGGATAATTTTAATATTGAGGGGTATATATGTTAATTCGTTACAAGAGGTCTTTTGAAAAAATTGCCATGGGACTCCTGTCCTTTATGCCGGGTGAGAAAGACGTCAAACAGCTTCAGCAGACGATAAAGTCGTATGAAATGGATGAAGATCGGCAGCTGTTCCTTTGGAAAGATGGTGAGGATATCGTCGGTGCGATTGGTGTGCTGAAAACAGACGACCAAGTACAAATCGAACATATTAGTGTCAATCCGTCCCATCGTGACCAAGGCATCGGCAAGGAAATGGTATTAGCCGTGGAAGAAGTATTCAAAACGAAAACACTCATTCCAAATGAATTAACGCAAGGCTTCTTTCATAAGTGTCACAGTGAAACAAACTAAATATCACACATGTAAAAGCAGAGGTTATATGCCTCTGCTTTAGATTGTTGACAAAGGGCTAAAATGAACTTGATTTTAGCCCTTTGTCTTCTTTTCAGCGTGATAGAAAACCTTTGCAGTCTAGGAAGGACGAGTACTGGAGCGGAGCGAATTCGATATTCGTGAGCACCGGCACGCAGGACTGACACCGAATGCGAGGGTTTGTCTACACGCTGAAGCAGAGGTTATATGCCTCTGCTTTTTTTACGTTCCATCTGCTTTTCACGTTCAAGCAATACGTCCGTCCGATCACGCAGTCTATGTTTTTCAATTAAGAATGTATGGGATAAGTTGCTCTCCTGTCCGAAGGTTAAGCCTTCTTTTTGGGCCATCTCTTGGCATAAAGAAAGAAGCGTTTCATCTCGTATTGGCAGCATCACACTTTCGTAGGGCATGTCTTCATCGATTTTCTTTTTCAGTGTTCTCAGCAGTAAAAGAAATGCCTCTTCATCAAGACCTAATTCTGTTAGTATGTTCCGGTCCGAATCTAATATATGAAGGCTGTTTGAAATCAGCCGTTTTGCTCCTTTTCCATTCCCTCGTCTTTGATGATACAAAGCAACAGCAAGCTGAATGAGACCCACCCAGTACTTTTTACGCTGATGAGGAGGATCTTCTTTCCAAAATTCTTCAAGAATTTCATGACACTCAAAATAATCTCTTGTCGTATGAAATTCATGTAAAAAAGCCACGTACGCTTTAGGATACACAGCGGTCATCTCCTTTTCCACTATCAGTCTAACATACCGAAAAGAAAAGAAGAAAGAGCGCCCCTTTATGAAAGGACGCTCTGTTTCTTTAATAAACCCAAGCCGCGCCAACGATGATCAGCAAGATGAACAGCACAACAATAAGCGCAAATCCTCCGCCGAAGTAATAACCATCTCCCATAATGTTACGGCCTCCTTTTTTCATCAGTTCTGATTACAATGGTATTCTATGTATAAATGCCCTCATTGGTATGGGCGAATCAACTGTTTTTCTTTTTTTGCCTGCTGCCTCATAGTCGAAATTATATTGGACGAGAGCTTTATGGTGTCTTATACTAAAGGTTAGCCGATGAAAACGGTACTTAGAAGACAGTAGAAATGGTGAGAAAAGAATGCTGGAATATCAGGTGAAAATAGATTCGTTTGAGGGTCCTTTGGACTTGCTTTTACATTTAATTAACCGTTTGGAAATTGATATTTATGATATTCCCGTCGCTAAAATTACGGAGCAGTATTTATTATATGTCCACACGATGAGGGAGCTTGAACTTGATGTTGCAAGTGAGTATTTGGTGATGGCTGCAACCCTCCTGAGCATTAAAAGCAGAATGCTTCTCCCAAAACAAGAGGAAGAGCTGTTTGATGAAGACCTGATGGAAGAAGAAGAGGACCCTCGTGATGAGCTGATTGGCAAATTAATTGAATACCGCAAGTATAAAAATGCAGCGCAAGAACTGAAGGAACGTGAAGAAGAGCGGCAAAACGCCTTTACAAAACCACCAAGTGATTTAAGTGAATTTGCAAAAGAAGCAGAAGCGAAGGACACAAACTTACACGTCACGGTGTATGATATGTTAGGTGCGTTCCAGAAGGTATTGAACCGCAAAAAAATAACAAAACCAGCACCATCAAAGATTACAAGACAAGAAATCCCGATTGAAGACAAAATGAATGAGATTATGAACCATTTAAGAAAAACAAAAAAGCGGACCAATTTCATGACTTTATTTCAACATGATCAAAAGGAACACCTTGTCGTGACGTTTCTTGCTGTTCTCGAATTGATGAAAAGCCATCAAATCATGCTGGAGCAGGAAGGAAACTTTGAAGATATTTATATCATAGGGAGTGAAACGATTCATGACGCTTGATATCGTGAATTGGAAAGCCATCTTAGAAGCGCTGCTATATGCAGCAGGTGACGAAGGCTTAACAAGAAAACAGCTCATGTCTGTTCTTGAAGTTGATGAGGCAGCGTTGCTTGATATTATGTCTGCCGTAAAAGAAGAATATCAAAAACAAGAACGAGGAATTGAGCTCATTGAATATGCAGATTCATATATGCTGCTGACGAAAAAAGAATACAGCGTATATTTAAAAAAATTAGTAGAGACACCATCGAAAGGTTTGTCACAGGCAGCGCTAGAAGTGCTCGCCATTGTCTCGTATAAACAACCGATTACACGCAGCGAAGTCGAGGAGATCAGAGGCGTTAAATCAGAACGAGTGCTGCATAGTTTAGTTGCCAAAGCACTGCTCTGTGAAGTAGGACGTGCCGATGGACCGGGACGAGCGATCCTTTATGGGACAACACCTACCTTTTTAGAGCAATTTGGTTTAAAAGCCTTAGATGAATTACCGCCACTTCCAGAGAATGTGGAAGCAGATGGGGTGCAAGAAGAGGCTGATCTCTTTTTTGAAAACTTCAATCAAACATTTGAAGAGATAAAATAGTTCAAAATAAGGAAAAATGTATGATAAAATATAACAAAGATTTTAGGTCTAAAACCTTTGTTTGAAAGATAAAATGGTGACAAAGCCATGAGGGGAAGGTAAACACGAAACAAATGGCACATATGAATGTAAAGGCTCAAGTTGATCAAGCAGGCGTTTTTTTATCAAAGGTTGCAGTTGAAATGAATGATTTTCTGAACGAAGCTACCTTATCAAGCTTGAAACGATTAAACCCGGAAGCGGAAGCCTATTATTGTGACATATTAAGTACATTGCGGAAGCTTGCAGTTTATAGCGAGGATGCCGCGGCGGTTTGCAGGAAAATCGGGCAGCAGCAGACATTCCCGCAGCAAGCCGCACAGCAGACGCTTCATCGTATTTATCATCAATGTATTGAAGAATTTTTTACACCAAAAAAGGATACATGGTATGAAGATAGCCGTTCAGCCTATACAGGAAAAAGCTGCATTGTTTTCCATCATGAAGTATCGGCTGAAGTCAAACGTTTGTTTTCTTCATTAGAAAAAGAGTTTTTAACGATGAGAGAAGAGCTGGAATATACAACATCTCATCAGCAAATGAAAATGGTATAAAGAAGACAAGGCAACTCTCACATGAGAGTTGCTTTTTTTTATGGACGAGGCATCATAACTTTTTCAGCCGCGCATACACTTGTACAAAACGGACAAGGACGTGAATGAACATGCCCTATTTAAAAATTGGAACAGCAGTCCTTCTTCTATTGACACTCTTACTGCCTTTTTCCTCACACGCTCAAGCAGACATTTCATTATCGGTGAGTGCGAGAAGCGCCATTTTAATAGATGGACAGTCAGGCAGAGTCCTATTTGGAAAGGACGAGCACGAAAAAAGAAGAATCGCCAGTATCACAAAAATTATGACGGCTGTATTAGCCATTGAATCAGGAAAAATGAACGACATGGTCAAAGTGTCAAAACGTGCGATTCAAGCGGAAGGTTCTTCGATTTATTTAAAGGAAGGACAGAAGGTGAGCTTAGAAGACTTGACATACGGGCTCATGCTGCGCTCTGGAAATGATGCAGCTGTTGCCATTGCAGAACATGTTGGTGGCAGCTTAGAAGGCTTTATTTTTATGATGAACCAAAAGGCCTCTGAACTAGGCATGGAGAATACGAATTTTCAAAATCCGCATGGACTCGATGATCATAAAAACCATTATTCATCAGCTTATGATATGGCAATCTTAACGAAATACGCCATGAAGCATCAGCAATATCAAAAAATTGCCGGTACCACCTTTTATAAAGCAAAAACAATCGAAGGTTATTGGAAAAACAAAAACAAGCTGCTCACTGGTTTATATCAATATTCGACTGGAGGGAAGACAGGATATACAAAACTTGCAAAACGCACGCTTGTCTCCACAGCTGCAAAAGGAGATGCTACGCTCATTGCTGTGACGATTAATGCACCGGATGATTGGAAGGATCATATCTCAATGTTTGAGTATGCATTTGATCACTATAAAACGTATGTGCTTGCTGAAAAAGGCAGGCTCGCTTCGTTAAAAGGGACTTTTTACGAAAAAAAAGCGTTTATTAAGCGGGATGTGGACTATTTTTTAAATGAAGATGAGAAAAAACTAGTGGAAATCGAAACGGAAATGCTGACGCCTGAAAAGAAATGGGAGAAAAACAAAGAAGCGATCCCAGATGTAGTAGGGAAAATGACGTTCTTACTGGATGGTCAGGTGATTGAGCAAGTCCCCATTTTTTATGAAAATAAACGCAACCGAATGCCTCAAAAAAGCTTTCAAGAAATGTTTAAGTCTGTCTTTCAGACATCGATAGGCGGATCTTCATGGTCAATCTGATCTGGGTATTCCTCACGGTCATCGGTCTTGTCTATGCAATGTTTAACGGAACGATGCATGAAGTGAACGAAGCGGTCTTTAAAGGATCAAAAGAAGCGGTCACCATTTCAATTGGGTTGATTAGTGTTCTTGTATTCTGGCTAGGATTGATGAAGATCGCAGAAGAAGCGGGGTTGTTACATTTCTTTAGTAAATTATGCCGGCCCTTTATCTCAAAACTATTTCCTGAGATTCCTGCGAATCATCCAGCGATGGGGTATATTCTGTCCAATCTCATGGCAAATTTCTTTGGCCTTGGCAATGCCGCCACTCCACTTGGGATTAAGGCGATGGAGCAGATGAAAGCATTAAATGGCGGAAAAAATGAGGCGAGCCGGTCTATGATCACTTTTTTAGCAGTCAATACATCTTCTATCACACTTGTGCCAACGACCGTCATTGCCATTCGTATGACCTATGGCGCAGATCAGCCAACAGATATTGTAGGCCCAACCATTTTGGCGACACTTATTTCAGGTATCGGTGCGATTATGATTGATCGCTATTTCCACTATCGCAGAAGCAGGCGGGGGTGATCTTGTGGCATTTATTAACTGGCTGTCACTTGCTTTGATTCCACTGATCATCGCAGGAATATTGATTGCAGGGACGATTAAAAAAGTACCGACGTACGAAACATTTGTAGAAGGCGGGAAAGAAGGCATTCAAATTGCCTTTTCAATCATTCCGTATTTAGTCGGTATGCTTGTCGCCATTACGATTTTCCGAGCATCAGGTGCCCTTGACTTTGTCATGGAATTATTGAAACCTGTGTTTACAGCGATTGGTATTCCTACAGAAGTGGTGCCGCTAGCTTTGATACGCCCTATATCAGGAACAGCGGCGCTTGGTATGACATCAGACTTAATTGCGACTTATGGTCCAGATTCTTTTATCGGCAAGCTTGCCGCCGTTATGCAAGGGTCAACGGATACGACCCTTTATATTTTAACCGTCTATTTTGGAGCAGTTGGTATTAAAAAAATGGGAGATGCACTGAAAGTGGGGCTGCTTGCAGACCTGATTGGGATCATTGCATCGATTATTATCGTCAGTTTGTTATTTAGCGGCGCCTAATCAGGTGCTTTTTTTATTTCGTGGATGGAAAACAGCTTTTTTGTTGAAATTAGACAGATGAAACGCTTATTTTTCCACGAATGCTTGTTTGTTTCAAGCCAAGCAAGTAAGATAGTACATGAGGTGAAAGACAAATGGAACGTTTACAGAAAGTAATTGCCCATGCCGGCGTCGCTTCTAGACGAAAGGCTGAAGAATTAATTAAAGAAGGACGAGTTACCGTTAATGGTGAAACAGTGACAGAGCTCGGAGTAAAGGTGGGCTCTTCAGATAAAATTGAAGTCAATGGCTTAAAGCTTGAAAGAGAAGAACCGGTTTACTTTATGCTTTATAAACCGCGCGGCGTCATTTCAGCTGCCGAGGATGATAAAGGACGCAAAGTCGTGACAGACTTCTTTGATGATGTTCCGCAGCGTCTGTATCCAATCGGCCGGTTGGATTATGATACGAGCGGTTTAATTTTGATTACAAATGATGGTGAGTTTGCCCATAAGCTCATGCATCCGAAATATCAAATTGATAAAACGTATGCAGCGAAACTAAAAGGCATCCCTTCAAAAGAATTGCTTAGAAAGTTAGAAAAAGGAATCATGTTAGACCATAAAAAAACAGCACCTGCCCGTGCCAAAATGCTTTCAATTGATAAACGAAAGCAAACATGTATTGTGCAATTAACCATCCATGAAGGCAGAAACAGACAGGTTCGCCGCATGTTTGAAGCAATCGGTCACGACGTTTTAAAACTCAAAAGAGAGCAATATGCTTTCCTTCATATTGAAGGCATGAGACCAGGAGATCGCAGAGAATTGACGCCGCATGAAGTAAAACGTCTAAGAGCGATTGCGGATCATGGGAAAAGCGCTTTTTAATTTTCACATAAACTTCAAAAAATGAAGAAGCATCAAAAGAAGGAGAATGCTATAATTTACCTGAATGTCTATGGGGAAGGGGTACTTCAGATGAAGAAAAGACGATTTTTCATACGGACGGGCATTCTCCTCGTGATGCTTGCTGCACTGTGTTATACGATGTATAACTCAGTATTTGCCAAACAGGATCAAATCAAAGAAGGATCTATTGCGCCGAACTTTGTCCTTCAATCGGTAGATGGGGAACGGATTGAATTAAAGGACTTAAAAGGCAAAGGCGTCTTTCTCAATTTTTGGGGTACATGGTGCGGTCCATGTAAGCAGGAATTCCCTTATATGGCAAATCAGTATGAAGTGTTCAAGGATCGCGGTGTCGAAATTGTTGCCGTGAATGTGGGGGAATCCAATATTGCTGTGAAGAATTTTATGGATGCTTATGGCGTGAATTTTCCTGTTGCCATGGACAAAGATCGTCAAGTGACAGAGGCATATGATATTACGCCGCTGCCAACCACATTTTTAATTAATCCTGAAGGCAAAGTAATCAAAGTCATAAAGGGGACGATGACAGAACGTAATGTCTATGAATATATGAATTTGATTAAACCAAAGGGGTCATAGAATGAAAGAGGTAAAGTGCGAGTGTGGACATATTAATCCAATCGGTACTGTTCTATGTGAATCATGCGGGAATCCCATTGCAGCAAAAGAGAAAAATTCATCAAAGCTGCTTGATATGAGATATGACGGCAGTGCAAGACGCTCGCAAACATACAACAAAACGATTGTTGATAAAGTATGGAACTTTTTTTCTTCCGTAAAAGTGGGTGTGTGGCTCATTGTCATCACACTGTTAGCTTCTTCGCTAGGAACTATTTTTCCGCAGGAGCGGTTTATTCCGCCAGGTGCATCAGCTTCCACTTATTATGAGGAGCAATATGGGTCGTTTGGCAAGTTATATTACATCCTTGGATTCCATGATCTTTATAATTCTTGGTGGTTTTTAGCCCTTGTCGCATCTATCGGAATTTCCCTTGTGATTTGCAGCCTTGATCGAGTGATTCCACTTTATCGTGCACTCAAAAATCAAGGGGTTGTCAAAAAAGAAGGCTTTATGAGAAGGCAGCGTCTTTTCAGCGAAACAAACCAAACATTAGATCAACATACATATGAAGGCATCGTTAGTAAAATGAAACAAAAGCGTTACCGCGTAAGAGAAGAAGATGGACATATTTTAGCTGAAAAAGGCCGCTTTTCCCGCTGGGGACCTTACGTCAATCATATTGGATTAATTATATTTCTCATTGGATCCATGCTCCGGTTTGTTCCGGGAATGTACGTGGATGAAACATTATGGGTAAGAGAAGGCGAAACGGCACCAATCCCAGGGACGGGAGGCCAATACTTCTTAAAGAATAATGCGTTTTCAATTGACCGCTATGAATCTGAAAAAGAAAAAGAAGTCTTTGAAAATGCGATTGAAAAGGCTGGCGATGGTCAAGTCGTCAAAAGTTATAAAACCGATGCCGTTTTATACAAACGTGAAGGGGAAGTTGTTTTTGGTGAAAAGCCAAAGCTAAAGCAGGTAACAGAACACGATATTAAAGTGAATGAACCGCTTAAGTTTGACAATTTCTCATTATATCAAGTGGATTTTAAACAAAATGAACTCGATCAAATGGTCTTTCAGCTGATTCGAAAAGATACTGAGAAATCTTTCGGAACAGTGAAGATTAATCTGCTGGAGCCTAAGTCAGAATATGATCTTGGTAGCGGTTACAAAGTCAAGGTGATGAGTTATTTGCCTGACTTTTATTTTGACGAAGATGGCACACCTAGTACGAAAACGAGGAATCCAAATAATCCTGCGTTCGTATTTGAAATGATCTCTCCTGAAAAACCAAAAGGTGAAAAAAGCTTTGTCGCAATTCAAGAGACAGTAGAGGGTTCTGATAACAATCTTTATAAAATGAAATTTGACCGGGTTGAAACAAAAAACGTGACAGGTTTAACGGTTCGAAAAGACTTAACACTCGGGGTACTTATTGTTGGCGGAATCATCTTTATGATTGGTGTCGTACAAGGGATGTACTGGCAGCATAGAAGAATCTGGCTGTCGGCAAAGGATGGAAAAGTATTTGTGGCAGGACATACAAACAAAAACTGGTTCGGCTTAAAGTCTGATCTCAAGGTGTTACTGCACGGCAGTGGCATCAAACAGCCAGTGGATCAAAAAGAACTGCCTGATACAACAAGTATCAGCAAAAGCAAGGGGGAAGGGTTAGATGGCGGCAGTCAGTGAAAACCTGTTATTTGCAGCTTTTCTATTTTATTTAGCGGCAGTTCCTTTTTTTGGAGGGGCCATTAAAGGAAAAAAGAAAGAAGAGGGTCCGCGCAAAAATAAGGCGGCACTTATCGGCATAACGCTCACCATCATTGGTTTTTTGAGTCAATTTGGCTATTTTATTTCAAGGTGGATCGCGTCTGGTCACGCACCAGTCAGTAATCTGTTTGAATTCACCACAGCCTTTGGAATGATGCTGGTGCTCGCATTTATTATTTTATATTTTGTCTATCAAGTGTCTGTGCTAGGTTTATTCACACTTCCAATCGCTTTATTAATCATTGCTTATGCAAGCATGTTTCCATCGGATATTTCACCGCTGATTCCTTCGCTTCAAAGTAATTGGCTATATATTCACGTCACGACAGCAGCGCTTGGTCAAGCCATTTTGGCGATCAGTTTTGTGGCAGGTGTGATTTTTCTTTTGAAGCATGTCGATCAAACAAAACCGGGGAAGAAAACCTTTGGCTTAGAGCTGGTCATGTTTATGATTGTGGTCACCCTTGCATTTATCGCTGTCACGTCCATCTTTAGAATGACAGGGTATGAAGCGAAATTTAATTGGGTAGATAAAAATAAAGAAGAGAGCGTCATGGTCTATGAGCTGCCTGCCTTAGTAGGACCTCATAAAGGAGAGCTTATCACAAAAGATCGTTTAGAGCCTGTGGTTGATCTGCCGCCTGTTTTTTCAGGTAGAAAGGTGAATACAGTGCTGTGGTCATTTGGCGTTGGGCTGATTATTTATGGATTGCTGAGATTGATCATTCGCAAACGTCTAAGTGCGCTGCTTCAGCCGCTCGTAAGACAAGTGAATCTCGATTTAGTCGATGAAATTGGGTACAGGGCTGTTTCCATAGGATTCCCTGTATTTGCGTTAGGCGGTCTTATTTTTGCGATGATCTGGGCACAAATTGCATGGACGAGATTCTGGGGATGGGACCCGAAGGAAGTATGGGCTTTAATTACATTTTTATTTTACGCCGCCTATCTCCACCTTCGGTTATCACGAGGCTGGCATGGTGAAAAGTCCGCTTGGCTTGCTGTAATCGGATTTGCGATCATTATGTTTAACCTTATCTTTGTCAACCTAGTGATTGCGGGGCTTCATTCTTACGCGTAATCGCATGAAAAAGGCCAACTTTTATGATTCGATTCGGCTTTTTGTTAAAATGTATGTAACAACGGAGAAAGCAGGAGGATTGTCTAATGGAACACACAACTCAAACGAAAATATTAGTCGTCGATGACGAGGCAAGAATTCGCCGCCTTTTAAAAATGTATTTAGAACGGGAAAATTATGAAATTGATGAAGCGGAAAATGGGGATGAAGCCATTCAAAAAGGACTTCAAACCGATTATGACCTCATTTTGCTTGATTTAATGATGCCTGGGACAGATGGGATTGAAGTGTGTAATCAAATCCGAGATAAAAAAGCCACACCAATTATTATGCTGACAGCAAAAGGTGAGGAAGCTAACCGTGTGCAAGGCTTTGAGGCAGGAACGGATGATTATATCGTTAAACCTTTCAGCCCGCGTGAAGTGGTTCTTCGTGTGAAAGCACTGCTAAGAAGATCGTCGCAAACGTCATACCTTAATACTGGAACAACCACAAAAGATGTTCTCGTGTTTTCTCATCTATCCATTGATCATGATGCACACCGGGTCACAGCAGATGGAAAAGAAGTCAGCCTCACGCCGAAGGAATACGAACTTTTGTACTTCTTGGCAAAAACGCCGGATAAGGTCTATGACAGGGAAAAGCTTCTCAAAGAAGTGTGGCAGTATGAATTCTTTGGGGATCTGAGAACAGTGGATACCCACGTCAAAAGGCTTCGCGAAAAACTAAATAAAGTGTCACCAGAAGCAGCGAAAAAAATCGTGACAGTATGGGGTGTCGGGTACAAATTTGAGGTCGGCGCTGAATGAAGCTGTGGAAAAGTGTCGTAGGAAAGCTATGGTTAACCATTCTTTTCCTCGTACTCATTGTTTTATCGATTTTAACTGTGCTTCTTTTAGAGTTCATTGAGAATTACCATGTGGAAGAAGCAAAGTCTGATTTAACACAAATGGCCAACAAAGTAGCAGTCATTTTAGAAAGCCATGAGGATCAATCACTTGCAAGATCGATTACATCAGAACTAGCTGATAAATTGACAAGTATCGCGATTGTTCAAGAGGATGGACTAGAATGGTATTCGTCTGAAAAAGGCGGGAAGCTTCCTGCGATCACAAAAGAACAAATTGAAGCAGACAAAGATTTGAACAGGGCACTGACAGAACGAAAAAAAATCAGTAAACGAGCTGAATCTGATACAGGCAATCAGAAGGATGAACGCATTGTAGTAGGTGTTCCTTACGAGGCGAACGGAAAGAAAGGGATGGTCTTTCTTTCTCAATCCCTCCTCGCAGTAGAGCAGACGACAAAACATACGACGCGTTATATCTTCCTCGCAGCCGGAATTGCGATTGTGCTCACCACGATTTTCGCTTTCTTCTTATCCACTCGTGTCACCTATCCTCTTAGAAAGATGAGGGAGGGAGCACAAGATTTGGCGAAAGGGAAATTTGATACAAAGATTCCTATTTTAACGCAAGACGAAATTGGGGAACTGGCGATCGCCTTTAATCAAATGGGTAAGCAGCTTAAATTTCATATAACTGCTTTAAATCAAGAAAAAGAACATTTGTCCAACATTCTCAGCAGTATGGCAGACGGTGTCATCACGATCAATATTGATGGGACGATCCTCATGACAAACCCTCCTGCAGAAAGATTCTTGCAGGCTTGGTATTACGAGCAAAATATGAAGATCAAAGATGGGGATGAACTGCCGCCAGAAGCGCGTGAATTGTTTCATACTGCCGTCAGTACGGAAAAAGAGCAAATGATCGAAGTCACGCTGCAAGGGCGTACTTGGGTTCTTCTCATGTCTCCGCTTTATAACCAGCAAGATGTCAGAGGGGCGGTAGCGGTACTTCGAGATATGACAGAAGAGAGAAGACTGGATAAGCTAAGAAAAGACTTCATTGCAAATGTCAGTCATGAACTCCGTACACCTATTGCTATGCTGCAGGGCTATAGTGAAGCGATTGTCGATGACATTGCCGGATCAGAAGAGGAAAAGAAAGAGATTGCCCAAATTATCTACGATGAATCACTTCGAATGGGGCGTCTTGTGAATGATCTTCTCGATCTCGCACGTATGGAAGCTGGTCATATTACACTGAATCTTGAATCAACTGATACAGAAGAGCTGACTGAAAAAATCTACCGTAAATTCCTTGGAATTGCGAAAGAAAAACAAATCAACCTGACGTATGAAATTCAAGTAGAAGAACCGTATTTTGTATTTGATCCAGATAAAATAGAACAGGTTTTTACAAATCTCATCGATAATGCCATTCGTCATACACCAGAAGGCGGAGAAGTTCACTTCTCAGTTCAATCGGTGGAAAATGGGCTCAAGATGGATGTGAAAGATTCGGGAAGCGGCATTCCTGAAGAGGATCTCCCGTTTATTTTTGAACGGTTCTATAAAGCAGATAAAGCAAGAACAAGAGGACGTTCCGGTACGGGGCTGGGCCTTGCGATTGTGAAGAACATCGTAGAAGCGCATCAAGGCTCCATTCATGCACATAGTAAGGCTGGAACAGGTACTCACTTCACTTTCTATATTCCGAAAAAAAAGCAGGAACTCGTCTAATCTTGACGAAGAATCTTGTTACATGAGAAACACTTCTTTTCGAAAGAAAATGAAGTGTTTTTTCTATTTTCATATTTTTAAGGAGAAGTTAAACTAAAAGCCCTTTCCAAATTGTCGATCTTGTAATATATTTGTCATAAAGTTGTAATGTAACGTTTTGTGAGAGTCACTCGACAAAAATAAGTGAACGGAGGGGTTTCCTATGCATGAAACCTTTCAAAAAATATATGATTCGTACCATCAAGATTTGTACCAATTTTTATTTTATATGGTAAAAGATAAAAATCAGGCAGAGGATCTCGTGCAGGAGGTTTACATTCGGGTACTTCACTCATATAAAACTTTTGAAGGAAGAAGCAGCGAGAAAACATGGCTGTTTTCAATTGCAAGGCATGTGGCAATTGACTGGTTTCGCAAACAGCAAACCATCAGACAACGGGTGCTTGGCACGTTTGATTGGGATAAACAGGATGTAAAAGATCCAGACCTGCTCCCAGATGAATTGGCTGTACAGGATGAAAATATCAAAGAAATTTATGCCGCACTTGATCATTGCACCATTGATCAACGAGCCGTCATCATTTTAAGGTTTATCCAAGGCTACTCAATCATGGAGACGGCCAAGGCGCTAAAGTTCTCGGAAAGCAAAGTCAAAACAACGCAGCACCGAGGCCTGAAAGTGCTCCGAAAACATATGGAGCTTTTGAAGGAGGAGCTAGTGAATGAAAACGAACAGGTCCAATTGGAGCGAAGAACGAATTAAAGTATTACTCAGTCAGCTTCCAAAGGTGGAGGACAACCGTTCATCTAAGCAGATTTACCAGCAAATGCTGATGGCAAGCGGGAAGAAAAAGAAAAGTGCCAGATGGATCGGTCCAGCGGTCGCAACCGTTGTGGTCTTATTTATGGCGTTTTTGATTTCTCCTCATTTATTTCAGCCGGCTGCTCAAGATATAAAGAAAGTGAAAATGGACTCGAGTGCTGAAAAAGGACAGGTGAATGCTACATTAGAGGCGGTAAAAAACACAAATGATCCTTCACATGTTGCTTATGCATCTGACAAAGAAAAGTATATGACGATTTCATACATAGATGAATCGACTTCTCAAGTTGTCCCAATCAGTATTCAAAAAGAAAATAAGCATGATGATGTGCAGGCGCTTCTTGATACATATGAAAAACTGGAGCTGCCTGAAATGACAAAACCCCTTCAAGCCTATATGGATATGGTGGATGTGAGTGAAAAAGGGGACACACTGATTTTTCAGCTGAAAAATGATTTGTCTCTTGATACATTAAAAGAAGCCAACCGTTTTAAAGACATGGTCAAAGAAACGTTAAAATGGAGCCAATATAAACAAGTACAGGTCAAGTCTGTCAATGGCTCGCACCTTCAATTAGGGACGAATGGCCGTCTTGGTACCATTTCAATTAATAAACAAACAAAGCACGCTTACTACGTTTTAGAAAATAAGAGCGGGACATTTTTGGTGCCGTCAAAAGATGATTATCCTTCTTATAAAGATGCGGTAGAGGCGATGAAGCGGGCGAATGATGCAGGACTCGATCCACTCATTAAAGAAGAGCCTATTCAAAAGGTGACATCAAAAGGAAAACATGCAACCATCACGTTTGGAGCATCAGCACAATTAACGGACTCAATTGATCATATTTTACTTATTGAAGGACTGCTGCTCACAGCGAAAGATTTCGGTTTTACAGATGTCACGATACAAAATGCAGGAACAGATCAAGTAGGCCCATATGAATTAAAAGAACCGCTAGAGGTACCGGCACTGCCAAACCCAGTTGTTATCAAAGAACGCTAAAGGACGCAACTTATTGCGTTCTTTTTTCATGTATAGAAAAGGGCTTCCTTGAGGTATACTAAGCTGTCATGAAAAGAACTTCAAAGAAGGGAAGTCACTGATGAAAAGGTATTGCTACATATGTGCTAGCTGTTTCTTGTTCTTGACCTTATCACCGTTTGCCCATGCAGAGAAAACAACCGAGTGGGTGGAACCAATCAAAGGTGAAGTCACTGATTTGTTTGGGACAAGAGGTGGTTCGCATAAGGGGTTAGACATTGCTGCACCAGAAGGAGAATCCATTTTGGCTGCTAGCGAAGGTGTGGTTACTCGTTCCTATGTATCTGCTACATATGGAGAAGTTGTATTTATTCGGCATCCAAATGGATATGAAACCGTCTATGCGCATTTAAATGCGCGTTTTGTAAAGAATGGTGACCATGTACAAACAGGGCAGCCGATCGGCATCATAGGCAACACAGGCGCCTCTAGGGGCACTCATTTGCATTTTGAGGTGCACAGGGGTAATTGGTCAGTTAGTAAAGAAGATGCAGTAGATCCGCTCACAATCATTGCAAGAGATCGTTTCCAAGAGCCAGCCCTTCATGTAGATGGATATGAGAAACATACATATGTCATACAACGAGGGGACACGCTCTGGTCCATTGCTAAAGCACATCAAATGACCGTTGATCAATTGAAGAAAATCAATGCACTGACAACGCATCTCATACGGACAGGTGAACGTTTAATCGTTTCAACAAAATAAACCTCATGCTTTTGCATGAGGTTTACCATTTTTTTATAGGTCAATCAGACGTACAGAAAGAATATCGCTCACTTTAGTTAACGTTTGGACAATTTCATCTTCAAGGTGCTTATCAAAAGAAAGCATCATGATAGCTTCGCCGCCTTTTTCTTTACGGCCTACTTGCATTGTCGCAATGTTCACATCGTGGTCGCCTAAAATTTTTCCAACTTGACCGATGACACCAGGTGCGTCAGTATGCTGAATATAGACAAGGTGCCCATCTGGGTAAAAGTCAATATTGAAACCATTAATAGAAACGACACGCTCACCTAGATGCGGGATATACGTTGCTTTTAATGTAAAGGTGGAAAGGTCACCTTTGACTTCAATGGAAATGCTGTTCTCATAGCCAGATTCGCTTGAAGAAATTTTCTCGCTAAAGCTAATGCCACGTTCTTTTGCCACCATACCAGCATTGACTTCATTTACAGTCGAATCGACACGCTCTTTCAAAAAGCCAGAAAGCAGACTTTTTGTAATAAATGATGTTTCGAGTTTTGCGATAGATCCTTCATATGAAATGCTGACTTCTTTTACAGGTTCTCTCATCGATTGAGAAACAAGACGTCCAAGTTTTCCTGCAAATTGATGATAAGGCTGGATTTTTTTGAACTCGTCTTTTGTCATCGCTGGTAGATTAATAGATGACATGACCGGGAGTCCTTTTGCAAATTGAAGAACTTCTTCAGAGACTTGTGCCGCCACATTTAATTGTGCTTCTTTTGTAGATGCACCAAGATGCGGAGTGGCAATGACGTTTGGATGATCCACAAGTGGATTCTCAGTAGGTGGTTCTACTTCAAATACATCGAGAGCAGCCCCTGCGACATGACCATTTTCAAGTGCTTCAAGAAGGTCTCGTTCGTCAATGATGCCGCCGCGTGCACAGTTCACTAGACGAACACCTTTTTTCGTTTTTGCGATTGTTTCTTTATTGAGAAGTCCTCTAGTTTCTTTTGTTAAAGGTGTATGTACCGTAATAATATCTGATACTTCAAGCACTTCATCAAGTGATTTTGCATTGACACCAATTTTTTCGGCACGTTCTTTTGTAAGGAAAGGGTCAAATACGTTGACGGTCATGCCAAATGCTCTTGCACGCTGGGCGATTTCACTTCCAATTCTGCCTAAGCCAACAATCCCAAGAGATTTTCCGTAAAGCTCAGCACCGACATATGCGCCTCTGTTCCATTCTTTTGATTTCACAGAAATATTCGCTTGAGGAATATGACGCATGAGAGATGAGATCATCGCAAACGTATGCTCTGCCGTTGAAATCGTATTCCCATTTGGTGCATTGATGACAATCACACCGTGTTTTGTTGCTTCATCAATGTCAATGTTGTCGACTCCCACACCAGCACGGCCAACAATTTTTAATGAAGTCATTTTTTCATAAAGTTCTTTTGTTACTTTTGTGGCACTTCTGACAAGTAAGGCATCAAACGTGTGTAATTCATCTTCTGCTTCTGTTACATTTTTTTGAACAATTTCAACAAAATCTGATTCTAATAGTGGTAAAAGACCATCATTGCTCATCTTATCTGAGACTAATACTCGAAACATCGTAAGATTTCCTCCTAAAATAAACGTCATAAATATCTGATAATTTACCATATTCCTTTTCACTGTGTCAATCAAATTAAAGCAGTAAAGCGAAAAAGAAAACACGAACATTTTTTAGTGTCTTGATCAAGAATGGACACCTTTAAACAAAAGATAACCAATTTTTACGCATTTGTCATTATAAATTTTAGGTTTTTTACGATTTCTTAAAACTGATGAATTTGCTCAGGATTTTTATCTGTACAAATGCTCATATATCATATATAATGATGTCGAATTGAATAATGATCAATCTTCGGGGCAGGGTGTAATTCCCTACCGGCGGTGATGAGACATAGTCTCTAAGCCCGCGAGCCTTTTTTGGCAGGATTCGGTGTGATTCCGAAGCCGACAGTATAGTCTGGATGGGAGAAGATGGAGGTTCGTAAACGTTGAAAACATGTCTGTTTATACGTTTATTTGTGTAGCCTAAATTTCCCGCTCCTGTGTATGTATTCAGAGCGGTTTTTTTGTGGCTAAAATTGAACAATCCTCTTTTCGAAAGATTTGATCGAAAAGGAGAGAGAATATTGAATCAAAGTAGAGTAAAACGTTTAGTTGTTACCAGTATGCTTAGCAGTATTTCGTTTGTATTAATTTTATTAGATTTCCCTTTTCCGGGACTTCCAGCGTATTTAAAAATTGATTTTAGCGATATTCCGGCGATTATTGCGATTTTGATTTATGGGCCAGGTGCAGGGATTGCCGTTGAGGCTTTAAAAAATGTACTACATTACCTCATTCAGGGCAGTATGTCCGGTGTTCCTGTTGGGCAAGTAGCCAATTTCATTGCAGGCACATTATTCATTTTGCCAGTCGCTTTTATGTTTAAAAAAATCAAATCAGCAAGAGGAATGGCGTGGTCAATGGTCATCGGTACAGTGCTTATGACCGTCATGATGAGCATTTTAAATTACTTCTTGTTCCTTCCAGCGTACACATGGTTTTTAAACGCACCTGAACTATCAGATCATGCGCTTAAAACAACCATTACAGCAGGAATCTTACCTTTTAACTTTATTAAAGGAATCATCATCACCATCGTCTTTAGTTTCATTTTTGTCAAAATGCGTCCGTGGTTTGAAAATAAACGCCGACTTCAAAATACTTAATATAAAAAAAGCCCCTTTAAAAGGGGCTTTTATCCTATTCATGCTTAAGTGGATCACCATCGAAAGTTTCGTCCGCAACTTTGATTGAGTCAGTTGGGCAACCTTCAAATGCATCAAGCATATCTTCTTCAAGTACTTCTGGAACTTCTACAGTCCCCTGATTGTCATCAAGCGTGACAAATGCAATGCCTTCATCATCATAATCATAAATGTCTGGAGCAGCTGCACCGCATGCGCCGCAAGCAATACATGTGTCTTTGTCTACAATTGTATATTTTGCCATGTTAAAAAAATACCTCCCAGATTGTTCGATGGAACAAATGGTTTAACCTTTTTAGTTTCACCGATAAAAAACCAATTTCCTCAAACCTTATTGTAATGATTTTAAATTCACATTTCAACTGTAAAGTGATTGAGAATGCTTATCACATAAGGGTTTGTTCATAACTTTCCCCCATTAATTGAGTTTAAACATTTCTTCTTCAATGAAATCTGTTAAAATAAAGGGAGAAAATATTCGAATTTTGTCAGGAAGACAGGTGCTTTGGTCAATGACGATTCATTACTTGGATGTCATGTTGATGGACAGCGTACATAAATTGAACGGCGAACGCTCCATTAGTGCTGTCTACCATCTTTTTAAAGGGAAAAAATCATCACAAACGATACAGGATGCAAGTTTGTTTCAGCTTTCTAGCTACTTCGGCTGCTATCCAGCTTTTACGAGGGATCAGCTGAACCGCTCTGTGCAAAGGCTAAAAGAGCAGCACTTCATCAGAAAGACAGGGGATACATTCATCGCCACAGATGCAGGAATAAGTATGCTCAGGCAGTGTTTCACTGAAAAACCGATGCCAATTTATTTTGATGGTGCCAAGTATCATGATAAAGCAAAGGTGTTATGGATGAGGCTGTCTTTACTTGTGCAAGTCCTTTCACATCATGCAGCGGGGTCACAACAATATGCACCGATTCAAAGAGATGTATCGGTTCAAAGCTGGACGAAATCCTTTTTCTCGCAATATCACCAGAAGAAAAAGCTTTCTGAAGATATCCATCATGAGATTGAAACACTTCTTGCTCATTTAACTGATCAAGAGGCACTGCTTTTTGTTTATTCATTGACTTCAAATGAAAGAATCGGACGGACGTACCAGCAAATGGCGGAATGGATGAAAGAAGATGTATGGTATGTTTACTTGCGTTTTTGGAATGTGCTCCATTATTTTATTCAATGTGCGCAAAAAGGTGAGGCACCGATCATCCAGCGAATGATAGATGATCTTCAATTCAAACGTGTGCTGACCACCTCTACCCATAAAACGCTTGAGCTTGTACAAAAAGGGTTCAGTATTGATCAAATTGCTCATATTCGTTCATTAAAAAAAGCGACAATCGAAGATCATATTGTGGAGCTCTCGATACATGAGCCGAGCTTCTCGATTGAACCATATGTCAGCAGTGAAGCTCAAAAGGCGATACATGAGGTAGCCGGTCAGCTCCAAACCAACAAGATGAAGCTGATCAAAGAAAGTCTCGAGCATTCATTTACTTATTTTCAAATACGATTGGCATTGACAAGGATGGTGAAAGCAAATGGATAAGCTTCATCAGACGCTGATGCGATATTTTGGTTATGATGCCTTCAAAACAGGTCAGGAGGACATTATTCGAAGTGTACTTCAACAAAAAGATACGGTTGCCATGCTTCCTACTGGTGGCGGGAAGTCCCTTTGTTATCAAATTCCGGGCTATTTGACAGACGGGTTAGTGCTGATCATTTCACCTCTTTTATCACTCATGGAAGATCAAGTAGAACGCATGAAAATGCGCGGTGAAAAGCGAGTGGCTGCGCTTAACAGTACACTGTCCTTTCAGGAAAGAAGACATATTATTCGGCATTTGCCATCATATAAATTTTTATTTGTCGCACCTGAAGCGCTTATGTCAGAGGTATTGGTAGAGCAGCTCAAAGCGATGCATGTGGGTCTATTCGTTGTAGATGAAGCTCACTGTATATCGGAATGGGGACATGATTTCCGCCCGGAATACTCCAAGCTTGGAGAATGGAGAGAAGCGCTCGGCAATCCTGTCGCCTTAGCACTAACGGCAACTGCGACGAAACAAACCTTAAAAGATACTGTGCAAACGTTGCGGCTAGAGCATCCAGATGTTCATATTCATTCAGTCAACCGGCCGAATATTGCACTATTAAAAGAGGCGCATGAAACGAAAGAAGCAAAAGAGAAACGAGCACTTGAGCTTGTGGAAACCCTTCAAGGGCCTGGGCTGATTTATTGTCCGACCCGGCAAATGACAGAAGATATTTCACGTTTGGTGAAACAAAAAACGCATCAACGTGTAGAGTTTTATCATGGCGGAATGGAGTCAGGGGACCGCATGCTGATCCAGCAGCAATTTATCAGTGGTCAAATTGATCTCATTTGCTGTACAAGTGCTTTTGGAATGGGAATTGATAAAGCAAATATACGCTTTGTGATTCATATGAGTCCGCCTCAGTCAATTGAAGCATTTATGCAGGAAATTGGAAGAGCTGGACGGGACGGGAAAAATAGTGTGAGCGTTCTTTTATATACAGAAGAGGATGCGGATATTCAAAGTCATTTGATTCAAGCAGAAGGTTTTGATGATCCAGAAATTGATTTTTTCTTAGCTCGAGTATCACAAATGCCGATCAATGATGAAAAGAAATTACGTGAACAATTGATGGAAGCAGGGCTTCAGGAGACGCGCGCGCGAATGCTCTCGCATTATTACACGATGTACCAAACTGAACAGCCCCGTTTGCTCATGAAGAAGCTGAAAGAAAAGCTGCAGGATAGACAAACAGAAAAGCTAAAAAAAGTGTGGCAGTTTAAAGAGCATATCACTGGCCATCGCTGCTTTAGGCAATCTTTGTTATCATACTTTGATGAGCAGCTTGATCTAACGGAGGACGCTTCCTTTGGGAACTGCTGTTCTTCATGCGGACTTGACCTGTCTGATTACGAAAAAAAAGATCAACCATTGGAGCTGAATGAAATGAAACACTGGAAGACCGAGCTGGATCGTCTGTTTCACCTGACAAAAGAGGCGCAGCATTGATTGAACAACATCGCCGTATTATTGAAAAATTAACCGATCGACAAGTAGTAGAACAGTTGTATTTTACACAGCTGCTCATGCTGATTGTCTCTTTTTTACTAGGGATGTTTATGTTTGATCATTGGACTGATTTTACAGCCCTATGGCAGATCCGAGATATGCGTATCCTGACTTACGGAATTGGCGGCGCTTTGCTTGTGATTATTGTTGACGCTATTGTCATGAAGGTGTTTCCAGCTCATATGTACGATGATGGCGGATTAAATGAAAAAATGTTCAAAAACCGCAGCATCCCGCATATTGTTTGGTTAACGCTACTCATTGCCTTTTCAGAAGAAATTTTATTTCGCGGGATCGTTCAGCAGCAATTTGGACTGGAGATTGCAAGCATTGTGTTTGCACTTCTTCACTTTCGCTACTTGTCAAAAATACTCTTGTTTATCCTTGTGGTTTCTATTAGTATTTTTTTAGGACTTTTATACGAGTGGACAGGAAATTTATTCGTTCCTGTCATGACACACTTTGTCATTGACCTAGTCTTTGCATGTCAAATTCGTTTTAAATATTGGGGGAGGGATGAACATGGAAGAAATGTCGAGAATGAAGAGAAAAAAGCAGCAGCTGACAAACATCCATGATGATGTAGAGGAAAATCTTGAAGAAGAAAAAGTGCATCCTTCAGATGACTCTCACTTTCCTACACGAGAAGATTTTCATGAATATAAAAAGCAGCGAACCAAAAAGGTGCGTAATCCATTGTTTACGACACTGGCTATTATCTTTCCTATTATTGTCGTCACGGTTTTCTTCCTGTTGATTTATTACACATCAAAGGAAATTAACGATAACAACAATCAAGGTGTTTATATTGATAAAACATCGAGTGCTGACACAGATCCAGTCCCGTCAGCACTTGTTGAAACAAAAAATGATTCAAGCGCTGACAAAGCGGATGCGTCTGATGATGAGAAGAAAAAGAAAGATGCTGATAAAGAAAAGCAGCGTTCAAAAGAAAAAGCAGAGCAAAAGAAAAAAGAACAAGCCGCTAAAGAGAAGGCTGAGCGTGAAAAGGCCGAAGCTGCAAAAAAGCGTGAGCAGCAACAGCTCGCTCTTCAAAAACAGCAGGAAGAGAAAAAGCGAAAAGAAGCAGAAGAGAAGAAGAAGCAGGAAGAAAAACCTGTTCGTGTCGTGCAGCATACTGTTGGACCAGAGGAAAACTTGTATCGAATTTCCATGAAGTATTATCAAAACCGATCAGGGGAAGAGAAAATTCGAGCTTACAATCATTTAAAAGGAAATAGCGTGTACAGCGGACAAGTATTGAATATCCCATTAGAAAATTAATATTTGACATGAATGAATCGAAAAGCACATACATATGTAGAAAAAAGGGACAAGGGTGTATGTGATGACATTGCACGCAATCAGCCGCTATATGGATCAGCCGACACAGAAAATGATTGAAACATTGATCAAAAGGAAGCGCAAATACGAGGGGTTTGCAAAACAATGCAAAAGGTGGCAATGGACAGCCCTTTTATCACTTGCGATTCTTCTGTTTTATTTTGTGATAACAGCTAATAGCGGGGGCTCCCTGCAGCCGGAAGCGATGATTGCCACATTGCTTGGCCATGAGGTGTTTCTGTTTTGGATCATGGCTGAAGTGTTTGCTTTTTACGCATCGTATTATTATAAGAAAAAAGAAGAAAAGGCTGAGGATGAATATCATAAGCTCAGATGTGAAATTATACAGAAAAGCACAGATTTATGGCCTCAATCAAATCAATGGAAAGAGCGCGAGGCCGTTTTCCACTTCATGCAGACGCAATATGATATCAATCTCTATTATGAAAGTAAATAAATGAGCAAAAGACGTTTAAACAGTTGAAACGTCTTTTTTCATTCAAGCGTCTTATAAAAGAAAGCTGATACAAGGGAGTCATTCATAATGAAATATGCCATCGGATTTACTGCTGCCATAGCGGCTGTGACAACAGGTGTGTGTGTAACAGCGAAAATGGTGAAAACGGCAAAACAAAACAACATCAAAAAGCATTACTTTACAATAGAAGGACTTCAGTCAGATCGACCTGCAGTCATTTTCTTTATTTCTGATACCCATCGCCGTCTAATTAGTGATACTTTATTAGCGGAAGTAAAAGAGCAGCAGCCTGATGTCATTATGATCGGCGGGGACTTAGCTGAAAAGGGAGTCCCTTATGCTAGAGTTGAAGAAAATGTGAAACGTTTAGCAAGGATTGCCCCGGTGTATTTTGTGTGGGGGAATAACGACCATGAGCTGCATCAGCAAAAACTCAAAGACATCCTCCATACCTATCAGGTGACGACATTGCAAAATGAGACGGCTGTGTGGAATTTTGAAGGACAGCCCATTAAAATAGGCGGAATCGATGATATCCGGCTTGAAAAAGCAGATTATGAAGCGATACGGCCGGAGTTTGTCAAAGAAGACGTGAATATCCTTTTATCACACAACCCAGATGTGCATCATTTGATGAGTGAAGAAGAGGGAATTGATCTTGTTTTGAGCGGTCATACCCATGGGGGTCAAATTCGTATTGGGAAATTTGGTCCGTATGAAAAAGGAAGAACAGGCCAAGTCAAAGGTGCTTTCTTTCTGATTAGTAATGGTTACGGAACAACAAAGATTCCGATGCGTCTTGGAGCAGAACCAGAAACCCATCTGATCTATTTAATGCCGCTAAAAACGCGCTAAGTTGATGCCCCATCAATATTTTCCATAAAAGTCACCGTAAGCATAGCTTCATGCTTGTCTTCCGTCTTGACACAGTGTAAACTGAATACAAAATTAAGAACCTATGACTCATCATCTCATATACTACAGTATGATGTGTGTTAGAAGAGGCAGGAGGGAACGTTATGCGGCTAGAGCGTCTGAATTATAATAAAATCAAAATTTTTCTCACACTAGATGATCTGACAGACCGAGGTCTTACGAAAGAAGACCTTTGGAAAGATTCGTTCAAAGTTCATCAGCTGTTTAAAGACATGATGAACGAAGCGAATCAGGAGCTCGGTTTTGAAGCGAATGGACCGATTGCTGTTGAAGTATTTTCTCTTCAGGCGCAGGGGATGGTCGTCATTGTGACAAAGAGTCAGCAGGAAGATGCTGATGATGAGTTTGATGAAGATTACATTGAGATGCAAGTCAAGCTCGACGAGAGCAAGCATGTGCTCTATCAATTTGCCTCGTTTGAAGATGTGATTCAACTGTCCCATAGTTTAAGTCGTATTGGACTTTTAGGGGGTACAGTTTACCACTATGAAGGTCAATATTTTCTCAGCCTAGATGATTTCGAAGAACTGTCTGCAGATACAGTCATTTCTATTTTAGCGGAGTTCGGTTCTCCGACGACATTAACCATTCACCGGTTAAAAGAATACGGAAAAGTGATCATGCAGGAAGATGCAGTGAAAACGATTCAACTGTATTTTTAATCACTTTTTTCTATTATATTTAATACTGTTGTGATGAAACAACAGTATTTTTTTATATCCATTTTTATATTTATAAACGCTGATATTTTATTTTGATAAAAAACGCTTTTTACCTTTGCTTTACCAGTACGAAGGTGTATACTATTGCTTGAAAGGGAGCAGTAGATCATGAAAGATTTCTAGGGGGTTTATTTTAATGGCAGCCGATCAAAACGCCGCTCATAACGCAGAAGATAAGCTAGATGTTTTAAAGTCAACTCAAACCGTCATACATAAAGCGCTTGATAAATTGGGCTATCCGCAAGAAGTGTATGAATTGCTGAAGGAGCCAATTCGCCTATTAACGGTCAAAATTCCAGTACGTATGGATGATGGATCGGTGAAAATTTTCACTGGTTATCGTGCGCAGCATAATGATGCTGTCGGTCCAACAAAAGGCGGAATTCGATTCCACCCGAACGTTACTGAAAAAGAAGTAAAAGCGCTTTCAATTTGGATGAGTTTAAAATGTGGTATTGTGGATCTTCCTTATGGCGGAGGAAAAGGCGGTATTATCTGTGATCCAAGAGAAATGTCATTTAGGGAGCTTGAAAAACTAAGCCGCGGCTATGTTCGCGCAATTAGCCAAATCGTTGGACCAACAAAAGATGTTCCAGCACCAGATGTGTTTACAAACTCTCAAATCATGGCATGGATGATGGATGAGTATTCTAGAATTGATGAATTTAACTCGCCAGGATTTATTACAGGAAAACCAATTGTTCTTGGAGGCTCACATGGACGTGATACTGCAACGGCAAAAGGTGTAACGATCTGTATCAAAGAAGCGGCGAAGAAAAAAGGAATTGACATCAATGGGGCTCGTGTTGTCGTTCAGGGATTCGGAAATGCAGGAAGTTACTTGGCTAAATTTATGTATGATGCCGGAGCGAAAATCGTAGGAATTTCAGATGCTTACGGCGGTTTGTATGATGAAGATGGTCTCGATATTGACTACTTGCTTGACCGACGTGACAGCTTTGGAACCGTCACTAAATTATTTAATGATACAATTACAAACCAAGAGCTGCTTGAGCTAGATTGTGATATCTTAGTACCTGCAGCCATTGAAAATCAAATTACAGAAGATAATGCGGCGAACATTAAAGCCAAAATTGTCGTAGAAGCAGCAAATGGACCAACGACATTGGAAGGGACAAAAATTCTTTCAGATCGTGGTGTACTGCTTGTTCCGGACGTACTTGCAAGTGCGGGTGGAGTGACTGTTTCTTACTTTGAATGGGTTCAGAATAACCAAGGGTTCTACTGGACAGAAGAAGAAGTAGAAACTCGTTTAGAAGATATGATGGTGAAATCATTTAATAATATTTATGAAATGGCGCAAAACCGCCGTATTGATATGCGACTAGCAGCATATATGGTCGGTGTACGTAAAATGGCTGAAGCTTCTCGATTCAGAGGCTGGATTTAAGCGACTTATTTGCATCGCGCCTTAAAATCTCCTATCCTTAAATAGGAGATTTTTTTATGGAATCATGCAAAGAATCAAACAGCCCAGCAATTGTTATTGCAGTGAAACGACAGGAGTGGAACAAATGAAACAAGAAAAAGCGATCATAATAGGAGGAGGCCCGTGCGGTCTATCAGCTGCCATTGCATTCAAGCAAATTGGGATTGATGCACTTGTGATTGAAAAGGGCAATGTGGTCAACAGTATTTATCATTACCCTACACACCAAACCTTCTTCAGTACAAGTGAAAAGCTTGAGATCGGTGACGTCGCTTTTATCACTGAAAATCGGAAACCCGTTCGTATTCAGGCGCTTTCCTATTACCGAGAGGTGGTCAGACGAAAAAGCCTTCGTGTGAATGCTTTTGAAAAGGTAAACGCTGTGACGAAAAAAGATGGCCGTTTTACGGTAAATACATCAAAAGACGTCTATACATGTGACTATGTTGTGATTGCGACTGGGTACTATGATCATCCTAACTATATGAATGTAAAAGGGGAAGACCTTCCTCATGTGTATCATTATTTTAAAGAAGGACACCCCTACTTTGATAAAGATGTGACGGTGATCGGCGGGAAGAACTCTAGTGTTGATGCTGCCCTGGAACTTGTGAAATGCGGAAGCAGGGTGACGGTTTTATATAGAGGAACTGAATATTCATCCAGCATCAAACCTTGGATTTTACCAGAGTTTGAAGCGCTTGTTCGAAATGGCACCATTCGAATGGAGTTCGGTGCAGAGGTGAAAGAAATAACAGAACAGGATATTGTCTTTACAAACCAGCAGGGCCAAACGGATCGAGTGAAAAGTGATTATGTGTTTGCGATGACAGGTTATCATCCTGATCATTCATTTTTAGAAAAAATGGGTGTAACAATCGATCCAGAATCAGGCCGCCCAGCATTTGATGAACAAACAATGGAAACAAATGTAGAAGGTATTTTTATTGCAGGGGTCATTGCAGCTGGTAACAACGCCAACGAAATTTTCATTGAAAATGGAAGATTTCATGGCGGGTTAATTGCAGAAGAAATCAACAAAAGAATCAACGGGTAAAAAAAGAACTGGGTCCTTCTAAGGGATTCAGTTCTTTTTTATGTAAATTGGGATTATATAGAAGATTATTTTTGGGAAAATGGGCTCGAGTCATATAAAAAAGGGGTGATTCGTGGTACGATAATAAAGGATAATGTAGGGAAAGAGGTCTGATTATGATCGCAATCATTTCAGCAGGTTTAGCTCCCGGCATCGCACTTTTAAGTTATTTTTATTTGAAAGATCAATACGACAATGAGCCGGTTCATATGGTCATCAGATCTTTTATGCTAGGTGTCATACTTGTGTTTCCAACCATGTTTATTCAGTATGTCCTCCAAGAGGAAAATATCGCTACGAATCCTATCGTGATTTCATTTGTGACATCGGGTTTTTTAGAAGAATCATTAAAGTGGTTTATTTTAATGGTCAGTGTCTATGCGCACGTACAGTTTGATGAACACTATGACGGGATTGTCTATGGAACAAGTGTCTCGCTTGGATTTGCGACACTTGAAAATATTCTGTACTTAGTGGGTCATGGGGTAGAGTACGCGTTTACACGTGCCTTGCTGCCTGTATCAAGCCACGCTTTATTTGGTGTGGTGATGGGATTTTATATAGGTAAAGCTCGCTTCTCTGATAAAAAAGAGCAGCGAAAATGGCTGATTCTCTCTTTAATACTTCCTATCCTTTTTCATGGCTTATATGATTTCATTCTTCTTGGCATGAAAAATTGGGGATATATTATGTTGCCGTTCATGATTTTTTTATGGTGGTTTGGTCTGCGGAAAGCCAAAAAAGCCCGTGCGGTGAAGATGGTACAAATTTAAATTGGAAAACGTCCTATACGTCTTTAGGGCGTTTTTTGTCTTTTCCATCCAATTCCCTCCTGTGATGAATGTATAAAAATAGGGATCGGAAGAAACATATATTCAAACATCAAAAGTACAGGAGGATCAAATATGGACAAAGCTCGTTTCATGAAACAAATCGTCCTTATCTTCTCAATTGTTCTGCTCGCGTCTTCATTGATGACAGCTGAAAAAAGTGAAGCTTTCACGAATCAAGTGATTCAGCGAGGAGCTACAGGAGAAGATGTCGTCGAGCTCCAGGCAAGGCTCCAATACAATGGTTTTTACAATGGAAAAATAGACGGGGTGTATGGCTGGGGAACTTACTGGGCCGTGCGCAATTTTCAAAGCCAGTTTGGTGTAAAGAAAGTCGATGGACTCGTAGGGGAAAAAACAAAAAGCCTATTAGTTCAAAAGACGAAATACTATAAAGAGTTTGTGCAACAGCAGTTGCAAAAAGGGAATCAGTTTACGCATTATGGTGGGAAACCTCTTGATCAGCAAACAAAGGCTCCTGCGCAAAGAAACACGCAAAAAAAGACAGCACAAGGTGCAAAAGAGAATCAAAAAAGTCAAAGCGGAGGAAACAGCTCGTCTGGGAAGTCTGGAAACCAGTCAGGAAATGGTCAAGCAAATCAAACGCCGAAACAAACAGCAGCCAACATGCCAGGTGGTTTTTCAAGCAATGACATTCAGCTTCTTTCACAAGCTGTTTATAGTGAAGCGAGAGGTGAACCTTATGAAGGACAGGTAGCGATCGCAGCCGTCATCTTAAACCGTTTAAACAACCCGACCTTTCCAAACACGATTGCTGGTGTCATTTTTGAACCGCTTGCGTTTACTGCTGTAGCAGATGGACAATTTTATATGGCGCCAAATGAAACCGCTAAAAAGGCAGTATTTGATGCCATTAATGGCTGGGACCCATCTGAAAGCGCCGTTTATTACTTTAATCCTGATACAGCGACAAGCCCATGGATTTGGGGAAGACCACAAATTAAACGAATCGGGAAACATATTTTCTGTGAATAAAAAGAGGTGTAAATAAATGATCAGAGGAATATTGATTGCTATTTTAGGAATTGCTGTCATCTCAACAGGATACTGGGGCTATAAAGAGCATCAAGAAAAAGATGCAGTACTGCTTCATGCAGAGAACAACTATCAAAGAGCCTTCCATGATTTAACGTATCAAGTCGATCAGCTGCACGATAAACTTGGCGCAACACTTGCGATGAATAGCCAAACATCTATATCTCCAGCACTGGCAGATGTATGGAGAATGTCATCAGAAGCGCATAACAATGTCAGTCAGCTTCCGCTCACATTGATGCCTTTTAACAAAACAGAAGAGTTTCTAGCGAATGTCGGTGACTTTAGCTACAAATCGTCACTTAAATCTTTATCAGATGAACCATTAAACAAAGATACACACAAAACCATTACCACTTTATATGATCAAGCGGCAGATATTCAAAACGAACTTAGACAAGTGCAGCATCTCGTACTCAACAAAAATTTAAAATGGATGGATGTTGAAATGGCACTGGCTGATGGAGATCGAAAAAACGACAACACCATCATTGACGGATTAAAAACCGTTGAAAGAAATGCTGATGCGTTTGCAGATGTTGATCTTGGCCCTACAAATGTGTCAACTGAATCAGAAACGCAAGGCTACAATCACTTAAAAGGGCAAAAGATTTCAAAAAAAGAAGCGATCCGTATCGCCCAGCAATTTGCGCCTGACCATAACAAAGATTTTAAGGTGAGAAAAAGTGGGAGTAAAACGAACCGTGATGTCTACAGCCTATCAATGTCTGACCCAGACAATCGGGCAAACTTTTATTTAGACTTGACTGAAAAAGGCGGCCATCCTGTCTATCTTCTTCAGAACCGTGAAGTGAAAAAACAAAAAATCAGTTTAAATGATGCCTCAGAAAAAGCACTAAGTTTCTTAAAGAAGCATGGATTTGATACTGAATCATTTCATTTAGATGAGAGTGCGCAATTTGATAATATCGGCGTATTTACCTATGTCCCTTTACAGAATAACGTATTGCTTTATCCAGATAGCATTCGAATGAAAGTCGCTTTAGATGATGGAGAGGTTGTGGGATTCTCAGCGAAAGACTATTTAATGAATCACAGAAAACGTGACCTTAAAGCACCAAAAATTTCTCAAAAAGAAGCTGAAAAGACCTTAAATAAACATGTGAAGATCGAGGATACACATGTAGCTCTTGTTCAAAATGATATGTCAGAGGAAGTTCTCTGCTATGAGTTTTTAGGAACCATTAAAAACGACACGTACCGAATGTTCATTAATGCAGATACTGGAAAAGAAGAAAGAGTAGATAAACTAAAAAATGCAGAACCTATATATAAAGACCTATAGAAAAGGAAGCGAGGAAAAGGCGAATAAGCCTTTTCCTTTTGTTTTATACATGGTTTAATATAAGAGAGGATACGATTTCACAGATGAAAAGAGTGATGAGGAATGTTACAAATAGGGGATGCAATCACAATTGAGTATGTCAATGAGAACAAAGAAGTGAAAACTGCAAAATCGAAAGTTTTGGAAAATAATAACGATGATATTTGCATTAATTATCCAGCTGATAAAGAAACGGGGCGCACGATCTATTTAAATCAAGAAACAGAAATCACCGTCTTCTTTTTCGATGAAAATCAAATTCCATACAAATGTACAAGCAAAGTCATTGGGAAAAGAAAAGAAGATATCCCGATGATTGTCGTTTCGATTCCGCCAAAAGAAGAAATGATTCGGCTTCAACGAAGAGAATATCTTCGAGTGGATACGATGGTGAAAGCGTCCATTACGCAAAATGGTGAAGAAACCTTCGACACATTTATTGTCAATATGAGTGCTGGCGGTGTAGCAATTGCTGTTCCAGAAGGTGTCTCACTAAAAGAATATGGCGAGGTCGTCACAGAGTTTGAACTTTCACTTAAAGAACCAGTGAAAATTAAAGCGATTGCAGAAATGAATCGTGTTTATCAAGATGAACAGACCGGGAAAACAAGAGCGATCATGGAATTTACTGAAATCACAAACGACCACCAGCAGCACATCATGAAGTACTGCTTCCAGCAGCAGCTTCTAACACGTGTGAAAAAAGTATAAGAATAAAGGTTGTCAAAAGCTTCCATACTAGAGAGAAAGAATCTAGCGTTGGAGGCTTTTTGTATGAAAACAATGGAAAGATGGCTATTCAAAGCAGTGCTCATTCAGCTCATTCTGCTTTTGGCGGTTCAGGTCACCCTTCACCTGACGAAAGGAGAACTATTTTTGTCAAAAGTCGTACAATACGAGGGTGTGAATAACATGAGCATTGAAGATTGGATTGAGACATTTAAGCAAAAGGATTGATAGAAAATTCCCCCGTTTGAGCGGTGATCGTGTTACAATTCATAAGGGAGATTCAATCAAGGAGAGGTATTATGAAAAAGAAATTATCTATCGCAATTGACGGTCCTGCTGCAGCAGGAAAAAGCACTGTGGCAAAAATTGTCGCAGCGAAAAAATCATATATTTATATCGATACAGGTGCGATGTACCGCGCAATTACACTTGCAGCACTCAATCAAGGCGTAGACCTTGAAGACGAACAGGCACTTGATGCGTTATTGAAAAGCACAGTCATTGAACTTGTGTCAACTGACGAAGGTCAAAAAGTACATTTAGACACGATCGATGTCACAGAAGACATCAGAACAGACCGCGTAAGCAATCAAGTCTCTGTTGTTGCAAAGCATAGAGCTGTCCGGGAAGAAATGGTCCGCAGGCAGCAAGAGCTGGGGAACCGAGGCGGTGTTGTTATGGATGGAAGAGACATCGGCACGCATGTTCTTCCAGATGCAGAAGTGAAAATTTTCTTACTTGCGTCAGTAGAGGAAAGAGCAAAACGTCGTTTTGAAGAAAATCAGAAAAAAGGCTATGATGTCAATTACGATCAGCTGATCGAAGAGATTGCAAGACGTGACAAGCTTGATTCTGAGCGGGAGGTATCACCGCTGAAGAAAGCAGATGATGCCATTGAAATTGACACGACTTCCCTTTCTATTCAAGAGGTTGCAGGTAAAATTTTAGATGCAGCAGAGCGTGTAGAAAAACAGTAAGAAATTTTAGAAAACTTTTATAAGTTAGAGGTTTATCTCTTGACAAACAAGGTCTTTTATTAGAAGTTTATACTAATACTATTTTTATTGATCATTCAAGCAATTCTGTTGATTTGAATGTTTCTATAATACATATTCGGCTGGCAATCATCATGCTAAGGACACATATTCACCCAGTCGTTTTAACTAAGCTGTGTAGGTTTGGACCAAGGAGGTTATCGAAATGACAGAGGAAATGAATCAAATCGATGTTCAGGTACCAGAGGTTGGAGATGTAGTGAAAGGGATTGTTTCTAAAGTTGAGGACAAGCATGTCAATGTAGATATCGTCAATGTGAAACAACCTGGGATCATCCCAATCAGTGAATTATCAAGTCTTCACGTTGAAAAAGCATCAGATGTCGTGAAAGATGGCGACGAGTTAGAGCTTAAAGTAACAAAGGTCGAAGACGATGCTTTGATTTTATCGAAACGTGCTGTTGATGCAGACCGCGCTTGGGAAGACCTAGAGAAAAAGTTTGAAACAAAAGAAGTATTTGAAGCAGAAGTAAAAGACGTTGTCAAAGGTGGTCTAGTGGTCGACATTGGTGTTCGCGGATTTATTCCTGCGTCTCTTGTTGAGGCACACTATGTAGAAGACTTCACTGACTACAAAGGAAAAACACTCTCGCTTGTTGTGGTAGAGCTTGACCGCGAAAAAAACCGCGTGATTCTATCGCATCGTGCAGTCGTTGAGCAAGAACAATTAGACAAGAAGCAAGACTTCCTGCAAAAGCTTGCAGTAGGCAGTGTGATTGATGGAAAAGTGCAGCGTCTGACTGACTTTGGTGCATTTGTTGACATTGGCGGCATTGATGGATTAGTTCACATTTCTCAACTATCCCATGCGCATGTCGAAAAGCCATCTGACGTTGTTGAAGAAGGACAGGAAGTAAAAGTCAAAGTTCTTGCTGTTGACCGTGATAACGAACGTATCTCACTATCTATTAAAGAAACATTACCAGGACCTTGGAGCCAAATTGGTGAAAAGGTAAAACAAGGTGATGTTCTTGAAGGAACCGTTCAACGTCTTGTGAGCTTTGGAGCATTTGTTGAAATTCTGCCAGGTGTAGAAGGACTTGTGCATATTTCCCAAATTTCACACAAACATATCGGTACTCCTCAAGAAGTCCTTGAAGAAGGGCAGACTGTGAAAGTGAAAGTGCTTGATGTCAATGAAGATGAAGAGCGCATTTCACTTAGCATTCGTGAATTAGAAGAGAATCCTGAAAAACAAATCGAAGAGGATTACCGTCAATATCAGGCGAAAGAAGAAAATACAAGCGGATTCCAGCTTGGTGACCTGATTGGTGATAAACTCAATAAACTAAAATAATTTGGTGATCAAAATTGACGCGAGCAGAAAGAAAGAAACAGCATATTGAGCATGCTTTGTCGACTGGCCAGCATGCAGCAACAGGTTTACAAGATGTTTCCTTCGTTCACGCCAGTTTACCAGATCTTGCGACATCACAAATTGATACACATACGACAATTGGCGGACTGACTTTCGGTTCGCCAATTTTTATCAATGCAATGACTGGTGGAGGCGGAGAATCGACCTATGAGATTAATCGCTCTTTATCTATCGCAGCGAAGGAAACCAATATTCCAGTAGCAGTCGGATCACAAATGGCTGCACTGAAAGATGCAGACGAACGTCGTACGTATGAAGTGGTTCGAAAGGTGAATCCGGATGGACTCGTTTTTGCCAATTTAGGCAGTGAGGCGACAATTCAGCAAGCGCAGGATGCCGTTGACATGCTGGAGGCAAACATGCTCCAAATTCACTTAAACGTGATTCAAGAGATCGTCATGCCTGAAGGAGATCGTGATTTCAGAGGTGCTGTTGAGCGGATCGCAGCCATCACTGAATCAATTGAGGTACCTGTTGTCGTCAAAGAAGTTGGATTTGGGATGAATAAGGAAACAGCAAAGAAATTATTTGATGCTGGAGTTGCTGCTGTTGATGTAGGCGGATTTGGGGGAACGAATTTTTCTAAAATCGAGAACCTGCGCCGTCAAAAAGCACTTCGCTATTTTGACCAGTGGGGAATTCCAACTGCAGCGAGTCTGGCTGAAGTACATACAGCCTTTCCAGATCAAACCGTCCTAGCTTCTGGAGGCATTCAAGATGCACTTGATGTGACAAAATCAATTGCTCTTGGTGCGTCTGCCGCTGGATTAGCCGGCTTTTTCTTAAAATCCCTGACGAGTGGTGGAGAAAAGGGCCTCATTTCTGATATCATTGATCTACAAGATGATGTGAAGATGTTGATGACAGTACTTGGCATGAAGACAATTGAGGAGCTACGGCAAGCTCCAATTGTGCTTACAGGGAAAACAAGTCATTGGCTGAAAGAAAGAGGCGTGGATACTACGTACTATAGTTTAAGAAATAAGAAGACAAAGGACTAAATGAAATTTTAGCCCTTTGTTTTCTTTTCAGTGTGAAAGAAAACTTTTTTGTCTACGAAAGACAGCTGCTTTTTGCGGAGCGAATTTGACATTCATGAGCACCAATGCGCAGGACTGACATTGAATGCGCAGGACTGACATTGAATGCGAGGGTTTGTTTGCACGCTGAGACATGTGGTGATCACATGTCTTTTTTTATTGATTTCTTTTGCGAGCGTCTTCCGGGCCTTCTAAAGTTGTTGCCCCTTTGTGATGAATGGATTGATCGCGGTCAGATTCAACTCTTCTTGACGCCTTTAGGCGTTTTTCCTGTCTATCCTTACCCATTATACATCCCTCCTCAACTATTAGGGTGTCACCTCTTGTTTATTTCATGCAAATCCCGCACCTTCTCATACGTTTAAAAACTGGAGATTTTCCCATAATGTAATTGAGGTGATGAGGGTTGGAGGCATTGTACTATTATTGGTCAATATGGTTCGTTTGGATTATGGTGACATTTATCATGGAGAAAAGCACGTGGCGCAATGTGCTAGGCGTATGTGTTCTCATTCATATTATATGCAGTCATGTCATGGTTTCTATTTTAGACATTAGGATCAATGCAGGATTTTTGATGACCTTTTTATATGCTTGCATGTCATTCGTAATCTTTCGGCCTGCTCATCGAATCATGCGATTCATGCAATTAGGTTCCATGGTCAGTGCGTATGCCTTTTTTATGATTTTTGCATTATATGATCCAGTTTGGTTCACGATAATAAAGGTGGACTGGGTTGTATTTGCCTTGCTGATCTTGATGTGTTTAACATATGGGCATCGGTTAACAGAACGGATCACTTTATGGATGATGGCTATATGTCTGGGGGAAGCCCTTTATGCGCTTACGATTCATCGCCTCACATCTTCCATTGTCATAGGAGATCTCTCGTTTCTTTCCATGGCTGTTCAAGGAGCTGTCTTTCTATTAGGTGTAGGTCAGCTTGAAAAACTCTTGAACACCCGTTCATCTAGAAAACCAGTAAAAGGGGCTGCAAAATCAACATGACGGATTACACGTTTCCTGTGATTATTGGTGTCATCTTTGGGATGGCCGCTAGGCTTTATATGCTAAGAACTGATTATCGGCAATATCCCACATATATTCATGGACAAGTGATTCACATTGCGCTAGGTTTTATCGCATCAGGCCTTGGTGCTATTATTATGCCTGCGCTGATACAGGAAGAATTCACTGCAATTACCTTCCTGACGCTTGCAGCCACGCAATTTCGTGATGTGCGTAATATGGAAAGAAATACATTGACCCAAATGGATTCGTATGAGCTTGTCTCACGAGGCAGTACATATATCGAAGGCATTGCGATCGCCTTTGAAAGTCGAAATTATATTGCCATTCTTACTGCCCTTATTACAACGACCGCCTGTATTTTCTTTTCGCTCGTTGTTGGGACCGTGGTCGGTATTCTTTGTTTTTTCATGGCAAAACTATTAATGTCAGGGAGCCAATTAAAGGATATCGTGAATATTCAAAAAGGGGAACTTCGTTTTGACGGCGCAGGACTTTACGTAAATGATATTTACATTATGAATATCGGGCTGCCTGAAAAGCAAAAATTGATTTTAGAGCATGGAATGGGGTTCATCTTGACTCCGAAGAATTTTAACTCGGCCACAACCATCGCAAACCTTGGGCAGCGGCAAGCCATCTTATTTGATTTATCCAACGTGCTTGGTGTATACCGAGATTCTGGTGAACCATCGCTTTGTCCGCTTGCAAAACGTGATCTGAATAATGGCACACTTGGCGTATTCATTTTACCGCAATGGCAGCGTGAAGATTTGGCTGTCCGTGTATTAGAAGAGGTGCCTATTTTAGAAAATGCCATTAGAATGCCGACAGATTTCATTAAAAAGAAAGTGAGGTAATAGGGCATGGCGAACACCATTGAACAATTTATATTGGCTGTGGCGACAACAAATAAAGAGCGGGTCATTGGCGGAACAGCCGTTTTTTTCTGTGAAAATAAAGAAGAGCTCGACATGTATGCCATGAATTTAGAGGCCATTTTAGATGGAATTGCACACGGCATTGGAGAAGATCTTTATTTGATTGTCAAACATTTTTAAGTTATTCATTGTGGTCTGATTAAAAATTGATATAATATATAAGTTGAACCCTTCATGTTTGAAGGGTTTATTTCATAAAACTGAATGAAAATTATAAATCCCGGTTGAAACATGATGATGAACATATTGAATCGCGGCTGGATTGAAAGGAAGGGTACTATGGGTAAACCTGTCGTAGCCATTGTTGGAAGGCCCAACGTTGGAAAATCTACAATTTTTAATCGAATCGCAGGCGAAAGAATATCGATTGTAGAAGACACACCTGGTGTAACAAGAGATCGAATCTATAGCTCTGCTGAATGGTTAAATTATGACTTTAATTTAATAGATACTGGTGGAATTGATATTGGAGATGAGCCATTCTTGGCGCAAATTCGCCATCAGGCAGAAATCGCAATGGACGAAGCGGATGTCATTATCTTTATGGTGAATGGCCGAGATGGCGTGACATCTGCGGATGAAGAAGTCGCAAAAATTTTATATCGCACGAAAAAGCCAGTCGTACTTGCTGTCAATAAATTGGACAACCCTGAAATGAGAAGCGACGTGTATGACTTTTATGCACTTGGATTTGGCGAACCGTATCCGATTTCTGGAACACACGGACTCGGTCTAGGTGATCTGCTTGATGCTGTCGCAGAGCATTTCAAAAACTTACCAGATACACAGTATGATGAAGAAGTGGTCCAGTTCTGCTTAATTGGCCGCCCAAATGTAGGGAAATCCTCTTTGGTGAATGCGATGCTCGGTGAAGAACGTGTCATTGTCAGCAACATCGCTGGTACGACAAGAGATGCTGTAGATACAATGTTTACGTACAACCAACGTGACTTTGTCATTGTGGACACAGCAGGTATGAGGAAAAAAGGGAAAGTATATGAAACAACAGAGAAATACAGTGTACTCCGTGCGTTGAAAGCCATTGATCGATCGGATGTTGTCGCTGTTGTTCTTGATGGTGAAGAAGGCATTATTGAACAGGATAAACGTATTGCCGGCTACGCACACGAAGCGGGTAAAGCCGTTGTGATCATTGTGAACAAGTGGGATGCTGTTGAAAAAGACGAGCGTACAATGAAGGAATTTGAGCAAAACATTCGTGAGCATTTTCAATTCCTTGATTATGCACCTGTCTTATTCATGTCTGCTCTTACGAAAAAGAGAATTCACACGTTAATGCCAACAATTATTACCGCTAGTGAAAATCATGCGATGCGCGTTCAAACGAACATTCTAAACGATATTATCATGGATGCTGTAGCGATGAACCCAACGCCGACCCATAACGGACAGCGTCTGAAAATTTACTATGCAACACAAGTGGCGATCAAACCGCCGTCCTTTGTTGTGTTTGTAAATGATCCAGAACTTATGCACTTTTCTTATGAGCGTTTCCTAGAAAACCGAATTCGAGATGCATTTGGTTTTGAAGGAACACCAATTAAAATATTTGCGAGAGCGAGAAAATAAAAAGGGTGAGCAGGATGAAGAAAATTTCAGTACTTGGAGCAGGGAGCTGGGGAACAGCTCTTGCGCTTGTATTAGCTGATAATCATCATGATGTACACATGTGGGGACATAGACAAGAATTAATTGATCAAATCAATGAGAAACATGAAAATCATGATTACTTGCCTAATGTTGCATTGCCAGCATCTATTCAAGCGACAACAGATATGAAACAGGCACTAGAAGGGACAGATGCGATTATTGTCGCTGTGCCAACAAAGGCCATTCGAGAAGTATTGAAACAGGCAAATGAGTTCATTACGTCAAAGGTGCCATTTGTTCATGTCAGTAAAGGAATTGAACCAGATACGCTTCTTAGAATTTCTCAAATGATTGAACAAGAAGTCCCAGAAGCAAAAAGAGAAGCAGTTGTTGTCCTGTCAGGACCAAGTCACGCTGAAGAAGTTGGCTTGCGTCATCCGACAACTGTTACAGTTTCATCAGAACATATTGAAGCGGCTCAATTTGTTCAAGATTTGTTTATGAACAACAACTTCAGAGTGTACACCAACCCTGATGTGATTGGGGTGGAAATTGGCGGGGCGCTGAAAAACATCATCGCTCTTGCGGCAGGGATCACAGACGGACTCGGATATGGCGATAATGCGAAAGCAGCGCTCATCACAAGGGGTCTTGCTGAAATCGCCCGCCTCGGCACAAAAATGGGAGGAAACCCTCTTACGTTTGCCGGATTAACAGGTGTTGGAGATTTGATTGTCACATGTACAAGTGTTCATTCGCGTAACTGGCGCTGCGGGAATTTACTCGGTAAAGGATATAAGCTCGAAGAAGTGCTTGAAAAAATGGGGATGGTTGTCGAAGGCGTCCGCACAACAAAAGGCGCTTATCAGCTCTCCAAAGAATACAAGGTCAGCATGCCGATTACAGAGGCTCTTTACGGCGTCCTATTTGAAGGGAAAAAGGTAGACGATGCTGTAGAATCATTAATGGCACGTGTGAAAACACATGAGATGGAAGACCTTGTGAACATGTTCGAAAACCAAACAAAATAATTGGAAGACTGAACTTAGGCGTGTAGAGGATGCAAGAAGGGGAAGACTTGCATAACATAACAATGAAGTTTGAATAGAGCTTTGCCTCTACAGAATGAGGAAAAATAGTCGACCTAATGACTGAAGCAGAGTCCCCCTCTTTGCTTCAGTTTTTTTATGCACTTTTTTCTGAATTGATTGGAAAAATGATTGATATTTTACTTAATTTTGGTTTAGAATGAAATATAAACGCTTACAATTCGTTTGTATTAAAGGGGGACAGGCACGATGAGTTTTGCTTTAATCAAGATGTGGTTTGCGCTTGGTTCAATGGGGCTCATGTTTTTAGCCGTTGTAACCATTTATCTGAGTAGGTTTAAGCTGAAGAGCCGGTTTCTGAAAATAACAGCCTCAACTGTCGCGTACAGCTTAATGCTCATATCAGGTATCATTGTGTTTTTAGTTGTATTTAGCGGACCAGTCAATGAATAAAGAAAAAGGAAGAATGTGATGATCAAAGCAAAAATCAGTGTCATGCTGTTAACACTTATTTTACTTACGGGGTGCCTCTATCCAGAGAATCGTAAAGCTGAAAACCGCGTGCCATATAAAGAGCAGCTGCAAAGTGTGCAGACCGCAATTGAAGATTTTCAAAAAGCGACAAATGGCCTTTTACCGATTGAAACAAAAGAAGGCGACACACCTATTTATCAGAAGTATGTCATTGACTTTAAGCGTCTGTCACCAAGATATTTACACGATGTACCGTCGACATCTTTTGAAGGCGGGGGCGAATATATCTATGTCCTCACAGACGTCGAACAAAACCCAACGGTGAAACTGCTTGATGTCAAAATGACACAAACGATCAGTGAATTACGTCTAAGGATCAAAATATATCAAGATGAACATACATATCCGCCATATGGCAAAGTAGTCTCTAAAGATTTATATACGTTAAATGAAAAAAAACTAGGGTTAAAAGCACCGCCTACAGTGACGAGCCCTGTCACGGGTGAATCACTTCCATTACTGATTTCCTCAAATGGCGAAATCTATGTTGACTATCGCAGTGATTTTGCCCAGATTTTGAAAAATACGAAACAAAAGCTGAAACCAGGTGAAAATATTCAAGATGTCTATTGGCAGGAAACCCCGTTTGTACCAGCGTTTTCTGTTCCATATACGATCAACAAAAAAGGTGAGCCGGCTTTTTTAGAAAAAAAGACGTCATAAACAAGAATGAACCTTTCTCCTCTGCATATAAATGAGGAGAAAGGTTTTTTTATGGCTAAACATACTCTCAAAACAAAAAAGGTGTCATATTCAAATAGGACAACGTCATACACATATATTGTCCTGACACCTTTCAAGCACCGTTTGATTGAAGTATAGAGTATTTTATTTGAAAACGAGGATAGCAAGTCCGGGAGGGGATCACTTGGAAAAAGTCGATATTTTCAAGGATATCGCTGAACGAACAGGAGGCGATATATATTTAGGAGTCGTTGGAGCCGTTCGTACAGGGAAATCTACGTTTATTAAAAAGTTTATGGAGCTCGTGGTGCTCCCGAATATCAATAATGAGGCAGACCGTGCAAGAGCACAGGATGAATTGCCGCAAAGCGCAGCAGGAAAAACCATTATGACCACAGAACCAAAATTTGTGCCAAATCAAGCGGCATCCATTCACGTGAGCGACGGCCTGGATGTCAACATTAGGCTTGTCGATTGTGTTGGCTACACCGTGCCTGGTGCACGCGGTTATGAAGATGAAAATGGTCCGAGAATGATTAATACGCCGTGGTATGAAGAACCAATCCCGTTTCATGAAGCAGCGGAAATTGGTACACGCAAGGTCATTCAAGAGCATTCAACCATTGGTGTTGTGATTACAACAGATGGATCAATTGGAGAAATCCCAAGACATGACTATATTGAATCAGAAGAACGTGTCATTGACGAACTCAAAGAAGTTGGAAAGCCGTTTATTATGGTAATCAACTCTGTGAGACCTTATCACCCTGAAACAGAAGCACTGCGGCAGGAACTTAGTCAAAAATATGATATTCCTGTACTCGCGATGAGTGTCGAAAGTATGAGAGAACAAGACGTCCTCAGTGTACTTCGTGAAGCATTATATGAATTCCCAGTGCTTGAGGTGAATGTGAACCTGCCAAGCTGGGTCATGGTACTAAAAGAAGATCATTGGCTAAGAGAGAGTTATCAGGATTCAGTGAAAGAAACCGTCAAGGATATTAAGAGATTAAGAGATGTTGACCGAGTGGTAGGTCAGTTCAGTGAATTCGATTTTATCGAAAGAGCAGGCTTAGCAGGCATTGAAATGGGTCAGGGGATCGCAGAAATTGATCTGTATGCGCCGGATGATCTATATGATCATATCCTAAAAGAAGTGGTTGGTGTGGAAATTAGGGGCAAAGATCACCTTCTTGAGCTCATGCAAGATTTTGCACATGCGAAAACGGAGTATGATCAAGTGTCTGACGCTTTAAAAATGGTGAAGCAGACTGGATACGGAATTGCGGCACCAGCTTTGTCAGATATGAGTTTAGATGAGCCGGAAATCATTAGGCAAGGATCAAGATTCGGCGTCAGATTAAAAGCAGTCGCGCCATCTATTCATATGATTAAGGTAGATGTAGAAAGTGAGTTTGCGCCGATTATCGGAACAGAAAAACAAAGTGAAGAGCTCGTCCGATACTTAATGCAAGACTTTGAAGATGATCCGCTTTCTATCTGGAATTCCGATATATTTGGACGCTCACTCAGCTCGCTTGTCAGAGAAGGCATTCAAGCAAAACTCTCGCTGATGCCGGAAAATGCAAGGTATAAACTAAAGGAAACGCTTGAACGAATTATTAACGAAGGATCAGGCGGTCTGATCGCGATTATTCTATAGGATGTGAGACCTCTCATTGATGGGGGTCTTTTTTTGCGTGCGGGTTAAGTCATAAAAAGACAATTGTATAAAGATTAGTCAGATTCAGGCTGAAATTAGGAATATTCGTTCGCAAAAGTGCCCTTAATCCTTGACGAATAAGGATTCTTCCCTTTAAAATGCTTGATATGGTATTTCATATGTGTTAATCTACTTACAGAAAATCTTCACTTTGTTGGACAAACATTCCTTCAAAGAGAAGTTTTCTAATGAAAAGCCATGTATGACGCTTTCTAGACGCTCTTTTTTTCAAAAAAAGTGTATAGAAAGAAGATGAATTGTGAAGAAATGATAACAATCTATTGAATGCATATTTTTGGGAGGAGGTGAAAGGCATGAACAAGACAGAACTTATTAACGCGGTTGCTGAAGCAAGCGAGTTATCTAAAAAAGACGCGACAAAAGCAGTTGATTCTGTTTTTGATACAATTTTAGATGCACTTAAAAATGGTGACAAAATCCAACTTATTGGTTTTGGTAACTTTGAAGTACGTGAGCGTTCAGCTCGTAAAGGACGTAACCCACAAACTGGTGCAGAGATCGAAATCCCTGCAAGCAAAGTACCTGCTTTCAAACCAGGTAAAGCACTTAAAGACGCGGTGGCAGGTAAATAATCGTTATGTGTAATGATCCTATTGAAGGAGTTATACATATACAGTTTCACACTGGTCTAGAAAAGCCCCTTTGATAAGGGGCTTTTCCTTTTGAATCAAATGGTTTGTTTAGAACGCTCTCCTTTGCTTTTAGGATCTGAAGTGTGCTAGAATCTGAATGAAATGTAATCGCCTTTGGAGGATATAATACATGAGTGAAATAAATAAAGAATTAATCGAACACGCAGTACGCGATATATTAAAAGCAATCGGAGAAGATCCAGATCGTGAAGGACTTCTTGATACCCCAAAACGAGTAGCAAAAATGTATGAAGAAGTGTTCTCGGGATTAAATGAAGATCCAAAAGAACATTTTAAAACCATTTTTGGTGAAGATCATGAAGAACTCGTTCTTGTCAAAGATATTGCTTTTCATTCAATGTGTGAACACCATCTTGTGCCATTCTATGGCAAAGCCCATGTCGCTTATATTCCGCGCGGCGGAAAAGTAACGGGACTCAGCAAGCTGGCAAGAGCAGTAGAAGCCGTGGCAAAGCGCCCGCAGCTTCAGGAGCGCATTACATCAACGATTGCAGATAGTATGGTGGAAACTTTAAATCCACATGGTGTGATGATTGTCGTTGAAGCAGAGCATATGTGTATGACGATGCGCGGAGTGAAGAAGCCCGGCGCTAAAACAGTCACTTCAGCCGTACGCGGTACATTTGCAAATGATGCGGCAGCAAGAGCAGAAGTGCTTTCCTTTATTAAAAACGACTAATCCATAGATGGAAGGTGAACAGATTGAGTGAAAATAAAGCATCTGATTTTGTGGTGATTAAAGCCATTGATAATGGTGTCAATGTGATCGGCTTAACTAGAGGTTCCGATACAAGATTTCACCATTCCGAAAAGCTCGATAAAGGTGAAGTCATTATCGCACAATTTACTGAGCACACATCAGCCATCAAAGTGCGGGGCGATGCTGTCATTCAAACAAGCTTTGGTGAAATTCAAAGCGAAGCAAAGAAATAACGCACGACTATGCACTTGATAGCATGAAAGTCAGGCCTGATATGGTATAATAAATCTCTATACAATCTAGAGAGCTACATATGAAACTGTAATTTTTGGGACAAGGGTGATATCTTTGCAAGACATCTACGGAATTTTATCTAATCTGAATATAAAATTAAACAAAAAGCTTTCTCATCCTTATTTGGCGAAGCATTTGCGTGCGCCGCTCATCGATGAAGATAAGCTCCTTCTTTTTCATGCAATGTTTGATGAAGCTCAAATCGATGCTGAGAAAAAAGAAAATTATATTTTAACGGCGATGCTTGTGCAAATTGCCCTTGATACCCATGACGAAGTCACAACTGCTGCAGCCATCAAACAAGACGAGTTCAAAAATCGTCAGTTGACCATCCTAGCAGGAGACTATTTCAGCGGTCTCTATTACTCTCTTCTCTCTGACATGAAAGATATTTACATGATCCGCACTCTCGCCACGGCGATCAAAGAGATTAATGAACATAAAATTAGACTATATGATCGATCCATTCAAGATGCAGCCCACTTTTATAAAAGTGTTGCTACAGTGGAATCTGCGCTATTCCAAAGAATTTCTGAGCACTTTCAATTGACGCATTGGAATGAAATTGCAAGTCGCTTCCTTGTTTATAAACGTTTTATGAAACAAGCAGAAGACGACAAACATTTAAAACTTTTTTTGAACGATAGCTATACGGACGCCTATACATGTTTTGACAACTTTGAGAATGAAGGCTATGAAAAGGCCAAACGATCAATCAAGGAGCATCTAGTTTCTTCTCCGATCGTTCAAAAAGAGCTATTAAATCGCTTGGATCATATGAAAAATGAACCTGCGTACCATCAGAAAGTGGAAGAAGGGTAAGTCATGCAGCAATCAAAAGAACAGCGAGTACACGGTGTATTTGAAAAAATTTATAAAAACTATGACCAAATGAACTCTGTCATTAGCTTTAAACAGCATAAAAAATGGCGCGATAAAACAATGAAGCTCATGAATGTTCAAAAAGGAGCCAAAGCACTAGATGTATGCTGCGGAACTGCCGATTGGACAATTGCGCTTGCAGACGCTGTTGGAGAAACAGGCGAGGTCAAAGGCCTTGACTTCAGTAAAAATATGCTGAGTGTTGGCGAAACAAAGGTGAAAACAGGCGGCTACAATCAAATTGAGCTGCTCCACGGCAACGCAATGGAGCTTCCTTTTGAGGACAACTCATTTGATTATGTCACAATCGGTTTTGGCCTTCGAAATGTCCCTGATTACTTAACAGTGCTAAAGGAAATGACACGAGTGGTAAAACCCGGTGGAATGGTTGTCTGCCTTGAAACATCACAGCCTGAGATGATTGGGTTTAAACAAGGGTATTATGTCTATTTCAAATACATCATGCCGCTCTTTGGCAAGCTGTTTGCCAAAAGCTATCAGGAGTATTCATGGCTTCAAGAATCAGCCAAAACGTTCCCTGGCATGAAAGAACTGGCGTCTCTTTTTGAAGAGGCCGGTCTATCTGATGTCTCGTATCATCCATTTACAGGCGGTGTAGCAGCAACACATATCGGAAAGAAGCTTTGAATAAACGATATTTGGGTGAAAATAATGAAACTAAAAGCAATGATTTCTTTTCTAAATCATGATATCGATATAATTGAAAAAGAGCTTGAACAAACCGTTCGCTCTGATTATGCATTATTAAGTGAAGCCGGTCTTCATTTGCTGCAAGCGGGCGGAAAACGAATCCGCCCCGTTTTTGTTCTCCTTTCAGGCATGTTTGGTGACTATGATATTAATAAAATTAAATATGTAGCCGTAGCGCTTGAATTAATTCATATGGCATCACTTGTCCATGACGATGTCATTGATGATGCAGAACTGAGAAGAGGAAAACCGACGATTAAAGCAAAATGGGACAACAGAATTGCGATGTACACGGGGGATTACTTATTTGCGAGGTCACTCGAGTACATGACGAAAATCAATCACCCAATGGCACATGAAATTTTGTCAAAAATGGTCGTCGAGCTCTGTCTTGGGGAAATAGAACAAGTCAAAGATAAATACAACATGGACCAAAACCTTCGTACATATTTAAGAAGAATTAAACGAAAAACAGCTTTGCTTATTGCAGGCAGCTGCCAATTAGGCGCGATTGCAGCTGGAACAGATGAAAAAACACATAAAGCCCTTTACTGGTTTGGGTACTATGTTGGTATGTCGTACCAAATCATTGATGATGTCCTTGATTTTACATCAACTGAAGAAGAATTAGGCAAGCCTGTTGGTGGGGACCTTTTACAAGGAAATGTCACTCTTCCTGTTTTATATGCGCTTCAGAACCCGACGTTAGAAGGTCAGTTGAAGCTGATCAATAGTGAAACGACGGAAAAGCAGCTGAAACCTGTGATTGAACATCTCAAACAAACAGATGCGATCGACCGTTCCATTCGAGTGAGTGAAATGTATTTGAAAAAAGCATTTGAACAGCTCGATCAACTTCCGCGTGGGCGGGCTAAATCTTCATTAGCGTCGATTGCAAAATATATTGGTAAACGAAAATTCTGATCAACGTTTCGTTGATTGGTTTTTTTGTGAAATTTTTTGTCAAAAATTGATTATTATAAAAAAAAATGATACGATCACTTTGTAACAATGTAAGCCTATACATACATAACGACGGGGTGGAAAACGTATATGGACAAAACATTTCTTATGGTCAAACCTGATGGTGTGGAAAGACAATTAATCGGTGAAATTGTGTCAAGATTCGAAAAAAAGGGGCTTCATCTTGTTGGAGCAAAGCTCATGAGCATTCCAAAAGAAGTAGCAGAAACACATTACGGAGAGCATAAAGAAAAACCATTTTTCGGTGAATTGGTTGACTTTATTACGTCAGGACCTGTATTTGCGATGGTATGGCAAGGTGAACAAGTCGTAGACGTAACAAGGCAGATAATTGGAAAGACAAATCCGAAGGAAGCGCTTCCGGGAACAATAAGAGGCGACTATGGATTAACTGTTGGCAAAAACATTATCCATGGCTCAGACTCACCAGAAAGTGCCGAAAGAGAAATCAACCTGTTCTTCAAACAAGAAGAACTGACAAACTGGGATCAAACGATCTCAAGCTGGATTTATTAATGTTCAAGCCAAAGTGTTCATCAAACGATCACTTTGGCTTTTTTATATTGAGATTTCTATACGAATTTTCGCATGAGATGATACAAATTTATGATAAAAACAGCTATACTAGGACAAAGATAGATGAGACAGGAGAGGACATTGATGGATCAGTATCAAGTATTTGTTGGAAAATGGAAAAAACTAACTGGGGTAGATCTGAATTTATATAAAGAAGCACAAATGAAACGAAGATTAACATCTCTTTATGATAAAAAAGGATATAAAGATTTTGAGGCATTTGCGTCTGCTCTTGAAAAGGACAAAGCACTATTAGATGAAACGATGGATCGAATGACGATCAATGTGTCAGAATTTTACCGAAACTATCAGCGCTGGGAAGTACTTGATCAAAAAATCCTGCCGCTGCTTTCAAAAAACAGCGGCACCCTAAAAATATGGAGTGCAGCTTGCTCAACTGGAGAAGAGCCGTATACACTCTCAATGCTGCTATCAAGCCATCCGCTTGTGAAAGACTTCCAAATTATTGCAACGGATATTGATGATAAAGTCCTGCAATCCGCGCAAAAAGGAAGATATCATGAACGATCTTTGCAAGAGGTGCCAGATCAAATCAAGCAAAAATATTTCACCAAAGAAGATTCTTCATTTTACACGGTGAAGGATGAGATTCGAAAGCACATTCAATTTAAGAAACACAACCTTTTAGCAGATCCATATGAAAAACAGCTGGATCTCATCGTGTGCAGAAATGTCCTCATCTACTTTACAGAAGAGGCGAAAGAAGAAATTTACTTAAAAATGAGCAGCAGTTTAAAGCAAAACGGCGTATTATTTGTTGGTTCTACAGAACAAATTTTTCACCCAGAAAAGTTTGGATTAACCTCTGCTGATACTTTCTTTTATCAAAAGAAGGGGTAGTAGCTGACTTTTTAGTAGGAAGTGTGTTATCATAGTTTTACTTAAAAGCGTTAATGCGATGAAGGGAGAATAAGTCATGAGGTACTTAACAGCAGGTGAATCACATGGTCCACAACTGACCACAATTATTGAAGGAGTTCCAGCGGGACTTTACATAGAGCAGGATGACATCAATTATGAACTGGCTAGAAGACAAAAAGGTCATGGCCGCGGAAGAAGAATGCAGATTGAAAAAGACCAAGCGAAAGTGTTAAGTGGTGTCCGCCACGGGAAAACATTAGGTTCTCCTATTGCACTTGTTGTTGAAAATAATGATTGGAAGCACTGGACAAAGGTCATGGGTGCAGAGCCGATTACTGAAGAAGAAGAGAGTGAAATGAAGCGTCAAATCTCTCGTCCAAGACCAGGGCATGCGGATTTAAATGGTGCGATTAAATATGGTCACCGTGATATGAGAAACGTATTAGAGCGCTCATCAGCACGCGAGACAACGGTTCGTGTAGCAGCAGGTGCAGTAGCGAAACAAATTTTGGCTCACCTTGGAATCAAAGTGGCTGGTCACGTCCTTGAAATTGGTGGAGTAAAAGCTTCCCATACCGCTTATGAATCTATTGAAGATTTGCAAAAAGTAACAGAAGAATCACCTGTTCGCTGCTATGACAGTGAAGCTGGTCAAAAAATGATGGATGCCATTGACGAAGCGAAGCAAAACGGCGATTCAATTGGTGGTATTGTCGAAGTCATCGTTGAAGGGATGCCAGTTGGGGTCGGCAGCTATGTGCACTATGACCGCAAACTGGATAGCAAGCTTGCAGGCGCAGTACTGAGTATCAACGCTTTTAAAGGGGTTGAATTCGGTATTGGCTTTGAGGCGGCTTCTAAAAATGGCAGTGAAGTTCATGATGAAATCATCTGGGATGAAGAAAAAGGCTATACGAGAAAAACAAACCGTTTAGGTGGTCTTGAAGGCGGAATGTCAACTGGCATGCCAATCGTCGTAAGAGGGGTTATGAAACCAATCCCAACCTTATACAAACCATTGCAAAGCGTGGATATTGAAACAAAAGAACCTTTCTCTGCAAGTATTGAGCGTTCTGACAGCTGTGCTGTTCCAGCCGCAAGTGTTGTAGCAGAAGCAGTCGTTGCATGGGAAATCGCCAATGCAGTGGTTGAGCAGTTTGGTCTTGATCAAATTGACCGCATTAAAGAAAATGTGGACAAAATGCGCCAGCTTCAGAGGGAGTTTTAATGAAAACACTGGAAGTGAAGACGTCTTCAGCCACTTATCCTGTATATATCGGTGATGGGATTAGACAAAATATCGTAGACTTGATTACTTCCACTGGGCGATCCTACACGAAGCTCTTTATAGTGACAGATTCAGCCGTCGATGCCCTTTATGGAGATGAAATGGTTCAATTACTTAAACAGAAATGGTCTGTACAAAAAGTAGTGGTGCCAAACGGAGAACAATCAAAATCTTTTGCGCAGTTTGAGCAGATTCATACGAAAGCCATCCAATTTCAACTCGACCGCTCCTCATGTATCATTGCATTAGGCGGCGGGGTGATTGGAGACTTGGCTGGCTTTGCTGCTGCCACTTATATGAGAGGCATTGATTTTATTCAAGTACCGACCACGCTGCTTGCACATGATAGTGCAGTCGGCGGAAAAACCGGAATCAATCATCCGCTCGGCAAAAATTTAATTGGTGCGTTTCATCAACCGGCTGCTGTCATCTATGATACAAGTATGCTAGAGACACTCTCACCAATAGAGCTGAGATCAGGCTTTGCAGAAGTGATAAAACATGCACTGATTTCAAGTGAAGTCTTTTTATCAGAACTGATGTCCATTCGTTCGTTGACAGAATTATCAAAGGATGAACTGGCACATATGCTTTATCAAGGGATTCAAGTGAAAGCATCCATTGTTCAAGAAGATGAAAAAGAACAAGGTGTGCGGGCATACTTGAATTTAGGTCATACACTAGGGCATGCCATTGAAGCGGAGTATGGATACGGTGCGATCACGCATGGAGACGCCATTGCAATTGGCATGCAGTTTGCTTTATATGTCAGTGAAAAAGAGCAAGGACTCAGCCTAGATCGTGAGAAACTTAAAGTGTGGATGAAAGAACTAGGGTTCCCAGTACAAGTCACACAAACGATTTCAACCAAAACATTTGTCGATCGCATGATTGGTGATAAGAAGGCAAGAGGCGGGAGTGTTCAGTTTGTTTTGCTAAAACAAGTTGGAGACGTCACCCTGCAATCTTTCACAAAAGATGAGCTGTATCACTGGCTCGAAGAATGGAAACGGGAGGAGGGCTGTCTATGATGTTTCGCGGGATACGCGGGGCTACAACTGTGACAGAAGATACTGAAACAGAAGTGTTAACCAAAACGAAGCAGCTGCTAGAAGCGATCATTTCAAAAAACCAAGTAGATCCAGAGCGTGTCGTGCAGATCTTGATTTCAGCTACACAAGATATTCACTCCGTTTTTCCAGCAAAAGTACTCAGGCAGTTTGAAGGATGGACCTATGTGCCTGTCACTTGTATGCAAGAGCTTGACATTGATGGAGGTCTAAAGAAGTGCATTCGCGTTTTAATGACCGTTCAGACAGATGTCAAGCAGGAAGACATACAGCACGTATACTTGGAAGAGGCTGTCACGCTTCGGCCTGATTTACAGTTGACAAAAAACAAGGAATTATAATACGATATGAACAGCCGAAGTTTACACACAGGTGTGAACGGCATTGCAAGCTTAGAGAAGATGAGAATGAGACTAGGGTAGTTGAGATGAGTAGAGTTGAGCAGAGATACGATACTTCTATTTAATCATACTGCCTAAAAGAGCGAAGCCTCTTTTAGGCTTATTTCGTATACTCAAACAAATCCTCAAGATGTCCCCTCATTCTCCTTAATTCCATTTAAGGAGTGTGCTTATGAAATCCCAATCAAACCTTACCCAATTTTTAAGAGACAGCCAGTTTTACAAAACCATCCCGATTGTTGAAACCATTACAGTTGATACGCTCTCACCCATTCAAATTGTTGAGAAACTGAAACAGGATATTGTGTATTTGCTAGAAAGCAAAGACGAATCTTCTAGCTGGTCGAGATATTCCTTTATCGGATTACATCCTTTTTTAACATTACATGACGAGCAAGACCATTATATTGCTCGTGACGCTGCAGGAAAGTCAGTGATGCAAAAAGCGGAGCTGAAAGAGTTGCTTGACTGGATGAAAGAGCAATATCAAATCAAGACACCTGAAATTGATATCCCATTTACTGGCGGAGCCGTAGGGTACTTAAGTTACGACCTCATTCCCAACATTGAGCCGTCTGTCAAGCCGCATCCGAATGCATCAACAACAGATAATTGCACATTATTTGTTTGCCAAACAATGATCGCATTTGATCATGAAACAAACCAAGTTCATTTTATTCAGTACACGCAGCTGAACGGTCATGAAACAGACGAAGAAAAAATTCTGGTTTATCGAGAAAATCAAAAGCAGCTTGAACTGATGGTACAGCAGCTTCATACAAAAATTGATATGAAAGAACTGATTATCTCAGGGAATATGAATGAACCCCCTTCGTTTGAACAGGTGACGTCTACCTATGAAAAAGCAAAATTTTTAAAGGATGTCGAAAAAATCAAGGAGTATATTCGAGCGGGTGATATCTTCCAGGGTGTACTTTCTCAGCGTTTTGACATTCCAGTGACAGTGAGCTCATTTGAATTATATCGTGTGCTTCGGATCGTCAATCCATCACCGTATATGTATTTTATGAAATTAAAAGATCGAGACTTAGTGGGAAGCTCGCCAGAACGATTAATCCATGCGAAAAACGGTCACTTAGAAATCCATCCAATTGCTGGTACAAGAAAACGAGGAATGACAAAAGAAGAAGATGATGCACTAGCAAGAGAGTTGCTCGATGATGAAAAAGAAAAAGCAGAACATTACATGCTAGTGGATCTGGCTCGAAATGATGTGGGGCGTGTGGCAGAGTATGGCAGTGTGTCTGTCCCAACTTTTACAAAAGTCGTGAACTTTTCGCACGTCATGCACATTATTTCTATTGTGACAGGGAAGCTGAAGCAGGATACACATCCAGTAGATGCACTTATGTCCGCTTTTCCAGCAGGCACATTGACAGGCGCCCCAAAAATTAGGGCGATGCAATTATTAAACGAAATGGAGCCTGAGCCAAGAGAGACGTATGGCGGCTGTATTGCCTATATTGGTTTCGACGGCAATATCGATTCCTGTATTACCATTCGCACAATGAGCGTCAAACATCAGACTGCTTCAATACAAGCAGGTGCCGGCATTGTCGCTGATTCCGTTCCAGAAAACGAATGGGAAGAGACATGTAATAAGGCAGGAGCACTTCTAAAAGCCATTCAGCTTGCTGAACATATTTTCTCAGAAAAGGAGAGTGTGCCAAATGAATCAACGACTATCAGCTCTTGTTAATGGAGGAAAACTATCAGAAGAAGAAGCGAATGGCCTGATGCATGATATGATGAGCGGCTCGTTAACAGATGCTGAAGTCGCTGCTAGTCTATCTATTTTAGCGCATCGAGGAGAAACCGCCGAAGAAATGACAGGCTTCGTGAAAGCCATGAGGCAGCATGCAGCACCAGTGGAAAGGTCACTTGATGTCGTTGATACGTGCGGGACAGGAGGCGACGGTTTATCAACATTTAATATATCAACAGCCGCTGCCATCGTTGCTTCGGCTGCTGGGGCGAAAATCGCCAAGCACGGAAATCGTTCCGTCTCCTCTAAAAGCGGGAGTGCTGACGTGCTAGAATGTCTTGGTATTCAAATTCAATCCACACCTGAAGAAACAAGACGGCAAATACAGCAGAAAAACATGGGCTTTTTATTTGCACCGCTCTATCATTCTTCTATGAAACAAGTAGCCGCCGTACGCAAGCAGCTCGGATTTCGGACGGTATTTAACTTATTAGGACCGCTTTGCCATCCGATGCAGGCCAAAAAGCAAATCATTGGTGTGTATGCAAAGGAAAAGGCAAAGCTCATGGCGAAAGCTCTTGCTCCTTTAGAGCCAGAACATGTCCTGTTTGTTTGCGGAGATGATGGGCTGGATGAATTAACCATTACAGCAAATTCATACATCATTGAACTCAAAAAAGGTGTCATGACAGAATATACGTTAAACCCAGAAGACTTCGGACTTGAAAAAGGGCATTTATCAGACATTCAGGTCCAATCACCAGAAGAAAGTGCCAAATTGATTCAGAATATATTGAATTATCAAGCGGATGGAGCGCCGCTTCATATTACAGCGCTTAATGCTGGGGCTGCATTATATGTGGCAGGAAAAGCAGAGAGTCTGATGGCAGGCACAATGAAAGCATTAGAAACGATCAAAAACGGATCAGCTAAAGAACAATTAGCCCGTCTAAAACAAAAAACGAAAGAGGAAGAGATCTATGCTTAATCAAATTATCGCCCGTAAAAAAGAACATGTGAAAACCTTGCAATTACCTGAGGATGGACATTATGAAAGACGATCATTTAAAGAATCCCTTATGAATCCTCACCGCTCGATTGGACTGATTGCTGAGGTGAAAAAAGCGTCTCCTTCCAAAGGAATCATTCAACCTCATTTTGATCCTTTACAGACAGCAACAGCATACGAGGCATCGAATGCAGATTGTTTATCTGTCTTAACGGATGAACCGTTTTTCCAAGGGAAAAACGAATATTTGTCTCTTATTAAAGAACACATCACACGTCCTATTTTAAGAAAAGATTTCATTATTGACTCTATACAAGTAGAGGAATCGAAACGGATAGGGGCAGATGCCATTTTATTAATTGGAGAGGTGCTTGAGCCGCAAAAGCTGTATGAGCTCTATACAGAAGCGAAAGAAAAAGGACTGGATGTCCTCGTTGAAGTACATGCAGCACATACACTAGAAAAGATCTTACACCTATTCACTCCTGAGATCATCGGTGTGAACAACCGGAATCTCAATACGTTTACAACAACAGTTGAACAAACAAAAGAGATCGCGCCACTTGTTCCAAAAGACGTATTACTAGTAAGTGAAAGCGGCATAAAGACATTTGATGATCTGACCTTTGTGAAACAGCATGGAGCAAACGCCGTTCTTGTTGGTGAATCTTTAATGAGGGAACAATCACAGGAGAAAGCCGTTCAGGCATTGTTCGGAGAATGAATAGGATGAAACCTTATTTAAAATATTGCGGGGCTGTCTCACAAGAGGATGTCGCATGCATCTCGCAATCACAAGCGGATGCCATCGGTTTTATTTTTGCCCCGAGTAAAAGACGAGTTCATCCAGATCAAGTGAAACACTGGCTGTCACAAGTAAAATGCAAAAAAGAGATAGTGGGCGTATTTGTGAATGAAAAAACACCAAAAGTGTGCGAGATCACAAACAACCTCCCCTTAGATATTGTGCAGCTTCATGGTGATGAGACGCCAGAAGATGCAAGCGACATCAAACAACAAACGAAGGCTCTCGTTTGGAAAGTGTTCCATCACGAACCCGATGTAAACGACACACTTGAACATATGACGGCATTTGCTCCAAGTGTCGACGGTTTTCTCATTGATGCGAAAGTAAAAGGAATGAGAGGCGGTTCTGGAACAGCTTTTGCATGGGAGGCGGTGCCTTCATATGTTCAGCATGCAAAACAACTGGGAAAAACTTGCGCCATTGCTGGCGGGATCACGCCAGACACCATAATAGATCTGCTTGCTTTTGGTCCAGACGTCATAGACCTTTCAAGCGGTATAGAAGAAAACGGGAAGAAAAGCAGTACAAAGATGAAAGCGCTCGAAGAAAGGATGTTGAACCATGTACGCATATCCAAATGAGATTGGCAGATATGGAGAATTTGGAGGGAAATTCGTTCCTGAAACGCTCATGCAGCCACTAGAAGAGATCGAACAAGCTTTTCGTGAATTAAAAGAAGACCCTGCTTTTCAAAAGGAATATATATCGCTTTTGAAAAACTATTCAGGCAGACCAACCGCACTCACATATGCTGATCAATTATCGGCATATCTCGGCGGTGCTAAAATCTATTTAAAAAGAGAAGATTTAAACCATACAGGCGCTCATAAAATTAACAATGCGCTTGGGCAGGCACTGCTAGCGAAAAAAATGGGGAAATCAAATATTATCGCCGAAACAGGAGCAGGTCAGCACGGTGTAGCTGCTGCAACAGTGGCGGCAAAATTCGGTTTATCCTGCACTGTATTTATGGGAAAAGAAGATGTGGAAAGACAATCACTCAATGTGTTCCGAATGAAACTACTCGGCGCTGAAGTCATACCTGTTACTAGCGGGAACGGAACATTAAAGGATGCAACCAATGAAGCCATCCGCTATTGGGTCCAGCATTGCAGTGACCACTTTTATATGATTGGCTCAGTCGTTGGACCTCATCCGTATCCTCAAATCGTCAGTGAATTTCAGCGGATGATCGGAGATGAGGCAAAAGCACAGATACTTGAAAAGGAAGGGCAGCTTCCTCATAAAGTCGTTGCCTGTGTTGGCGGCGGAAGCAATGCGATAGGAATGTACCGGGCGTTCTTAGATGAAGAGGTCGATATCATTGGTGTAGAAGCTGCTGGGAAAGGAATCGACACTCCGCTTCATGCAGCAACCATCACGAAAGGGACAAAAGGTGTCATACATGGATCTTTGACATACTTGATCCAAGACGAATTTGGTCAAATTATTGAGCCTTATTCGATTTCAGCTGGATTAGACTATCCGGGGATCGGACCAGAGCATGCGTATTTGCATGCGAGCGGCCGGGTTCAATATGTGAGTGCGACAGATCAAGAAGCACTAGATGCGTTAAAGCTGCTCACAGAAAAAGAAGGAATTCTGCCAGCGATCGAATCTGCACATGCTTTAGCAAAAGCGTTTGAGATGAGCCAGAACATGAGTGAAGACGACATTGTTCTTGTCTGTTTGTCAGGCAGAGGAGATAAGGACGTGCATACATTAATGAATGTGCTTGAAAGTGAGGGTGAAACAAAATGATCACATTTCAATTAGAGCAAGGTCAGAAATTATTTATTCCATTTATTACAGCGGGTGATCCATCAGAAGAGATCACCATTGATTTAGCCCTCGCGCTTCAAGCAGCAGGGGCACATGCGATTGAACTAGGTGTTCCGTATTCCGATCCGTTAGCGGACGGCCCCGTCATTCAAAGAGCTTCTAAAAGAGCACTTCATCATGGTATGAATATCGTAAAAGCGATAGAATTAGCAGGAAAGATGAAAAAAAACGGCGTAAAAATTCCTGTAATTCTATTTACGTATTATAATCCTGTGTTACAATTAGACACAGAATACTTTTTCGCTTTACTGCGCAAAAATCATATTTCGGGACTCTTAACACCCGACTTGCCTTTTGAAGAGAGCAGCGAGCTACAGAAGAACTGTCAAGCACACGACATTTCATATATATCACTCGTTGCACCAACAAGCAAGGAACGATTAGAAAAAATTGTAGAGCAGGCAGAAGGTTTTGTGTATTGTGTTTCATCTCTCGGCGTCACAGGTGTCAGACAATCTTTCGACGCATCGATTACAGATTTTATTCAACAAGTGAAACAGTTGAGTCAAATACCAGTTGCTGTAGGTTTTGGTATTTCAACAAGAGAACAAGTAGACTCAATGAATAAAATGAGTGATGGTGTCGTTGTCGGCAGTGCGCTTGTCAAAAAAATTGAAGAGCTTCAAGAACAATTAGTAGCAAGTGATACACGCCAAGAGGCTTTAAGAGAATTTGAAACATATGCAAAAACATTTAGTCCCCTCTATTCATTCAAATGAGGTGAAACATTTTGCAAATCAAAGATCAATTAAAACAGCTAAAACCGTATCAACCTGGGAAACCAATTGAAGAGGTCAAAAAAGAATATCAATTAGACAAAATTGTGAAATTGGCTTCAAATGAAAACCCTTTTGGATGTTCCACACATGCAAGAGAGGCTATACAAGCTGAACTTGAACATTTAGCGATTTATCCAGACGGATACAGCGCAAGTTTAAGAACGGAACTGGCTGAGTTTCTTCAAGTAAATGAAAAACAATTAATATTCGGGAATGGCTCAGATGAACTTGTGCAAATTATTGCTAGGGCATTCCTTGATCAACATACAAATACGGTGATCCCATCTCCGTCATTCCCGCAATACCGTCACAATGCAGTGATTGAGCATGCAGAGATTAGAGAAGTACCACTTCTAAATGGTGGAGCTCATGATCTAAAGGGAATGCTGGATGCGATGGATGACAACACAAAAGTCGTTTGGGTGTGTAACCCGAACAATCCGACAGGAAATCATTTGTCAGAATCTGAGCTCGTATCGTTCTTAGATCAAGTGCCTGCTCATGTGCTTGTCGTTCTAGATGAAGCATATTTTGAATATGTCCGCGCAGAAGACTTTCCGAACAGTTTATCTCTATTAAAAGCCTATCAAAATGTCATTGTATTGCGCACGTTCTCTAAAGCATATGGACTTGCGGCACTTCGAGTAGGTTATGGGGTTGCCTCAGAGGAGTTGATTACCGCCATTGAACCTGCGAGAGAGCCATTTAATACAAGTCGTATCGCTCAGGCAGCTGCACGTGCAGCCATTAAAGATCAAGACTTCATTCAATCGTGCAGACAAAAAAATGAAGCAGGTCTCAAGCAATATCAAGAATTTGCGGAACGTTTTGGACTATTTATCTATCCATCTCAAACAAACTTTGTGCTGATTGACTTTAAAAGAGATGCAGATGAGCTGTTCAATGCACTTTTGAAAAAGGGCTATATCGTTCGATCTGGTAAAGCTCTCGGATTCCCAACTTCTTTACGTATTACTGTTGGAACAAAGGAGCAAAATGAAGAAATCTTAACTACACTTGCCGATTTATTACAAGGCATCCGTGCGTAGCATAACAATGAAGTCATATCCTGTTTATGGGATATGGCTTTCGTTGTAACTCATCCAATATACATATAAGCTATTGAAACAGCTTGTTTAATTTTCGCGAAAAATCAGGTGATGAACATGAATGAAGCAAACGAAACCATATTAATCGCTGGACTTGGTTTAATTGGTGGTTCTATTGCACTGTCGATTAAAAAAGAATTTCCACATAAAAAAATTGTAGGCTATGATGTCTCTAAAGAACAAATGATTGCTGCAACAAAATTAGGGATCATCGACGCGACTGCCGAGTCCTTTATAGAAGGCTTGAATGAAGCAGCAACGATTATTTTGGCAACGCCAGTACAACAAACCGTCAAAATGTTAAGTGATATTGCAGCATCTGGAATTGAAAGAGAGCTCACGATTACGGATGTAGGGAGCACAAAGCAAAAGGTCGTTCATTTTGCTGAAAAAACGTTGCCTGATCATTACCAATTTATTGGTGGGCATCCAATGGCAGGGTCTCATAAATCAGGTGTCATTGCAGCGAAAGACTTTTTATTTGAAAATGCATTCTACATTTTAACGCCAGCAAAAGTAACAAGTCGTCAGGCTGTTGACCGTTTGAAGGATCTGCTGAAGGGAACCAATGCTCATTTCATTGAAATGACACCCGAAGAACATGATGCTGTGACAAGTGTGATTAGTCACTTTCCACACATCGTCGCTGCCAGTCTTGTGCATCAAGCGCATCATTTTGAAGAAGAATTTCCTCTTGTAAAACGGTTTGCTGCAGGAGGCTTTCGAGATATTACCCGTATTGCATCAAGTAATCCTGCAATGTGGCGCGATATCCTTTTGCATAATAAAAACAAGATTTTAGACCGATTTCATGAATGGAAAAAAGAGATTGACCGCATTGAATCCTTTGTGCAACAAGAAGATGCTGAGGGGTTATTCTCTTATTTCCAAGAGGCCAAGGAATATCGCGACGGCCTGCCTCTGAGGAAAAAAGGAGCTATCCCTGCTTTTTATGATCTTTATGTCGATGTGCCGGATCATCCTGGTGTTATTTCGGAAATTACAGGATATCTAGCAAATGAAAACATTAGTATTACAAATATCCGTATTATTGAAACGCGAGAAGACATTAACGGGATTTTACGCATCAGTTTTCAAACAGATGACGATCGAAAGCGGGCAGAACTCTGTATAAAAAATAGAGCAAATTACGATACATTTTATGCTGATTGAGGTGAGGAACATGAAAATTCATAAAAGTGCTCCTATGAATGGAGAAATTCATATTCCAGGAGATAAATCCATTTCTCATAGATCTGTGATGTTTGGCGCTATTGCTGACGGGACTACAGTAGTAAAAAACTTTCTACCTGGCGCTGATTGTTTAAGCACGATTGATTGTTTTAGAAAGATGGGTGTCGACATCGAACAAAAAGGTACAGATGTTGTCATTCATGGTAAGGGACTAAAAGGACTTAAAGAGCCAAGCGATATTCTCGATGTTGGTAACTCTGGCACGACTATTCGTTTAATGATGGGAATCTTGGCTGGCTGTGAGTTCCACAGTACGCTGATCGGAGACGAAAGTATTGCCAAAAGACCGATGAAACGGGTAACAGGTCCGCTAAGACAATTGGGAGCCAAGATAGATGGCAGAGCAAATGGCGAGTATACACCACTTTCTATACGTGGGGGTAATTTAAAAGCTATCTCTTATGAGTCTCCAGTTGCCAGTGCCCAGATTAAATCGGCTGTCCTTTTAGCTGGACTGCAGGCAGAAGGAACAACGACGTTAACTGAACCGCATAAATCAAGAGACCATACCGAAAGAATGTTATCAATGTTTGGTGTCTCGCTACATGAAGATGCACAAAGTGTTGCAATTGAAGGTGGACAAACGTTAAAAGCAACAGATGTATTTGTCCCTGGAGATATTTCTTCAGCTGCATTTTTCTTAGTGGCTGGATCTATCGTTCCAAACAGCCGGATTGTATTGAGAAATGTCGGTTTGAACAAAACGAGAACTGGTATTATAGATGTGCTGAAACAAATGGGTGCAGACCTCGACATTCAAGAAGTGGATGCTAAAGGCGGAGAACCGTACGGTGATTTAACGATCTCTACCTCTTCATTAAAAGGGATCGACATTTCAGGTGATATGATCTCTAGACTCATCGACGAAATTCCTATTATTGCGCTCCTAGCTACTCAAGCAGAAGGAACAACGATCATTAAAGATGCCGCTGAATTAAAAGTGAAAGAAACCAATCGTATTGATACAGTCGTTTCAGAACTTAAAAAACTAGGTGCTCATATTGAAGCAACAGATGATGGAATGAAGATTCATGGTAAAACGAGCCTTAAAGGCGGCGCAGTCGTCTCAAGCTACGGAGATCATCGAATTGGTATGATGTTAGGAATTGCGGCATGTATAACAGAGCAAGCAATCGAGATTGAAGATACAGATGCAGTACGTGTATCTTACCCAAATTTCTTTGAACACATTGAATACTTAACGCAAACAGTCTGAGGATTTCCTCAGGCTTTTTCTTTCCTTTTGCATATTTGAAAGAACTATAGCATAGCTTGTCTCAAGGTGAAACCTTGAAAAAGAGCATTTTGCTGATTCAAAAACAATTTTTTAGCGTATTCGGTTTACAAATCGTCAGTTTAGTAAAGTAATGATTGAAAAAGAGTCTTCAAAACACAAAAATGGCCTCATGTTAAAAGAGCAACATATTTGCTGGATATGCAGCTGTCGATTATGATATGAAGTAACAACAGTCTAGGTTTTTGGAAACAGAAAGGAACGGTTTGATTTGAATAGTTCATTACAAGAAGCCATAAAATTAGTTGAGGCGGGTGAGACTGAAAAGGGACTCAAAACACTTGCTCAAGCAGAGAAGCATCTTCATGATGAAGAAAAAGCGCAGGCAGCTCAGTTATATTATGACTGGGGAGATATTGATAAAGCACGGAATCTCATTAGTGATTTACATGATTTATATCCAGAAGAAACAGGATTAACCTGTTTTTATGCAGAGCTGTTAATAGACTCTGATGAAGAAGAGAAGGCAATAGCAGTTCTTGAAACGATTCCTGAAGATGACGATGCGTATCCAGAGAGTTTATTGTTAATGGCAGATTTGTATCAAATGCAAGGACTATTTGAAGTAAGTGAACAAAAGCTTTTAAAAGCGAAAGAGTTACTACCTCATGAAGCCGTCATTGATTTTGCTTTAGGGGAATTGTATTTTTCTCAAGGTCTTTCAAAGAAAGCAGCCGACTATTTCTACAAAGTGGCCGATCAACAAAATGAAATTGGCGGTGTCAATGTATATCAGCGGCTCGCTGAATCATTAAGCACAGCTGGAGAATTTGAAGATGCCCTTGAATGGTATGAAAAGGCTGTAAAGGATCAAGTGGATCCAAATACACTTTTTGGCTACGGATTTACAGCGATGAGGGCTGGCAGAACGAAAACGGCTATTCAGCAGCTTTCTGAACTAAAAGATATTGATCCTTCGTATTCGTCACTTTATATGCCTTTAGCCAAAAGCTATGAGGAAGAAGGACTATATCATGAAGCTTTAGAGATAGTAAAAGAAGGAATTAAAGTGGATGAGTATAACAAAGAGTTATATTTATATGGGGCAAAGATTGATTTGAAAAATGGCCATTCGGAAGATGCGAAAAAATTGCTTCAAGAAGCACTTGCTCTTGATCCAGGATATATTGAAGCGGTTCAAACGCTGCTTGCGATCTATTTAAATGAAGAGCTGTTTGATGAAATTCTGGATGTGATTAAAGAGGTTAAAAGCTTTGGGGAAGAAGATCCAAAATGGAATTGGTATGCTGCTTCTGCTTCTGTCGGACGAGAAGAATACGATGAAGCCGCTGAGTATTTCAAACTTGCTCTGCCTGATTTTGATGAGGAACGTGACTTTTTATATGAATATGCTTCGTTCCTTTTAGAAGAAGGCAGACAAAAAGAAGCCTTGCCGTTATTACGAAAAGTTCTTCAGAAAGATGGCACGAATGAAGAAATTGAAGAAACGATTTTAAGAATTGAAGACGAAATTTCCTTATAGTTTGCAGGAATGAAGAACTGGTTTGTTGAATAATTCATGTATAGCAATTTAATTTACGATAGAGGAGGGAATAACATGCAGACCCCTGTTTCTGTCAATGAAAAGAAGGAATTTATCCGGTGGTTCTTAAACCATTATCAGTTAAAGCGAAGAGAGTGTGTTTGGATATTAAATTATTTAATGAGTCACGACTCTTTGATGGAAAAGGTTCATTTTGTAGAGCAAGCAGAATTTTGCCCAAGGGGAATTATTATGTCAACACACTGTGTGGATGAAGTTCCCTTTAGATTTTATAAAGAAAATATCATGACGACAGATGCAGAAAAATCATTTCATGATATTCGTTTGAATAAACAGCAAGATTTGTTTATTCAATTGAATTTCCGATCTGCATATCGTTCGCCGGAATATGCCGCTGTACTTGAAACAAATCCTCATATTCCTAAAGATCTTTATGAAAATGAAAAAGATAAAGATCTTGCTGAGAAAGTGCTAGAGCATTCTATCGCTACTTTCCAAAAAGAACGGCTGATGAAAGAAATCGATGAAGCGCTTGACCGTCATGATCAAGAAACATTTAATAAGTTAGCAAAAGAATTAAGCCTATTATCATAAACCAAGCCAATAAGCCTTGCCCTATACAGGCAGGGCTTATGTGATGAAAGAGGGGAACTAGATGAAATTTCAGGCGGAGGACGCGGATCTCTTTTTACAATCTAAAGATTACATTGATACCGCTATCATTCCATTAGTTGGGATAGATGCAAGCCATATCAAACAAACCGTGTCTTTAGGTGAGTTTACAATGCTTGTGGCAGAGGATCTTGAAAGGCAACTGAAAGGCAGAGTGTTTCTTTTTCCTCCACATACATATTTAGAAGTAAATAGTCGTAAGCAAGAAGACATACTTGCAGTAAAACAATCATTGCAAGAACATTTTCAGCATGTTGTGTTTATCACATCTGATAACAAATGGAAAGAACAGCTAGAAGTGAGCGAATCGGCATTTATATTGCAGTCTGTTCCGCTTGAGCATTTAAAGGTCAATTTAAAGCAAAAAGTTATTCAAGACAGTGTAGAACAAATTTTGAACTTTTTGTTACAAAAATGGAACCCTTCATAAAAACCCTTACATTTGCATTGTACATAGCTTTTTAGGCTGTTGACCTTGTGAATAGATTGATATATTATGAGGGTGTCCTAGTTTTATGAAATTTTTTCTAATTCAGTTATAAAGTAGCTGTCGACCTGAGGGGGGGAGAAAAAAATGAGCGAGAAGAGACATGGAGTGTCCAGGCGTCAATTTTTGAATTACACGTTGACCGGCGTGGGGGGATTTATGGCCGCTGGAATGCTCATGCCTATGGTTCGCTTTGCGCTTGACCCTGTGCTAAAAGGAACAGAGGATCAGGATATGGTTCAAGTTGTCAGTGTAGATGAACTGACAAAAGAACCGAAGCGCTTTGACTTTAAAATTGATCAAGTAGATGCATGGTATGAGTCAAAGGAATCTAGGTCTGCATGGGTGTACAAAGAAGGGGATGAAATTGTCGCTTTATCGCCAATCTGTAAACATTTGGGATGTACAGTGAACTGGAACAGTGATCCGAAAAATCCAAACAAATTTTTCTGCCCATGCCATTATGGGCTGTACGACAAGGATGGTACAAACGTACCCGGAACTCCACCGCTTGCACCGCTTGATCATTATAAGCAGCAAGTGAAGGACGGATACCTCTATCTTGGAAAAGCTGTGCCGAAAGGGGAAGGGTAACGATGCTTAACAAGATTTACGATTGGGTAGATGAGCGGCTGGACATCACACCGATATGGAGAGACATTGCGGATCATGAAGTGCCTGAGCACGTCAATCCAGCACATCATTTCTCTGCTTTTGTGTATTGTTTTGGCGGTTTAACGTTTTTTGTGACGGTCATTCAAGTCCTTTCGGGCATGTTTTTAACGATGTATTATGTACCGGATATTAAAAACGCATGGGAATCTGTCTATTATTTGCAAAATGAAGTGGCATTCGGACAGATTGTAAGAGGGATGCACCACTGGGGTGCGAGTCTAGTCATTGTTATGATGTTTTTACATACGCTGAGGGTCTTTTTCCAAGGGGCGTATAAAAAGCCTAGAGAGCTAAACTGGATTGTCGGTGTGCTCATTTTCTTTGTGATGCTTGGACTTGGTTTTACAGGATATCTTTTACCGTGGGATATGAAGGCGCTATTTGCGACGAAGGTTGGTCTTCAAATTGCAGAGGCGACACCTTTCATTGGGAAAGAGATTAAAACGCTGCTTGCAGGTCATCCTGACATTGTAGGTGCACAAACGCTGACGAGATTTTTCGCTATCCATGTCTTTTTCTTGCCAGCGGCATTATTTGGGCTGATGGCTGCCCACTTTATTATGATTCGTAAGCAAGGAATTTCTGGACCGCTGTAAAATTTTGCGTTTGATGAATGTTCAATGAGGAGGGGATGACTTTGCATAGGGGAAAAGGGATGAAGTTTGTCGGAGATTCCAGAATACCGGCAGAAAGAAAACCTAACATACCTAAAGACTATTCCGAATATCCGGGAAAAACCGAAGCCTTTTGGCCGAACTTTCTTTTAAAGGAATGGCTTGTAGGTGCTGTTTTTTTAATTGGATTTCTTGTCCTAACTGTTGTTCATGCACCTCCGCTTGAGCGGATGGCTGATCCGACAGATACGGGCTATATTCCGCTGCCAGACTGGTATTTCCTATTTTTATACCAGTTGTTAAAATATGAGTTTGCTGCAGGGAGCTATACGGTAGTTGGCGCAATGATTATGCCTGGAATTGCGTTTGGTGCTCTTTTACTCGCGCCATTTCTTGATTCTGGTCCTGAACGTAGGCCATATCGAAGACCAATTGCAGTTGGAATGATGATTCTTGCAGTTGGTGCAGCAACCTATTTAACATGGGAGTCTGTTGCTACTCATGACTGGGAAGCAGCTGCGAAGCAAGGTGAAATCAAGAAAGAAGCAGAGATTGATACCTCAGCTGAAGAGTATAAAATCTATCAAGAGCAGACATGTATCTCCTGTCACGGAGATAATATGCAAGGCGGGGCAGCTGGACCGTCACTTGTTGACAATGGCTTAGCACCAGAGGAAATTGCGAAAATCGCTGTAGAAGGAAAAGGCAACATGCCTAAGGGCATTTTTAAAGGCAGCGATGAAGAACTTGAAAAGCTCTCGAAATATTTATCTGAGGTCAAATCTAAATAATTCAGTTGTTTAAATGCAAGTACAAGGATATACTCAAAAGGAGAAAAAAGCTGGCGCTGTCAGCTTTTTTCTGATTTTAACAGATCGTGAGTGAAGAGAAATATGAGATGGATTCAATATCTGCTAGCCACACGCTACATGCTTGTGCTCGTGCTCATTGTCAACTTTCTTGGCACTGCGTACGGCTACTACTGGTATATTCCGCAGCTCGTTGAGACGCCGGCTGTCTTTTTACCTTTTGTACCGGACAGTCCGACGGCAAGCTTTTTCTTTTTATTTGTATTACTAGCCTTTCTAATGAAACGCCATGCTCCTTATTTTGAAGCACTGGCCCTTGTCACCTTGATCAAATATGGATTATGGGCTGTAGGGATGAATCTTTTCGTGCTCGTTTCTGTTGATGATTTTCCGTGGGAAGGATATATGCTAATTGGTTCGCACTTTGCGATGGCGGTACAGGCTGTGTTATTTGCGCCGTATTATCGTTTTCACATGCGTCATTTGGTTGTAGCAGGCATATGGATTTTACATAATGATGTGATTGATTATGTGTTTGGAATGATGCCGCGTTATTCTATGCTTTCTGCCTATTCAAATGAGATCGGCTACGTGACGTTTTGGTTAAGTATTGCCGTTCTTCTTGTTTCGTATTATCTTGTCCTCTCGAAAAAATCGGTCAAGCTTAAACTCCCTTAACAATGTTGGTCTAACCTTGTCCTTTTCTTCATACGCTGTATGGAGAAAGGCTAGGAGGGACTTGCATGAAACGAAAGTCAATCGCGATGATTCTATTATTATTTCTCGTCTTGCATCCAGCTGCTGCAAAAGGTGAGGAAACAACAGCTGCTAAAGCGCTGCAAGAATTAACGGAACTATCAGATTCAATCTTTCAATTAACGAGACAAGCTAAATATGATGAGGCATTACAAGTCGCATTGTATGCTGAAAAGACATTTAAAGCTGAGAATTGGCGTGGAACTCTGACGAATACGCAGGTTCGGCAAATTACACTTGGCTATCAAGATATCATTAAAGGACTCCCGCAGGAAGACTTAAATGAGCGCGAAAAACTTCGGTATGCCTCTCAGTTTAGAATGCTTCTCGATGCGATACAATCAAATTCAGAACCTCTTTGGGGATCTCTCGAGAAGCCGATTATGGGGTCTTTTCCGACATTAAAGAAAGAAGTAAAAGATCCAGAATCGACGACGTTCTATGAAACTTGGAATGAGCTGGTTTCATTGTATGATATGATTTATCCGAGTTTAACCATTGATATCTCGCCTGAAAAGCTGCAGACGATTAAGCAGCACATGGAAGTAATTGAACAAGGTGAATTTTTAAAAGCATCGAGTGGGACAAAGCTTGAGCGTCTCACGAAACTTGAAGAAGATTTATCAAGTGTGTTTGCGAACGTTGATCAAGATGAAGCGGATCCATCGCTTTTATGGGTCATCTTAACAACAGGAAGTATGATTTTACTCACTCTAACGTATGTTGGGTTTAGGAAATACCGTGCTGAAAAAGAAAAAAAGCAAAAGCGACAAGCCGATTATCCAAAATCATAAAAAAAGAAGCACCGTTATCGGGCTTCTTTTTTTAGTGGGGATTGAGCGGCTTTTTATGTTCATCTAATGTGAAGCCTTCACCAAGTACGTCATGCACGTCACTCACTGATACAAAGGCATGAGGATCGACGGAAGTTACGACGCTCTTGAGGTGGACAAGCTCATTTTTTGGAACGACGCAGTAAAGCACGTTGCGTTCCTGTTTCGTATAGGAGCCGACACCCTTTAAAATGGTCACTCCGCGCTCCATTTCCTCTGTGATTTTCTTTTGAATGATGTCATCCTTTTCAGAAATAATCATCGCTCCTTTGGCAGCGTAAGCGCCTTCTTGCATGAAGTCGATGACTTTTGCAGCAACAAATACAGCAACAAGTGTATACATGGCTTCTTTGTAATTTAAATAGGTGAGAGAGATGGTAATGACGCATGCGTCGAAGATAAACATCGTTCTTCCCATTGCGACTTGATAATGTTTGTTGATCAGTCTTGCAATAATGTCCACGCCGCCTGTTGTCCCGCCGAATTTAAAGATGATTCCGAGGCCTGTTCCGATAAACACACCTGCAAAGAGTGCGGCTAAGGCTAAATCGTGCTGAAGAGGCATATGTATTTGAAAGCGCTGGAAGATGGCTAGAAAGACAGAAAGACTGACGGTTCCGACAATTGTATATGTAAACATGGTTCTGCCAAGCATTTTCCAGCCGATAAAAAAGATCGGAATGTTTAACACAAGGTTTGAAATAGATGGGTCAATGTGAAATAGAAAATATAAAAGCAGTGTGATACCTGTAAATCCGCCTTCCGCCAAGTTGTTCTGCATATTAAAATGAACAAGGCCGAAAGAAAAAATCGCAGATCCTATTAAAATAAATACGATATTTTTAAGACGAATTTCTTTTAGCAAAAGATCACTCCTTTTTTTGCTTAGACAGCGATAATATTATATGGTATGGAAGAGAAACAAGCAAACTGAGTTTTAAACATTTGTCAAATATTTATGATTTCGCTAACATGTAAGAGATGGATAGGAGGATGAGCTTCATGACGAATGAAAAAACGCTGCGTCACGTGCAGCAAGAAGTAGATGATTACATAGGACAATTTAAAGAAGGCTATTTCAGCCCGCTTGCCATGATGGCCCGTCTGACAGAAGAATTAGGTGAACTGGCAAGAGAGGTTAACCATTACTATGGAGAAAAGCCGAAAAAAACAACTGAAACAGAAAAAAGCATGGAAGAAGAAATTGGCGATGTGCTGTTTGTGTTAACATGCCTTGCCAATTCACTCAATATATCACTTGAAGAAGCCCATGATCGTGTGATGCATAAATTCAATACAAGAGACAAAGACCGCTGGACGAAAAAAGAAGGGAAGTAGAGAAGATGACGAATCAAACCATCAAAGTCGTAATCGCTGGAGCAAGAGGAAGAATGGGGATAGAGGCTGTCAAGCTGGCAGAAGAAACAAGCCATTTTGAACTGGTAGCAGCACTTGATCACACACATGAGGGGAAAAAGCTATCTGATGTGCTTCATACAACATCTGATGCGCCCATTTATACGGATATTGACGTGTGTCTTTCAGAAACAGCACCGGATGTATTAATTGATTTGACGACCCCAGAAATCGGGAAAGTACATACAAGAAAAGCCCTTGAACATGGCGTACGTCCAGTTGTAGGCACAACAGGTTTTTCAGAAGACGACCTAAAAGAACTTCAGCAATTAACAGAAGAAAAAGGGATAGGCTGTATTATTGCGCCTAACTTTGCTGTTGGTGCTGTTTTAATGATGAAGTTTGCCAAAATGGCAGCAAATTATTTTCCTGATGTTGAAATCATTGAGCTTCATCATGATAAAAAATTGGACGCTCCGAGCGGTACAGGACTAAAAACAGCTGAAATGATCGCAGAAGTAAGAGAAAGTAAAAAGCAGGGGCACCCTGAAGAAAAAGAACTAATCGAAGGTGCACGAGGAGCAGATTATGATGGCATCCGCCTTCACAGCGTAAGACTTCCAGGCATGATTGCACATCAAGAAGTGCTGTTTGGAATGGACGGACAGACGCTCACGATCCGTCATGATTCTTATAACCGTGCATCCTTTATGTCAGGTGTGAAGCTTTCTGTTGAACAGGTGATGCATATTGATCAACTCGTCTATGGCTTAGAAAATATTATCGACTAATAAGGAGTGGACCCCTGATGAACATTGCTTTAATCGCTCACGATAAGAAAAAAAGTGACATGATTCAATTCGCCATTGCATATCGAGATATTTTGGCCGATCATACACTTTATGCAACAGGAACAACAGGTTTAAGAGTGAAAGAAGCGACTGGGCTTCCCGTTCATCGTTTCCAATCAGGACCACTTGGAGGGGATCAGCAGATTGGTGCCATGATTGCTGATAATGCAATGGATCTTGTGCTCTTTTTTAGAGACCCTCTCACTGCACAACCGCATGAACCGGATGTATCTGCACTCATCCGGCTTTGCGATGTGTATGCCATTCCATTAGCGACCAATATGGGGACTGCCGAAATTTTAGTCAGGAATTTAAATAAAGGTACGTTTGATTTTCGAGATGTAGCAAAAAACGGAGGAACGCATGAAACCACTTGATATCCTTGCATTCGGTGCCCATAGCGATGATGTAGAGATCGGTATGGGTGGAACGATTGCAAAATACGTAAAAAAAGGGGCACGTGTTGGGATTTGTGACTTGACTCAGGCTGAATTATCTTCAAATGGAACGGTTGAAAGCCGAAAAGAAGAAGCCAGAGCAGCCGCTGCCATTTTAGGAGTCACGACTCGAATCCAGCTCACGCTGCCAGATAGAGGACTTTATCTGAATGACGAAGCGATGAAAGAAATTGCAGGTGTCATCCGAACATACAAACCGAGACTTATTTTTGCCCCGCACCACCAAGATCGACATCCTGATCATGGTCATGCGGGTTCACTTGTAGAAGAGGCCGCTTTTTCTGCAGGTATACATAAATTTGAAGATTCATACAAGCAGCCAGCGCATAAAATAAGCCAGATGTATTATTACATGATTAATGGCCACCATCGTCCAGATTTTGTGATTGATATTTCAGACGAGATGAAGCAAAAAATTGATAGCTTACATGCGTATAAAAGCCAATTTGTCAAAACAGAGAGTTCAGTGGAGACACCGCTTGTAAATGGTTATATCGATTTTGTCAAAATGAGAGAGTCGATGTATGGAAGGGAAGTCAATAAACCTTTTGCAGAAGGGTTTTTGACAAAGAAGCCACTTTTGATGGACGATGACTTACTTGGGGGGTAATTATGAAAAAATTGAAGATCGGAATCACTTGTTATCCGAGTGTTGGCGGTTCGGGCATTATTGCCACAGAGCTTGGAAAACGTTTAGCTGAAAAAGGGCACGATGTTCATTTCATTACCTCAAGTATTCCGTTTAGACTCAATAAAGTGTATCCGAATATTTATTTTCATGAGGTGGATGTCAATCAATATGCTGTATTTCAATATCCGCCTTATGACCTTGCACTGGCAAGTAAACTCGCAGAAGTCGCAAAACGAGAGAAGCTTGATATTATTCATGCGCATTATGCGGTCCCTCACGCTGTCTGTGCGTTCTTAGCCAAACAAATGACTGGACAGTCTGTCAAAGTCGTCACCACCCTTCACGGGACGGATATTACGGTTTTAGGCTATGACCCATCTTTAAAGGAAGTCATCCGGTTTGCGATCGAATCATCTGACCGCGTAACGGCTGTATCACATTCATTAGCTGCGCAGACATACGATCTGATTAAACCGAATAAAAAAATTGATACGATCCATAATTTCGTCGATGAGCGCGTATATTTGCGTGAAGATCACGAACTGCTGAAGACGCATTATGGTCTTCTGCAGGATGAGAAGGTCGTCATCCATGTATCAAATTTCCGTAAAGTGAAGCGGGTGCATGACGTGATCCATGTGTTTAAACAGATTTCTGAACAGGTGAATGCAAAACTGCTACTGATTGGGGACGGACCTGAAAAATCGGTTGTTTGCGAGCTTGTGAAAAAGCTTGGATTAACGGACCGCGTGTTATTTTTAGGAAAGCAAGAGAAGGTGGAGGAGCTCTATTCGATTAGTGATTTGAAGCTGCTGCTTTCTGAGAAAGAGAGTTTTGGTCTTGTACTACTTGAAGCAATGGCATGCGGAGTACCTTGTATAGGAACAGATGTTGGAGGAATTCCAGAGGTGATTGCACATGGAGAGACAGGATTCCTTGTTCCGCTTGGTGATGTAGATGGAGCAGCAAAACATGCCATCACTATTCTGAAAGACAATGCGCTCCATCAGCAAATATCGATGGCAGCCAAGTCTAGTGTTGAAGCCAATTTCTCTTCTGACAAAATTGTGAGAGAGTATGAAGAGCTTTATTTAGAATTGATCGAAGGTGATGTTGAAGATGAATGAACCATTCACACATGCGATCCCTATTTTACATACGCTGCACGAACATGGGTATCAAGCTTATTTTGTCGGCGGTGCGGTGAGAGATGTCCTTTTAGGCAGGGAAATTGGGGATATCGATATTGCGACAGATGCCACACCTGATGTGGTGGAGTCTTTATTTGATAAAACAGTAGATGTCGGCAAAGAGCATGGCACTGTTATTGTGTTACTTGACGGAGTCAGCTATGAGGTCACTACGTTTCGGACTGAATCAGAATATGAAGACTTTCGCCGGCCTAAAGAAGTGGCGTTTATTTCATCACTAAAAGAAGATCTTTTAAGAAGAGATTTAACGATCAATGCAGTGGCCATGGATATTCATGGTGACATCATTGACCATGTAGGCGGCAAGCGGGATATTAAGCGGAGACGAATTCAAACGGTTGGAGATCCTGCATGCCGCTTTCAAGAAGATGCGCTTCGGATGATGAGAGCGGTGCGGTTTTTAAGCCAGCTCGGGTTTGAGCTTTCTAAAGAGACGGAAGAAGCAATGAAAAAAGATAAACATCTGCTTGCTAATATATCTGTTGAACGCAAAAAAATCGAAATGGAAAAACTTTTAAAAGGACGCTACTGTGAGCAAGCCATCAAGGTGCTCATCTCCACCAAATTGTATGAAGAATTGCCCGGTCTCAAAAAGGATCAGCTGAATGAAACGTTCCAAGCTTTCCCGTATTATTTATTGGATGGGTTAGATGAGGTGTGGGGAGCCTTTATCCATTTACTTGGTCTAGATGAGGCGGAGGCGGTGTCCTTTTTAAAAGAATGGAAGTTATCAACGAAACTTTTAAAAGAAGCCGTTGCCATTAGCAAATATGTTGATTGTGACTGGGATGCGGAAAAAATGTTTGAAGCTGGTGAACATGTCCTGCTTTCTAGTATGAAAATCACGCAGCTCAAACATGAGCGTCGCATTTTCTTTGATGAGCTGGAGGCGGCGAAACGTTCATATGATGCGCTGCCGATTAAACAGCTTCAAGACCTTGCAGTGTCAGGAAAAGATTTGATGGCCTTTCGGCAAAAGCCAGCTGGTAAATGGATTGCAGAAGAGCTTGCTTCTGTGAAAAAAGCCGTTTTGCAAAACCAGCTTGAAAACCGAAAAGAAGCCATAGAGGAGTGGCTCATAGCGTGCGATCAGCGATTAGAAAACGATTAATTGAACTATTTACAGCATCTGAGCAAGATTTTGTCTCAAGCCAGCAAATATGTGATGAGCTTGGCTGCTCCCGAACGGCAGTATGGAAGCATATAGAGGATTTGCGAAAAGAGGGATATGAGGTCGAAGCGGTCAGAAGAAAAGGATACCGACTGCTTCGTAAACCGGACAAAATTAGTGAAGACGAAATTCTGTTTGGTTTGGAAACAGAGCTGTTTGGCAGGCATATTTACTTTCAAGAAGAAGTCGCCTCAACTCAGCTCATTGCCCATGACCTCGTCAATAAAGGAGCCCCGCACGGCTCGCTTGTTGTCAGTGATCATCAGACAAACGGAAAAGGCCGCCTTCAAAGAACGTGGCATTCACCAAATGGGACAGGCATTTGGATGAGTTTGATTCTTCGGCCGGAAATACCGCTGCACAAAGCGCCGCAAATGACGCTTTTAGCATCTGTCGCCATCTCTGAAGCCATAGCGCAGCAAACGGGTCTCAGTCCATCGATCAAATGGCCAAACGATATTTTGCTAAACGGAAAAAAGGTCGTTGGTATTTTGACTGAATTAAAAGCAGAAGCTGACCAAGTTCACGCAGTCATTATTGGCCCAGGCATTAACGTGAATCAGACGGCAAATGATTTTCCTGAAGAATTAAAGGATGTTGCGACGAGTTTGCGAATGGAGCTTGGTCAAAAGGTAGACAGAGCGGCACTGATTCAAACCATCATGTCCACCTTTGAAAAAAGGTATGATGAATATATGACATATGGTTTTGCTCCGATCAAACAATTATGGGAATCGTATGCGATGACCATTGGAAAACGTATCATCGCACGCACCGTCAATGGACAATATGCTGGAACGGCGCTTGGGATTAACGATGAAGGCGTTCTCTTACTCGAAACGGAGGGCGGAATCCAAAACATCTACTCCGCTGACATTGAGATCAAGTCAACTTAAGTGGAACACCCGGCACATTTTTGATATACTTCGTGTGGGCAGTATCTGAAAAAGAACTGTACCTGTTAGGAAGAAAAATTCGATAAATTTCTGCCTTGATCCTAAGGGACTTGGACAGAGGGATGATTCGTCTGCACATGAGAGATAAAAGCGTGTGAGATCAGACAAGCCATCTCCTCTCCAGAATGAGGAGGAACAAATGAAGACAAAGTTAGATTTTTTCAAAATGAAAGAACAAAACGAACCTATTGTGATGCTGACAGCATACGACTATCCAGCTGCAAAGCAAGCGGAAAAAGCGGAAGTCGACATGATCTTAGTTGGTGACTCACTTGGGATGGTTGTCCTTGGACTTGATTCCACAGTGCAAGTGACGATGGATGATATGATTCATCACACAAAAGCAGTCAAAAGAGGCGCAAAAGACACATTTGTTGTGACGGATATGCCATTTATGTCTTATCATTATTCATTAGAAGAAACGATGAAAAATGCAGCACGCATTATGCAAGAAAGCGGTGCTGATGCCTTAAAGCTTGAAGGTGGAGACGGAGTATTTGAATCCATCCAAGCACTTACAAGAGGCGGTATTCCTGTTGTAAGCCATTTAGGGCTGACCCCTCAATCAGTCGGTGTCCTTGGCGGCTATAAAGTGCAAGGAAAAGACAAAGAGAGTGCACAGAAATTGATTGAAGATAGTCTGAAATGCGAGGAAGCAGGCGCCATCGCTCTTGTGTTAGAGTGTGTACCTGGTGAACTGACAAAACGGATTACTGACATGCTAAAGATTCCTGTGATCGGAATTGGGGCAGGGGCTGAAGCAGATGGACAAGTTCTCGTTTACCATGATGTGGTAGGGTACGGCGTGTCTAGAACACCTAAATTTGTGAAACAATACGCGCAAATCGATGCTGTATTAGAAGAAGCGCTCATACAATATACAAAAGAAGTAAAAGCACGCACTTTCCCAGAGGATGCTCATACCTTTCATATGAAAGAAGAAGTCCTTGATGGTTTATATGGGGGGATCAAGGAATGAAGGTTGTCTCCCATATTCATGAACTAAAAGAAATGATCAAGCAGCATCAAAAGAAGCAGCATTCCATTGGATTTGTCCCTACAATGGGTTTCCTTCATGAAGGACATCTTACGCTTGCAAAAGAAGCAAGAGATCAAAATGATATTGTGGTGATGAGCATCTTTGTTAATCCATTGCAATTTGGACCGAATGAAGACTTTGAATCCTATCCAAGAGATATGGAAAGAGACCAGCGTCTTGCCGAAGAAACTGGAGTAGATATATTATTTACACCTGATGTGAAGGAAATGTACAAAGATGAGCCATCGATTACGATGACTGTTCAAAAGCGTACAGACGTCTTATGCGGGAAGAAACGCCCAGGACACTTCGACGGCGTTGTCACGGTGCTGACAAAGCTGTTTCACCTTGTCGCACCAACCAATGTATACTTTGGTCTAAAGGATGCACAGCAAGTCGCTGTTATCGATGCGATGATCAAGGATTTCTTTTTTGATCTTCACCTTGTGTCTGTTCCTACTGTTCGAGAAGAAGACGGTTTAGCGAAAAGTTCAAGGAACGTGTATCTGTCTGAAACAGAAAGGCAAGAAGCACCTGCTTTATACCGGGCATTAAAAAAAGGACAGACAGCTGTAGAAAATGGTGAACATGATGTAAATCGTATTTATCAATTAGTGGAAGAGGAGATTCTTCAAACAAGTGGAGAAATCGATTATATTGACATTTACTCCTATCCAGAGCTTGAACCCCTTCAGCACTTAACGGGGCAAGTGATCATTGCCATTGCTGTGAAGTTCTCCCGGGCAAGACTAATTGATAATGTGATTTTCCATGTTCCTGAAAGCGGTGAAAAACATGTATAGAACTTTTATGACCTCGAAACTTCATAAAGCGACAGTGACTGAAGCAAACTTACACTATGTAGGTAGTATTACTATCGACGAAGATTTGCTTGATGCGGCAGGCATGATGGCAAATGAGAAAGTGCAAATTGTCAATAATCACAATGGTGCTAGACTTGAAACATATATCATCCCTGGAGAAAGAAAGAGCGGTGTCATTTGTTTAAATGGTGCGGCAGCAAGATTGGTTCAGCCAGGAGATGAAGTCATTATTATCGCTTATGGGATGTTGTCAGAGGAAGAAGCGAAATCGCACACACCTAAAGTGGTCGTGTTAAATAAACAAAATCAAATTGAACAAATGATTGGGCAAGAGCCTGCGAGAACGATTTTATAACGCACGCTCACATGGAAACAGAACAGTTTCATCATAAGGAAGCTGTTCTGTTTCAGCTATATTGCCCAGAGTGTGTTTCACTATGAGTGGAACGAGGAATTGAGGTGTCCATTTTATGACCGATCAAAGGTTTGTTGTCGTTGATATTGAAACCACCGGGAATTCACCAAAAAAAGGTGATAAAATCATTCAAATTGCTGCGGTGGTCATTGAAAATGGACAAATTGTCGAACGGTATTCAAAATATGTGAACCCAGGGAAAACGATTCCTGGATTTATTGAACAGCTGACAGGTATTAAACAGCACATGGTTGATGACGCGGTGTTTTTTGAGGACATTGCCCAAGAGGTGTATGATCTCATACAGGGCGCTTATTTTGTTGCGCACAATGTTCATTTTGATTTGAACTTTTTAAACGATGAACTAAAAGCATGCGGGAAAAATGAGCTGGATGTGCTAGCGATTGATACGGTTGAAATTTCTAGAATTCTTTATCCTGAGCTTGAAGGTTATAAGTTAACTGAATTAAGCGAAGAGCTCATGCTTCCACATGACCACCCGCACAGGGCGGATAGTGATGCGGAAGTTACTGCTATGTTATTTTTAACCTTATTACATCAATTAAGGAATACACCGCCAAATGTGTTAAAACAGCTGCGCAGATTATCCTCTTATCTTCTAAGTGATATAGGACTTTTAATTAAGCAGCTTGAAACCAATCACTCTAGTCAGGATGATTCGCTTGTAGAAGTAGGATCTTTTGCTGTGAAAGATGTGACCAATCCTATCACTGAATCGACATATGCAGTAGGCGCTGACGACGAGCAACTGTTTGAAGAGATAAAAGAGAAGCTTCCTCAAACATTAGAAGGCTATGAAGTAAGAGAAGGCCAGCTCACGATGATGAACAAAGTAAGAGATGCGTTCAATGAAAGAGCTTATGCGTTAATTGAAGCGGCGCCAGGAATCGGGAAAACACTCGCTTATCTTATACCAGCTGCTTTAGAAGCAAAGAAATCAGGAAAACCTGTCATTATCAGTACATATTCTATTTTACTGCAGCAGCAAATGCTTCAGCGCGATGTTCCGCTACTCAAGCAATTGCTCCCATTTGAGCCAGCCGCCTGTGTGTTTAAAGGGCGGGCACATTATATTTGTTTAGATAAGTTTGAGCATGTCCTGCATGAGGAAGATGATAACTATGATGTTGTCTTAACAAAAGCGCAAATTTTAATGTGGCTTCTTGTCACTGAAACAGGTGATTTGTCTGAACTGAATTTACCGTCAGGAGCTGCAAATATAAAAGACCGTATCTCTTGTGTGCACATGCCATTTACATCGAAAAAACGCCGTTTTAAAGAACATTGTTTTTATGAACGGGCTAAACGAAAGGCTCAAACCGCTGATTTAATTTTGACGAATCATCGTCTGCTTTTATCTCAAACGGAAGGAGCTTCTATCTTTCAGCATGCAGATGTCTATGTGATTGATGAGGCCCACCAATTTGAAAAAACAGCCAATGAAACGCTAGGTGACAGTGCGTCTTATATCCAGCTTCATGCGAAATTAACGCAGCTTGGCTCTTTGCAAGGCGGGCTGCTTAAGAAATTGAAAAAGAGATTTCATGGGGCAGGTTTATCAACTGACACCTTTATTGAAATGGACGAGTATCTTCAGCAGCTTCAGATGGAAAGTGACGCATTTTTTAGTACCGTTCATTCTTTTGTCAAAAGGACAAAACCAAAAGCGGACATCAATCGTCTCATTCATAGAGTCCGTCATCATTCAAAACATGCTCAGTGGCTCCGAATTAAAGAATCAGCGAGTAAGCTTTGTTCATTATTGATTGCTTGTGAGAAACTGTATGAGCAGCAAAAAGATGAGTTGCTTCACAAAAGTGGTCAGTTCATAGAGCAGTTTGCATTTGAAGCAGAAGAATACGATCAAGTGATGTCATTTATGCAGACATTCTGCAGTACGCTGTACCGGTTTATCTTTGAACCAAACAATGATGAAACCGTTTGGATTGAGATTGATGCAAAGGGTGCCAAGAATGCTGTCTTTATGCACGCGCAGCCGCTAGATACAGGGGAGTTGCTAGCTGATCGGTTCTTCATGAACAAAAAAAGCGTTGTCCTCACATCAGGGACGCTTACCATCAATCAACGCTTTGATTATTGCTTGGAACGATTTGGACTGCAAGATTTTTACCCACACCTTGTCCAAATTGATTCACCTTTTGAACTTGAAAAACAGCTTAAGGTCGTTGTACCGGCTGACATGCCGCCGATCACAAACCGTGATGAACGCGAATATGTGAAGCAAGCTGCAACATATATTAAAATCATGGAAAAGCAGGATCAAGCGAAAATATTGGTGTTATTTAATTCACATGAGATGTTAAAAGCAGTGTATGAAGAGCTGAAATCAGAAGGTATGCAATCGGCCTTGTTTGCTCAAGGTTTGACAGGCGGGAGCCCTGTAAAATTGACGAAAATGTTCAAATTGGCGAAGCAGGCCATCTTGCTAGGAACAGGGAGTTTCTGGGAAGGTGTGGATTTTCCTGGCTCAGAGCTAACGACCGTCATTATGGCAAGGCTTCCTTTCCGACCACCCGATTCACCGCTCATTGAAGCAAAATGTGAAGCGGCAAAAAAACAGGGGAAGAATCCCTTTAAAGCCGTCGCTCTCCCGGAAGCTGTGTTAACTTTTAAGCAAGGAGCAGGCCGCTTGCTGCGCTCGGAAAAAGACATCGGAACATTGCTGATTTTAGACCGCCGAGTGAAAACCGCTTCGTATGGAAAACTATTTTTAGAATCACTTCATCATGCGCCAGTTCACGAGATGTCCAAAGAGTCGCTTGAGGCGTATATAGAAAAGCTTAACAACGAAAAGCCGCTGTCATAAGCGGCCTTTCACTGGTGTGGGTTTGGAGTTAATTTATCGTAACGGCTTTTTATGTTCCGTTGTAAAAATAGTATCGGTTCTCACATTGAAAAGTATGACTAACAATATTTACGTACCGAGGAGGAATTAGAAGTGGAAAGTAAAATAGAGGTACTTTCAACTGTTCAAATTAAGCATTCAGAAGACCTATACAAAATCGTCGATTTGCTGAACAGAACGCTTAAAAGGGAAGATCTTATGTTTGGATTAGCATTAGATCAAGAAGATCAAAATCAAGCGATATTTACCATATATCGCACATAGGGGAAGCTTGACATGAAAAAAATAGTTTGGATTATTTCATCCGTTGCTGCGCTCGTTTTACTCATTGGCATCATTAGCTTTTCGTGGATTTATCAAATGGCCATGGGACAAAAAGAAGAAGGTCATGAGTCAGCGATTGAACGAGCAAAAAAGCAAGCATCATTAGCACAAGTAGAGCAAGTGGATACCTTTGTTGGGAAAGAAAAGCAATTTATTGTGGAAGGTAAAAACAAACAAAACGAAGCGATCTATGTGTGGGTACCTGCCAGCAAAAAAGAAAAAGTCATTGCCAAAAAAGCAAAAGAAGGCATTACTTCAAACCAAGCAGTACAAGCCGTTCAAAAGGAGAACACCATTTCTAAGCTAAAAAATGTTCAATTAGCACGAGAAGGTGACGTCCTCCTTTGGGAAGTAACGTACTTAAATGAGAACAACCAATATAGTTTCAGCTATGTTGATTTTACGACAGGACGAGTGGAAAAAAATTTAACACCGTAGTTTCTTCTGTCTTGCGTTGACCATGCTGATTTAGAACGGTTATAATAAAATGTATGAAAAAAGAATCACACCTAGTTAAGAAGGTGAGTTTCTTTCTGGCTTTGGAGGGAAATATGTTGAAAACAACTATTAATCAAGTGTTTAAACACGTCGATGAAGAAGTAACCATCGGCGCATGGATTGCCAATAAACGTTCAAGCGGGAAAATTGCATTCTTGCAGCTTCGCGACGGGACAGGCTTTATTCAAGGAGTCGTTGTAAAAGCAGAGGTGGAAGAGGAAGTCTTTAAGCTTGCGAAATCAGTGACACAAGAGACATCGGTCTATGTCACAGGACAAGTAACAAAAGACGAACGTTCACCACTTGGTTTTGAATTACAAGTGAAATCCATTGAAGTGATTCACGAAGCAACAGATTACCCAATTACACCAAAAGAACATGGAACAGAATTCTTAATGGATCACCGTCATTTATGGCTGCGTTCTAAAAAACAGCATGCCATTATGAAAATCCGTAATGAAATTATTCGTGCTACATATGAGTTTTTCCATCAAGAAGGTTTCGTGAAAGTGGATCCGCCAATCTTAACAGGAAGTGCTCCTGAAGGAACAACAGAGCTGTTTGCTACTAAATATTTTGATGAAGATGCATATCTTTCTCAAAGTGGACAGCTTTACATGGAAGCTGCTGCGATGGCACTCGGAAAAGTATTCTCATTCGGTCCAACATTTAGAGCAGAAAAATCGAAAACGAAACGTCATTTAATCGAGTTCTGGATGATCGAGCCTGAGATGGCATTTGTTGAATTTAATGAGAACCTTGAGTACCAAGAAAATTATGTGTCTCACGTTGTTCAAAGTGTACTTGAAAATTGTAAAGTAGAACTGCACACACTTGGCCGTGATACAGCAAAATTAGAAAACATCAAAGCACCATTCCCGCGCATCACATATGATGAAGCAATTAAATTTTTGCAGGATAAAGGATTTGATGACATCGAATGGGGAGATGATTTCGGTGCGCCGCATGAAACAGCGATCGCCGAAAGCTATGATAAACCAGTCTTTATCACTCATTACCCAACCTCATTAAAACCATTTTATATGCAGCCTGCACCAGACCGCGATGATGTCGTCCTTTGTGCAGATTTAATTGCGCCAGAAGGCTATGGCGAGATTATCGGCGGTTCTGAACGTGTTCATGATTTAGATCTGCTTGAAGCAAGACTAAAAGAACATGGATTAGATCAAGAAACGTACAAATGGTACACAGAATTAAGACAATATGGTTCTGTACCACATTCAGGTTTTGGTCTTGGACTTGAACGAACAGTTGCTTGGATTAGCGGAGCGCCGCATGTGCGTGAAACAATTCCATTCCCAAGATTATTAAACCGTTTATATCCTTAAGACGTGAAAGCCTCCAATATATGGAGGCTTTTTCAAACGTCTTAAGGACAGCACGTATGAAAAAACGTGATATACTGAAAGTGAAGAGGTGTATCCGATGAAAAGGCAGCAATTTATAGATATGCAGAAAATGGGTTCGACCAGTTTGCCTAATTTGCTGATTGCCCATTATGAGCAATTAGGACTGAATGAATCACAAATGATGGTCATGTTAAAGATTAAAATGAATGAAGAACAAGGCGTCTTTTTTCAGACATTTGAAGAGCTTTCACATGGTATGACCATTTCGGCCGAAGAATGTGCTTATATGGTGCAGTATTTGATTCAAAAAGGGTTTATTTCGATCCAGCCGTTTGAAGACAGGTCTGGTATTCAGCATGACCGGTACTCGGTAGAGCCCTTATGGGGTGTGCTGTATGACTTTTTAGAAGCAAAACAGGCGAAAGACGTACAAAAAAATCATGTCCAGGCTGAAAAGTCTTTATATGCGCTATTTGAAGATGAGTTTGGCAGACCACTTTCTCCTCTTGAAGGGGAAACACTCTCGATCTGGATGGACCAAGACCATCATGATGCTGAGATGATTCGTCTTGCTCTAAGAGAAGCCGTTTTATCAGGAAAATTAAATTTCCGCTATATCGATCGAATTTTATTTGAGTGGAAAAAGAAAGGGCTGAAAACAGCGGAAGAAGCGAAAGAGCATAGCCAGCATTTCCGTTCGCAGCAAAAAGCCCCACCTTCAAAAGAAGAAACATCTTCATATAAACGACAAGTTCCTTTTTATAATTGGCTGGAACAATAACCAATAAAGGAGAAGGCATGTTATCAAAAAAACAAATCAATGAATGTTTAGATATTATAGGAGATATGTTTCCAGAGGCTGAGTGTGAGCTTGTTCATTCCAATCCATTTGAACTAGTGATTGCTGTCGCACTCTCAGCACAATGTACAGATGTTCTAGTGAACAAAGTGACCAAACATCTATTTCAAAAATATAAAACACCAGAAGACTATTTAAGTGTGCCGCTTGAAGAGTTGCAGCAGGATATTCGTTCGATCGGTCTTTATCGTAATAAGGCAAAAAACATTCAAAAATTAAGCCAAATGCTGATTGAAGATTATGGCGGTGAAGTGCCAAGAGATCGAGATGAGCTAATCAAGCTCCCAGGGGTTGGACGGAAAACAGCAAATGTCGTTGTGTCTGTCGCTTTTGGAATTCCCGCCATTGCAGTAGATACACATGTCGAGCGCGTAAGCAAACGACTTGGGATTTGCCGCTGGAAGGATTCTGTTCTTGAGGTAGAGCAAACCTTAATGAAGAAGGTGCCAAAAGAGGATTGGTCCGTGACCCATCATCGTCTCATCTTTTTCGGCAGATATCACTGTAAGGCGCAGCGGCCACAGTGTGAATCTTGTCCACTTCTTGATATGTGCAGAGAAGGGCAGAAGAGGCTGAAAAAAGGGCTGGTGAAGCTGGCATGAGCGGAGCAGCTGTTTTCACCTCATATGTCGAAAAGCTAAAAGAGAAAAAGGTAGAGATAAGCGGCGAAAAAAAGGATATATTAAGAATCAATCCACTCGCATTTGATCTATCTTCAGAACCTTTACTAGATGAGCAACCGTGGCAGAAAACGGAAGAATTTGTTCCTTTGATGTTTGATCTGTGGAATGAATTAAAAGACAACATGCTTCCTCGCTTTCAAACGAGAAAATCTCGGTGTGAAGAGGATGATATGCTGCAAGGCATTGTCAGTATGATTGCAATGTTTTACTGGATCAAAGGAGAGAAGCTTCAAACCGTTGATTGGGAGGAAATCAAACAACAGACGTTTCCAGTAGCCCCCATTAACTGGACAGAACGATTAGAGTTTATTTTACTTAAACCTACTCAATATCATTGCTTTATTCAATTGGACGAGTTATACACAGAGCTCAAAAAGCAGTATGGAAAATACGAAGCACTCAGAAAGTTAAAACAAAATCGTTAAAAAAGCACTTGCCACATAGGGCAAGTGCTTTTTTTTGTTATTCGTCTTCTTTGCGAGAAGTAGAATTTGACTGAGTATTTGAGCTTTGAGAGTTGGCTTTCTCGTCGTCTTTCTTTTTATCTTTATTGGCATCGCTCTGTGAGTTGCTGTTTCCATTTGTACTGTCTGAGCCATCACTTGAACCACCATTGCCGTTTTCGGTATTTCCGCCTTGATCTTTTTTATCATCAGGCTTCTGTTCATCAGTGCCACCTTGGTTTTGATTATCATCAGTTTGATCTGTCTGCTCATCATCAGGTTGCTGTGGCTCTTCTTCTTCTTTGTTCTCATCATCTGCTTTTTCTTCCTCTTCTTCGTCATCTTTAATGGTGAGGAAGGTAGAAGCAGCTTTACTTGTGACATCGTCTACAGTCGCTGTCACTTGGAATTTATAGGTGGATCCTGGCTTCACATCAGAGATGACGGCTTCTTTAGAAGAGCTGTTTTGAATGTCTTTATAGCCGCCATCATCGACCGCTTGCTTTACATTAAATGTTGCATCTGCATCGTCATCATAACCCCAAGTGAGTGTAATCGATTTTTTCTCTTCATCATACACCGCTTTTAAGTCAGATGGTTTGTCAGCTTCTTTCTTTTCATATGTGTCAGAAACTTTTGTTGGGACAGTTCCTTTGACGAAGTATTCCGTTGTCTTCTTATCACTTGGTGTGTTTGGTCCAGCTAACTTCGCTGGATCTGATCCTTTTTCAACCGTTGCTTCAACGACACTGTCTGGCTTTTCAAATGAGCCGCTTCCATCATCAATTTGAGAAATTAATTTCTGGAAGACAACTTTGGCAACACGTTGTTCATAATCCGTGAGCCACATTTTGCCGTCTGCATCTTTTGAGTTGCCGATTCCGGTCCACACAGCTGCTGTGTATTGCGGCGTGTAACCGACAAACCATGAATCTTTCGCCCCGCCAGAAGGGATGTTGTATTTATTAATATCATCTTGTGTAAAGTTGGTTGTACCTGTTTTACCAGCTACTTGAACATTCGGTACTTGTGCGAGTGTACCTGTTCCAGATTGTACAGCAGTTTTCAGCATATCTGTGATCATAAATGCAGTGTAATCACTCATGGCTGCTTTAGAGTCTGGTGTTAAGTCAAGCTTCGTCCCGTCATTAAATTCAACAGACGTTACGGCATGCGGTTCATTATAGTATCCGTTGTTACCGAATGCACTAAATGCACCAGCCATTTTAAGAGATGAGACACCTTCGTCAAATCCGCCGATTGAGTAAGACTCAGGAATGTCAGAAGGTAAGTCCAAACCTAAGTTATTGGCGAATTGAACAGCATTATCTGTACCAGCTTCTTGGAAAGCTTTTAAAGCAGGGATGTTTCGTGATTGTGCCAAAGCACTTCTCATCGACATTTTCCCTAAGTGTCTTCTGTCAAAGTTGTTAATTGGTGTACCGTTAGAGTACGTATAAGGCGCATCATCAATTTGCTGATATGTTGACCATTTTTTGTTTTCAATTACAGGACCGTAATCTAAAATTGGTTTAATTGTAGATCCCGGCTGGCGTTTTGCATCAGTGGCATAGTTAAAGCCGCCGGCTGGCACATCACGACCACCACCAATGGCACGAATTTCACCATTTTTTGTATCCAGCAGGGTGACTCCAGCTTGCATACCTTTCGTAAATCCGGCTGAATCCCCATTGATGATGTCATCCAGATGATCCTGAGCTTTTCGATCAAGAGAAGTATAGATTTTTAATCCATCTGTTGATACATCTACTTTGGCTTTTTTCTGTACTTCTTCCATGACTTCTTCAATATAAGCAGAGTACTTACTTGAGTTTTGACTCTTATATTTATCAGCCGAAACAACTGTTTTGCTGACAGGTGTTTCTTTTGCTTCCTCATACTCTTTCTCTGAAATATAGCCTTGTTTTTTCATTAGGCCTAAAACGATATTACGGCGTTTTTCCGCTGCCTCTGGATGTTTCACTGGGTTATAGGCAGATGGACTTTGCGGCATACCTGCAAGTGTGGCAGCCTGTGCAACAGTTAGTTTATTTAAATCTGTCACTCCGAAAAATTGTTCAGCCGCTTTCCCAACACCATAAGCATAAGGAGAGAAGAAAATACGGTTTAAATACATTTCTAAAATTTCATCTTTAGAGTATTTTTGCTCAAGCTGAATCGAGAGCCATACTTCCTGTACTTTACGTTTTAACGTCTTTTGATTGTTAAGCAGGGAGTTCTTCACTACCTGCTGGGTAATCGTACTTCCACCTTCTGCTCCAAAACCGTCCTCGACGTTTGCGACAAGAGCACCGCCAATACGGATAGGATCAATCCCGTGATGTTTATAAAAACGTGCATCTTCAGTTGCAATAAACGCGTCTTTTACCACGTCGGGTATATCTTTAATTGAGACATACGTTCTTTTTTCCGCCCCGACTTCTGCAAAGACTTTTTTGTCTTTATCGTAAAGTTTTGAAGAATACGGCGTTTTTAGCTTGCTATCATCAATAGAAGGAGCGCTTGATGCAAAAACGGCAAAAGTTGTGATTCCGGCTACTAAACAAAGAAGACCGATCACGAGTAAAGATAAAAATATTTTTTTAAATAGACCTGCTTTCTTTTTGCCTTTTTTGTTCTTTTGCTTCTTATTGTTTTCTTGACTTGCTTTACGTCGCTGTTCACGACTTGTAAATTGATCAGACATCACATCTCAACCTTTCGTGTTAAACCTTTTTCGAACGTAAATGTTGCTTGCTGTCATCCGAAAAATGAAGTGTCTCCACTACTTTAATATAATCAATTCTTGGCGAATATCCAAGTGTCATGAGGTGACCTGCTTCCATTAATTCATCTTTGCTAATGGATTTACGGCCGTTTTGCTGCTGCCGCTCCCAAAAGAAGAAGAGGTCAGTAGCGGACAAATAATAAACGGAACCAAATGCGGATATAATAACAAAACAAATACCGCCTTGCTTTTCAACCTGTTTCATATGCTCAATTTGATGGTCGTGGAAATTTTTGAGTGGAAACGAGGTGGTGCTTTTGGTTTCCTTTGCTTCAAAATCGATATAACGCCCTTTGTATACCCCGTTGTAGTCTGTTGTGGAGGATTGTTTAAAGTAGGCTTCTTTAATGACAGCAGCGCTTCTTTTTGGATAATCCACATTGACAATTTGAACAGGGGTAGGCTTTTTATGAATGACTGCGATCCCGTTGACCAAATAGTACTGGTTCGTTTCATTTAAGTCAGCTTCAAGCGTCATCCCGCGGTTACTATAAGATGATTCGCCGCTGATTCTTTTTTTTGTCCCAATTTGTTGAATGGGCTGATACGATTTTCCGTTAGGATACCGAATCATCAAGTTTCAGCCTCCTTTTAATGCATTTTGTATTGGAGAGATCACCATGTTGTCACAACAAGAGCACATGATTACCCAGCATATTTTACATGAAACGAAAGCGAAAAATAAGGACAACCTGACAAGGACAAATGCGTACAAGCGCTTTTATGACCGTCATCCAGAGATGAAATGGTCTCTGCTTGCTTCTTTTGTCTCCAGAAATGCTGGATGGTCGATGACAGATTTAAAAGGCGAGCTCTTCCATCCGGGTTTAACGGATCAGCAAGGGCATCTGTTCTTTACAGCATATGAAAGAGCGAATTGGCTGATCTTTTCAGATGCTTACCCGCAGCTTCTCTTGTATGAATGGTCAAAAAGGTGCGGCAAACCTTTATTTCATCTGCTCCCTCATTTCGGTGTGTCTCGTTTTATGAGCGCTGAATGGGAACGATTTTGGCAAAAGCGTGACACAGAGCGATTGCTGCATGCACTCATCATAAATGAACAATATACTATACAATCTCCTATTATACAAAATCCTCTCCTGAAAAAGAATGTTTTTCACTCGATTCAATATCTTTTCAGCGAGTGGGCACATTTTCAAACCGTCGTTTTTCCGACAGTAGACGGGCATTTGTACGGCTTAACCATACGAAAGTTTTCCCAAGTAAAAGAGCGCATTACGTTAGGGAAAAAACTAGCAAAACTATTGTTTCGAGCCGATTTGTTTTCGGATTTTTATCATTTTTTGCATACCGTGCCGCATACGGGATCTCGATTTGATTTTGAATCGTTTTTAGGGATTGCGCGAAGGTCAAGCCCTTTCCTCAGAACGGTGTATCCAGTCATGACACATTCATTAGACGATCAAAGGGAAGATTGGTTTCAAAAGAAATTGAGTCCATCCTTGTTTGAAGCAGAGCGTTTACCAAAACAAATTGAGCTGACCGACTGGTATTTTCATAAAAAAAGGCAGCTTCGTTTTCTTTTCTCATTAGAACACTATTTTTTGCATAAATAAAAAGCAGGGGGTACCTGCTTTTTTTACGTGGATGGACGGTTAGGGCCGCCGAGCTTTTTATCAAGCTGATCTGTACTGTTTTCTTTCCCTTTTGTTTTTTGCTCTTTTGGTGCTTGCTGCTTTTTCATGATATCTACCTCCTTTGTCCTTAGAATTTACACAATCGGACGCGATCATACAAAGAAGGACAAGCACGTGTCGAAATGGAAGAAATTGCGCTTATCTTCACTTAGATTGGCGATTTAGTTCTAGTTTTGTCATGTATGAAGGAGGGAGTAAAAGAAAAGAGAATGTAACGAGAGATGATAAAGGAGGAATCTGATGATGAGCGAATTTGTATCAAAAGAATCCATTATGCAGTTGTTAGAGGAAATTGAGCGAAAGATTGATGCGGTGGAAGAAGAACTGTCTTTAGCTGTCAAAAAAACAAAAAACGCTGCCGTAGAGGAGCAAGAACAAATCATTGACCGTCTTGAATCTGAAGTGAAGGAATGTGAATTGAAAATTCATGCAGCAGAGTATAAGCTGCAGGCAAGACCCGCATATCACGCCGGATAGCTTTTCTATTTGAGCAATAAGTAAACGTTTGATAGGATGGTTCATAGAGGTGAACACTTTGGATAATCAAACATTACTTAAACATACACAAGAGTTGATCACGTGGATCGAAGAAGCATACGAGCAGTACCTAAAGGGAAAGGCAGAAGAGGAATACCCAGTTTATGATTTTTACAACGATATTCAACCGGCCGTTGTCAAATTTGATCAGCAAATGGAAGAGTGGCTTACTGCTGCTACCTCATTTATTCATCAGGCCAAACCTAGATACTTACATCAAGAACAGCTTGAAGCCGTCCAAGAAAATGGAAAAGAGGTTGTGCTGCAATCTTATTTTGGCAAACAGCATGCACCTCGTGTGAAAAATTTAGTTGAGTCAGTGATTTATACACTGAACCTTTTAATAGAAGAAATCAACAAACGCAGCTGATGAAACAGCCTGCGTTTTTCTTATGGCTGCTGTAGGCACATCTTCTGCTTCCTGAACATAATATATCATTGACTTCAATATGTTTTCAGAGCGAGAGGAGCGAGATACATGTTCCCTTATTCAAACCAGCCATCTTATGAAATGAATCAATTTCAGCAACGGCCTTTTCCGTATCCAGATATGCAGCAGCCTCCGCAGCCTCCAGAATATTTCATGCCCCCATATCAAGGTGAAATGAACCAGCCGCCGTCTGCAGGCTATCAGCCGCCTTTTGGATATCAGGAAAACTTCCAGCCTTATCAGCCGCAGCCTGAAGCAATGAATCAGCCGCAAATGCAGCCGCCGGGCATGATGCCTATGCAGCAGCCTATGAATCCTTATCCTTTGCCAAGGCCGCAAAAACAGCAATCATCTCAATTTAAAAGTGTGCTGTCACAATTTAAAAAAACGAATGGGCAATACGATTTTAATAAAATGTTTGATACTGCTGGACAAATGATGAGTACAATGAATCAAGTGGGCTCATTGGCGAAAGGATTTACAAGCATTTTTAAAGCATAGCAAAACCCAATAGATATACATCTATTGGGTTCAGCTTGTAGACAAAGTCTACAAGCTTTTTTGTATAATAAGGGTAATAACACAATTCTGTGGGGGATGAACATGTTATCGAAACGTGAAGAAGAAAGAAGAAATCAATTAGAAGTAGTGGCCTTAGATGAATTAGTGCCTGAAGATCATCTTGTACGAAAAATTGATCAAGCGATCGATTTTGATTTCGTGTATGATCTTGTCAAAGATCATTATAGTTCTGACAATGGTAGACCAAGTGTTGATCCCGTTGTTCTCATTAAGATGGTCTTAATTCAATATCTATTTGGCATTCGCTCTATGCGTCAAACCATTAAAGAAATTGAAACCAATGTGGCTTATCGTTGGTTTATTGGATATGGATTTTC
>NZ_SEIZ01000003.1:0-182133 GCF_004634445.1 Bacillus sp. 005/A4HT-01/001
CGTCCAAGAACAAAAGCTGGTTACTTGAAAAAGAATGAATACGTATATGACGCACATTTTGATTGTTACATTTGCCCCAACGGGCAAATTCTCTCTTATCGTACAACGACTAGAGAAGGCTATAAGCAATATGCATCTGATTCAGAGGTATGTAAATCCTGCTCGTTTTTAAATAACTGTACACAAAGTCAAAATCACACCAAACAAATTCATCGGCATATTTGGCAGGACTATCTAGATGAAGCAGACCATCTGAGGCTGACACAAATGAATAAAGACATCTATGCAAAACGGAAAGAAACAATAGAACGCGTTTTTGCGGATGCAAAAGAAAAGCATGGTATGCGTTGGACGAAACTTCGAGGACTCAAAAAAGTTTCAATGCAGGCGATGCTTACTTTCGCTGCCATGAATCTTAAAAAGCTAGCAAACTGGACATGGAAAGAGCCATGTCCAGCGTAAAATACATAAAGTTTTTATAAAAAATGTGAAAACCCCACTTTTACTTGAAGTAAAGGTGGGGTTTGTCTACGGTCTGAAGCCGCTGCCCAGCAGCGGCTTTTTTTTATTCATCGTAGGAAAGGACGGCATGAGCGAGTACCTTTGCTGCGACAGGCATTGCGTTTTCGTTAATATCAAATTTCGGATGGTGATGTGGATACACATCTTGGCTGTTTTCTGGCATAGCGCCTGTGTAGAAGAAAGTACCAGGAACATGCTGAAGGTAGTAAGCAAAGTCTTCTCCACCCATTTGGGTTTCGGCTTCTTTTACTTCTGTGACTCCTTCTGTCTGTTTGGCTATTTCTGCTATATATTCAGTTGGTGCAGGGTGATTTTTGACTGCAGGATAGCCTCTTACATATTCATAAGTATAAGAGGCATCGTGCATGTGGCAGACACCTTTCACCACCTGTTCAATTTCACGTTCAATGATATGGCGTGCACTCTCTTCAAAGGAACGTGCAGTACCTGTTAGCACGGCCGAATCTGCAATGACGTTAAAGGCATTTTCAGCGACAAATCCCCCTACAGATACCACCGCAGAATCAATCGGGTTGACTTTACGGGCCACGACCTGCTGAAGATTGGCTACAATTTGTGAACCGATGAGTACGGCATCTTTCGTCAGGTGCGGCTGTGCGCCATGTCCGCCTTTCCCTTGCACTTGAATAGAGAAACGATCGGCGGCTGCCATAAAGTTCCCGCTTTTATAAAGAACAGTGCCGCATGGCTCTGATGACCAAAGGTGGGTGCCGAAAATGACGTCAACACCGTCTAAACAGCCATCTTCAATCATTGGTTTCGCACCGCCGGGGGCATATTCTTCTGCGTGTTGATGAATGAGGACGATTTTTCCTTTTAATTGATCTCGGTGCTCATGTAAGATCTTCGCTAAGACGAGAAGTGTTGCTGTGTGGCCATCATGACCGCATGCGTGCATGATGCCAGGTTTTGTTGAACGGTAAGGTACATCCTTTTCATCATAAATGGGAAGTGCATCAAAATCAGCTCTCAATGCAATGGTCGGTCCAGGGGAAGCTCCTTCAATAAAAGCGAGTACACCATGTCCGCCTACATGTATGCGTGTTGGGATATGTAATCTGTCATAATATTGAGCGATGTAAGCAGCTGTTTCCTCTTCCTGAAAAGAAAGTTCTGGATTCATATGGAGATGGCGTCTAATTTCAACCATTTCCTCATAATGTTCATCAAGACGTTCATTGATCCTTTTGTGTAAAGTGGATACTGTCATTGATCCGAAAACCTCCTTTAGGCTCTTTTACTGATTGTATGGTAATTGTTAGAATCTTTCAACAGAAGAGGATGTCGAGAATGACAGAAAAGGTCATTTTACATAAAAGTCGAAGGTTAAGTATGAAGCTTGAAAAAGGGGGAGTGGCATTGGGAAGCTGTCCAAATTGTTCAAAAGCATTTTCTTTCGTCGAAAAATTTCATTTATCGCATACGAGAATGATGCTTTGTCCAAGCTGTCGGCATCAAATCAAAGAAACGTTCGTTTCGAAGATGAGCTTTTTGATGATTTGTTTGATTCCACTGTTGGTACTACTTATTCAGATGAAAGGTGCTTCACCTATGCTCAAATGGCCAATCTTATTAGGATGGATCTTGCTGAATTTTTATGTACTTCAGCCAATCATTCATCGGTACGAGCTTAGAGATAAGCGTTGAAAGCCCAGCAGAAGGGCTTTTTTTTATGAAAAAAAGAAGTGCGAAGAGTAGCACTTCCTTAATGGTCTATGACGGCATGATAGGATGTCAGATAGGCAGGACGAGAGAAGATGGAGCCAGTATCCTCGTGTGGCTGAAAGAATGCTTCTGACTCTTGGAAGTCTTGAAATAAGTCTTCAGATTCCCAAAGGGTCAAAATTAAGTACACTTCTTCATCCTTTTTTGGTCTTAACACACGAAGCGCCTGAAAGCCGCGCTGGTGCTCTGACATGTTTGTTTTTTTCTGAAAGGTGGATTCAAAAAGTGCTCTGCTTTCGAGCTTTACAGGGATATGATTCAGCGTGACAAAGCCAGATTGGACGAGCTCACCTTTTGTATAAATCACATCATAGGCATGGGGTGCTTTAAAGACTGTCTCACCCTCCGTTTCATGAAAAAGAGCCGCTTGTTCCTTACCGACCGTATAAAGCAGATTTTCAAGATGATGTTTTTTTGCGATTTTTTGCAAAAAGTCTGCTGTTCCATATGTAATATAGAAATTCATCTAAACCGCCTCCTGCTTGATAGTATAACAAAAGAATGATATATAATTCTTTGGTAGTCAATCCATAAAACATATTATGAAGCAATACATCCCATACTATCCGTATAAAGGAATGAGGTGACCTAATTTGAAGAAAAAGAAGATAATCATTCCATTAGTCATTGCAGGAAGTACAATCGTGCTTTCATTTATTGGCTATCTGACCATTTTATTTTTAGGACATTATGTCATAGATGAGAAGAAGCTCGTTTTTCACGCTTCCTCGAAAATCATTGATCAGAATGGAAAAGAACTCACAAGCATGTATTCAGAAAATCGGGACCCTGTGTCATTAAAAGAGGTCCCAGATAAAGTGGCGAAAGCTTTTGTTGCTGTAGAGGACAAGCGCTTTTATGAGCACCACGGAATTGATGCACAATCGATTTCAAGGGCGGTTTATCGAGATATTTTAGCAGGTGGAAAGGTAGAAGGCGGCAGTACCATCACCCAGCAGCTCGCCAAAAATATCTTTCTCACAAATGATAAAACGTTTCTTCGAAAAACAAAAGAAGTCATTATTGCGATCAATTTAGAAAGAGATTATTCAAAGGACAAGCTGCTTGAAATGTATTTGAATCAGCTTTACTTTGGTCATGGCGTCTATGGGATCCAAGCAGCAGCCAATTACTATTTTAGTAAAGATGTAAAAGATCTCACTGTCAGTGAAGGAGCTACACTTGCTGCCATGCCAAAGGCACCTTCAACGTATTCCCCTGTTCTACACCCAGATAAAAATAAACAAAGACGGGATACCATCCTGAATTTAATGAATGAACAAGGATATTTGTCTTCTACAGAAACAGTTGAAGCAAAAGGAAGAACACTTGGTATTCATTTAAAAAAGAAATCAGAAACCCCTTGGGTGGACAGTTATGTAGATCTCATGATTAAAGAAGCAGAATCACAGTATTCGATTTCGCATGAACAATTGCTTCAAGGCGGCTATACCATTACGGTACCAATCGATATGAATTTGCAAAAAATTGCCTATGATGCAATGAAAAACAATCGTTATTTCCCGGGAAAAAGCGGGTCACCTGAAGGCAGCGCTGTGTTTATTGACAACGCATCTGGTGGTGTAAAAGCAGCAATAGGCGGACGAGAATATCAGGCAAGAGGCTATAACAGAGTCACAGCTGTTAGACAGCCTGGTTCTGTCTTTAAGCCGATCGCAGTATATGGTCCAGCGATGCAGGAGAAAAAATTCAGACCGTATTCACTGCTTGAGGACAAAGAAAAAAGCTATGACGGCTATTCTCCAAAGAACTACGATGGACAGTACGAGGGCAGGGTCACGATGGTAGAGGCTCTCATGAAAAGTAAAAATACATCTGCCGTATGGACGTTAAGCCAGCTTGGCATCGATACGTCTAAATCCTATCTTGAGAAAATGGGGATGGATATTTCGGATAAAGGACTTGCCATAGCGCTTGGTGGTCTAGAAAAAGGGGTTTCTCCATTGCAGATAGCTGGAGCATTTCATACATTTGCAAATGAAGGCGTCTATAAAAAGCCGTTCTTCATTCAGAAAATCACGAATGATGATGGAGAAACCGTTGAAAAAAATCGAAACAAAGAAGAACGAGTATTTAGCGTACAAAATGCTTGGAATATGACAAGAATGCTTCAACAGGTCGTCAAAGGCGGAACCGCTCAGAGCGGATCATACGCTGGAGATTTGGCTGGTAAAACAGGTACAACTACGTATTCCGGTGTCAAAGGGGCAACGAAAGATGCTTGGTTTGCTGGCTACACGCCTAGTACAACAGGGGCAATCTGGATGGGATATGACAAAACGGATAACAGTCATTATTTAACTGGCGGCAGTCAGTATCCAGTGCAGTTAATGAAAGATATTTTAACGACCGCTCAAATAACCAATGAAACATTCCAAAAACCAGAGGGAATTAAAGAACTTCAATCGCCAATCCATTTAGAAGGACTGTCAGGCTTTGAAGCACGTTATGCATTTAAAATCAAAGGGCTCTTTACATTAGAGCTGTCATGGGATGAACAGGAAGACAAACGCGTTGAATATCGTATTTATGAAAAGAGGAATGGAAGCGAGACCCTGATCGATTCTGTAACAGGAACAAACAGCTACACAATGCCGTATGCAAATGTGTTTTCAGATGCGCAGTATAAGGTTGTTCCATACAATACTCAAACACAAGAAGAAGGCGAAGGTAGTGCTTATATCAAGCCAGAGGCTTTTGGACGTTAATATTCGGCGATTTTTTGAACATTGAGCCGCTTTAGTATACCGAGCCCTGAAAAAGCGGTATAGTAAAAGCAGTGTTTGAGCCTTATACAAAGAGAGTGTGAGGCGAAAGGTGGAATGAAAGGTAATGGGAAAAACGAAGGCTTTTAATGACACGTTCTTAAAGGCGTGCAAAGGGGAAAAAACAGACCATGTACCGGTTTGGTATATGAGACAGGCAGGACGCTCGCAGCCTGAATATCGTGCCCTTAAAGAAAAATACGGGCTATTTGAAATTACGCATCAGCCAGAGCTATGTGCTTACGTAACAAGACTTCCTGTAGAACAATATGGTGTAGATGCCGCTATTTTATATAAAGATATTATGACTCCGCTTCCAGCTATTGGAGTGGACGTTGAAATTAAAAATGGAATTGGACCAGTGATTGACTCGCCTATTCGGACAAAGGCAGATATCCAGCGTCTTGGAGAGCTTCATCCTGAAGAAGACCTGCCGTATGTGCTTGATACGATCAAGCTGTTAACAGAGGAGCAGTTGAATGTTCCGCTGATTGGTTTCGCAGGTGCACCTTTTACGATGGCAAGCTATATGATCGAAGGCGGTCCATCTAAAAATTATCATAAAACAAAGGCGCTCATGTACAGTGAGCCAGAGACATGGATGCTTTTGATGAATAAATTAGCCGATATGACGATCACATACATACGCGCTCAGGTAAAAGCAGGCGTCCGAGCATTTCAAATCTTTGACTCTTGGGTTGGCGCTTTAAATGCAGCAGATTACCGGACCTTCATTAAGCCTGTCATGCAGCGTATTTTCACAGAGCTGAAGTCTGAAAACGTACCAATGATTATGTATGGTGTCGGTGCGAGCCATCTGGCGAAAGATTGGCATGACTTGCCGCTTGATGTCGTTGGACTGGATTGGCGTATGAGTATAGACGAAGCGCGAAAAGAAGGCTTAACAAAAACGTTACAAGGAAACCTTGATCCAACGATTTTACTTTCTCCTTGGGAAGTGATTGAAGAAAGAGCAAAAGCGATTTTAGATCAAGGGATGAAATCAGATCAATTCATCTTTAACTTAGGTCACGGGGTATTTCCTGATGTCTCACCAGACACGTTAAAGAAGCTGACTGACTTTATTCACGATTATTCAGCTAAACATAAAAAAACATCCATCTAAATATTTCAAATGATCTGAAGGAGTGTTGGTTGTGGAGAAAAAGAAAATGGGGCTACTTGTCATGGCATATGGCACCCCATATAAAGAAGAAGACATTGAACGTTACTATACACATATCCGTAGAGGCAGAAAGCCAGAGCCGGAGATGCTGCAAGATTTAAAGGACCGCTACAAGGCAATTGGCGGCATTTCTCCTTTATCAAAAATTACAGAACAGCAGGCAAATGGCTTGTGTGAACATTTGAATGAGATCCAAGACGAGATTGAATTTCATGTATACATTGGGTTAAAACACATCGAGCCTTTCATTGAGGATGCGGTCGCTGACATGCACCGAGATGGCATCACAGAAGCGGTGAGTATTGTACTAGCACCGCACTTCTCCACATTTAGTGTGAAATCGTATAACAAACGTGCACAAGATGAAGCAGAAAAGCTTGGCCATCTGAACATTACTTCTGTTGAAAGCTGGTACGATGAACCGAAGTTTGTGGACTATTGGGTGAAACAAGTGAAAGAGACGTATGCATCCATGAGTCAGGAAGAAAGAGATTCAGCAGTGCTGATTGTGTCTGCACACAGTCTTCCTGAAAAAATTATTGCAGCAGGGGACCCATACCCTGATCAGCTTGCACAATCTGCAAAAATGATTGCTGAAGGTGCAGGAATTGAGCATTATGAAATTGGCTGGCAAAGTGAAGGCAATACGCCTGATCCGTGGCTTGGACCAGACGTACAGGATCTCACGCGTGACCTATTTGAGCAAAAAGGCTATAAAACATTTGTATACGTGCCTGTTGGTTTTGTCGCTGATCACCTTGAAGTGTTATACGACAATGATTATGAATGTAAAGTCGTCACGGATGAAATTGGTGCAGCTTACTATCGTCCAGAAATGCCAAATGCGAAACCAGCATTTATTGATGCACTGGCAGCAGTCGTATTAAAGAAGCTTAATGAAAGCAAGTAATCATATAAAAGAAGGCGATCCTATGCATGACAATCAAAAACACCTTGTCATCATTGGCGGTGGCATCACGGGTTTGGCCGCCGCCTTCTATTTGGAAAAGGAAATTGAAGAAAAAGGCCTTCCTATCCAAATATCTCTTATTGAAGCGAGTCCTAGGCTAGGTGGAAAAATTCAAACATTATATAAAGACGGTTATATCATTGAACGTGGACCCGATTCATTTTTAGAAAGAAAGGTCAGTGGACCCCAGCTGGCAAAAGATGTTGGCCTATCTGATCAGCTCGTCAATAATGAAACAGGGCAAGCGTATGTATTAGTCAATGAAACCCTTCATCCGATGCCAAAGGGCGCTGTCATGGGCATTCCAACTCAAATCAGTCCTTTCATTACAACTGGGCTTTTTTCAGTTGCCGGAAAAGCACGTGCAGCGATGGATTTCGTTTTGCCAAAAAGCAAACAGACAGAAGATCAGTCTCTGGGGGAATTTTTTAGAAGACGTGTGGGTGATGAAGTGGTGGAGAATTTAATTGAACCGCTACTATCAGGCATTTATGCTGGTGACATTGATCGCCTGAGCTTAATGTCTACCTTCCCGCAGTTCTATCAAACAGAACAGAAGCATCGCAGTTTGATTCTTGGGATGAAAAAATCACAGCAGCATGCAAAAGCGCAACAAGTGACAGCGAAAAAGCAAGGACAGTTCCAGACAATCAATCAAGGGCTGCAAGCACTTGTTGAAGCGGTCGAAAGTAAACTCAAGCTGACGAAGATTTACAAAGGGACAAAAGTGACCCAGATCGAAAAAGCCGAGGGAGGCTATGGCGTTCAATTAGACAGCGGTCAAACGCTTTTTGCAGATTCTGCCATTGTGACAACTCCTCACCAATCGATCTATTCCATGTTTCCAAAAGAAGCAGGGCTTGAGTACTTGCATGACATGACATCGACTTCTGTTGCAACAGTTGCACTCGGATTTAAAGAAGAGGATGTTCACAATGAATATGATGGCACTGGTTTTGTCATCTCAAGAAATAGTGATTTCTCCATTACAGCATGTACGTGGACAAATAAGAAATGGCCTCACACTGCACCTAAAGGAAAAACATTGCTTCGTGCATATGTTGGGAAAGCTGGTGATGAATCAATTGTTGAACAGTCTGATCATCAAATCGTGAGCATTGTGCTGGAGGATTTGAAGAAAATCATGGATATTAAAGCAGATCCAGAGCTGACGACAGTGACTCGCTGGAAAACAAGCATGCCGCAATATCATGTGGGTCATCAAAAACAGATTTCGACGATGAGAGAAACGTTTAAGCAATCATATCCTGGTATTTATATCACGGGTGCTGCATTTGAAGGTGTTGGGATTCCTGATTGTATTGATCAAGGAAAAGCTGCCATCTCAGAAGCTGTATCTTATCTATTTTCATAAAAAACAAACTCCCTTTTCTGTCATGGAAAGGGAGTTTTTCATGTTCGTATGTTTAGAAAAGAGTGGTGAATAATAAAATTGAACAAAGTTGTTGCATCTGACGAAAAAGATGTGGTATATTACTTTCTGTACTTAATGACCGAAACGTTCAAATAGTCATTTTGGGAGTGAGATCATGAGTGTTGATAGGAGACAAATGATTTTAGATGGAGCAACAAAGGCATTTACCCAGTTCGGGTATAAAGCCACGACAATGGACCTTGTAGCAAAGCTTGCCAACGTCGGAAAAGGAACGATTTATACCTTTTTTAAAAACAAAGAAGAGCTGTTCGATGAAATTTTCACATCACTGTTAATGGAGATGAGGAAAATTGCAGATGAAGCAATAGATGAGAAGAATAGTTTCTCAGAAAACCTTCATTTAGCACTCTTTGCAATATTAGAATTTCGAAAAAACCACCAACTTACAATTAAAATCTTTCAGGAAAATGCGGAGCTTGGCACATCAGCAGTGAAAGAAATGATTGAAAAAATGGAGCAGATGATCATTCGCTATATTAAAACAAAAGTAAAAGAAGCGATTGAAAAAGGCGACATTAAGCCCTGTGATCCTGAATTGACGGCATTTGTGATGGTGAAACTATATATTGCACTTATTTTTGACTGGGAAAAGCGATATGAGCCTTTAACAAAAGAAGAGGTCGCTGAATCGCTCGAGCTTTATGTACTAAAAGGACTGTCTGCAACAACATAATTTTTTTTGAGTTCAAATGACCGAATTCTTAATTTAGTCATTCATCAATGGGAGGAAAACAGCAATGAATGTAATTCGGAATCAATGGAAAGACATTGTGACGAGCAAAAAACTACTGATCCCGATTTTAGCTGTCTTATTTATTCCACTAATTTATAGTGGTGTATTTTTAAAAGCTTACTGGGATCCATATGGTACAGTTGATCAATTACCTGTAGCGGTTGTCAACTTGGATGAAGGCAGTCATTATGACGGCAAAACCCTTCAAGTGGGCGATGATTTAGTGAAGGAATTGAAGAAAAACGATAGTTTTAAATGGCATTTTGTTGATAGTGAAGAAAAGGCCATCAAAGGGTTAAATAACGAAGACTATTATCTCGTCGTCGAGATTCCGAAAGATTTCTCGAAAAATGCGAGTACAGTACTAGACAAACATCCGAAAAAATCGAATCTGAAATATTATACGAATCCAGGCGCAAACTATGCTGCGTCTCAAATTGCGAATAACGCCATTATCAAATTAAAAGATTCGGTTTCAAAGGAAGTCACAGAAAATTATGCAGAGGTCATCTTTGATAACTTCAAAACGATTGCAAAAGGATTAGATCAAGCAAGCGATGGAGCGAAGAAAATTGATGACGGAACAAAAAGCGCAAAAGACGGTAGCCAAAAGTTAAAAGACAATCTGGCGAAATTGGCAGAAGGAACGTTAACGTATAGCGAAGGTGTTCATCAGTTTGCAGGAAAAATGGGTGAACTGAACACTGGAATTCAATCTCTTGATAGCGGTCTTGGTCAGCTCTTAACAGGCTATCAAACGATTGATCAGAAATTTGGTGAACTTGGCACAGGCATTGATACATTGACCGAAGGGTTAAACACAAGCCGTGAAGGACATGAGCAGCTTTCTTCTAAAATGCCGCAATTCACAGCAGGCATTGAGCAGCTGAACAATAAAGCACAGTCATTTTCAGAAAAAATCGCTGCTGTGGAGAAAGTATTGTCTTCACCTGAATTAGCGAACCTTGAAAAGATGGCGCCTAAGATTGATCAGGTGAAAGAAGATGCAAAAACGTTTAGTACCAAACTTGCTTCTTTAAAAGAAGCATTATCTAATCGAGATGCAAAAGTAAAAAGTATTATTCAAAACAGCTCGATGACAGATGAAGAGAAAAAGGCGGCAATGGATCAGCTAGACAGTCTTCCTACAATCGAACTGCCTGATTTGTCTGGGATTGAGCAAAGCTTAGCGGCGCTGCAGGAACTGCCTGACGCAAGTGAAGTTCAGTCTGCGGTTGCATCTGCAAAAGCACAGCTACAGCAAGTCAAGCAGCTGCCAGAGAAAACAGAACAGCTGTATACATCAACAGTCGCCATACAAAATGCGATTGATCAAATGACATCCGGTACGAATAAATTGTATCAAGGTGCACTGAAGCTTCAAACGGGTCAAGGGAAATTACAAGATGGCCTGCAAACAGCAAATGGAAAGCTTGATACAGCGAAAAGTGGTGCGGATAAACTGGCAAACGGTTCAAGCCAGCTTAGTGCAGCATTGAATAAACTAGAAAGTGGATCAGCGAGTATCCAAAGCAACTCATCTAAACTGGCTGAAGGGTCAAAATCCCTTGATAAAGGATTAGGTGACTTAAAAAGTGGGACTGGAAAGCTTTCTGATAAGCTAAAAAGCGCTGCAGATGAAACAGGAGACATTGATGCGGGGCAGGACAATTACAATATGATTGCAAGCCCAGTCAAAACAGAGAATGATACAGCGAAAAAAATTGATAACTATGGAACAGGGCTCACACCATATATTTTATCAATGGGACTCTTTGTTGGAGCTCTTATGCTGACTGTTGTATTCCCAATGAAAGATCCTGCAGGACGCCCTAGAAATGCGTTTGAATGGTTTGTCAGCAAATATAGTGTGCTCCTCTTAGTCGGTATCTTGCAGGCAGTGATTGCAAGCTCCATGCTCATCTTTGGACTTGGACTTGAGGTGGAAAGCCTCTGGCGCTTCTATCTCTTTGCGATCATCGTCAGTCTGACATTCCTAGCGATCATTCAGCTTCTTGCGACGACGATGGGGAACCCAGGACGCTTTATTGCCGTCATTATCTTGGTTCTTCAGCTTGCAGCAAGTGCGGGTACATTCCCGCTTGAGCTTGTACCAAAATTCTTCCAAGTCATTCACAGTCTGCTTCCAATGACGTATACCATCAACGGATTTAGAACGATCATTGCCAGCGGTGATAACAGTTATTTATGGCACCAAGCAGCGATTCTTGGAACAGTAGCCATCATCATGATGGCTGCAACAACAGCATACTTTGCTTGGAACATAAGAAAAATGAAACAAGAAGAAGCTTAATCAAAAAAACCTTTCTCTTTCATGAGAAAGGTTTTTTCTATTAGAAATTAGACATCAGGAACCCGAAGCGATATATTTTAAGAAGGATGCTGAAAAAAGGCATGCTTGGAAAGAATTTCTTTTAGATGAAGGAGGATATGCCGAATGACAACGGAAGTAAATGAAACGATTCAGCTTATTCAAAAGCTTGTGTCGATCCCAAGTCCATCAGGAAATACTGAGAAAGTGATTGGCTTTGTCGAACGTTTTTTACAAGATTTACATATTGAAACGAAGCGAAATCGAAAAGGCGGATTAATTGCCACCCTAAAAGGAACAGATGACAAGGAACACCGCATGCTGACAGCACATGTCGATACGCTCGGTGCGATGGTCAAAGAAATTAAATCAAATGGCCGGCTGCGTCTTGCACTCATTGGAGGCTTTCAATATAACTCGATAGAAGGCGAGTATTGTGAAATTGAAACAGTAACAGGCCGTACATACACAGGTACCATTCTGATGCATCAAACGTCCGTTCACGTATATGAGGATGCTGGAAAAGCGAAGCGAAATCAAGAAAATATGGAGATTCGCTTAGATGAAAAAGTGAAAAATGCAGACGATGTGCAAGCACTCGGCATTCAAGTAGGAGACTTTATCTCATTTGATCCTAGAGTGGAAGTGACATCTTCAGGTTTTATTAAATCAAGACACCTTGATGATAAGGCAAGTGTGGCGTTGTTGCTGAGATTGATTCACCGCATTCAAACAGAGAACATCACATTGCCGCATACGACACATTTCTTAATTTCAAATAATGAAGAAATCGGATACGGTGGGAACTCGAATATCCCGGAAGAAACGGTGGAATATTTGGCTGTTGATATGGGAGCCATCGGTGACGGTCAATCAACTGATGAATACAGTGTGTCAATATGTGTGAAGGATTCTAGCGGTCCTTATCACTATGGTCTGCGCAAACATTTAGCCGCATTAGCTGAGGCAAATAAGATCGATTACCGCCTTGATATATACCCTTATTATGGCTCAGATGCGTCAGCAGCGATTCGAGCAGGGCATGATATCATTCATGGACTGATTGGACCTGGCATTGACTCTTCGCATGCCTTTGAAAGAACCCATGAAGACTCATTGATTCATACGGCCAATCTTCTGTACCACTATGTTCAAAGCAAATTAATCACAGTATAAAAAAAGAACCCCGATCGCGGGGTTCTTTTTGATTAGCTTGAAAGTTGTGTTGGCTCAGGTACATCTTGTCCAGTCATCACGCGGTGTCCTTTTTCAGGGTCATATTGCCCTTCCCATTTAGACATCACGACAGCTGCAAGTGCATTACCAGTTAAGTTGACAACGGTTCTTGCCATATCCATGATACGATCAACACCTGCAATAAAGGCTAGACCTTCAGCAGGAACACCGATCGTTCCAAGTGTTGCAAGTAATACAACAAAGGATGTACCAGGAACGGCAGCCATTCCTTTTGATGTCACCATCAGTACAAGAATCAGTGTGAGTTGCTGTACGATTGTGAGGTCAATGCCATATACCTGTGCTAAGAAAAGCGCCGCAATGGCTTGATACAAGACGGAGCCGTCTAGATTAAACGTATAACCAATTGGGATAACAAAAGAAACAATTCCTTTTGGACACCCGATGCGCTCCATTTTATCCATGACTCTCGGTAAAACTGTTTCAGAGCTGGATGTACTAAAGGCGAGAAGCATTTCGTCTTTCATGTAAGCAAGAAATCTGAAAATATTGACGCCAATCATCTTTCCAATAATTCCGAATACAACGATAAGGAAGAGAGCGAGCGCAAAATAAACAAGACCTACGAGCTTACCTAATGAAACAAGAGATTCAAGACCAAATTTTGATACTGTCACACCAATGAGCGCGAACACACCAAATGGTGCAGCTTTCATCACAACATTGACGACATGGAACATCGCATGTGACACACCTTCAAAGAAGGCGAGCACTGGTTTGCCGCGTTCACCAATTGCTGAAACGCCAAGTGCGAATAATACAGTGAAGAAAATAATCGCAAGCAAATCACCTTCCGCCAATGATTGGAAGAAGTTCGTCGGAACGATATGAAGGAACGTATCAGCAACTGATTTACTGCTTTGTTCTTTTTCCGTTTCAACATACTGGCTAATATCCTGTTTTTCTGTATGTCCAAAGTCAACGCCTGCACCTGGTTGAACAAAGTTCGCAAGCACAAGACCAAGGATGATCGCAAACGTTGTGATAATTTCAAAATAAAGAATGGTTCTAAAACCAAGCTTCCCTACTTTTTTACCATCACCCGCACCTGCAACACCTAAAATTAAGCTAGATACGACAATCGGAATGACAATCATCTTAATGAGTCGTAAGAAGAAGTCTCCAATTGGTTTTAAATATGTCTCAACACCAGGGTTACCGAAAAAGATCGCACCAACCACGACACCGAGAATAAGACCGATTAGGATTTGAGTAGCTAATCCAAATTTTAATTTTTTCATAGATTTCCTCCCTAACATATTCATTAAAGGAATATTCCCATTATATTAAGTTTTAATATATGAATTAAAGTATAACTAAAATTAAAGAGGTTCGTCCACGATTAAATTATATTAAGAAAATACAAAATTATTTGAAAAAATGGACACTTCGAACCCCCTTCGTTGTTTTAAGTCAATAAAAAGTGCCTTCCGAACTAAAAGTCATCATATGAAAATACTAAAAAACCCTTCTGTACCAAGGGTTTTACCTTTTTACCTATTTTTCAGAAAAAATAAAAAGCACTTTTGACTCCAACTGACGACGGAGGAAAAAAGTGCTTTTTTATTCTATTTATTACCTTATTTAAGATAACTTACTTGTGAGCATTCCTCACATTCATTACCGTAACACTCGTGCTGTTCCATTAAATCATTTCCACATTTTGTGCATTTTTTTGAAGGCAAATTTCTAAAAAACTCAGTGATTTTTCCTAGCATTTGTCATCCTCCAATACGTTTTATTGCTATCATTGTATTATAACAGATTAATAATTGTCAATCTGTTTTGTAACAATAGGCAAGAAGAATGCTTTTTTTATGAAAAATGGGTATATTGTAAGAAGGGGATTTTTTGAAAAGGAGGAAATATGACGATGAAATTAACCGTGATTGGTTGCTACGGAGGATTTCCAGCAGCTGGTGAAGCCACATCAGGTTATCTTTTTGAATCAGATGGTTTTCGTCTGCTTGTCGACTGCGGGAGCGGAGTTCTGTCAAAGCTTCAGCAATACATTGATATAGAAGAACTAGATGCTGTACTCCTTTCTCATTATCATCACGATCATATTGCAGATATCGGACCTCTCCAATATGCCAAGCTAGTGGGTTATCATTTAGGAAAAAGCAGTGGTCCGCTGACGATCTACGGACACACCGGGGATCAAGAAGCATTTCAGCGGCTCTCTGATGATGTACATACAAATACAACACCTTATCAGCCGGAAGAGGGCATTCAAATCGGACCATTTCAAATTGATTTTTTGAAAACGGTTCATCCGGCAGAATGCTATGCGATGAGAATTCAGGCAAATGAGGCTGTGGTGGTGTATACAGCTGACTCAAGCTATCAAGATGCATTTATCCCTTTTAGCAAGGATGCAGACTTACTTATTGCCGAAAGCAACTTTTACGCCGGACAAGATGGATCGGGTGCAGGACATATGAACAGTACTGAAGTAGGGAAGCTGGCAAGTGAAGCAAATGTTGGAGAGCTCATCATCACCCATCTCCCTCATTTCGGTCGGCATAAAGACCTAGTCAATGAAGCACAGGCGTTATATACTGGCAATATACAGCTTGCCCAATCAGGGCTTAGATGGAACAAGGAAGGAAGATAGAGATGCTGTTTATCGATAACGAGCAACATTATGACCCAATGATTAATTTAGCCATTGAAGAGTATTGCTTAAAATATTTAGATCCAGAAGAAACGTATTTGCTGTTTTACATCAACCAGCCGTCCATTATTATTGGAAAAAACCAAAATACAATAGAAGAAATCAATACAAAATATGTGGAAGACAATGGCATCAAAGTCGTTCGCAGGTTATCTGGCGGTGGTGCAGTTTACCATGACAAAGGAAACTTGAACTTCAGTTTTATTACAAAAGACGATGGGGACAGCTTTCATAACTTTAAAAAATTCACCGAGCCAGTCATCAAAGCGCTTGAAAAGCTTGGCGTCAAAGCGGAATTAAGCGGCAGAAATGACATCATGGCAGATGGGCGTAAAATTTCGGGGAATGCTCAATTTGCTACACGAGGACGTATCTTCAGTCATGGCACCCTATTATTTGATTCAGAAATCGAACATGTTGTCTCGGCATTAAATGTGAAGAAAGAAAAGATCGAATCAAAAGGCATCAAATCCATTAGAAGCAGGGTTGCGAATATTAGTGAACTGATGGATCAAAAGATGACAACAGAAGAATTTAGAAAAATTCTTTTAAGCTATATTTTTGACACGAACGGAGACGTGCCTGAGTATCAGCTGACAGAAAAGGATTGGGAGAAGATTCATGAGATTTCTCGTGATCGATACCAAAAATGGGAATGGAACTACGGCCGTTCACCTAAGTTTAACTTGCAGCACTCTAAGCGTTTTCCAGCTGGATCGATTGATCTTCGATTAGAAGTGAAAAAAGGCATCATTCAAGACTGCAAAATTTTTGGTGACTTCTTCGGTGTAGGGGATATTGCTGATATTGAGAAACGACTCATTGGGCAGCAATATGATCGCAAAACCATTAGTGATGTATTAGAAGACATGGATATGCGCCATTATTTTGGTAACGTATCAAAAGAAGATTTTCTAGATTTGATTTATTAAGCAAGGACAAGCACGGCTAGAGATAGCGGTGCTTTTTCTAATGAAAGGGATGAAAGCGGTTTACATTTGATCTTGTGAATTTTTTCGATTGTCTATTATAATAGAAAAGAGGAATGTTTGGTCATAAAATGAATGGCTATTCATTCATTGATGAAGTATAAGGGGTGGGAGAATGGATTTGATCAAAAATCTTGAGCAGACTGCGATGACCAAGGGAGAGAACGTCGCACTGATCTTTGAAGAGAACAAGTGGACCTATCGAGAACTGATGACAAGTATCGAACGTTTTGCAGATGGTTTAGTGAGCGAAGGGTTTCAAGCGGGAGATCATATCGCGCTGATTTTAGGAAATTCACCGCATTTTGTGATTTCATTTTTTGGTGCATTAAAGGCAGGACTTGTTGTTGTACCTGTCAATCCAACATATACGCCAAGTGAAATCGGCTACATGCTGGTCACTGGTGATGTAAAAGGGATTGTTGCACCGGATCAGCTTCTGCCGATATACGAGCAGGTGTATGAACAGCTTCCAGCGATTGAACGAGTCATTATTTGTGCTCAAAATGAATCTGCGTGCAGGTCAAGTTTAAAAGAAGTATCTGATCGTCTTGTTTTCTTCGGAAAGCTTGTATCTGGAGGTGCGCCGGAAACTGAGCATCCTGTCATACAACCTGACGATACGGCCGTTATTTTATTTACATCTGGCACAACAGGAAAACCAAAAGGGGCAATGCTCACTCATGTTAACCTATATTCAAATGCAAGAGACATTGCGGAGTACCTGTCAATTGATGAGAAGGACAAGGTGATTGCTGCTTTGCCGATGTTCCATGTGTTTTGTTTGACCGTCTGTATGAATGCCCCTTTGATTCATGGAGCGACCATCTATGTCCTGCCGCATTTCAGCCCATCAGAGCTTTTACGAATGATGGAGAAAGAAAAACCAACGCTATTTGTTGGTGTTCCAACCATGTATAACTATTTATATCGTCAGGACGGTCATGAGGAAGCGATGAAGTCGGTGAGGATTTGTATATCAGGCGGTGCGTCCATGCCTGTTGCTTTACTTCACGGTTTTGAAGAAAAGTTCGGTGTCACGGTGTTAGAGGGCTATGGATTGTCAGAGGCTTCCCCAGTGACGGCATTCAATCCCCTTGATGGAAAAAGAAAACCAGGCTCGGTCGGCACTGATATTATGAATGTGAAAAATAAGATCGTGAATGAACTTGGAGAGGAAGTTGGACCAAACGAAGTCGGAGAACTGATCGCAAAAGGGCCAAACATTATGAAAGGCTATTATCAAATGCCAGAAGACACAGAAGCAGCACTGAAAGATGGCTGGCTGTACACAGGAGATTTGGCGAGAAGAGATGAAGACGGATATATTTATATCGTCGATCGAAAAAAGGATATGATTCTCGTAGGCGGGTATAATGTCTATCCAAGAGAAGTAGAAGAAGTGCTTTATCAACATGAAGCTGTAGCAGAAGCCGTTGTCATCGGTGTGCCCGATCCAAACACAGGAGAGGCTGTTGTCTGTTACATTTCCCCTAAGAAACATGCTCACATCAATCAAGAAGACATCATCACACATTGTTCACGCTATTTGGCGAAATATAAGCAGCCCCAAACGATCCATTTCATTGATGATATTCCAAAAAACACGACTGGTAAAATTTTAAGAAGAGCGCTAAAGGATAAGTACCAAGCAGAAACAAGTAAATAAAAAGGGAGCCTCTTGAAGAGACTCCTCAGATTGTTGACAAAGGGCTAAAATGTTGTTTATTTTAGCCCTTTGTCTTCTTTTCAGCGTGATAGAAAACCTTTGCAGCCCTAGGAAGAACGAGTACTGGCGCGGAGCGAATTTCACATTCGTGAGCACCAGCACGCAGGACTGACAAAGAATGCGAGGGTTTGTCTACACGCTGGGGAGACTCCTATGAAGAGGCTCCTTTTTGAATCGCTTCTTGTACCTGTTTTCGAAAGGAATTTGACTGTTTTTGATTTAATTCATAATAGGTGCCGTCTACTAAAAAAACAACTTGAGAGCGGTTGATCCATAGCTGAAAAGAAGTGCCATTTGTCCGTCCGAACATGACCTTGGCGATATAATCTGGCTTTTTTACATTCTTTTTGAGATGGCTGCTTGTTTGTTTCCCTTTGTTTAATTGTTCAATTAGATCTTCAGTTGTATCTTTATCATCTATTTCATAAGAAATGGACTGGTTCGTCGGTGAAAGCAATAATTTCTCTGCTCGATTTTCATCGAAGATGTCACTTGTCCGGCTGAACACATAAAAGAAGGTAATCAGTAAAAGCCCAAAGATCACAATTCCTGCAAGGATTTTCTTCATGATGAACCTCCAACTCACTTTTTTATGGTTAGTTTCTCCGATTTTTGAACAGCATAATCATTTTTTCACTCAAGCTTTTTCAGATAGGGCATGCTATGATTGAGCCACATGAGACAGGTTCTAAACAAAAACGTGCGTGATTACAATAGAGAGAAATGGAAAGGAGGCTGACCAGTGCGAGTACGCAAATGGGTAGCTCTTGCAACGGTAGCATACATATTGTACGGTCTTTTTATTTATTCTTACTTATTTCTAATGGGGGATTCATCTGTCCCTGACAGTGTGAAAGGGACAAGTGCAGACCCGCATACATTTATGACAAGCCATGAGCTTGTGATCAGTGGAAGTTACTCGAACATTCGTAACCTGTTGTACTTTATGACAATTCCTTTAGATTGGTATGTCTTATTCCTTTTGCTCATTTCTGGGTTTTCAAGGAAATTAGCAGATTGGAGCTTGGCAGCAGCTCGTTTTCACCTTTTGAGCAAACTTGTGTATGTGTTTGTGCTGTCACTTTTGACGATGCTGATCACATTGCCGGTCAAGTGGGTGAGCTACCAGTTGTCCTTGCACTACGGTGTTTCAGCACAAAGCACGGCAAGTTGGCTAAAAGACCAAACGCTTGATTTTTGGATTCAATATCCGCTGCTTGTTCTATGCGCTATTGTGTTCTTTTGGCTCATTCAAAAGAAAAGGAAATATTGGTGGCTGTATGCTTGGTGTTTAACCGTTCCAGTTACACTGTTTCTCTTCTTTATACAGCCGGTCGTTATTGATCCACTCTACAATGATTTTTACCCATTGAAGGACCAAGCGCTTGAGAAAAAGATATTAACCCTTGCAGAGAAAGCACACATTCCAGCAGATCATGTATATGAAGTCAACATGTCAGAGAAAACAAACACGATGAATGCTTACGTCACAGGAATTGGTGAAAATAAGCGTATTGTTTTGTGGGATACGACACTTCAAAAGCTGAAAGACCGTGAAATCTTATTTATCATGGCGCATGAGATGGGACATTACGTGATGAAGCATGTATATATCGGTTTAGCAGGATATTTAGTGTTGTCTCTGGTTGGATTTTTTGCCATTGACCGTCTTTATTTTTCCCTTTACCAAAAAGGCGCTTCTCCATTTCGTCTGAAGGCACCACATGACGTTGCTGCTCTTCCGCTTCTTTTGATCATTGTATCTATGCTGTCATTTGCTGCTTCTCCTTTTACAAATGCTGTGTCAAGGCATCAAGAACGTGCAGCTGATGAATACGCCGTGAACTTGACGAAAGATGGAGAGGCGGGGGTAACATCATTTCAAAAGCTTGCAAAATCAGGGCTTTCCCAAGTCAATCCGCCACTTTTAGTGAAAATATTCCGCTATGGACACCCGACGATGATGGAGAGAATCATCGATATGGAAAAAGCGGCGAAAAAAGAGGAAACATCGAAAAAGCAATAAATAAAAAATCCGGCTCAGTTCGCCGGATTTTTTTGTCACACTTATTTTAGTTAGAAGCTGCTTGAACGTTAATCAATCCTTTTCCGTAATAGAACGAATTACCAAGCGGTGTTGCCGTATTTTCTAAGCGCTGACGAACCTGAGACGTTGATAGATTCGGATACTTAGAAAGGATAAGCGCTGCTGCTCCTGCTACATGAGGAGATGCCATTGATGTTCCCGTATAAGATGTATATCCACTGCTTGGTACTGTACTTAAAATCGATGTACCAGGTGCAGAAACATCTAATTCAGGACCTGCGCTAGAAGATGAGTTTCTGACATTGTTGCTGTTCACGTTGGCAACAGCAATCGTAGAGTCGTATTTTGCAGGATAGCCTACGGTGCTAGTAGAGCCAGTGGAACCTGAATTCCCTGCTGCGGCAACGACAACCACTCCGCGATTATTCGCTGTGTCTACAGCATTTTTAAGCGCTGTGGAGCCGTTTGGTCCGCCTAAGCTCATATTGATGACATCCATGTTATTGGCAACAGCCCATTCAATACCACTGATAATCCAGCTGTATTGTCCATCTCCGTTTCGATCTAACACTTTAACGGCATACAAGGAGGCGCTTGGCGCAACCCCAAGAACACCAATCGTGTTATCAAGGGCAGCAATGGTTCCGGCTACGTGAGTTCCGTGTGATTGAAAGTCTTGTGTGGCATTTGGCTCTGAAGGGACGAAGCTAGCACCGCCTGCAACATTTAAGTCAGGGTGTGCGGCGTGGATTCCAGTATCAAGGACAGCTACTTTGACGTTAGCACCTTTATAACCTTGAGCGTGTACGGCTGGAGCTTTGATTTGAGGGATACCATAAGGGACGGTTTGTGCATATGCTTCTGCTTTGTGGTCTTCTTCTACATAAGCAATGCTAGGGTCGTGTTCAAGTTTTTTTGCGGCTTGTTCAGACATCTTCACTTGTGCAGCATTAATGAGGCGGTATTGTTTTTCTAATTTCCCACCATTTTGTGTCACTGCTTGTTTCTTAGAGCTGTTTGTGGTGGCAGAAGCTTTAAAGCCAACGATATAGCTTTTTTCACTTTCTGACTTTGAGGCAGTCTCGGCATTTGCCATCGAGCCTCCAAACCCTGCTGAAAACAGAAGAGGGACAGCCAATAAAACACTTGTCATCACATTTTTCTTTTTCACGCACATTCCACATCCCTTTTTCTTATTTCAGAATAATCATCCATAGTCTATAAGAATGATCCGTTTGATTATTCTGTATTTTCAGTTTAATAGAGGTAGGCAAATAAGAGTAGACCTGAATTTTTGTGGAAGTCCTAGCGAAAAATAGGGAATTAAGTCGCTTGGAAATGATGGTAAAATATGTTTATTGTGTATTTTCAACGATTTTCTGTTAAAAAGGAATCGTGCTTTTTTTCTCATGATCTATTTGGGGATAAACATTCGATACCCGAAATGCCTTAAAATAGGTAGAAAAGGCTATCATCTATTTCGAATTTCGATATAAAAAAATATTATTTTATCATTGTTTTTGACATGAAAAAGAACCTGCTATGAAAACAGGTTCTTTAAGAAGGGGCAGATTGTGTTAAATGGCTGACCACGTTGTAATCGTTCACCTTCCATTCACCATCTGTCCATTCCACATAATTTAAGCAGGCATTCTCAAGTCTTGTATCCTTAATACCCATCTGTTCGTCAGCTAGTGAGGTGAGTAAGGCATGGATGGCAGCACCGTGTGCTACGATTAGTACCCGTTGATCTGGGTAGGTTGCTCTCACTTTTTCGATACCTTCTAGCATTCGATCTTGAAGTGCCGATAGTGGTTCCATATTTGGATACTGTTTATTTGGAAACAGTTTCTGACGTTCCTCAAATGACATGCCTTCAGCGTCGCCATAGTCACGTTCAATAAAATCGTCCATGATCACGAGAGGTGCATGTACATGCTGTAAAATCAAATGAGCTGTTTCTTTTGCCCTTGATAGCGGACTGGAAATCACAACATCCCAGTGGGCATCTTTTAAGTAAAGACCGGTTTGTTCCGCTTGCCATTTACCAGTGTCATTTAAAGGGATATCTGTTCGTCCTTGAATTCGTTTTGCTGCATTCCAATCGGTTTCTCCGTGTCTGACTAGGCAAATTGCTGTCAATCAAATCCCGCCTTTTCTATCTTTTCTTCTATTATACTAAAACAGAAGAAGAATGACTGGATCAGTGATTTGTCAGACTCGTTAAGGACTCGACCGAACTTGCCACTTGGGACACTGTTTGTTTGACTTCTTTCAATTCGTTTAGGAATGTTTGCAAATCTATTTCAATTTTTCCGTTTTGGTTTTTGCTTAAGTTCATGCTGCTGACGATATCATCGAATAGCGAGTTGATTTGGGTCATTTTTTCTTTACTGTCTGTCACAAGTAAATTCACATCAGCAATATGCTGTGACACAATGGAGATTTGTGAATTTGTGTTGTTGACGAGCTCAGATACAGTTGAAACCGTTTTCTTTGTATCCTCTGATAATTTGCGAACCTCGTTTGCAACGACAGCAAAGCCTTTGCCATGTTCACCTGCTCGAGCTGATTCGATTGAAGCGTTTAAAGATAGTAAATTCGTTTGCTCCGCAATACCTGTGACAATCCCAAAAATTTGTTCAATTTGTTTCGCAATTTCTTCTAAGCGTTTAATTTCTGTTTCAATCTTTGTCATACTGCCGTCAATTTGGTTCATTTGCGTCTGCTGAATTTCTAACTCTTTTTTACCGCCAATTGATTTCTCTTCAACTTGTGCTGAAATCTTTGTGCCAGCCTGTGACATATCCGCCATCTCATCAGATTTTGATACAAGTTTGTCCACTGCATTTGTTGTGTTTGAGAAGAGAGAAGCAAGTGAATTAGATGTTTCTGTAATTTTTGTATGAAGCTCTTTTTGCTGTAGTTCTGCTTCATCACGAACTTTAGAGTATTCATTTTGGAACGTATCTAGGACAAGCTGCTGCTCTAGATTTAAAATTTTCGTCGTCGCTTTCACTGCCGTCTGATATTCTTTGAAATCTTGGATATGCTGGGCAAATAAATCCATAATGGATAGTAATAGGTCTTGGAAGGCTGCCATATACCATTTAGGTTGAAGTCCAATTCTTAAATGAACTTGTGCAATTTTAATTCTTTTGGCCACATAAGATTCGTCAATCACACCAGCAAACATTTCACTAATATGAATGCGTAGTGTTTTCTTTAGACGCTCGACTGAGCTGTTATCTTGAATGATGTGCATCAAGGAAGACTCGACTTCTAGGTTTTTATAAAATTTATCGACGATATGTTCAATTTCATCTTGAACGATTGGATTCAGCTGTTTCAAGATAAAAAGGTCTTGCTGCGTCAAATCAATCATTTTAATTTGTTTGGCAATGTCCGTATTCTCCGGAAAATTGATTCGTTTTATCCCATCATCCTGCTGTGTGAAAAAAGCAGTGTTTTTCTTTTTACTCTCTTTTTTAAATAACAATGTGTTTGTCCCCCCATGATCATCAAAAATATCAGACTTTATGTTTTTTATCGGATAATATTGGATTTTTTAAAGGGGAAACAGTGAAATTTTACTGTTCTTTATATGACCTTTTTAGTGGTTTTTTCGCCGGACCTTCTACTACTTCTCCCGTAATGGAGAAACGAGACCCGTGACAAGGACAGTCCCACGTGCGGTCACTATTATTCCACGCGACTTCGCAGCCTAAGTGAGTACAGGTTGTATCGACAAGAAAGATATCGCCGTCCTCTGACTTAAAAGCGCCACATTTTTTGTGCTCATAAGATACAATGCCGCCTTCACCCGGTTTTAAATCATCAATTGTTTGATCAGCTCGCTTTAATTTACCACTGATCAGCTTCGCTGCAACATTGGTATTTTCTTTGATAAAGTCTTTTACGAATGCGTCTGACACGAGTCTTGATGGAGTAAAGATGGATTCGTAAGGATTCGATTTTCCTTCGATCAAATCTCCGATCAGTGTCGCTGCTACGTGGCTTGTGGTCATGCCCCATTTTCTAAAGCCTGTTGCCACAAAAATATTCGAATGATGTGATGTCAGGCGGCCAATGTAAGGGATTTGATCCATTGTGACCATATCATGCGTGGACCAGCGGTAAAGGACTTCCGTTATACCAAGGGTCGCTTCTCCAAACTTTTCTAGTGCTTCATAGTGTGCTGATTCATCTCCGCCTTGTCCGGTTTTATGGCCTTGTCCACCGATGAGCACGACATCTTCTCCATGGAATTTCGCCGTTCTTAATGAATGGGCAGGCTGATCAATTCCTAAGTACATGCCGTCAGGAAGCGGTTTTTTTGTTTTGGCTGCGACGACATAAGATTGCTCAGGATGGATTCGCGTGAAATACAGTCCTTTGCCATCGTAAAAAGGAAAGTGTGAGCATGAAATGATAGAGCGCCCCATCAGATGATGGCCACTTTTTGTGACGACAGCAGGGTGTTTTCCTTCTTTTACATCGACTGCCGTTGTCTGTTCAAATATGCGCACGCCTCGGTCAATGAGCTGATCGATCAGTGCATGAAGATAATGAAGAGGATGAAATTGTGCCTGCTGCGTCATGGCGAGGGATGCCTTGATGCCAGCATCAAACGGGAGCGCTGTTTTCCATTTGCGATCGATACCGAGCTGTTTGTACGCATCTAATTCCTTCTTTAACTTTTTGACGCCGTTTTCTTCTGTTGTATAAAGGTAAGCATCTTTTACCTCAAGATGACAATCAATGTCATACTCTTTCACACGTGCTTGGATGAGTTCCTTTGCTTTTTCATTTGCTTCTACATATAAACGGGCTTTCGGCAGACCAATATGCTGAATCAGCTCATGATAGTACACATCATGCTGGGAGGTAATTTTCGCTGTTGTATGTCCGGTGGTTCCTTGCAATACTTGATCAGCATCTATGATGATGACATCCAGTCCGCGTTCTGTCATTTCAAACGCAGTAGCGATACCGGTAATACCGGCACCGACAATGATGACATCTGCTGTAAGGTCTTCGCTGACAGTAGGAAAAGAGGGCTTCTCACTATCAGCTAGCCATAACGACTTTGCTTGCTCCGATCCTTTATGTTCTTGTTCCATGTTGTCGCCTCCAGTCACTTGTTGTGTATAATTTTTCCACGATGCTGAAAATCATACATTTTAGTGAAAACAAGAGCGAAATACATAAAAAAATGAGCAACACATAAAAATAAACGAGATAAAAAGGAAGGAGTGGACTGACGTGTCAACAAAGCAGCCAAAGAAAACGTTACCGCCTCAGCATCAGAACGAACGTCCAGGACTTGAATATAAAATGAACCCTAGACCTATCTTTGATCGAGAGGTGCAAGGCAAAAAGCTGACAGGGAAAACGGCGATTGTCACAGGTGGAGACAGCGGGATTGGACGAGCAGTATCTGTCTTATTTGCGAAAGAAGGAGCCAATGTAGCGATTGTTTATTTGAATGAACATCGTGATGCGGAAGAAACGAAGGACTATATTGAAAAAATGGGAGGCCGCGTCATTTTAATATCAGGTGACCTAGGGGATGAAGCTTTTTCAAACGAGGTCGTCAAACAAACAAAAGATGCTTTCGGTTCGATTGATATTTTGGTCAACAACGCAGGTGAACAGCATCCGCAAAAAAGCATTGAACAGATTACTTCTCACCAGCTTCTTCGGACATTTCAAACGAATATATTTGCCATGTTCTATTTAACAAAAGCGGTGCTCCCTCATTTAAAGAAAGGAAGCAGTATTATTAATACAGCATCGGTCACTGCTTATAAAGGTCATGAAACCTTAATTGATTATTCATCGACAAAAGGGGCGGTTGTAACGTTTACAAGATCATTATCTCTATCTCTGATTAAACAAGGGATTCGGGTAAATGGGGTAGCGCCTGGACCGATTTGGACACCGCTGATTCCATCCACATTTACGGAAAAGGAAGTGTCTGAATTTGGTGGAGATGTCCCAATGGAGCGGCCTGGTGAACCAGTAGAGTTAGCGCCGAGTTATTTATTTTTAGCGAGCGAAGACTCTTCTTATATAAATGGACAAATGATTCATGTGAATGGCGGAACCATATTAAATGGATAAAAACAAAAAACTTGCGGTAAAGAGACAAGTTTCTGTCTCTCTGCCGCAAGTAAAATCATCATGATTGATGTAAGCAGTGTTCTGCATATTGAGCTGACAGGTCATTAAAACGTTTTTCATCACGCTGATCTAGCGCCTTGTCAATCTCTTCTCTAAGGAAGGTTAAGCGCTGTTTATAAAGCGCCTCATCTAAAACCATTTGAATATAAATGTCTAAAATAGTAACGCCATTCTCTTCGGTTTTTTGGGTGTTGCGGGACTTCATGAGCTCAGCATACGTTTTTTTCTCTTTCATAAAGAATCCCCCCGATGCCTTTTTTATAGTATATGGATTGGCGGAGAAAAAATCAACAAGAATTTATAATTTTTAGACAATTTATTTTTGAGCCATATCGACACCCCTTGTCCAGTCGACAAGATGCGATATATCTTTAAAAATGGCTTTTAGATAGATCGAATGTACTAAAAAACATGATAAAAAGATAATTTTAAATAAATATTGAAAAAATCCTGTCGTTTCTTATACGTTGGTGATAGATTAATAGTATCTAAAATAACCAAAAATTAACACAGGAGGAAATGAAGTGTCAGGAATTAGTGAAACACCATTAGATTCATACGTCATTAATCAAACAACAATGGCGGTCCTTCCGGTTGAAGAAGGAAAACGAGTATATTCAAAAGTGATCGAAAGAGAGACAAGCTTTTATGTTGAATTAAAGCCGCTGCAAATTATAGAACGCAGTTGCAGGTTCTTTGGCTCAAGCTATGCAGGCAGAAAAGCGGGAACATATGAAGTAACAGGTATTTCCCACAAGCCTCCCATCGTGATTGACTCATCCAATCATCTGTATTTCTTCCCAACCTATTCATCCAACCGCCCTCAATGCGGATGGATCTCCCACAAATACATTCATATCTTTCAGGAATCATCCCTCGGAGACACGGTTGTTACTTTTACAAATGAGCAATCGGTCAAACTAGATGTCTCATATAAGTCATTTGAGAGTCAGGTACACCGAACAGCGTATCTCCGAACGAAATTTCAAGATCGACTTGATGGAGGTCTTCCTAAGAAACAAGAATTTATGCTGTATCCAAAGGAACAGCAGCTCAACCTTGTGTATGATTTTATCTTAAGAGAACTTCGTAATCGTTATTAGTGAGAGACCAGCGGCAGACAGCCGCTGGAATGCTTACCCATCGTCATCACTTTTTTGCAGAAAAAACCATTGATTATTATATAAAAAAATATATAATTTATCTATATCATATAATTTTTTATACAACGAAAGGGGTCATGGGGATGATGTATGAAGAACTGGATACGCCGGCACTACTCATTGATAAACGGGTGATGATGGAGAATGTAGCGGCGATGCAGCAATACGCAGACCGTCAGCATGTCAAATTGCGCCCTCATACGAAAACGCATAAAACGCCTGCACTTGCCAAGCTGCAGGAAGAGAAAGGTGCATCTGGCATTACGGTAGCGAAAGTAGGAGAGGCTGAAGTAATGGCAGCCCATGGGCTCAAGGATATTTTTATCGCCAATCAAATTGTAGGTGAGACTAAACTCAAGCGGATTCGTAAACTGGCAGAGTCGATACAGATTTCATTCGGTATAGATTGTGTTGAGCATGTGAAGCAGATTGAGCAAGTCTTTCGTGAATCAGAGAAAAAAGCGGAGGTTTTAATTGAGATAGAGGTTGGAGAAGGAAGGTCTGGTGTCATTGAAGAACGTGATTTCTGCCACATATTAGAGGCGATTCAAACAAGTGATGCCGTTCATTTAAAGGGGATTTTTTCTCATGATGGCCATACATATCAAGCGGAAAGTAAAGCACATTGCCGGACATTATACAAGGAGGCTGTAAATCGAACGCTCCGTTTTGCGCAGATTGCAGAAGAAGCTGGTATGCCGATAGAGGTCGTCAGTATTGGATCAACACCGCCATTTTTATTTCAATTTGATATCCCAAAAGGAGTCACAGAAATACGGCCAGGCACATACATCTTGATGGATGCTTCCCAGTCCAATGTAATCGGCACATATTCACATTGTGCAGCATCTGTGCTGACGACGGTCATTAGTAAACCGACAGAGCGCCGGGTGATTACAGATGTAGGGGCCAAGGGGCTGACGGCACAAACACGTACAAAAGGGCTGACCAAAACAGAGGGCTTAGGCAAAGTGAAAGAATATGATGATGTATTTGTTTCAAGCGTATTTGACGAGCATGCCATTATCTATCATGAAGGCTTTCGTCAAAGTGTACAGATCGGTGAGAAGGTGCAAATTATTCCGAATCACATCTGTCCTGCTGTGAATCTTCATGAAAAAGCATACCTCATTCAAGATGGCGAAGTGGTAGAAGAGCTGGAGATTGCTTGTAAAGGAAAGCTGCAATAAATGGGTAGGATCATAAAAGGCGCCGAAAGGGGTCTTTTTTATTGGAGAAAAAATGGCGAAGATGAATTAGATTGAAACCAAATGTGCCTTTCTCGTCGTCTATTGACTGTATCCATCATGAAATGGCAGGGAAATGTGAACCATTAGAAGGATTTTCATTCATTTCCGCATAAATCACAGAAGTGATACATGCGGTCTGTTACAATAAAAATAAGTCATTTCTTGCAATGTGTTCGTATGAGGTAAAAGTTGATCATATTTGACCGATATGAACAAATGGGAAAGAGAAATGGGGGCCGTGTATGAAAAAACGATGGCATTTGATGCTGCTATTTACCGTGACAGTGACACTACTCACGGCCTGCAATCAAGCAGGTCAGCCGCCTTCAAAACAAAACACAAAAGAAGCTGCGTATGAACAATGGGTTCAGCGTTATATGGATGAGTTAAATGAAGCATATGAAAACATGACCGATCAATTTATTTCGGATGGACATGGAAAAATTCAAGTAAATGAAAAATTGACAAAAGCGACGAAAGCATTCGACCGTGTCATTCAAAAAGGGCTTACTCATCAAGAAGTGCCAGCTGTGTATCAAAAGGCAGACAAACAATTAAAGACAGGTCTTGCTTCATTTGAAAAAGGAGTTAGCAAGGTAGAGCAGCTGTTAAAGCGTCCTGATCAAGAAAAGCTGTTTATGTCAGCCACTCAACATTTTCAAGATGGATTGCAAGAGACAGCCTCTTTCATTGAAGAAGTAGGAAACGTTCAGCAATCACAATGAAAAGCCTGGAAGAGAGACTTCCAGGCTTTTTCAGATGTGCAGTGTTTGCTTTAATCGGCGAACACCTTCTTGAATCATGGCTTCATCCGTACAGGCAAAACCGAGCAGCAACCCTTTCCTTTCGCTTTCATAACAATAGGGGCTTAATGGATAAATGCCGACACCTGCCGCTTTTGCGGCCTCAATCGTACCTTGTTCATCAAAGTCTGGTGTTCCTTCCAAAAAGACGTGAAGGCCTGTATCAGTTCCATATAAACGGAAGTGTTTGTCAAAGTGATGTGTCAAAAGAGCATCCATCATCGCTGCCTGCCGTTTTTTATACACCTGTCTCATCCGCCTGACATATCGCGTAAACTCGCCTTCTCTGAAAAAAGAGGCAAGAGTGATTTGCTCCATGATCGGCAGCTGTCTTTGAATAAGTGATTGCAGTGCAGCGATTTCTTTGATGACTGCTTTGGAGCCGATGATGGCAGCAAGGCGGATGCCTGGAGCAAGTACCTTGGAAAAACTGACAATATAGATCACATGATCGGGTGCTTCTGAAAATAAAGAAGGAAGCGGTCCGCCATGATAACGATAATCCCCATCAAAATCATCTTCTAATATGTAAGATTGAGCCTTCGCAGCAAACTGCAGCAGCTCCCGTCTTCTATTGACGCTCATACAGACTCCGGTTGGCCGCTGATGAGAGGGCGTTACAGCGATCAGTTTTGTACGTTCTGGCAATGTATTCACCATCATTCCTTCTTCATCGACTGGTGCGGGGTAAATAGTCATTTCGCGATGTAAAAAGGACAACCTAGCTCCAGGAAAACCAGGATCTTCAACTGCTACTGTATCTCCTTTTTTGAGCATGACTTGTGAAATTAAGTCAATGGCTTGCTGTGTGCCCCCTGTTAACACCATTTGGTCTTCTTCTATATCAATGCCGCGTTCAACCGATAAGTATTGGCGAATTTCTGAACGCACTTCCCATAATCCATGCGGAGAAGAATAGCCCCAATCTTTCATATTTAAGCGCTGTAATGCTTTTAGAAGCGAGCGTTTCCATATGTTTTGAAAATGGTCGTCGATGGCTGGTTCTTGATGGCGGAAATCAATCTCAAGTGTGTCATGAAATTGATTGGCCGAGAGCCAGTGATCCATTTGTTTTTCAGCCTCGTCAAAGTGAAGTCTTATCGGAAGTGCAAAAGGCGGTTCGTTTTGATGTGGGGGAGAAGCAGCATAGTGATTACTTGAAATGACCTTTGTCCCGCCTCTTCTAGAGGTGCTGACATAGCCTCTTGCCAGCAGTTCATCATAGGCAAGCTGTACGGTGGATCGAGATACGTTGAGCTCTTGTGCTAATACTCTTGTCGGAGTCAACTGATCATCAGGATTCAGTGTGTTTGTATGAATTTTTTGAATGATGCCATTGACGATTTGCTGCCAGAGCGGGGTAGAGCTGGAACGGTCTAAATGAATGTACACAGTGCACCTTCTTTCCTTTGTCATGTCATCATTGATGATGACATGGAATTATGGACTGGTCAATAGCTTCATTTTTGGATGTGGGAAGAAATCCAAATGATGTGTACACTGGTTCATATCATTTACACAGAGGAGAGAGTCCCATGATTCCTGCATCAAAAGAAGAAACAGCACAGCTATCCATGATTCCGTTTGTGTTCGTTTTATTTAGCCTTTTTATGATTACAACAGCAGTGAACCTGCAAGTCCCTCTTTATACGGAATATGCAGAGCAGGCAGGATACGGAAAGGCGTCAACAGCCCTTGTGTTTGCTGCGTATGTTTTCGGACTGATTCCAGTATTACTGTTACTTGGCGGCATGTCTGACCGGGCTGGACGAAAACCGATTTTATTGATCGCACTTTGCTTTTCATTATGTGCCACCCTGCTCATGATCGTGCATCCGACCATCCAAATGCTCTTTGTCGCCCGGCTGCTGCAAGGAGTGGGACTTGGGTTAAGTGTTGGCACATGTACTGCCTACTTGATTGCTTTATATCCAGAGAAATCGGGCTGGATCCCAACGTTTATCGCATTATGCAGTTCAATTGGATTTGGGGGAGGTGCTCTTTTTACAGCGATTCTTTCTTTTGAGCAAGTGTCACTGACGCCTCTTAGCTATTGGATTGTGTTGGTCTTGATTATGTTGACGATTGTTGCTGTATTCTTTTTGGTGCCGCCTGTACAAGGGGAGGCAAGTAAACCGCTAATGAACATGCCGAGGTTTCCAAAAGGGACAATGCCTGCCAACTTAGCCATTGCTATCGCATGGTCTGTGTGCGGTCTTGTCATTTCGATTTTGCCAGCACAGCTTAAATTAAATGGCTATGAATTGTGGGTAGGCCCGGCGCTGTTTTTTATTAATATGGCAGGTGTTCTGATGCAGCCTTTTGTCCGAAAGATGAATAGCAGTGCAGCGCTTCGTATTGGTTTTATTTGTCTTCCGTGTGGATATGGCCTGCTGTTATTCGGTGCTAATAGCGGGTCCATTTTCCTTGTCCTTGCTGGAACTCTTTTAGCGGGCACAGCTTGCTATGGATTTACTTACTTAGGTGGTCTCCAGCTGATTGTTGAGAAAGGGAAGAAGGAAGCGGCTAGAGCCGTTGCTGGGTATTACTTGTTTGCGTATCTAGGTCTTGGCATACCAAGTGTGTTCGTTGGTCTCTTTGCTGATATGTACGGTACTCAGACAGTGTTAACGCTCTTTTTCATGCTCGTGCTGGCTGCCTGTCTGATCTTGCTTAGTTTAAGTTTCAGAGAGAGGCAAAAGTGAAATGGATTCTTTCTCTTTCCTCTCCAATTCGTTTAAAATAAAGACAGAAGAGGAGGAGGGAAATGAAAAAAGTACAGCTAAATGGTGCGATGTGTAGATCACAAGAGGAGCTTCATGAACAACTAAAAACAGTGTTACAACTTCCTGATCATTACGGGAAAAACCTTGATGCCCTTTGGGACTGTTTAACAGGAGAAGTGAGCTTGCCTGTAGAGCTCACATGGATTCATTATCAAGCAAGCAAAGACGAGCTTGGTGATTATGCAGAGAATTTGCGGCAGTTATTTCAAGAGGCTGAAGAGGAACTGCAAGGGCAGTTTCAATTGAATATTGAAGCGTAAAAAAGCAGCTGATCCTAAAAGCTGTTTTTTTATGCAGTTTTCACCCTTTCTCATTCTACTATTGAATATTTCACTAAATATGATAATATATGAACTGCCGTTAATTGATAATGATAATCATTTGTGGCAGAGAGCTTGATAGAAAGTGTGAACCCTGTATGAAGTTGTACCAATTAAGTTTGTTGTTTGTGTGTTTGGCATGTGCGTCGCTGTTTGTCGGAGTACAGGACCTGTCTCTTTTACAGTTGTTTCATCTATCAGATGAACAAATGAACACCTTATTTTCAAGTCGCATCCCGCGGCTGATGAGTATTGTGCTTGCTGGCATGAGCCTGAGCTTATGCGGTTTTATCATGCAAAGCATGACGAGAAATAAATTTGTCTCTCCAACGACTGCAGGAACAATGGATTGGGCCAAGCTGGGTATTTTAACCGCTATGCTTGTTTTTACACAGGCAAGCCCGCTGATGAAAATGGCGATTGCGTTTTTATTTACGTTAGCTGGCAATCTATTATTCTTAAAAATTCTACGCCATATTAAGGTGAACGATACGATCTACGTACCGTTAGTCGGCTTAATGTTTGGCGGAATTGTTAGTTCAATTTCCACGTTTATAGCCTATAAATATGATTTGATCCAAAACGTATCCGCATGGCTGCAAGGGGATTTTTCTCTTATTGTTCAGGGACGTTATGAACTACTCTATGTGAGTGTTCCTCTATTGATCATCGCGTATTTATATGCTGACCGCTTTACAGTGGCTGGTATGGGTGAGAGCTTTGCCGTCAATTTAGGTTTAACGTATAAACGTGTCATGGCAGTTGGTTTGGTGATTGTTTCGATGATTACTTCTGTAACGATTTTGACTGTTGGCATGCTACCTTTCCTCGGCTTAATCATTCCGAATATTGTATCGATCTACCGAGGGGATCACTTGAAAAAGAGCCTTCCGCATACGGCTTTATTAGGGGCCATTTTTGTGCTCATATGTGACGTGCTCGGACGAGTGATCATTTATCCATATGAAATATCTGTCGGGCTTATGGTCGGCATTATTGGAAGTGCGATCTTCCTGTACATGTTATTAAGGAGGAAGCGCTATGCATAAGAAACGAACATTATTTCTCATTGCAGCCATTGCAGCCGTATTCGTTGTCATCTTCGTCACCTTTCAAATGGGGTACTGGGAGTACACAGTGCCGAGCCGTTTAAAAAAGGTGCTTGCCATGACTTTGACAGGAGGCGCGATTGCCTTTTCCTCTGTTGTGTTTCAAACATTGACCAATAACCGAATCTTAACGCCAAGCATTTTAGGGTTAGACGCGCTTTACTTGTTTTTGCAAACGGCGATTATTTATCTTTTTGGATCGACCAATTTGATGATCGCGAATAAGAACCTGAATTTCTTTCTCTGCGTTGGATTAATGATTCTGTTTTCTGTGCTGCTCTATACGGTCATGTTCAAGCGCAAAAACAAGCATATTTTCTTACTCCTGCTTGTCGGGATTGTGTTTGGAACATTGTTCAAAAGTCTTTCTTCCTTTATGGAAATGCTCATTGACCCGAATGAATACCAAGTCGTACAGGACAAGTCCTTTGCCAGCTTTAATCACATGAACACAGATATTTTACTCTTCGCTTCTCTTTTATTTGCGGCACTTTGTCTTTATATATGGACCTTCCGCGCGAAATTAGATGTCATGTCGTTAGGAAAGGAACAGGCTGTGAATCTCGGGATTGACTATGACAGGATCACAAAAAAGATGCTGATCGTCATTGCCGTCCTTGTTTCTATTGCGACGGCCCTCGTCGGCCCAATTACGTTTCTTGGCTTACTCGTTGTGAATGTGGCAAGAGAGCTGTTTCGTACATATCGGCACACGTACTTGCTATTAGGCTCGTTTTTCATTAGTGTCATTGCGCTTGTAGGCGGGGAATTTCTTGTGGAAAAGGTATTTACGTTTCAAACACCGCTTAGTGTGCTAATTGATTTAGTCGGCGGACTGTATTTTATTTATCTACTTTTAAAGGAGAGTCGTTCATGGTCGTGATGAAGGGAGTCAGTAAGACATATAACGGAAATACAGTGCTTCACGAAACAACTGTCAGTGTAAAAAAAGGACAGCTGACCTCTCTCATTGGTCCAAATGGCGCAGGCAAAAGTACGCTTTTGTCCATCATGAGCCGCCTGATTCAACCTGATACTGGGGAAGCTTATTTAGAGGACAAACCTTATCGTGCCTACTCTCCTCAGGAGCTTGCGAAAAAAATGAGCATCTTGAAGCAGTCGAACCACATGAGTGTGCGTCTGACCGTTCGTGAGCTTGTCAGCTTTGGCCGCTTTCCTTACTCTCAAGGCCGCTTGACAAAAGAAGATGAGAACATGATTGATGTGTCGCTTCAATACATGAGACTCGTCGAAATCCAGCATCAATATTTAGATGAACTAAGCGGCGGACAAAGGCAGAGAGCCTTTATTGCCATGGTGCTGGCTCAGGATACGGATTATATTTTCTTAGATGAGCCTTTAAATAATTTAGATATGAACCATTCAGTTGAAATGATGAAGCTGTTTCAGCAACTCGTGAAAGATCTTGGAAAAACGATTGTTGTTGTTCTCCATGATATTAACTTTGCATCTGTCTATTCAGATCACATCGTCGCCTTAAAAGAGGGTCAGGTGATCAAAGAAGGAAGCGTTGATGAAGTGATTCAAACAGAAGCACTTGAACACATTTATGACATGCGCATACCGATCGAAGTCATTCGTGGTGAGCGTATTTGCTTATATTTTTCTTGAAAAAATGAAGAGGTGATCAATCATGAAAAAATGGATTTGGATGATAACAGTATTAACAGCGATTGCTGTCCTTGCTGCCTGTGGTAACCAAGGAAAAACAGCGGGAACGAATGAGGAAACCGTAACAGTAAAGGATATGTTGAATAAAGACGGTGTGAAAATCAAGAAAAACCCGAAAAAAGTCGTCGTCTTTGATATGGGAAGTCTCGATACACTTGATAAGCTTGGTGTCAACGTGACAGCCTTACCAAAACAAGTGATTCCTCACTATTTATCTAAATATGAAAGTGACAAATATGAGAATGTCGGCGGCTTAAAAGAGCCAAACTTTGAGAAAATTGCAGAAATCAAGCCTGACTTGATCATTATTCAGCATCGTCAAGCAGATGCATTTGATGAATTTTCTGAAATTTCTCCGACGATTTATATGGATGTAGATAACGCAAACTATATGGAATCATTTAAAAAGAATGCTGAAACATTAGGAAAGATTTTTGATAAAGAAGACAAAGTCAAAAAAGAACTTTCTGCCATTGACCAAAAAGTGGCTTCATTAAAGAAACAAGCCAAAGAGTTAAAGAAAAATGGACTCGTCATCATGGCAAACGACAGCAAAATGACGGCATTTGGTCCTAAGTCAAGATATGGTCTGATCCATGATGTATTTGGCATCACACCAGCAGATCAAAAGCTAGAGCCATCTGATAAACATGGACAAAGCATTTCGTATGAGTATATGGTCAAAACGAACCCAGATTACTTATTTGTCGTGGATCGCGGCGCGGCAATTGGAGAAGAAACGTCTGCGAAACAGCTTGTTGAAAATGATTATGTGAAATCAGTCAACGCAGTGAAAAACAATCATGTGGTGTATTTAAACTCTGACATGTGGTATTTAGCGGGCGGCGGCCTTGAATCATTGAATGCGATGATTGATGAAGTGAAAAAAGGAATTGAACAAAAGTAATGGATGATAAGCTGCTCATTTTGAGCAGCTTTTTTATTGTGGATACATAAAAATATGTTGCATGCAGGAAACTTTCATCAAAATATGTTATAGTGGAACCTACATTGTGAGACTAAGATAGAGTGAGGGTTCGGAAAGGATGAAGGAGAAAACAAGATCAAAAAGAAGGCTAAGACCTTGGGTGAAAGTCGTGCTGTTTATCATGGCATTTGTCATGATCATGGCAGTATCTGTCACAGGATACGCATACTATAAAATTTCAAAAGCGTCGAATAAAACGCAAGTATCTTTAGAAAGAGGAGAGACCTCGCAAAAGCGTGTGAAAGCTTTTGATCCAGGAAAGGATAGCTTTTCGGTGCTGCTCTTAGGGATTGACAGCCGTCCAGGTGAAACGGTAGACGAAGCAAGAAGTGATGCGGTCTTACTGGCGACGGTGAATCGAACAGACAAAACGATCAAGCTCCTAAGTATTCCTCGTGATTCTTATGTTGATATACCGGGGAGAGGATATGATAAAATTGCTCACGCCCATGCGTTTGGGAGTGCAGATTTATCAGTCAAAACGGTAGAGAATTTGTTAAACATCCCGGTAGACTATGTGATTGCAGGAAACTTTAAGGCGTTTCAAGACATTGTCGATGAGCTAAATGGAATTGACGTAACGATTGAAGATGAAGGTATTGCAAAACAAATGGAAAAGGATTCAAAAGGAAAAGTTCATGTGGAAACAGGCACGCATACGCTCAGTGGTGAAGAAGCATTAGCGTTTGTGAGAACGAGAAAGGCAGATAGTGATCTCATGCGCGGAAAGCGCCAAATGGAAGCACTTCAAGCCATCTTTGAAAAATCCAAATCCATTTCGTCCATACCGTCTTATGACAACATCATTGATACACTTGGGGATAACGTCTCCACCAATTTATCCATGAAACAGTTGATCGGTCTATTCCCTTTACTGAGTTCATTAAAATCAGTGGATACCATCCAGTTAAAAGGGCACGATTACCAGCCTGGGAATGTGTATTACTTTGAGTTAGATGGACCAGGATTAGAAGAAGTGAGACAAGAGCTGAGAAAACAGCTCGAATTATCATAATGGAGAAAGAGCCTGCCGCTGTGGCAGGCTTCAGCGTGTAGACAAACCCTCGCATTCTTTGTCAGTCCTGCGTGCTGGTGCTCACGAATGTGAAATTCGCTCCGCGCCAGTACTCGTCCTTTCTAGACTGAAAAGGTTTTCTATCACGCTGAAAAGAAGACAAAGGGCTAAAATAAAGTTCATTTTAGCCCTTTGTCAACAATCTGGAGCCTGCCGCTGTGGCAGGCTTTTTTTAATAATAGAGGGTTGCAGGCATCGTTGGGTACCACACACCATTTAAAGCAAGCGCCCAGCCATACACCTTTTGACCTGATTCAATCTTGTCCTTTACCGAAGTGAGCGCTTCGTATGAAGAGACTTGATAAGCCTGTCCGGTTTTTTTAGCGACAATGACCGATAGAATATTGTCATTGAATACACTTGGCTCTTCGTCCGTACTCGTCCAAGCAATTCGATTATAGTAATTCATGTTGAAAGGATTTTCGAGTGCTTTCACTTCAAACTTCACTCGTTTTCCAACGATAGAAACCGTTGTATAGGCTACACTTGTTATTTGTGCAGATGCTGCTGGGGCTTGTTTTCCTGTTTGCAGTGGTTCTAATGCTGACACTGTGCTTGGCACAAGTAATCCTGCTGCTAAGGTGAGTGCTGTTATTTTTTTGAACATGAGTTGGAACCTCCTAATTTTTGGTATAATAATCAATTCGCCAAAAAGTGAAGAGTTCCTTCTGTAAATGTAAAATATAGCCATATTATTTTCCTGAATGGAGGAAATAATGGGTGAGCATTTCCTCTACACGATGACGTATACGGGGATTAAAATATTTATGCTTTTCTTCATAGCCATTGATCAGAAATAAATATGTCGTAAATCCTTCATCGTGTTCAATTTGCTGTACGTTCATTTTTTCTTTACGTAACTGTTGTTTCAGTTGATAAAGGGCTTTTTGTGCTTCTTTTAATGAAGAGGTGACTAGCTGAATATATGGTTCATTTAGTTTGAATGTTTGATGTTTTTTAAGGTGCGTCAAATCACGATTGAGGATGGAGATGACCATTGGAAGAAAGATGGCTTGTTCCATCATCTGAAGTTGTACGCTTGATAATCTCGTCATGTCCATGCCTGCTTTCTTTATATATAGAACATTTGTTCTTATTTATTATATCGGATGAGTTAAAAAATCTCAAGGGGGGGCTTAGAGGGATTCATTTGTATATTTTTATGTTTTCCATGTAAAATGAAAGATAGACAAACCTTGAAGGAGTCAAACAAGTTGCCATTATTTCTTTCTATATTTACTCATGAAAATATCACATCATTTTTTGAAAGCTACAAGGCTTTTGGACCCATTGTGGCTATATTACTCCCTTTAATAGAAGCATTTCTACCGTTTTTACCTCTCGTGGCATTTGCGGTGGCCAATGCAAATGCTTTTGGGCTATGGGAAGGCTTTTTATTGACCTGGATTGGTGCAAGTGCAGGGTCTATCCTTGTCTTTTTACTGATCAGAAAATTTGGACAGATGAGGATGTTGAACTTTATTAGCAGACACCCTTCTATTCAAAAGCTAATGCTTTGGGTTGAAAAGCGGGGATTTGGTCCGTTGTTTATTTTACTCTGCTTTCCTTTTACACCGTCTGCTGCCGTTAATGTCGTAGCAGGTCTATCAAGAATCAGCGTCTGGCAGTTCTCATTAGCTGCTTTATCAGGGAAGTGTGTCATGCTCTTTATTATTAGTTTTATCGGCTATGACATTTCAGCTTTAGTAAAGAATCCGTTAAGAAGTATTTTTGCGGTTCTAGTCATTGCTTTATTATGGTATGTTGGAAAGAGAGTAGAAAATAGGTTGAATATTCGGATGAGTCAGCGTGAGGACAAAGGAGGCTCTTAATGAAAAAGAAGCCATTGCTATGGTTCATGATTATTACATGCATCGTCTTGTTGTTCCAAGTAAAGAATTTCATGTTTGTCACGTACAAAGTAGAAGGGGTTAGTATGGACCCGACATTTACAGATGGAACAGAATTATTAATTAACAAGTTCTCGCCAAAACTCACGAAAATTAGCCGGTTTGACTATGTATTATTTCATGGCCCTAAAAATCAAATCTTGATCAAACGGGTCATTGGGCTTCCAGGAGAAACAATCAAATATGAAGATGATCAACTGTTTGTTGATGGTGTAAAGTGGAAAGAGCCGTATTTAAAAGAGCAGAAAAAACATAAAATGGGCAACGTCCTAACAGGTGATTTTCAGCTGAAAGCCATCACCGGTCGTCAGAACATACAAAACAATCATTACTTCGTGATCGGAGATAATCGAATACATAGCTTTGACAGCCGGCATTTTGGAACGATCTCAAAGGATCAAGTAGTCGGTGTAAAAAGGAATCATGATGAATAAAAAAGAGCCGCTCTGCATAAGTAGAGCGGCTCTTTCTATTTAGCGGCTTTATAATCAGTCTGTCTTTTTGCCCAGACATGATGTAAGAAACGAAAAAACGGTGGCAGCATGGCGATGACCAAAATAATTCTAACGACTTGTACAGCCACAACAAAGGTGGAATCCTCATGAAGTGTAACAGCTGTTGTGGCCATTTCTGCAATACCGCCAGGCGAAAAAGCAAGAATGGCTGTAATGACAGAAATACCTGTTATTTCTGCAATGGCAATTGAACTGAGAACGGTCGCAGCAATCAATCCGGCTGAGCTGACGGCGGCCACAATCAAGGTATTTTTTAACCCGACAAACATTTGTTTATTCATTTTTGACCCGATGGTTGCCCCTAGAAATACCTGTGACGCAATGTTTGCTTGGGCTGGCCAATAAGGAATCAAATCATGACCTGTCAAGGCGCCTGCCCCTACTTGGAGAGCTGCCACACCTAACATACTGCCGATGAGCCAAGGGGCGGGAAAGTGAAGACGCACGGCTAGGCGTGACATCAGCCATGCCCCTAAAATGAGTGCAGCAGTCCAAGAAATGTTTGATATTGTGAAAACGCCTGATGAGAAGGCGCTGCCTTGGGCGACTACCACATCTGATTGGCTTTTTGTATTTAAATAAAATACCGTAAATGGAATGGTCAGTACGACCATTAACACACGTATCGTTTGTACGAGACTCACTACAGCTGTATTTGCTCCAACCTCTTGGGCGATGCCCGGCATAGCGGAAAGACCGCCGGGGGCAGTGCCGACAAAGCTAGTCAGCATATCTGTTTTACTCAGCTTCCATAAGACAAACCCGGAGAGCATGGCTAATAAAATAGAAAAGACGAGCATGAAACTCACGGGAAGCCAATTTTCAGCGAAAATGTGAAGGACTTTCATGTTCATTTTTTGTCCTAGTTCGATTCCGAGAATGAATTGACCAAGGAGTAGCCATCTGCTGTGAATACGTAAGGTATTCTTTCCTTTACGCTGAAACAGGGCGGGACGGCGCAGGGCAATAAATGCAGCTGTCATTAATGTGCCAATCATCCAGCCGATAGACATCCCTGTTAGAGATAAAAGGAATCCACCTAAACCGCTTACCGCAATCAAAATGAGATCGGTTCGAAGGCTGTTTCCTTGCTTCATCACGTATAAACCTTCTTCCTGTATATTTGTTCAGTAAGTGAAATGTTGTTATCTTCACTATAATACAAAAGTCTCTATAAATAAAATACGAATTTTTTTAGTATTTTCATAAGATTATCTTATGGTTAACTCTGTTAGAAAAAATTGTTTTTGATATAAATGTCATATAATTTTTGTCAAAAACAAATACAATATACAACGATTTTCCCCTATTTTTGTTATCGGTTGACTATCATTTTCAATTACACTACAATGCTTAGTGTGAGGTGATGACATGAAAATTCCTTCTTTTAAATATAATGAAAAGGGATTGAACCGCTTTTTCGGTCCTTTAGAAGGAAGGATTATGGAGATCCTTTATCAAGGTGAGGATATGCCGATTAAAGAGGTACAGCAGAAGCTGTCAGATGAGAAGCCAATTAATTTCAACACGGTCATGACGGTACTCAATCGATTAACCGAAAAAGGAATTGTGGAAAAGAAAACAAAAGGGCGTTCATCTATCTATAACCCTGTTTTAACAAAAGAAGAATTTTTAAATGAGCAAACGAAATGGATTACTCAAGGACTGATGGATGATTTCGGCCCCCTTGCAGTCAATCATATGGTGGACGCAATTGAAAGTGCTGATCCTGAATTACTGAAGGTACTCGAAGCAAGGCTTGCATCCAAAAAAGAGGAGAAACGACATGATTAAAATGAAGTCGAGTCTGCTGTTTTTAGGCGGTATATTGATTGGCTTAGTGATCTTTTACCAGATGGGCTATTATGTACTCTCAAGCTTTTTTGGCTGGAATCAAGCATATAACCTGATCCATGTATGTCAATCTGTTCTCGAATTTTATGGATTCACTCCTTTAAAGTATTTTCTGGATGCGTTCGTCTTGTATACGCTTGGTTTTGCCGTTTTCTATATGACAAAGCAGGTCAGAAAGTATCTTCATTTCAAAAGAAATATGATGATGGCAGTCGATCAACATTCAACGCAAACTCTATCAGACAAGTATAGAAATGAGATTATTGTGTTTCATTGCCATGAACCGCTTGCTTTCGCAATGGGGATGCTTCGGCCAAAAGTGTATCTCTCAACAGCGCTTATAGACATGCTGGATGAAGGGGAAATCGATGCGGTTGTCTATCACGAATTACATCACAAATACAGCTACGATCCTTTAAAGACTTTCGCTTTCTCTATGCTCACAAAAGTGATTTGGTACATTCCTGTGTTAAAGCATATGAGACAAAGTTACTCCGTTTTTCGTGAAGTCATTGCAGATGACTATGCCATTCAGCAGACAGGGACTGAGCTTGGAGTAGGGCAAGCCCTTTTGAAACTCATTAAAAAAAGAACCCAGTTTCAAAAACAAACGAAATTTGCCGTGTCCTTTGGAGACCGAGCATTAAATTTAAGAATCCAAAAAATCTTAAACCCAACATACAACATACCGTTCAATGTACCACTTATCCCAATTGTGACATCAACCATCCTCATGTTGGTCTTAATGATTATGCTCAACTTAAATTACTAATTTTTTTTACGAATGAACATTACATGATGTAGTGTAAAAATGGGAGGAAATCACTATATGAAAACAAATCAAGAAATAGGAACACTTTTTGTACGCGTCATCTTAGGCATTATTTTCTTTTTACATGGACTTCAAGCATATCAAGGTGGACTAGGAGGCACTGCGGCATTTTTTGGTCAAATTGGTGTTCCTGAATTTATGGCCTATATTGTCAAAACAATTGAACTGGTTGGTGGAATTGCCCTGATTCTAGGTTTAGGCACACGTCTTTTCGCAGCTTTATTTGTGCCAATTATGGCTGTAGCCATTATCACAGTTGGTTTTGCAAGAGGATTTGTGGGCGGTTATGAATTTGAACTTTCTTTAATGGTCATGGCGCTTTACTTGACACTTAGTGGCAGCAAGATGCTATCGATTGATGGATTGTTAAAACAACAGCAGCAAAGCAATGAAGCAAAATTTCATTAAATAACAAAAAACTCCTTCTGCGATTTGTAGCAGAGGAGTTTTTTTATGGTCAAAAGGTCGTTTTATCATTAAAAAAGGAAAAGCGAAGAGTCGTTTTGATGATGACAGCCCTTTATTTCACATATTGAATGAGCAAAAAAGCAATTTCATTTTTTGACGGAACATACGATCTCCTATTAAAATAGGAGTAACTAAGAAACATGGTGCGTTAAAAGATATAGAAACCAGACAGCATGCTGCTGTTCATCTTGAGCAATACGCTTCATTAATTCCTTTGTTCCTTGATCACGGACATAGTCTGATACCGTTAAGTAAAAATCGACTGTTTTTTGTTCGTCTTTAAAGGCAAATAAGAGACCTTCCCTAAATTGGTCTGGACAAGGCTCTGTTATGCTTGGTTTGTGGTTTTTACCAGTCAAAGAATAGTATAGCTTTGTAAATAGCTGATAATGTCTGACTTCATCCTGACGTATTTCTTGAATGATTTTTTTCGCTTCAGGATTTTTTGCTTTTTGTGCAAGTTTTTCATAGCATTGGATCGCAGAATATTCGCCATTGATGGCCTTTTCAAGGTCTGCAATGATCCTTGTGTTTTGGCGCATGTCATATGGCGAGTAGTCATAATAACCGTAATACATGATATTGCCAGCCTCCTTTTAGATCATGATGGTTTATGATATGAAAAGAGTCGGGAAAGGTGCCTATTTTCTTTTCAATCACAGGAGAAAGGGAAGGTGATAGGAAAATAGCTATTTACCTTTATTTTCGCTAGAATATGAGTACATAAGAAAGGTGTTGTGGAACGTGGAGATTCAGTTTTTAGCAGGCAGATCGGGGAGTGGAAAAACGACTGCAATTCTAGAAGAAATCAAAGAACAACTGCGGCTTGATCCGCTGGGTCCGCCAATCATTTTTTTAGTCCCGGATCAAATGACATTTTTAATGGAATATGAGCTTGCAAAAACGTCTGAAGCTGGTGGAATGATCAGGGCCAAAGTCTTTAGTTTTACTCGGCTTGCCTGGTCTATATTACAGCAGACTGGCGGTGCGAACCGTCAATTTGTCACAAGCACAGGAATTCAAATGCTCTTAAGAAAAGTAATAGAAGAACAGAAAGACAAGTTTAAGGTATTCAAAAAGGCGAGTGATAAACCGGGATTTGTTGAGCAAATAGAAAAGACGATGGCTGAATTCAAAAGGTACTGTATGATGCCGGAGGATATTGAAAAAATCTCGGCATCCAGTATGCATTCAGAGTATACAGAAGAAAGACGTGCGGCGGAAAAATTGCATGATCTTCATGTTCTTTATCAGCAGATGGAGCAGCATCTGCAAGATGAGTATGTGCATTCAGAGGATTACTTGACACTTCTGGCTCAGCAAATTCCTTTATCAGAAGAATTGAGAGGGGCACACATTTATATAGATGGTTTTTATCAGTTTACCCCCCAGCAGCTTCTTGTCATTGAACAGCTTTTGCTACATGCAGAAAAAATAACAGCTGCATTCACAGTGGATCGTTCCTATCATGACACGCAGCCAAATGAACTTGATTTATTTCGCATGACAGGTAAGACATATTCCCAGCTTTATCAGCTGGCTAAAGAGTGCGGAGCGGTTATTTCTGAGAACATTTTGGAGAGAAATAAGCGGCATCTTCATACCCCAGATCTAGCTTATTTAGAAAATCAATATGAACAGAGACCTTTGCGGCCGTATCAAGAAGAAACGCCTCACCTTACCGTATCGAAAAGTGCAAATAAACGAGCTGAAATTGAGGGAGTAGCGAGAGATATTCTTGATTTAGTAAGAGAGGAAGGTCTTAGGTTACGAGATATCTCAATTGTTGCAAGACATGTAGACGACTATAAAGATACGTTAAAAGAGGTGTTTCGAGATTACGATATTCCTTTCTTTATTGATGGAAATGAATCGATGCAGTATCATCCGCTCATTGAGTTCATTCGTTCGAGCCTCGATGTCATAAAAGGGAACTGGCGGTATGAGGCGGTGTTTCGCTGTGTGAAAACGGAGTTCTTATTTCCGCTTGAACTCGCTAAAAACAAAGCAAGAGAACAGGCGGATCAGCTTGAAAACTATTGTATTGCTTACGGTGTAAAAGGTGAACGCTGGACGAATGGTTCACGATTTCATTATCGCCGCTTCCAATCACTAGATGAAGATTTTGGACAAACCGATCAAGAAATAGAAATGGAGCAAATGCTGAATGATGTAAAAGAATGGATTGTTCCGCCTCTCTTTCAATTGCAAAAAAGATTGAAAAAAGCGCAAAAGCTAAGAGACATGGTGGAGGCAGTGTATGTCTTTCTAGAAGAAGCCCAAGTGCCAGAAAAGCTTGAAAAGGCAAGGCTTGAGGCAGAAGAAGCAGGCAGGTTAGCTGAAGCGATGCAGCATGGTCAAGTGTGGGATGCTGTCGTTCAATTGATGGATGAATTTGTTGAAATGCTGGGCGAGGAGGAGCTCTCATTTCCATTATTTCAACAGATGATAGATACAGGACTGTCCTCTCTCAAGTTCGCTTTGATTCCCCCTTCACTTGATCAAGTGTTTATCGGAAGTATGGATTTATCCAGAATGTATCAAGTAAAGTGTACGTTTGTCATTGGAGTAAATGATGGGGTTATACCTGCCCGGCCCTCTGATGAAAGTGTATTGTCTGAGGACGACCGGGAATGGTTAAAACGTGCAGGAGCAGAGCTGGCAGAGACAGGGAAGGAACGGCTGCTGGATGAACAATTTTTGATATATCAAGCGCTGTCCAGTCCATCGCACTACCTGTATTTATCCTATTCAGCTTCAGATACGGAAGGGCGGTCTCTTTTGCCTTCGACCCTTATCAAGTATTGTGAGGAACTGATGCCAAACCATCAGCAAGCCCTCTATGTGTTAGATCCAGAGCAGTTGGATGATCAGGAGCAATTAAAATTTGTAACAAACGAGCATGTCTCGTTATCCTATACCGTTTCGCAGCTGCAACAATGGCTCAATCAATATCCGATCAGCGGCGTATGGTGGAGTGTATATAATCATTTGATGACCTCGTCAAACCGCGACGTATCAAAAAAAATCATGTCCAGCTTGTTCTTTACAAATAGAGCGAAACGTTTAAAGCCGAATGTCACAAAAGAACTTTACGGTGACCATATTCAGGGCAGTGTTTCAAGAATGGAGAAATTCAATGCATGTGCATTTTCTCATTTTGCTTCCCACGGGTTAAAACTAAAAGATCGACAATTTTACAAATTAGAAGCACCTGATATCGGTCAGCTCTTTCACTCGGCTTTAAAACTGATTTCAGATACGCTTGTTGAACAAAAAAAGGATTGGAAAAACTTAACGAAGGAAGATTGTGTGACCTACTCAAGGCATGCAATCGAACAGCTGGCTCCACGTCTGCAAAAAGAAATTTTATTAAGCTCTAATCGGCATGCTTATATCAAAGAAAAGCTCCAAAAAATCCTCATCAGGGTGTCTTCTATATTAAGCGAACATGCAAAAGTGAGCGGATTCTCTCCGGTTGGACTTGAGTTAGGTTTTGGAGGTCAAGGACCTCTGCCGCCGTTTACTTTTCAATTAAAAAACGGCTGCACGATGGAGCTTGTTGGAAGGATTGACCGAGTGGATAAAGCAGAAGGATCAAAAGGACTTCTATTAAGAATTGTCGACTATAAGTCCAGTGAGAAGGGGCTTGATCTAGCAGAAGTTTACTACGGTTTAGCCTTGCAAATGCTCACTTATTTAGACCTGACCATTACGTATTCTAAAGAATGGCTTGGCATGGAAGCGACACCGGCAGGAATTTTATACTTCCATATTCATGACCCGCTGATTCAAGCGCCTATTCCGCTTGGAGAAGATGCAATTGAGCAGGAAATATTGAAGAAATTTAAAATGAAGGGTCTATTGCTCGAAGATGTGGAAGCAGTGAAGTTGATGGATCAAACACTCGAATCAGGAAGATCACAAGTCATCCAAGCTGGTTTGAAAAAGGATGGTTCTTTCCGATCTGACTCTGCGGTATTAAGTGAAGATCATTTTCACATTCTCACAAAACACGTTCGGCGAACCTTTGAAGAGGCAGGAGAAAGAATTACAAGCGGTGAGGTAGAGATAAACCCATATAAATTAAAGGATCAAACCCCTTGCCGCTTTTGCTCCTTTAAGTCTATTTGCCAATTTGATGAATCAATAGAAGATAATGAATTTAGGGTGCTCACCTCTGAGAAGGATGATGTCATGTTAGACCGGATCAAAAAAGAAGGGGATCAGTATGCAAATACCAAAACCGAATAACAGTACTTGGACAGATGACCAATGGAACGCCATCGTTTCAGAAGGACAAGATATTCTTGTTGCTGCGGCGGCAGGGTCAGGGAAAACAGCGGTCTTGGTTGAACGGCTCATTCGAAAAATGACTCGGCCGGAGCAGCCAGTTGATGTGGACAGGCTGCTCGTAGTGACTTTTACCAATGCTTCAGCAGCAGAAATGAAGCACCGGATCACTGAAGCACTTGAAAAAGAACTATCTAAAAACCCTGGTTCCCTTCATATGCGGAGACAGCTGTCACTTATGAATCGTGCCAATATTTCTACCTTGCACTCCTTTTGTTTGCAAGTTCTCCGTACCTTTTATTATGAGATTGACCTTGATCCAGGTTTTCGTTTGGCTGATCAAACAGAAGGAGAATTACTAGGAGATGAAGTGTTAGATGAACTGTTTGAGGATGAGTATAAGGCTGGAAAGCCGTCATTCTTTGAACTCGTTGATCGTTACACATCTGATCGGCATGATTTAGATCTTCAATGGCTTGTTAAAAGAATTTATGAGTTTTCTAGATCACATCCAGCGCCCGAACAATGGATGCGGGCATTCCTTTCTCTTTATGATGTGGATACACAGACAAAGGTAGAAGAATTACCCTTTTATCCATATATCAAAGAGGACCTTTCTCTCGTTTTAAGAAGCTGTCAGGAACTGCTGGAACAAGCGCTCACTTTATCAAAGGAGCCGGGCGGTCCAGCACCGAGAGCAGAGAATTTTATAGATGATTTAGAGCAAGTAAATGAATTAATAAGGCATCAAGATGATTTTGGTACACTTTATAAGCTTTTGCCAAATATCAATTTTAAAAGGTTAAAGACTTGCAAAGGGGATGACTATGACCCAGCTCTGTTAGAAAAAGCAACAGATGCACGCAATCAAGCCAAAAAACAATTAGAAAAGCTAAAAGATGAATACTTTATGCGCAGTCCCGATCAGCATTTAAAAAGCTTGGCTGAAATGAAGCCAGTTGTAGAAATACTTGTAGAGCTTGTGATTCAATATGGAGAGCGTTTCGAAAGAGCAAAACAAGAAAAATCAATCGTGGACTTTTCGGATCTAGAACATTATTGTTTGCGCATTTTAGCGAAGCAGGACGCAGAAGGAAATCTCATTGAAACAGAAGCGGCTAAATACTATCAAAAGCAATTTGAAGAAGTACTCGTGGATGAATATCAGGATACAAATCTTGTCCAAGAAACGATTTTAAAGCTCGTGTCTAAAGGGAAACATCCTGCAGAAGGCAACCGCTTTATGGTTGGTGATGTGAAGCAGTCCATTTATCGCTTTAGACTTGCAGAGCCGATGCTCTTTTTAAATAAATATAAACAATTTAAAGCAGACAGCAATGAAACAGGTAAAAGAATTGATCTAAATAAAAACTTCCGTAGCCGGGCTGATGTATTAGACAGTACCAACTTTCTGTTCAAACAGCTGATGGGAGAAACAGTTGGAGAAATTGAATATGACGAACAAGCTGAATTAAAGCTTGGAGCGAGTTATCCGCAAAGCGAAGACACGACGACAGAAATGCTTCTTGTTCATTTAGATCAGCACGACACAGAAAGCGATGAAGAACGAGAAGAGCTAGAGACGGTTCAATTTGAGGCGAGAGTGATTGCAAAGAAAATAAAAGAATTGGTAGAACAGCCTTTTCAAGTGTACGATGCAAAACAGCAGCTGACCCGCAACTTGCAGTATCGAGACATTGTGATCTTGCTTCGATCAATGCCGTGGGCTCCGCAAATGATGGAAGAGTTGAAGAAGCAGGGAATCCCTGTTTATGCGAATCTTTCCTCAGGTTATTTCGAAGCTACAGAAGTATCTGTCATTCTTTCTTTGTTAAAAGTGATTGATAATCCATATCAAGATATTCCGCTCGCTGCTGTTTTAAGGTCACCTCTTGTTCATTTAGACGAAAATGAGATGGCACTGATTAGAACCAGTGATAAAAAAGGCACTTATTATGATGCTGTGAAGGCATTTATGAGTGTGACACACTCTGATCATCCGACGTGCAGAAAGCTGGAGCGTTTCTTCCTTCAATTACGCAAATGGCGTGATTTATCTATTCAGCATTCGGTAGCAGAACTGATTTGGGAAGTGTACCGAGATACACAATATCTAGATTATGTCGGCGGGATGCCAGGAGGCAAGCAAAGACAGGCAAACCTTCGGGCTTTATATGATCGAGCAAAACAGTATGAAAAGGCTGCTTTTAGAGGGCTGTTTCGATTTCTTCGATTTATTGAAAGAATGCAAGAGCGTGGAGATGATCTTGGAGCGGCAAAAACGTTCAGTGAAACAGAGGATGTTGTCCGCATGATGACCATTCATAGCAGTAAAGGACTCGAATTCCCTGTTGTGTTTACTGCAGGACTTGGCAGGAACTTTAATATGATGGATCTAAATCAGTCCTACTTGCTCGATAAAGAACTAGGTTTTGGCAGCAAATATATTCATCCTGAGCTGAGAATTAGTTATGCAACATTACCGCTGATCGCGATGAAAAAAAAGATGAGAAAAGAACTATTATCTGAAGAACTGAGGGTTCTATATGTGGCGCTCACAAGGGCGAAAGAAAAATTATTTTTAGTCGGTTCTGTCAAAAATCAAGTGAAAGCTTTAAGCAAGTGGCAAAATGCCGCAAACGGAGACGACTGGCTCCTCCCTGATTTTGAACGTTATCAAGCGAGAACATACTTAGATTTTATTGGCCCTGCTCTTATCCGTCATCAAGCGATGTCATCTCTTTTAGAAGAATCGAGAGAAGTCGTTCTCTCTCATCCATCATCATTTTCTATCACCTTTCATCAAGCGTCCGATCTTCTAAAAGAAGACATGTTACTTGAAAAACAAAAACAAGACGAAGTGGTACAAGCATTAATGGAAGGGGTGCCTGTTGAAGGATATGGCGATTACGAGGAGGAAGTAAAAGAAAGGCTTTCATGGCGATATCCATATTTAGCGGCCTCCCAAGTAGGGACAAAGCAGTCAGTTTCTGAGATCAAAAGAATGAAAGAAATACAGGATGAATACAGTGTGCCTTCTTCCGTTCGAAAAGCTCGTGCGACATTGTACGAACGACCGGCTTTTATGAAGAAAAAAACACTCACAGCCGCAGAACAAGGGACGGCCATGCATACAGTCATGCAGCATATCCCTCTTCCTTCAAATGAACCATATGATGAATCTCGTGTAGAAGAGCTGCTCCATTCTTTAAAAGAGAAAGACTTACTAACAGATGAACAAATCCAGTCCATCAATCGAGAAGGAATTGTGGCCTTCTTTTCTACTGCTATTGGTCAAAAACTGCGGAAAGCGGACTGGGTGAAACGAGAAGTATCGTTTAGTATGGTTTTACCGGTTAAAGAGGTATACAGCCATATTGATGCAGAAGGTGAACCTGTGCTCATTCAAGGAATGATTGATTGTTTATTTGAAGCAGATGGCAAGCTCTATTTACTTGATTATAAAACAGATCGAGTGACTGGCAGATTCTCAGGTGGCTTAGAGGAAGCTGAAGCGATGTTAAAAAAACGCTATGAAACGCAAATATCGTTGTATACAGCAGCGGTAGAGCGTTTAACAAACAGAACATTAGAGGAGAAAATCCTTTATTTCTTTGATGGAAATCTAGAAATTTCTTTATAGGTGGAATGAATGAGAGGTGAATCACATGAGGATTCTGCATACAGCGGATTGGCATCTAGGGAAAACCCTTGAAGGCCGAAGCAGGCTTGAGGAGCAAGCGGAGTTTTTAGATGAATTAAATCAAATCGTCAAGGATGAACACATTGATGTCATTGTGATGGCAGGCGATGCCTTTGATACAGTCAACCCTCCTGCTCGCGCAGAACAGCTTTTTTATGAAAGTCTGTCTGCATTATCTGATAAAGGAAAGCGTCAGGTGGTTGTGATCTCTGGCAACCATGATAACCCAGACCGTTTATCAGCCGCATCTCCTTTAACGAATGAGCAGGGGATTCATTTAATTGGATATCCGACAAATGATTTAATTCATGTCGATGTTCCTTCTGCAAGTGAACGTCTATCTATTGCAGCACTCGCTTACCCGTCCGAAGCAAGGCTCAACGAAGTGCTGGCTGAAACATTTGAAGAGAAACTGCTCCGTGATCAGTACAATTTAAAAATACAACAAATGTTTCAACATTTAAGCAGCCAATTTCAGGCGGATACGGTTAATATCGCAACAAGTCATATTTATGTGGCAGGTGGCAGTCAAACGGATTCGGAAAGGCCGATTGAAGTGGGAGGCGCATATACCGTTGCGGCCGAAAGTCTGCCTGAGGCGGCTTGTTATGTCGCACTGGGGCATTTGCATCGCCCACAAACCATTAAACGCGCCAAAACGATTGCCCGCTATTCTGGATCTCCACTTGCATACAGCTTTTCTGAAGCAGGCTACGCCAAATCAGTCACCATTGTGGATGCAAAACCGAATGAAACAGCAAGCTGGAAAGAAGTGTTTTTATCAAGCGGTAAACCACTTATGAAGTGGAAGGCGACTGAAGGGCTGAGCCAAGTACACAGTTGGCTGGATGAAAAGCGGGATCTTCAAGCCTGGATTGATTTAGAGATTCACTTAACAGATCAGCTGTCGATCGAACAAATTCATCAGCTTAGAAAACAGCATAGTGGATTTGTCCATATTAGACCAAAGTTTAAAGAGTTACAGCAAAAAGAAGAACAAAAACAAGTGGAAAAGCTCTCGATTGAAGAGCGGTTCGTGAAATTTTATGAGCGTCAGACAGGTGGAGGTCTACCTGATGAAAAAACCGTCAAGCTATTTTTAGAGCTTGCCAATGACATGCAAGAGGAGGAAGCGAATTGAAGCCGATCACGCTAACCATTAAAGGACTTCATAGCTTCAGAGAAGAGCAAACCATTGACTTTAGCTCCTTATGTGATGCAGGTGTGTTTGGTATTTTTGGACCGACTGGAAGCGGAAAATCGTCCATATTAGATGCCATGACACTCGCACTCTATGGCAAGGTCGAACGTGCACTCAATAATACGCATGGTATTTTGAACCAAGCTGAAGAAAAGCTGTCTGTCTCCTTTACGTTCGCTTTGCAAAGGGAACACCATATTTCTTATAAAGTGGAACGTGCCTTTAAACGGGCAGATGAAATGAAGGTTAGAACGACGTTATGCCGATTGATTGAAATTGGTGATACGCAGACAGTTCTTGCAGATAAAGCAAGTGAGGTCAATCGTAAAATAGAAGAATTACTTGGTTTAACCATTGACGATTTTACGAGAGCGGTTGTTTTACCCCAAGGAAAGTTTGCGGAATTCCTTTCATTGAAAGGAGCCGACAGACGCCAAATGCTGCAGCGTTTGTTTAATTTGGAGAAATATGGTGATCAGCTCGTCAAACGTTTACGCGCAAAGGCTCAAAAACACTATGGTCAGAAAAACGAACTGCTGGCTGAACTGACTGGATTAGGAGAAGCTGGTCCAGAGGCATTAGCGAAAGCTAAAGAAGCAGCTGCGCAGGCGCAAGCTATTTTTCATGAGAAAAAACAAACGCGGGACGAAGCGTTCACTGCTTTTACAAAAGCGCAAGCCATCTGGCAGTATCAAAAGGAACAAGAAGCGTACGAGAAGGAACAACACAACCTCAATCTGCTGGCATCCACGATGGAAGAGAAAAAGAATCAACTTCACATTGCAGAGCAGGCAGAGACATTAAAGCCTTATGCGGATGCATTAACAAAGGCTGAAAAGCAGCTCTCTCAAGCATCAAAAGAGAAGCAGGAAGCAGAAAAACATTTACTTCATCAACGAACGATCTATGATCAAATGACGCAGGAGTATGAGCAAACGCGGCAAAAGAAAATGGAAAATGAGCCAGAGCTTCTTCAAAAGAAAGAGCAGCTGATTCAATTAAAAGAAATTGAACGAAAAAAAGAAACAGCTCTTCAGGAAAAGACCGTACTAGAGCAGCAAAACCATGAAAAAGCGCAGCAATTGACTCAAAAAAAAGCGGAAGCCGAAAACGTGCAATCTTTATTAGAGCGTGCGCTTGCGAAACAAACACAGTTGAAGCATGAGCTGGAACAATTACAAGTCTCTGTCAAAGAGCGGAAACTTGTACAAGACGCACTTCGTTTCAGTGAAAATGTTCAAAGAATGAATGTGAGCATTCAAAAGGAAGAACAAAAGATTGAGGAGCTAAGACAGCGTTCAGCACAGGCGACACAATCGTATGAAAAGCTTCAAAAACAGCAAAAAGATCATCATGAAAAAATAAATCAATCGTTTCAAGCGATAGAGCAATTGTATTTTTATGTATGTGAATTTGAACGAGGTCTTACAGAATGGAGTCATAAAGAGCAGGACAAAAAACAAGAAAAATTAAAACAGCGTGATGTTGTCAGATCGGCAGAATTAAGAAAAGAATTAGCGGCAGAGCTAGTAGACGGTGAACCATGTCCTGTTTGTGGATCGATTCATCATGATCCAAAGGCTGTGATAGACAATGTCCATGAAGAAACGGTTGCCCAAATTGATGAATGGATTGTAAAAATGGATAAAGAGCTCAAGCTGGCAGAGGAATATGCTAGAGACATGTTTGCTGCAAAGCAGCTGCTTGAAACGCATGCCAATCAATTAGTTAAACAGTTCTCCTTTTTATCTCAAAAAGCCCCCGATTCTGAAGTAGCTGCAGCAGTAGAAGCAGTACAGAATCCGCAGTCTTTGCACCAGCTGATTCAAGAATGGAAAGGCGTAAAACAAGATATTCAAGCAATCGAAAGCAAACGAGCTCGTTTAATGGACGTCACTTATGATCAAGCGGCAGAAATGAGCAAAGTCAAAGATCAACTGACATTTGAGCAGCAGCGCATACAAGAACTAGACATGCTGATCAAGGAGCTTCGATCTGAGCTTTCCGAACAACTGACGCAATTTGAACAGACCTTTCCTCACCTGACAATCAACCAAGTGCAGGAAATGCAGCAACAAATTGATGAAAAGGATCAACAAGCGGAAGGTTATCAAGAGCGTATTGAGAAGAGTATTTCTTTTCTAGAGGAAAAACAGCAGGCAAAAGAGCATCTGCAAACAGCCATATACGATCTAGAGAAGGAACTCGATAAGCTGGCGCATCAGCTGGGAAGCCAGCAGCACCTGATCGATCAATATGAAACAGATTTACAGCGATATCCTTTAAAAGCCGCTTCTCTTTCTGATGAACTGGACGAAGTTCAACAATCTCTTGCTCATCTAAATGAAAAAGAACAGCATTCGTACGAGCAATTAAAGCATGCACAGCAATTATTTAGTGAGGCGCAAAGCCATTTCTCAAGCAGTGAACGTCAGCTCCAAGAGGCTAAGCGGCGAAAACAAGAAGCTGAGGAAGCATGGCAAAAAGAAACAGGACCTACTCCTTTTGATCAGCCGCAGGAGATTCAACCTGCTTTAATGGATCGATCTGTACGTCTTACAGTCAAACAGGAAATTGATGAATTTGAGGATAAAAGAAAGCAATGTGCAGCAAACTTAAAGCGAATTTCTGAACTGTTAAAAGGTGAGTCGCTGGATGAAGACGAGTGGACAGACATTCAACTAAAAAAAGAAGCGGCGGAAAAAGCGCTTGAAGAAGCGACAGCGCTGAGTGGATCTGCACAAGAGCATCTGCGAGTGATTGAAACAAACCATCAGCGCTTTGCAAGCATTCATGAACGTCTTGAAGAATTGCAACAAGAAATTGACCGGCTGGATAAGCTTCAAACTGTGTTTAAAGGGAATACGTTTGTTGAGTTCCTAGCAGAAGAACAGCTAGAAAGTGTCAGCCGTGATGCTTCTCATCGTCTTGGGATTTTGACAAGACAAAGGTATGCCATTGAAGTCGATTCAGAGGGCGGTTTTGTGATGCGGGATGATGCCAATGGAGGTGTCAGACGTCCGGTATCCAGCTTGTCTGGGGGAGAAACTTTCCTGACGTCTTTAGCACTTGCCCTTGCTCTGTCTGCACAAATTCAGCTGAGAGGTGAGTTCCCGCTGCAATTCTTCTTCTTAGATGAAGGATTTGGTACGCTCGATCAAGACTTGTTAGATACGGTGATTACAGCATTAGAGAAGCTACAGTCTCAAAATTTGGCCGTTGGTGTGATTAGCCATGTGGAAGAATTAAAGATGAGACTGCCAAAGAAACTGATTGTCCACCCAGCAGATCCAAGCGGGAAAGGAACAACAGTCTCGATGGAATTAATGTAAAGTGAGGTGATCTCAGGATGGCAAAGCAAACGATTGGATTATGTGAGCTGTGCGGAAGACAAGAGGTCGTCCTTACGGAACATCACTTGACGCCAAGAGAAGAGGGAGGGGCCTTTCTACCGACTGCCTTCCTGTGTATCCCTTGCCATAAACAGGTACATGCTCTTTATACAAACCAGGAGCTTGCCGCACGTTTGAATACGCTGGATGCACTAAGACAAGATGAAAAGCTTGTTCCGTACATCAAATGGATTCGAAAGCAGCCGGCAAGCAAGCTGGTCAAAACAAAGAAATCAAGACAACGTAGAAAGAAATGAGCATAAAAAAGCGCTCCTCTAAATGAAATGAGTGTAGAGGAGCCGCTTTATGCATTGCCTACCATATTCTGATCATTTAAGTCAGGATCCACATAGTTGGTGGCGCTAATGCCATTATTTAAAATCAAGAAATCTCCGGTATTCCCCGCTCCAGAGCCTAAAGCAGATTTTGAAGAACTTTTAGGCGAAAGATAAAATGAGTCACCGACGTTTACGACGCCCCCAGAAATCGAGTTAATGTAAATGGGTCCGACAATTGCTGGCATAATCGACATCCTTTATTCGAAGTCATATCACCATCATATGCGCAGGTAGGTCCAATTGTGAGTTTGGCGGATGTTCGTCATTGTTGCTAAATAACTCTCGAATATGCTTCACTCGCGCAACGGCATTTATTCCGCACGTAGAGCCAATTTGATAGATAGACGAAGAAGAGACCCCTTCTACATGAATGGACGACACTTTAATGAGAGGCTTTTCATGATAAAAGGCCGTTCTAACCGCTCGTTCTGGTAACATCAATGGGATCGGCTCATAATACACTTCAAATTCTTTTGCATCTAGGTTTTCAGCTTCATTTCCATAAAACAAACTAATGGTTCGCTGAACAGCTAACACCTTCACGTTCGGGCATAGCTCTTGTGTATCACCAATTTGAACAACACTCGCGATCCCGACAGAATTCACCTTCGAGAACTTCACTTGAGATGTGCGCTTGATCATTATCGAGGGGCTAGAGGAACAAACGGGCCAATAATTAATGATTCTGGCGGTGTATCGAAAATCGATGACAGTTGTACATGGTCCGTGTCCCCGATAATAAATAGGGAAGAGGACGATACCCCAACTACTTTAATGCTTCCGGTTTCGATGTTGCGGTTGACGACTGTGAAATTCATCCGTTTTCCTCTCCTTTCGTTTCATTTGGAATATGGGCTAAAAAGTGCTCGATTGCCCGTTTGACATCATGTTTCACGTATTCAGCAATTTGCTCGGAACGTTGAAGCGGGGTCATATCTTCCCTTTGTGGCAGCTGCCCCGCATAATATTTGATTCTGCTGTCTATTTGTTTTCGAATGTCCTCAATGATATGGTGTTTGTTGCTTTCATCAAGCGAGCCTTCGTATCGCTGCTCTAGTTCTTCAAGAAGCTGCGGTGCTTCTTCATTTAAGAATGCATCGACAAGCTGGCGTGTTTGATTGAAAAATTGATCAGCCATTTCTTGCTGCATCATTCCAATTCCCGGGGTTGTTGTTTGGCCCACTTCAAAATTTTGAACACTATTTGGATCAGATGGATTGAGACCGATATTTAATGTGCCTTCCAGCCGCTCGATTTTCAGTTGATCAAATTGATAATCAATCCGTTCAATCGTTGTTGTCGGTTTATCTTTGATCATTTGCATTTCCTGCTGAAGCTCGTTAAGCCTTTTTTCAAGCATCATGATTTGCTGTGTTTGCTTTTGAATGATGCCATACATTTGTGAAGCGCTGTTTTGATAGTCATACATATGCATACACCTCCGGGGATTGCAGATGAACTTATGTTGTTGGTGACTGAAGCGGTACAAAAGGTGCCGTGCTTGCGCCTTGAGACTCTTCAATTCCTTGTGTGCCTGCTGCGGCAGGTGCTGCTTCTACGTAGCTACCAGTGTTATACAGATTGGAGAGTGCTTTGATTGATCCAGCACTGCCGATTTGCAGAACGGATGAGTTACTCACAGACTCCACACGTAAGTAATTAATTTGTATCGCTTGATTAATATAGAAGTTCAACGGATTCTCACTCCTTACAAGTTACCAACAAGCGGTTGATCAATGACATCACTATCATACGTATTTGTCACACTTTTATAGTTGCTAATGCGTAATTGATCACCAGTGTTAAAACTGCCTGCGCCAGCAAACGTTTTAACCTGACTATTTGGAGAAATGGTGATGCAATCTCCAACATGAACGACTCCGCTCGTTCCGACGGCATTTACTTTAAAGGCTCCAACAATAGCCGGCATAGCGGTGCACATCCTTTAGAAAAATAGGGCACTTCGTTTTTGGGCGTTTCACCATAGCTTATGATGGGTCTTTTAATATGTGATTGTCTTTTTGAAGAACTTTGATGAGAGGAATGAAGTGTATGGTTTACCCTTTATTCGAGCATTCTTTAGAGGTGGTTTTGATGCCTTTATTTAAGAGTGTGTCAAGCTCTTGACTGCACCTGATGGTTTCTTCGGCATTCATTCCGAATTTTTTTGCGGTCTCAATTAAATGTAATCTTTTTTGTTCAATTTCATAATTGATCATAACGGACGCCAACTCTCACATTTTTTATCAAATAGAAGGATATGGTTAGTATACCCTATTTTTCTATAAAAAAAGCTCTTTCGTCAATATGAGAACTAAAGTGACAAAATTCGAAAGTGTCTTTACAGGCGCGATGTCTCTTTTTTAATCTCAGTTTGTAAATAACGTCGTCTTTTGTTGATATACTGTCGGATTAATTCTCGCTCTGAACGCAGCATGTCTTGTCGGTTTTTCGTATATGGATCATCTCCAATTCGCTGATCAATCGAAGCATGCCATGTCTCAATGATGGGGAGAAGCCGGTTTTCTAAAAAATGTGTATCTAGTACGTGCTGGAAAAGGGCATAATAGTCTCTTTTAAATGCAGGGATGTCTAGTAATCTAGCGGTTAATGTATTGAAACCGCTGACTGGAATATAATCAAACGCCATTTCTTCTCCGTGAATATCACGACCCCAAGTCGCATCATAATCCCAAGGCATTACTTGAAACCTTCCTTGATCATTCACATAAAGCGCATAGTTATGAACAAAGCCATCAAAATTTTGGGTACACACGACACCAATGAGCCAGCGAAAATATTGTGTCACATCAAGGTACTGCTCAATCTTATTTGCAAACGTGTCGTCCCTTGCGGTGTTCAAAAAGTAAATAAATTCACTCAGCTGCTTGTCGTGTTCAGGAGTTCCCGTTTTTTTCTCATAACCGAGAAGAAGATGTTTTTTTGGCTTTTTATCAAATGAACTTAAAAGAGAGAAGTTGGCGTCATCATCTACAGCATAATAAATGCCGCCTCCATGCAGCTGTCGTTTTTGGAGGAACAGCTCATCTACAGATTCTATTTTTAAATAAATGCCTTCTTTTCTTCCATTAATGGTCAGAAACACATGAGAAGCGGAGGGGCTGAAGACACCCATTTGTTCAAAGAAATAAAAAGACAGCCTGTTGCGAATGAAAGAAGGATCATTGTACTCTGCATTTAAGTGAAAAAGGGATTCGCCCTGTCTTTGCTTTGGTTTTCGATATTCAATTTGATATGATTTTTTCTTGAGCTTTCGAATGTGTGATCCTCGGTATGAGGCATAAATATGTGACTTGGTTTGGCCGGTTTTCAGAATGGCCTCAACGGGTTCATCGTTCCATACGTCCTTTTTTAATTCCATGAGATCTTTTGGATGAATCCAGATATCCAGTTGTTTTAAAGGTTCTGTGTCCATGCGTTCATCACCCTCCTATATCTCCTCCACTATATGAAAATGAAGGAATGTCCTGTACCTGCTGATAGGTATTCATGGAGTTTTATAAGAAAGAGGCATTCGCCAAGAACACTTGTCTATCGAGTCTCGTAACATAAAGCAGAGAAGATAAACAGCTTTGTCTGTTTGTTTTGTCAGCACAGATTGGGAGGGGAATTGTTCGTGAGCACATTTGATCATTCTCATATTGAGCATGCAGTTGATTCACTTCGAAGTGAGGGGCGTGATCATCACTTAGATCGTGAACCTGAATCGGGACATTCGCACAAATCATCTCGTTCTCGTCATTCAAATCGCCGTCACTGGTTCTTTGGTGGAGGCGGCTGCCGTAAGTCACATCGCAGCAAAAAAAGCCATAAAAGCTATCGTTCTAAAAAAAGTCGCTGCTCAAAGAAAAGTGTAAAGAGCGAGAAACCATGCAAAAGTAAAAAGTCGTATAAAAGCAAAAAGTCTTGCCGTAGCAAAAAGAGTGAACCAAAAAAATCATGCCGCAGCAAACACAGATCACATCATAAGAAAAGCTGCCGCAAATCACACCGTAGCCATCGATCTAAACGTTCTCATCACAAACGGAGTCACTCTTGCCGAAGATGCGGGAAGAAAAAACATCATTCCCGCCATCAAGGAAATGTTGATCGTAAATGGGATCAAGGGAATATGTGGGAGTATCGACGCTACCGCTAAATGTCAGGTCTTCATTTTTGAAACCCTTTTTAAAAGAGAGTATGATAAAAAAGGGTTTTTTTTATTTCGTAGAGAAATAAAAATGAGACATCATAATGTATTGAAATGAAGATTGTGAGGGGAAAACATGAAGTTTTTTACAGGTGAGATACATAACAGATTGTTTATCGGGGTCGTCATTGATGATGAATGGGTGATGGACGTCAAAAAGGCAGAAGCAAAACTATTTGAGCTAGAAACATTGCCAAACTCTTTATCTGAATGCATCAACATGGGGGACAAGTTTGTCGAACACGTCAAACAGCTTCTTGATTGGGCGGAGAAAAAAGAAGAAGACCGCGGCTCTTATGTCTATCCGCTTTCGGACGTGACACTCCATGCACCGATTCCAAAACCAACGAAAAACATCATGTGTGTTGGGAAAAACTATCAAGATCACGTCATGGAAATGGGAAGTGCGGCAGATATTCCTAAAGACGTGATGATCTTTACAAAGGCGCCTACCTCTGTTGTAGGGCATGAAGCGGACATTCTTCTCCATGAAGATGTGACAAGTGAATTGGATTACGAAGGGGAGCTTGCCATTGTCATTGGCAAAACAGGAAAGAATATTGCTCCAGAAGAGGTCCAAGATTACATTTTCGGTTACACCATTTTAAATGATATAACGGCAAGAGATTTGCAGAAAAAACACAAACAATTTTTCATCGGAAAAAGCTTAGATACAACTTGTCCAATGGGACCTTATATCGTTCACAAGTCAGTGATCGAGGATCATGGAGCACTCCATGTGGAAACAAAGGTAAACGGAGAGGTTCGTCAGTCTGCCAGTACGGAATTAATGATCTTCCCAATTGAAGACATTGTGTCAACTCTTTCAAAAGGGATGACGCTGGAAGCGGGAGACATCATTGCAACAGGTACACCCTCTGGAGTCGGCAAAGGTTTTGAACCGCCAAAATTTTTAGCCTCAGGCGATCAGATTGAAGTAACAATTGAACCAATTGGGACGTTATCAAATCGCGTCAAATAAAGGCGTGTTGACACAGGATTGTCGCTTTGTGTTCGACTTATTTCGTGGTACGATGAGAAGGTAATTGTTCTGATAAAGGGGGAAATCACAAATGGGAACACATTTACATATTACAGCGTGGGTGCTAGGTATTATTTTATTTTTCGTTGCCTTTGCATTAGCAGGTAAAAACGATAAAGGCGCTAAAATTGTGCATATGATCGTACGCCTATTTTACTTGATTATTATTGCAACGGGTGTAGAGTTGTATGTTCGCACAGGAATGAAAATCCCGGGTTACGGGGGCGAGTATGTTGGAAAAATGATACTTGGTATTCTTGTGATTGGTTTCATGGAAATGGTCCTGGTACGCAAGAAAAAAGGAAAATCGGTGACGGGTGTATTCATTGGTTTTATCGTGGTTGCCATTGTGACCATTCTTCTCGGCTTACGTCTGCCGATCGGTTTCCATATCTTTTAAGATAAAAAGGGCATTGCTTATCAAAAGCAGTGCCCTTTTTATGTGAGATCAAACTGAGACATCAGCCGGTGACCGTCAGATGTCGTCCATTCCAAGTGAACTTGATTTGCGTCCGAATGATGGTGGCATTGAAGGGCAAGTGATTGCATGTCTCCTGAAAACTGAAAAAAAGACACGCGATGAGAAGGATGGAAGGAAGAGAAGACACAATCATAGACGGAAAAGCCAAGCTGTTCTACATGGTCAATGATCTGATAAAAGACGCTTTCTGGTACGAACATGAGCAAATCAAGCCACCCTTTAGAAAGAGACGCTGGATATTGAATGCGTTCACCGCCTTTTACCTCCATCAACTTCCCATTCTCACAAAGAACGACAGACCCGAGCAATTCTCCTTTTGTCCATCGATCCTTTTCTTTCAAACAGATCATAGAACTTTGAAGGCTTTCAGGCAGCATGATATCTCCTTCTTCGTCTTCAATCAGACAATGACCGTTTTCCATCAGTAAGTACCCGTTACACCATTTTGGGTGGTTTTGCTGAAGATAGGTCATGCGGTTCTCCATTCGCAAAACCTCCTTTCCTCTTTCTTTTCTTACCAAATGAAGCTTGTCCTATACACAGGCGGAAAAAAGGACAAATCAACTATCAAGGAGACGATGCATAAACTAAGAAAGGCTAAATGAGAACACTTGATGAAAAACGGATGGGAGCTGATGATGATGTGTGGAATAACAGGCTGGGCAGACTTTAAAAAGCAGCTCATCCAACAGGATCATGTAATCAATCAAATGACAGATACATTATCTAAACGAGGGCCGGATGATACAAATACGTGGAAAAGTGAGCACGTTCTTTTCGGCCATAAACGGTTAGCCGTTGTCGATGTTGAAGGCGGAAAGCAGCCGATGACATATACCCATCAACACCATGATTATACGGTGGTATACAATGGAGAACTCTATAACACGGAGGATATACGAAAAGAATTATTCAAAAGGGGGCACCGCTTTCTTGGGCATTCTGATACAGAGGTTCTTCTTCACGCCTATACAGAATGGAAGGAAGAGTGTGTGACCCATTTTAATGGAATTTTTGCATTTGTCATTTGGGATAGTGAGCGTGAATTATTATTTGCAGCGAGAGACCGGCTGGGTGTCAAGCCATTTTTCTATACAGAACGTCATCATTCCTTTTTGTTTGGCTCAGAAATCAAAGCACTTCTGGCTCATCCTGAAATGAAAGCCAAAGTGGATCATGAAGGGTTATCAGAAATCTTTGGTTTAGGGCCGTCTAGAACACCAGGGCAAGGCGTATTTAAAGGGGTGAAAGAACTGAGACCTGCTCATGCTTTAACCTTCTCAAAAGATGGTTTGCGTGTGTGGAGGTACTGGAATGTCAAAAGCAAGCAGCATACAGACTCGCTTGATGACACCGCTCAGCACGTGAAGGAACTCTTTACGGATGCCGTTACAAGACAGCTCGTCTCTGATGTGCCTGTATGTACGTTTTTATCGGGCGGCGTGGATTCTAGTGCCATTACGGCCATTGCCGCCAAGCACTTTGAGAAAATAGGGAAAGCCCCGCTGCATACGTATTCCGTTGATTACGACGGAAATGATCAATTCTTTGAAGCAAGTCAATTTCAGCCCAATGCTGACGGGCCGTGGATTGATCGAATGACCAAAGCGTTTCAAACGAATCATCACAGCTGTATCATCGGGCAAAAAGAGCTGGCTTCTTATTTGAAAGAAGCGGTTGAAGTGCGAGATTTGCCGGGGATGGCAGATATTGATTCTTCCTTACTATGGTTCTGCCGAGAAATTAAAAAGGATTTTGTTGTTGGTTTATCAGGTGAATGTGCAGATGAAATTTTTGGAGGTTACCCATGGTTTCACATGGCAAGCGAAACCAATGGATTTCCGTGGATGAGATCAACGGAAGCACGCATTCAGCTTCTTCAAGACTCATGGCAAAAGAAATTATCACTGAAGGAATATGCGCAAAGCAAATATGAAGAAACCGTGGCAGAAACCCCTCTTTTAGATGGGGAAACTGGAGTAGATAAAGCCCGAAGAGAACTTTTTTACTTAAATATGATTTGGTTTATGACAACACTGCTGGATCGAAAAGATCGTATGAGCATGGGGGCGAGCCTTGAGGTACGTGTACCATTCGCAGATCATCGTCTTGTTGAGTATGTATGGAATATTCCTTGGGAAATGAAAATGTATGGAAATCGAGAAAAAGGGGTTTTGAGAAAAGCATTAGAGGGAATTTTACCGAATGAAGTGCTTTATCGCAAGAAGAGCCCTTATCCGAAAACACATCATCCTGCTTATACTCAGGCGGTAAAAGAGATGTTAACAGATTGTCTCGCGCAAAAAGATTCTGTGCTTCATGAATTTTTAGATCCACATCAATTAAAACAGCTGATTGAAACAGAAGGGGCTTCTTTCCAGGTTCCTTGGTATGGTCAGTTAATGAAAGGCCCACAGCTCATTGCCCATTTGGCACAGATTCATCATTGGTTTGAAACATATCGAATTGATATAGAAGCATAACAAAGGGTCGGCTTTCTTGCACTTGTTGAAAGGAAGTCGGCTTTTTTGATACATAACATGAGACTTTTAGAGCACATCAAAAGTTGATCTAACCGCTCCAATTTGTATAATTAACTTAAAGTGAATTAATTTGGAGGAAAAAGGATAATGAAAATCATTGTGATCGGAGCAGGACCAGGGGGACTTGCAGCAGCTATGATGTTGCAAAGCAAAGGACATGATGTTCATATATATGAAAAACAGTCCTTTGTTGGCGGACGTAACTCTAAGTTTCAACTTGGTGATTTCACGTTTGATACAGGTCCTACTTTTCTCAGTATGATTCATATTGCAGAGGAACTATTCACCTTTGCCGGTAAAAATCTCTATGATTATATAGATGTGATTGAATTAAAAGAAATGTATAGGTTAATCTTTCAAGATGAGAAGCTTGATATGATTCGAGATCGAGACGAAATGTACAAACGACTAGAAGCCTTTGCACCTGGTGAGGGCGAGGGGTATGTACGTTTTATGAATGATACAAAACGAAAAATGGACCGCCTAACGCCGATTCTACAAAGTAAAATGGATCGTTTCCATCATTATTTGCGTCCAAAAGTCATCAAAGCACTTCCTCAGCTCTCATTAAATAAAAGCTTATATGATGTGCTGTCGGATTATTTCTCAAATGAATCAGTGAAATATGCCTTTACATTCCAATCAAAATATTTAGGGATGTCACCTTGGGAATGCCCAGGAGCGTTCTCAATTCTTTCCTTTATGGAGCATGACACAGGCGTTTATCATCCGAAAGGCGGAGTGAATCAGCTGTCAGAAGCGATGGCAAAGGCAGCTGTTGAATCTGGGGCTACCCTTCATCTATCAACTGGAGTTGAGAAGTTGCTGACGGAGGGCAGGAAAGTGAAGGGCATTCGCTTAGAAACTGGTGAAGAAATACAGGCAGATGAGGTCGTCGTAAATGGTGATTTTGCACACGTGATGACAAAGCTTGTAGAGCCGGGTCTTTTAAAGAAATATAGCGAGAAGAAACTGAAAAAGAAAAAATTCTCATGCTCCACCTTTATGCTGTACCTAGGTTTAGATACGATATATGATGAGCCGCATCATACCATCGTTTTTTCCGATGACTATGCGAAGTTCGTCAAAGAGATTACGAAAACCTTTGAGCTGCCGGATGATCCGTCCATTTATATTCAAAATGCAAGTGTGACAGATGATTCGCTTGCGCCAAAAGGCAAGTCCGCTCTTTATGTGTTAGCACCCGTTGCCAATAATCAAAGCGGTATTGACTGGGAAGCGTATCAAGAAGAATTTAGAGAGCTTGTGCTGGATACACTGGAGCGGAAAACGGGCTTTAAGAATATCAGGCAGCATATTGAAGTCGAGCGGATGATCACGCCGAAGCATTGGGAAGAAGAGCTGTACGTGTATGAAGGAGCTACATTTAATCTTGGTCATCAGTTGACGCAGATGATGGTACTCAGGCCGCATAATGAATTTGATGAGTTGAAACACTGCTGGCTCGTTGGTGGAGGAACCCACCCGGGCAGCGGATTGCCAACCATTTTAGAATCAGCGCGTATTACGACAAATGCGATTTTGTCAAAAGAGAAACATACGCATAAAAGAGTGCCACATCAAGAAAAGGGGAGCGCCTCATGAAAAAACATATATTGATTGCTGGCGGCGGTATTGGCGGAATGATCTCAGCCCTCTATTTAAAAAAAGCTGGACATGATGTCACCCTTGTTGAAAAAAATGAACGGCTCGGCGGGAGACTTGCTTTTGTACGTGAGAAAGGATATAAAGTAGATGAAGGTCCGACCATTGTCCTACTTCCTGATATGTTAAAAGGCATTTTACATGACGTAGGCATTGATGAAACATCTCTTGATCTCTTGCAGCTCGATCCGCTGTATACGATCCACTATCAAGATGGAACCTCCTATACGAAATACTCTGATACACTGCGACAACTAGAAGAAATCAAACGTGTATTTCCAAAGGAAGAACAGGGATATTTAACATTTATGCAAGAAATGACGGATCGGTTTCAAGAAGGGCAGGAAGCTTTTCTAGAAAAATCATTTCATGAAAAACGAACCTTTTTTACAAAAGCGAACATGAAGATTTTAATGAAATTAAAAGCATATCGAACCGTTCAAAGTTCTCTCAAAAAATATTTTTCAGATGAGCGCCTCCGAGATGCATATGCACTTCAAACCCTCTATGTCGGAGGAAATCCGTATGAAGCATCCGCCATTTATTCGCTTGTTTCATATAGTGAGCACGCACACGGAATTTACTATTTAAAAGGCGGATATGCGAGTTTAGTAGATATATTGGAGAGACAGCTCTTAAAGACGGGTGTACGCATAAGAAAAAGTGAAGAAGTCGCACAATTTGAGTTTGAGGGGAAACGTGTGGTCAAGGCAAAAATAAATGATGAACACATAGCAGCTGATGCATTTGTGATGAACGGAGATTATCCAGCGGCGTTAAAACAGCTTGGTTTAGGTGAACAAGACCGGCGTAAATACGTTCCATCCTCCGGCTGCGTGATGGTGTATCTAGGGTTAAACAAAGTATACGATGAAGCACCTGTTCATCAATTTTTCATGGGAGAACACTTTGATCAGCATATGAGAGAGGTGTTCCAAACGAAAACGATACCTCAAGATCCATCATTTTATACTTTTAATCCATCGACCATCGATCCATCCCTTGCCCCAGAAGGCAGCAGTGTCCTATATATGCTCATTCCTGTTCCATCAGGAGATCACATCAATTGGGAACAAGAGACAGACTTTGTGGATAAAATGGTGGAGCGTCTTGAGAAAAGAGGCTTTCCACAGCTGCGAGAGGCGGTTGTCTGGAAAAAGGTGAGAACACCGAATGATTCAATGCGAGAAGGATTGTTTGAAGGCGGCAGCTTTGGCCTCGCTCCTAATTTGTTTCAATCAGGTGTGTTTCGCCCACAAGTAAAGGTTGCAGATGTAGACAATCTATATGCGGTAGGTGCATCCATCCATCCCGGCGGCGGGGTACCGATCGTGATGCAAAGTGCAAAGCTCATGGCTTCTGTACTGCTTAAAGAGCTGAACAACAGAAAGGAAGTGAAGCTAAGTGGTTGATGTGCAAACAGCATTGAAAATATGTGAAGAGACCATTCAAACCCATTCAAAAACGTTTTATCGTGCCTTTTCCATGCTGCCTAAAAAGAAAAGACAGGCTGTTTGGGCCGTATATTCTTTTTGTAGGAGAGCGGATGACATTGTAGATGAGTCTCCTTCACCAAAGGAAGAACTGGCGTCTTTTCAGGAGGCATTTAATCGTTTCTTGCAAGGAGAAGTAGATCGTGATGATCCAATGTGGGTGGCGCTGGAGTATACATTTCAACAGTTTCGTATGGATGAATCCCCATTCCGTGACCTGCTGCGAGGACAGGAGATGGATTTAGAGCAACATCGATATGAAACGTTAGATGAACTGCTCATCTATTCCTATCATGTCGCAAGTACAGTTGGATTAATGCTGCTTCCGATCATTGCACCGCGTAAAAAAGAACAGCTAAAAGAAGCAGCGATTTCCCTTGGGATTGGCATGCAGTTGACCAATATTCTTCGAGACATTGGTGAGGATAAGGCGGAAAGGAACCGCATTTATTTGCCAAAACAAGTCATGGATCAATTTGGGTATACAGAGCAAGAATTACAAGAAGGGATCGTCAATCAAGCCTTCCAGCATGTATGGGAATATATTGCTTTTGAGGCAGAGGCGTACTATGAGGAATTTTTTGACCATCTCCATGAATTCCCACTTTATTCAAGGATATCAGTGAAAGCAGCTGCTCACTTTTATAAGGCTATTTTAGATAAAACTAGAGAAAACGAATACTGCGTCTTTACGAAGCGGTCATATATTTCAACACAAGAAAAAGCACTTATTTTAGAAGATATTACGTAATGAGAAGAAGACAAAGGGGTAAAATAAAGTTCATTTTAGCCCTTTGTCAACAATATGAAAGGACTGCACCCGCAGTCTTTTTTATGTGGAAGTAAATCGATACTCCGTCCACACCCTTGAACGCCACCGCCTATACATGAAGATACCTCTTACCCATTCATCCACGATAAAAGAAATCCAAACCCCGATAAGGCCCATTTCAAGTTGAATGCCTAATAAATAAGCGATCGGAAGGCCGATGCCCCACATTGAAATCATCGCCATATAGACTGGAAACTTCGCGTCACCAGCTGCCCGCAAGGAGTTGATGATGACCATATTAAAAGAACGTCCAGGCTCTAAAATAATCGTCAATATGAGGAGGAGACTCGCTATTTGAATGATCTCACTGTTGCTAGTGAAAAAAGTAAGTAAATGCGTCGATGATAAAGATAAAGCAGTAGAAGAAAGAAGCGAGATGGCAATGGCCCAGTATAAGCTTTTCATGCATCTTCGATAGGCCGCATCAAATTCTTTCGCCCCGATCAGGCGCCCAATTAAGATTTGTGTTCCTTGGCTAATGGCAGCACCAAATAACATAATGAACATCATCAAATTCTGGGTATAGACTTTTGCTGCCAGTGCTTGCGTGCCCATAAATGTGATAAACAGCGTAATAATCATTTGCGAGCCATTATAAGAAAGTTGTTCTCCAGCAGAAGGAATGCCGATTTTTAGCAGTTTTTTTAAATGCGTTCGCTGGATGTAAAACATTCGCTTGAATGAAAACCGCAATCCAATGCGGTGTCGAACAATGAGTATCATGGCTGTAAGACCGATCAACCGTGCAAATGATGTGGAAAGAGCGACACCCATGACACCTAATACAGGGAAGCCAAATGGTCCGAAGATCACCAAATAATTACCAGCAACATTTAACAGGTTCATACCGATGGTGACATACATCGTATCTCTCGTGAATCCATAGCTTTTTAAAATAGCACTATAGGTCATAATGAGCGCCTGAATAAAAGAAAGCAGGCCGACAATCTGTAAAAAGACGGTTGCATCTGGCATGAGCTCGCTTGATAATCCCATCATATGCAGGATAGGCACAGCTAACACAAACATAAGAAGACTGATCACAAAGCTAATGAGGAAGTTGGTGCCTAGTGATACATAGGCAACTTGGGTCGCTTCCTGCTTGCGGCTCGCTCCTAAAAGCTGCGCAATGACAATCGTCGTCCCAGTCGTAATGAAGCTGAACATCACAATCAATAGATTTAATAGCTGATTGCTTACCCCTACTGCGGCAACACTATTGTCAGAATACTGGCTGAGCATCAGTGTATCTGCGCTCCCCATCAGCATATATAAAGAGATTTCGATAAAAATAGGCCAAGTTAATGCAAATAATGAAGGGTGGGATTTTTCACTTTTGGCTTGAACCTTTTGTATTGTCAGTGCTTGTGGTTTCATCACATCACCTTCTTTCGTATAAATCCGATTTATAGTGTACCTTGCATCGACTATAATAAGAAGAGATGAAACCGAAACTTATTGGAGAAATCCGACTTCATAAGGGGATGAATATGGGTCCGTTTATTACATTTACTGTACCGCCATTTCCAGTCTATATTGCTTCAGGCAAAGGTGTATTCCACCCAGGAGAACGACATATCTCCAGAATTTTCACCGTATTTGATCTTCTTTATGTCACGAAAGGTGAACTGTGGATCACAGAAGACGAGGTGCCTCATCACGTAAAAGAAGGAGAATATATCATCTTATCACCGGGACTTGCCCATGGTGGACATCTGCCATGCAAAGAAGAAACACTTTATGAGTGGCTGCATTTTTCAATTGATTCATTTGAGTTTACAGATCGGCCGAGAGAACACTGGTTTGACATGAAGCAAAATCAAGCCACTTTTGAAAAAGCAGCAAGCTATGAATTTCGTCTGCCCCGAAAAGGAAAAGTGAAAGGGGAAAGCGTGCTACAGAAGCATCTTTCAGCGATGCGCGCTTTAAATGATGATGCGTCTGAACTTCAGCTCAAAAAGCAGCTTCAATTTGAGGAAATGCTCATTCATTTACAAAAAGAAGCATTTCATATTCCAAGTGCAAAGGAGACTGTCGCTTCAGAAGTGGTTCACTATCTTGAACGTCATTTTACACAAAAATTACAGATGGAGAAGCTGGCAGAGATTCTTCATTATCATCCTGATTACATGACAAGGTGCATGCAGACCGTGTACGGACTGACGCCGAGCCAGTACATCAATCGACTCAAAATTGAAAAAGCCAAAAGCCTGCTTGCTTCAACGAATGAAAAAATAGCTCTCATTGCAGAACATGTAGGCATTGATGACCCAACGTATTTTTCAAAGCTGTTTCGGCAAAATGAAGGCATGACGCCTATCGAGTATCGTCATCTTGCTAAAAGAACGACAAAGTAAAGGAACGTGAACAGATGAAAGGAAAAAAAGAAGAGATTGTGAGCATACGTCCATTAGACGAAACCGATTTAGAAGTGGTATGGCATTTAAGGTTTAAAGCACCAGACCAGGCCTATCGAAAGTGGAATGCACCGTATTTTATTGAACATGACATATCGCTTGCTGCATTTAAAAAACGCTATTTACAGGATGATTCTGTCCTGCCAAAACTATTTGGCATTGATGTCGGAGGTGAATTAAAGGGCACAGTTTCTTATTATTGGGAGAATGAGCGCACACGTTGGCTGGAGTGCGGGATTCTTATTTATGACTCACGTTTTTGGAATGGGGGCGTTGGAACGAAGGCATTGCGTCTATGGATCGATGAACTCTTTTCACACATTGATATTCCACGCATCGGTCTGACCACCTGGTCTGGAAATGAACGCATGATGCGTTGCGCAGAGAAATGCGGGTTTATCCTTGAGGGAAGACTGCGTAAGGTTCGTTACTATCAAGGGGAATATTATGATTCGATGCGGTATGGGATGCTGAGAGAAGAATGGCAAAGCCTTCCGAATCATTCATTTGAATAGTTGTTTTTAAGATTAGGAAAAAAGTATAGTAAGATTCAATAAATTGAAAAAGAAGGGTGGCGGATGAATGTGAAATGGATTACAGGTTGGTTTGTATCCATCTTAGTCGCAATCTACCTATTCGTTGATGCACCAAAACACGGGAAAAATAAATGGTTATGGGCTATCTTAGGTCTTTTACTCGGGCTCTTCACACTTGGAATATATCTCATTCAAACAGGAAGAAAAGGGTTGGGCTGGACAGTACTGATTGTGTCCATTTTCATCTATGCGATTGCCATCCTCGTCTTTGTCTTGTACTTTCTCATGCTGGTCTTCGGGTACTCCAACGCAAATTAGAGAGTACGGCTGTGGCGATTTGTTTCACTTCAAGTTGCTACCGATTGATGGTTTGATTGCGCCAAAGCATCTTAGGATAAATGGTGATGGGGCTCGGGCAGGATGATCCTCATGTTTATCCATCTTATTTTATCTCATGTGGCTCACTGCTTTGGTCAAGTAAGTCCTTCATAAAGAAGGGCTTTTTTCTTTTATTTTTTGAGCAGGGACACCTGCAATGACAATCCGCTCTTCATGAAAGGAGCGATTCACTACTGCATTTGCTCCGATGGAAATATGATTCGCAATATAAATATTTCCAAACAGTTTAGCGCCAGGGCCGATCCATACATGATCTCCAATGACGGGCACATCTTTTTCATGATGGTTTTGACCGATATTCACGCCTTGATGAATATCACAAAACGATCCGATTTTGGCGTGCTTGTTCACAATCAACAGCCCAGTATGGTTGATTCTGAGCCCAGGTCCAAATACACCAATTGGGATATCAAAGCCAAGCTGCATGCCTTTCTTTTTATGTAAGTAACGATAAAACCATTTGCGTAACGTAGCACCGCTATTCGTATAGTACTCATATTTTCGTAAATATCTTTGATATTTCCAAATATCATCCCCAAGCCACTTTGGTCTTTTTCGATTGATGGCAAGTGCTTTCTGATCTTGTGCCAAGTAGTGGTGAAGGTCATGCTTCGTTAAAATCATCAGATCTCCCTCGATTCCCTTTCGTTTCAGAGAAATTATACCATCATAACCATTTATATCAAGATAAAATAACGTTCATTTTTTGTTTTACTGCATTCATTTCATTCGGCCGTCGCGTATCAAGCAAGGGAGCTACAACGCATAGAGCAAAAGAACCAGGAGAATTGTTTTGTAATTTTTTTCAATATTTTTCATACTCAAACGTTACATCGCCCTTATGGCTGTAGATGTTTGTAAAAAATACACGAAATTACTCGTTAAAAAGAGAATATAGCATTCATATGCTTTTAGAATCATCTTTTTGAATACAATTGACTTTCGTATCTTACATCCTCTAGGCTAGTAAATGAAAATGATAATCTTTATCAATTGGAGGAGTGTTTTATTATGTCCATCAAAACCGTTTCTAAAAATCAGCAATTTTTAGAGCAACAAAGTCAAAGAGAATCTAATGCAAGGTCTTACCCGAGACGGTTCCCATTAGCCATGCAAAAAGCCGAAGGTATGATCGTGACAGATGCAGATGGTAGAGAATTTTATGACTGCCTAGCAGGTGCAGGAACACTTGCCCTTGGTCACAATCACCCGGTTGTTATAGATGCTATTGAACGTATGCTTCATGAAAAAAGACCGTTGCATACGCTGGACATCACTTCAGAGATTAAAGAAGAATTTGTGAATGAGATTTTTTCTCACTTGCCAGAAGAGTTTGCAAAAAGAGCAAAAATTCAATTTTGTGGACCAACTGGTGGTGATGCTATAGAAGCAGCAATTAAATTAGTCAAGACAGCGACGGGAAATCGTTCCATTCTATCATTCCACGGAGCATATCATGGTGCTACACATGGCACGATGTCATTAAGCGGCAACTTATCGCCAAAAGAAAAAGTACAAGGATTAATGCCAGATGTTCACTTCCTGCCTTATCCATATGAATACCGCTGCCCATTTGGAATCGGCGGTAAAGACTCACATCGCATTTCCAGTTCTTATATTGAGCGTGTATTAAATGATCCTGAGAGTGGAATTCTCCCGCCAGCAGGCATGATCTTTGAAGCGGTGCAAGGGGAGGGCGGCTCCATCCCGGCATCAATTGAATGGATACAAGAAATGAGACGAATCACAAAAGAAAAAGGAATTCCACTTATTATTGATGAGGTTCAATCAGGCATCGGCCGAACTGGTAAGATGTTTGCCTTTGAACATGCTGGTATTGTGCCAGATGTCATTGTGTTATCAAAAGCAATTGGGGGAAGCCTGCCACTATCCGTTGTGATTTATGACAAAGACTTAGATCAATGGAATCCAGGTGCACACATTGGCACGTTTAGAGGAAATCAAATGGCGATGGCAGCTGGAACTGCTACGCTTAAATATATAAAAGAAACCAATCTGCTTGATCATGTAGAAGCGCTTGGTCAGCGTATGCAGGCCAATCTAAAAGACATTCAAAAACAAGTGCCTGCTCTCGGTGATGTGCGAGGAAGAGGATTAATGATTGGTGTTGAAGTTGTGAATCCAGATGAGAAACAGGATGTGGACGGCAGTTATCCAGCAAATCCAGAGCTAGCCAGTCTCATTCAAAAGAATTGTTTTGATAAAGGCTTAATTGTGGAGACAGGAGGCCGTTTTGGAAGTGTGATTCGATTCTTACCGCCTTTGACCATGACAGAAGAACAGCTTGAAAAAGTCATCACGATTTTTAAAGAGGCAGTTTACGATGCAGTCAACTAAACCATCTGTCGATTCATTATTTATTCAACAAAGCCAGCTTGGGAGGGAGTCCTTCCAAGCGGCTCTCTACACATCCATCGACAGCTTACTGGCAGAGTGGCAAACAAGCAGAGGACCGTATAGCGGAATATTGCCTGGGAAATTAGCGACTCATGTCGAATCGTTATTCCAGATTCAACCGGCTGGTGAATCCATTGAGTCTGTTTTTCAAGATATAAAAAATCACCTTTTACCGCATTTGGTTGATGTGTCACATCCTAAATGCCTGGCACATTTGCATTGCCCACCTCTTATCCCTGCTCTGGCAGCAGAGGTGATCGTAAGTTCCTTTAACCAATCAATGGATTCCTTTGATCAAAGCGGCATTGCATCTTTGGTTGAGGAGGAAATCCTCAAGTGGTTATGTGAAAAGTTTTCTTATGGAGAACGAGCAGATGGGACCTTTACGAGCGGTGGAACCCAATCTAACTACATGGGACTGCTTTTAGCAAGAGATGCATTTTGTGAAAACACTTGGCAATGGAATGTACAGCAGAAAGGGTTGCCGAGCGAGGCAAATCGTATGCGGATTCTTTGCTCCAAGAATGCCCACTTCACTGTAAAAAAATCAGCATCTCAGCTAGGTTTAGGTGAACAGGCTGTTGTGTTAGTTGAGACAGACGAACATCACCGAATGGACCTGCATGATTTGCAGAAGAAGCTTATGGAGCTTAAGGAGCAGGATTTGCTTCCATTTGCAGTCGTGGCGACTTGCGGGACAACTGATTTTGGCAGTATTGATCCTGTATGTGACATATATGACATGGTGAAGCCTTTTGGTTTGTGGATTCATGCAGATGCTGCTTATGGAGGAGCGCTTGTATTAAGCAAAACCTTCCGAGGAAAATTAGATGGCATCGAGCTTGCTGATTCGATCACAATCGACTTTCATAAGCAATTTTATCAGCCGATCTCCTGCGGGGCATTTCTACTAAAGGATAAAAGACATTTTGGTTTGATTGATTACCATGCAGATTATCTCAATCCAAAGGAAGATGAACTGGAAGGCATTCTGCATCTCGTGAATAAATCTGTTCAGACGACGCGCCGGTTTGATGCGCTAAAACTCCTTCTCTCTCTGCGTATGATTGGAGAAGAAGGATTTGCAAGTATCATTGACCATACCATCCATTTTGCGAAAGATGTGGCTACGTTGATTGAGAAAAATGATCATCTTGAGGTGATCAATCCTGATCCAGAAATCAATGCAGTCGTGTTTCGTTTTATAGATGATCATCAAGCAGAGGACATCAATAAAATCATTCATCGCACACTTTTCCAAACAGGAACGGCTGTCGTAGCAAAAACAGTAGCCGATGGTCAAACTTGCTTAAAATTCACTTTGTTAAATCCGAGAACGACTATTACACATATTGAGGAAATCCTTTCTGACATTGTTGATATCGGGATCGCTCATATTCAATCCGGGAGGGTACTACGTTGAGTCAATATAAACAAATGGCTGAAAATGCAACGATGCAAAGCTTTTTAAACTGTTTTTTACGTGAAACAGGAATTGATCGATCTGCAAAGAAAGAGACAAAAGCAGACGGCTCACTTGTATTTGTAGCAGCATTAGCAAAACAAGATCTTGAGCTTGTCATTCCGATTCGATATTTTTCGCCTGTAGGCCGTCATCTCTTTGATTTTCCCGTTCGCTTTCGCCCGCAAGGCAGTGAGCAACAGGGAACGATCGTCGATTACACCACACTTGTTGCTTTATGTTCAAAGGAACTTCTCATTGAATACGGCCGCACAGATGCAGAGGATGAGTTCATGCTTCGCATCATTTTAAGCTGCCGGAATATTGAACGATTCATCAGAGAGAGAGAAAGTGATCGAGCAGCTCTTTCTTCAGCTGATTTTGAATATATCGAAGCGGAGCAGTCACTTCTTCTTGGGCATTTAACGCATCCTACACCAAAAAGCAGACAAGGAATGACAGAAGAGGAGGAAGCGATTTATTCTCCTGAGCTGAAAGGCTCTTTCCAGCTTCATTACTTTAAAGCGCATCCGTCAATTGTGCTTCAGGATTCTTCTCTTTCAGAATCTGCGGCAAGTCTCATGTTTGAGGAGCTCATGCGCCAGATGCCGGAAGAAAAAGAGAGACTGACGACGTTAACAGAAGGCGGTGAATATGTCCTGATTCCGATTCATCCGCTACAAGTCCAAGTGGTCATGGAGAAAGCGTTCGTCAAGCGTTATATAGAGGACGGGATGCTGACGTATTTAGGGCCACTAGGGTCTGAATACACAGCGACATCTTCCTTTAGAACGGTCTATCAAAAAGACTCTGCGTACATGCTCAAATTCTCTGTCCCTGTAAAGATCACAAACTCTTTACGCGTTAACAAACAAAAGGAACTTGATCGCGGAGTTGAGATGTCTCGTATCTTAAAAACAGAATTAGGCGTTTCTTTATATGACAAATTCTCTGGATTCCGTGTGATTGAAGATCCTGCGTATCTATCTATTCAAGGGGATGAGACGGAATCTGGCTTTGAAGTCGTCATTCGTCAAAATCCATTTTTGCATCATGAAAAAGGGGCAAGCTTAATTGCAGGGCTATGTCAGGATCATGCATATGGAGAAAAATCACGCCTTTCAGGCATTATTCATGAACTAGCAGACGCTGAAGGCAGATCAACAGAAGATGTCAGCCGTGATTGGTTCACACAATATTTATCGATTGCGTTAGAGCCGATGCTTTGGCTGTTTGAAACGTATGGTCTTGCCCTTGAAGCCCATCAGCAAAATGCTGTCGTACAGCTAAAGAATGGATATCCGCACACATTCTATTATCGTGACAATCAAGGCTACTATTATAGTGAATCGAAAAAGGATCAGCTTGCGAAGCTTGTTCAAAACTTAAGCGTCAGAAGTGAAACCATTTGTGCAGACGATGTAGCAGTTGAGAGACTGCGTTACTATTTCTTCTTTAATCATTTGTTTGGTCTTGTGAATGGTTTTGGTACAGAGGGGCTTGCACAAGAAGAAGATTTATTAGCCCTGATTAGAGACACACTGCTTGCGCATGAAGAGACATATGGTGCATCTGAGCTGACGAACAGTCTTCTCCGGTCACAGGAGCTGCCTTCAAAAGCGAACTTACTCACTCGGTTTGAAGATATGGATGAGCTGACGGGTTCTTTAGAAACGCAATCCAGGTACACGCCTGTATTGAATCCCCTCTTTTTACATAAGGAGGCGCTGATTGGATGAGGCATCGAATTGGGTTCATTCGCGCTGAATATGAACGGGACGTCCAGCTTGTCCACAAGTGGATGCAAGAAGAGTATGTCCACCCATTTTGGCATTTGAATATTCCATTTCCTGCTTTTGAAAAGCACTTTTATCAGGCCATTCATGATCCGCATCAAACCCTTTATTTAGGAACCATTGATGGCACGCCGATGAGCTATTTTGAAGCATACAATGTGAAAGGGGATATCATTGAATCGTACTATGAGCCTTCTCCGCATGATCAAGGCATTCACCTGTTAATTGGAGAGCCAGATTATGTAGGGAAAGGATTTGCGGCTCCGCTGCTTCAAGCCATGACAGCATTTCAGTTTGAGCAGAACAAACGAACAGAAAAAATCGTGGCTGAGCCAGATATTCGGAACGAAAAAATGATTCATGTCTTTGAAAAGTGTGGATTCGAACGTGTGAAACCAGTCACTTTACCAGATAAAACAGGTCTTTTGATGTTTTGTCATCGAGATCGATTTGAAAGGAAGTATAACCATGACGCGGTTCAACAAGCAAAATAATGTAGTGGATGTCATTGGGATTGGCATTGGACCATTTAACCTAGGGCTTGCTGCATTATCTGAAGAAGTAGATGAAATTGACGCTTTGTTTTTTGAAAGAAGTGAAGCGTTCCACTGGCATCCAGGTATGCTCATTGAAGGGACAACACTTCAAGTCCCCTTTTTAGCGGATCTTGTCAGTATGGCAGATGTGAAAAGCAAATATAGCTTTCTCAACTATTTGCAGGAACAAAACCGTTTGTATTCATTTTACTTTCTAGAAGACTTCCATATCCCGCGCAAGGAATATAGTCATTATTGCCGCTGGGTCGCGGATCAATTAGATTCTTGCCGATTTGGCATGAATGTCGAATCTGTCTCCATCGTTGAAAAAGCTGGAGAAAAACGATATGAAGTGCATGTCCGTCATGTGAAAGATCAAACGGTAGAGGTGTTTGAAAGTAAGCATCTTGTTTTAGGTATCGGTACACAGCCTGCGGTACCAGCATCTCTTCAGCCAGCTTTAGGGGATCGGGTGTTTCATTCTGCTGATTACTTGAAACGAAAGAAAGAAGGCTGTTTTAAAGGAAAATCCGTGACGGTCATCGGTTCTGGTCAAAGTGCGGCAGAAGTATTCTATGACATTTTATCAGACGATGAGGCGAAGGATATTCATTGGTTTACACGCTCTAAAGGGTTTTTCCCAATGGAATATTCAAATTTGGGTCTTGAGTATTTCTCTCCAGACTATATTGATTTCTTTTATGAGCTTCCGCAGCCTAAAAAAGATGCGCTATTAAAGCAGCAAGATTTGCTGTATAAAGGCATCAGCTCAGCGATGATCCGAGATATTTATCACTTGCTTTATGAACGTTCTGCTTGCGGAGAGCAGCTGAACACCGTGCTGCAGGCGATGACGGAAGTCAATTTGATTGAGGAAACGAGGGACGGCTTATCGCTTTCATGCAATCAATGGGTCAAAGAGGAATCCTTTACGCATGAGACAGACATTGTCGTCTTGGCAACGGGCTATCAATCTGTATTACCGCCATTTATTGATCCGATTTCCCATCATATTCAGTGGGATCATCAAGGACGCTTCCAGGTTGAACGTGAATATCGATTGAAAACAAACACATTAGGTGAAAATGATATTTTTGTACAAAATGCAGAGCTTCATACACATGGAGTAGGCGCACCAGATTTAGGGCTAGGGGCGTACCGAAACAGTGTCATTATCAATGAACTGGCTCGTCGACCTGTGTATCCACTTTATCAAAAGCATGTTTTCCAGACATTCGGTACACATAAACACGCAAATACATTTGAAGAAATCAAAGGGTAAGGAGGATGAACCGATGAGTGTACAAGATGAATTGAAAAAAGCGGTCAATCCTGCTGCTTGGAAAAAAGCAAACCAACGAATGGTGGCAAAAATGCTGTCCGAATATATGTATGAGGATATGCTTCATCCCGTTCAGCTAGATCATCAGGATGGCATCGCCCAATATGAATTAATCATTCACGAACAGAAGAAATATCGTTATCTCGCAAAACCTCGTTTGTTTGATAGTTTTGATACGATTGCTGAATCGATCGAGTGCTGTCAAGACGGAACATGGACAAAGGATGTTAGTGCCATTGTGTTTTTACTAGACATTCAGCCAATCATCCCAATGTCTTCTGAAACAACTGGCCATCTGATCAAAGAGCTTCACCATACCTTGTTAGCGGATGTTCATTTGCTGTCGAAAAAAGCACTTCGTGCAGATGAGCTGACGGATACAGATTACGCATGGATTGAAGGCGAGATGACTGGTCATCCGTGGATCGTCTATAACAAAGGCCGTATTGGGTTCAGCTACGAAGATTACTTAGCCTATGCACCTGAAAGGCAGGAAAGTGTGCAGCTGTCTTGGATTGCTGTTCACCGAGAACTTGCGACATTCCATGCGGTCGATCATGAGAACTATGAGCACATCATTGCCAAAGAATTAGACGAAGTCACGATTCGTCAATTCCAACGTGTGTTAAAAGATGAAGGGCTGAATGCGGCTGATTATTATATGATGCCTGTTCATAAATGGCAGTGGACGCATATGATCATCCAGCATTTCCCCGAAGATTTGGCCATGCGCCGTATTGTGTATTTAGGAGAAGGGCTGGATCAATATATTCCACAGCAATCGATCAGAACCTTTACAAACATCTCAAATAAAGGCAAGCATCATATTAAACTGCCAATGAGTATTTTAAATACGCTAGTGTACCGGGGACTCCCATCAGAACGTACGGTGATTGCACCTCGTATTACAGCACATATTAAAGGAATCGCCGATCAAGACGCCTTTTTATCCGATGTATGCCGTTTGATTTTACCAGGTGAGAATGCGAGTATCAATGTTGATCATCCTTATTACAGCAAGCTACCTGGTGCGCCATATCAATACCTTGAAATGCTTGGGGTCATTTTTAGAGAAAGCATTTATACGTATTTAGATGAAGGGGAGAGCCCTGTTACGCTGGCGGCACTGACGTATGAAGATCATGAAGGCGAGCCTTATCTGAAGCAGCTCATTGAAAAATCGGGTCTGTCAGCAAAAGAATGGATGGCGTCATTCTTCCATGTTGTCATGCCGCCGCTTCTGCACTTTATGTATCAATATGGCACGGTGTTTTCACCGCACGGACAAAATACAATTCTTGTATTAAAAGATCACAAGCCGCATCGTTTGGCCATCAAAGATTTTGTTGATGATGTGAACATTAGTGATCAACCGCTGCCTGAATTGGCTTCATTAGAAGAAGATCTAAAGGAAGTGCTGCGTAGTGAGCCGCCTGAGGGTCTTGTACAATTTATTTTTACGGGTCTGTTTATTTGCAATCTTCGTTACGTGTCAAATGTGTTAGACAATCACAATCTGTTAGATGAAACGACGCTTTGGCGCTTGCTTGCAGAAGAAATTCAGCAGTATCAAAAGCAATTTCCACAGCTAAAAGATCGTTTTGCTTTATTTGATCTATTCCAGCCTCAGCTGACAAAGCTTTGCTTAAACCGTAATCGCATGATTGATTATGGCTATGGAGATGGAGATGACCGGCCGCATGCATCAGAGCATGGCAAGGTCACAAATGCACTCGCTCAAGTTCTTTCATCCGTAGGCGAAAAATAAAAAAGAAAAGCTGTAGACAACATCTGTCTACAGCTTTTTAATTTTTTATGAAAATGCTTGTGAGGCCAGGAAATAGAGAAGCGCCGGATCATTCTGCTTTTCGTTCCCGCGAATCATCATAAAATGTGCGACGTTTGTTTTCGTAAATCCTGCTTCTACAAGTGATGCATGCAGGCGTTCAGCTGTTTCTTCCTGCATATCTATACGAAAGGCGCCAGAATAAGACGTGAGAAGTGATTGAATGAGTGATAGCGCCGTTTGTTCATCGTTTGCTGCAAGCGGGCCAATCATCAGATTAGCTGGTGTTTCCACACCAAACGCGAAGCCGGTGATTTCGTGGTGTTCATCCTTTGCGATCAGTTTAAATGCTGCTCGCTCCATTCGTTTTATTAAGAAGTTTGATCGATTGGTTCCTGCGCCTTTTTCATCCAGTCTTTCAATAGACGGGAGGTGCGTTTCATCAGCGGGAAAAAGATGAATCTGATGTGACACGTGAAGCGCACTAGGATTTGTTTTTTGTGCTTTGTATGTATGAATATAACCGGCTGTCTGAAAGCCGATTTTTTCATAGACTGGCTGTCCTTGTACAGTAGCCGTTAAAACGACAGGGACACTTGGATCACTATGACGAAGCAGTGTGTCAATCATTTGACGGGCAAGACCGAGGCCTCGATGTGTCTCAGATACAATGACCGCTCCAATTGATGCCACACTGTCATACTGAAAAAGTCCAGCGCATGAAATGACTTGTCCGTCAGTTGTTGTAAAACCGGTAAAATGTCCATTTGTTAAAAGAGATGTGAGCTCTTCCGCATTGTAATCAGGCCAATCGACCTCTTTTGACAATGCGACAAGGTCTGGTATGTCATCAAGGGTTAAAGATCGTTGAATAACGTTTGGCAATACACGCAACTCCTTCTTAGCTGATTTCTCTCTATGTATCGTACCATAAGAACGCATAAGAAAAAGGAAAAGGGGATACCTTTTCCTTTTGTCTAGTTTAATAATTGAGGTCACGGTTGTATTCATATTCAAAGGTGAGCTGTAAGTTCTTAATTGAGACAACGCCTACTTTGATTAACCGTCCACCGATCAATTGAGGAACCTCGGTTGCATTAAAAGAAACAAAAAAGCGGTCTTTTGCTGGCACTTGACTTGTTTTATAAGAAGAGATGTCAACTTTTTGACCGTTCCAAGGTACGTTCACTGTTCCGCCTTTTAAGGAAGAGACGGTGAATACATAATTATATGCATTTGTACTACCTTTTTCAGCTTCTAATGACAGTCCAGTGACAACGGCATCCTGCGGCAAGCTGCTTAAATCAAAAGAAGAGTTGGGAGATCCGGCTTCATTGAAACTATTCAATGTGGCAGGTGATCCATATCGTTTCGTTGTGCCTTTTTCAATACTTTTATCAAAGACAATACGATACATGTTGTCCTCTTCATTTAATAATTGCTTTGGTTTGACGGCTAAATAGTAGTCAGTACTGGCGGCAATTTTCGGCATATGGATGATTTCATTTTGGTTGTTTGTCCGCACAGAGGAAGACACGAGTGACCCGCTCTGATTGTAAAGATAAAGATCGAAATCATTTCCAGCTTTCACATTGACGAGTTTGATAGAAAAGCGGCCATCTGCTCCATCAAATTTAGAGCTGGTGAACCGATAAAAATCAATGTCATTCATAGAAGAGATACTGCCTTCGTGATATAAATAGGTCTTGTTTAGATGAAGAGAGTGCTGTAAAAATTGAGCTTTTTCCATCGTATCATTGTTTGCATAATCACTGTCTGGATACAGATGCTCCAATTCTTCTGTATAATATTTTGTTTGTTTCGTAGACGTTTCACTTGCTTGAGCAGGTGATTGGAAAAGAGGGCTAGCGATAAAGAGGCCTGTAAGCAATAAAACCCCGATCTTCTTTTTGAACATGACAAACATCTCCTTTTAAGTAAATGACTTTCATTTATAATATCGGTAAATAAACGTATTTTTTCATATATATTCCATTTTTATTTATAAAAAGAACCTCCAATTCAGGAGGTTTTTTTAGTGAACGTTAAAATATCGAGCTTCAGGATGAGAAACGACAATGGCTGAAACGGATGCTTCAGGCTCCATCATAAACCCTTCTGTGAGATGAATCCCGATTTTTTCTGGCTGCAGCAGGTGGAATAGTTTTTCTTGGTCTTCTAGATTAGGGCACGCTGGATAACCAAAGGAATAGCGCTGACCTTGATATTTGGCTTGGAATCGTTTCTCCATCGTGAAATCGACTGGGTCTGGGAATCCCCATTTATCACGAATTACTTGGTGCGTTCGTTCAGCCAATCCTTCTGCAAGCTCAAGTGCTAAAGCTTGGACAGCATGCATTTTCAAATAGTCACCCTCTTGTTTAAATTGCTGCGCAACTTCTCGTATGCGGGCACCAGCCGTCACTGCAAATAAGGCGATATAATCTTTCTCGTTCTCTCCGGTTTTCCGCACATAATCAGAAATAGACCGGTACGGAAGTTTTTCCTGTCTTGGAAATTGGAATGTCTCAATGACGCGGTCAGGCGCTTCTGGATCATAGATATGCAGGTCATTCCCATTTGAACTGGCAGGGAAGAATTGATAGACAAATGCAGGTGCAAACCAGTTTTTCTCTCTGCCTTCTTGAAGAAGATCTGTGATCAGCTGTTTTAATTCCAATGCTTTTGGATGCTGTTCAGCCAATAGCTTTTTGACCTTTCCTTTTAAACCGAGATGATGGCCAATCAGCATTTGCTCATTGACATAGGGCATTATGTGGTGCAAATCAATATCCCGTACATAATGGCGTTTCGTATTTTCTGGCGTGAATATCGCTGCCTCCGGAAGTGTCGCGCGTTTTTCTAGTAATTCAATCACAGCTTTTGGCTGCGTTGTTTCTTTTTCCTTATGGAGCGTTTCTTGATCCTCTAAGGGTTTTGTTTGAAATTGAAGAGGGTTCGTTCTTAATTCATTCGCTAAAGACAGACCGTCCATTGCATCTTTGGCGTAAAGGACGGGGCCATCATATTGAGGCGAAATTTTCATCTTCGTAAACTTCCGTGAAAGCGCCGCGCCGCCCACCAAAATGGGAACAGAGATGTTTGCTTTTTGTAAATCTTGAGCGGTCAAGACCATTTGCTGTGCTGATTTGACAAGTAAACCTGATAGTCCAATCATATCTGGCTTTTCTTTTTGCACCGCTTCAATCAATGTTTGTGGGGTTACTTTGATTCCGAGATCGACGACTTGAAAGCCATTATTGCTCAAAATGATGTCGACCAGGTTTTTCCCTATATCATGGACATCTCCTTTGACGGTGGCGAGGAGAATCTTCCCTTTGCCGCTTGCGTCCTTTTTCTCCATAAATTGCTCAAGGTATGAAACAGATGCTTTCATGACCTCAGCGGATTGAAGCACTTCAGCTACAATCAATTCGTTTTGATTAAAAAGGCGCCCAACCTCTGACATTCCCTGCATTAATGGTCCATTGATGATATGAAGAGGTGATTCAAATTTCTCCAAAGCAAGGGCAAGGTCATCAATCAGGCCTTCTTTCGTCCCTTCGACGACATAGAGTGCCAGTCTTTCATCAAGCGATAAGGAGATCTTTGGTTTTTTCTCTGTTTTCTTTTTCCCGCGATAAAATTGTGTGAACTCAGCAAGGGTTTGATCATTTGTTTCATAAAGTAAAGTTTCAGCCAGCTTGATTTCTTCCTTTGGAATTGAAGCGAAGCGTTCAAGCTTTTCAGTATTCACGATCGCATAATCAAGCCCTGCTTTGACGCAGTGATACAAATAAACGGCATTCAATATTTCTCTACCAACTGGCGGGAGTCCGAAAGACACGTTACTAATGCCTAAAATGGTGAGACATTCAGGCAGTACTGCTTTGATTCGCTCAATGCCTTTAATCGTCTCTTCAGCAGCACCAATATACTGTTCGTCTCCAGTACCTACTGGAAAGACAAGCGGGTCAAAAATGATATCACTCGCAGGGATTCCATATTTTTTCGTGAGCAGGTCATGGGATCTTACGGCAATTTCAAGTTTTCGATCTGCTGTGACGGCCATCCCTGTTTCATCGATTGTTCCAACAACAAGTGCGCCGCCATATAGCTTGACAAGCGGAAGAATCTCTTCAAAGCGCTCTTCTCCATCCTCTAAATTAATAGAATTAATAATGGCTTTTCCTTGAGAATACATGAGTGCTTTTTCGATGACATGTTTATCGGTTGAATCAATGACAAAAGGAGCTTTCACTTTTTTCATGGCTTCTTTTAAAAAGCCTTCCATGTCTGCTATCTCATCACGATCAGGGTCTGCTAAACACACATCAATGACGTGAGCGCCATTTTTCACTTGAGCACGGGCAATTTCTGCTGCCTCTTCAAACTTTTGTTCTGCGATGAGCCGTTTGAATTTGCGTGAACCAATGACATTTGTGCGCTCACCAACAAAGAGGGGGCGCATCGCTTCTTCATAAATGAGGGGCTCGATTCCTGATACGGTATGCGGTGATGACTCATGCGACATGCTGCGGGGCTGAAGCGGACGTACTTCATCTGATAATGCCTGAATATGTGCAGGCGTTGTACCGCAGCAGCCGCCAACGATATTTAACCAGCCTTCTTTTGCAAAAGCGGCGATTTTTTTAGCAAGCGAAGCAGGGGATTCGTGATATTGTCCTTCTTCATCAGGGAGACCAGCGTTTGGATAGCAGCTGACAGCCGACTTTGAGATGGAGGAAAGTGTACGGATATGGTCTGTCATAAATTCTGGACCAGTTGCACAGTTTAGTCCGACGCTGATTGGTTTCATATGCTCAAGTGAGATATAAAAGGCTTCAATATCTTGACCGGCAAGGGTGGTGCCCATTGGTTCGATCGTCCCTGACACCATCAGTGGTAGCTCAATACCGGTTGCGTGAAAGGCTTCTTGAATGCCTTTAAATCCAGCTTTGACATTCAGCATGTCTTGACTCGTTTCTAAAAGAAGAGCATCACATTTCCCATCAATCAGGGCGCGGGCTTGTTCTTCATAATTTGCAACGAGCTCTTCAAACGTTGTGCCGCCTGTCACGGATAATGTTTTTGTAGTGGGCCCCATTGCGCCTACTACAAAGCGGGGCCAGTCTGGCGTCGACAAACGGTCTGCTTCACGCTTTGCCAGCTGAGCTGCTTTTACGTTCAATTCATAGGCGAGATGGCCAAGTCCATATTCATCGAGAACGAGCTTCGTCGCACCGAATGTATTTGTTTCAATGAGGTCAGCACTTGCCTCTAGGTATTGCCGGTGAATCGTGGAGATAATGTGAGGGGCTGTGACGTTTAAATATTCGTTACAGCCCTCATACTCTTCTCCGCCGAAATCCTCTGCTGTGAGATCGGCGTTTTGAATCATTGTGCCCATTGCACCGTCAAGGACGAGGATGCGTTTTTTGAGCTGTTCAGTGATAGTTGGCATGGATGTTTGGCTCCTTTTCTTTCTGATGGATGTAAGTTGTCAGTTCTGCTGTTAAATCTGATCGAAGGAAAGGGGTAATTAAATAGATACCATTAAACAATTCGCAAGCTGTATCTAATAAAGAGCGGGCAATCGCTAACCCTTCTGTCCGCTGCTTTTCTTTATTTTCGCCTGCCTTGGCCATAATCTCACGAATCGAGTCAGACAATTTAATGCCGGGAATTTCATGATGAATAAACTCTGCGTTTCGGCTGCTTGTTAGCGGCATAATACCGATGTAAATCGGTTTATCCAAATGTCGGCTTTCTTCATGAATCTTCACAAGCTGTTCCTCAGAGTATACAGGTTGTGAAATAAAATAATCGGCACCGTATTCGATTTTCTTCTCGAGGCGTTTGACTGCTTTATCAATATGACGGACATTTGGATTAAACGCGCCAGCCACTGAAAAATTAGTCTTTTTCCCGAGCGGCTTCCCGGAGAAAGATAGTCCCTCGTTAAATTGTTTGATCAGACGGATCAAATCAAAGGAGGTTAAATCATACACAGATGTCGCACCTGGGAAGTCTCCAATTTTAGACGGATCGCCTGTGATGGCTAAAATATCGGTTAGTCCAAGTGTGTCCAGCCCCATTAAGTGGGATTGGAGTCCAATCAAATTGCGATCACGACATGTGATATGGACAAGTGAACGCATATCAAGCTGCTGTTTTAATAAAGCGCCGCATGCCACATTGCTAATACGCGGGGTAGCTAGAGAGTTATCGGCCAGTGTGAGGGCATCAATGCCTGCACTTTTTAATTCGTTCGCTGCGACGAGGAATTTTTCAAAGTTCAGCTTCTTCGGCGGGTCTAGCTCGACGATAATCGAACGTTTTTTCACAGCCAGCTCGTCAAGACCTGGTTCTGTCCGTTGATCTTGGATGGAAATGATTTCTTCTTTTAATATTTTCACTTCTTTTTCGGTGATAGGTGCTAAATCTTTGACCGCCTCAGCCATGGCGCTAATATGCTGAGGGGTTGTTCCGCAGCAGCCTCCAATGATTCGTGCGCCCTGATTTCTAAACTCAAGTGCACTTTTTCGGAAATAATCATTATCTGTATCATAGACGAGTCTGCCTTCTTCAAGGGAGGGGAGACTGCTGTTTGGATAGACAGATAAATGAGAATTTTGCAAAAGTGGAACGCCTTCAAGTGCCTGAATCATATGATAAGGGCCCAGCCGGCAGTTAATGCCGACGACATCAGCGCCAAGTGAGGATAATTCAGATAAACCGTCTTTTAGCGGTGTCCCGTCCTGCAATACACCTTGCTCATGCATGGAGACGTTCATGACAATCGGAAGCGCTGTTTCTTTGCGAGCAATCTCAAGAACGGCTTTTGCTTCTTCAATATCGTAATATGTTTCAAGCAGTAATCCATCAGGCTCTTCATTTAAAAGGATATAGAGCTGTTCTCTAAAGCTCCGTTTAATCTCGTCTAAAGAGTAGGCATTTTTGTTAAATGTTCGAATGCCACCGATCGTTCCGAGGACATAAGCTGAGCCAGCGGCTGCTTTGGCAATTTGTACAGCTTTTGTGTTAATGCGTTTTGTTTCTTCTTCTAAACCGTAGCGGGATAGTTTAATATAATTCGCACCGTATGTGTTCGTTTGAATAATGTCCGCTCCAGCTTGCACATATGCCTCGTGCACTCTTTTGACTTCATCTTCTTTTGATAAATTTAATTCTTCAAAGCAACGGTCAATGCCATAAGAGTATAAAAGTGTTCCCATTGCTCCATCAGCAATCAGTACGCGATTTTGTAAGTCTTGTAATAGGCCCATTGGTTTCCTCCTTATTTCTATATAACAAAAAAAGCCTTCTGATAAGAAGAAGACTTTTTGGCTGTATTGAAATTCTTCTCCTTATCTTCCAAGCAGTTGCTTGCTGGATTTAGCACCTTGGTCATAGAAAATAGATTTCTACTACACCGGTTGCTGAGGCTTCACAGGGCCAGTCCCTCTGCCTCTCTTGATAAGAAAGCGATATGAACATGTCAATGAATTGAACTTCCATCAACTGTATCGAAAAAATCGGAAATAATCAATGGAAAATTTGAAATTTATCGAAAATTTATAAATTGGACGTCAATCGGTAAATCTGCCTTGCGCATGAGCGCAATCACTTCTTGTAAATCATCTTTATTTTTTCCTGTCACACGCACTTGGTCATCTTGAAATTGCGACTTTACTTTTATACCAGACTGTTTGATCAAGGCATTGATCTTTTTGGCATTGTCCTTATCAATCCCGCTAATCAGCTTTGCACGCTGGCGAACGGTTCCACCTAGGGCATGTTCTGTTTTTCCGTAGTCAATGTTTTTAGTCGGTACGTTTCGTTTAATCAGTTTTGTCACAAGGACATCCTTTAGCTGCTCCAGCTTGAAGTCATCATCAGAAATGAGAACGAGTTCTTCTTTTTCTAGTGAAATATTACTTTTACTTCCTTTAAAATCATAACGGTTTTTAATTTCTTTCAGTGCTGCTTGAATGGCGTTTTGCACCTCTGGCAGCTCCACCTTCGATACAATATCAAATGAACTTTCTTTTGCCATCACATATGACCTCCAACTATAGATATTGCGTCTATTTTATCATGCCAATAGGGGAAGAAGAAACTTTATCGAAAAGAGTTCAGATGCATGCGGTATAATTCAAGTGCAGGTTGTCCACTTTAGCTAACAGAACTAGAGATGTTCATGATGACAGAAGTATAGTAGAATAAAGTGAATCAAAAGATGAACGAACGCTCTTTTAAGGGCAGATAGGAAGGAAGAGAACATGAGACCAGGTGAGCAACTGACCTTGCAAATAGATAACGAGATGGAATACGGCTACTTTTTAACAGATGGCGAAGATTCTGTCCTCCTACATCGCAGTGAGATGACAGAGGATATTGGAGATCGTGATGAAGTAGAGGTCTACTTATATGTAGATCATGAGGAAAGACTGGCAGCGACGATGAAAATTCCTAAAATCAATGCACATACATACGACTGGGTAGAAGTCGTAGACGTTGTAGAAGATATGGGTGCTTTTGTCGATATAGGTTTGTCAAAGGATGCACTTGTTGCAACTGAACACCTCCCGCCTTTTGAGGAAGCGTGGCCGAAAAAAGGCGACAAACTATACTGTATGCTCAAAGTGACAAGTTACGGGAGAATGTTCGCAAAACCAGCCACTGAAGATGTGATCAGTGAATTGTTTACTGAGGCGCCAGAAACGTTAATGAACAAAGAAATCACGGGGACAATTTATCGCTTAATTGCGACAGGTTCCTTTATGCTGACTGATACAGGGATTAGAGGATTTATCCATCGTACTGAGCGGAAAGAAGAACCAAGACTCGGATCGACCGTGACAGGACGCGTGATTGCAGTGAAAGAGGATGGAACTGTCAATGTGTCACTGCTTCCGAGAAAGCAGGATGCGTTATCAGTCGATGCAGAAGAAATCTTAACCTATATGAGAACGAGAAACGGTGCAATGCCTTACGGGGATAAAAGTGATCCAGAAGATATCCGGGAAAGATTTCAAATGAGCAAAGCAGCCTTCAAACGAGCATTAGGTCATCTGATGAAAAATGATCTTGTTTACCAAAAAGAAGGATGGACATACGAGAAAAAGTGAGCATTTGCTCACTTTCAGCGTGTAGACAAACCCTCGCATTCTTTGTCAGTCCTGCGCGCTGGTGCTCACGAATGCCAAATTCGCTCCGCTCCAGTGCTCGTCCTTCCTAGACTGCAAAGGTTTTCTATCACGCTGAAAAAGAAGACAAAGAGCTAAAATAAAGTTCATTTTAGCCCTTTGTCAACAATCTGAAGTGAGCATTTGCTCACTTTTTTTATTTTTGTCATAAATAATGGTTTTTTTCAGTGAAAAAAGTCATGAAAAAAGCTGAAAATCCTTCACTTTATCATTGAAACAATGACTCTCAAATCCGATAAATAAGGGGTAAGGATGATAAAAGGAGTGTGTTTTTGGATGAAAGTGAAGATTTCATTACTTCTGATGGCAGCTATGATCATGGTACTCGCCTCATGCAGCAATCAGCAGGGAGGACCACCGATATCAAATGCGAAGCATATTGGTGTCATGCTGACGGATGATGGTCTTGGTGATCAATCATTTAACGATTCATCATTTAAAGGATTAGAAAAAGCACGAGATGAGCTTGGCATTGAATTCGATTATAGAGAAATTGCAGAAACCGATACATATGAAAAAGGGCTGACCGAGCTTGTGAAAGATGGAAATGACCTGATCATCGGTGTAGGTTTCAGTATGCAAGAAGACTTAGAAAAGGTAGCGAAAAAATATCCGAAAAAGCAATTTTTACTCATTGATGCTGTGTCTGAACTGAAAAATGTCACATCAGTGACTTTTAAAGAAGAGCAGGGCAGCTATTTAGCGGGAGCACTTGCTGCCATGACAACAAAAAGTGATGTCATTGGTTTTGTTGGCGGAGTCGATGCAGATGTTATCCACCGATTTGAACAAGGCTATCAAAAAGGTGCAAAATCAGTGAATCCGAACATCAAGATTGTATCCACGTATGCTGGCACATTTAGTGATGCAGGCAAAGGCAGTAAAATAGCGAAAGACATGATCAAAAAGAAAGCAGATGTTTTATATGCCGCAGCCGGTTATACGGGTGTTGGTGTATTAAAAGAAGCGCAAACGCAAGGCAAATATGCAATCGGTGTGGACAGCGATCAGTATTATACAGCTGAAAAAGCCGTTATTTCGTCTATGGTCAAAAAAGTCGATGAAGTCGTCTATCAATTCAGCGAACAGCTCGTCAAAAGCAGCAAAATCAAAAGCGGGCATATCGTTTATGACTTAAGTAATGACGGAATCGATATGGCAAGAATCCGGGTGCTTAAAGATGCTGAGAAATTGACCAAAAAATTAAATGGACTGAAGCAGACACTTCTGAAAGAAGAGGGGGCAGCATCATGAGCTTACGCATCAAAATTTTGCTCAACTCACTCATTTCACTTCTTTTAGCGGTTGGCGTAATTGCCTATATTATTGTGAGTATGACAAAGATTCAGTCATCAAGCGAAACAGAAGTTCAAACCTTACTGAACGTACAAAAAACGAAGGCAAGCTTTGAAAGTGTCGAACAAGCCATGACCAATTATTCCATGACCCTTTCAGATGAACAGCTAGAGGTCGTTCAAACCGATATATCAACAGCGAAAAAACAGCTGCAAATGTTAAACAAAAACGCAGGAAATATGAACAAAGAAGCCCTAACACGGTTAAATTCAAAGTTTGACACATGGACGCAAGAAGCAAACAATGCCATTGGTGAAAAAAATGCCTCTGATGCCAGACGAGTGGCTGCCAGAATTGACGGTGTTTTAAACGACGTGCATACGATGAATAAAAGAGCACAAGAAGCGTATGAATACCATTTAGAGGAGGCGGCAGACAATGTGCAATGGATCATCACAAGCGCATCTGTCGCAGCCCTCACACTGATTGTCATCGCCGTCTTTTTAAATATTGGTTTAACGAGATCCATTGTGACACCAATCAAATCCCTTTCTTACCGGGCAAAACAGATTGCCGAAGGAAACCTCGCTGTGGAGCGGATGAACATCAAGCGTAAAGATGAAATCGGCGGATTAAATGAGTCGTTCAATCAAATGACGGATCAGCTGATTAGCTTGATTCAAGAAATCAGCCATGTCTCAAGCCAAGTAGAATCATTTTCGATTCAGTTAGATGATGAAAACAAAAAGCTTATGGAATCAGCCAATCAAGTGTCTGTATCGACAGACGAAATGGCAAATGGTTCACAAGCGATTTCAGAAGACCTTCAGCATGGCGTTAGTTTGATTGAGAAAATGGATTCACATGGCCGTAAGAATTCCGAAAGATCACATACAGTCATTCGTAGTACAGAGGATGCCATTGAAGCGGTAGAAAGCGGAAAGCACACGTTAACAGAAACAAAAGCAGCCATTGAAAAAAATACACGTGCGACGAGACAAATTGAAGAGTCTGCAGGAGAATTCACTCAGTACGCAAGCGGAATCTCCGCAATGGCCAAAACGGTTTCTGATATTGCGGACCAGACAAACCTCCTCTCGCTCAATGCGGCGATTGAAGCGGCAAGAGCAGGAGAAGCAGGCAAAGGGTTTGCCGTCGTAGCGGACGAAATTCGTAAGCTGGCAGATGAATCGTCTCGTGCAACAAGACAAATTTTTGACATGGTGAGTCATATTGAAAAAGGCATTCAATCCATTAGCCAAACTGTACAAGAAGGGGTCAAGCTATCACTTCAGCAGCAAGATGCAATGGACAAAACCTCACACTCCTTTGAAGATATAGAAACAAAAGCACAACATATTAAGCAAGAAATGGCGATCTTAAATGATCAAATTATTCAATCAACAGAGCTTGGCGGACAAGTGCTGCACTCGATTGAAAATATTAGTGCCGTTGTAGAAGAAACGGCAGCGGGCAGCGAAGAAATTTCTGCCTCGGCAAACGAACAACTGCAATCTTTCCATCAAATGAACAAACAAGTAGAAGAACTGATGAGTATGACGGCAAGGTTAAACGAAACCGTTCACCGATTTAAGCTATCATAAGAAAAGCACCCTTCCCGTGATGATTCAGGGAAGGGTGCTTTTTATGATGGGCTGCCTGTAAAGAAAATGGCAAGTGTGCTAGGGCCTGAGTGGGACCCGACAGCTGCGCCGATGACCTGGATGTCGATTTCTTTTGGATGAAATTCCGCTTCGATTAATTGTCTCATTTCTTCTGCAAGTGCAGGGTCATCTCCATGACTAATGCCAACAGTTTGGCTGGACCAGTCAGATCCGCGTTCTTTCATCAGCTCGATTATGCGTTTCAATAATTTTTTACGGCCACGAATTTTTTCAAGGGGTATCAGTTTTCCATCCTCAACGTGTAAAATGGGTTTAATACTTAACAATCCGCCAACAAATGCGGACGCTTTACTGATTCTTCCGCCTCTTGCTAAATACGATAAATCGTCTACAGTAAAAATATGTTGTAAAGATTCACAAAAATGCTTTACAGACGTTTCAATTTCTTGTATTGTATTTCCGTCAATGGCAAGTGATTGAGCGTGTTTGACAGCTAGTCCATAACCAAGTGAAGCACATTTAGAATCAATGATTCGTAAATCGAAATCAGGGTATTCTTCCTTCACTTCGTTTGCCATCATCACAGCGGTTTGGTATGTACCTGAAAGCTCTGATGAAAAGGCAACATAAATAGCCGATGTATGGGTTTGTGCTGCAGAAACAAAGGCTTCCTTTATCCGGTTCGGTGAAGCTTGTGATGTTTTTGGACTTGCACCTTGTCTCATCGCATCAAATACTTGTTTTGGTTCAATGGTAATCAAATCCTCAAATTCCTGCTCGCCGAGTAACACACGCAGCGGAATGAGTGTCATGTTTTGTTCATCATAATAAGAAAGAGGCAGATCAGCAGCACTGTCTGCTATGATATGAACGGTCATCAAAATCCCTTCTTTCTAAAAAAATCAACCATATTTTACATCTTTTTAGCCTAACTATATCATAGAAAATCATCTTTTCGTGTTCAAATTCTAAATTTTAGGGAAAACCATAGAGAGAATGGTAAGTGGAGGAATGACAACATGTTCATTGGAGAAGCAAAAAAATTCATCGTCGTCGTCATTGGTGCCTTACTCAATGCGATTGGACTGAATTTATTTTTAATCCCTGCTGACGTATATGCAAGTGGTTTTACAGGGGTTGCCCAGCTGTTATCTAGTTTAATCGATCAATATGCACCGTTTTATTTATCAACAGGGATCCTATTATTTATTTTAAACATTCCGGTCGGCATTTTAGGCTGGATGAAGGTTGGTCGTTCCTTTACTTTGTATAGCATTATTAGTGTGGCACTGACAACGATTTTCCTCGGCATTTTACCAGAGACAAGTGTTTCTGAAGATATTTTATTAAATGCTGTATTTGGCGGAGTCATTTCTGCACTTGGCATTGGGATTACACTGAAATATGGGGCATCTACAGGCGGCCTTGACATTATTGCGATGATTTTAGCGAAATGGAAAGACAAACCAGTTGGCACGTATTTCTTCATTTTAAACGGAATTATCATTTTTACAGCAGGATTGTTACAAGGTTGGGAGAAAGCTTTATATACCCTTGTCACATTATATGTGACGACTAGGGTAATTGATGCCATCCATACGAGACATGAAAAGCTGACCGCCATGATTGTGACAAAGAAAGCAGATGAAATCAAAGAAGCCATTTATGGAAAAATGGTCAGAGGGATTACGACTGTTCCGGCAAAAGGGGCATTTACCAATGAACAAAAAGAAATGATGGTCATTGTCATTACAAGGTATGAGCTGTATGAACTTGAACAAATTATAAAGGAAGTCGATCCAAAAGCCTTTACAAATATTGTTCAAACAACCAATATTCTTGGATTTTTCAGACGAGATTAAAAGGTGGGTAGAAGATGAAAAAAGGGTTAGTGCTTTTTCTCGTTCTATTGGTTTTAACAGCTTGTGGACAACAAAAAAAGGATGAACCAGACAAGGAGGTATCCGGTCAAATGGGAGAAAAAACCGTTGTGCTCACAGTAGACCCCGTCCAAAAAGGTTCTTCGGTTCAATTTCATATGTCACTCAAAAATGAATCAGATCGAGATATTGAATTCACGTTTAACACAAGCCAAAAATTCGAATTGAGTGTGTACGATGAAGACGGAAATGAAAAATACCGTTACTCGAAAGACCGTATGTTCACACAAGCCATCCAATCCTTTGTGCTGAAAGCAGATGAAACATATGACTTCCAAGATACGTGGTCAAACGGTGTGGAGCCGGGAACGTATGAAGCGGTCGTCACATTTAAAGGAAAAGCAGAAGGGCTAAAGCAAATCACTGAGAAGAAAACGTTCCAAGTGAAATAAGCATAAGAAAAGCTGTCCACAAAGCGGACAGCTTTTTTCGTTAAAGATCATCAAGCAGGTCTTGGAACGTATGCAACTGGTTTCTTTCTGCATCTGTCGAATTAGCAAATGCAGATGATACGGCGTTTTTAGCTCGCTGAACTGCTTGTTGACGCTCTAAACCAGATGGAAATGAAGAAGTAAGGGCTTCCTCAGTAAATGATTTGGCTTGATCAAAAAGTTCGTTTCTCACAATGAACCTCCAGAAGCATCAGTCTTCATATTTCCCCTGTCCTCCGCAGCTTCTTCAAGTGTGGAACGATACGGAAAACGTGCGTCATGCAGACTGACTGAATCTTTACCTTGTTGTATAAAGCGTTTCGATTTGCTTCTTTTACCCATTCTGAATCCGCCCCTTTACACAAGCTGACAGGACAACCTGTCTAATGGTAGTATGCCCGCTTTGACCTGCTATGTATGAATGGAAAAATTAAAGCGAGAAGTAATTCGTTAGGAATTTTGCAATCCCATCTTGTTCATTCGTATCTGTCACTTCATTAGAGACGCGTTTCACTGCATCAATCCCGTTGCCCATCGCAACCCCGCATCCAGCAAATTCAAGCATCTCTAAATCATTGTCTTCATCTCCGAATGCCACAATCCGCTCCTGAGGCACACCGTAATAATCACTAATTTTTTGCAGTCCAACGGCTTTGTTCATACCTGTTTTAATGATTTCAATGACATGCCACGGAGCAGCCCAGCGTCTGTGGTCAATCACTTCTGCATGAACATCTGTCAAATAGCTCCGAATCGCTCCGACGTCTTCTTCTTTTGCGTGAATTAAGACGCTTGTGACATTCTCTCCAAGATTGTCCCGAAGGTCACCAACGGTCACTTTGTTTGCATTCATATTAAATATATCAATGAGCTTTTCATCATGATAATGGAAATACAAATCGTCTAGCACTTCAGCTAACACATTGTGCACTTTATATTCCTCACTAATATCCACAAGCTGTTTCACGACTTGAAGATCAAGTGATGTGTGAAATCTGCCCCATTTTTCATCAAGAGGATGATGGACAAACGCTCCATTAAAGTTCACAATCGGTGAATCGAGCTGCAATTGCTGATAATAAGGAGAGCTGGAACGAAATGGCCGGCCAGTTGAAATACAGACATGATGCCCGCTGTCTTTCACTTTTTGAATGACATCAAGTGTGTGTGCAGAAATCGTTTTATCGTCTTTTAATAACGTGCCATCCAGGTCAAGTGCGATTAGATAAGGTTTAGTCTCCATAAAATCTCCTTTGATCTGTAAGTAATAGGAGGCATCTGGTGCGGGTGCCTCCACCTATAGTGTATCTTTATCACATCTTCGTTGTCTACATGTTAAAATAAACAAAGACGGGAATGATAAAGGAGGATTCATAGGCTGTGATCACCATTGATGAGCAAATGACACACGATATTCCATTTTTACATATCGTAAAAGCTGAAAATAAAGATAAACCGATGCCACTTGTATTTTTTATACATGGATTTACAAGTGCACGCGAGCACAACTTACACTTCGCCTTTCATTTGGCGGAAAAAGGCATGAGAGTCATTTTGCCTGACTGTGCTTATCATGGTGTAAGATCAGAAAACCTCAGCTTAGAGGAACTGGCATCAAAGTTTTGGGAAATCGTCCTGAACGAAATCCGTGAAATCGATATCTTAAAAACATATTTTCAAGAAAAACAATTGATTGAAGCCGATCTAATAGGTGTTGCAGGTACTTCCATGGGAGGCATCACGACCTTTGGTGCACTCGCAAAACATGATTGGATTAAAGCGGCAGTCAGCTTGATGGGCAGTCCGAAATATACGACATTCCTACAAGCACAAATTATGGACATGCGGCACAAAGGGTTGATGAAAGAGATTACAGATGAAGAGGTTCATCAGCAATTAGACGCGCTGCGTCCTTATGATTTAACGCTGCAAACAGATCGATTAAACAAAAGGCCATTGTTATTCTGGCATGCAGAAAACGATCCGGTTGTCCCTTACAGACATGCAAAAGCTCTTTATGACGAGTTAGCAGAAACCCAATATAAAGAAGATCCTCACCTGATTCGTTTTATCACAGATGGACAGGCTGGCCATAAGGTCTCAAGACAAGCGATGTTTGAAACCATTGACTGGTTTGTGACACACCTGAAAAGCACAAACGTTTAGCCAAAAGGAAAAGTACGTTATACTAGTTGAAAAAGGAGTGGATATCATGGATGAAGCATTGAAAGAAAATATTTTAGGCGCCCTAGAACAGGTGATTGACCCTGAGTTAAACGTAGACATCGTCAACCTTGGACTTGTCTATGATGTCGATCTTGATGAGAATGGAAAAGCGGATATCACGATGACTTTAACATCAATGGGGTGTCCCCTTGCACCAGTTATCGTGGATGAAGTGAAAAAAGCATTAAGTGACTTGCCTGAAGTGAAAGAAACAGAAGTTCACATCGTATGGAATCCACCTTGGACACGTGACAAAATGTCAAGATACGCTAAAATTGCGCTTGGTATTCAATAAGTAAATACGACCTGGTATGAGTTGAACTCGTACCAGGTTTTTTTATGAAAAATTAAGGTAGAGGAGGAGTATGGCTTGATATAATGGATGTAATTTTATAGAACGGAGTACCTATAATGAAACGAAAGTGGATATGGATCGTTCTTTTGATGGGATATGGCGCTGCCTTTTTTGCATCAGTCTCTATACGTGAAGGTCAAGCACACAAAAGACAAGGACTTGATGCGTTTACAGATGTGAGTCACCTTATGCCGGTCAAAATAAAAAAAGTCGTGCAAGGAAAAGAAATAGAATCTTTAAAAGAAGTATTAGAAGAAGCAAAAGAGAAGAATCTGCCGATTTCAATCGCCGGAAAGCAGCATAGTATGGGCGGCCACACGTATTATGAAAATGGCATTGTACTAGACATGACGAAATTTCGCCGAATCGTATCATTTAATGAAAAAAAGAAGACCATTCGGGTCCAGAGCGGCGCCACATGGGATGATATTCAAAAATATGTGAACCCATATGGTCTTGCAGTAAAGGTGATGCAATCTCAAAACATCTTTACGATTGGTGGCTCGTTAAGTGCAAATGCACATGGACGTGACATTCGCTACGGCTCACTCATTGACACCGTGCGCTCTTTCACACTGTTAAAAGCAGATGGAGAGATCATCACAGTAAAGCCTAGCGATGATTTATTTACTGCCGTGATTGGAGGATACGGCTTATTCGGTGTCATTTTAGATGTTGAGCTTTCCTTAACAAAGGATGAATTATATAAAATGGAGACAACCTCTCTACACTTCGATGAATACACTGATTATTTTCAAAAGCATGTAAAGAACAATAAAGAAGTGCGCATGCATCTCGCAAGAATCTCTACAGCGAAAACAAATTTTTTGAAAGAGATGTATGTGACGAATTATTCACTTACTTCTGATCAACAGATCGATCCATACCGCGAGCTCAAAGAAGATCAGCTCGTCATCCCTTTAAAATTTATGCTCGGCCTTTCGAGAAGATTTGATATGGGGAAAGATTTGCTATGGAACTTGCAAAAGAAGTATTTTCAAAGTCAAAATGACCAGCTGATCACAAGAAATAACGTGATGCGGTCTGATTCTGCTTTTTTAGAATATGAAAATGAGTCAGATACCGATGTGCTTCAAGAATACTTTGTTCCAGTTGATCATTTTCGTGCGTATATCGATGACATGAGAGGGTTTTTACAACAGGAAGAATTGAATTTAATGAACATCACGATCCGCTACGTACAAAAAAATGAAAAAGCGGATCTCTCATATGCGAAAGAAGATATGTTTGCACTTGTTTTGTTAGTGAATTATGGTTTTGAGAAAGAAGAGAAGGCAGAAGCAGAGCGGGTCATCCGGCAAATGACAGATATCACCTTGCGGCACCATGGAAGCTATTACTTACCATACATGCCTTATCAAACGAAAGCACAAATGAAACAAGCGTATCCAAAAACCGATCTATTCTTTCAAAAGAAAAAGCAAGCAGATCCAGATGGCAGATTTATCAACTACTTTTATGAAAGGTACAATACACAATGAATGCTAAAGCAATGAAATGGTTCGTCTATTCACAAAGTCTACTGTTTTTCGCCAGTAGTCTCATTTTCCCTTTTTATATTCTTTTTATTAAAAATGTTGGGTCGAGCTATTCTCAATTTGGTCTTGCTTATGGTCTGTTTGGTTTGAGCGGTGCGTTCATTCATTTATTATTAGGAAAACTTCCTGAAACGACCGACAGGCGTCTCTTTTTAATCATTCATTCGTTTGGTATGGCGTTTCTTCTTCTCCTTTTTCCACATATCACAGAAGTAGAGCAAGTTTATATGATTCAGATTGCCTTAGGTGTGCTAGGTGGTGTTCAGAAGCACGGAGAGAAACTGCTCGTCACCGAACTCACAAATGAGAAGAAGCGAATGAAAGAAGTTGGGCACTATCATTTTTGGACAGCGCTTTTTTCATCTATCGCCATCATGCTTGGCGGCCTGTTTGCTGATTTTTTCACCATTCATTTGATTTTTTATGCAAGTTCCCTATTATATTTATGCAGTGCGCTTTTGGTTCTCAATATGAAGAACAATAGATAAAATCCGCATGTCTCACGAAGATATGTGGATTTTTTTATGAAAAAAAATGAAAACAAATATTAAATATACAATTGAATTAATTTTTATACATGTTATAATGTTAAATAATTTCACAAAGATCAAGAGGGTGTATTGACGTTGAAAATAGGTATTATAGGTGCTACAGGGTACGGTGGTGCGGAATTAGTTCGTATCTTTAAGCAGCATCCACATGTGGAGGAATGTATATTGTATTCATCAAGTGGTGATGGGCAATTATACAGTCAATCTTATCCGCATCTGACAACGATTACTGACCAAACATTAAAAGCCATTGATCCGGCTACCATTGTGCAAGAAACAGATGCTGTGTTTTTAGCGACACCAGCAGGCGTTTCAAGTGAACTCACACCGAAGCTCATGAATCAAGGGGTGCCAATTATTGATTTATCAGGTGACTTGCGCATTCAAGATGGAACTGTTTATGAAGCGTGGTATAAACGAAGGGCAGCGGATGAAGCATCGGTTCAACAAGCTGTATACGGATTATCTGAATTGAATCGTGAAACCATTAAGCAAGCGGAAGTCATTGCAAACCCAGGCTGCTTTCCTACTTCAGTTCTTCTAGGATTAGCACCGCTGATGAAACAGAATTTAATCGATGAATCTATGATCATAATAGATGCAAAAACCGGGGTGTCCGGTGCAGGACGATCAGCCTCACTTGGCACACATTTTTCAGAGCTGAACGATAACTTTAAAATTTATAAGGTGAATGAACATCAGCACACACCTGAAATAGAACAAGTACTTAGAGAATGGAACCCGCAAACGGCGAACATCACATTTTCAACACATCTTGTCCCGATGACAAGAGGGATTATGGCGACGATGTATACACAATTGAAATCAGATGTCACAAAAGAAGAATTAATGAAACGGATGAAGGACTTTTATGAAGATTCCTATTTTGTAAGAGTGAGAGATCACGGGATATATCCGCAAACAAAAGAAGTATACGGCAGTAACTTCTGTGACATTGGTTTTCATTTAGATGAGCGAACAGGCAGACTGACGATTGTATCTGTCATAGATAATCTCATGAAAGGCGCAGCCGGCCAAGCGGTTCAAAACTTCAATATCATCAAAGGCTTACATGAAGAGGCGGGCCTCACAATGACACCTCTCTATCCATAAGAACAGGGGAGACAACAAACATGATCGAATTGAATGAAAAAAGTATTGTCAAAATTGACGGGGACGTATCATCACCAAAAGGTTTTGAAGCAAAGGGGATTCATATAGGATTACGCTATTCAAAAAAAGACCTTGGCTTGATCATCAGTGAAGTACCAGCAGCGAGTGCAGCGGTATACACTCAAAGTCACTTTCAAGCTGCGCCTCTTCAAGTCACACAAAAAAGCTTGAAAAAGACGGGCAAACTAAAAGGTGTCATTGTCAATAGTGCCATCGCCAACGCATGTACAGGTGAGCAGGGATTAAAAGATGCATACGACATGCAGGCAGCCTGTGCAGACATGTTAGGCACAGAGCCTGATTACATTGCTGTTTCTTCTACTGGTGTCATTGGAGAGTGTCTGGATATGGATAAAATAAAAACAGGCATCGCTCAGCTAAAAGAAGCAAAAGCAGGAAATGGCCACTTTGAAGAAGCGATTTTAACAACAGATACAGTCATTAAAAATACGACATACTCCTTGACGATAGACGGGAAAGAGATTCTCATTTCTGGTGCAGCAAAGGGCTCTGGTATGATTCATCCGAACATGGCCACAATGCTCGGGTTTGTCACAACCGATGCAAATGTCGAACAAGAAGCTTTGCAAAATGCTCTTCGTGACATTACAGATGTGACGTTTAATCAAATTACCGTCGATGGAGAAACATCAACTAACGATATGGTGCTTGTGATGGCAAATGGAATGGCAGAAAACCAGGCACTGAATGAAGAACATCCAGAATGGCCATTGTTTAAAGAAGGATTAAAACTAGCCTGCGAAGATCTAGCAAAAGAGATTGCAAGAGACGGAGAAGGCGCAACTAAATTAATCGAAGCGAAAGTTGTTGGTGCAAAAAACAACTTAGAAGCTGGTATTATTGCAAAAAAAATCGTAGGTTCAAGTCTTGTGAAAACAGCCGTATACGGTACGGACGCCAACTGGGGCCGGATTGTCGGAGCAATCGGTCATAGCGCAGCTTCTGTCACGCCAGAAGAGGTGGAAGTTTACTTAGGCGGGCAATGTCTGTTTAAACATAATGAACCCCAGTCTTTCTCAGAAGAGGAAGCAAAAGCGTATCTAGAGCAGGATGAGATTACGATTTTCATTCAAATGAATGAAGGAAATGGTGAAGCGGCCGCATGGGGCTGTGACCTTACCTATGATTATGTGAAAATTAACGCGAGCTATCGCACATAATGAAGGAGATAGACATGGATAAAACGATCGTGTTCAAGTGTGGAGGCAGTGTCATTCGAGAACTTTCCGATACCTTTTATGAAAATGTCCGCTCACTTCAAGCTGCTGGATTTAAACTGGCTATCGTACATGGCGGAGGTCCTGAAATCACGAGCATGCTGCAAAAATTAGAAGTGAAAACGGAATTTGTAGATGGACAGCGCAAAACAACAAAGCCGGTGTTAGAGGTAGCCGAAATGGTCCTTTCAGGAACGGTGAATAAATACTTTGTTTCAGAGCTGGCAAAGCATGATATATCATCTGTCGGTGTATCTGGTAAAGATGGACAGATGCTTGTCGCCGATTTTCTCGATCAAGATGTATATGGGTACGTTGGCGAAATCAAAGAAGTCAATCCAGAGATGGCAGAAGCACTAATGGAGAAACAATTCATTCCCGTCATTGCGCCGCTATCTATGACCGAAGAATGCCAAACGTTAAATGTAAATGCTGATCTTGCAGCATCAGCAGTCGCAGGAGCTATGAAAGCTGATAAGCTCATGTTTGTCACAGATGTGGAAGGAATTTTAAAAAATGGTGAGCTGTTAGACGTTGTCACCGAACAAGAAGCTCTCAAGCTCATCGATGAAGGCATTATTTCCGGGGGAATGATTCCAAAAGTGCAATCTGCGCTAAGTGCTTTATCAGGAGATGTGGATGAAGTCATGATTGTGAATGGAAAAGGCAGTATTTTTACAGGAGATACCTTTAAAGGAACTCGAATTGTAAAACAAAAGGAGGCGGTCCTGTGAGTCATCTTTTTCAAACATACGGACGGTGGAATGTTGAAATTAAAGAGGCAGAAGGTTCTTGGGCAGTGGATACAACTGGGAAAAAATATTTAGACTTTATACAAGGCATTGCGGTCACGAATTTAGGTCACAATCATCCAAAGGTCAATCAAGCCATCAAGAAGCAGCTTGACGAGGTCTGGCACGTATCAAATCTATTTGAAAATGGACTGCAAGAAAAAGCAGCGGAAAAGCTGGCAGCAAACAGTTCAGGAGATCTCGTATTTTTCTGCAACAGCGGGGCTGAAGCGAATGAAGGGGCTATCAAATTGGCCCGAAAAGCAACAGGGAAAACAAATATTGTGACGTTTTTGCACTCTTTCCATGGGCGCACGTATGCTGGTATGGCTGCCACAGGTCAAGATAAAATCAAAACTGGTTTTGGACCGATGCTGGAAGGCTTTCATTATGTACCGTTTAATGACCCTGAAGCGATCACAGCGTGTGAAATCGATGATGTCGCAGCGGTCATGCTGGAAGTGGTGCAAGGTGAAGGTGGAGTGAATCCAGCTACAGCTGAATTTCTAGAAGCCGTTCAAACGTTTTGCAAAAAACATCAAGCACTGCTGATTGTAGATGAAATCCAAACGGGTATTGGGCGAACAGGGACAGCATTTGCCTATGAGCAATCGGGACTTGATCCTGATATTATTTCAGCCGCAAAAGGTTTAGGAAATGGATTTCCAGTCGGTGCAGTGATAGGGAAAAAAGCTTTAGGGGATGCATTTTCTCCAGGCTCTCATGGCACAACATTTGGTGGCAACATGCTCGCTATGTCAGCTGTGAACGCAACTCTTGATGTGATATTCAAAGAAGACTTTCTTTCAGAAGTGAAAGAAAAGGGTGCGTATCTCTTAAAGAGACTGCAAGAAGTCAAACAGCTGAATATCGTGAAAGAAGTAAGGGGCAAAGGATTAATGGCAGGAATTGAGTGTCATCAGCCAGTAGGTGATTACATCACAGCCCTTCGAGAGCAAGGTTTGCTGGTGCTTCCAGCTGGTCCGAATGTCATTCGTTTATTACCTCCACTGAATGTCAAAAAAGTTGAATTGGATCAAGCAATAGAAGCGATCATTCAAGTGTTAGCAAATGAAACAGTAACGGTCTAAATTTTTTTACACCAGAACGCATAAAAATGCATTTATATTATTAATTATTCAATATGGGGTGACACAAGCATGAAAGGTTATTTAAATTTAGAAGATGGAGCCTCTTTTGAAGGAGATCTGACAGGAGAAGCTGGCGTGACAGGTGAAGTGGTCTTTTTTACAGGGATGACAGGTTATCAAGAGGTGCTCACAGATCCTTCTTATAAAGGACAAATCATTGTCTTCACATATCCGCTCATCGGAAATTACGGCATCAATCATGAAGACTTTGAGAGCAAAAAACCACAAGTGAAGGCGGTTGTTGTCTATGAAGCAGCTGACCATTTTTCTCATCACCTTGCAGCCGTAAGCTTAAAAGATTATTTACAGAAGTGGAACATTCCGCTTCTTACACATACAGATACTCGCGCAGTCGTGCAGAACATTCGAGCAAATGGAACGATGAATGCAGTGCTTAGTTTAGACGAAAATGAAACGCCGCCTGCAATGAAGCAAGACAATGTGGTTGAGCAGGTCACAGAAGATGAAGTATACACACAAGGCAGCGGTGAGGAACATGTAGCGCTCATTGATTTTGGCTTTAAAAAATCAATTGCGGACTCACTCGAAGCGCGCGGCTGTAAAGTCACAGTGATTCCGTACAAACAAATGGAAAAGGTATTTGATATCAAGCCAGATGCGATCCTTTTGTCAAATGGACCTGGAGACCCAAAAACAATGAAGCCATATTTAAAAACCATTCATGACATCATGATGACCTTCCCGACACTAGGCATTTGCTTAGGTCATCAATTAATTGCTCTTGCGCTTGGCGGGGATACGTATAAGCTTCCTTTTGGCCACCGCGGGGCGAATCATCCGGTACAAGATACAGAATCAAAACGTGTCTTTATGACAAGCCAAAATCATAGCTATGTGGTCAATGAAAAAAGCATGAATGACAAAGAAGTGGACGTCAAATTCCTCCACGTGAATGACGGATCTGTTGAAGGATTCATTCATAAAGAGAAGCTGATAATGTCCGTTCAATTTCATCCAGAAGCACATCCAGGCCCTGCAGAAAGTGAATGGGTATTCGATGATTTTATTGAGAAAGTGAAACAAGCAAGGAGAGAAGTCGCACATGCCTAAAGATCAAAGCATACAAACCATTCTAGTCATCGGGTCCGGTCCAATCATCATTGGTCAGGCAGCAGAATTTGATTACTCAGGAACACAAGGTTGTATGGCCTTAAAAGAAGAAGGCTACAACGTCATCTTAGTGAATAACAACCCAGCAACCATTATGACAGACGAGTCATTTGCTGATGAAATTTATTTTGAACCGCTTTCAGTTGATTCAGTGACAAGAATCATTGAAAAAGAGAAACCAGATGGTCTTTTAGCCAATCTTGGCGGACAGACGGCTTTAAACCTTGCTGTCGAGCTGGAAAAAGCCGGTGTGCTGAAAAAGCATGGGGTAAAACTGCTCGGAACGTCAGTTGAAACAATTGAAAACGGTGAAGATCGTGAGAAATTCCGTGCTCTCATGAAGCATTTGAATGAACCTGTACCAGAAAGTGAAATTGTAGATAATGCGAAAGACGCCCTTCAATTTGCAAAAGAAGTGGGCTTTCCCGTCATTCTTCGACCAGCCTACACACTTGGTGGTAAAGGGGGAGGCATCGCTTTAACTGAAGAGGCTTTTAAACCGCTGATTGAAGGTGCTCTTCTAGCGAGTCCGATTCATCAGTGCTTAGTTGAAAAAAGCATTGCTGGCTTTAAAGAAGTCGAGTATGAGGTCATGAGAGATCGTCAAAATACGTGTATCACTGTATGTAACATGGAAAATATCGATCCAGTTGGTGTGCATACAGGTGACTCGATTGTCGTTGCACCGTCACAGACATTAACGGATCAGGATTATCAAATGCTCCGTTCAGCGAGCTTAAAAATTATTTCAGCGCTTGATGTCGTTGGTGGATGTAATATCCAGTTCGCTCTTGATCCACTCAGCAAAGAATATTTTGTCATTGAGGTCAACCCTCGGGTCAGCCGATCTTCTGCTCTTGCATCGAAAGCAACAGGCTATCCGATTGCCAAAATGGCGGCAAAACTTGCGGTCGGTTATACACTAGATGAATTGAAAAATCCGCTTACAGGAACAACGTATGCTAGCTTTGAGCCGGCACTCGATTATGTCGTGGTGAAATTCCCGCGTTGGCCGTTCGATAAATTTAAACAGGCAGACCGGAAATTAGGCACAAAAATGAAGGCGACTGGTGAAGTCATGGCGATTGACCGTAATTTAGAATCTGCCATTCAAAAAGCCGTCGCATCACTTGAAATTAAAACAAAGGGCTTCCACTTGCCTGAACTGAAAGAACATTCAACTGAACAGTTATTTGAATTAATCAAAACACCGGACGATCGCCGTTTCTTCGCTGTCATGGAGCTGCTTTCCAGACAAGAAACCGTTGAAACGATTCATGAAACGACGAAGATTGATCTGTTTTTCTTACATGTTTTCAAGAATATGATTACACTCGAACAAGAATTGAAGAATCATCAGGGGACGCTATCCAAAGACACCTTAAGAAAGGTGAAGGAAAAAGGCTTCCTTGATGAAACAATCGCTTCTCTGACGGATCGCAGTGAACAAGATATCAGACAGCTTCGCCAAGAGTATGGCATTGCCGCTTCATTTAAAATTGTCGATACATGTGCGGCTGAATTCGATGCAAAAACGAATTACTTCTATTCTACGTACTTTGGCAAAAGTGATGGAGAGCATCAAGAGAAAACAAAGCAGCGTGCACTCATCATTGGTTCCGGTCCGATTCGAATTGGGCAGGGAGTCGAGTTTGATTATAGTGCCGTTCATGGCGTTCTTACTCTACAAAAGCTTGGATTTGAAACCATCATGATGAACAACAATCCAGAAACGGTTAGTACCGATTATGAGATTGCAGATCGTTTATACTTTGAGCCTATCACGTTAGAACATATTTTAAACGTAGTTGAAGCGGAGCAAATTGATTTTGTCATCGTTCAATTTGGCGGGCAGACAGCAATCAATGTGGCGGAAGGTTTAGAAAAAGCCGGCGTTACCTTGTTAGGCACGTCCTTTGACACATTAGATGCATTAGAAGATCGCGATTTATTCTATCAGCTTCTTGATGAACTGAATCTTCCTCATGCAAAAGGAGATACAGCTCATTCAAAAGAAGAAGCACTGGGGCATGCTGCAAGCATCGGGTACCCTGTTCTTATTCGTCCATCATATGTCATTGGGGGAATGGGCATGATCGTTGTCCATACAGAAGCTCAATTGGCAGCAATACTTGATCAGCCAGATCATTTACCTTATCCGATCTTAATTGATGAGTACGTCACTGGAAAAGAAGTGGAAGTGGATCTTATTTCAGACGGAAAGAAGACATTCATTCCAACAATCGTTGAGCATATTGAAAAAGCGGGCGTACACTCAGGTGACAGCTTTGCCATCTTGCCAAGTGTCTCTATTAGTGAAGACATCAAAGAGCAGGTGTATAACGCTTCTGAACAAATCGCAAAGAAATTAGCTTTTAAAGGCATTATGAATATTCAATTTGTGATGAAAGGGAACCAGGCGCTCGTATTAGAGGTGAATCCTCGGGCAAGCCGGACTGTTCCAGTTGTAAGTAAAGTCATGGGTGTTGACATGATCCCAATGGCGACTCAGCTGTTAGCTGGTGCAACGCTTGAAGAATTGAATCCTGTAACGAAGAATAAGGGGGGCACAGCTGTTAAATTCCCAGTCTTCTCCTCACATGCCATTCAAGATATCGATTTAAAGCTGACACCTGAAATGAAAGCGACGGGTGAAGGAATGTGTGTTGGAAAGAACGTCGAAAGCGCTTTGAAAAAAGTGTTTGCGCCGATCTGGCAACAGAAAGGGACCCTCTATATTCATGGCAGTGAATTACTCATAGATGAAGCTACACGAGCAGGCTTTAACGTCTGGACTGGCAGCTTTGAATCGTGGCTGCAACAAGACGATAAATCGCTTCACATTCATTTAGGTGATGATGAAGAGGCAAAAGAACAGCGTGTAAAAGCACTCACACATGGTGTTCAAGTTCTAACCGAATATGAAACAGCGCAAGCGTTCCTGCAAGGAAAAGATGGAGATGTATCACCAGTATCTCTCCACGAATTATATAAAAAGGAAGTGACGGCATGAGCCAAGTCGACGTGCAACCGGCATTATACGGAAAAGACTTTTTATCGTTAAAAGACTTTTCGATCAATGATATTGCGTACTTAATTGAAAAAGCAGAAGAAATGAAACAACATCCATATCAAGATTTATTCAAAGGAAAAACATTAGCGATGATCTTTGAAAAATCTTCAACTAGAACCCGTGTCTCGTTTGAAGCGGGCATGACGCAGCTAGGCGGACATGCGCTCTTCCTCAGCTCAAATGATCTGCAAATTGGCAGAGGAGAAACGATTGGTGATACAGCGCAGGTGCTGTCTGGGTATGTAGATGGCATTATGATTCGAACCTTTGAACATGAGAAGGTAGAAGAACTTGCAAAATACGCCTCTATTCCAGTGATCAACGGACTAACGGACTACTCTCATCCATGTCAGGCACTGGCTGATTTACTGACGATTAAAGAAGCGAAAGGCACACTAAAAGGTGTGAAAGTGGCGTACATCGGTGATGGGAATAATGTGGCTCATTCCTTAATGGTCGGCTGCGCGCAGTTAGGCTGTGACATTGCCGTTGCATCACCAAAAGGCTATGAACCTCTTCAAGAGGTGACAGACACTGCCCGGGAGTTTGCAAAACAATCAGGCGCAGAAGTCATCGTCACAACAGATGCAGTAGCTGCTGTTCAGGATGCAGATGTCATTTATTCAGACGTATTTACAAGCATGGGGCAGGAAGCTGAAACAGAGAAACGTCTAGCTGAATTTAAAGAATATCAAGTCAATGAGGAACTCATGCAACATGCAGCAGCAGATTATATCTTCCTTCATTGTCTGCCGGCACACCGCGGAGAAGAAGTGACGGCTGATATCATTGATGGACCACACTCTAAAGTATTCCAGCAGGCAGAAAATCGCCTGCATGTGCAAAAAGCGTTAATCAAAGAGCTCATGTATCAACAACCTAAATAAATCGCAAGTGTCCCTGTCTCGACTGAGCAGGGACTTTTTACATATTGGATTGGAGAGGCAATGGACGGGACATAATAACATCAATCGAGAAAGGAGGATGGAAATGGGTCAACAGCATCAGTTTAAATCTGGTAATAAGGCACCTAATAATGGTGTTTATATCGAAATCGGTGAGACCGGTAGTATGGTGAAGGATCCTTTAAAGATAAAGCTTAAAGCAGGAGACGTCTTTCCGGATAACTCGAACCATAACCGCGTTTGGACTTACCAAAGAAAGCCGTAAGCAATTGACTAAGAGTCCATATGAATAAGTCTTTAGAGGCATGTGTCATGCCTCTTTTTTCTTTATAATAAAAAACAATTAAGTTCCAATTTTCAAATAAATAGTATGAAAAAAAGAAAGATTAAGGTAAAATATGTAAAAATAGTATAAGGTTGAAAGGATTTGTGTGATGGAAAAGATGAATCTCAGTGAAAGTGTTTGGAATAAACGCTTCACCTCATTGTTCATATCAAGACTCATAAAAAATACAGGAGAAAGTTTTGCTTTTACATCCGTTCTTTGGTTATTGATTTTAAGAGGGGATGGAGCGCTCGGTACCGGACTTCTTCTAGCAGTGACAGTTCTTCCTTCATCATTGTTGGCCCCAATACTAGGACCTCTTATGAAAAGACATCATTTATCTAAATGGATGTTTGCTTCAGATGTCATTCGAGCAACCATTGTACTCATTATTCCACTACTGCATTTTTCGCACATATTGCCTCTATGGTTATTGATCTCATTAATGGTTATTCAATCGGCAACAGGTGCAGCATATAACCCGGCTTCTGTGGCCATCCTGCCTCAGATTGTTCCAAAGCATCTCATTCAAAAAGCAAATGCGATCCTGCAATCATCTTTTGAAATTGTCGCACTTGCTGCGGTGATGGTCGCTGGTCTTTTGGTCAAATTAATTGGCCCTGCAGATACGCTCCTGATCACCACTGCTTTATTTATCATATCGGGCTTGTTCATTATTGGCGTTAAACTCCAAAAGTCAGATGCAGAAAAAGCAGCAGACATTAAACAAGCAAAGAATACATATCTGTATAACTTAAAAAGAGGCTTTCTAGTCGTTAAAAATCATCATATTTTATTTGCACTAACCCTTTATTGTATTTTAATGAATGTCGCCGCAGCTCCGTGGCAGGCATTATCCGCTGTATATGTAGCAGAAGCGCTGCAAAGTGATTCAATGGTGTATTCCATTTTAAGAGGTGTCGCCGCAGTTGGTGCGTTTATGATGGGCTTTGCACTGGCGAAGGTGAAAATCAAAAGATTCGGCTTGTTCTTTATTGTCGCAGGCATGATTGAAGGAGCTGCATTCTTTATCACTGGAATGAGTACATGGCTTCCAGTCGTTCTTCTAGCTTCCTTTATTTTTGGTGCAGCCGTCAGTGCAATCAATGTCCCAGAGATGGTCATTATTCAAACGTCTGTTGACCAAGAAGATCAGCCGCAAGTATATGCCGTGATCAATGCGTCATCAAATGTCTTTCTCCCGCTTGCAGCCGTCATATCGGGCGTTCTGGCAGAACGCTTTGGAGCAGGACCTGTCATTGCGGGGGGTGGTGTGCTTGAAATTTTATCAGGCATCGCGATCTTCCTGTTCACAGGGCTAGCGAAAAGCCATTTGTCAGCAGACAAACAGAAGTCCGAAACGGTTGAGGTGTAACTCAAAAAACCCCCTGTAATTGACGGCAGGGGGTTTTAGCGTGCGCTCTCAACTTCTGGTCATCATTCTGAAAAAAAGAAAAAGAGCTAACCTCAAATCATTAGCTCTTTTCCAGCAATATTAAGAATGTTCTGTTGAACTTTCTGTTTCTTTCATTGGACTTACTTCAGCAAAGATGAATAAAATAACCGTAAACACTATGGCAAGAATGGAAGTTAACGTAAAATCATAAGCAGCTCCATTCATAGATGAAACGATGTAACCAGCCATATGTGTCAGCAGAAAAGTCCAAATGAGGGTGATAATGTAATGCATTATTCCACCGTCCTTTATGTAACAATCTATTGACTATCATACCATAGATACGAGTTCAGAGAAAAGACTGTTTTCCGCCTTTATGTGACCATTTTGAGACCTTCTACTATAAAAATAAAAAGAATTCTTCTGTCTTTAGGGGATTTCCTTATTCCTACAAGAGTTGTTGTTCATATCATAGAAAGCAGAATCACTGAAAGGAGGCTGGCCATATGGGTGTAAGCGAACGTTTTTTCCAGCTTGGTTCCCAGTGGAACGTCATTCACCTTCCTCAAAAACCAAATGGCTTTGGCATTCTAATCCTCGGTGACCGAAATCACTTTGTGCAGGAAAATACATCATTCTGGCTTCAGCATTACGGAAGAAACCAGCTTTTAACTGCTTTAAAGGATGAAGGATATACATTGTTTAATAGTCATCTTCATGGGAATCACTGGGGATGTGAAGATGCTGTTTTTAGTGCGAAACAGCTTGTTCATCACACATTAAAACAAGAAATATTAAACCGGGAAATTCATGTGCTTGCAGAGGGAATGGGCGCACTTGTCGCCATGAGTCTTGCCGAAGAAATGCCAGAAGTGCTAAGGTCTATAGCCATGATGAATCCATGTTTACACCTGCAAGCACAAAGAGAAAGAGAAAAGGAACACAAATTCTTCTACAAACAGTTCATGAAAGAACTCGCACAGAGCTATGGGTGCTCTGCAAAGGAAGCTGAAACGTATCCACTTCCTTCTTGCCCCGTTCATTCAGCTCATGTACCGATTCATATATGGCAGAGACTAAACGGCGCACCGTATGCCTATGAACTACACGCAAAGCCTTTTATTGATCAGCATATGATGAATCCAGACCATTGTCAGATGGACCTTACCTTGCATATGTTTGATCATCCAAGAAGAATCTTTCAGTCCATTCACAAGTTTTATAAATCGCATGAAAGAGAATTGTAATGAATAGGATGATAACAGCCCTTCATGGAAAGGGCTCTTCTTTTTATTCGATATGCTAAAAAAGGGGACATGAACATGGAAACAGGACTGATCATAGGTGCAGATGAATTTTTTGGCCTGACACTTTGTGAATATATGATGAAAGAGGGCATACAAGTGGATATCACATATCCTAAGGAGCAGTCAGAGGAGCAAAAAATGTTATTAGAAGAGCGGATGATGTGGCTCGGCCGCAATGATCTTGTCCGCGTTATTGATGGTCAAGATAGGAAAGAGGCATATGACCTGATCTTTTTTCAATCAGATGATTCAATGAACAGAGAGACAGACCTCGAAGCGAAGCATGGCAAATACCGCTTGTTTTACGAAGAACCCGAAAGCCATTCGCATGAACAAAGCGTTTCGGCTGTTATCCTTCCACGCATGTTTGGTCCGTGGACACTCTATGAAGAGAGACGAATAAAGGATGATCACACATTTTTTGTAGAAGATGTCGCAAAGGAGCTTTTAAAGTGGGCACGCACCGATCAAAGGCAGGAAATCATTCATCAATTGAAGGTAGAAAGACAAACAGGTGACAAACAAGCAGAAGAAATCATAGCAGAATGGAAAAGACAAAACTCAACATTTTTCGACAAAAAGCAAGAATGATCTTCCATCTTATCTTTTTTCAGTATAAAATAAACCTATATTTAACATACAGGTTCATGCCTGCGTGTTGCAAAGGGAGTTGAACATGGCATGAAGTACCAGCGGCTTGTCATGATCTTTTCGTTCCTTCTTCTTATGCTATCTGCCTGCTCGCAGGCGCCGTTAAAAGGACATATTGAGAAGGTGGGTTTACTCGTCCCCGATACGATTAATGATCAAGTTTGGGGAACGAAAGGTTATAAAGGCTTATTAAATATCCAATCAACATTTGGTGTAGATGTTTATTATAAGGAAGGGATGGTCGACAAGGAGAAAATCGTTGATGCCATTGAAGAATTTCATAAAAAAGGAGTCAATTTAATTATTGGCCATGGCAATGAATACAGCGAAATTTTCAACTTGATCAGTGAAGATTATCCGAAAACACAATTTATCACGGTCAATGGAGGCAAGCCTCAAGCTGATAATGTCACAAACGTCACGTTTAAAGGAGAAGCAATGGGCTTTTTCGGAGGCATGACAGCAGCACATATGTCCAAAACAAAAAAGATTGGTATTCTGGCTACATATGATTGGCAAAGTGAAGTAGACGGTTTTATCAAAGGTGCAAAATATCAGGATGAACATGTGCAAGTCCTAGCGGAATTTGTCGAAAACTGGGATGATGCTGACAAAGCGGTGAACCTCTATCAAAAATTGAAAAAACAAGGTGTAGATGTTGTGTATCCAGCAGGTGATGGTTATAATATCCCTGTCATTGAACAAATCAAAACCGACAATCTATCTGCGATCGGATATGTCACTGATCAATCCAACCTTGGAAGCCATACGGTGTTAACTAGCACTGTACAGCATGTCGATAAAGCGTACAGTATCATTGCGAAGAAGTTTAATGAAGGCAAGCTAAACGAACAAGGTGAGTACTCCTTTGACTTTAAAGAAGGAGTGATCGAAATGGGGAAATTTAGCTCAACCATAGACCGCGCTTTTGTGAAAGACATTGAGAAGGATATTGCGAATTACAAAAAAACAGGCAAATTGCCAAATGAAAAGTGAGGACGTTGAACATGCAACACGAAAAATCGATGGAGTTTTTACAAATTGCGATGAAGTATTTTCCACAAGCAAAAGAAGAATTAGATAAAGCAGGGATTCAGCTTGATCCAGAAGCACTTCAGCCGCTTCTCTCTTTGTTTACATCTGTCATGCAAGAGGCATATGAGCTTGGAAAAGCAGATGCAGCATCAGAAAAAGCCACAGAATAGTGGCTTTTTTTTATGATAATTTTTTCTTGAAGGCACTAATCATAGGACCAACATCTTTAAACACAGGCTTCAGCTCATCGATGGAGTTCATAATGTTTCCAATTTGATTCATGACATGCATGTAGTCAATGGAGTCATCACTTGAAGAAGTCTCTGCACGCTCCTCCTTTTTTTCTGTCTTGCTTTTCTCCTTTTCAAGTGGCTGACCAAACATCATTGCTGAGAAAATATCCTTTTGCGCCATATCACATGTTCCTTTCTACTATTGGTATATCATTAATCTATGAAAAAAGTGAGAGGAAAGGTTAGACGTTTGTATTGCCAAGGAGAAAAAAATAAGGTAAAATTAGTACCAGATACTAATATAAGATCACAATATCACATGCTCGTATGAGTAAAAGGAGTCTTATTCAATGAATGCTGGAATTATTGGCCTTGGCCGCTATATACCTGAAAAAGTATTAACAAATCGCGATTTAGAAAAAATGGTTGAAACTTCTGACGAGTGGATTCGTACTAGAACAGGTATAGAAGAAAGAAGAATTGCATCTGATGATGTCAATACATCTCATATGGCGCTTGCTGCTGCAAAAAAAGCATTAGCTGACGCAGATGTGGCTGCAGAAGATATTGATATGATTCTTGTAGCGACAGTTACGCCAGATCAAGCATTTCCGACAGTCGCTTGTATGATTCAAGAGCAGCTCGGTGCACATAAAGCATGTGCAATGGATATTAGCGCTGCCTGCGCTGGCTTTATGTATGGGCTTGTTACTGGAAAACAATTTATCGAATCTGGCACTTACAAACATGTGCTTGTCGTTGGTGTAGAAAAGCTTTCTCGCATTACCGACTGGGATGACCGCAACACAGCTGTTTTGTTTGGAGATGGAGCAGGTGCTGCTGTACTAGGAACAGTCAGCGAAGGCAAGGGAATTCTATCATTTGAGCTTGGAGCCGATGGAAGAGGCGGGAAGCACTTGTACTTAGATGAAAAAGATCATACAATCATGAATGGAAGAGAAGTATTTAAATTTGCTGTGAGACAAATGGGCGAGTCAAGCGTAAACGTGATAGAAAAAGCTGGACTATCAAAAGAAGACGTAGACTTCTTGATTCCGCATCAAGCAAACATTCGCATTATGGAAGCAGCACGCGAACGCTTAGAGCTGCCAGTTGAAAAAATGTCGAAAACAGTCCATAAATATGGAAACACATCAGCAGCATCCATTCCAATTTCACTATGTGAAGAAATCGAAGCCGGAAAAATTCATGACGGCGATGTGATTGTAATGGTTGGTTTTGGTGGCGGATTAACGTGGGGCGCAATCGCTATGCGATGGGGCCGATAAAAGAGTGGGGTGCACAAATTAATGGATAAGAAACGAGTAGTTGTTACAGGATTAGGTGCTTTGACACCTCTTGGCAACGATGTAGAGACAACATGGAAAAATGCTGTAGCAGGTGTATCAGGTGTTGGCCCGATCACACGTGTTGATTCAAGTGAATATACAGCAAAAGTAGCAGCAGAACTAAAAGATTTTAACATCGAAGATTACATGGAGAAAAAAGAAGCGAGAAAGATGGCACGCTTCACACAATATGCAGTCGTTGCTGCTCAAAAGGCTTTAGAAGATTCACGCCTCGAAATTACAGATGAAAACGCACCTCGTGTTGGGGTATGGGTTGGATCTGGTATTGGCGGACTTGAAACATTCGAAGAGCAATTCGAAGTGTATTCAAATAAAGGAGCAAGACGCGTAAGCCCGTTCTTCGTTCCAATGATGATTCCAGATATGGCGACAGGTCAAATTTCAATTGCACTTGGCGCAAAAGGGGTTAACTCTTGTACAGTGACAGCATGTGCGACAGGAACAAACTCCATTGGTGATGCCTTTAAAGTCATTCAGCGCGGAGATGCAGATGCGATGATTACAGGTGGAACAGAAGCACCATTAACGAAAATGTCGTTTGCTGGTTTCTGTGCAAACAAAGCCCTTTCGACAAATCCTGATCCAGATACAGCAAGTCGTCCATTTGATAAAAACCGTGACGGATTTGTTATGGGTGAAGGAGCGGGAATTGTTGTTCTTGAAGAATTAGAGCATGCGTTAAAACGTGGTGCGACCATTTATGCAGAAATCGTTGGCTACGGTTCAACTGGAGATGCATACCATATCACAGCACCTGCTCCAAACGGAGAAGGCGGCGTACGTGCAATGAAAGAAGCAATTCTTGATGCAGGTTTAACAGTGGAAGAAATTGATTATATCAATGCCCACGGAACAAGCACACCGTATAATGATAAGTTTGAAACAATGGCGATTAAAGAAGTGTTTGGAGAGCATGCGAATCAGCTTGCGATCAGCTCGACAAAATCAATGACAGGTCATTTACTTGGCGCAGCAGGCGGAGTAGAAGCGATTTTCTCTGTTCTCGCGATTAAAGACAGTGTCATTCCGCCAACGATTAACCTTGAAACACCAGATGAAGAATGTGATCTTGATTATGTAGCAAATGAAGCACGTTCAAAAGAAGTACAAGTTGCGTTGAGCAACTCACTTGGTTTTGGCGGGCACAATGCGACAATTATCTTCAAAAAATACGAAGCGTAATATGTCTTAAGAAGGCGGCGATCTATAAACAGATCGCCGCCTTTTTGCATATGATGAAAATGGAGGTGTTCAGCGGTATGGGTCTGATCAATACACAATATCTCATTGAGCAATCATCATCATTTCAGGAGCTGGCGGCACGTTTTGTCCCTTATTTTAAAGGAGCGGAGAAAAAAGAAGGATCATCTATTCTCGCCCATTTACAACATCACGGAATGGTGCGATCATGGAACGCCTGCCAGGAAATGATCGACAAGCTCAAAGAAAAAGGGTATTTCAAGCTTGTGATGAAAGAATACAAAGCGCTGCAAAAAAAGTGGGGAGGTCCTGATGTCCCCGTCTTTATTTTGCCTGTTAATGAGAGCAGCAAAGAGATCAGAGAACAATTTTACTTTCAATCCGGCATGGCATTTGATGACAAAATCTTTCTTTTTTTATCCCCGCATACACCGAAGGAGCGAATCGGTACGTTGCTGACGCATGAATATCACCATGTATGCAGGTTGCATTTTCTCACGAAAGAAGAAAAAGATTTTACATTCCTTGATACAATCATGATGGAGGGGCTCGCTGAATATGCTGTGTATCATAGATATGGAGAAAGCTATACAGCAAAGTGGACGACTTTATATGACGAATCGCAGCTGCAGCGCATGTACAAGAAATGGGTATCCAGTCACCTTTATCAGAAAGTGCAGGACGACGAAAGGCTGATACAGAATCTCCTTTATGGAAAAGGGAACTACCCCAAAATGCTTGGCTATGCCACTGGATTTTATATCGTGAAAAAGTATTTCGATGAGCACCGAATCAGCGAGGAGTCTATGATTGCGGAGCCAGCGGAAACGTTTTTAAAGGCGATAGAATCGTAAAGACAAACATTCACAAAAAAAGTGACATATTACAATTTTACTAAATACTTCTTGATTTCGTCATGCTGATGTAATAATATACAAATATAAATTTTGATAATTCTTTTTATTCTAAAAAGACGGAATTTTTCGATTCGGTTCATTTGATCTATGGAGAAAGGGGCGAATGCATGAGCACACTGCTTGAAGTGCAAAACTTAAAAACCTATTTTTTTCGAAAAAAGGAACCAATACCTGCTGTTGATGGCGTTGATTTTAGTATCAAAAAAGGGGAAACAGTCGCATTAGTCGGTGAGTCTGGGTCTGGTAAAAGTATTACGTCTTTATCCATCATGGGTCTGATTAATGGGACTGGTGGGAAGATTATGGATGGTTCCATTAAGCTTGATGGAAAAGACCTTGTTACATATAGTGAAAAGGAATTGTGCAATATTCGTGGTAATGATGTATCCATGATCTTTCAGGAACCCATGACCTCACTTAATCCCGTCTTAACCATCGGGGAACAAATAACAGAAATCCTCATTTACCACAAAAAACTTTCAAAAAAAGAAGCGACCAAAAAAGCGATTGACTTGCTAAAGCTTGTAGGCTTTTCCAGGCCAGAACAAATCATCAAAGATTACCCGCACCGTTTATCCGGCGGTATGCGTCAACGAGTCATGATCGCCATTGCGCTAAGCTGTGATCCGAAGCTCCTCATTGCGGATGAGCCGACTACTGCGCTCGATGTGACCATACAAGCCCAGGTGCTGACCTTAATGAAAGATTTATGTTCGACCTTTGGTACATCTATACTTCTCATTACGCATGATTTAGGTGTTGTGTCGGAAGTAGCAGACCGTGTCATTGTCATGTACTGCGGACAGGTTGTTGAAAATGGAACCGTTGAAGAGTTGTTTGATCAGCCGCTTCATCCATACACAGAAGGACTGCTTGAATCCATTCCGGTCATTGACGGAGACATTCAGCCATTAACGGCGATAAAAGGGAATGTCCCTGCGCCAGATCAGCTTCCCGCAGGATGCCGTTTTGCGCCAAGATGCCCGAAAGTAATGGAACGCTGCATAGGTGAATTGCCCAAACTGACAACCTTTGAAAATGGTAGAAGCGTCAGGTGTTTCTTATATGAGGAGGCAAGCCAAACATGACACTTGCTGAAAACCAACCATACATGACAGATCGATCTGAGAAAGAAACCATCCTGGAATTAAAAAATATACGAAAACACTTTCCGATTAAAGCTGGGGTGCTGCAAAAGAAAGTAGGAGCAGTCAAAGCGGTTGACGGCATCGACTTAAACATTTATAAAGGCGAAACGTTAGGCATCGTTGGAGAGTCTGGATGCGGTAAATCCACATTAGGACGGACGATGATTCGTTTATATGAACCAACAGAAGGACAAATTCTATTTAAAGGGCAAGATATCTCTCATGTATCTGAATCAAAACTAAGACAATCAACAAGGAAAAACATCCAAATGGTTTTTCAAGATCCCTTTGCATCACTCAACCCTAGAAAAACACTTCGAAGTATCATCAAAGAACCCTACAAAACACATCACTTATATTCCTTAAAAGAAAGAAATGAAAAAGTAGAACAGCTTTTATCCAAAGTCGGCCTTCACCCAAGTTTTGCGAATCGATACCCGCACGAATTTTCCGGTGGACAAAGGCAGCGGATCGGTATCGCTCGTGCACTTGCCATGAATCCTGAAATGATCATAGCAGATGAGCCTGTTTCAGCGCTTGACGTCTCCATTCAGGCGCAGGTCATCAATTTGATGGAAGAGCTTCAAGAAGAGTTTGACCTCACCTATCTATTTATCTCTCACGATCTCAGTGTGGTCCGCCACATTAGTGATCGAGTGGGCGTCATGTATCTTGGCAAAATGATGGAACTTGCGGATAAGCACAGCCTGTACGATGATCCGCTTCATCCGTATACACAGGCGCTTTTATCTTCCGTTCCAGTCACCCGTAAAAAAGGTCAGGTGAAAAGGGAACGGATTATGCTGCAAGGGGATTTACCAAGCCCTGCAAATCCGCCAAAAGGTTGTGTGTTTCATACAAGATGCCCACACGCGAAAGAAGTCTGTAAAGAAAAAGTACCAGAATTTCAAGAATTAAAAACGAACCACTTTGTGGCCTGCCACCTCTACGACGCTTGATCACGCTTGTATGATCTCATCTTTGAGAGGGGGGATGAAACGGGCTTCTGTCATCATTTTTTAAAAAAGATAGGGGGAATTGTCTATGAAAGATAGAAAGAGAAAGTCCATTTTGGTCAGTTTACTGCTGATCTTTACATTGATCCTTGCTGCTTGTTCTGGTGGAAATAAAACGTCTGGAGACAGTGAAAAGAAATCCACAGGTAAACCTGTACAAGGTGGCGATCTTGTCATTGGTTCGATTGCAGAGCCTACATTATTTAACTCACTTTACTCAACAGACGTTGCAAGTTCTGATATTGAAGAGAGAATCTATAGCTTTTTACTGCAAACAGATGGAAAGCTTAACCCACAGCTGGCGTTGGCAGAAGATATTAAAGAATCCGATGACGGCAAACAGTTTGATGTGACCATTAGAAAAGGCGTGAAGTTTCATGATGGAGAAGAACTGACTGCTGATGATGTTGTGTTTACATACAGCATTCCGATCAATAAGGATTACAATGGTGAGCGTGGATCAGGCTTTGAAGTATTAGAGTCTGTCAAAAAAACAGGGGACTATTCGGTCGAATTTAAGCTGAATAAAAAAGATCCATATTTTTATAACGTCACGCTAGGAAGCTATGGCATTTTACCAAAGCATATTTTAGGTGATGTCCCTATAAAGGATCTTGGCGAAAATGAATTTAACCGAAAAAATCCAATCGGCTCTGGCCCATTTAAATTTGCCGAGTGGAAAGAAGGAGACTATGTCAAACTCGAAGCATTTGATGACTATTGGGATGGACGCCCATACCTTGATACAGTCACCATTAAAACGATTCCTGATCAAAATGCAGCCATGGCTCAGCTATCCGCAGGTGATATTGATTTCTTTGCAGTGCCTGGAGCAGAACTGCAAACAGCTGAAAAAGTTAGTAACATCAAAATCGAATCTGATCTAGGGCTTAATTATTCATATATTGGCTGGAATCAGAAAAACGAACTGTTCAAAAGTAAAAAAGTCCGTCAAGCGCTTACCCATGCCATTGATCGTCAAACCATTGTAGATCAAGTGTTAGATGGAGACGGGAAAGTAGCCAACATCCCAGAAAGCCCGCTGTCATGGAACTACCCTAAAAATGAAAATGTCCCAGTATTTGAATTTGATCAAGAAAAAGCGAAAAAGATGCTGAAAGAAGAAGGCTGGGAGGATACAGATGGAGATGGTTATCTTGATAAGGACGGTAAGAAGTTCTCCTTCGTCTTGAAGACGAACCAAGGAAACAAAGTCCGTGAAGATATTGCTGTCGTTGTCCAGCAGCAGCTCAAAGAAATTGGCATTGAAGCAAAACCGCAAATTGTAGAATTTAGTGCATTAATCGAACAAACAACCCCGCCAAAATGGGATTATGATGCGTTATTACTCGGCTGGAGCTTAGCGACATTCCCTGATCAATACAGTATTTTCCATTCAAGTCAGTCTGAAAAAGGCTTAAATAACATTTGGTATAAAAATGAAGAAGTCGATAAACTGCTAGTTGATGCCAAAAACTTGAGTGATCGAAAAGAGTATTCAAAGGCATATGAAAAAATTTATGAGCTGATTGCAGAAGACCAGCCGTATACGTTCCTTTATTATGCCAACTCACATCGTGCGATGCCATCTAATCTACAAGGCTACTCTTACCACCCAAAAGATGAATATTACAAAATCGAAAAATGGTGGATTGAACAGTAGTCTGCTAGTGAAGAAGGGGGAGGGGTCTCCCCTTTTTTCATCATAGTATGGCCATCCGATGAAAAAGGAGTTGTGCATATGGTTACATATATCATTAGAAGGACACTTCTTTCCATCCCAATTCTGTTTGGTATTACGATTTTGTCCTTTGCGATTATGAAAGCAGCACCAGGCGATCCGATGTCACTCATGATGGACCCGACCATTAGTGCCGCAGACCGGGAAGCCTTTATTGATAAGTACGGCTTGAACGATCCTGAATATGTGCAATATATGAAATGGCTCGGCAATATGCTTCAAGGTGACTTTGGCACATCCATTGTAAAAAAAGGAACGCCCGTGTCGGATTTGATTTTTGCCCGGCTGCCTAATACTCTCATCCTCATGATCTTTTCTACATTAGTTGCCCTGATCATTGCCATCCCATTTGGTGTTCTTTCAGCAAAACGTCCGTATACAAAACTTGACTATGGTATTACGGTTACATCATTTATCGGACTGGCTATTCCGAATTTCTGGTTTGGTTTAATCCTTATAATGGTGTTATCAGTGAATTTAGGATGGTTTCCGACCGGGGGTGTCTCTACCTTAAATGCAGATTTTAATCTATTTGACCGGCTTCATCATATTATTTTACCGGCCTTTGTTTTAGCAACGGCTGATATGGCCGGCCTTACACGTTATACAAGGTCAAGTATGCTCGATGTGATGCGGCAGGATTACATTCGCACGGCGCGAGCGAAAGGTTTTAGAGAGAACAAAGTCATCTTCAAACATGGATTGAGAAACGGTCTGATGCCTGTTATTACGATCTTTGGACTCATGATTCCATCCTTTATTGGCGGCGCAGTCGTGGTGGAACAAATCTTCACATGGCCAGGGCTTGGGAAACTGTTTATCGATTCTGCTTTTTCAAGAGATTATCCCGTCATTATGGCGATGACTGTTATCTCTGCTGTGCTCGTGGTCGTTGGAAACTTAATAGCGGATATTCTCTATGCGATCGTTGATCCGCGTATTGAATATTAGAAGGGAGCTGAGGCACAATTGGCACAACCTAATATGGGAACACCTCCTGTTGATCTCAAATTAAAAGAAGGCCTTCCGCCAAAACCAGAGACGATGCTTCGTTTATTCTGTGAGAAATTTTTCAAAAATAAATTGGCGGTTGCCGGCTCCGCTATTTTATTGATCATTATCTTTTCGGCTATTTTCGCTCCGGTGATCGCACCTTACGCACCGGAACAGCAAGACTTATTGAAACGGCTACAGCCTCCAAGTGCAGAGCATTTTATGGGAACCGACAAGTTTGGCAGAGATATTTTTTCAAGGGTGCTATACGGAGCGAGGGTGTCTCTATTAGTTGGCTTTGTCTCGGTAGTCGGAGCCATCACCATTGGAACCGTCATTGGGGCGGTAGCGGGATACTTTAAAGGCTTTGTCGATTCTGTGCTCATGAGAATGGTGGATGTGGTATTGTCTATTCCAGATATTTTTCTCTTGATCACGCTAGTGACAATTTTTAAACCGGGTATTGATAAATTGATTTTAATTTTTGCGCTGACTGGCTGGACAACAACCGCCAGGCTGATCCGCAGTGAATTCTTGTCACTTCGCACAAGAGAATTCGTACTCGCAGCAAGAACGATCGGAACGAAAAACCATGTCATCATCTTTTCGCATATTTTACCGAACTGTATCGGCCCTATCATTGTGTCTGCTACATTGAAAGTCGGTTCTGTTATTTTAGCTGAGTCGACACTTAGCTATCTAGGGTTTGGCATCCAGCCTCCAACGGCGAGCTGGGGAAACATGCTTCAAGATGCACAAAATTTCTCCATCATGGTGCAAGCATGGTGGTATCCACTGTTCCCAGGTTTACTGATTCTACTTACCGTTTTATGCTTTAACTTCTTAGGTGATGGACTGAGAGATGCCCTTGATCCTAAAAAGCTAAAATAAGGTTCTGCTTATAGAAGATCGTGAAAGGACTCTGCGAGACGTTCTCCTTTTCCCAGGAAATAAAGCCGTCCTTCCGTCAGGGCGAAGTTTTAATAAAGTTGGAATAATTTCTCTATCCCTTGCCCATACTGTGGACAACAGTTTTTAAAAAGTGAGGGATTGGTTATGTTATTTCTTCATGACGTATGGGTGAATTGGTTTGAAGGGGAAGAGAATGGCTATAATGTGTGTCATTTTCATGAGTGGCGCAAGGAGGACAGCGTGGAGCTGTTAGATCAAGTACCTTTACTCAAGGTGCAGAGTCCTTTGTTTGATTACATAGAGAATGATCTATCAGAGCTGCCAAAGACGCTGCTAGAGACTGTATTTGAGAAATCATATATTCGAAAAAATCATGAACGCCGTAAATTAGAGTATTGCTTTGTGGTCACGGACGGGATAAGAATCATCGCTGTGGATACGATTGGTTATTCCATTCCTGTGAGAAAGAGCCGATTGATTCCAAGACAGGAGCAATTGGTATATGAAATGGTGAAAGATGTGAAGGCAGAGGAGTATGAATTCACGCCGGACAGCCTTGAATCGACGAAAGAATATCACATCCTATCATTACCACCGCAGCATATCAGCGGATTAACGAGAAAAGAAAGACAGCTGAAGCAGCTGATGTTTATGGCGTTAGATCAACTAAAGGGGCTTCAAAACCGAGCAGAAATTGCCTATTGGTATACAGAATGGAATCCGCGCATGTACAACCAGATCAAACGAATGTCTTTCGAGGAGATTTGGAACATGCTTTATAACGAAACCATTGATGGATGGTCAGAAAACCATTTAGCCTTTTGTGAAAAAATGATTAAAGGACAGCCATTTTTTGAAAAACTTTGGGAAATGGAAAACGAATCAAAAGTGAATTAGAAAAAGCTTGCAGCTGAATATGCTGCAAGCTTGTTTTATTTGCGTTTCCGGCCAAGACCCATCGCATTCTCCATTTTTTTCAGCATTTTGTTTGCCGCACGGTTAGCCTTTTCAGCACCTTCATCTAAAATGCGGTCAAGCTCATCTGACTCAATGAGTTCATAATAGCGATCTTGAATCGGTTTTAAAGCATCCACGACAACGTTCGCAAGATCTCCCTTAAATTCACCATAACCTTTGCCTTCGTATTTTTGTTCAAGCTCTGCAATCGATACGTTCCCTAATACAGAATAAATCGTCAGCAAGTTGGCAATTCCAGGTTTGTTTTCTTTGTCATATTTGACGATGCCTTCTGAATCAGTCACAGCACTTTTGATTTTCTTTTCAAGTTGTTTTGGCTCATCTAATAAGGTAATGAAGGATTTTTGGTTCGGGTCAGATTTGCTCATCTTTTTCGTTGGGTCAGTTAAAGACATAATCCGAGCGCCTTCTTTTGGAATTTTGACTTCAGGTACAGTGAAGATGTCATTGTACTTTCGGTTAAAGCGTTCAGCAAGCGTTCTCGTTAATTCAAGATGCTGCTTTTGATCTTCTCCTACAGGAACTAAGTCCGTACCGTATAACAAAATATCGCCAGCCATTAATGGCGGATACGTTAATAGTCCTGAAACGACCGCTTCCTTACCAGCAGATTTGTCCTTAAATTGAGTCATTCTTTCTAATTCCCCAATATAAGCGACACATTGTAGCATCCATCCTGCCTGGGCGTGGGCAGGTACCTCTGATTGGATAAACAATGTTGCCTTCTCTGGATCAAGTCCCACTGCCAAATAAAGAGCGGCTAAGCTTCTAATATTTTGTCGAAGGGCTAAACGATCCTGACTCACCGTAATGGCATGCTGATCGACCACACAAAAGTAGCCGTTGTAATCATGCTGAAGATCGACAAATTGCTTCATCGCTCCAATGTAGTTCCCCAATGTCACAGAACCGCTAGGCTGAATGCCTGAGAAAATCGTCTTTTTTGTCATACTAAAACCTCTTTTCTTCAATATAAAAAGGCCCACCCGTCACTTTTCAACAGAAAAGGGACGAATGAACCGTGGTACCACCCTTGTTATTTCAATACGAAATCACTCAAGACGTTGATATCGGAGACTGCTCCGTCTAAGCCTACTGACTCTGTCAAGTGTTCGGTTAGCTGCTCCAAAGCCCATTCCATACATGCCATTATCTGCTTGCACCGACCGCAGACTCTCTGTAAATGGTGAATATATGTACTCTTCTTTTTCATCGCAACAGTATGTCTATCTATTATAAAGGATGACCATGAAAATGTCACGAAGCCTATTTGTGACCTTCTCATCATGTCGTTTGACACTTAAAATTTTAGATAAAATAGTAACTATCTGTCAGAATTTTTTAAAAAAGGATGATTAATTATATGTATAAAACATTATTCCTGCTGAATTTGTTAAATTATTTTAATCAATTTACGCTTTAATTTGTTGAAGTGATTGAGACTTTAGTTTATAAAAATCAATCTTTATCCCCATTTACGTTTTTTAAAAATATGTGAAATTGATATTGCAATAAATTATTCTATTCATTATAATGAATTTGTTCACACGTTTGTGCTAGGCTCTTTACATAGTGAAAATTCAGAAAAAACAAAAGAAATAGAAAGTAAGCTATTCAGGGACTTTTTTACGCTATTTCTTAAATCTGAATCTCATCTTCTATCGAGACCTTTGAACTAAAAACATATTATAAGGGGGAATACAGTTGAAAAAGCGTTGGTCTGTTGTTACTTTAATGCTTATTTTCACACTTGTATTAAGCGCTTGTGGTTTCAGCGGAAACAAATCAGGCGACAGCACGAGCAGTTCTGGAGAGGCTAAAACAACATTAAATGTGAATATCTCCACTGAGCCTTTTTCTCTACATCCGGGATTGGCAAATGATTCAACTTCAGGAAGTGTCATCCGTCAGACTTTTGAGGGATTAACAAGAATTAACGCTGAAGGTAAGCCAGAAAACGCAATGGCTTCTGGTATCAAAACAAGTGATGATGGTAAAACTTATACATTCACACTTCGTGATGCAAAATGGTCTAATGGTGACCCTGTCACAGCACAAGACTTCGAATATGCTTGGAAATGGGCATTAGATCCTAAAAATGAATCTCAATATGCTTACCAGCTTTATTATATTAAAGGTGCTGAAGCTGCTAACAAAGGGGAAGCAAAAGTTTCTGATGTTGGCATTAAAGCAAAAGACGACAAAACGCTTGTAGTTGAGCTAGAGAACCCAACACCGTTCTTTACTGAACTAACTGCATTCTATACGTATATGCCAGTCAACAAAAAAGTGGCTGAAAAGAATAAAAACTGGTACACAAATGCTGGTGAAAACTACGTATCTAATGGACCATTCGTTCTTTCTAAATGGAAGCATGGCGGTTCTATCACACTTGAAAAGAACAATGAATACTGGGATAAAGACACTGTGAAATTGAAAAAGATTAACATGTCTATGATCAAAGATACAAACACTGAACTTAGCATGTTCAAAAAAGGCGAACTTGACTGGGCTGGTTCTCCAACTGGAAGCCTTCCAACTGAGTCTTTAAAAACGTTGAAAAAAGAAGGCGGTCTTGAAATTCAAACGATCGCTGGTATCTATAACTACAAATTCAATACAAAAGTAAAACCTTTAAACAATGCGAACATCCGTAAAGCCCTTGCTTACTCAATCAACCGTCAAGCAATCGTTGACAAAATTACGCAAGGTGAACAAGTTCCAGCGATGGCAATCGTTCCTCCAACAATGGAAGGATTTACGGATAACAAAACTGGTTACTTCAAAGATCATGATGTAGCGACTGCTAAAGAACTTCTTGAAAAAGGTGCGAAAGAATTAGGTTATAAGTCAGTTTCTGATCTTCCAACATTGAAATTGTCTTACAACACAGATGAAGGCCACCAAAAGATTGCGCAAGCAATTCAAGAAATGTGGAAAAAAGATTTAGGTGTGAACGTTGAACTTGATAACTCTGAGTGGAACGTATACATCGATAAAATCCACAGTGGAGACTACCAAATCGGACGTATGGGCTGGTTAGGAGACTTCAACGATCCAGTGAACTTCCTTGAGCTTTACAAAGATAAAGACGGTGGAAACAATGACACTGGATGGGAAAGCAAAGAGTACAAACAATTATTGAATGATTCTGCAAAAGAAACAGACAAAACAAAGCGTGAAGAAATGCTGAAAAAAGCAGAAAAAATCATCATCGACGATATGCCTGTAGCGCCTATTTACTTCTACACTCAACTTTGGGTACAAGATCCAAAACTTAAAGGTGTGGTTGTATCTGGACTTGGTGATGTTCAATACAAATGGGCACATTTCGAAAAGTAAGAGTTATAGTGTAAGAGATCTACGGCAAGGATCTTAAGGTATATGGAGGATGTCTCTCCATATACCTTTCTTGCTGATTAGAGAAATTGTTGTAAAATCATGGAGGTGCAATTCCGTTGCTTAAATATATCGGTAAGCGATTAATATATATTTTAATCACACTGTTTGTTATTGTAACTGCAACTTTCTTTCTCATGCAGGCAGCACCTGGTGGTCCATTCTCTGGAGAGAAGAAACTTCCTGCTGAAATTGAAGCAAACCTAAACGAGCACTACGGGTTGGACAAACCCTTATTTGTTCAATACGTGAGCTACCTAGGTTCAGTTGCAAAATTAGATTTTGGTCCCTCATTTAAATATAAAGGACAAACTGTTAATGATTTAATCAGTTCTGGATTCCCCGTTTCCTTTACCCTCGGAATTGAGGCAATTCTCCTCGCATTAGCATTTGGTGTATTGTTTGGGGTCCTTGCAGCGCTCTATCATAACAAGTGGCAAGACTATACGATTGCCATTTTAACGATCTTTGGAATCTCAGTTCCAAGTTTCATCTTAGCGGCGCTATTACAATATGTATTTGCATCTGAGGCAAGCTTTTTAGCGATCTTCCCAGTTGCAGGATGGGAGTCTTGGGCAAGCACCGTACTACCTTCTATTGCACTTTCCTTCATGCCAATGGCATTTATCGCTAGACTTGCACGGTCAAGTATGCTTGAAGTATTAAATAGTGACTACATTAGAACGGCTAGAGCAAAAGGATTAACAAAATCAGCTGTGACGATCAAACACGCCATTCGAAACGCATTGTTACCTGTTATCACATACATGGGACCAATGGCTGCTTCAGTGTTAACAGGTAGTTTTGTCGTGGAGAAGATTTTTGGTATTCCTGGTCTTGGCTCTCACTTTGTTACAAGCATTACAAACCGTGATTACACCGTCATCATGGGTGTCACAGTCTTCTACAGTATTATTCTATTAGTCAGTATTCTAGTTGTTGACGTCCTCTACGGTATTATTGATCCTAGAATTAAACTGACGAAGGCGAAGAAAGGGGTCTAACACATGGAAGAGATGAGAAAAGATTTATTTGTGCCTGCGACAGCTGACGCAGCAGAATCTGAAAAAATTTCTAAACCTAGTCTATCTTTATGGAAGGATGCCATGCTTCGCTTCCGTGCAAATAAACTTGCAATGGTTGGACTTGCAATCATTTTCATTATTGTGATTCTGGCCATTTTCGTTCCAGTGTTCTCGAAATATGATTATTCAACGACAGATTTGCTTAATGCAGATCAGCCGCCATCAAAAGAGCATTGGTTTGGTACAGATGATCTAGGCCGAGACATGTTTGTTCGTACATGGGTAGGGGCAAGAATTTCGATCTTCATCGGTCTTGCTGCAGCAGTTCTTGACGTGATCATCGGGATCATCTGGGGAAGTATTGCTGCATTCAAAGGCGGCCGTACAGATGAAGTCATGATGCGTATCGCAGACGTTTTATGGGCAATTCCAACACTATTAATGGTTATTTTAATGATGGTGGTTCTGCCAAAAGGATTATTAACGATTATCCTTGCTATGACAGTCGTAGGCTGGATTAACATGGCACGTATCGTTAGGGGACAAGTTTTACAATTAAAGAGCCAAGAATACGTTCTTGCAGCACAAACATTAGGTGCAAAAACATCTAGACTTTTATTTAAACACTTGATTCCAAACTCAATGGGACCCATTCTTGTCACAATGACATTAACGATTCCTTCTGCTATTTTCACAGAAGCATTCTTAAGCTATCTAGGTCTTGGTGTACCGGCTCCATTAGCTAGCTGGGGAACAATGGCTTCTGACGGAATTCCGGCCATGACGTATTATCCATGGAGATTATGGTTCCCAGCCGCATTTATCTGTATTACAATGTTTGGTTTTAACGTGGTTGGAGACGGACTAAGAGACGCTTTAGATCCGAAGTTGCGTAAATAAGGAGTGATTAGGATGGAACGTGAACGTATTCTAGAGGTGAAAGACCTTGCAATCTCATTTAAAACATATGGTGGAGAGGTTCAAGCCATTCGTGGTGTGAACTTCCACTTAAATAAAGGCGAGACACTTGCTATTGTAGGTGAATCTGGTTCTGGAAAAAGTGTAACATCACAGGCCATCATGAGATTAATCCCGATGCCGCCAGGTTATTTCAAGCGCGGAGAGATTTTATTTGATGGGCAGGATATTGTCAAGAAAACGGAAAAGCAAATGCAAACCATTCGAGGAAAAGACATTTCGATGATCTTCCAAGATCCGATGACTTCTTTGAACCCAACCATGAAGGTCGGGAAACAAATTACAGAAGTACTTTTCAAGCATGAACAAATCTCAAAAGAAGCGGCTGAAAAAAGAGCCATTGAACTTTTAGAGCTTGTTGGGATTCCAATGCCTGAAAAAAGAATCAAACAATATCCGCATGAATTTAGTGGCGGGATGAGACAAAGGGTTGTCATCGCGATGGCACTTGCAGCCGATCCAAAGCTATTGATTGCTGATGAGCCAACGACTGCACTTGATGTAACCATTCAGGCGCAAATCTTAGAATTAATGAAAGAAATTCAGCAAAAAGTCGAAACATCTATTATCTTTATTACCCATGATCTAGGTGTTGTGGCCAATGTTGCTGATCGTGTAGCCGTTATGTATGCTGGACAGATTGTGGAGACAGGGACTGTTGATGAAATTTTCTACAATCCGAAACATCCATATACATGGGGACTTTTAGCATCTATGCCAAGCCTAGACACTGATGGAGGAGCTGAAGGGAAACTAACGGCGATTCCAGGAACACCACCAGATTTAACAAACCCGCCGAAAGGAGATGCATTTGCACTCCGGAGCGATTATGCAATGAAAATTGACTTTGAACAAGAACCACCAATGTTCAAAGTATCAGATACGCATTATGTGAAATCATGGCTACTTCATCCGAATGCCCCTAAAGTTGAACCGCCTGCTTCCGTAAAGGCGAGAATGCGTGAACTAGAAGGTAGCTACGAAAAACCTGTATTAGTAAAAGAGGGTGAATAGCATGGCAGAAAAACTGTTAGAAATTAAAAATTTAAAGCAGCATTTCCATACAGCAAGAGGAACTGTAAAAGCAGTTGATGGTGTCTCATTTGATATTTATAAAGGTGAAACACTTGGACTTGTAGGTGAATCTGGATGTGGAAAGTCGACAACTGGCCGTTCGATCATAAGACTTTATGATGCGACAGATGGCGAAGTTCTCTATAAGGGAGAAAGCGTACACGGAAAGAAATCAAGACAAAAAATGCTTGAATTTAACCGCCAAATGCAGATGATTTTCCAAGACCCATATGCTTCACTTAACCCTAGAATGACAGTGCTTGATATCATTGCAGAAGGTATTGACATTCATGGCCTTGCGAAAACAAAGCAAGCACGTAAAGACCGTGTGTATCAATTGCTTGAAACGGTTGGCTTGAATAAAGAGCATGCGAATAGATACCCGCATGAATTCTCAGGCGGTCAAAGGCAGCGTATTGGGATTGCTCGTGCGTTAGCTGTTGAGCCGGATTTCATCATTGCCGATGAGCCAATCTCTGCACTAGATGTGTCGATCCAAGCGCAGGTCGTCAACTTAATGAAAGAACTGCAAGAAGAAAAGGGCTTAACGTATTTATTCATTGCCCATGACCTTTCCATGGTGAAATATATCAGCGATCGTATCGGTGTGATGTATTTTGGGAAATTGGTTGAGCTGGCACCAGCGAATGAATTATATGAAAACCCGCTTCATCCATATACAAAATCATTACTATCTGCGATTCCGCTTCCAGATCCTGATTATGAACGTAACCGCAAACGGATTAAATACGATCCATCTGTTCATAAAGGAACAAATACGGAATTTCGTGAAGTGAAGCCAGGTCACTTTGTCAGCTGTACTGAGGAAGAATTCAAAGAGATCAAAGCAAAACAATAAGAACAGATAAGAAGCACTGCGATATCAGTGCTTCTTTTTTTATTTTACAAAAAAACAAGTTGATGGTAATTTTTATGTAAAATGAGTAAACCAGGAGGAAATCAAATGTTGTTATGGAAGACGTTTCGCTATTCATGTCTTCACTTTTTTATCGTCACGATGCTTTTTTCAATATCTTTTTTAACGGAACCAAATGGAGGAAAGTGGATGATCGCATTTTTAGTGCTCATTTGCATCATTTCGTTTTCGGTTGAATTTGCTGTGTATCGGCGCACGAATAAACAGAAGGAAGAAGTCCGGCGTATGAAGTACCTTTATTTCATCATGTTTCAGATCGCCATGACACTTCTTTTGTTTGCTTGCTTTCAAATGCTCATGAATCGTTCGATATAAAACTTTTTTGTTTTCTCTTGAAAAAAAGTGAAACCACCAAAGGCATTGTTGCGTCTTACTAGTACAGGCGTTTAAATAGCAGGAAATCGGGAATAGATAAGGAAGTGGTTCTTAACTACATCATAAGGAGCGGATCCATGAATTGGTATGAAAAGCTCAGTGAATACTTCCCGATAGAAGAAATGAAGTCAAAAGAGCATATGGAAGCTTTATTAAAGGAAAGAAGTGATATTTATCATAAAGAAGAAGGGCCTCATCATGTAATGATGTACGCTGAATTTGATTCTTTCATCTTTATTGATTATTTATTTGTTTCCAAGGATGCAAGAGGTGAAGGCCTCGGCTCAAAGCTCATTCATAAGCTGAAGGAAAAAAGAAAACCGATCTTGCTTGAGGTCGAGCCTGTAGATGAAGATGATGCAGATACTGCAAAACGCCTAAAGTTTTATCAGAGAGAGCACTTCAAGCATGCTGAATCAATTGGTTATAAACGCAGGTCACTTGCAACGAATGAAGTGAACCGCATGGAAATTCTTTATTGGTCGCCTCGTACAGATAATGAGGAAGAAATGATGGAGGCCATGAGAAAGACGTACGAAAGAATCCATACGTATAAAGACGAAGAATGGTATGGACAATCGTATGAGGATGTTGATGATGTGCTGAAGCTCGTTGAAAATAGAAAACAAAAAAATATTTTCGATCATCTCGACTAAATGAGAATGTTCAGACTTCAAACATCAGCACAAAAAGAATGAAATTGTCTAGTTTTTGTCACAAAAATTGCAAGAAAATCTGTTCACACTTACTTTTTTATAGTATAATCACTATAAAGATTACTTATTTAGAACAATTTTAATTTAAGAATACAGATCAATATTCATTCTACAAATTGAGGAGTGAAGATTTATGGTAACATTATACACATCACCAAGCTGTACATCATGTAGAAAAGCAAGAGCGTGGTTAGAAGAGCACAATATTCCATACCAAGAGAGAAATATCTTTTCTGAGCCTCTTTCAATCGATGAAATCAAAGAGATTCTTCGTATGACGGAAGATGGTACAGATGAAATTATCTCAACACGTTCTAAAGTATTCCAAAAACTAAATGTAAATGTTGAGACAATGCCGCTTCAACAATTGTATAAACTAATCAATGAGCATCCTGGTCTTCTAAGACGTCCAATTATTTTGGATGAAAAAAGACTGCAAGTTGGGTACAACGAAGATGAAATTAGACGTTTCCTTCCTAGAACGGTTCGTACATTCCAACTTCGAGAAGCTCAGCGACTTGCTAACTAATAGACAACACGAAAAGCTGCCGATCATTTGGCAGCTTTTTTTATTTATTTTCAGCCGTTTGTTCGTAAAAGAGACTGGCCAAAATAACGGTTGCGACGGTTAAAAAAGGAAGCAACAATTCAAGTGTTGTATGCTGCGCCATAAATTCATTCAGTTTTACATCACGGACAATCATTTCTCCGCCAGTAAAAGCTAAAAGGGCACTCCCTCCGTATAAAAGAATCGGAAACTTGGTTAGTGCTGCATGAATCAGCTTACTCCCCCAAATAATAATCGGAACTGAAATCATTAAGCCAAAGGCAGTGAGCACCATGTTCCCTTTAGCTGCCCCTGCAACAGCGATCACATTATCAAGTGACATAAAAAGATCTGCAATCACGATGGTCTGAACAGCACGCCAAAGCGAGCCGCTGCTTTTAATCCGAATGGATTCTTTCTTTTGTTCAATTAGCAAATTGTATCCGATATAAAGGAGAAAGAGACCGCCGATAAATTGCAAATAGGGGATGGTCAATAAATAAACGGCAGCACCAGTCATGGTAATTCTCATCAGCACTGCCAAAAGTGTGCCGATCCATATGGCTTTGTTTCGTTTTTCATTTGATAAGCTTCGACTGGCCATCGCAATGATTAATGCATTATCTCCGCCTAATATGAGGTCTATGCCAATAATCATCAGTAAGGATACGATCCACTCTGTTTCCATCCAGTTCACCTCATTTCACTAAAATAGCTCGTACAACCAATATATGAAGACGATTCAAATATATGTTTCTGCAAGTTTTCTCTGCAAAAAATGCGTTTTTATTTCTTTTATTCATCTTTTATCATAAAATAGACAGTACACAGCAATACCTCATTTCTTTAAATGGTTAACATGTAGACGGAACGGGTAAAGTGTAGTAAAGTACTATTAATTGGGAGCTTGTATGTCCCTTCAACATCTTATATAGAAGGGAAGGTTGGCAAAATGGAAATCGAAAGAATAAATGAACATACAGTCAAATTTTATATTTCCTACGGTGATATTGAAGATCGCGGTTTTGACCGTGAAGAGATTTGGTATAATCGTGAGCGCAGTGAAGAGCTGTTCTGGGAAGTGATGGACGAAGTGCACGAAGAAGAAGAATTTGCAGTAGAGGGACCACTTTGGATTCAAGTACAGGCACTTGATAAAGGTCTTGAAATTGTCGTGACAAAAGCCCAACTTTCTAAAGATGGACAAAAGCTCGAATTGCCGATTCCAGAAGATAAAAAAGATCAAACAGATGAAGAAAGTTTAGATGCTCTGCTTGATGATTTTCATAAAGAAGAGCAAGATCAAGAAGATCATAATGAGAAGGACAAAAAACTTCAACTTCAGTTCGTATTGAAAATGGATGACTTTGAAGATTTGATTGCACTTTCTCAATTAAATATGCAGGATTTTACGACAAGTTTATATTCGTTTGAAAACCGTTATTATCTATATGTTGACTTCCACGAGGATTTGTCAGATGAGCAGGTGGAGAATAAGCTTAGTATTCTGCTTGAATATGCTCATGAATCAGTGGTCAGCATCTACAGACTGCAAGAATACGGTCAGCTGATTGTCAAAGAGAATGCGCTTGAAACGATTCAACAGCACTTCTCGTAACAACCAAAAGTCGATTTCTATAGAGGAATCGACTTTTTTATCTGAATGAAAAAGTAAACAAAGTGATCGGCAAGGAGAAAATGAAATGAGAAATGTAGTCAAAGTTCTATTTTTTCTTATCATTACGATAGGTGCTTATTTGATTATCCAAATTTTTGCCGGTGATCTAGCGGTAAGTGTATTAAGTTCCGTCAGTGTTCTATTCACTTTATCGATTATTTTCATCGGGTTTGTCATTTTCTTAGAAAACAGAAACCCCTCTCAAACGATTACGTGGCTTGTGCTGCTTGGGAGCTTTCCGCTTTTCGGGTTTTTGTTTTATATTTTCTTTGGACGCAATATTAAAAAGCGCAGACTTTTTGAAAAGAAAGCGGTACTAGACGAACAGCTTGTCCAGGAAGATGAACGTATCCACAGAGAAGCGATTGAAAAAATGACTCATATGGGTGACCATCAGCAGCTCTTATTTAAGCTGGCCCACAGACTTGGACATACCCCTATTACGTATCGCACATCCTCTAAAGTTCTGACCAATGGAGAAGAAACGTTCTCTCATATTTTTGAAGAGATCAAAAAAGCAACACATCACATTCACCTAGAATATTATATTCTCCGTCATGATGATCTGGGACAAGAATTAAAGGACATTTTAATCGAGAAAGCAAAAAGTGGTGTGATTGTCCGCTTTTTATATGATGATGTAGGCAGCCTAAAACTTTCCCGTCAATATATTGCTGACTTAGAAAAGGCTGGCGTGCAGATCGTTCCGTTTTTACCAGTGAGACTGCCCTTATTAAATAATAAAATCAATTTCCGAAATCACCGGAAAATCGTGGTGATTGATGGAGAAGTAGGATTTGTCGGCGGACTTAACATTGGGGACGAATATATGGGGAGAAGCAGACAATATGGATTTTGGCGTGATACGCACCTGATGATTAAAGGTGAGGCCGTTCGTGATTTGCAGCAGATTTTTATGCAGGATTGGTATTACATGACCAATGAAAGGTGCTCGGGTGTGGATTATTTTAAAGATTTCAGCCATATGGAGAGTAGAGCAGAAGGCGTACAAATGATTGCGGGTGGTCCTGATAAACAGTGGGAAGTCATTAAAAATCTCTTTTTCTCCATGATTATCTCAGCAAAAAAATCAATTTGGATTGCTTCACCTTATTTTGTACCTGATGATGATATTTTGTCCGCACTGAAAATTGCTGCTTTGAGCGGAGTCGATGTACGAATCATTGCACCGAAAAATCCAGATAAACGCATTGTATTTCATGCGTCCCGTTCATACTTCCCCGAACTTTTAGAAGCAGGTGCGAAGGTATACGAATATGATCAAGGCTTTATGCATAGTAAGTTTATCATTGTGGATAGTGAGCTAGCATCAATTGGTACAGCAAATATGGATATGAGAAGTTTTCATCTGAACTTTGAAGTGAATGCTTTCCTCTATAAAACAAAAAGTACAGAGAAGCTGGTCAACGACTTCTTAGGTGATTTAGAGCAGTCGCATGAAATTGTTCCAGAAGAATTTGCGAAGAGACCTTTGAGGGTGAGGCTGTTTGAATCAACAGCAAGATTATTATCACCTCTTTTATAAAAATTGTATTTTCCCCCTTTTCTAAAAGGGGGATTTTTTATTTTAATAAGGGAAAGTAGGTTAAAATCGCGTTTTGATACGATAAAAGTTCATTTTCGATATTCGCTTCCTGATGAGAGAAAAAGCTATAATACGGTCATCAAAGAGCAAGGGGTGAAATATATGAATGCAGCGATCATGGAGAATGGCAAGCTGATTCGCATCACACAACATCTGACTAAAAGGCGGCTAGAGCATGTAAGAGCTACATGCAAATTTTACTGTCCTGAATGTAGGCAGGAGGTTCTATTAAAGCTAGGTGAGCATCGTGTCCATCATTTTGCACATAAACAGCTCTCGGCATGTCCATTAGCGTCCACCGGTGAAACAGCTTATCATCAGGCAGGGAAGATTGCTCTTAATGATTGGCTCACGCAGCTTGGATATGAGCCGTTACTAGAGAAATATGTTTCAAACATTCAGCAGCGCCCTGATGTGACCGTCGATATAGAAAATAAAAGCTATGCCATTGAATTTCAATGCGCAAATATTTCGTGGAAAGAGCTGCATAAACGAACGGAAGGTCTCCGTGCTGCGGGGCTCTATCCTATATGGATCATAGGGGCGAATCGTTTAAAACGAATGGCTGGCCAGCTCTTTTCATTCTCCTCCATTCATTGGGGAATTTTAAGGCAGTCAAAGAATAGGAGACTCATTTTTTATTGTCCGATCCAAAATAGATTTATCCACCTGGATCAACTTCTCGTGTTTCAGCCAACGAAAATATGTGCTTCAATGACCGTTAGACCGCCTTCAGCTTATCGCCAACTACCAGCACTCTTATCTGTTTCCTCGAGCAATCATCAATTGTATAAAGAGTGGCTCAAGTGTATTCGGCAATTTAGGGAGCGGCCACCCCGCATTTTAGCAAATGAAAGCAAGCGTTTAAGAACCATTTTTTATGAGCATCATCAAACAGCATGGCCATTTCTACCGACAGAATTATTTATCCCCCTGACAGAAGCATATATCTTTTCAAGCCCTGTTTATGTGTGGCAAGGATGTCTTTATGATTGGATGGTTCGAACGGGAAAAGAACAAGTGACCATTCATCTTCTTTTAAAAGAAATTGAGCGATGTGTCCAGAATAAAGAAGTGAAGCTCCGATATACCAATGTCACAATAGAAGAAATCAAAGAGGTGATCATTTCATATGTACGGGCGCTTGTGAAACTAGGGTTTTTATACATGACGAAAGAGGGTAATTATCAAGTAACGTCGAATCAAAAGCCTATACGAACAGCAGATGAAGCGATAAAACGAGATGCTTTCTTATTTCATTAGCATGTTTCATGCCCACTTTGATCATGATAAGAAAAAGGTGGTGCTGCTATTGAATAGAAAGAAACGCTTTTTTCTCATTTTTTTAGTTTGTTTGGTATTTATTTCTGCATATGATTTGACAAACATAGTTCAAAACAAAGAAGATAAATACAACACCAATTTCTTTCACTTTCCGAAAGGTTGGTTCAACACAACTCATGCAAGGGGGATTCATATGACTTCACAAAATAACAACAATCATTTACCAGACAGAAGCGAAGTAAAAGAAGAAAACAAATGGCGCCTTGAAGATATTTTTGAAAGTGTCGATTCTTGGAATAAGGAATTCGAAGCTGTAAAAAAAGAAATTCCGAAGCTCGCCCAATTTAAAGGCAAGCTGGCCCATTCTGCTGATGTCTTGTATGAAGCCCTAACATTTCAGGATCAACTTTCTGAAAAGCTTGGCAAGCTTTATACATATGCGCATATGAAATATGATGAAGATACAACAAATTCATCATTTCAGGCTTTAAATGATAAAGCATCCAATTTATTTACACAGCTGTCTAGTACATCTGCCTATATTGTTCCGGAGATTTTATCTATTCAAGAAGATAAGCTGCAGCAATTTATTTTGGAAAAAGAAGAATTAAAACTTTATTCTCACGCTCTCGAAGAAATTAACAAAGAGCGTCCGCATATTTTAAGTGAGGAGCAAGAAGCTTTATTAGCTGAAGCCTCTGAACCTTTATCAACATCATCCACTACGTTTAGTATGTTTAATAATGCAGATATTTCGTTCCCTTCTGTTAAGGATGAAAATGGAGAAGAAAAGAAAATTACTCATGGCAACTTCATTACTTTTTTAAACAGTGATGATCGTGAAGTGAGAAAGAATGCTTTTAAAGCCGTTTATAAAACGTATGATCAATATAAGAATACTTTGGCGTCTACACTCAGCGGCTCGATTAAAAAGGATAATTTTTATGCGAAAGTACGTCAATACAAATCGGCAAGAGAAGCAGCGCTATCACGCAACAGTATTCCTGAAGAAGTGTATGACAATCTAATTGATACAGTTCATCAATATTTACCCTTATTACACCGCTACATTGAATTGCGTAAAAAGGTATTAAAGCTTGATGAAGTGCACAATTATGACTTGTATACACCATTAGTAAAAGATGCTGGCATGAAGCTGACCTATGACGAAGCAAAGGATTATATGCTGAAAGGGTTAGCGCCATTAGGAGAAGAATATGTTTCGGTATTAAAAGAGGGACTCGAAAATCGCTGGGTAGATGTTTATGAGAATAAAGGGAAACGAAGCGGCGCGTATTCTTCTGGAAGCTATGGTACGAATCCTTATATCTTAATGAACTGGCAAAATAATATTGATAATTTATTTACGCTGGCTCATGAATTTGGTCACTCTGTTCATAGCTACTATACAAGAAAGCATCAGCCATATCCGTACGGAAACTACAGCATTTTTGTAGCGGAAGTAGCTTCTACAACAAATGAAGCATTACTAGGCGAATACTTACTCAATCATTTAGAGGACAAAAAGCAGCGCTTGTATGTGCTCAATCACTTGTTAGAAGGATTTAGAGGGACGGTATTCAGACAAACGATGTTTGCAGAGTTCGAGCACCTGATTCATGTGAAAGCGCAAGAAGGGGAGGCATTAACGCCAGAGTTTATGACGAACCTGTATTACGACCTGAATAAGAAGTATTTTGGCGACGGTATGGTTGTGGATAAGGAAATCGGATTAGAATGGACGCGAATTCCGCATTTCTATTACAACTATTATGTGTATCAATATGCGACAGGCTATAGTGCGGCTCAGGCATTAAGTAAACAAATTTTAGAAGAAGGGAAACCTGCAGTGGAGCGCTATACAGACTTCCTTAAAGCAGGAAGCTCTGACTATCCAATCAACGTGCTGAAAAAAGCTGGTGTAGATATGGCATCAAAAGAACCAATTGAGGCAGCATGTCAATTGTTTGAAGAAAAATTAAAGGAAATGGAAGAGCTCATCTCAAAGACTAGTGAGTAACGAGAAGACTTCTGTCAGATGTGTGAGTGCAAACTCACCTTTTGGCAGGAGTTTTTTCTTGAAATAAAAAAGACCAGATTGTTGACAAAGGGCTAAAATGAACTTGATTTTAGCCCTTTGACTTCTTTTTAGCGTGATAGAAAACCTTTGCACGCAGGACTGACACCGAATGCGAGGGTTTGCCTACACGCTAGACCTCGTCTATATGAACGAGGTTTGTACATTCAATGATTACGCTTTAAAACCTTTGAAGGTTTTTCGGTGATTCATTCGATAGAGTGTAAAGAGAATGGAAGCGAATAGGAGTGGAGATGTCAGGTATAGAGGCAGCATCTTCATTAAGCCTAATATATTTAAACAGAAACATAAGCCAATGGCAACAAGTCCAATGGTTGTGCTGCGCATGCAGATCCCCCCATTTTTTTGTTACTTTCACTATATGAAAGTGACAGTCCTCTTATGTTTTGTGACAAAAATATGAACATATAGTATATCGGTTGTCATAAGTCGACAAAATTTGATATACTACAGATGTGAAATTAATCACATACAAACATTACCCCTTTGTTTGACCGTGAAAAATTTCTCCCATCCCCTTTGTTGTCGTTAAGACATAGTGAAACCGCGCTTATCCCGGCGCGGTTTCTTCGTACTTATAAATAGAACAAGTGTTCTTTTGGGGGTGAAGAAAAAAACATGGGTCAGCACCCATGTTCATTCTCACAGCGGTAGACATCAAGATCTGAATGATTGTCTCCTTCTGTATAACGCCAAAACATTTCTTGATGTACTTGTACACGTTCTACCTTTTTAGCGAATGCGAGCTTTTTCATCTCGCGTTCAACTTCTTCAAGTGTCAGGTCATATACAACGGCAATTTCTTTTGCTGATGCAAATTGAAAGTAAGCGATAAACCATTCAATTGGCGGTCGTTCTGAAGGTGTTGGTTTTTCGCCAATCATTTCAAAGAGAATTTCCTCGTAAATATCATAAGAATATGCACCTGAAATCTTTAATCCTTCTTCACCATTGATCGTATTAAAAAAGGCGAAAGTGGGAAGCTCAGACACATCCATTTCAGCTGCGATTTTCATATCACATTGGAGCGCTTTGACAGCACTTTGAGAATGGATATCTCGCTGGAACTCTTCAATGTCCAGTCCAGCCGTTTTTGCATTTTCTAGCAAGACTTGTTCACTGGTGACGTCCTGCTGATGGCAAAAAAGCGATTCTTGAATGAGTCGTAAAAATTTCATTCCGCATTTTCTGCCCTGAAGTTCAGCTGCTTTTAATGCAAGAGAGGCGAGATAAGGTGATGTCACAATTTGTTCAGACAGCATTTGTTCTTTTTTGGTCTGAGTTTTCGTGGCAAATTTCCCCCACGCTTCGGTTAGTAAATGTTTTTTTCGTTTCCGGTTCAAAGCATTAATACTAGAACTTGTAACCGTTCGTAAAGTGAAGAAACGGCCATATTTCATTTTCAACTTTTTAATTGATGGCTCTAATAACCAGCAGTCCGGGCTGAGAGGATCAATGAATACATAGATTTCAATCGGCTTTTGAGGATGTCCGTGACAATGTGAGAAATATTGCTCATGCGGATTGCAGCTCAAGATCGTCCGTCCTTTTCAGGTATTTGGTTGACCATGTGACGAGCCGTCAAAGACAGCCGCTCAAATAAAAAGTCACGAATATCGCCGGTTAGTCCTACTTGATCCATTGCATCCTCCATACATTCAAGCCATGCGTCCGCCCGCTCCTCAGTAATCGGAAAAGGGAGATGTCTCGCCCGTAGCATTGGGTGACCATGCTCCTCAGTATAAAGCGGCGGTCCGCCTAAATATTGAGTTAAGAACTGTTTTTGTTTTCTTGCTGTTTCTTTTAAGTCATCCGGGAAAATAGGATGAAGCAAAGGATGACACTTTACATTTTCATAAAAAGTATCAACAAGTTGCGATAGAAGTTCCTCTCCAACCGCTTCGTAAGGTGCGTTAAACGATTGTACCATGTTGACTACTCCTTTAACTCGTAGCTAATAGGATGGCTCACCCTATTGCGAATTTCATGTATTTCAAAAGTGATATTCAGTTTGTTCTATTTTATTGTTTCTATTCTTGTATACTTATTTTAACAACCTCTACTCAATTCCACAAACAAACCGCTTTGGTCCTTTGGGAATAGTGAGGGAGACAGGTTCCGTGTTCAATTGACCATATCATAACACATTCAGTCAAAAAAGGGTGAAAAGCGACATACAAAAAACCGAAGAGGTTATTCTCTTCGGTTTAGGCGAAATATTGAGCTGTGATTTTCTTTACATAATTTTGTGTTTCTTTAAATGGAGGAATGCCTCCGTACTTATCTACATTCCCTGAGCCTGCGTTATAAGCGGCTAAGGCAAGTGAGACATTTCCATTATATTTTTGCAGCATTTGTTTTAAATACTTCGTTCCGCCTTCAATGTTTTGGGCAGCATCAAAGGCATTGTTCACGCCAAGTGATTTAGCAGTAGACGGCATAAGCTGCATCAGTCCAAGTGCACCTGCATGGCTGACAGCATTCGTGCGATAACCGGATTCTTGCTTGATCACTGCGTGGATCAGCTTTTCTGGAACTCCGTGCTTTTGAGCCATTTGTGAGACGATCTGATTAATCTCTTTTGATGAAGAGCCTGAAACAGCTTTTTGAAGCGGCGGTGTGTAGCTGTTATTTAAGACGTTTCCAATACCATTTGCGGTATTCAATTGGCTGTCATTTGCATAAAGAGACTGAGATTGAAGCTGTTCACTGCCTGCTATCGCAGATAAATATGGGTTCATTCGTGCATATTGCGTGTTCGGAGACGTTGATGGGTCCGACCCCATGAAAGCAGAAATGGAAAGCGGGAGACGAGATAATTCTGATCCGCCTAAAAAATCTTGCAACAGCGACTGGAATGAAGTCTCAGCGCTTGATTCTTGTCCAGCTGTGAGTTGTGTTTGTCCATTATCAGATTGTAACGTTTTGAGTGCTTGAAGCTGCATAAAGGATTGAAGTTGATTGACGTTCATCATGTTCCTCCTTCAAGGAATTCATCTATTCTTTTGTTTTCATTTTTTCTTCATAAAAACGTACGACTTTGTTTTTCGTGTGTCTTGGTGGGATCTGAAATTGCTGAAGCAATGCTGTGAAAGCGGCTTGTCCAATGTCTAAATCGCTCACTTCAAATTCAAGTTCATAGTCCTCTACTGTTAAATATCGGCTGTGATCCAAAACAATTAAGCCTTCTTTGATCATTTTTTCTGCTCTTGACGTTTCCAGTGAACCAAAATACACGATTTGATCCTTTTGGATGTGAAGGTTTACTAATCTGTCTGCCACTTCACCTTCTGGCAGATGGAAATGTTCAAGACTTGCGGGAGGATCGATCGTTTGGTGAGTTTCCAAAAGGCCGATCTTATGCGGTTCCTTTAATGTGAGAACCCACTGCCCCCCTTTTTCTCTCATTCGTAATGCAGCGAATTTGGATTTTATATCAAATTGAGGTGTATCAAAATAATAGTTGGTTTGAGTGTGGAAGTCCTCGTCCTTTAATTGAAAATATTCTTTTAGCTGTTCAAATTCTTCTTTCATTAATAATTGTTTTAGTTCTATCTCAATTTCCTGTGCCATTTTGACATCAACCTTTCATTTAGAGGAAATATGATTATTGTACATGAAAAGCGTCTTTTTTTCTTATTTATTCCTTAAAAAGAGACGTATATAGATGCTAAATGAGGCAAAATGAACAACGAAATGGAGAAATCAAATTTTCTCAAAAAGTTCGGTTTATCAATATTGAACTTGATATGATAAAATAAAGCTGTACTTTGTTGTAAAGGAGATCATGATGCAAAACAGAATTGAAATCACAGAAGCAACTTTAAAAGAAGACAGGCTGATCTTGACGGTCCAGTCAGATGAGCAAATTCAAAAAGCAAAAGCATCAGGACAAATGCTTGTTGATTCTGATCACTTTGCGTTCGTTTACATACTTGAGACTGAGGAGTCTTTTACGTATCTGATTTTAGGAGAACATACATGGGCTCCATTAAAAGAAGCAATGAATCGTGAAATCCCTGTCTATTTGGCGGCGGAAGAGCAAACGCTAGAACTCATTCAACTTCATCAGGAATTAAACTATTTAATCGACAATATTAAAGACAATGCCAATTACGGAGATATGGAAGAGAAAGTGAAGAGCACATTCCTCTGAAATAATTAGGTATTTGGAATTGGGGGAAGTTTCATGGACAAAAAACAATGGGATCAATTCCTCGCACCATATAAGCAAGCAGTCGAAGAATTAAAAGTGAAACTAAAAGGCATCCGAAAACTGTATGAATTTGAGGATGACCATTCACCAGTAGAATTTGTCACTGGCCGAGTGAAACCCGTTGCCAGCATATTGGAAAAGGCAAAGCGTAAAAATATCCCGATGCATGAGATTGAAACGATGCAGGATATTGCAGGGCTTCGCATTATGTGCCAATTTGTAGAAGATATACAAGTCGTCAAGAAAATGCTTCAGTCACGAAAAGATTTCGTGGTTGTAGATAAACGCGACTATATTGCAGAACATAAAGAAAGCGGATACCGCTCGTACCACCTTGTTGTGTTATATCCGCTGCAAACGATCAATGGAGAGAAGCAGCTCCTCGTCGAAATCCAAATCCGTACATTAGCCATGAACTTTTGGGCGACCATCGAGCATTCTCTGAATTATAAATATAGCGGGAATATCCCGGAGAAGGTCAAGCAGCGCCTTCAAAGAGCTTCTGAGGCAGCATCTCTTCTTGATGATGAGATGTCTGAAATCAGAGGGGAAATTCAAGAAGCGCAAGTGGCATTTTCCCGGAAAAAGAAAAACGATAGCTGAGCCTAAGCTTGATCAAATATGATGCTGCTTTCTCGTCGCAGCAAGGTGGAAAAGGAGAAGAATTCATGAAATTTGCAGTTTCTTCGAAAGGGAATTCTGTATCTGACACACTTAAAAATAAAATACAGACCTACTTATTGGATTTTGGAATGGAATTAAATGAAGAGGAACCCGATCTCGTCATTACAGTTGGCGGAGACGGAACCCTTTTATACGCTTTTCACCGGTATAGTAACCGTCTAAACGAAACCGCTTTTGTCGGCGTACATACAGGCCATCTTGGTTTTTATGCGGACTGGGTCCCGAGTGAAATTGAAAAGCTTGTGTTAGCCATTGCCAAAACGCCTTATCATATTGTGGAATATCCGATTCTTGAAGTCATCGTCAGGTACAACGATGGGGGCCGGGAAGAAAAATATTTAGCAATGAATGAATGTACGATTAAAAGTATGGAAGGTACACTTGTGGCAGATGTTGAGATTAGGGGTCAGCTTTTTGAAACATTCAGAGGAGATGGTCTTTGTTTGTCTACACCATCTGGCAGTACAGCCTATAATAAGGCACTTGGCGGGGCTATTATTCACCCATCCATTAGGGCGATCCAGCTGGCAGAAATGGCTTCAATCAACAACAGAGTGTTTAGAACGGTCGGTTCGCCGCTCATTTTGCCGGACCACCATACGTGTGTGATCAAACCGATTAATGATGTGGATTTTCAGGTGACGATAGATCATTTGTCGCTGCTGCATAAAGATGTGAAATCCATTCAATGCCGAGTGGCAGACGAGAATGTCCGGTTTGCCCGATTTAGACCATTTCCGTTTTGGAAAAGGGTGCAAGATTCCTTTATCGGCAAAGGAGAATAAGAAAGAGGTTGTTCTCGCTGGAATACTTTAAGATAAACAAAACCATATCAGACAAAGAAGAAGGCAGGCTGCTGAAGAACTACTTAATCGAACTTGGCATTTCAAAACGAATGCTGACAGATATTAAATTTGATGGCGGTGACCTTCTGATTAATGGAGAGCATGTGACCGTGAGATATGAGCTACGCGAGGGAGACAGGCTCACCATTTTATTTCCCGAGGAAAAAGTGAGTGAAGGGCTAAAACCTGCGGCCATTCCGCTTGATATTTTATTTGAGGACGAGCACGTGCTTGTGCTGAATAAAAAGCCGTATATCCCATCGATTCCTTCTCGAGAGCACCCTGAGCATAGTATTGCAAATGGACTGCTTCACCATTATGCTAAGCAGTCTGTTCGACTGACTGTCCACTTGGTGAGCCGTCTTGATCGTGATACTTCTGGTGTCATGTTAGTCGCTAAACATCGCTTTGCACACAGCCTTTTATCAAAGGCGCAGAAAAAAGGGGAAGTCAAGCGAACATATAGAGCCATGACACATGGCATGATCACGCAAAAGGAAGGAACAATTAGAGCAAAAATTGCTCGAAAAGGGGACAGCATTATTGAACGAATGGTGGATGAATCTGGTCAGGAAGCCGTAACACATTATACGGTGCGGGCGGTACATACTCATTTAGATATGTCTGATGTGTCCCTTACCCTTGAAACGGGAAGAACTCATCAAATTCGTGTTCACATGCAATTCCTAGGTCATCCGCTTGTTGGAGATACGCTATATGGTGGAACAAGCGAGAGAATAGGCAGGCAGGCACTTCATAGTGAAACCCTTGTTTTTCCGCATCCGATAACAGGGGAGTCCATGACCTTTTCGGCTCCTTTGCCGGATGATATGACATTATTGCTTCAGTAAACAAGTAAACCCGGTCACCTGTCATGGTGGACCGGGTTTTTTATTGCGTGAAATGCTGAAATCTTGAATCATCATATGGCATAGATGAAGGAACAGATACTGTCTCAAGCTCTGGATATCTAAGGGCAGAGAGCTTGTGGCCAAAGACGCAGCCTGTATCAATGTTAACCGTTCTACCGATAAATCTTGGTTCTTTTACGGGTGTATGCCCGTACACAATCCATGGTTTTCCGTGATATTCCTTTGCCCAGTCCTTCCTGACAGGTCGACCGTCTGGCCATGTTTCTCCGGTGACTGCTCCAAATAATAGATAAGACCTCATCTGTTTGTTCGGTTTTTTGCCAATATCCTTTTCCTTCATTGCTGCGTGTGCAATGATCAGTTCATTCGGAATCAGTACATCATAAAGCGGTGCCTTTTCAAATAAATGTTTAAATTCACGTGATAAAATGGTTTGTTCATCATGCGGCAGTTTTTTGATTTCGTTTACCGTTGTTTCAATGCCGTGCAGTAATTTTACGGGATTTCCTTTCAAATAGCGATACAACTTAAAACAATGGTTGCCAGGCACATAGCGGATGGCGCCCTTAGAATAGGCGTGTATGACAAATTGCATCACGGCAACTGATCGAGGGCCGCGGTCTGTTAAATCACCAACAAGGGCCAGTGTTCTCTTATCAGGGTGGACAGGTAGTCCGTGTTTGAGTTCGTATCCTAGTTTGTGTATGAGGGTAAGCAGCTCTTCGTAGCAGCCGTGGATATCGCCGATGATATCGAATTTCATAAAGGTTCCTCCTGATTTTTTCATCCATTTATCGGATATAAAGAAGTTTGAATTTTAGAAAATATAACGAATGGCTTTCATTTCATTTGGGCAATTGTTAGAATCAATGCTTTAACGTAAAACTTAAAAATTAAACATGAATGTTAGGAGGATTTAGCCAATGGAGCATACATCTGTTTCATCACTCGTTGTCGTTATTATTGTAGCCTTTTTCACCCCCATTTTATTGCACCGATTTAAGCTGACCATCCCGGTCGTTGTCGCTGAAATCATCATGGGGCTCATCATTGGAAAAAGCGGTCTTCAACTAGTTGTTGAACACGACGCATGGCTAGATACGTTATCCATGCTAGGTTTTATTTTTCTTATGTTTTTAAGTGGACTTGAAATAGATTTTTCTTCTTTTGAATCAAAGAAGAAAGCGCGAGAACTGCCAAATGGTTTAAAAGAACCGAATACATTTAAAACAGCGACCATTATTTTTGTTGGCGTATTTTGTATGTCCTTTATCCTGTCTTATGCGTTTGTCCTTGCAGGATTTATTCAAAATGCCTTTTTAATGACGCTTATTATTTCCACCATCTCATTGGGTGTGGTAGTTCCTACCTTAAAAGAGGAAAAGTTGATGCAAACGAATATTGGTCAAATCATTTTGCTTGTAGCCGTCATTGCTGATTTGGTGACAATGATTTTACTTGCTGTGTTTTCCTCCATTTATGGCGATGGAACAGGGAACATGTGGTTGCTCTTATTATTATTTGCGGCAGGTATTCTTCTTTATTTATTTGGCCGAGTATTTAAGACAAAGTCCATTTTTCAGTCCATGTCAAAAGGAACGGTGCAAATTGGGACAAGAGCCATCTTTACTCTCATTATAGTCTTAGTTGCCTTATCTGAATCACTCGGTGCTGAAAATATTCTTGGGGCTTTTTTAGCAGGTGTGCTTGTGTCTCTTCTTTCGCCTAATAAAGAGCTCGTACAGCAGCTGGACTCGTTTGGCTATGGCTTTTTAATTCCGATCTTTTTTGTGATGGTCGGTGTGGACCTGAATATATGGTCACTCTTTAAAGATCCAACCATCATGATCATGATTCCGCTGCTGTTTATCGCATTATTGCTTAGTAAACTCGTTCCGATTCTTTATTTAAAAAAATGGTATGACATGAAAAAAGTCATTGGTTCTGGTTTTTTATTAACCTCGACGTTATCCCTTGTCATTGCTGCTGCAACGATTGGTGAGCGGCTTGGTGTCATTGATCATAAAATGTCAGGAGCACTTATTTTAGTCGCTGTGCTCACGAGTATTTTAACGCCTGTTTGGTTTAAGGCGTTATTTAAACAAGAACGTGAAACCAATCATAAAAAGCGTGTGACGTTTATTGGAGCGAATCAGCTGACGTTACCTGTGACGCTTGATTTGCATCAGGATGAATATGACATCCGTATTTTACACGTCTTTCAGGAAAATAAAGAAGCCTTGCTTGCTGACTCCATCTTTGAAGTTGAAGCGATTGAACAATATGACGATGATACGCTAAGGCAGGCTGGCATTGGGCAAGAGGATGTGCTCGTTGTGGCTACAGGCAGTGAAACGAAAAATAAGGAAATTGCTTTATTTGCAAAAGAAGAAGGGTCTAAACAAGTCATTGCAAGTGTTAACAAAGCGGAAGCCGAGCTGACATTAAAGGAAGCAGGGATCGATACCTTTTCTAACTTCTTATCATCTAAAACGGTGCTGAGGGCATTGATTGAAGCACCTGATGCGATTCGCTTGTTAACAAATGAGGATTCTTCTTTGTATCAAATTCAAATGAACAATCATCGGTATCATAATGTCATGCTGAGGGAATTTCCTTTTACCGGCGATTTGGTGTTTGTCCGTATTTTTAGAGGAATTGACAGCTTAGTACCGCATGGGGATACGACGCTTAGAAGCGGTGACCGCGTGCTTGTGTCTGGCTCCCGGGAGTATGTTGCAGGACTTAGAGCCCAATTAGAGTTGCAATGAACCCTTGACCGATGAACAAATCCTGATTAAGATAGAGGTACAACAATATATGTTTGATCCACTAGGGGAGTCCTTTAAAAGGGCTGAGATAAAAGTGTAGACTTTTAGACCCTCATTACCTGAACAGGTTCATACCTGCGTAGGGAAGTGGTGCGGTGTTTGACTATGCTTTTTACAAATTCCAAACCACTTTCCACGCGGAAAGTGGTTTTTTTATATGGAAAAACAGGAGGAGAGGAACATGACATTTTCGAACGAATGTAAAGAAGCAGCAGCTAGATGGTGGAATGGGAGCTTTACACACCCTTTTGTGAAAGGGATTGGTGATGGCACACTTTCACTCGATCGTTTCACTTATTATGTGATGCAGGATTCGTACTATTTAACTCATTTTGCAAAAGTACAGTCGTATGGAGCTGCCATTAGTGAGGACTTACATACGACAGGCAGAATGGCATATCATGCGCAGGGTACGTATGAAGCAGAGCTATCACTGCATAGAAAGTTCACAGAACTGCTCCAGATCTCTGATGAAGCGCTGGCAAACTTTAAACCTTCTCCAACTGCGTATGCATATACCTCGCATATGTACCGATCTGTGAAAAGCGGTCGTTTTGAAGAAATTTTAGCCGCATTATTGCCGTGCTACTGGCTTTATTATGAGGTAGGAGAAAAACTGAAACAAACAACACCTGACCATCCGATTTATCAAGAATGGATTTTGACATATGGCGGGGATTGGTTTAAAGAGCTTGTTTTTGAACAGGTGAACCGTTTTGATGAACTTGCAGAAAAAGCGCCAGAACATGTGCGGGCTAATATGAAAGAAAATTTCGTGATTTCAAGCTATTACGAATACCATTTCTGGGAGATGGCGTATGAAAAAGAAATGTGGCAGACAGCATGCTTAGATGGGGTTGGTGCAAATGGAACTCCACGCAGTGACAAATGATACGCTTCCTATCAGGGAGCTCATCAAGCAAGTAAAAGACATTGCGTCTGAAGTAGACTTTATTCATATTCGTGAACGATCGAAGGCAGCAGGTGAGCTGGTTCACCTCGTGAAACAACTCCTAGCAGAAGGTGTTCCGAAAGAAAAGCTGATTATCAATGACCGAGTTGATGTTGCGCTGCTGACCAATATTCACCGGGTTCATCTTCCAGGACACAGCTTTTCGCCAAAGGAATTAAGACAAAAATTTCCTCACCTCCATGCGGGGGTATCGGTTCATTCGATAGAAGAAGCCAAAGCAGCAGAGAAGAACGGGGCAGAGTATGTCATGTTTGGGCACGTGTATGATACCGCATGCAAACCCGGACTTCAGGCGAGAGGCATAAAGGTTGTGGAGGAAATGACTTCTGAGCTGTCCATTCCAGTCGTTGTCATTGGTGGAATCACACCAGAACGATTGCCAGAATTGATGCATGTTGAGTTAAAAGGAATAGCCGTCATGTCGGGGATTTTTGCTCATCCTCAGCCGCGCAAAATGGCGCAAACATTTTCTAAAAAGCGAAAGGAGAATCCTTATGAACAAGCATTATGATGTTGCAATCATTGGTGGTGGAATCATAGGGATGTCGATCGCTTATCACCTTGCAAAAGCAGGAAAGCAGATTGTCTTATTTGAGGCAAATGAGATCGGGAAGCAAACGACAAGTGCGGCTGCTGGCATGCTGGGTGCACATGCTGAAGGAGAAGGTGATGAGGATATTTTCTTTCAAGTAGGCAGACAAAGTCAGGCTTTATATGAAAAATTAACAGTCGACCTTCAGCATGAATCGGGCATTGATATTCGGATATCAGTGGGCGGGATTATGAAGGTGGCTTTTACAGAACAAGAAAAGCGTGCGCTTTGCCGGATGCAGCATTTGCCCACATTTGAATGGCTTGAAGCAAGCAGCGTAAAAGAACGTATGCCTCAAATTGCAGATGACATTGTAGGAGCAGGATTGATAGAAGATGATGTACATGTCGAGCCATATGCGGTATGCAGGGCTTTTTGGCAGGCGGCTGTTCGGCACGGAGCGGATGTGAAGGAGTTTACCCCTGTTATCGATGTGAAGAGGGGAAAAGAAACATTGACAGTCAGTACAGCTAAAGGCATCTTCACATGTGATCATCTGACTGTAGCAAGTGGTGTATGGTCGGGCCGTTTTTTAGAAGAACTGGGGTTATCACATTCTCTCTATCCAGTAAAAGGAGAATGCGTGTCTGTTTGGAATAACGGTCCAGCGCTTGCACACACCATCTATCATGATCATTGTTATATCGTTCAAAGGGATAGCGGTAAGCTAGTGATTGGTGCAACGATGAAACCGAATGACTGGCAGGCCGTTCCGACACTTGGCGGTATTGAAGCAGTTATTCACAAAGCATCTCAGCTCATGCCATCTATTCGAGAGATGCCGATTGATCAATGCTGGGCAGGTCTTCGGCCAGCGACAAGCGACCGGCACCCCTATATCGGAAAACATCCAGAAGACGAGCGTATTCTTTTTGCAACGGGACATTACCGAAATGGCATTTTACTTGCGCCAATTACGGGGGAAATCATTCGCGGCTTAATAGCGGGCGAGTCTGTTCACAAGGAATGGCTTCATGCGTTTCGTATTGGGCGAAAGGAGGCATTGTTCGTATGAAAATTCAATTGAATGGAAGAATGGTTGATTTCGATAAGGAAAATGGCACGATTTTTGATCTGCTATCAGCCTATCAACTTGAAAACCGAGTGGTGATCGTTGAAAAAAATCAAGAAATTATAGATAAAGAAGCCTTTCAACAGGTAAAAATTCAACCAAATGACACGATTGAAATCGTTCACTTTGTAGGAGGAGGATGACACCATGCTGCGCATTGGCGGAAAAACATTTACATCAAGACTATTACTAGGGACAGGAAAGTATCCATCATTTGAAGTTCAAAAAGAGGCGGTCAACGTATCAGAAGCTGAAATTTTGACCTTTGCTGTGCGAAGAATGAACATATTTGAACCATCACAGCCCAATTTTTTAGAGCAGCTTGATTTATCAGCCTATACATTGCTGCCAAATACTGCCGGGGCAAGTACAGCGGAAGAAGCGGTGCGGATTGCCCGTTTAGCGAAAGCTTCTGGACTGTGTGACATGATCAAAGTAGAAGTCATTGGCTGTTCAAGGTCTCTTCTGCCAGATCCAGTCGAAACGTTAAAAGCATCTGAAATGCTATTAGAAGAAGGCTTTATCGTGTTGCCATATACGTCAGATGATGTGGTGCTGGCAAGAAAATTAGAAGAACTTGGTGTTCAAGCCATTATGCCAGGTGCTTCTCCAATCGGTTCAGGTCAAGGGCTTTTAAACCCTCTGAATCTATCGTTTATTATCGAACAGGCAAAGGTGCCAGTTATTATTGATGCGGGTGTAGGTTCGCCGAAGGATGCTGCTTTTGCGATGGAATTGGGCGCTGATGCTGTATTACTGAATACAGCCGTGTCTGGCGCAAAGGACCCTGTGAAAATGGCTAAAGCGATGAAGCTGGCGATTGAATCTGGAAGACTCGGTTTCGAGGCAGGCCGTATTCCACTCAAAAACTATGGAACAGCCAGCAGTCCGCAAGAAGGAATGCCAGCATTTTGAGCACACGTTATTCACGCCAAGAGCTTTTTAGGCCGATCGGTACAGAAGGACAAAAACGGCTAAATGCCTCAAATGCCGTCATTATTGGGGCTGGGGCACTTGGAACAGCGAGTGCTGAAATGCTCGTCCGTGCCGGCGTAGGATCTGTCACCATTTTGGATAGAGATTATATTGAATGGAGCAACCTGCAGCGTCAGCAGCTTTACACAGAGCAAGATGTTCTTGATCGGCTGCCAAAGGCTGTGGCTGCTGAGAAAAGACTCAAGCAGGTGAACAGTGACGTTCACGTGAGAGGAATCGTCATTGACGTGACCGCTCAAAATATTGATGAGTACGTCAGCGGGGCATCCATCATCGTGGATGCAGCGGATAATTTTGAGGTGAGAATGATTGCGAACGATGCGGCCGTCAAACATCAAATTCCGTTCCTTTATGGGGCCTGTGTAGCAAGCTATGGTATTCAATTCACAGTGATTCCTGGTGAAACACCATGTTTACACTGCCTACTTGAGCATTTACCTGCACAAGGCATGACATGTGATACAGCAGGAATTATTAGTCCAGTTGTGCAGCAGGTTGCGGCCTATCAAGTGGCGGATGCACTGAAGCTTTTAACAGGACACCAAATCACGCCGGTATTAAGATCGTTTGATTTATGGACAAACGAGCGATCTGATATTCGATCCGTTACGTCTTTAAAAAAGAAAAAATGTCCAAGCTGCGGTCTTAAGACATATCCATTTCTCTCATATGATCAAAGAGCAAAAGCAGATGTATTATGTGGACGAAATACTGTACAAATTCGCAGTGCACTAGGGGCACCCCCAGCGCTGCATGAAGTAGCCCGTCAGCTAAAGAAAGCAGGAATGGATGTGCTGGAAAATCCTTATTTGCTTTCGTGTCAGAAGGATGAGTACAAGCTTGTTTTATTCAAAGATGGCAGAGCGCTTGTCCATGGGACAAATGATATTGCGAAAGCGAGAACGATTTATCATCAATGGATTGGCTAATGAGAGGGTGAGATGACATGACGATTAAAAAAGCATTAACCATCGCAGGTACTGATTCTGGCGGTGGAGCAGGTATTCAAGCAGACTTGAAAACCTTTCAGGAGCTTGGTGTGTACGGAATGTCCGCCATTACGGCCATTACAGCGCAAAACACACTTGGCGTTCACGGTATTTATCCTCTGTCTATCGAGGCACTCGAAAGTCAAATTGATGCAGTAGCAGAAGACTTGTTGCCAGATGCCGCTAAAACAGGGATGCTGTGGAGTGCTGAAATGATCAGTGTCGTTGCTGAAAAAACGAAGCAATATGACTTGAAACTAATTGTCGATCCAGTCATGATTGCCAAAGGGGGCGCCTCTTTATTAAATGAAGATGCGGTCTCTGCTATGAAAACACAGTTACTGCCTGTCAGTTATGCAGTCACACCGAATCTCCCTGAGGCAGAAGTGCTGACAGGCATGCGCATTCAGACAAAAGAAGATCGCCATAGAGCAGCAGAACGACTTTATGAGCTTGGCACGTGCTATGTTGTGATCAAAGGAGGTCATAGTCCTTCAGGCGGCCTCATTACAGACCTTTTGTACGATGGAAAAAGCTTTTTTGAACTCAGTAATGAACATATTGATACACCACATACACACGGAACAGGCTGTACATTTGCAGCGGCATTAACGGCAGAAATAGCAAAAGGTCGTTCCATGAAGGAAGCCTTTGAAACGGCAGAAACCTTTGTCCATGAGGCGATCAAATTTCCTCTGAATATTGGCGCTGGGCACGGACCGACTAACCACTTTGCTTATCAGCAAAACAGAGTCAAAGCATAAAAAGAAGACTGTCTTCACTTGTGAGGACGGTCTTTTTCTGAAATAAAAACTTTCTTTCAACGGAAATTGTCAATATCTCATGATATGTGATAAGATTATGATCAGGTACTAATACTATGTCTTGAAAAAATAGGAGGCTTTAATACATATGAACTTTTCTTTAGAAGGCCGTAATATTGTGGTGATGGGTGTTGCCAATAAACGAAGCATCGCTTGGGGGATCGCTCGTTCACTTCACGAAGCAGGAGCTCGTTTGATTTTTACTTATGTTGGAGATCGTCTTGCAGAATCAGTAAAAGAACTAGCAAGCACGCTAGAGCGTGATGATTCCATTATTCTTCCTTGTGATGTGACAAGTGATGAAGAAATCGAAAAATGTTTTGCAACGATTAAAGAAAAAGTACAAGTCATCCATGGTGTTGCACATGCGATTGCATTTGCGAACAAAGAAGAGCTTGTCGGTGAATATTTGAACACGAACCGTGAAGGTTTCCTTTTAGCGCACAACATTAGTGCCTATTCACTAACAGCTGTAGCAAAAGCAGCACGTCCGCTCATGACAGAAGGCGGAAGCATTGTCACACTTACTTACCTAGGCGGAGAGCGCGTTGTCTCTAACTACAATGTCATGGGTGTAGCAAAAGCAGCCCTTGAAGCAAGTGTGAAATACTTAGCAGCTGATCTTGGAGCGGAAGGCATCCGTGTGAACAGCATTTCTGCTGGTCCAATTCGTACGTTATCTGCAAAAGGAATCAGCGGCTTTAATACGATCCTGAAGGATATTGAAGAGCGTGCACCGCTTCGCCGTACAACGACTCCTGAAGAAGTTGGCGATACAGCACTATTCTTATTCAGTGATTTATCGCGCGGCATGACAGGTGAGAATCTTCATGTTGATTCTGGCTTCCATATCATTGCCCGCTAAACGAATAATTGATTTGCAGCATACCAATCACTGGTATGCTGTTTTTTATTTTTCTTCTGATTTGGGGTGTCCTCTCATATATATAAGGAATGAATCATTCGGGAGGGATCAGTATGTCAAATAAAGGTGATGAGAATCAAAAGCCGCTTATGTATATTGTTCAGCCGAGCTATGATGAATCAGCGCCGGCCATGCAAAATATTGTGAGAAAGCGAAAGAAGTCAGAAAAACCTTCAGAAACCAATAAAAGCGCCAAAGAGGATGCAATCGACGAGAGCGTGCAAGAACCTGTATCACAGGAAGTAAAGCAGAAAAAAGAAGAGCCGCCTGCACTACAGCAAGAGCGGGAGATCAATCAAGAAAAAGATGATTCACAAAATCGAGAGCCAGTACAAGAACAAGAAAAACAGCCAGAAGGCGTATTTCATGAAACAAAAGAAGAACCAAGAAGAAAACGAGTGAAGAAGCCGTTAAGCCAAATGAATATCGAGGAGAAAGTCGATTTTCTTACAAGTCTGCCGCATAATATGCCGAGAGCGCTTTGCCTCATTGAAGCCGATGGAAAAACATATAGAGGAATCATCATGGAGAGAAAAGACAATATGGTGGTCATCCGCACGGCAGGCGGCGGTAATCCAGTGGAATTAGCAATTGGTGATATTTCTTCTATTCATCCACTTGGTTTTTAATGAACATAAAAAAAGTCCCATAACGGGACTTTTTTTGTTAGCAGCTACGGTTGATGAGTCTTGGATTTAAGCACTCTATTGCGCAGAAGCAGTCAAGGTCTACTTCAATGCAATACTTTGATTTTTCTAAACGGAACACATCACATACGGAATCTTTATCTGTAAAATCTAAAATATGACGATCTTTGTCAAATGCAATAAGCAAGCTGAGTGTTGCGCAGTGATCAGAGATGTGTTCGACTCTGAAAAATGCAGTGCTGAAGCAAGGGCCAGCATCTACTTCTCCGACGTTTCCGAATGCGACGAATGGTTTTGATTTTGAGGTAAATAGAACAAACGGGACAGTGTCACCTAATGAATGTGATGGAGAAAGGAGATTGCTGTAACAGCTGGTCGGGCAATCCTCTTCGACGGCATTTTGTAAGTCGTTTATGTTTTCAACAGCCTCTGCTACACAGTTCCATGAATGTTTGCGGCTCATATTCAACCCTCCTATACAAGGAAATTTGTTTGAGTGTTTGAGCACTGTCATCATCATCTATAAGCTTTATTACGTGTCTCGCCGGTTGATGCATCTAATGTCAATCAATGCGGAAGCGGCCGCCTTTTGCTGACTGCTCCGCATGATTGGTTGTCATTCGTGAGGAAGGGGATGCTTTGACTTATGACAAGTTAGATGAGCGGGCGATTGGTTTAGCCGTGGTGATGATGCTTTTTATCTTTTGCCGGCATGACTCTGTCGACAAGTTCTGGATTTAAACATTGGATCGCGCAGAAACAGTTCAAATCAACTTCGATACAAAAGTCCGCTTTTTCTAAACCAAAGAAGTCAGGATCGCAAGGGTGACAAACGCTTAGCGTATGTCCGTGTACATCAACAGGTCTTAATACAGATAATGTGGCACAGCAGTCATGCAATTTTTCAACCCGGAAGAAAATGGATTCGAAGCATTGGCAATCGTCAACAAATCCTCCAATGTTTCCGAAAGTAGAGAACAATCCGCCCTTTTTATCAAAAAGTAAAAACGGAATCGTATCTTTTCCAGAAACTGTCGGGCTTAATAAATTACTGTAGCAGCTCGTAGGACATTTATCTTCTACAGCTTCCTGCTCTGCTAAAATCTTATCAACCGCATCGCATACACAGTTTTCATCATGTCGGCCATGGTGTTTTCCGCAGCTCATGGATTTCAGCTCCTTTAACAAGGTATTTGACTTTAGTCCTTAACAACATATGTATGCGCCCTCTAGTTGGTGTGGGTAAATGACTATTTATCTTTGTTGTATTTTTAGAAAAAGGAAAAGCAGAGCTTTTCGCTCTGCTTTTGTACATTAGAGGATACCAATTGCAACGATCGTCGCAACAAGTGTCTGTGTAAGCGTTTGGATGGCAATAGAGATGTCCGCATCGATTGTAGAGACTGTAACGTTTCTAGAGTTTTCGATAACAAGTTTCTGGCGATTTGTTTGTTTATGGCTAGCTGCTTGTAAGAGATCTTGCGTGACGCGGTCAGCTAGGTCACCATCAGCGATTGAGATGTTTGTAATGGTGATGATCGCTGTTTGAACAGCTGCTTGGATAGATGCTGCAACCTGTGCATCAACAGAAGAGACGTTAATGTCACAAGAATCTCTAACGATAATGACTTCCTCAGATGTCTGCTTTGTCACACTCACTTGATCAAAGTCTTGTAAAACATCTTCATCATCATAATAGTTGCCGTCACAGACTGCTTTTCTTTCGTAGTTATGATGGTAATCGCCGTGGTGTGTACAGTTACGATCTAGAGCGACCCAAGAGTATGGTTTAGAATCCATTTCTTTTCCTCCTTCCGTTTACTTTATTAAATGCTGGAATGATTGGTTTTGTCTCGGGCATTTATCCTAGCAGGCAACCCATTTTTATTTAATCGTTATTTTGCTGCGCTTGACGGCGCTGCTGGATACGATCTCGAAGTGAATTTCGTTTAGGGCGCACTTGTGGTTCAGGCTCGACCTCTTCTGCATGTTTTGCTGCCTCTGCCTGACGCTTTTTCTCCTGCTGCTGCTGTACGAAATCATCTGCTTTCTTTTGTAAATCCTGAACCAGCTTCAAAATCATCCTTCTTTGATCTTCTGAAAGGTTTGCTTTCTGATCATCTGTGACATTATTTTTGTTTAAAATATCACTCACAAGAAGGCTTGTTAATGGATCAACATCAGTGTTGATTTGAAACTCCTTTTTTTCGTTCTCTTCAGCCACGATTATTTCACCTCTTTCATACATGATGTTAGAAAAAGAAAGGGTCAAAGAATGCCGGCTTCAACTAAAAGTACATTCAGTGTTTGAGTGAGAATTTGTACGGAGTTCATAATGGATGCATCAGATAATGTAATCGTGACGTTATAACAATTGATGATTTGAATCACTGTTTTCTTTTGAACTGTCACTTGTTGTGCAGCTAAAAGCTGTTCTGTGATGTCTGCAGCCAATTCATCATCTGGTACAAGAATTTGAATTAAAAGAGTAATGATTGTCGTTACGGTCGCTTGAAGGGAGAGTGCGGCTGTTACATCTGTTTTATGAATCGTGACATTTTCGGAATCCTTGATCTCGATGAAATCATCATAATTGCTGATTAATTCGTTTAACAGTTGTGTGTATAATAAATCAGCACTTTCTTCAATAGACAATACTTTCACTCCTTTCTTATCTATACATTATTTAATGCAGCAGAGGCTCAAGGTGGAATCGGAAAGCATGAAAAAGTACAACCCAATTTTATTTCCACTCGATTCATCATGGCGGTCTTTCTTTTTGCATATATAAAGAAAGGACGGAAAAAGAAGAATGAAGGAGGTGGAGGTTCCATGAGCGGCGCTTTGTCATTTGCTATATTTGCCCTCGCATCCTTTAGGCTGACGAGATTGATCGTGTTTGATACGATTACAGCCCCCTTTCGCCGTCTATTTCATGAAGAGCAAGAAGAGGTAAACGAACAAGGTGAAGTCGAGACCTATATCGTCATTAAGGGGAAGGGACTGCGATCTTGGATAGGAGAGCTGTTAAGCTGTTATTGGTGTACGGGTATGTGGTGCACTGCTGCTTTACTACTGATATACATATTTTTTCCTGTCATCAGCATGTGGCTTAATTTACTATTAGCGATTGCCGCCGCAGCAGGCTTGATTGAAGCAGTCGTGTCGAAGCTTGTGAAATAAACAGGCATTCTGATCAGACACGCTTAAAGAAAATGCATATACTAACATGGAATAGGAAAGGAAGGGTTGCGATGAAACCAACTGAAACACCGTCACATATGCTTCAAGGGTATCCAGCGCAGTCAAATCAACAATCTGTATATACGAAGAAAATCAAGAAGACGGGCTGCGGCTGCGGGAAGAAAAAGAAACCTCAATAGGGAAAAACAAAAGCCGGATTTATCCGGTTTTTTTGTTGCCCTTTTTTTGGGTGATGCATATGTAAGAGAGAAGGGGTGACCAGAATGGATGCATTCGAACAATTAATCGGTTCCTTGTTCACTAAACCCCATGATGGGAAAGAGCAAGCGCACGAAAAAGCTGAAATGGATCTAGCGAATAAAGCGAAGGATCTTGAAGAGCACTTAAAAGCATTTGGCGAGAAAATGGATACTTTTGCGAAAGAAACAGAAGCATTCATGATCCGTCATGGAGAGGCAGATTACGTCTTTAAACAGCAGAAATAAAAATTCCGCACTTTTTTATGTGATCGTCCAAACCATTTCATGTATTTTTCATATTTTGTAAGGGAGAAGAGGAGGTGCTTAAATATGAGTTGTTACGGTTACGGTGGCGGTTATTGCGGAGGTTATGGTGGCGGCTACGGCGGCGGTTATGGTTCAACTTTTGTTCTTGTCGTCGTGCTTTTCATCCTTCTAATCATCGTTGGTGCTTCTTTCTTTAACTAAACAGTAAGAAGGTGAGGGAAGCAATAGGGAAGCCTTTTGCTTTCCTTTCTCTTTGCTAACAAGGCAGCAGGATAGGCACATATCTCGCCTATTTTCATATAGTAAGGTGATTACTCCACAAAGAGGAGGCAAAGGAATGGATAATAAGTTCTTTAAAAGTGTGGAAAATAAAACAGGTGTAAATATGAATGATGTCTTTAAGCTTGCAGGTTCTTTGCAAAACGCGAACTTTAAAGATGAGAATACCGTACGAGGTGTCATTAAAAAAGTGGCGCAGCTTGCAAACAAACGTGTACCTAAAGAAATGGAAGACAAAATCGTTCAATCGATTACAAGTGGAAAAGAAAAGCTTGATTTTAATACAATCGCTAAAATGATGAACAACAAAAAATAAACAACAGGCTCTCCATTTAAAGGGGGGCCTGTTGTTTTTGTGTGAATAATTCACGATTTTTCTTTAAAAGAGGGTACAAAAAGCGGGAGCGGTGAGCCGTTTTTCCTCTTCTATATGATGGAACGGATAGATAAAGGGATTGTTCTGCTCTCGTCATGGCAACGTATAATAAGCGCCGCTCCTCTTCGATGGCTTCTTCATCACCGCTTCTCAGCTCATCAAGTGCAAAGTCATGAGGGAGCGCCCCATCAACCACGCTCGTGATGTACACTGTTTGGAATTCTAGTCCCTTCGCACGGTGGATCGTCATGAGCTGAACGCCTGGTTCATCTGATTTTTCCTTTTCAGCAGATTTCATATGTTCGGCATGAGCGAGGAAGGCTTCAATCGTTTCAAAACGTTTCGCCGCTGTTTTCACATCTCGTACATCATCTGTTCCTTTTTCAAGCACATTCGTATCATTCACGCGTTTTTTTAAATAATCACCAAGTCCCATCCTTTGTTCAATAAACGCTACAGCTTCAGATGGCTTTAACGATTTTAACGTTCGAAACAGGGGAACGATCGATTGTAGTTTTTTGCGCTGAAACGGCTGAATGTCTGTTAGCTTTCCAAGTGCCTCTACCATAGAACAATCTTCCGTAATGGTCAGCGCCTTCATGGTATTCAGTGTTTGCTGCTTTAAAAAGAAAACGGGCAGCAGCAGCTTCATTGCGGCGACATCATCTGCATCCTGACTGAGCGAAAGAAAAGCGAGCAGCACCCGAACAATTCTTCTGCTATAAAAGGCTTTTACGCCAGCATCGGTTTGATACGGAATCGCCGATTGATGAAGACGTTCATAAATCGCTCGGCCTCCTGTATTCGTTCTAAACAGCACGCAAAAGTCATTCGGTTTTGCACCGTTTTTAATTTTCTCCTGAATATCTGCTACGATCATGGTCGCTTCCTCTTCCTCGTCATATGGATAAAAAAGAGTCGGCGGAATTTTCTCCACGCGAACGGCTTTTAACGTTTTCTCGTAACGATGCTGGTTCTTCTTAATAATGGCGTCAGCACTTGCGACAATCGTATGATGAGAGCGGTAATTTGCATGTAAATGGACGATCTCGGCCGAAGGATAGTCCTGTTTGAAGTCAAGAATAAAAGCAGGATTGCTTCCTCTAAATGCATAGATGGCTTGATCATCATCGCCTACACAAAATAGCTGCTCGGATTCTCCAGCTAAAAGCTGGATTAATTGATATTGTACGGGATTAATATCTTGAAATTCATCTACTAAAATATACTTGAATCGTTCTTGATATTGTTTGAGCAATTCAGGCTGCTTATTCAGCATGTGTAAACAGGCAATCGCCATGTCATCAAAGTCAAATTGTTGGTTTTCACGCTTTTGCTGCTCGTATGACTGATAGATTGTCCACATTTGCTTTTCCTTTTCATCTTTCAGCTCAGGAAGTTCGTTTGGTAAAAAAGCATTTTTCCAATAGCCGATTGATTGCAGCACTTGATCGGTTGGATAGTCTTTTTCATCAAGTCCTTCATTCATGATCGCTTTGCGAATATACTGCTCTTTTTGCCAGTCGAATTTAATCAAATGCTGTCCGTTCCATTTGCCCCGATTATCGTGAAGCAGCATTTTATAAAATAAACTGTGGAATGTACCTGTCACAACTTGGCTCGCCTGTGATGGATGAAGCTGATACTGCATACGCAGTCTTTCTTTCATTTCACTGCTTGCTTTTGTGGTGAAGGTCACGAGCAGGATATGGTGAGCAGGGATTTGATGGTGCGACATCAGATAAGCAGCTCTTGCTGTCAGTACCCTTGTTTTCCCGCTGCCGGCGCCAGCCAGCACAAGCATCGGACCGTCTTTGTGTGTGACAGCTTGAAGCTGCGGTGCGCTGAAGGTGATGTGTGGAAAGAGGTCAATGGTATGCACTTCTTCATTCTTTTCTAAATGAAAGGTTTCGCCAAATTGAATGGATCGTGGTTCCTGCCAGTCATCCGATTCTTCTGTTTGTGAGATGATCTGTTTGCCGGTTGGAAAGCGAAAGCCGCCAAGTTCTTTGTAGGATGCCTCTTCCTCTCGTTCAGCCGGTTTCTTTTCCTCTTGTTGTTCTCTTTTTTCGCAAATCTCTTGCTGAGATATTGGCTTATGGATAAAGGCAGGTTCTTCATGTATATTTAATCTAAAAAAGACGGGTTGTCCGCAATATGGGCAAGATAAATGCCCTTTTTTCCCCTCATCATGGAGGAATTGATAGTGTTCTCTCGAATATGTATGTAATGAGATCGTTCGATCATGTCGTCGTGCGCATTTCAAAGCTAGTCCTCCAATAGTCAATCAATGTTAAAAAGAAACACATCTAATCATATCAAATGAGGCGTGTTTCAAACAGTCATAATTAGGGAATAGTAGAGTAGAAGAGAAGCAAAGGAGGCGTTCTTGATGGGATATATAGCCCCGATTCAGCCGGATCTGTATTTTCAATATATCAATCGTCCTGCTCCTCAGGATAAAGAAGACTATGCGAAAGTGACGAAGGTCACCCGCACCTTTCATGACAAGGTATACAGAGAGCTGGAGAAAAAAGAGGACTTAGTGACAGAAGCGGAAACGAAAGTACAGCAAAAAAAGCGGGAACGCTTTGTACGAGATATGTTTATGGAAGAAGGCAAGGGCGTTCATATCAATACTTACGTCTAAATGACTGCGCTTTCTTCCTGAGCGAACGAGATGGAATCAATAAAAAGCCAGAGCATCCATGATGCCCTGGCTTTTTATTGTCGTTAAACGGATAGTGTTTTTGTCATTTTGACATGTGTAATCCCTGCTTCTTCAAACGGTTCTGAAACGGCTTTGTAGCCTTTCTTTTCGTAGAAAGGAAGAGCTTGGACTTGTGCATGCATGACAGCTTCTTTCGCTCCGTTTGCCATCGCTTCAGACTCAAGTGCTTCTAAAAGCTGGTGGCCAAGACCGAAAGAGCGCGCCTCTTTTAATACACAAATTCGTTCAAGCTTTGCTTTATGACCTTCAATTATGCGCAGTCTAGCAGCAGCTTGTGGTTTGTTGTCATCATTATAAATGACAAAGTGAATGGCTTCGTCCTCAAGTTCATCAATTTCGATCTCTAACGGGACTTCTTGTTCTTTTACGAAAACTTCTTTTCGAACATAATAAGCATCTTCTCGTTGTGTTTGTTCTTTTACGATGACTGTATTCAAATGTCTTTAACCCTCTTCTCCTAAGATAAATGTTTCATAAACGGTCCAAGAACCGTTCTCTAATTGATATAAAAGATGGAAGCGGTCAACCGTTTCCTCGTGGTCAATTTTTCTCAGCTTCAATGTGCCTAGAACGTCTGAATGCTCATCGTCGGATAACTTTTGAGCCACTGTCACATGCGGAACAAATGCATATTCAGGTGTACCAGCAAGCGGATCAGTGTACAACTTCTCATTGAGAGCCATTAATTCTTCGTTCGGTTCTACTTTCATATAAATCACGTTGTTTACAGGAGCGAATGAACTGAATTTTTTAATACGTAACGTAATAGGAGAAGCATTTTTTGCATACTCTCGCAAGGTGGAGACGACCTCAGCTGCTTCTAGATCCGTTAATTCAAAGGGTGTTCTTAATGTTAAATGAGGTGGTATGAGTGCATAGTTCGGATCATAACGTTTCCGATAAGAGTTCGCAATGTCTTGCAATTTTTTTGATGGAAATAAAACAACTCCGTATTTCATCATGTTCCCTCCTGATTAAGAAAGTATTTATTATTTTTTATTATAACAAAATTCAGTTGATTAACGAATATGGGAGCATTCTTTTTAACGAAGGTGAAATGAGCGGCTGCCAAAACGTCCATTTATGATCGCCTTCGAATGTCTCAAATAAATAATCCGCACCGGACTTCTCCAAAAGGACCTTTAATTCTTCGTTCGGCTGAATAAAGTCAAGCACTTGCCCATCTGTCGTTTTCACAGCTGTTTCTTCTAACCCGATTTGATGGATAATGGCATAATGAGCAAGGGATGATGACTGTTTGACTGCTTGCAGAACCGACTCATCCACGTAAGGAGACTGCAAAATCAGTCCGCCAAATAACGAAGGATAATCAATGGCTGTCATAAGTGAGATCGTAGCACCTAATGAATCACCAATAAATGTACGACCTGATCCAACTTGATACGTTGGATAGTGTTCATCAATATACGGAACGAGTTCATTTGCCAAAAAGCGTTTATACGCCTCGAACTTTGGTCCGTCTGGATGATACGTATTTCGCCTTTCAGTCACATTTTCATATGGGACACCAATGATAATCGAGCGTTCCATTTCTTTGTTTTGCATTAATTCTTCCGCTTGTCTGCCTATTTTACCTAAGCGGAAATAATCATGACCATCTTGTGCAATGATGACATGATATGTATAAAGGGGGGAGTAATTGACTGGTAAATAAATCAAAATGGTCATATCTGCCCCAAGTTCTTTTGACTGTAAGGTTTCTTCTTGAATGATGCCTGTTTTCTTCACCATAATCCATTCCTCCAGCTAACCAAATTCATCATAAGTGAAACGTTTCCATTCATTGTAACACGAAAAACAGCGTTGTTCCTATATGCTAACATGCAATCAAATTGGCTGGCATCCAATCTGCTGCAAAATACAGAAAATTTTAATTAATCGTTACATTTCCCCTTGAAAAATGAGGTTTAATGCGTTACAGTATTAAGAATTAGAACAGACAGACAACACATTCTTATCGTGAGAGGTGGAGGGACTGGCCCTTTGAAACCTCAGCAACCGGTATGCATCACTTCATGTGATGTACCAAGGTGCTAAATCCAGCAAGCAGCTTTTCTGCTTGGAAGATAAGAGGAAGCGATTAAACCCCTTCTTCTTATGAAGAAGGGGTTTTTCTGTTTTGAAATTAGATTTTTACTTAGGATGGTGTCAAATGACAGAACATGTGGAAACGAAGTTAGCGCAAATTGGAAACCGCAGCGAAGAGGTGACTGGTACTGTCAGTCCTCCCGTTTATCTTTCAACAGCTTACAGACATAGAGGCATTGGGGAATCAACAGGATTTGATTATATTCGGACGAAAAACCCAACAAGGCAGCTTGTAGAAGATGCGATTGCTTCACTCGAAGAAGGAACGGCCGGTTTTGCCTTCAGTTCGGGAATGGCTGCCATCCAAACGATCATGGCGCTGTTTGAGAGCGGGGATGAACTCATTGTTTCATCAGATTTATATGGCGGTACATACCGTCTATTTGAAAACGAATGGAAAAAGTACGGACTGCGCTTTGTTTATGATGATTTTTCAGATGAAGACTGTTTACGCTCTAAAATGACGCCAAATACAAAAGCCGTCTTTATTGAAACGCCAACAAACCCACTCATGCAGGAAGCGGATATTCAAAAGGTTGCGAAAATCGCAAAAGATCACGGTGCATTGGTCATTGTGGATAACACCTTTTATACGCCCGTCTTGCAAAAACCGATTACACTCGGAGCAGACATTGTCATTCATAGTGCAACCAAATATTTAGGCGGACATAATGATGTTCTTGCCGGACTTGTCGTCACAAATGGGGAGCAGCTATCGGAAGACATGTTCCAGCATCAAAACGCCATCGGAGCGGTTTTATCTCCATTTGACTCATGGCTTTTAATGAGAGGAATGAAAACATTGGCGCTGAGAATGCGTCAGCACGAAGCAAATGCGAAGGAATTAGCTGACTTTCTAAAGCAGCAGCCTGAAATTCTAGATGTGCTTTACCCAGGAAAGGGAGGCATGCTGTCATTCCGAGTAGCCAAAGAGGACTGGGTCAATCCATTTTTAAAGAAGCTGAAAACGATTTGTTTTGCTGAAAGCCTTGGCGGAGTCGAAAGCTTCATTACGTATCCTGCAACGCAAACGCACATGGATATTCCAGAAGAGATTCGCATCGCAAACGGTGTGTGTAATAAGCTTCTCCGTTTCTCTGTTGGGATTGAGCATGTGGAGGACCTAAAAGCAGACTTAAAACAGGCACTATCAAATGTGAAAGAGGAGGTACACACGAAATGACCACACATGATTGGACACTAGAAACACAACTCGTTCATAATGCGTTTAAAACAGACCGTTCAACAGGTGCAGTCAGTGTACCGATTCAACATGCATCGACGTTTCACCAAAGCAGCTTCGATGATTTTGGGCAATATGACTACTCCCGATCAGGCACCCCTACACGTCAGGCATTGGAGGATACCATTGCAGCGCTAGAAGGAGGAACGAGAGGGCTTGCCTTTGCGTCAGGTATGGCAGCCATTTCAACCGCTTTTCTTCTATTATCAAAAGGAGATCATGTCCTTGTCACAAGAGATGTGTACGGCGGGACTTTCCGAATGATCACCCAAGTTCTTTCAAGATTTGGGATTGAGCATACCTTTGTGGACATGACCAATTTGAATGAAGTGAAACAAGGCATTCAATCAAATACAAAAGTCATTTACATGGAAACACCGTCAAACCCTACACTCGGTATTACGGATATTGAAGGTGTCGTACAGATTGCGAAAGAACATGACTGTCTGACTTTCTTAGATAATACGTTTTTAACGCCTGCGCTTCAGCGTCCGCTGGACCTTGGTGTAGACGTTGTGCTGCACAGTGCAACGAAATTTTTAAGCGGCCACAGTGATGTACTGTCAGGCTTAGCCGTGGTGAAAGATGAGAAGCTAGGAGACGAACTTTATTCGCTGCAAAACTCCTTCGGGGCGGTGCTTGGCGTACAGGATTGCTGGCTTGTGCTCAGAGGATTAAAGACCCTTCAAGTCAGATTAGAAAAAGCCAGTCAAACCGCATTAGAACTGGCTACATTTCTAAAAGAACATCCTGCGGTCAAAAAAATATATTACCCAGGATTAGATGATCACCCAGGGGCAGACATTCAGCGGAAGCAGGCGAGCGGTGCAGGTGCTGTTCTTTCATTTGAACTAGAAAACCAAGCGGCTGTCAAAGAATTGGTCGATGGCGTCACATTACCTGTATTCGCCGTAAGCCTCGGAGCAGTCGAATCCATTCTTTCCTATCCGGCCAAAATGTCCCATGCCGCTATGCCAAAAGAAGAAAGAGAAAAAAGAGGCATCACGGATGGTTTACTTCGATTAAGTGTGGGCGTAGAAAACGGAGAAGACCTCAAAAGGGACTTCAAACAAGCACTAGATCAACTAAAGCCAGTTCTTGTGAACCAATCATAAAAGTCAGTAAAAAGCCGGTATGGATACCGGCTTTGTGCCTTTTTTGAACAAAACCATTGACGACTGACGATGATGGTTATATAATAGAGACTGTCAGTAACAGAAATCCCAGAACTGATACATAACCCGATTCCGTAGCTCAGCTGGGAGAGCGCTACCTTGACAGGGTAGAGGTCGCTGGTTCGAGCCCAGTCGGAATCATATAAAAAGATGTTGATGCAGAGCCATTCTCGAGATAATCGAGAGTGGCTTTTGTATTTCTGAAAGATATAATTAGCAAATTAACAACCACACTGAAAAGTACAGTGTGGTTAATTTAGTATGTCGTCAATTTGATTGGCTATCTGTTGGAAAGAGGCTTCAAATGCTCTGGGTGTTGTCGTTAAGGGTAATACTACTGGACAAAAAATCGATCGTTTTAAGACTGGTGGATCAGTTGGTAAAGTACCAGCTCAAGGAGCTTTAGCTGTAGTAGATGATGGAGAAATTGTCCCCAATAAACAAGACTCAGTTAACATGCTTAAAGCTGTAGAGCTGCTTAGAGAATCAAAGATAGAAGATAATAGTATGGGAGCAATAGCAAAGAACTACGAGTCAATACGAAGTATGTTTAACAATGTTGCTTCTTCAGTAGCTATCCCTATACTTTCTGTTCCAGGATTTAAAGTGTCAGAGTCCATGAATATTACCAACAATTATTCAGTGAATATGTACATCGATAAAATGGTCGCTGATGAAAAAGGGGCTGAAAAAGTTCTAGGGCGAATTGTAAATGGTTTAAAGTAAATGTGTGGAATTTTTTAAAAGGTTTATAGAACTTAATCTATAAATCTTTTTTGTTTGTTTTTTCCAATGGGGTGAGAGATAATTGAAATTAAAGATTTTTTTATTCAGAAAGAGGTAATAGTTTGCTTAAGATGCTCAAAAAGAAAAAAATAACCAAGTTGCAAACAAAATTTTTAAATAAGCTCTTCTCAATTGTCGACAACAACGAAGAATATTTAGAATTTATTAAAAAGAAAAACCAGCAGTTAAAAAACGAAGAGTTTGTTCATATTAGTAAAGTTCAATTCTATGACGTTTATGATAACACTGAGTTGAATAAGTTAATTAGAGGTATTGGAAATTTAAATAGATGTGAATACGCTGTAGAGCTGTTTTTGAATTATAAGAAAAAAAGAGAATTAAATTATTTAAAAATGCAGTATGATTATACGAGCATATCCAATATAGGAGTAGTAACTTTTAAGAATGATTTATTTGTAGATAAAGTAACTCTTGCATTTACTCAAATAAACAACAATGAAGTTGTTGTAGAATTTTGTATTAATTTTAAGAAAATCATGAATAGTGATAATTGGAATGAATTTATTAAAGATAACAAAAAATCGTTAAATGATAAATGGTTTTTAGGTTATTTTGATATTGACAAACATGTTGAATTAAAACAATTTGAATTTATTCATAATTCAATTCTAAATCTCAGAGGCACAGCTTTACAGGCTAAGTTAGCAGATTTATTAAACTTAAATTTAGGGAGGAAATATACTTTACCTCAGTATAATGCTATAAACTTTCCAGAAAAACATCTCAATGATGAAACATTTAAAAATGTATTTCTATTTCAAACTATTAAGATTGACCGAAACTTTATGTTAGTTGATTTAATTAGAACAGAAGGCCTCAAATTGGATTTTTATTATTCAAATAATTACTTATTTTCACCTATAAATATATTAGGATTGTTTGCAACTTATCGAATGGATTTTTATTATTTCTTATTTGAAAATATTGAACGTCATGAGATCAATGAAATAATTAACAAGTACTTTTTGAATACTTCGAAAAGAATTAAATATAGAGATTACAAGTGGCTTATTAATAAAATGAGATCATTAAATGATAACAAGCTACTTGGAAATTATAGTGAGTCCAGTGTACTAGTTAAAGAGTGGAAAGCTTATATAAATGGTGAAGAAACACCATTGTATTTTGTGAGTGGTAAGTATACAGAGAAATATAACATCATTTACTCTGAATCTTTAGATCATATTAGAATGGCTTACTCTATTCAAAAAGAAAATTTGGTAATATATTTAGCTTCTGGTTCTTTAATCGCTTCTTTAATTGGAGTAATTCTCACATTAATTTTAAAATGATTAAGTTTATAGGTGAGAAATATATTGCCCGCTAGATTTTTAAATTTTAAATAAAAGAAGTATGTTGAAGAGAGTAGGGGAGGGATTAATATGAAAGTTTCTTTAAATGATGTTAGACCAGGAATGTGAGAAAAAGAACCCTATAATTTTGGGGTTCTTTTTCATGACTTTTTTATATTTGTACATTAGGTGTGTCTTTAGTGTATTCTTTTTTGCATACTCAAAGATTTCTTTCCAATTTCCTCTATTAGTTCTGACCACAATAAAACACCTCTAATTCAATTTCTAAAATTAATAATAAGAAAAATAGAGGAGGGGGTTTATATGTAAATGATGGTAATTAAAAAAGACCTTCAAGAGAAGGCCGTTAATTGAATTTCTTTTTTAATCCATCCATCATATCTGCATCATAAAAAGATTGTAAAAGCTCGTCCACATTGATTTTTTTATCCTTCTTGCTTAGAAATTGATTGATGATCTCTTCATATTCTTCTCTAGTATTTCCTTCAATATCTGAAAGGTTTAATTCTTCACCAAAGTGTCTAATGAACGCTGTTCTTGTTATGTCATATGCCTTTTTGTTTTCTTCTTCACAGGTGCAAAATGCTCCTGAGAGAGTAATTAGGAACTGAACGTCCTCATCGTCTAAACCATTGGCTTTTTGAAACTCAATGAATTGATTTTGTGACATATAAATGTACCATCCTTTTATCTAAAGTATAAGAAAATCAGCAGTGAGAACGATGTATTCAACAACAAGTCCAATTGTATCAGCTACACCTGAATCGATATGTTTTTTGAGCTCTGCAGAAACGACTTTTCGAGCCCTACTAACTGCATTTTTTGGAGTATCAATAATTTTTTCTAATTCTTTAATGATATTGTTTGCATTTTTGACAGTACCATTTACAGCTTCTTTTCCAAAACGTTGCTGTAAAACCCATTTTGCCCAGTCGTTATTCACTAAGCCTTTAATTACTTTGATTGCTGCCTTAATAGCCGCACCCTTAGGGCCATTTGTAGTAGCAAGTGGATCATTGTTAGCATTCTCAATAGCCTTAAATGCTTGAAGCAAGGCTTCTTGTTTTTCTAAAGGTACATCCCTTAGAGCAAGTTGTTTCTGAAGTTCAGTGGGATTGATAGTTACTACCAAATCTTCTTTCTGATCGACGTTTTCTGTTGCATATGTAGCTGTTGTTGGAACAAATACTGCTGCTGATATAAGAACTAGCAACATCTTAACAAAAAACTTTTTCATTGGAATACTTCCTTTCTAATCATTTTTCAATAGTGAGGATATCACAGAAAGGAATTGATTTTACATAAATTAGAATAAATGGGCTTTAAATCACATGCTGTTTGTCTTTGTTTAATTCGATGAGTTACTAATTTCTTACATCTTGAAAAGGGCATATTTACGCATGAAAAAACCATCTACACATTAATGTAAGTGGCTATTTGTCTATCTAATTTTTTATTTATTTGATTGAATTCATTCTTTACATCATCAATGAATTCAATAATATTGTATTCAATTTCTTTTTAGATGCAAGGTTAATTGATGAGTTACTATTTGTAACAATCATGAGCACATTAGGGCTATTCCTACTGCTCATGATCGTCATTTCTAGCTGATTAGAAAAGTGTTGGCGCACTATCTAATCTGATGGGTTGGTATGCTCTGTGATACCAGCCCATTCTAACTTAATTTAGTTTGTATTCAATAGGTCGTGCATTTTACGAGGCAAGTAAAGTTTACCTCACCTAACTAAATAGAATCAGTCTATACTCCTGGATCAATGTGTTGTCTTTAGTGATGCCATTTTTAAGGATAAGACTGTCGTGGAATGCGCTAACACACGTTAAACTTAAAAGGGTAGTGACTCAGTCGATGGTAAATGAGGATAGGATACCACTATGCTTTCCTATTTGTACATGTATCTGAAAGGCGAAAGCTGCCATTAAGTGCTGAACGAAGGATGGGTGTAACTTAAAGCTACGGTATTTTTTTCATTCTATCTAAATCCTCTGTATAATTAAGGAAATAAAATTAGGGGGATTAAAAATGAAAATACTTAGCTTTAGATATGAGGATAATAGATTCGAATTACATGCAATGTTTATGAAAGATATTTTAAGCTTGGACGATCGGGTTATTCAGTATGACATGGTAATGAAAAGTAAAGCTATACTCAAAATTGCTATAGGTACTTTCGATTGTTTAAAAATAGAGAATTTAAAGCTATTTGAAGAAACCAATTCTGTGTATTGCTCATATACGTTTTGAAAGGATAACAAGAAAACATCATTACAGTAGAGATAAATTCATACAAGCAAGTAGCTGAAGAGTATTAATTTTTGATAAATGTAACCAAGTTACTGTAATTTAATCCAAGCTAATCACGGCTATAGAAACCTCAATATCTCTGTCGTATACTTTTTGATGAATTATTTGAAATCGAAAGGAAAGAAGACAGTGATTGAGGTTAAAATTGACAAAGAAGAAGTTAGAAAGATTTATTTAGAGGAGTTAGAAAAACATTTAAAAAAATTAGACAATGAGTTGCTATTTTGGAATACGAAAGAACTTGAACGTCAAACGAGCATGTGTATGAACACAATGCAAAAAGAGTTTTTCTTTGATGAGAACTTTCCTAAAAGGAAGATAGGGAACAAGTGGTATTATCCAGCAGCGCAGACGAAGAAATTTTTGTTGGAATGGATTAATCATCAATCTAGATGAAATAATCTTTGTACTGATTGAGAATTTGAAAAGAACCCATGTTATCATAGAAGAAAATGGATACTGGGGGATTGTCAATAAATGCTCAAATCAAAGTTAGTTGTTTGGACGTTTATCGTTGTGACTGGATTCTATATGCTGGTGAGTATATGGAACATTGCTGTATTTCCAGATAAGACATGGACAGATTACGCAGGACAGATTTTGATTGTAGTTTTTGGAAGTATGGTGAATGGTTTAATCGCTGCATTCTTTATGTACGCAGCAGCTATGTTGGTGAAATATATTAATGGTGATAAAGCTTAAAACAGGTGTATAAAAAGGTAACATTTTTTTCGGTTTTAAAAAAATACGAAGGAACACCAGAGAATACAGAAGGGTAAGGAAAGCTTATGTATCAAGGCTTATAAGTGAATAGAGGATATCGGTGATAATCACAGGATTCTACAACAGGGTAGAGGTCGCTGGTTTGAGCCCAGTCGGAATCATCGTTTAAACCCTTGCCTAGCAAGGTTTTTTTGTTTTGTGGGTAATGAATATTTGTTCAGTTTTTATCCATCAGGTTGTTTCTAAGTATTCTTAGGACCAAAACGATGAAAGTGTTCTGCAAAGTGGATCGTTACGTCTGTTAAGGTTTAAGTCAGCAATCTAAGGTACTATATAGACAGGAAAAAGTTAATTCCAGCCGAAAATCGGGATTTTTGTTTAAAGTCGGTATATAATTGAGCAATAATAAAACCACTAGGTAAAAAACAGTAGGAGATGATAATAATGGAGAGTTATCCGTCCACTCGGATGAGAAGAAATCGAAACAATGACTGGAGCCGCAGATTGGTTGCCGAAAATCGGTTGTCGGCTGATGACTTCATTTGGCCAGTTTTTGTTCGGGAACAACCGGGAGAGGAAGAAATTGTTTCGCTGCCAGGGCAGTTGCGAGTCGGACTAGATCGTCTTATTGAGCACGTGGGACAGGCAGTAGAATTGGGAATTCCAGCAGTTGCGCTATTTCCTGTTATCGATCCAGAAAAAAAAGATGCTGATGGGAGTGAGGCGACAAATCCGGATAATTTGATTTGTCGGGCTGCCCGCGAGCTTAAGAGGGCATTTCCGGAACTGGGATTAATCGGTGATGTTGCATTAGATCCTTACACCACTCATGGGCAAGATGGAATTTTACGTAATGGCTATGTCGTAAACGATGAAAGTGTAAGTAGATTATCCGAACAAGCCATCATACTTGCGGAAGCTGGTTTTGATGTTGTAGCTCCATCTGACATGATGGATGGGCGTATAGGTGCTATACGGAGTGCTTTAGAAGAAAAGGAACTGGTTAATACAAGAATTCTATCGTATGCGGTAAAATATGCATCCGGCTTCTATGGTCCTTTCCGTCAAGCTCTGGGGAATGTATTGTCTGGGGATAAAAAAAGCTATCAAATGGATTCTGCCAATAGCGATGAAGCCCTTCGAGAGGTAGCGCTTGATTTGAATGAGGGCGCGGACATGGTCATGGTAAAACCAGGGCTGCCTTATTTAGATGTCATACATCGGGTGAAATCTGAATTTAAAGTTCCTACTTTTGCCTACCAGGTTAGTGGAGAATATTCAATGTTGATGGCAGCTATTCAGAATGGCTGGCTTGATGCAAATGTTGTAATTGAAGAATCATTAATGGCGTTCAAACGCGCCGGATGCGATGGCATTTTGACTTATTTTGCTTTAGATATGGCGCAGCGATTGAGAGATGGAGAATCTCAAAACATATAGTCAAAATGAAAACAGACCCTGAATGGTCTGTTTTTTATGAGGAGGATTTGAGAACCTTCAGAAAAAGTATTGATGGAAGATAATCCGATACGGATTTTAAATATTTTCATTTATAATTCTCTATTTGTCTATACTTTTCATATCGCTGTTGTATAAGCTCTTCCGAGGATAATCGTATCAATTTTTTAAGAGATGATTCAATCACAGATTCAATCAATTTTGCCTGTGATTTTATATCATTTTGTGCTCCACCCTTAATTTCAGGAATGATTTCATCAATAATTCCTAAATGCTTTAAATCTTTTGCTGAAATTTTCATATGTTTAGCAGCTTCTGGAGCATACTTAGCATCCTTCCATAGGATAGATGCTGCTCCTTCTGGCGAAATGACCGAGTACCATGAATACTCTAACATATGGATATGGTTACCGACACTAATGCCAAGGGCTCCACCACTTGATGCTTCTCCAATTACAATACAAACAATTGGTACTTTAAGTGTAGCCATTTCCAATAGATTTCGAGCTATTGCTTCAGAAATTCCACGTTCTTCAGACCCTTTCCCTGGATAGGCGCCTATTGTATCAATAAATGTAATAATAGGGCGATTAAATTTATCAGCTTGTTTCATCAGTCTTAGCGCTTTTCTATAACCTTCTGGATGTGCCATTCCAAAATTTCTTTCTATATTTTCCTTTGTACTTCTCCCTCTTTGATGACCAATAACCGTAACGGGCATCCCTTTAAATTTTGCAATACCACCTATCATTGCTTGATCATCACCATATAATCGATCACCATGAAGTTCAAAAAAGTTTGTAAACAATAAAGGTATATAATCCAATGTCGTGGGCCGGTTACGTAGCCTTGCAATTTGAACTCGTTGAAAAGGTGTAAGATTAGAATAAATTTCATCTTGCATTTTATTTAAACGTTTTTCTAATTCTTGAATTTCTGATGATAAATCTACATTATGTTCTTTCATCATTTTCTTTAATTCATCAAATTTCTCTTTTAGTTCAATAATAGGACGTTCAAAATCCAAACTCATTTTATCCTCCAAAGGGTATGATTTACCTCACTCTAATCAAAAGACTTAGAAATAGAATCAATAAATAATTCAAAACCATCCACAACTATTTTTTGTTCTGATTCTGATAAATTATTAAGGATACGTTGATAAAATGTAAGGGATTGTTCTCTTAAGCGATTAACAGTAATGTGACCTTTTTCTGTGAGGTGCAGAAAAAGTTCTCTTCTGTTTTTTTCATTTACTTCACGATAAACAAGTCCCTTTTTTACTAACTTATCTACCAATCTACTTACAGTTGAAGTCTCTAATCTAAGTTTATTGGATAGTTGCCAAACAGTTAATTTTTCCATCTCTATTTCCTCTAACGCCATCATTTGAGAAGTTGGTAGAGGTTTTTCAAATGGTCCATTGGGCAAATTTTGAGATTCAAAAACCCCAGTTATTATAATCATTTTCTTAATATCTGATCTTAGTTTTAAGGCATCTTCTCTTTTCAAAAAGGTCACCCTCCTAAAATTCATGTATGATACATCAATTGTATTATACATGAATATGTTTTTTTCACAAGTTTAACGTCAGCCCATATGACAACATGGACAAGAGATTTCTTCTTGTTAAAATGGTTTAAGTGGATTGATCATAGTCGATCCACCTGATTGATAGATGCATCAGGATCTTACCCTAAGTAATTACTGTTTACTGTTCTTTCAACAAAAATATGAAAAATGAAGAGAGGGGGAGAAAAATATGAAGTCATTTTTACTAATTGGACAATCTAATATGGCGGGTCGAGGCTTTAAGCATGAAGTGCCGCCAATTTATAATGAAAGAATCATGATGCTGCGAAATGGAAGATGGCAAATGATGACTGAACCTATTCATTTTGATAGGTCGGTAGCTGGTGTAGGACTGGCGGCTTCCTTCGCGGAGACTTGGTGTAAGGATCATGAGGGAGAAAAAATTGGTCTTATTCCATGTGCCGAAGGTGGCAGTTCCATTGATGAGTGGTCACGAGATGGGGCATTATTTCGTCATGCAATAAATGAAGCTAAATTTGCAAGGGAAGATAGCGAATTGGCCGGAATATTATGGCATCAAGGAGAAAGTGACAGCCAAGATGGGAAATACAAAGAATACGATGAAAAAATACGAAGATTATTTCATGAACTGAGAACTGAATTATCTGTACCTAACATTCCGCTTGTGATAGGTGGTTTGGGCGATTTCTTAGGAAAGACAGCATTTGGCGCAGGATGTGTGGAACATCAACTGATCAATGAGATACTACAAAAATATGTAAATCATCATGAAAATTGTTATTATGTTACTGCGAAAAGCCTTATACCTAATCCGGACGGAATTCACATCAATGCGATGTCCCAAAGAATATTTGGTATAAGATACTATGAAGCATTTCGAAAAACAGAACATATACATGAACCATTACCAAATGAACATGAGCTAGTGAATGACTGTCATAATAGAATGAATACCTCAGCGGAGAATACATATATAGCACTAGAAAAATTCACGTTGGGCAAGATGACTTATGAAGAGTTGCTGGAGGCTTTAACTTAGGTAAAGGTCATGGTAGTCTTTGAATAAACAGAAACATGATATATCTTGTGAAAGGATGATTGTGGTGGTAAAAACAGATAAAGCTTCCTCCTGAATACAGTAAATCACATTCAGGAGGAGGCTTTAACGTAGGCAAAGCTCATAGTAGTCTTTGAATAAACAGAAACATGATATATCTTGTGAAAGGATGATTGTGGTGGTAAAAACAGATAAAGCTTCCTCCTGAATACAGTAAATCACATTCAGGAGGAGGCTTTAACGTAGGCAAAGCTCATAGTAGTCTTTGAATAAACAGAAACATGATATATCTTGTGAAAGGATGATTGTGGTGGTAAAAACAGATAAAGCTTCCTCCTGAATACAAGCAATTACATTCAGGAGGAGATAAAAAATGTTTAAACAAATAGATGAAAATTATCCGAGAAAAGAGCACTTTCATCATTATATGACGGTAACCCGATGCACATATAGTCTGGTGATCGATCTAGACATCACGAAATTGTATGCAATATTAAAAGAAAAAAGGCTAGATTCAATGCAAATTACCTGAAGACAAAAGGTATTCTCATGGAAATCTAGAAGATGAAGGCAGACTGAAATGAGTTTGCCTTTTTGTTTTGTGAGGATAAAGACATGTGCCAAAGGTTTATTGATGTACAATGGTTCTTTTTGCGGTTTCTTTTCGGTGCCTTGTAAATTTCTGTATGTCATAATAAATGTAATATAAGGAAATATTGTAGAAGGGGAGTAAGGGGATGGAGAAAGTTCTTTCTTCACATGTTGGTGTGAAAATAAATGAATGGTATAAAATGATTCGTCAATTTAGTGTGCCAGATGCAGAGATTTTGAAAGCTGAGGTAGAACAAGAAATTGAACGAATGGAAGAAGACCAGGATTTACTGATTTACTATCAATTGATGTGCTTTCGTCATCAGCTTATGCTTGATTATATTAAACCCTCAGAGCAGCGCTCTTTATCCATAACAGACTTAGTAGATAAAATAGAAAACTCCAACCATAAATTGTCCGGCATGCTGCAGTATTACAACGCGTTTTTTCGTGGAATGTATGAGTTCAGTATAAAAGAATATGTACAGGCCATTCAATATTACAAGATCGCTGAGCGGCAGCTCGCACTGGTTGTCGATGATATTGAGCAAGCGGAGTTTCACTTCAAGGTGGCTGAAGCCTACTATATTATGAAACAAACTCATGTTTCTATGCATCACATCATAAAGGCGCTTGAAATATACGATCAGTATGAGTTATACAAGATTAGAAAAGTTCAATGCTTATTTGTAATAGCAGGAAATTATGATGATTTTAAGCAGTATGAAAAATCATTAATACATCTGAATAAAGCCTATTCCATCGCTGAAGAAATAGCGGATAAAAGGTTGATTGCCAAGGCACTTTTAAATATAGGAAACAATTATGAAAAAAAACAAGATTATGCAAAGGCTATCCAATATTATCAAGAGTCTCTTGAAATATCAGAAGATGGTGTGGACGATGTAAAATCGGTCATATATGTTAACCTCTGTTGGGCACTATATAAGACAGGAGAAAATGATGAAGCATCCAAATTAGTGGATAAAGCTTTGGAACTTGTCTCTCATAAAGAGAACCCGCACGAAATTTTATTAATACGTTCTATAAGAACAACATATGAAAGTAATGATGAGGAAGAGATTCAAGCTATGCTACAGGCATTTGAAGAAAAGCAGTTGTTTGTTTTCGTAGAAGAATTCACTAAAAACCTTGCAGTGATTCATGAAAAAAGAGGAAAGTTTGAAAAAGCAACAGAATATTACAGGAAGGCATTTCAAGCCCAACATAATATTCAAAAAGGAGAGTGTCTTTATGAGTGTTAAAAAAATGATTGTTATAAGCTCTATTATCCTTCTAGGTGCAGGTGTATATGAAGCATCTAGCTTGATTAAACCAGCATCAAATCGGAATACAACAATGGAGGAGTCGAATAGAAATACAACTTTCATTCCACAAAAAATCGATCGAAACACGACAATGATCAATCGAAATACAATTTCTCAAAACGTATAGGCAAAATTAAAACAGACCATACAGGGTCTGTTTTTTTATGGGGACAGATTGGGGACGAACCTTTTCAGTAAACACACATTTTTTATCAGAATGGCTCATCATAGAACCTTATTAAATCAGTCTTTTTCAGGGAAGAACAAAGTAAAACCCCTGACTTTTATGGCTAGGGGATTTTTTCTGAGAACTTTCTTCAAATGTTAATCACAAAAAAACAAAGGCACCAAAAGTGAGAAGTGTAACGCCAAGAGATACCAAACTGATAAGTGGCGTAATAGTTCGCATTAATTCCGCTTCGACATTCACTACTAAAACCAGCTTTCTCAATTTCTTTCTCTTGCAAAATGCCCACTATCTTAAAAAAACCTGCATTTTTGTTGTAATTGCAATAAAAATATTTTATTCTTACTAGTATAAGACCATATAAATGCTTCACCTGGTTCAGACTAATATCAGAAAAGGATTGATAAACAATGCATATAAAAAAAATAACAACTGAAAATGACTTACAAGTTGCTCTTAATATTAGAAAGTCGGTCTTTATTGATGAACAGCAAGTACCTGAGTCTGAAGAATTTGATCAATTTGACACTCTTCAGGAACAATGTCAGCATGTCTTGGTATGCCATGAGAATGAACCTGTCGGCACAGGTCGGGTGCGTATTGTGGATGGTACAGGTAAATTGGAACGAATTTGCATCCTAAAACCTTATCGTAAGTACGGTTTAGGCAAAGTGATTATCAGAGAACTGGAAAAAATCATGCAAGAAAAAGGAATTGCAAAGATAAAGCTGCATGGACAAACACAAGCAGAAGGTTTTTATAAAAAACTTGGTTTTCAAACTGCTTCAGATGAATTTATGGAAGACGGGATTCTGCACGTTTTAATGATAAAAGAATTATCTTTAAGTAGAGATCATGTCTAATAAAAAAAAGTATGTTTATTACGGATTAGGTGTACTCGTATTAAGTTTAGGAATTTCATTAACAATACAATCAGGACTAGGTGCTTCTCCATTTGATGCTCTTTTAGTTGGCCTTTCCAAAGAATTTGGTCTTACCGTAGGGAGCTGGGAAGTCTTAATTTCAATCATCATCTTAATTTGCAATTCTATATTAGTGAGAAAAAAACCTGTTTTTTTAGGTTTGATTACAGCGTTCGTGACTGGAATCGGTATTGATCTGTGGTTACTCCTCATCAAATATGTCATTTATACAAGTACTTGGTTTAGCAAACTGACTTGCTTCGGAGCTGGTTTGATATTCATTGGTCTTGGAACAGCCGTATATCTTCAAACAAAATTCGCATCAACGCCAATTGATCATTTAACACTCATTCTTCGAGATATTTCAAAAAGAACCATCGCATTTTCGAGAACAATATTATATGCATTTTTCTTCATATTAGCTTTTATATGCAAAGGACCTATTGGTGCTGGTACCATATTAACGATTTGTTTCGGAGGCATCATTCTTCACTTTTTCATGCCTATTGTTAACCGTCGGTTATTATCAAATTGATGATTTGGCTGGGTACGATAAAACAATGGAAAAGCTTCAGCAGCAGTAAGGGTAGAAGTGAATAGAGGATAGCACTCAAAATGACAAATTCTATATTGACAGTGGAGAAATATATATGGCACTAGAACCCTTCACGTTAGGGAAGATTACTTACGAAGAGTTGCTGGAGGCTTTATCATAAACAAAGCTCATGGTAGACTTTGAATGGACAGAAACATGACATAACTCTTGAAAGGATGATTGTGGTGGTGAAAACAGATAAAGTCTCCTCCTGAATACATGAAATAACATTCAGGAGGAGATAAAAAATGTTTAAACAAATAGATGAAAATTATCCGAGAAAAGAGCACTTTCATCATTATATGACGGTAACCCGATGC
>NZ_SEIZ01000003.1:182233-598878 GCF_004634445.1 Bacillus sp. 005/A4HT-01/001
AAAAAATGTTTAAACAAATAGATGAAAATTATCCGAGAAAAGAGCACTTTCATCATTATATGACGGTAACCCGATGCTCATATAGTCTGGTGATCGATCTAGACATCACAAAATTGTATGCAATATTAAAAGAAAAAAGGCTAAAAGTATATCCTGTGCAAATTTATTTGTTAGCAAGAGCTGTGCAAAAATTACCGGAATTTCGGATGGATCAAGTGAACGATGAACTTGGTTACTGGGAGATTCTCCATCCTAGTTATACGATTTTAAATAAAGAAACAAAGACGTTTTCAAGTATTTGGACGCCTTATGATGAAAACTTTGCTCGGTTTTATAAAAGCTGTGTAGCGGACATGGACACTTACAGCAAAAGCAGCAGCCTATTTCCGAAACCTCATATGCCAGAAAACATGTTCAATATTTCAAGCCTGCCGTGGATTGATTTTACTTCTTTTAACCTTAATGTATCTACAGATATAACTTATTTACTGCCAATATTTACGATAGGCAAGTTTAAGGTGGAAGAAGGAAAAATCATTCTGCCCGTTGCGATTCAAGTACATCATGCTGTTTGTGATGGCTATCATGTCGGTCAATATGTTGAATATTTGAGATGGCTTATAGAACATTGTGAAGAGTGGTTAGATTCATTGGATATGTCCTGAATGTCAGGAGTGATTTGCAAGAGGTGTTCCCGTGGAATTTAAAAGATAGCTTAAAGCAGACTTAAATGAGTCTGCTTTTTTGTTTTTTGATGAAAATTTAAACGTGACAAGTAGCTATTAATGGCAATAAAGATTTGTTTCTCATTTATTTTTGCGGTTTCTTTTCGGTGTTTTGTAAATTCTATCATGTGATAATAAATGGAATATAAGGGAACTTAATGAATTGTGAGTAGGGGATGTAGAAAATTTCAGCTTGAAACTGTTTTCAAGAGTAGGCCTGAAAAGTGATTTGTGATGATTCTGAGTATATTTAAGCTTCTAAGTCAATTAAAGATAGGTGATAAACTACGTAGTAATGGAATATAGAACGTTAATTCAACCATAGCAATTCATTATGCTGCTAGGGTTTACAGGAAATATGGTTTCGATTTTGATAAATATTAAACAAGTTATGGTTTATGACAACGTAAAAAAGATTAACAAATTAAATAACAGCCCAACAAAAGGTTAAATAAAATTTTGAAATTATTAAAACAAAATCAATGCGGAATACAACAATCAAAGAACAACAAAAAACATGTCGAAACACGACGATGATTGCTCGACGCACAGCATCTCAAAATGTATAAAACATATGAAAACAGACCTTAAGGAGGTCTGTTTTCATATTGGCTTCAGTCAAAATCATCATGAACATGAGGAAGATGTAAGTGTTGTATGCACTTTTGTTGTGCACAACATTTTATGTCAAGCCTCAAGGTTGTGTAAATAACCATCAAGATAAAAAGACATTGTATTCATCACATCTGTTTTAAAATCTCGTTTAAATTCATGCAAATTATGATTTTCAATAATAGTAATGACTTCATCTGGTAAAGTGGCAGTGAGTTTGCATCCAGTGATAATCGCTGCTTCAGCTTGAAAAATATCCATCACTTGCGCCTCATTGATCACATCATTTGAACAAAGTAAGTCTGTCATTTCCGTTAGCTTTTGAAATAATAACAGTTTTGATTGAAGCATGGTATCAGAGTCGATGTTTCTTTCCAAAACAGACGTGCGAATGGCTTCTAATCTAATGTACATAGGATTTTTATCAATGATTTCTTCCAATTCTTTCAGAAAAAGTTGTTTGATATCCTGAAGGTTTTTGATCTGTGTTTCAGAAATAATTTCAATGAAGCGTTCTAGTCTCTTTACATATTCCCGGCATAATAGTTGGAAGAAAAGAGCTTCTTTTGTTTTGAAATAAACAAATAGTATGCCCTTTGATAGCTTCGTTTCTTTGGCGATATCTGACATTTTGATTTGGTTATATTCATGTGTCTCAAAAAGCGCTGCTGCTTTATCTAAAATCGCTTGAGCTCTTAGAGCCTTCGCTTCATCTGTCATCGCTCGTTTCATTATTTTCAACCTCCATTTCAAAGGTAATTTTGATTTGGAGTCAGACAAAGAGATATTTAGGGGAGCAAGTGATTAGCTGAATCTTTTAATGATTTTGTCAAACGTACGATCACCCAGGAGATTTTTCATAAACACCATAGGTTTAGCACCAAACCCAACCAAATAGCGCGTTTTAGGTTTCGTTACAGTGACAGCTTTCACAATTGTATTTGCAATGACATCTGGTTTTGTTAAATTACTTCCTGAATACGTTTTTACCATATTATCTGCTGATTTGTTGGCAGCTTCTTTATAAGCTCCTTTTGCTGAAGCAGTTTTAAGTTTTTCTGCTGCAATGACGCCCCAATCGGTTGCGATCCCGCCAGGTTCCACAACAATCACATCAATACCAAATGGTTCAACTTCTAACCGTAAGCAATCAGAAAAACCTTCTACTGCAAATTTTGTAGCGTGATACCATGCGCCAAATGATGTCCACACTTTACCACCCATAGAAGAAATATTGACGATCTTTCCATAGTTGTTTTGTCTCATATTAGGCAGAACAAGCTGCGTCATTCTGGCCAGTCCAAACAGGTTGACTTCTACTTGTCTTCGAGCTTCTTCCATAGATACATCCTCCACCGCACCATATGAGCCATAGCCGGCATTATTGACAAGCACGTCGATTCTTCCTTCTTTGTCCAAAATCTCACGTACACAGTTTACCATAGACTCTTCATCAGTGACATCAAGTGAAATGGTGTGAATTCCTTGAGAGATGAGATCCTCCATCATTTCTTTTCGACGAGCAGCACCATAAACAATAAAACCTTTCTTATTTAATTCAATTGCTGTGGACTTTCCAATACCTGCTGATGCACCTGTGATAAGAGCAACTTTTTTACTCATTCGTTCTTCCTCCTTTTAATGACCTTTGGTCAATTATATATGACTTAGGGTCAATTATAAATGACTGACGGTCAACTGTAAAGGGGAATATGAAGATGTTTTATCATTTGTTTTAATGGTCGAATTTATGACCATGAAACGCTTTAAGAGTACAAAAAAGGTGTTTAATACTTTGACCGCCAATGGCCGGAGGATCTGGTGGTCATTTTAAAAATATGAATGATATACTTATCTCAATAAATACTGGGAGGCATCCATTTTGAATTTGAAATCATTCTGGGAGAAAGATGAAGAGAGTCCTTTTACGTTAGAAAAGATAGATGAGGAACAAATTCGTGAAGCCGAGGGAACACTTGGAGTCACTTTACCCGATACATACAAAAAACTCATTTTAGAATGGAATGGTGGTTTTACAGTTCGTAATGCTTTTCCAACCGAACGGCCGAATTCATGGGCAGAGGATCATGTTCAATTCGATCATCTAAGAGGAATCGCTAAAGATGATGGAATTATGAATAGTGTTCAGTTAAGTGATGAATTGGAGCTACCAGAGGGATTTGTTTTCATCAGCGGGGAAGAAGATACATGGATTGCCATGGATTATCGAGAAACGAAGGAACATCCTCCTATTCACTATTTCGATTTAGAGCTGGAAGTAGATTTTAAGCTGGCAGATAGTTTCGATGCGGTTATATACAGCTGACGACGCCATGGTTGAAGTAATAGAGATTGAGGAGGAAGCTTCGGATTTATATATCAGTAAAGAAGAGCTTGAACACATTTTTGAGAGAGGAGACCTTCGTCAGCAGAATCTCTTCAAAATGGCACATTATCCGATGGAAGACATTGAAGAGATCGCATGGTTTTTCTTGCGCATGAAACAGTGCATCAAACAGATAAAAGATCAACATGTCTTGTATGAAACAGCTACTGCTATTCACTCCAACCTTCTGTTAAACCCAGATATGCCAAGGAATGACCGTATTAATCAAGAGCTGCAAGAAATTGCTGAATTTCTAGAAAATAGTGAAGATCCGAATACCGCCTTTTTGGGAGAGGACATTCATCCAGTGAAAAAACGATAGTGAAAGATGAAAAGCCCTTTCTAGGGCTTTTCGAATGTAGTTTATGATCTCTTTTTATTTAAAATTTTCATAATGAATAATGCTATATATGAAGCAATGAATGAGCCTAAAGTGTAAACAACAGCCCAGCCAAAGAAAGAGACATTGAAAAGTGTAAATGTCAGAATGAGCAAAATGATAAAGCTCACAATTGGCATGAAATAAACCTTTTGTACAAACAATGTGACGATAAAAGAAGCGATGATCATACTGACTGGAAGCAAGCCGAATGCGAATTCTAAATGAGTCATATCCATTCTCCTTTTAAATGACTTAGCTACATTTGATTTGTTCTCATTGTCTCTCTTACACTCAAAATTCATAGTACATCGGGTTTTTGAGTTTAATAAATTATATTAGACAGAAGAATCAATAACCATATCATAACACATAAAAATGAAATTATTTCATTTTATGTAATTTAAAGGGTTTTTGATGATTTTAAATCTTTCTTTTTGTCATCTTATTGAAAGTCATATTTAAATAACGTATAGTAAATTTATATGATATAGAGGAGGATGGTTAAAAATGATGCATGCAGGAAGATTACGCCAGAAAACTTTGAATCAGTAATTTCATATGTTCAAAGGCTCTGTTTTCATCAAACGGAGTAAACGGGGTAGTCTGCACATTTTTAATGATCTTCAGCGGGAAAGTATGCAATTTCACTAGAAAAGAGGCAGCTAATCGGTCTGTCTTTTTTTGTATGTTTTTTATGATGCAAAGAAAGGCATATGTCTAGCTTTGTTTACTCTGACCACATAAAGTAGCCTGTTTGTGGGTTTTGTGATGATATTCTTGATGCCTATTGATCATGACTAAATGAACAATTGGAGGATTGGATATGAATAGACTGGAATTAAAGCAGTTAGTCAAACATCACGGATTAGAGATTTTAGAGAATACCATCAAAATAAATGAATCAGGTGTGGATTTCCGTGTCGCTCACGTCGAAGATTTACATGGTGATCAATGGATAATAAGAATGCCTCGCAGACCTGAATCAATGAAACATACCTTACAAGAAAAAAAGACATTAGATTACATTAGTAATCAGGTTCACTTTCAGGTTCCTAAGTGGTCTATCTTTACAGAAAGTCTGATTGCTTATAAACAATTAGAGGGGGTACCGGCGGCTAGTATTGATGTGGAACAGCAATCTTATGAGTGGAGATTTGACCAAACGAATGTACCGCAAGCTTATTATGAATCATTAGGAAGAGTTTTAGCGAATGTACATTCCTTAGATCAACAGCCTTTTAAAACGATCGGTGTGGACATGCTCAGTGCTCATGAATTAAGAGGATCAATGAAACAGCGAATGGAACGTGTCAAATCGCAATACACCATTAACAGCGGTTTATGGGAGCGCTGGCAAGAATGGCTAGCTAAAGATTCTTTATGGCCGCCTTTTGTGGGAGTGAAGCATGGAGATTTGCATCCTGGTCACATTCTGATTGATGAAAATCAATGTGTTACCGGTGTGATTGATTGGTCTGAAGTGGGGGTTGGTGATGTATCTGCAGACTTTTTGTCGCATCAACTTCTCTTTGGGAAAGAAGGATTAACGAAACTTATCCATGCGTATGAAAAAGCAGGCGGGAGAACTTGGTCAGGAATGGATGAACATATAATAGAACTTCTGACGACAAGTGCGATCACTGTGGCCGAGTACGCACAGAGATCAGGATTGAAAGATATGTATGAAACGGCAGCATACATGTTGGCAAACGAAAGCTAATCAATCAGAACAAATCCAAAAAAAGCCCCTAAAAAGGGCTTTTTTTAATCTAATTCATGAAAAAACTGTTTGAGTTGATCAATGAAAACGGATTTGGATTTTCCTTTTTTATAAATGAACTCAATATTGATGTTGAAATTGATAGATGGCTCAATTGAAATTTGTTTTAGTGTTCCTTGTTTTACTTCATTTCTAACACAATGATGAGGTAGAAACGATAGTCCCATTCCTTGTAGCACTAAATTTTTTGCAGTTTCCATATGATCAACCTCAATGGAGATGTTCGGTGTAATATTGTTTTTTTGAAATAATCGGTGGAGCATCAACCAATCAAATGACCCATAGTCAAAGAAAATAAACGGTTGTTCTTCTAGTTCATTCATATTGATGTTGCCTAGGCTTGCAAGCGGGTGATGAGTTGGGACGAACAGCCCGATTGGATCGCTGAAAATCGGGATTGATTCAATTTGAGGATGTGTTTCAGTCCTGACAATGCCAAAGTCTACTTGGTTGTTAATCACTTTTTGGACAACATCCTTTGAATGTCCTGTTACAATTTTCACTTTCAGGTTTTCGTATTTTTCTTTTAGGGCGGGCAATATGTTAGGCAATAGATTATTGGAAATAGAGGATGCGCATCCAATCGTCAATTCATAAGGGATCATCGTTTGTTTGAGACTATGCTTTGCTTCTTGATAAGAATGGAGAATCTTTTTGGCATGCGGGTAAAACTGTTCACCTTTTTCCGTCAGAGATAGTTTATTTCTCTGTCTATCAAATAATTTCAGGTCTAATTCTTTTTCTAACGATTGAATACGTGCCGATACAGAAGGCTGGGTTAAATACAATGCTTCTGCAGCTTTATTGATACTTCCTAGCTGGCATACATAAATAAACGCTTCTATATTCTCAATATTCATGTTATCCCCTTATATGACGTTTTTTAGATGTTTAGTTTTTCAAGCTCATACACTAATTTTACAGCTTCTTTCGCCAAAATGACAGTAGGGTCAATCACTTTCACAGCTTTGGTTGACCTTAGAACTAAAGGAATTTCTGTACAGCCGGCAATGATGGCTTCTGCTCCTTGATTGATTAAAATTTCTGCAGCTAACGCCAGTTCACTTTCGCCTTTACTCAATTTCCCTGCTTTCACGGCATAAATCCCATTCATCACGTTTTTCTGAAGATTTTCACTAGGAGTCATGACATTAATCTTGTGATGGGCACAAGCCTTTTGATAGAGCTGGGTTTTTAATGTGCCATCAGTACATAGTAAGCCCACAGACGTATAGTGATGTTTGTTCAGGTGCTTTGCGGTTTCTAATGGCATATTCATGATAGGGATATGAGTGGATTGTTGTACGTTTTCTAAAAAGAAGTGAGCGGTATTGCATGCAATCAGAATAAAGTCCGCTCCTGCGCGTTCTAATCTTTTAGCTGATGCAATCATATATTCTGTAGGATCTTCGCCTTTCCCAAATATGGCATTGGTTCTATCAGGGATTTGCGGATAATTATCAGCAATCACATGTAAATGATCCTGATCTTTAATAGCTGGTGTATGAGAAATGATTTTTTTCATCAGATCAATCGTCGCTAAAGGGCCCATACCACCCATAATACCAATTGTTGTAGACATGCATATCACCACATTTCATTTTTTTCTATTATAAAAAAAGAAAGGATGGTGAGTGTTATAGAAAAGTTCTATTTGTATATAGAAGGTTGATCAAAAGCACCTTTTAATTTCTTCTTTATCTGTTTTACGGTATGAGTTGCAATCTAATCAAAAAACATTAGAATAAAGAAAAATTGATAAAGGAGCTACCATATGAATTTCAATTTGAATGAAGCTTTAGATATGTTGAGTCGAACTCCTCGTACATTAGAAAGTCTTTTGTCAGGTTTATCGAAGGGTTGGCTTCACAGTCGTGAAGGGGAGGGAACGTGGAATCCCGTTGAAGTCATTGAACATTTGATTGAAGCAGAGAAATCCAACTGGATTCCTCGATTAAGTGTCATTCTTGCTGATGGAGAGAATACCCCATTTCCTGCATTTGACCGCTACGCCCATTTGAATCAAACTGAAAGACAGATAGAACAAGCACTAGCGGAGTTTCATCATGTGCGGATGGAGAATGTGGCATACATTCAGCGTATGACACATTCAAGTCTTGATCTAGAGAAAAAGGGCCTCCATCCAGAATTCGGCGTCGTGCAAGTGAGCGAATTACTTTCTGCGTGGGTTGTCCATGATTTCACCCATATCTCCCAAATTGTTCGGGTCATGGCGGAACGATATCGAACCGATGTAGGCCCGTGGAGCGCTTATTTAGGGATTTTGAATAGAAAATAAATGTTTAATGACGCTTCGCGGCCCACTCGGATTGAAGAATCGCATATTGATACTCATCGACCCAATGTCCTTTTGACATATAATTTTGTAGCAAATGTCCTTCGCGTCTCATGTCTAAACGTTCCAGCACTCGAATAGATTTTTCGTTTCGTACATCTGTAAAGGCAATGATTTTATGCTTGTTCAGTGTAGTGAAAATATATTCGATCATTGAATTCAAGGCTTCATGAATATAGCCCTTTCCTTGAAATTCAGGCGCGAGTGTAAATCCTATTTCAACGATTCTAGGCTCGCTGCCGAGTGTATGAATGGCGCAATCTCCTATCAACTGATTGGATTCAGATAAGGCAATCGCGTATTGAAACCACGTCCCTGGTTGATTAGGTTGTTGCGTCATTTGGTGTTGAACAAATGATTCAGCGTCTTCGTGCGTGTAGTTTTCCCAGGATTGAAATGTGGCAATAGAGGGGTTTGATCGGTATTGATAAAATGCTTCAATATCCTGCTGATCAAACTGACGAATCACAACCCGGTTTGTTCTTGTAAATATGCTGTTTGCATTTTTCATGTGTTACCCTCACTTTTTAGTTTGTTTTTGATTTGAAAAAGTCTATTAGCCATTCAGATAGCTGTTTTTGCGCTTTGGTCACAAATCGATCAGCATAATACGTTAATTCAAGATGCCGAACAGGAGCAGGGGCAGAAATAGGAATAGAGACAATATTAGGCCATGCTGAATGTTGCTTTAACAGCCCTCTTGGCTGGATGGTGGCACCGATCCCGGCTTCAACCAACTGCAATAATGAAGTGGCAGACCCAACATCCATGACTGTGTCCAATTCAAAACCGTGTTCTTTACATACGTCATCGACCAAATCTCTTCCTAGGTAGCCTTTTGGATACATGACCAGTGCATGCTTTGTCAGCTCTTTTAGCGTCACTTCACGCCTTTTTGCCAGTTCACTGTCTGAATGAACAAACAATTCGTAGGGCTCATCGCCAAGTGGAATTTGAATCAGTCGTTTATCCGCAGGCCCGCGCAGCCCAATTCCGATATCGACTTTATGTGAGAGCACCTCGTCACGAACAAAGATGGTCGAAAAAGCCTTTAGATTGATCTCTGGATACAGCGTTTTAAATTCTACAAAAAGCGGAACAAGCTGAAAGTCAAGATCAGAGGGAAGGACGGCAAGCCGAACGGTACCCCGCTGTTCAGATAAGAGTTCTTTCATAGCATTTTTGGCATCTCGCTCAGCCTGAAGCATTTTCATGCCATATTGATAAAGAAGCGTACCAGCTTCAGTTGCAACTACTTTTTTACCGATTCGGTCAAAGAGCGGCATCCCAACTTCAGCCTCAAGCAGCTGAATCTGTTGGCTTAATGTAGGCTGTGATATACCTAGTTGCTCTGCAGCCTTTGTGAAATGTAAATGATCGAATACAGCCATAAAATAGGTAATGTGACGAGTATCCATATGCCATCCTTTCATTAATGATAGTATTTTCCTATCATCATAATACGAATTATTGTATTGATCAATGAATGAAGCGGATTTATACTCATAGTAACCTCAACAAGATGAGAGAGGAAGAAGAGTATTGATAAAAAAAATATTTTATTTAGCTGCTTTATTTTTAGCTGCCTTAAACTTGCGCCCAATCATTACATCCGTAGCTTCTATGATGAGCATGACTCAATCAGACCTTGGCGTTAGTGCACTCACGGCAAGTCTTTTAACCACTTTGCCGGTCTTGTGCATGGGAGTGTTTGCCCCTGTAGCAACGAAACTAAGCCGGCGGTTTGGATTAGAGAGAACCCTTTTTTTCTCAATTTTTCTTATCACAATTGCGACTGGACTGCGTGGTACAAGTCAAACGGTTACCATCCTTCTTACGACTGCTTTTGCAGGAGGAGTTGGAATTAGTTTTGCCGGACCATTGTTGTCTAGTTTTATTAAAAAGTATTTCCCGAAAAGTCCTGGGATTGTCAGTGTGTACTCTATATCGATGACAGTTGGAGCTGCACTTGCTTCGGGCTTGACCATTCCGATTTACCTTCGCAGTGAGCATAACCTTCCACTTGCGTTATCTTGCTGGGCGGTTTTAGGCGTTATTGCACTGATTTTATGGCTCGGTCTAGCTCGTCAAAACCAACAAGCGGATCTTGCAGACGTGCCGCTGAGATTACCGCTGCGAAACAAAAAAGCCATTCAATTCACCTTGTTCTTTGGCTTTATGTCTAGCATGTTCTATTCGTTAACAGCGTGGATTTCACCCATTGCGCTTGATTTTGGGAATAGTCCGCAGTATGCCGCCATGCTGCTTACGATATTTACGCTCATTCAGATTCCGGTGGCATTACTCGTTCCAAACATCGTCAATCGTCTAGGAAAGCCGAAATTATTTCTGATCTTATGCAGTTTGTCAGAGCTGATTGGCCTCATATTCCTTCTATTGCCAATGCCGATCCTGCCAGCTGTTATTTTTCTAGGGATTGGAGCAGGTGGATTATTTCCTTTGGCGCTTATGTTGCCTATTATTGAAACGCGTACGCCAGAAGAAGCCGGTACATGGTCAGCGATGTCACAGATGGGCGGGTACATCATGGGAGGATTTGGTCCATTTTTAATCGGTTTGATTTTCGATATCAGCGGACATTTTCAAGCTGCTATTGTCGCAATGCTCGCCATCGTGATGCTGATGATTGGCGTGCAGTTATCGATGAAGTTAGGGAAAAAACGTGATGAGGTATCCAATTAAAGATCAATATACCGCTGCTTTTATATCATGACTCAATTGAAATCGCCATAGCCTATTCCTAAGTAGGCTATGGCGATTATTTTACTCAATTTTTAAAAGATGCACCTGAATGAATTATCGTGCCAGATTTTTTTCAACTTTACGAGTGGCCATTTCTGCAGCCTCCATGATCATTTCACCTAATGTTGGGTGAGGATGAATCGTCATGGCTAAATCTTCTACTGTAGCACCAATTTCAATAGAGAGAGAAAGTTCTGATATAAGAGTAGATGCCTCTGCACCTACGATTTGTGCTCCTAAAATAAGGCCAGATTCAGCATGGGCCACAATCTTCACAAATCCTTCTGGTTCTTTTAATGCAAGCGCTCGGCCATTAATGGAGAACATTGTTTTCCCAATGACAGTCGGAATGGATTGTTGCTTGCAATCCGTTTCGCTTAGTCCAACACTCGCCAATTCTGGGCTGGAAAAAACAACAAGTGGGATCGCTTTATAATCGATCATCGAAGGTTTCCCGGCGATTGCCTCTGCTGCCACCTTCGCTTCATAGGAAGCTTTATGAGCCAGAGCAGGACCCTCGGTGATATCACCAATTGCATAAATGTGCGGAATGGAAGTTCTGCATTGTTCATCAATTTTAACTAGTCCGTTAGGGGTAATGGACAAACCGATAGAATGGAGACCTAATGTTCCATCTGTATTCGGTTTTCTTCCGACAGTAATCAGTGCATATTCCGCTTGCACCGTGTAACTTTCTTTCTGTTTCTCATAATGAAGATCAATTCCGCTCATATGCTGCTCGGCACCTATGACGTTTGCTCCTGTAATCACGGTGATGTTATCTTCTTTCAATTGTCGAACAACAGGGGAGACAAGTTCACTTTCAAAGCCAGGCAATACTTGATTACCGCCTTCCAGAATGGTGACTTTTGATCCAAACCTTGCAAACATCTGTCCGAGTTCAACACCAATATATCCACCCCCAACTACGACAAGGCTTTTAGGGATTTCGGGAAGGGATAGTGCTTCAGTGGAAGACAATATACGACCTCCGAAAGGGAGTGATTTAATTTCAATTGGACGAGAGCCGGTTGCTAATATAAGGTGTTTGAAGTTGATTCGTTTTTCACCTTTTTCGGCATGTTGAATCACCGCTGTATGCTGATCGAACAAGCTTGCATCGCCTTCCAAAATGGTAACTCCAGCTGACTTTAACAAAAATTGGACGCCTCCAGCTTGTTTTTCCACAACAGCTTTTTTGAACGCTTGAGCTTCATTGAAAGAACCGCTTTCTTGAAAACCACCCCATTGTGTGCGGAGTTTGAACCGCTCTGCTTCTGCTATTAGCGCTTTAGAAGGGATACAGCCTACATGGGTGCATACGCCACCTAACTGATCACGTTCTACAATCGCAGTCTTCATGCCGAGATGAGCTGAACGTAACGCCGCCACGTAGCCTCCCGGACCTGATCCAATCACCAATGTATCTACTGTTTCTAAATGAATCATTTCTTACACCTCCAATTTCAAAATATGATGATCATAATATATTATAGTCATCATATTTTGGCGAAGTCAATCCCATCTGAGTGAGGAAAGATGGATTTTAGTCAATTGACACAAGATAATATGATAATTATAATATTTTAATAAATACACTTAGATGAGTTAAAAGGAAGGAGAAAAGAGGATGCCTTATCCGAAAGGTCATAAGTCAAAAGTGAGAGAGCAGATCATCGCTAGTGCTGCACGAGCATTTCGAACAAATGGCGTCCGTAGTATCAGTTTGCCATACATTATGAAAGGGGCAGGTCTAACTCATGGAGGGTTTTACGCTCACTTTAAGAACAAGGATCAGTTGGTGATAGAGACTTTTCATTTTGCTATTACTGATACGATCAAGCTGCTGCAAAGTGTTGCAGACAAGAAAACAGACCAGCCTCGAATTCAGACGATCATTGACTTTTATTTAAGTTCCGTTCACCGTGATCAGACGGAGATCGGCTGTATATTGCCTGCACTGGCAGGGGAGATTGCTCAATTATCGCAAGAGGTACGTAAAGCCTATACAGATGAATTGAAACGGTTTATGGCGTTTACAGCTGATACGGGAAACATAGATCTCTCTACCAGTTACGCACTAGTAAGCAGCATGATTGGTACAATTGCTCTTGCACGAGCTGTCAATGATTCGCAGTTCAGTGATCAATTGTTAATGGCAGGTAGAACACAGGCAAAACACATTTTAAATTCAAATTAAAAAACATAGGGGATGTTGCGATGTTGATTAGAGAAGCAAGCATAGAAGATTATCCACAATTAAGACAAATCTATTTAGAATCCCGACGTCAGAGCTTTCACTGGCTCAATACAGAAGAAATCAAACTGCAAGATTTTGATCAAGATACGCAGGAAGAGCAAATTTTCTTAACTGAGGAGAACAATAAAATCCTTGGATTCATCTCATTATATGTACCAGATCGTTTTATTCATCTCTTGTTTGTACATCCAGAAGCTGCTGGTCAAGGGGCTGGCGATCTGTTGCTGAAACATGCGATCAAAGTGCTCGGAACACCAGTCACCCTCAAATGTGTATCCGAAAATCACAAAGCTTTGTCTTTTTATCAAAAAAGAGGATGGAAGGCTGTTGTAGAGGAAGGGGAGCCTGGGGCGAAGTACTGGGTGCTTGCTTATGAATAAGGATAAAATTGTAAAATAATCTAATGTGACTCACACGTTAGGTATTGGTGATCCTGCTTAAAAAAAAGCCTCCATAATAGAGGCTTTTTAATTTACTTTCTAACCGTTATATAAAGAGCGCCTAATAGAGCGCCATTTGATTTATACATCCATACTTCTACTTGGTTACTACCTGAATCTTTTAACCCTTTAATATCTCTACCGGATACAGAGACATACTGTGATCCTTTCACAACAACAGCATATGAGGCAATGTCATCAATAGGATAACTAGATCCTACGTTAATTGTGATATTTCTTGCATTTGTTTTAATTGGAGCATCCGCGGATAAAGATTTTAGCGTAATAGGCATAGATGAAAGATGATTAGTTTGAACGGATTCTTGAGCAGAAGCAACCCCTCCAATAGTAAAAGTCAATGCAGAAACAGCAATAAGAGAATACATAGATTTCTTCATTTTCATTCTAAAGCACTCCTTTTAAATTAGTTTACAAGTCATTAATTCGATATTAAATCGAGATATTCCTGTTAAAAAGTGTTAATTAATTGTGAACATTTTCCTTTCGGGATGAATTGAAATTTTCTGTGAAGAAAACGACTTAATATCTATCTATTAAAAATTTAAAACATTATTTTTTAGTAAGAATATTGCTCATTACTCGTATTGCTAAAGCTCCTTCTCGATTTGAATATCTACCTATTTTAAGAAATTTCCTCAGAGAATTGTGAAGAGGAAAAGTCTAATCTTTTCCCATGGATGATATTGAAAAAAATCTAGCCATTTCCTAATTCTATCTTCATTCATTCGCCGCTTAAAAGATCATTTACAACTAAAGAAGTGACACGGCATTGACCGTTTGCGGGACTCTATTTTGAACTAGATTGTGAAAGCCAAGCTTTATCAAGAGCATCATAATTATTTCAGTTTTGTAAGGTCCTATCATTAATGTCATTTCAGTGTGAATGTAAGTATTCAAGTCTATATAGGCTTTTTCAAGAATTAACAGGTCTTGGTTCTTATTGAATGTTTTTTGTATAAATGAATAAAGATAGACTATATGTTAAAACGAACACAAATTACAGAAGAAACTTATGTTAAAAGGAGGAACGATTATGAAAAAACTTTGCCGGGAAGTCTGGATCGAAGTTAATCTTGATGCAATTAAAAGAAATATCGAAGCCATTCAAGCGCATATTCCAAAGAAGAGTAAGATCATGGCTGTCGTGAAGGCGAATGCTTATGGACACGGTTCAGTGGAGGTAGCGCGGCAGGCACTAGAAAGCGGTGCGACGGAGCTCGCAGTTGCTAGCTTAGAAGAAGGGATTGTATTGCGAAGAGCAAAAATAGAAGCACCTATTCTTGTGCTTGGATTTACACCGCTCGATTGTGTGAAAAGGGCCGCAGCCTGGAGAATTGATCTCTCCGGCCTTCGAGAAGACTGGATTGCTCAAGCAAATGAGATCTTAGCGGAAGAAGAAAGCAAGCGACGGCTTGGGATTCATGTCAATGTTGACACGGGGATGGGGCGATTAGGTGTACGGACAAAGGAAGAGCTGTTAGCGGTGGTGAAGGCGCTTGAAAAGAGTGAAAACCTGAGGTGGGATGGAATATTTACGCATTTCTCCACTGCGGATGAGCCTGACCCTGATTTCACGTTGCTGCAGCACAGCATCTTCATTGATTTTCTTCGGTTTTTGAAAGAAGAAGGGATCAAACTGCCGACCGTACATATGAACAATACAGCTGCTTCGATTGCGTTTCCTGAATTTAGTGCCGATATGATCCGGCTTGGTATCGGACTTTATGGATTGTATCCCTCGCAATACATTGAAAGCTTAGACGCTGTTCAGCTAGAGCCCGCTCTCAGTTTAAAAGCAAGAATTGCGTTCGTGAAGAAAATGGTGACAAAGCCAAGAACGGTCAGCTATGGGGCAACCTATGTGGCAAAGCCTGACGAAGTCATTGCAACCATACCGATTGGTTATGCAGATGGGTACTCACGTGCTTTATCCAATCGAGGGTTTATGCTTTTCCGCGGAGAAAGAATGCCGATTGCTGGCCGAGTCACAATGGATATGACGATGATCAGCTTAGGAGAGATGAAAGCAAAGCAAGGCGAGGAAGTCGTCATTTATGGCCGTCAAAAGGGCGGAGAAATTTCTGTTGATGAAATTGCTGAAATGCTCAATACGATTAACTATGAAGTCATTGCAACATTAAGCCGCCGTGTTCCAAGGTTTTATCGTCGAGGCGGGAAGATTATTAAAATATCGACGCCGGTGATGTATGTGTGAAAGTAAGGACAGCATGAAATTGCAAAAATCCCCCTTTATAAAGGGGGATTTTGAGTTTCACGTCTTATTTCGACTTAAGCTCGATACTCTTTATCCAAAATAAGAATTGGTTTAATCGTAGATCCATTTTTAGAATCTTCAAAGGCTTGTTCAATCTCTTCTAATTCGTAGAATTTTGCTAGTTTCTCAACAGGGAATTGTCCATTTTTAAAGAACTTGACTAGTTTAGGAATGAATAGTTGAGGAACGGCATCTCCTTCTATCACACCTTTTAACGTGAGCGCATTGAGCATGAGATCATTTGTGACATTAAACGTTAAATCGCGCTTTCCTACTGCTACTGTTGCACAAGTTCCTTTGACACGCAGGCAGTGAAGGGCAGCTAGTGTGACTTCTGGTACTCCAGTTGTTTCAAATGAGTAATGTGCTCCTTTTCCTTCTGTGATTTCCTTAACTTTTTCAGCTGGGTTCTCATGTTTACTGTTGATGACATGTGTTGCACCTAATTCTTTTGCTAGCTCAAGGCGGCTATCATGGATATCAACGGCAATAATCGGGTCACAGCCTGCAATTTTTGCTGCCATTAACCCACTTAAACCAACAGCGCCTGTACCGAACACAACAAAGCTTGTACCTGGAGCTGGAGCAAGTGAATTTAAGACAGTACCGCTCCCAGTCATTAAGCCGCAGCCAAATGGTCCTAAATAACGTAAATCAGTTTCTTTGTCTACTTTCACCACATTTTTCTCATCAACCGTTGCATATGTACCAAATGACGATTGACCAAAAAATTGTGATACATCTTGATGATCATGTGTATGGATAGGCGTTTCATTATGTTTATTACGACCAGAAAAATTCAGTGGAATCATGTTTTCACATCCACCAGCGTTCCCGTCAAGACAATTATGGCAATGACCGCAATAAGCGAAACCAAGTACAACGTGGTCTCCTTCTTGAACGGTTGTGACATTAGAACCTGCTTTTACGACAATGCCAGAGCCTTCATGTCCTAATAAAGCAGGACGTGGGACAGGAAGCGTGCCATCTAATACAGTGGCATCCGTATGACAAACGCCAGATGCAACGATTTTGACAAGCACTTCATCTGCTTTTGGATCATCTAGTAATAATGTTTGTTTCTCGAAATCTTTTTCATTTGTTGTGACCATCGCTTGAATTTCCATATCATGTGCCCTCACTTTTTGTATAGTATAATATTCTGAAGAAAGGTTAGATCAAATGTCACAAAAAATTCATTTCTTTATGACTAAGTTGATTGTAGGACGAAAGATTTTCCGTTTCAATCAGCAAAAAAACTTTTTTGTATAGGTTTTCAACACAAAAGAATTTTTGTATCTCTAATCAACATTTTTTTAAAATTGTCTAAAGGAGGGGCCCATGATCAAAAAAGAGGATCGCCGTGTTGAGCGAACAAAAGAAACACTTCGTCAAACATTCAAAATACTAGTAAAAGAAAAAGGGTATTCACACGTAAAAGTGAAGGATATTGTGGAAAAGGCAAACTATAATCGGACGACATTTTATGTGCATTATGAAAGTAAAGATGAATTAGCAGCAGATGTTATTCACCGGGAAATGGTCGATTTCGAATATGAATTTTGTAAGCCGACTCGTGAAAATCCACTGTTGGATTTAACTCGCATGAAACCAGAGGGCACTGATGTATTTCAATATATCGTTGAAAATCGCGACTATTATGATTTATTAGTGATGGAAGACCGAATTCCCCACATACAAGAACAATTGCTTAAGAAAATACAATATATCTTCAAAAATAGAATGTCATTTGTGAGTGATCAGTATGAAGAAATCAACGACAGTTATTTTGTCCAGTATCGTTCATACGGGATCTTTGGTTTTATCATTGAATGGATCAGAAATGACTACAATGCATCTCCCTCAGAAATGGCACGCCGCATTATCAATTTATTATATATTCAGTCCTCACTTATGATTCAGTTGAAAGACGAAGAAGTGATTATGAAAAGGTGATGTCAGATAAATTTGATATATGTTGAATGATATTAATAGAAATAAGTGCATCCTGAATTTACGATGGGGCACAATGATAAAAATTAAATTTTATTACAAATATGTCGATAAAAGGAGGGGAATTTAAGAGATGGAGGAAAGAAAAGATGAAAAAAGGATTATTTTTAGTGTTTTTAGCCATTTTTATGATGGTCACAATTCATCCGTTAAATGCTCATGCAGCTGAGACAAATGGTTGGACGAAGCGAGCGGACTTACCGGAAGAACGTATCGGAGCAAGTGTAGGTGTAGTTGACGGAAAAATATATGTATTCGGTGGAGCTAGCCAGCAGTCTAAGTTCAATGATTCAACATATATGTATGATCCTAAAACTGATTCGTGGACAGAAAAATCAGCTATGCCAAGGTCAAGAACAGGTGCTGCTTATGCGACAGTAGATAAAAAAATCTATGTCATTGGCGGTCTCTATGAAACGACTAAAACAGTTCATAGAACTATGGATGTTTATGATACAGAACTTGACCAATGGACAGAAGAATCAATTAAGATGCCTGATAAATTTATATATAAATCCTATACAACAGGTGCCTTACGAGCTGTTACAGTTGGAGAAAAGATTTATATCGTATCCTCTTTATCATCCTATAAAGAAAATTTTTATTCTTATGATACGGTAAGTGGAGAGTGGGAATCTTTAGATAGTTCCCTATTAGTGAATCACCAAGGTAGAAGTATTTCAGAAATAAATGGGAAAATATATATTGCTGGTGGTGAGGCTAATGTTAGCCGAGGGAAAGATAAAGACATTTTAGAATATGATAGGTCGCTAGGGAAGTGGCAACGCTTAAAGGATGTTCAATTAAATTCTTTTGCCTATGAAGCTGCATTTGCGACATATAATCATAAACTATTTATCATTGGTGGACAGCAAATTGGAGATAGATCTAGCAAATTATTAAAACAAGTTCAAATATTTGATCCAAAAACTAGTCAAGTTAAAGATTCTTTATATGAAATCCCTGAAGGTAGAGTTGGATCTGTGGCAGTTATTGCTGATGATCAATTATATGTTATTGGTGGAAGAGACTATGCTGAATCAATTGGTAGTCATTCTGTCAAAAACAATTTTAAATCTGTTATCTCTATTCCATTAAAAGATCTGCAAAAAGTGTCAACGGATCAGGAGGAAACAAAGCCAGGTGATGATACAACCGAAGAGCCGAAAGATCAGGACGGGACAAAGCCAGGTGATGATACAACCGAAGAACCGAAAGATCAGGACGGAACAAAGCCAGGTGATGGTACAACAGAAGAGCCAAAAGATCAGGACGGAACAAAACCTGGTGATGGATCAACCGAAGAACCGAAAGATCAGGATGGAACAAAGCCAGGGAAAGAATCAACAAAAGGTATACTTTCAATTACTATGATAAACGGACTGCAAAAGGATTATCTGCTCTCAATGAAAGAAATCAACAATTTTCTTAACTGGTACAAAGAAAGAAGCTTTGGAATTGGGATGAACTTCTATGAAATCAATGATGAGCATAATAAAGGGCCTTTTACAAGTAAGAAGGATTATGTGGTGTACCAAAATATCCTAATGTTTGATATCAAACAATACTGATATTCATATAATGGAAAAACTGCTGGTGAAAGATCAGTAGTTTTTGTTTTTGTGAAATTGTTAAAATTAGGACTAATGTCATTAAAAATGCGTTATTTTTTAAAAAATCTGTTAAACATCCTATAACCATATCCGATATTAAAATTGTCAGGGTTGATAAGCCCTAGAACGAAGGACTTTTTTCAGACAAGGACGTCTGTCAGGTCCCACATACATGGAGGTAATAGGAAATGAGAATTAACCACAATATCGCAGCACTTAACACATTAAACCGTTTATCTGCAAACAACGGTGCGAGCCAAAAGAACATGGAGAAACTTTCTTCTGGTCTTAAAATCAACCGTGCAGGAGATGACGCAGCAGGTCTAGCGATTTCTGAAAAAATGCGTGGACAAATCCGCGGATTAGAAATGGCTTCAAAAAACGCACAAGATGGTATCTCACTTATCCAAACAGCTGAAGGTGCATTGACTGAAACTCATTCAATCCTTCAACGTGTACGTGAGCTTGTTGTTCAAGCTGGAAACACGGGTACACAAGACGATACAGATCTTGGTGCAATTCAAGAAGAAATCAAGAACCTTGTCCAAGAAATTGGTAATGGTTCTGAGAAAAATGGTATCTCTGATCGTACTGAGTTCAACGGTAAAAAATTGTTGAATGGTGCTTTCGCTAATGGTACAGCTACTTTAACTTTCCAAATCGGTGCAAATAAAGCACAAAAATTAGATGTAAATATCGAAGCAATGTCTTCTGATAAAATTGGTGCTACTCAACCAGATGGAACTCTTGTAACTGGTCAAGCGGTCTCTAACATTGATGTTACACAATTCGCTGCTGCTACACCAACACTTACATTTGATCAGCAACTAGACATCGTAGATGGTGCAATCAAACAAGTTTCAAATCAACGTTCTAAACTAGGTGCGGTTCAAAACCGTCTAGAGCACACAATCAACAACCTTGGTGCTTCTGGTGAAAACTTAACAGCTGCTGAGTCTCGTATCCGTGACGTTGACATGGCGAAAGAAATGAGTGAGTTCACTAAGAACAACATTCTTTCTCAAGCGTCTCAAGCTATGCTTGCACAAGCGAACCAACAGCCACAAAACGTACTTCAATTACTACGTTAATGAAAGGCCCCTTTATGGGGCTTTTTTGTTTTGTTCCTATTCAATTTAATACAGGTTATGTGCTCATCACTTGAACGAATAGCATAATAGAAATCTATTTAAAACTAAATGGTGAATAAAGATATGTAAAATTGATCAATATATATTAAAAAATGTTAAACTTCCTATGAAATAAGCCGATAAAAGAATTGTCAGGGTTGATAAGCCCTAGAATAAAGGACTTTTTTCAGACAAGGATGTCTGTCAGGTCCCACATACATGGAGGTAATAGGAAATGAGAATTAACCACAATATCGCAGCACTTAACACACTGAACCGTTTATCTGCAAACAACGGTGCGAGCCAAAAGAACATGGAGAAACTTTCTTCTGGTCTTAAAATCAACCGTGCAGGAGATGACGCAGCAGGTCTAGCAATCTCTGAGAAAATGCGTGGGCAAATCCGCGGATTAGAAATGGCTACTAAGAACGCACAAGACGGTATCTCTCTTATCCAAACGGCTGAGGGTGCATTGACTGAAACTCACTCAATCCTTCAACGTGTTCGTGAACTAGTGGTTCAAGCTGGAAACACGGGTACACAAGACGATACAGATCTTGGTGCAATTCAAGAGGAAATCAAGAACCTTGTCCAAGAAATTGGAAATGGTACTGATAAAAACGGTATCTCTGATCGTACAGAATTTAACGGAAAGAAATTACTTGACGGTACGTTCAGCGCAGCTGGTGCTACACCAAAATCATTAACTTTCCAAATTGGTGCAAATAAAGCACAAAAATTAGAAGTTAATATTGAAGCAATGTCTTCTACAGCACTTGGTGCGGTTGATCCCGGTACTGGTGCTCTTATTGCAGACCACGCAGTAGCTGACATCGATGTAACACAATTTGCTGATCCAGCTGCTGCTGGCGCACTTTCTTTTGATGATCAATTAGATATCGTTGATGGGGCGATCAAACAAGTATCTGACCAACGTTCTAAACTCGGTGCAGTTCAAAACCGTCTAGAGCACACAATCAACAACCTTGGTGCTTCTGGTGAAAACTTAACAGCTGCTGAGTCTCGTATCCGTGACGTTGACATGGCGAAAGAAATGAGTGAGTTCACAAAGAACAACATTCTTTCTCAAGCTTCACAAGCAATGCTTGCACAAGCAAACCAACAACCACAAAACGTACTTCAATTACTACGTTAATGAAGAGCCCTATATGGGGCTTTTTTTGTTTCCTAACTTCATACAGTTCATAAAACTGAATATGTTAAAATGCGATAAAAAATATTAAAGAATGTTAAACTTCCTATAAAATAAACCGATAATACACTTGTCAGGGTATATAGACCCTAGAAAAAAGGACTTTTTTCAGACAAGGACGTCTGTCAGGTCCCGCATACATGGAGGTAATAGGAAATGAGAATTAACCACAATATCGCAGCACTTAACACATTAAACCGTTTGTCTGCAAACAACGGTGCAAGCCAAAAGAACATGGAGAAACTTTCTTCTGGTCTTAAAATTAACCGTGCAGGAGATGACGCAGCAGGTCTAGCAATCTCTGAAAAAATGCGTGGACAAATCCGCGGACTAGAAATGGCTTCTAAAAACGCACAAGACGGTATCTCTCTTATCCAAACAGCTGAAGGTGCATTGACTGAAACTCACTCAATCCTTCAACGTGTTCGTGAACTAGTGGTTCAAGCTGGAAACACGGGTACACAAGACGATACAGATCTTGGTGCAATTCAAGAGGAAATCAACAACCTTATCAAAGAAATCGGTGGCGGAACGGATGGAAATGGAATTTCTGATCGTACTGAATTCAACGGTAAAAAATTGTTGAATGGCGACTTTGAAACAGATACATTAACATTCCAAATTGGTGCAAACAAAGCTCAAAAATTAGATGTGAACATCAAAGCGATGTCTGCTGATAAAATTGGAACAGATCCAACTGACGCTACTAAAACAGTATCTGCTATTAAAGTAACTGATTTTGCAACAACTAGTTTCGATGATCAACTAGATATCGTTGACAATGCAATTAAACAAGTTTCAGATCAACGTTCTAAACTTGGTGCAGTTCAAAACCGTCTAGAGCACACAATCAACAACCTTGGTGCTTCTGGTGAAAACTTAACAGCTGCTGAGTCTCGTATCCGTGACGTTGATATGGCGAAAGAAATGAGTGAGTTCACTAAGAACAACATTCTTTCTCAAGCGTCTCAAGCTATGCTTGCACAAGCGAACCAACAGCCACAAAACGTACTTCAATTACTACGTTAATGAAAGGCCCCTTGATGGGGCTTTTTTTAATGCCGTTTTTTCTTCGTTTTTTCTCCTTAATTATGATTCTTAAATCCCTCTGATAAATCATGAAAAATGACCTTTAAATTTGGCATACTCTAGCGAAACAATCATAATGAATAAGACTTTTTCCTTATTTATTCCTTTTTTGTTAAACATATTCCATTAAAGTTCGATAAATGGATTGTAAGGCTTACAAAAAAATTCTAATTTAGAACTTTTGGACATGGATGTCTAATTGGTTCAAACACATGGAGGTCATTTAATATGAGAATTAACCACAATATCGCAGCACTTAACACACTGAACCGTTTGTCTGCAAATAATGGAGCAGGGCAAAAGAACATGGAGAAGCTTTCTTCTGGTCTTCGTATCAACCGTGCAGGAGATGACGCAGCAGGTCTTGCGATTTCTGAAAAAATGCGTGGACAAATCCGGGGGTTAGAAATGGCGTCTAAAAACGCACAAGATGGTATTTCTCTTATTCAAACAGCTGAAGGTGCATTAACTGAAACACATGCGATTCTTCAACGTATGCGTGAGTTGACAGTTCAAGCGGGTAACGTAGGTACACAGCAGACTGAGGATTTAACGGCGATTCAAGATGAGATTAAAGCACTTGTTGAAGAGATTGATGGTATCTCAAGCCGCACAGCATTTAACGGAAAGAACCTTTTAAATGGAGATGTTACAGACGGATTCCAATTCCAAATTGGTGCGAACAAGGAACAACATATTATTGTTGAAATTGGTAAAATGGATGCAGAAACATTAACAGTTAAAGATATTGATGTAAGTGTTGATGGCTTCAATTTCGATACTGAAATTGAAAAAATTGATGCGGCAATCGGCGCTGTATCTAAACAACGTTCATCACTTGGGGCGGTCCAAAACCGTCTAGAGCACACAATCAACAACCTTGGTGCTTCTGCTGAAAACTTAACAGCTGCTGAGTCTCGTATCCGTGACGTTGATATGGCGAAAGAAATGAGTGAGTTCACTAAGAACAACATTCTTTCTCAAGCGTCTCAAGCAATGCTTGCACAAGCGAATCAACAGCCACAAAACGTACTTCAATTATTACGTTAATTAAAAGCCCCCGTTGAGGGGCTTTTTTTATGTTAATTTTAGCAACAGATGTAATTGAAAATCTGGAACAGCTTCATAGAAGAAAGCTCGATTTAATTCATCATTTTTTTGATCCCACCTCTGCCACCAGTTGCGGACCTCACCAGTGGAGTCAGCTTGAATCATGTCTTGCAGCTGCTCTAGGTTGATGATTTTTCTCGGTTCTATTAAGAACGAATGCATACGATGATACGCCTCAAGGCATTTAGGTTGTTTTGTTTGAACGGCATATTGTACATAATAATTGAAAAATTCTTGTACAAATGTCAGATGGGGAATGGGGGTTCCTTTTAATTCGACGCCTTCCCAAGCCATATCCGCAATTGCACAAAGCCACCAGCCAAGCTCATTGGCGTGCTGCATTTGTTGTAAGGTATGCCGTTCAAAAGAAATAAGCTCATCTTCTTGTGCTTGTTTGAGCATACGCTCAAGTGTCTGTGCCTCAAGAGCTGCCTTTGTCATTCCCTGACCATGTATTGGATCTAATGTGCATAAGGCATCACCCATGACCAATAAGCCGCTTGGCCAATCATCCATTTGTTCATAGTGGTTTCTGACACAAGCCGGAACTCTAAATCCTTTTGGTTTCGTATAGGGAATTAAATGAGTGATGGCTTCTGCTATCGAGGGATTGGTCAGCCTAGCGGTCTCTGCATCAAACTGATCAGCGTCCGTTGTTGGATAATGAGAGCCGCCAGCTGCTGAGAGAAGAACCGCTACTAAATCATGATCTACTCGTTCAAACAGTCCTGTTGGAATTTTCTTATTTGGCTGTCCAAGGATGACCATTGGTTCCAGATTCGGTGCCTCAGGTGGTATTTGGTAGTATCTTGTGCTATAGCCAAGAGACACGATTAGCTCATCTGTCTGCGGCAAGGTTCGCCCTGCGCTTTTCAGCCATTTTGGCAATTTAGACATTCTTCCAGACGTATCAATGACTAAGTCCGCACTTATTTTGTTGATGATTCCAGGCTTTATCCTCCGATCTTTGACCTGTAATCCACTCACTTTAGTCGTTTCTTCTTCAAAAAGAAGAGCGATCGCTTCATGTTTTTCTAAAAATTGAACACGTTCCTCACGTAACATTCTTTGCATCAGCACCCACTCTAGCATGGCACGTCGTGTGACAGCTGTTTCTTCAGTATCGGTGAGTACTAACTCGCCATCTTTTGTCAAAAATCGAGATGTCTGATGCCATGTGTTGTACCCGCCCATTTCGAGTAATTCTTTTGTATAACCAGGAAATAGACGTTCCACTATTTGTTTGCCTAGTGGCAGCATTCTATGTGGATGAAAAGCTTGAGGCGTGCCAAGACGATTCTCAGGAGAGTCTGGCAATTCGTCCTTTTCAATAATCAATACTTCAAGGTAAAAACTTGATAAAACCTTTGCAGCGAGCATTCCCGTTATTCCGCCTCCGATGACGATCGCCCGCTCATACTTCATGGGTTGTGTCACAACATGCGCCTCCAGTGAATATATAAAATGGTTACATGACCATTTCATCATATGTTGATTTTCTAAGTATAGCAAATTCTTGTTTTTTTGAATATAGAAAGGAATTGGCATACTTTTTACTCGTAAATATGAAAAAAACTTCAATCTTGATCATTATTTTTAAAAAATAATAATCAAATTTGAGAGGAATGACCGATAAATACATTAAGGGGGTAGAGAGAATGGATATACTACAGAGTATTGTAACCGCAGCACCTTATATGATGAAGATTTTAAAAGATGAAGTGACGATGGGTGTCATTGATTGAGAAAAATTCTTGCTGTATTTGCCATCAAAAGATGTGGATTTTCAAATACGGACAGGAGATCCCATTAAACCAGATGATCAGAATATGAAAAATGCGCTTAGAGGAGAAACATCAAGTACATTCGTACCTGAATCGGTGTATGGGACGCCTTTAAATGCAATGGGATTGCCGATTTTCGATGAAAATCAACAAGTCATTGGTGCAATCGCTTTAGGTTTTCCACTTAAAAATCAAATAGAACTTGAGGCGTATATGGAGTCATTGAACGACATCATTCAAAGTATTCAAGAAAAAGTACATGTGGTGGCGGCTCATTCAGAAGAGCTCTCTGCGACAAGTGAGGAAATGACATTCCAAACACAGCAAACACTTGAAAGCTCGAAAAAAACTTCAGATATTACAAAAATGATCAAAGGTATCTCTAAACAAACGAGTTTGCTAGGATTGAATGCTTCAATTGAAGCAGCCAGGGCAGGGAAAGAGGGAGCGGGTTTTAGTGTGGTAGCGAGCGAGGTTCAAAAGCTCTCAAGCGAAACCTCACGTGCAACAGAAAACATAGAAAGCTCATTGCAAGGGATTTCCTCTAATATACATACATTACTTGAGAGTATGGGCCATATGAAAGGGTCATCTTCAGAACAAGCTTTATTAGTGACGGAGTTTAGTGAAATTGTAGATAGGTTGACGATGGTTAGTAAAGAAATGAAAGAATTTATGCAAAAGGCGATGTTAACGTAAAAAACGAATCCAAAAAGGGTTCGTTTTTTTGTTGGCTCGTTATTTTCTGTTTTTCTGATCAAAGCGATAATCGTATGTTTCACCTTTGACCACATTTAAAAACTCATGTCCAATTTGAACGAGCTGTGCATTTTCCCATTTAATCAGAGGATCTTTATCAGGGTACTTCCAGTAGATTGTTTTTTTGTGATGGGTGAGTTTGTTTTCAATTTCTGCTCTGACCGCATTCTCTTTTAGCTTTCCTCCGCTATGTCGATATGTGTTAATGGTATAGGCTCCATCAGGTGATGATATCGAGCGGATGAATGTGCCGTGAGACACGCCTTGAAGAGAGAAGCATTTCCAGTAAATAATTCCGGCGAAGCTAAGACATAAGATGGTAAGGGTGATGGTGGTTTTCTTTTTAAACATGAATTCCTCCAGGTGTAGATCGCAATATTCTAATATATGAGAGAGATTACAAAAAGATTCATATAGTCCAAAAGTTCTATTCATTTCAATTATCGGTCATTTTTTCTCAACATTCAACAGTTAGCCCGTAAAGATAAGGAAAATTTAAGGATGCATTCAGATCACACTGGTCATTCGAAAACACTTTACAAAAGAATTTGCGATCAGTAGACTTATGCTCATATAGAGAAATGGGGCAGATGGAATGAATCAAATCATAGATACGTATCAAAATTATGAAGAGCTTTCCGCTCATGAAAGAAAAGGGATCGACTATCAAATTCTTCATCAGCGGAAAGGGGATCAGCTTCTCGTCCTGTCACCTCATGCGGGCGGAATTGAATCTGGCGTGAGCGAGCTGGTCCATGAAGTAGCAACCGATTATTCTATGTATTTATTCGAGGGCCTTAAAGTGAAAGGCAATCATGTTCTTCATATTACGAGCACACGTTTTGATGAGCCGATTTGTCTTTCTCAAGTGCATACACATCATTATACATTTGCACTCCACGGCTATGGAGAAACAGAGGTCCTACAAACTTTAGTTGGCGGTACCGACAGGGAAAAAGCTGCTGAAACAGTGAAGTGTCTCACACAAAATGGCTTCCATGCCTTGCTTTTATCTGAATCGGATCAATTTGCTGGAACACATCCTCAAAATATTAATAATCAATGCCTCACAGGAAAAAGTGTTCAAATTGAAATTAGCCAAGCTCAGAGAAGAGCTTTCTTTCAAGACTTTAGGCGGAGCCGTAGGCGTGATACACAAACCGAACAATTTTATCAATACACAAATGCGCTGAAACAAGTGTTAAGCCTTTATGAATAAACTTCTGACGTCACGTGTGCTGACGCTTTTGTTTGATATGTAGCTTCATTTTCTGCGACCTTGCTGGCTCTCATTAAATAAGAAGTAAATTCTTTTTGAAATTGAATGCCGGCTCTTCGCTGTTCAAATAGAGCAAGCCGTTTTTCAGCAAAAGCCCGAGTGACATGAAATGTTTGAGCAATATGCAAAATGGCTTGCTGCCTAAGGTTTGGGAGCGTCATTTGCAGCAGCATAAAAGTCGGAACACAAAAGTGATACATGAATTGTTTTGCTTGAAACTCTTGCAGTTCTCGAAAGAGCTTGTGCATGTTAAAGTGGTTGCCTGTATGCTTCAGCACATGACAAAGCTCGTGGGCGAAATCCTGCCACTGTTCTTCTGACGATAAGGCTCTGTTTAAAATAATACTGTAAAGACCTTGATGTTTGATCATCATGCTGCCAGTATCCTCGTAGTGTACCCATACATGAAATTCAGCTGCGATCCTATGCATGTCTACATAGGCAGGGCCGCTTATTTGCAGTTGAGTGTATAACCGTTTAATATCTTCTTCTAAATGGGTTAAAAAATAAGTCATGTCAAAACCTCCATACAAACGTATGTTCTATTTTTGCCGTAAAAGAAAAGTCCATATAGGACTAAATGGCTAATAAAGCTATCGCTTACTTTTTATATCGGCTTGTTTTTAACAATTTTAACATAAAATCAAAGAAAATTGGAAGTTTTTCCTGTTTTTATTCTGTTTTTTTATAAAGATAAAATGGCGATTGAATTCAAATTTTACCATAGTCTTATGACGAAAACAAACAAATTTGTCTTACGTTTGCCACCGATTGATGAGCAAGATCAAACATCAATTTAGCAAAAAGGAGTGCAAAACATGGTACAAATTTATCAAGATTTTATTCCAGTTGGAAACGGAAATCGGCCAGGATATGCTATGACGCCGCTTTATGTAACTGTGCATAACACAGCCAATACATCTAAGGGAGCTGACGCAAAAAGTCATGCGGCATATGTCAAACGCTCAACAACAGAGGTAAGCTGGCACTTCACAGTGGATGACAGAGAAATTTTTCAGCATCTCCCTTTAAATGAAAATGGGTGGCATGCTGGGGATGGACATGGAGATGGCAACCGAAAATCGATTGGCATTGAAATTTGTGAAAACGAAGATGGAAACTTTCAACAAGCTGTCAAACATGCCCAGTGGCTTATTCAAAAGCTTTTAAAAGAACATGGGATTCCATTAGCAAATGTGGTGACGCATCAGCATTGGTCAGGAAAAACATGTCCACGTCTGCTGCTAGCTACATGGGATGAATTTAAAAGAGGAATTGAGACTGCAGGTGATCCGGAAACGGTGATCACATATGTGGTGAAAAGCGGGGATACGCTAACGAGTATTGCCAAAGCCCATGGTGTCACAGTGAGTGATTTACAGACATGGAATCAGATTAGTGACCCGAACATGATTCGAGTTGGACAAGTTCTCAAGATTTATCATGCAGAAGAAAAGCTCAGTTATGAACTGCCGGATGGGGTGTTAAAGGTGACATCACCTCTGACAAAAGGGGAGCATGTACGTCTCGTCCAAAAAGCGCTTGCTGCTGTGTATTTTTATCCTGACAAAACAGCTGCAGATAAGGGCATTGATGGCGTTTATGGGGAAAAAACAGCCAATGCCGTCGCGCGATTTCAACTGATGAATGGTCTAACAAGTGATGGAGTATACGGTCCTAAAACAAAAGTGAAGTTGCTTCAACTATTAAATCAGTGAGTCTTTCTTTTTGGCCGCTTGAATGACGGCTTCACTTTTTTCATGTAATCGGCAGATATAAGGGGATGGCTTAAATTCAGCAAACTGAACATACCTCAATTGTTTAAGTTTCTTTTTCATATTGGCACCTCAATCGTTGCAGCAGTTGGTTTTATTGTATGCAAGTAGATGTGAAAACGGAAGTAGGACGCGGATGATGTTCCGCGTCCTTTAGTGTAATCAAGCTTTTTTATTTTTATACTCATCTAGGAGCTGTTCATTCTTTTTGAAAATACGCTCCGTATGGGGACTTACTTTGTAATCAGCCATACTAATATGGCGCTTTTTCTTTAAAATCTTAAATGGGTTTTTCTTGCGATTGTTATTATCCCCTTGAAGTGCGTGTTCCATCTTCATCACCTTCCTCTTCGTCAGGCAAGATTAGGTCATAAATCGTTGTAAGTGAAGTCATTAATAAATAGTCGAATTCAGTGACAATATCCTCAGAGGTCAGCTTAATCACAAAGTGTGCATCCGCTACTGAAAACGGGATGAGAACCAATTTGCCGTAATCATCGTAATACACTTCCTGCCTGTCAAGCTTTGCTTGAATGAGCGCTCTCTGATCAAGTGTCCGCAGCAGGTCATCTTTTTGCTCCTGCGTATCATAAGGACAAAGAACTGCTTGAATATTCATTTTTTCTGCAAAAGAATAGATCAGTCGTTCAATTCCCTCTATATAAGCTTCTATACTTCCATAATATACATGGATCGGTTCGTTTTTCAATAGGTATTGGTACGTTTTTAGTTTATTGAGGTAAGAATGAAGCAGGTCGTTATTTTGTTCTAGGAGTTGATGGGTGTCGGTTTCAAGTTCATGATTACCGAGTTTTTTAATATAGGAGCTGAGGAAAATAAAGGCATCAGTTAATGCGAAAAAAACAGCAATAATCAGGTAGTGCATCCAATCGGTGAAGATTGAAGCAGGGTCATATGTCCAGTACACAACAGCACCCGCTACATAAATCCAATACCACGTTTTACGAATCGCAAACATCTTTTCTTTTACTTTTTGTTCAAAGCGCCATACCGCAAATACATATACAGCAAGAGCACCTAGCAATAACCAAACAGTCAATTGAAAAAATAATAGCATGTTCTTCTCTCCCATAGACAGATGGATACTTATTTATTTCTATGGATATGATTGGAAACCCTGCTTCATGAAAAAATGGCTTGCAGAAAAAGAGCATTTAAGAATGCAAACAAATAAAAAAAGACCTGTTAGACAGGTCTTTGATATTAGAGAATCGCATTTAACACAAAGTATATAAGTGCCCCTAGAGTTCCCGAAATCGGTAATGTGATCACCCAAGTGACAAGCATACGTTTTGCCGTACCCCAGTTGACTCCTTTTACTCTATGTGCAGAACCTACACCTAGAATAGAAGATGAGATCACGTGAGTGGTACTAACCGGTAAGTGAATAAATGTTGCACCGAAGATAATAGCTGCACCCGTTAAGTCTGCAGATACTCCGTTTACTGGACGAATCTTCATGATTTTACCGCCGACTGTTTTAATAATCTTCCAGCCGCCAATAGACGTACCAAGTCCCATTGCAAGCGCACAAGAGAATTGTACCCAGAAAGGAATGTCGTCTGTTGTATGCAAATTACCTGCAATTAAAGCCATCGTAATAATTCCCATCGCTTTTTGCGCATCGTTTGTTCCGTGAGTATACGATTGCAGTGCAGCCGTTAAAATTTGAACACGTCGGAATTGTTTATTTGTTTTTGCGAGATTATTGTTTCGGAATATAATTTTGATAATGGTATACACGATATATCCTAAAACAAAAGCCAGGATAGGTGAAAGCAATAGTGCTTGAATGATTTTAATGAATCCCGAATAGTTTAAAGCGCCAAAACCAGCAGAGGCAATAACAGCTCCTGCAATTGATCCGATCAGTGCGTGTGAAGAACTACTCGGAATCCCGTAATACCAAGTAAGCAAGTTCCAAGTTATCGCTGCAATTAAAGCAGCCAAAATGACGACAGATCCGTTTTGAAGTGTAAAAGGATCTGCGATGTCTTTTGTAATGGACTTTGCCACACCTGTAAATGTCATTGCTCCTAAGAAGTTCATAAACGCTGCCATAATAATAGCATGTCTAGGCTTTAACGCCTTTGTTGAAACAGAAGTAGCAATGGCATTTGCTGTATCGTGGAATCCGTTAATGAAATCAAAAGCAAGTGCACAAATGACAATAAGTATGGTAAGGATGAGTAATGTATCCATGTTTAACTAACCCCGTTACGCATTCTTCATAATGATTGTTTCTAGATTGTTGGCAACACTTTGACAGGAATCTGCGATTTCTTCAAGTGTTTCGTAAATTTCTTTGTATTGAATGACCTTAATTGGATCTGTTTCTTTTCCAAACAAGTTCTTTAGTGATTTGCGGTGAAGATTGTCACAATTATGCTCAATCTCTTTAATTTTGATTGCGTGCGGATGAATATCTTTCAAGCGATTATCAGCCAGTAATTCAATAGTCGTTAAAATTTCTTTCGCACATTCTCTGATGTAGTGGCTGAATTTGTCGATATGTTCGTCAGAGCTTGTAATTGAATAAATTTCTAAAGTTGCTGAAAAATGCTCAATTCCGTCTAAAACATCGTCGAGGCTATTCGTCAATTGAAGAATGTCTTCACGTTCAATCGGTGTAATAAAGGCTTTGTTCAGCTCTTTAATCATGGTATGAACATGATTATCACCTTTTGTCTCATATTCCTTCAATGTGTCAGAAAATTCTTTCAGAGTGGTTTGATTTGTTACTTTATAGCTAACAAAATACTCAGCAGTTTCATCTAAATTTTTAGCAATTTCCGTTAACAAGACGGAAAACTTGTCTTTTTTCCTTTTTAACATGTAAAAACCCTCCATTGTATAAATGAGACAATGCACACATCAAATAATTATATATTCTTTTGTCGAAAAAAAACAGGTGTAGTCGAAAATTTCTTCACTTTTTCTATTTGATCTTATTCTGACCTAAAGATGTGATCTCAACTCACCTTTTTCAGAAAGGGGAAAAGAAAGCAAAAAAGCGGACCATTTTTGGCACCGCTTAAACGTTAAGAAGCTGAATAAACAAGCTTAAACCGCTCACAAACAAGAAGCATATCTTCCTTAAATGTTAATCCGTACGGCTTAAGGGCTTCTGTGAAAAATTCTTCATGTTCTTTGTACCAATAGTCATATGAAAGATCGCCTTCACCTTCTGCTTTTGCAAATGATTCAGGAACCTCATTCATTGGCATGATATCTACTTGTGTGATCTCTATGATGGCTTTTGGTTCCTCCCTGCTGTCCAAAATGACCGCATATTGACCGGGTTTTGGAAGCGGCTCTTGTTCTTTTTCGTAAAAAAGGTATCCAGAACAAGTGGCTGTTTTTTTTCCTTGTTGTACAAGGTCAAGCAAGTGATCTGGATCTGCGCCAAATGCCCAAGCAGAAACAGAGGCGTGATTAGGAGTTTTTCCTGATTTTTCTTCCCAATAAGATTCCCAAAATAAAGTGCTTTTGTGGTTCATCCTTTTTCCCCCTTTGTTATGAGTTTATTATATCGTGAAGTTTCAAACTTGGAAAACGCATGTCTTTATTACTACAAGATGTGCATGTCATATGTTTTGAAAACATGCGTTTTGATTGGCAGATATAGGATGATAGAATGAAAAATTTTGAAATTTTAGAATAATCTATTGTATTCTGGTCAAGAAGTCGGTAAGGTCAAAGTAAGAATATGGAAGGGGTGTTGTTCATGAAACGCATTTCTCTAACTGTTTTGTCCATATGTCTGTTTGTTTTCTCGTTTTTCCTGCCGGTCAGCCAAGTCACTGCAAACGAAACTCATGGGAATAAAGTAGCTGTTGGCAAAGATGGTATGGTGGCTACTGCACATCCGCTTGCATCGGAGATTGGTGCTGACGTATTGAAAAAAGGTGGGAACGCAGTGGATGCTGCTGTTGCCATTCAGTACGCACTTAACGTAACAGAGCCAATGATGTCTGGAATTGGCGGTGGCGGATTTATGATGGTTTATGATGGGAAAACAAAGGAAACTTCCATCATCAATAGCAGAGAGCGAGCACCACAGGGCGCAACACCTGACATGTTTTTAACAGATGATGGAAAAGTGATTCCATTTGCTGAGCGATCTACACATGGAAATGCGGTAGGTGTTCCAGGGACTGTAAAAGGTCTTGAAGCTGCATTAGATAAGTGGGGTACTCGTTCTATGAAGGAATTGATTGAGCCCTCCATTCAACTTGCAGAAGATGGTTTTGAAATTGATTCTGTCTTGGCAAAAGCGATTGATGATCATCAAGGAAAATTGAAAAAAACGGCCGCAGCGCCAATTTTTCTTCCGAATGATCAGCCGCTCGAAGAAGGAGATCTGCTTGTCCAGCCAGGTCTTGCAAAAACATTTAAACTCATTGCGAAAAAAGGAAGCAAAGCATTTTATGAAGGAAAAGTAGCAAAGGCACTTGCAAATACAGTTCAAGATTTTGGCGGGACGATGACTTCAAAAGATATCAAACGTTATGAAGTCAAGACTGACAAGCCAATCTGGGGAGACTATAAAGGATATCAGCTTGCAAGCATGCCTCCACCAAGCTCAGGCGGGGTGTTTATGCTACAAATTCTCAAAATACTTGACCATTTTAACCTGTCTCAGTATGACCCCAAATCATTCGAAAAATATCAGCTGCTTGCTGAAACAATGCACCTCTCCTATGCTGACAGAGCCGCATATGCCGGCGACCCCGAATTCGTAGATGTTCCACTAAAAGGACTACTAGACGATGATTACATTTCAGAAAGAGCCTCTCTCATTCAATTAGATCAAATGAATCGCAGCCCGAAAGAAGGAGATCCTTGGGCATATGAGGATGAAAAAAATCCATCCCCAATTGTTCCTCAGCCAGAAGATAAAACCATTGGTGAGACGACCCATTTTACTGTTGCAGATCAGTGGGGAAATGTTGTGTCATTCACCACTACCATTGAACAATTATTTGGTACAGGGATTCTTGTTCCAGAGTATGGATTTTTCTTAAATAATGAACTAACTGATTTTGATGCACGACCTGGCGGTGCAAATGAAGTCCAGCCAAATAAACGTCCATTATCAAGTATGACACCGACGATCATTTTTAAAGATGGAGAGCCTGTCATGACTGTTGGATCTCCTGGTGGAACGACGATCATTGCTTCTGTTTCACAGACGATTCTCAATTTACTTGAATATGACATGGAGCTTCAGGATGCGGTAGAAGAGCCAAGAATCTACACAAACAGCTTAACTTCGTATCGTTATGAAGTAGGTGTCCCTCTAGATGTAAGAACAAAGTTAAATGATATGGGTCACCAGTTTGGCAGTTCCCCTATTGATATAGGGAATGTGCAAGCTTTACTGATTGATCGAATAGCAGGGACATTCACTGGAGTAGCTGATTCAACGAGAAATGGAACTGCTGTTGGTGTCAATCTAAAGGTAGCTGCAGATCAATAGCATTTCCCGGGAAAAGAAGCGCCTCATCAAGACGGCGTTTCTTTTTTTCATTATAATAAAAACATAGTTGACACCTGTGAATAGTTTGAATAATATATAGACTAACATCAATCATACTTAGCTGATCGGACAACCGAAGGCTCTTGGCATTGACGTACAGGACTTTTTTGTACTTCAATCGCTGAGAGCCTTTTTTGCGTATAGAACTGAAAACGGCAAGGTTGGTGTCACTATTCAATGTGAAAGGGAGCGGATAACGTGAAAAAATGGATATGGATTTCTATTGCGATCACACTTTTCATCATCACAAGTGCTGCATGCTCAAATGCGAATGAAGCCTCAAATCAAAAGGGAAAGATTCAGCTGTTGAATGTGTCATACGATCCTACACGTGAATTGTATCAGGAATACAATCAAGCCTTTCAGACTTATTGGAAAGACAAAACCGGTGAAGATGTGACGATACAGCAGTCTCATGGAGGATCGGGTAAGCAGGGGAGATCGATTATTGATGGACTCGAAGCAGACGTGGCTACACTTGCTCTTGGGTACGACATTGATGCCATTGCAGATCGAGGGCTACTTTCAAAGGATTGGCAAAAAGAATTTCCAAATCAGTCCACACCTTATACGTCTACGATTGTGTTTCTTGTGAAGAAAGGAAACCCCAAAAATATTAAAGACTGGGATGACCTGATTCAGCCAGGTGTATCTATCATCACACCAAATCCAAAAACGTCAGGCGGTGCAAGATGGAATTATTTAGCCGCATGGGCATATGCCGATAAAACCTTTCATGGGGATGAAGAAAAAACGAAGGATTTTGTGAAAAAGTTATATGAACATGTCGAGGTGCTCGATTCAGGTGCTCGTGGCGCCACAACAACTTTTGTCGAGCGCGGTCTTGGTGACGTGTTAATTGCTTGGGAAAATGAAGCCTATTTGACACTGCATGAATTAGGCAAAGACAAATTTGAGATTGTCAGTCCCTCCATTAGTATTCTAGCAGAGCCGCCCGTTGCCGTTGTCGACCAAAATGTGAAACGAAAAGGAACAGAGAAAGTGGCAAAGGCTTATTTAGATTATTTGTATTCTAAAAAAGGACAGGAAATTGCGGCGAAAAACTATTATCGACCAAGAAATCAAGAAGTGCTAAACAAATATAAAGATCAATTTAAAGAGATTGATATGGTGACCATTGATCAGGCATTTGGCGGATGGCGAAAGGCGCAGAAAAGATTTTTTGATGATGGCGGATTATTTGATCAAATATATAGCGGACAAAAATAGGGGGCGACGTGATGAAGAAAGGCTGTGCTGCCGCCAATAAAAGAAAACGTGTATTGCCTGGATTCGGGCTGAGTCTCGGAGTGACACTTGTTTATGTCAGTGCGATTGTCGTGATTCCTTTATCTATGGTATTTATTTGGACGGCTTCATTAGGAGCAGAAGGAATTTGGAATGTCTTTAGTGATGCGCGGGTGCTAAAGTCGCTGCAGCTTACGGTTACGACTTCTTTTGCAGCTGCACTCATCAATGCAGGTTTCGGTGTACTGATCGCATGGGTTCTCACGCGGTACTCGTTTCCAGGAAAGAACATCCTGGATGCCCTCATCGATTTGCCGTTTGCTCTTCCAACGGCAGTGGCTGGCATCGCTTTGACGACTCTATATTCTCCGAATGGGTGGATTGGGCAATTTTTGCATGTGAAGGTGGCTTACACCCCGCTCGGTATTATTTTGGCACTGATTTTTATTGGCATTCCATTTGTCATAAGAACGGTTCAACCGGTCATTGAGGGGCTTGAGCAGGAAGTGGAAGAGGCCGCAGCCATACTTGGTGCTACAAGAAAACAGACCTTTTTTCATGTACTGCTGCCTGCCTTGTTTCCAGCGGTAATGACTGGATTTTCTCTTGCATTTGCAAGAGCACTCGGTGAATATGGCTCCGTTGTGTTTATAGCGGGAAATATTCCGTTTAAAACAGAGATTACACCACTGATGATCATGTCTAAGCTTGAGCAGTATGATTATCAAGGTGCCGCAGCCATTGCTTGTTTCATGCTGCTCTTATCATTTGTCATTTTGTTATTGATTCACGGATTGCAGTGGTTTGTCGAGCGGAAAAAACAAGTGGAAGTGAGGTGAGACGATTGGAAAGGGAGCTTCTTAAAGAGCACCGCATCAAGTACAGGAGTCCTGTGACGGAATCAAAAGCGGTGAAGCGTATGTTGATTAGTGTGGTGTATGCTTTTTTGATTTTGTTTTTACTCATGCCGTTGATTGCTGTGTTTTCAAAGGCTTTTGAGAAAGGATGGAGTTCTTATCTTCTTGCCATCTCACATCCAGACACGATTGCGGCAATTAAATTGACTGTTTTCATTGTGATGATCACATTGCCGCTTCAAATGATTTTTGGGGTCAGTGCTGCTTGGCTCATCACAAAATTTCATTTCCCGGGAAAACGTTTGTTAACGACTGTCATTGATCTTCCATTTGCGGTGTCACCTGTCATTGCAGGACTTGTATTTGTACTTTTATTTGGTTCAAATGGACTTTTAGGACCGTGGCTTTTAGCAAATGGATGGAAAGTGATTTACTCTGTACCGGGGATGATTCTTGCGACCATCTTTGTGACATTTCCTTTTGTTGCGAGAGAGTTAATTCCGTTTATGCAAAATGAAGGCATTCATGAGGAAGAAGCATCGCTTACGCTTGGTGCCAGTGGGTGGAAGACCTTTTTCCTTGTGACACTTCCAAATATAAAATGGGCCCTTTTTTACGGCGCCATTTTAGCAGGGGCTAGGGCAATTGGTGAATTTGGTGCAGTGTCGGTTGTATCTGGTCATATACGCGGAATGACGAATACGATGCCGCTTCATATAGAAATTCTATACAACGAGTATCAATTCCAAGCGGCTTTTGCTGTGGCCTCTCTCATGGCGTTTGTAGCGGTCATTACATTAATCATCAAGCAGATCATTCAGCAGAGAGATCACAGGCTTGGCAAGCGTTCAAAATAAATGGAGGGATCAGCCTTGGGGATTACAGCGAAACAAATATCAAAGCAATTTGGGCAGACGAAGGTTTTGCAAAACGTGGATTTGACGATCGGAAATGGGGAATTAATATCCTTACTAGGACCATCTGGATCAGGTAAGACGACTTTATTAAGAATTATTGCAGGGCTTGATGATGCGAATGCAGGACAGATCTTATTTGGAGAACAGGATTATACTCACATTCCAGTGCGAAAACGTCAAATTGGTTTTGTCTTTCAGCAATATGCGCTTTTTCGAAATATGACGGTATTTGATAATGTGGCTTTTGGATTGAAGATGAAACCTAGAGGAGAAAGGCTGCCTAAAAAAGACATCAAAGAGCGGGTGCATGAGCTGCTGAAAGTCGTTCAATTAACGCAGTATGCACACCGTTATCCAGAGCAGCTGTCAGGTGGACAAAAGCAGCGTGTAGCACTTGCACGTGCTCTAGCCGTTAAACCGAAAGCTCTTCTCTTAGATGAACCTTTTGGTGCACTAGATTCAAAGGTGAGAAAAGACTTAAGACATTGGCTGAAAAAAGTTCATCAAGAATTTCAAATGACGACCATCTTTGTGACGCATGATCAAGAAGAAGCGTTTGATATCGCTGATCGTGTTGTGGTGATGAATGAGGGCAGAATCGAAAAAATCGGCACAAAAAAAGAAATGACAGAGCAGACAGACAACCTTTTTGTAGCTGAATTTTTAGATATAGGAAGCCATATTTAACAAGAAGTTGATGTGATGTAATAAAAGAGATGCGGCAAAAAGCTGCATCTTTTTTTATAAAAATTTTCCTAGGAACATTGACTTATAATTTCGAATATTATAATATCTTTACAAAGGTAACAGTATTGAACATTTTATAAAACATGTATTTGTAAGCGCTTTACAAAAGGTTCTATTTTAAAATGTTCATTCTTTTTGTTACATGTGTTCATATTTATACCAAATGAAAGGGGTGGTTGTTTGAACAGCTTGTTTGAGTTAGATCAACAGCTGATTGAGCTGCAATACGAAGCATCTTCAAGTGAGGAGGTGACTGCCTATTTAGCAGAAAGATTAGAAACTGGAGGGTATATTAAATCGAGCTTTTTACCAGCAGTGCTTGAAAGAGAAAAAACATATCCGACCGGTCTTCCTCTTGCGACCTTTGGGGTAGCCATTCCCCATACAGATCCTGAACATGTAAACAAACCGGCGATCAGTGTAGCGACATTAAAGGAACCTGTTATTTTTCATAAGATGGGAAGCCCTCATGAGACAGTTCAAGCCAAAATTGTGTTCGTTCTGGCAATCTCTGAACCTAGTAAGCAGCTCGTGATGTTAGAGAAACTGATGACGCTATTCAGAAAAGAAGAAGTAATGACAAGCTTATCTCACATGACATCGTATGAAGAAGCAGTTGATGTACTTCAAAAAGAATTAAACCAATAGCTATTCACGACATAATGTAAGCGCTTTATTTAAAATCAGGAGGTGGATGTATGATCAAGCAAGCCGTCGATTTCATCTTAGACTTAGGGCCAACAATTATGCTCCCAATTATTATGACGTTATTCGGTATGATTTTAAGGCAAGGATTTAAAAAATCCTTCCGTGCAGGTATTACCATCGGAATTGGATTTGTCGGGGTCAATCTTGTCATTAATTTACTTGTAAGCGGTCTTGGACCAGCAGCCAAAGCCATGGTCAATTCTCTTGGATTAAAGCTTGATATTTTAGATGTCGGCTGGCCGATTGGAGCCGCCATTTCATTTGGTACACCTGTTGCCCCTTTGATGATTCCTCTTGTGCTTTTGTTAAATGTCATTTTGCTGTCTGTTAACTTTACGAAAACATTGAATGTGGATATTTGGAATTTCTGGCATTTGATTTTCGCTGCCTCTGTTACTTACTACGCTTATCATAATATGTTCTTAGCTCTTGCCGTTGGTTTAATCGTTTCTGCGATTACACTAAAACTAGCCGATTGGACGGCACCGACGATTGAACACCATTTCGGATTAAAAGGCGTATCGATGGCTCATGCTGAAACGGTCAACTTCGCTCCGCTGATGTATGCGTCAAACCGCGTGATTGATAAAATCCCTGGTTTAAACAAAATTCATGCGGATCCAGAAACTTTGAAAAAACGTTTTGGCATCTTTGGTGAACCGCTTGTGATGGGTCTTATACTTGGTATCATTATTGGTCTTCTTGGTGGCTATGATGCAAAAGGTGTCATGACCCTTGGAATTCAAATGGCTGCAGTGCTTGTGTTAATGCCAAGAATGGTTGCTTTATTAATGGAAGGACTTATTCCAATCTCTGAGGGTGCTCGTTCTTATATTCAAAAGCGTTTCCCTGGAAAAAATGTGTATATTGGTTTGGATACAGCGATTGTCATTGGTCATCCAGCGAATATGGCTGTAGCCCTTTTGATGGTGCCAATCACCATTTTGCTCGCTGTTGTCCTTCCTTACAATGGTATGCTGCCGTTTGCAGACTTATCGGTTCTGCCATTTACAGTGGTATGGGCAGTAGCTGCCGCTCGTGGGAATATTATTCGCGGCCTCATTAACAGTATTTTTACTTTAATGATTGTCTTCTTCATTGCAACGAACCTTGCACCACTCGCCACAACAATGGGGAAAGCAGTTGGTTTCGACTTCCCAGAAGGGGCAAATATGATCTCTGGTATCGATCTTGGTTCACACGTCATTCCTTGGATCATGGTGAGACTTCTTGATCCGAGCAATCCTTACTTCATTGCAGCGATTATCTGTGCACTGGCATATGCGCTTCTTTGGTACTGGGTGCGAAATGATATTAAAAAGCAGTATGCAAAAGAAATGGGCTTAGATCAGAAAGATCAATAAACGAGCTGGAGGGATTCTCATGGCAAAAAAAATATTAGTATCTTGCGGAACGGCAGTTGCGACATCAACGGTTGTGGCAAAAAAGGTAGAAGAGACATTAAAGGAAAAAGGATACGATGTCATCGTTGAACAATGTAAGGCATCTGAGGTTCCGCAGAAAGCGGAGGGTGCTGATTTAATTGTGACGACAACGCCTGTTAGTGATACAAAAGGAACGCCTGTGATTCAAACGTTATCTTTTTTAACGGGATTTGGCATTGAAGAAGATATTGAAAAAATTATCGATCATATTAAGTGAACGATGATTGCGTGGAGGAGCTGCGAAAGCTCCTTCCATGTCATTTGAAAGGAGGAGCTCTCATGCAGCAGCATGCTTATAGCCGAACGTCTGCCATGTTTTCTATTTTCCTTCCGGCCTTGTTAATATGTGTGTTTTTTTTCTGGTCTCTTTATACGTTGATGTCGGCAGGACCTGAGCCATTAGCTGTGTTAGGTGTCTATACGCTGCCTATCCTTATGCTTTCTAGCATCACTGGCCTGAATCAGCCAACGAATATCATGATTAGTGAAGATGAGCTGAAAATAGGTGCTTTTGGCAGGTGGCACACATATGCCGTGTCCGATATTAAAGGAACATTGTTTTTAAAACCATATCCTCATATCGGGAAAGTATATGTCAGAGTGGGACCTGCGCGAATATTTGGCGGACGCTACTGGATCTCAAGTGAGATGAGTGAGTACAAGCAGCTCGTTCAATCCTTGCAGAGTCTTGCGACATGTGATGAAAAGGAGGATGCGGCTAAATGAAATCAGCTGTCTTTTATTCTTCAGAGGACATTCGTTACGAGGAGCGGAAGCGGCCAGCCATTGGTGATGATGAAGTATTATTAAAAATGCGTGCCTGCGGGTTATGCGGGACGGATATTTATAAAGCGACACATGAGACGGTACCTCCTGGCACAGTGCTAGGGCATGAAATCGCTGGTGACATTATCGAAACAGGCCGTCACGTCACACATGTTCAAACGGGAGACAGGGTGTATGTAGCGCATCATGTCCCTTGTTTCACTTGTGACTTTTGTCAAAGAGGATTTTATACAATGTGCCCGCAATTTGCAGCCACAAATGTAGAGCCGGGCGGTTTTTCGGAATATATTCGTGTTCCTGCTTTACATGTGAAGCATACAATGGGCAAGCTCCCACATGACGTCTCATATGAACAAGGAGCGATGGTCGAACCGGTTGCCTGCTGTCTTCACGGCTTTGAAAGGGCGCCCGTTCATCCTGGAGATTCGGTCTTGATTCTTGGAGCGGGGCAAATAGGCTGCATTCAATTACAGCTTGCCAAATATTATTTGGCTGGAAAAGTGATGATCACAGACGTAAATGAGAACAGGCTCCTTCAAGCAAGAAATCTTGGGGCGGACGTCGCTTTTCATCCAGCATCTGAGCCAGTAGAAAACCGCGTCATGAAAGAAACAGATGGAAAGGGAGCGGATCTTGTCATTATTTCTGTGGGGAGCAGTGCGCTTTTAAAAGAAGCATTTCAAGCTGTTGCAAGAGGCGGAACGATTTTGGTCTTTGCTCACTTTCCGAAAGGGGATGTCTCCATTCCAGCAGAACGTTTTTTCCATGATGAAGTGAAAGTAGTCGGAGCTTATTCGTCGCATCCATACCATTATCGTGAAGCGCTAGAGCTCTTAAAAGCAAAGGTCGTTCATACAGAAAAAATGGTGACGCATCGATATCCATTAAGTCAGCTTCGTCAGGCGATAGAATGCGCTAGGCATCCAGAAGGTGAAAGCGTCAAAATCATGATGTATCCAGATGAATGAGAATGTACGAGATGGAGAGAAAGAGAAGGTCTTTGGAAAAGGGCTTTGCCTTTCTCTTTTTTTCTGAAAAAAGATGAAAACGCTTAAAAAATAAACGGAAATACTTGACTTCAATGAGAGTTAAACGTATGATAATTACAAATGTAACATATAAGAACAAATGTAAAGGGGAGAGAAGAAATGCAAAAACAAATCACTTTGCCTGAACAGATTAGTCATGAGAAATTAGCAGATTTATATAAACAAATGTGGTTAGTAAGATATTTTGATGAAAAGGTCGATCAATTCTTTGCTAAAGGATTAATCCATGGAACGACCCATTTATGTGTTGGACAGGAAGCATCGGCTGTTGGGTCTATTGCTGTGTTAAAGGATGAAGATAAGATTGTCAGTACACACCGCGGACATGGTCACTGTATTGCAAAAGGTGCAGAGGTCAATAAAATGATGGCTGAACTATTCGGACGTGAAACAGGTTACTGCAAAGGAAAAGGCGGTTCCATGCATATTGCCGACTTAGAAAAAGGAAACCTTGGGGCAAATGGAATTGTTGGCGGCGGTATTCCGCTTGCAACTGGTGCGGCGCTCACGTCCAAGATGAAAAAGGAAGGCTTTGTGGTCCTTTGTTTCTTCGGAGACGGCGCTACAAATGAAGGCAGCTTCCATGAAGCGCTGAATCTTGCTTCCATTTGGGATTTACCTGTTGTGTTTATTTGTGAAAACAACCAATACGGCATGTCTGGTCCTGTGAAAGAAATGATCAACATTGAAGACATCTCAACAAGAGCCAAAAGCTACGGAATGCCAGGGAAAACAGTTGATGGAAATGACATGGTTGAAATCATGAATACAGTAGATGAAGCGGTAAGCCGTGCAAGAGCTGGAGAAGGGCCATCACTCATTGAAATGAAAACGTATCGCTGGAAGGGTCACTCAAAGAGTGATGCGAAAAAATACCGTACACGTGAAGAAGAGACAGAATGGAGACAAAAAGACGGAATTAAACGCTTTAAGTCACTCTTAATGGAGCTAGATGTTCTGACAGAAGAACAGGCTGCTCGTTTACAAGAAGAAGCGAAGCAAGAGATCGAGGCATCTGTTGAATTTGCGAAAAATAGTAAAGAACCATCAATTGACACACTATTAGAGGATGTATACGCCTAATTAGGAGGGGAATCACGTGACAAACACGACAGTGAGAGAGATTTCATATTTAGAAGCCGTTCGAGAAGCAATGAGTCAGGAAATGAGAAAAAATCAAGATGTCTTCATTTTAGGTGAAGATATCGGCGTATACGGTGGCGCATTTGGTGTCACGCGCGGGATGATCGAGGAATTCGGTCCAGAACGCGTCCGCAATACGCCGATTTCAGAGGCTGCCATCGCAGGAGGCGCAGTCGGAGCGGCTTTGACAGGGATGCGTCCGATTTTAGAACTACAATTCTCTGACTTTATTACAATTGCAATGGATCAGCTTGTAAACCAAGCAGCGAAAACACGTTACATGTTTGGCGGAAAAGGGAAAGTGCCGCTTGTTGTCAGAACACCAGCAGGTTCCGGGACAGGTGCCGCAGCGCAGCACTCCCAAAGCTTAGAAGCGTGGATGGCTCATATTCCTGGACTAAAGGTGGTTCAGCCTTCAACAGCTTATGATGCAAAAGGACTTTTAAAAGCAGCAATGGATGATGACAACCCTGTCATTTTCTATGAACACAAGCTTTTATATAAAACAATTGGTGAAGTACCAGAAGAGCAGTACTCGATTCCTTTAGGGAAAGCGGATGTGAAGAGAAGCGGAAAGGACGTCACAATTGTCGCAACAGCCATTATGGTGCACAAAGCGCTCGAAGCAGCGAAGGAACTAGAAGCGGAAGGAATCGATGTCGAGATCATTGATCCGAGAACGCTCGTCCCATTAGATGAAGAAACCATTATTGAATCTGTGAAAAAAACAGGCAAATGTATCGTTGTGCATGAGGCAGTGAAACGAGGCGGCTACGGCGGAGAGATTGCGAGTATGATAGCGGAAAGTGAAGCCTTCGACTATTTAGATGCACCTATTAAACGACTTGGCGGTCTTGCCGTTCCAATACCGTACAACCCAACGCTGGAAAAAGCAGTCATTCCACAAGTGCCAGATATTATTGAAGCAGCAAAAGAGCTCGTGCGCTCTTAAGTAAAGGGGGAGAAGATCATGCCAAAAGAGATATTTATGCCGAAGCTAAGCAGTACGATGGAGATCGGTACCTTGCTTCAATGGTTTAAAGAAGAAGGAGATTCGGTTGAAATCGGTGAGCCTCTATTTGAGATTATGACAGACAAAATCAATATCGAGGTTGAAGCCTATGATGATGGCGTTTTTCTAAAGAAATATTACGAAGCAGATGATCAGATTCCAGTCAATGCTGTCATTGGATATATCGGAGAGGCAAATGAGCAGGTACCGAGCGAGCCGCCAGCGCAGTCAGATGAAGCATCTTCTGAAGACAGCGGAACGTCATCACCATCTGAACCATCTGTTTCGACTGACGTTGAACCAACGGTGAATGAGAAAGTACGCGCAACACCTGCAGCGAGAAAAACGGCAAAAGATCACCAAGTAGCCATTCACGAAGTATCTGGTACAGGACCAAAAGGCAGAATTCAAAAACGGGATGTCGAAGCGGCCCTTCATACGAACGAGGAAGGCCAGCGCATATCACCACTTGCAGGAAAAGTGGCTGCTCGTGAAGGGATCGACTTAGCGAATGTTGCTGGTTCTGGCGTCCACGGAAAAATCATGAAGAGTGACGTAAAAGCAGCAGGCGCACAAAAGGCAGAGGCTGCTCCAGTGAGAACACAAAAACTAGCCGGGATGAGAAAAGTGATCGCAGATCGCATGTCACAAAGTGCCTTTACAGCACCGCACGTCACATTAACAAGTGAAATTGATATGACAAAAGCAAAAGAAGTGCGCAAACAGCTGCTCCCAGCGATTGAAAAAGAGACAGGCTACAGATTGTCGTTTACAGAAATCATCATCCATGCGGTCAGCAGTGTCCTCACGCGCCATCCGCAAATCAATATGACGTTTGAACAAAATGAGCTCCATTTCCATGAGGATGTGCACATTGGTCTTGCGGTTGCTGTGAAAGACGGCTTAATGGTTCCGGTCATCTCTCATGCAAATCAAAAAGGGCTGAAACAGCTCACAAAAGAAGCAAAAGAAATTGGTCGAAATGCTCGCGATCAAAAGCTGCTACCAGACCAGTTGAAAGGGTCTACATTTACCATTAGTAACTTAGGGATGTATGCCATTGACACGTTTACCCCAATTATTAATCAGCCGGAAGTGGCGATTTTAGGTGTTGGACGCATTCAAGAAAAACCTGTAGTGATCGATGGAGAAATTCAGGTGCGGCCAATGATGGGCGTCAGTTTATCATTTGATCATCGAGTGGTAGATGGTGCACCAGCAGCAGCCTTTTTAACAGACCTTAAAAAAGTGCTTGAACAACCATTTGAATTGCTAATGTAGGAGATGAATCGGATGACAAAAACGTATGATCTGACAGTCATTGGCGGAGGGCCTGGCGGATATACTGCCGCCCTTCAAGCCGCTGAACGTGGACACAAGGTTGCATTGATTGAAGAGGATTTTCTAGGGGGGACTTGTTTAAATCGAGGCTGTATCCCTTCAAAGACACTGCTCAAACATGCAGAAGTCATTGAATCCATTGAGAAAGCAAAAAGCTGGGGAATCGAAACAGGTGAGATGGTTCTTTCTTTCGATAAAATGAGAAAACGTAAAGATGATGTCATCGAAAAACTCAGGGGCGGAATCGCCTTTTTATTAAAGCAAGGAAAGATTGATGTATATAACGGCAGAGGGACAGCTGTGACAAAAAATCGCATTGACATTGAAAAACAAGATGGGTCAGAAACGATTGAAACAAAAGAGCTGATCATTGCCACTGGCTCATCACCTGCTATTCCGCCTATTCCAGGGCTCAAAGAGATTCAATTTGACACAAGTGATACGATCTTTGACATCCCAGATATTCCTGCATCTGTCGTCATCATTGGTGGAGGTGTAATTGGTCTTGAGCTGGCCTGTATCTTCCAGAGTCTCCAATCAAAAGTCACCATTATAGAAGCCGCTCCGTCGATTATTCCGCAGGAAGATGAAGAAGCGTCGAAATTACTAGAAAAAGAATTGAAGAAAAAAGGCATCCATATCGCAAAGAAAACGACGGTGACAGAGGTAACAGAAAGCGAAGGAGTCAAAGCGATTCATGCGACAGACGATAAAGGAGAGACGCACATCTTTACGGCTGAAAGACTGTTAGTTTGTGTCGGAAGAAGACCAAATGTATCTGCTGTCAGTCAGCTCGATCTTCAGCTGGATGGCCCTTTTATTAAAGTAAACGACGAGATGAAGACAAGTGCTGAAGGTGTATATGCAATTGGCGATGTAGCCGGCGGCTATCAGCTCGCTCATGCGGCGATGGCAGAGGCAGCCGTTGCAGTTAGCAATATATGCGGCGAGCCTGAAAGAATGAATCACGACATCGTTCCTAGATGTATTTATACATTGCCAGAGGTAGCGAGTGTTGGACTGACTGAGAAAGAGGCAAAAGCCAAAGGGCTAAACGTGCGGGCAGAGCGATTTGATTTAGCTGCAAGCGGAAAAGCGTTGGCAGCAGGTGTTCAAACAGGTTTTATTAAACTCGTGTACGATACCGTTTATGGTGAAGTCATTGGCGCTACAATGGTTGGTCCGCATGTAACGGAGATGATATCAGAGGCTTCCTCATTTATGTATTTAGAAGGAACAGCTGAAGAGATGGCCAAAATGATTCACCCGCATCCTACCATCTCAGAAGGCTTTTATGAAGCAGCTCTTGATATTGTGAGTAAGCTGAGAAAATAAATGCCAAACAAGGGATAGGGAGGAGATCCGTGTGCACGTCCAGCTTCATCAGAAAGTGGCACTTGTGACAGATAGCACAGATGGATTTGGAGAAGCCATCTGCCTGGCTTTGGCCCGGGCAGGTGCACATGTTTTCATACACGCTTTTCGTGATGAATCAAAAGCAAAGTCGATTAGCAAAGACATTGAAAAATTAGGCGGCCAATCAACTGTTGTCATCAATCCGCTTGAGACACCGCGTGATGCTACGCTTATGCTAAGACAAGTCATCGATACATGCGGCAAGCTTGATATTTTAGTCAATCAAGCCGAGCAAAAAGCAGATGGGGGGATTGATGACGTAAGTCCTGAGATATGGGTCGATGAAGTGGAAAGATCCGTAAATACAGTCTTTCTTTCCAGTCAAGCCGCTGTGTGGCATATGGTGGATCAGAAGCAGGGCTGCATTATTAATATTTCCTCATCAGGGAGCATAACAGGTGACGGTGGGATCTCACATGCTACATCAAATAGTATGTTGAATGCCATGACAAAAGGATTAGCGCGCGAATTTAAAGACAAAGGCATTCGGGTATTGGCTCTACTTCCGCCGCCTCTCCATTTGCTTCCTGACAAAGAGCAAATCAAGGAGACGGTGGCTCATATGACGGTTTTCTTAAGTACATCGTACGGTGCATTTACAGATGGAGCAGCGATTATGCTTGATGGGGGTGAGAGCGCTGGCTAATCAACAAAAACCAGTTCTCATCGTAGGTGGTGCCCAAGGGATCGGCAAAGAAATTGCTCAGCGTTTTTTAAAAGAAGGGCATCGTGTAGCTGTGTCAGATATAGATGAACAGGGACTTTCGCTTTTAAAACAACAGCATCCTCAGCTGCTGACGTTCCAAGCTGATGTTTCATCGTGGGAAAGTGTTCAGCAGATGACGTCAGCAGCTGAAAGGGAGCTGGGTGGCATTGGGCATCTTGTCTATTCAGCAGGAATGACGAAATCCCTTCCTTTTTTAGAAGTTGATTTTTCACTTTGGAAAAAAACACTGGCTGTGAATCTATATGGTCTTTTCTACTGTATCAAAGCATTAGCACCCTATCTATGTGAGCGGAAAGAAGGCAGCGTCGTCATTATTGGATCAGGATCTGCGATAACAGGCTCTGGCGGCGGCATCCAGTATTACGCGTCAAAAGCCGGGGCATTTGGTCTCATGCGTTCGCTTGTAAAGGAATTGGGTTCCCATCATGTCCGCATCAATGTCATTGCACCACGCGTCATTGAATCTCAGATGCTTGATACGCTCTATCCGACTGAGCTTGAGAAAAGTCAGCTTCGATCACTTATTCCTATCGGGAGATTAGGAAAACCAGAAGATATTGCTGGAGTCACTTTATTTCTCGCAAGTGACGAGGGAAGCTATTTGCACGGACAGATACTCTTATTAGATGGCGGGAGAACGTATCAGCCTAAATATAGCGAGGGAAAAAGAGCGGAGAGTTGATCGCTCTTTTTGTCATTTTCATAACAATTGTTCCAATTAGAAACGAATGTTTGGTATACTGGTAATCATAGTATATTAAAAGGATGATGTCACATGCTGAATTGGGAAGAAAGACGACAGCTCGTCAAGGTTGCTCATCTTTATTATACAGACGGGTGGACGCAGCAGGAGATTGCAAAAAAACTCAATGTCTCAAGACCAGTCATTTCAAAGCTCTTACAAAAAGCAAAAGATGTGGGAATCGTTGAAGTGTACATTAAAGACGAAAGTATTCATACAGTGGAACTTGAAAAACAGCTGGAAACGACCTTTCAATTAACGGATGCTGTCGTTGTTCCAAGTGTCGGGACAATGTCTGAGATGGTCAAACGGGCAGTCGGTCAAGCGGGCGCCTATTATCTTTCTAAAAACATGAAAGGCGCTGAGAAAATCGGTATTTCATGGGGGACCACACTTGCCGAGCTAGTGAAGGAATATCCATTTGAACGAAGAAACGATGTCAAAGTCATTCCTTTAGAGGGTGGAATGGGCAGGCAGGCGGTCGACATTCACGCGAATCAGCTGGCGTATGAGCTGGCAAAGAAAATGAATGGTACGTGCTCCTATTTATATGCACCTGCGATCTTAGAAACAGAAGAATTAAAAGAGCGGCTGATGGCGATGCAGGACATAGAAGCTGTGCTTGAAGAAGGCAGAAATGTTGATATTGCCCTCATCGGTATTGGGAATCCGCATAAAGGCTCTACATTAAAAACAGTCGGTTATTTAAAAGAAGAAGATTTGTCTGGTTTAAGGCAATCAGGAGCTGTTGGTGATATTGGTTTTCGTTTCTTTGACGGGGAAGGGAAACCAGTCCAAGATGAGCTGAACCAAAAGGTGATTGGATTATCGTTAGAACAATTAAAGAACGTGAAAAAAGTCATCGCAGTTGTGGAAGGAACCCATAAGGCTGAAAGTATTTTAGGGGCCTTAAACGGCGGCTTTATTCAGGTGCTCGTCACCGATGAATTGACTGCGGCAGCTATTTTAAAGGAAGCATCTGTCCAATAAACAGCTGACAGCCATCGTATTGTATAAAAAGAGCAACATCAAACGAGAAAGGAGCTGTGTATCTTGAAGAAAACCGAAATGGAAGCAAACCTACACTGTACTCGGTGCCAAGAAGAGACCCTCCACAGCATCGTTTATGTGAATGATCAGATGAAAAGCGTTGAGTGTACAGAGTGTCATCAGAAGATCAGTGTGCAAGTCGACATTATGAAGGAATTTTACAAAGAAGTATATGAAAAAATTGCCACAAAGCCGAAGCGGATGACGCAGGAGTATAAGGCGAATCTGAATGGATTTATTTCAAGACTCCCAATCCGAGTTTTAAGTAAGCCATACCGGCTGATGAGATATTTAAACGAATCTTATAAGGTCATTAAGCAATATAAAAAATAAAGCAGAGGCTGTCTTAGCGCTCTGCTTTATTTTGTGTTTTTTTCATGTAGTAATAAATCGGCAGTCCGGCAATGCCGATCAGCATGGAGATCAGGCAGCTTTGCCAATCGGTGATCATGGTGCTGATTAAGACAAAGAAAGAACCGATAATCGCAATGATCGGTGTGAGCGGGTAAAGTGGTACGCTATAAGCGCGCTTCATTCCCTTGTTTTGTTTTCTTAGCTTAAAGACAGCGAAAAAGGCCATCACATAAAAGATGTAAATCATGAAAATCGAAACCTCTGACAGCTTCTCGGGATTACTGACGATCATAAACACAATGGCAATCAAAATCTGTACAAATACAGCGATCCAAGGTGTTTGAAAAGTAGGATGAATGCGTGAAATGGCTTTGGCAAATGGAATTTGTTTTCGTTCTGCCATCGCAAAAATGACACGCGGGAACGAAAGAACCTTTCCATTCAAACAGCCAAAGATACTAATGATGATTCCGATACTAATAATTTTACCGCCAATGGGACCAAAGAGCATTGTAGCAGCTGTGCTTGTGGCATTTTCACCTAGTTGAACGATTTGATCAGCTGGTAACACATGCAAAAGGGCGATGTTAATAAAGAGATAACATGCTGTGACAATTAAAATACCGCCTGCCATCGCGCGAGGAAGCAGTTTCTCTGGATTTTTCATTTCACCGCCAAGCGCTGCAAGCAAAATCCAGCCATCATAGGCGAATAATGTCGCCAAAATTGCTGCGCCGAAGTTCATTTGTGCGATACTCTCATTGACGGCTGTGAAAATATGTTCATTTCCTTTCCATAAGCCAAACACAATAATTGCTGCAATTGGAACAAGCTTTCCAATCGTAGTCAGCCCTTGGACAAAACCGCCGTATTTCGTTCCCATGATGTTGATCACACATAAAAAAAGAACGGTGATAATGCCAATGGTTGTAGCCCATATAGATGAAAGAGAAAATAAATTAGCTAATAATGAACCAAAATAAAGACCAAGAGCACCAATAATCGCTGGCCCGTAAATAATAATTTGCACCCAGCCACATAAGTAGCCCCAAAATTCACCGTATACTTCTTCAAGATAGGCATATAAACCGCCAGTACGTGGGATTTGTGTACCAATTTCAGCGACTGTGAGTCCGCCTGCAAGGGTTAAGATCCCGCCTAACAGCCATGCGAATAAGGCGATGCCTGAGCTTCCTGAATAAGAAAGGACGTTGCCAGGCTTCATAAAAACGCCAGATCCAATAATTGTTCCGATGACAAGAGATAGGGCAAAAAATAAGCCGATGTCTTGTTTTAACGCTGGTTGTTCTTTGTTCATTACACACGACCTCCTGCATCACTTTCATACGTTACTGTGACATGTATTTTGTTTATTGTAATACGATTTTAGGAAAACAAGAATTAAAAAAATTTTCTGATTTTCGTATTTGTATTTAAAAGTGTTCGTTTATTGGAGATATTAGGATGAATGTTATCTTAAAAGCGAACAATACAAGAATATTTTTGATGTAATGTTAATTTAATAGGCGAAAGCCGAACATCCAATAAAGATGCAGCCGAATGGTTGACTTTTCTTCTAAAATGACCTATTTTATTCATAAGGATATTATCTTGAATTCGAGATATTTTATAATAGGAGTGAACACAATGAAAATAAATGGGATTCACCACGTATCAGCACTAACAGCAAATGCTCAGAAAAACGTTGATTTCTACCGCCAAATCCTTGGCTTAAAACTGGTAAAAAAAACAGTTAATCAAGATGATCCATCGATGTATCATCTATTTTATGGAGATGAGGTCGCCTCACCTGGTACAGAGCTGACGTTTTTTGAAATACCGATGCTCGCCCGCCGGCTGGACGGAACAAATGCGATCTCACGCACAGGTCTGATTGTCACTTCAGAAGAGGCACTCACTTTTTGGGAAAAGCGCTTTGAAGAAAAAGGTGTAAAGAAAGAAACAGCTTCTTTAAGAGGTGGCAGACCTGCCTTGAAATTTACAGATCCAGAAGGACAGCAGCTGTTTTTGACTGTAGAACCAAGCGTGCAAGATGAAGCGAAGCCGCCAGTGCATGATGAGATTCCTGCTGATTTTGCGATCAGAGGTTTGGGGCCAGTAGAATTAACAGTCGCAGAAGCAGATAAAACGATCAGTGTGTTAACGAGTATTCTTGGTTTCACAGAAAAAGCACGTGAACAATCAAATGATGGGGAAATCGTGACGATTTTTGAATCAGGACAAGGCGGAGCTGGAACAGAGATTCATGTCATTGAAAAAGCAGAAGGACCTGTTGAGCGATCTGGCAGAGGGAGTGTTCATCACGTAGCCTTTCGTGTAGCGGACGCAGAAGAGCTTGAAAAATGGCATGATAAAATAGCCAAAGCCGGTTTCACCAACTCTGGTGTTGTAGAACGTTTTTATTTTAAAGCCTTATATTTTAGAGAGCCAAACGGCATTTTGTTTGAAATCTCAACAGATGGTCCGGGATTCACAGTGGATGAAAGCGTGGATGAACTTGGTGATCAATTAGCACTTCCACCATTTTTAGAGCACAAACGAGCAGAAATTGAACAAAGATTGGTCCCAATCAAGTGAACATGAAAAAAGCAGCTCATAAAAATTGAGCTGCTTTTTTCGTTAAGAGCTGACTTGCTTTGATTCAGATTGTGTTAATGTCACTTGTTTTGTTTCTTCTGTTCCATTACGAACGAGTGTGATGCTGATGGTATCTCCTACTTTTGCATTCGTGTAAAGCTCGTGGCGTAATTCACTGCCGGTTGTCACTTTTTTGCCATTGATGGCGGTGATGACATCCTCTGCCTTTAATCCAGCTTTGGCAGCAGGTGAGCCAGCAGCGATTTCTTTTACGTACACGCCTTTATCGAGCTGACTGCTTGTCAGTCCAAGCGTTTCCTTCTGATAAGCATCTGGTACTTGTTCGAGATCCAGCATGCTGATACCGATATAAGGTCGTTCGATTTTTCCTTTTGTGAGAAGCTGATCTGCAATTGGTTTGACATCATTGATTGGGAGCGCAAACCCGATACCTTCCACACCTGTTTCAGAAATTTTCATACTGGTGATCCCCACAACCTTTCCGTCTGTTGTTAAAAGCGGTCCACCGCTGTTACCTGGGTTAATGGCGGCATCTGTTTGAATGACATTAATACTGCTTTCGCCAGCTGATGTATCCATAGACACTGTTCGATCGACACCGCTGACAATTCCTTGTGTCACTGTTCTTGATAAATCTTCACCAAGCGGATTTCCGATTGCAATGACGGTTTCTCCCGCACGAAGGGATGAGGAGTCTCCAAGTTCAGCGACTTTTGTAACGCCGCTGCTGCTAATTTCCACGACAGCAAGATCAGTCAGCGGGTCAGAACCGACTACTTTTCCTTCCACCGTCTTGCCATTATGCAAGGAGACTGTTAATTTATTTGCTCCTTCAATCACATGGTTGTTTGTTAATACATAGGCTTTACTGCCGGATTTTTTGAAAATAACCCCTGATCCGGTACCGCTTTCTTGCTCTTGACTGCTGCTGTTTTGATTTTGCTGTGATCCATCAAAAGGTGTGTTCATATTACCAAAATCTGTGGTTGTTTGACTTTGTGTTTGATAGTTTGTAATGCCGACGATGGCTGGTGATACGTTTTCGACCATACTGGAAATACTGCTGGTCGAATTGGATGTTTGTGACGCTGTTGTTTTTGACGAATTTGTACTTGTATCATTTGTCGATACAGCGGCTGTTTTCGTTGACGAATCAGTTGAATGATTTTCTGAATGCTGAGCATATGGAGTCAGAACGTAAACACCTAACGCTAACGTACCGCCTACAACCCCGCTGACAAATGGCTTTAGCCAGCCACTTGGCTTCTTCTGCTGTTTTTTCGGCTGTTCAATTGTTTGTAATTCATAAGAAGTGTGTTTTTCATCTTTGTGTTGTGTCATTAAGATCACTCTCTTTCATCGATTTTTACATGTATGTGTTCAAGATGTTTGACTGTATGTGGTGGATACTGACTTTATCGTAAGAAAAAAGTGTGGGATAAAAATGAAAACATTGTGGGAAATTGTTAAAATAAGTAGTGAATCTAAGCAAAATAGAGGAGATTAAACTGTGGAGACTATTGGAATCATTGGATATGGAAGCATGGCAGATATGATGGTACAAAAATGGCTGGACAAAGGAGTACTTCATGCCAGTCAGTTTATGATCCATACAAGAAGTGAAACGGAGCGGCTGCAACAGCTGAAAGAGAAGAACCAGCATGTCAACATTTGCTCTTTAGATGACATCTCTGCATCATGTGATGTCGTGTTTGTTTGTGTACCACCGCTTGCTGTACTTGATGTCTTAGATCAGCTGAGCCCCGCAAAGACATCTCTTCATATCGTATCAGTGGCAGCGGCTGTCACGTTAGACAAATTAATGCAACATACGAATCAGCCGGTTTCTAGATACATTCCCACTTTGACATCAGCCGTAGGGACGGGTGTATCCCTTGTGGCGCATGGTGAAACCACTGGACAGGAGGCACAAGAACGACTCCACCGCCTGCTTTCAGCTTTTAGTATCGTCAGGGAAGTAGAAGAGGACCGGTTTGATGCGGCGAGTAATTTGACAAGCTCTTCTCCGGGCTTTATTGGAGCAATCTTTGAAGAAATGGCGAGAGCCGCTGTTCGGAATAGTGAGCTTTCTTTAGAAGAAGCCTATGAATTTTTAACATATGCGCTGCTCGGTACAGGACAAGTTCTTGTTGAACACGGACTGACATTTGCTGAAACGGTGAACAGGGTCGCAACAAAAGGCGGGATTACAGGAGAAGGCGCTGCAGTCATCCAGCAGCAGGCACCGCAAATGTTCGATGACTTGTTTACACAAACGATGAAAAAATATGCGCAGCTAAAATCGCAAATCGATGAAGCAGACAAACACCACTAAAGACATAGCTAGTGGTGTTTTTTCTGTAAAATAAATCCTTTCGCATCAATGCTTTTGACCTGTATTACCTGAGTCTAATTTCCTTATTTTCAGACATTGTATTGAAAAATCAATCAAGTTCTCATATAATTTTTTAGAAAATTTAGAAAAATATACACAAATTTTAAGTTTAATTAAAGGGGGATGGGGATGAAGCTCTATTTATCAGTCGATATGGAGGGAATTACTGGTCTAGCTGATCATACATTTGTTGATAGCCGCCAGCACAATTATGAGCGCGGGAGAAAAATCATGACAGGTGAAGTGAACGCCTGTGTAGAAGCTCTTCTTACACATGGGGCGACCGATATTTTAGTGAATGATAGCCATTCTAAAATGAATAATCTGTTGATTGAAGAATTGCATGAGGAAGCATCTCTCATATCAGGTGATGTAAAGCCTTATTCAATGGTTCAAGGATTAGATCAAACGTATGATGCCGCTGTTTTTTTAGGCTATCATGCAAGGGCATCAATGAAAGGTGTGATGTCTCACAGTATGATTTTTGGTGTCAGACATTTTTACATAAATGATCATCCGATTGGTGAAATGGGCTTTAATGCGTATGTCGCAGGCTATTATGGTGTTCCGGTCATTCTTGTATGCGGAGACGATCAAGCGGCACTTGAAGCAGAAAAGTTAATGCCTGGCGTGAAAACAGTGGCGGTGAAAGAAACCATTTCAAGATCTGCTGTGAAATGCTTAACACCAGCGAAAGTGAGCACCCTCATCTCTCAGCAAGTGGAAGCTGCCATGAAACAAATTCATCAAATGAAGCCGCTCACGCCTCCTGAGCAGCCAGTGCTGAAAATCGAGTTTGCCAATTATGGACAAGCTGAATGGGCGAATTTAATGCCGGGTACGGCCATCATTGAAGGGACAACAACGGTGACGTACCAAGCGGAGAATATATTAGAAGCCTACCAAGCGATGCTTGTCATGACAGAGCTTGCCGCACGTACAACATTTTGTTAAGCGAGGGGGAGACAGCAGATGGCCAGCTTTTTGCTCAAGCGTTTGATTGCGATGATTGCCACGATTTTAACGATTACGACGTTAACGTTTATTTTAATGAAGGTCATCCCAGGATCGCCCTTCAATGAAGAACGAAATACAAACGAAACTGTCCAGCGAAACCTCGAAAGCTACTATCACTTAGACGAACCACTCTATGTTCAATATATGATCTATTTAAAATCCATCGTTACTTTTGATTTTGGTCCTTCCATTAAAAAGCCTTCTGAAAGTGTCAATGATTTATTGGCGAGAGGTTTTCCAGTCTCATTAGAACTTGGTCTTATCTCTATTTTGATTGCTGTCATCTCCGGTATCTTGCTCGGAATCATGGCTGCCCTCCGGCATAATGGCTTGATTGATTATATCGCCATGACGATTGCTGTTTTCGGTATATCCATACCAAACTTTATCTTTGCTACCTTATTAATTCAGCAGCTTGCTGTGAATGTAAAGCTCTTTCCTACAGCGATGTGGACAAGTCCAATGCATATGGTGCTTCCTACCATTGCACTGGCGGTAGGTCCAATGGCGATCATTGCCCGGTTAACGAGATCGAGCATGATTGAAGTGCTGTCGCAGGACTATATTCGAACTGCAAAAGCGAAAGGACTTTCCCCTTATAAAATTGTGTTTAAACATGCCCTGCGGAATGCACTTTTACCTGTTGTCACGATCCTTGGCACGCTTGTCGCAAGTATTTTAACAGGCAGTTTTGTGATTGAAAAAATATTTGCGATCCCTGGAATGGGAAAATACTTTGTCGAGAGTATTAATAACCGTGACTATCCTGTCATCATGGGAACCACTGTTTTTTACAGCATCATCTTAATTACCCTTCTTTTCATTGTAGATGTGACATATCGTCTGCTTGATCCAAGGATCCAGCTGCATCAGAAAGGAGGAAAGGCATGAGCATACACCTTCAGCATGATCAAATGAATCAAGCGCATGAAGTGCCAGATGAATGGTTTGCTCCTAAAGAACAAAAGACATCTGAAGTCCATGCCATTAAAAGACCCTCACTTTCGTATTGGGCAGATACTTGGCGACGGTTAAAACAAAATAAACTCGCTATGTTTAGTTTATCGGTGCTGATTTTTCTTTTCGTCATGGCTGTATTAGGTCCACTCCTTGCGCCGAATAGTGTGACAGAACAGCGGCTTTCCATGCAAAACTTGCCGCCGTCAGCTGCTCACTGGTTTGGAACAGATGAGCTTGGACGTGATGTGTTTACACGTACTTGGTATGGCGCACGCATTTCGTTATTTGTGGGCGTGATGGCCGCTCTCATTGATTTTGCGATCGGTGTCATCTATGGCGGTATTGCAGGATATAAGGGCGGGAAGTATGACCATGTCATGATGCGGATCGTCGAGGTGCTTTACGGTCTGCCGTATTTACTTGTCGTCATTTTATTGATGGTTCTGATGGGGCCTGGGCTTGTCACTATTATTGTGGCGCTCACTGTCACAGGCTGGATCGGGATGGCAAGAATCGTGAGAGGTCAAGTCCTTCAGCTGAAAAGCCAAGAATATGTCCTTGCCTCGAAAACCTTTGGCGCAAAAAGTTTGCGCATCATCCGCAGAAATTTACTGCCGAATACGATGGGACCGATTATTGTCCAGATGACGCTGACTGTACCGACAGCGATTTTTGCTGAAGCATTCTTAAGTTTTCTCGGTTTAGGGATTCAAGCGCCGTTTGCAAGCTGGGGTGTGATGGCCAATGATGCCTTGCCGACAGTGCTGTCAGATAATGGTCACTGGTGGCGTTTATTCTTTCCGGCATTTTTTATTTCGCTGACGATGTTTTGTTTTAATAATTTAGGTGATGGCTTGCAAGATGCGCTTGATCCAAAGATGAAGAGGTGATGGCGCTATGAGAAAAATGCTTCGGATTATCGATCTGCATGTCAGCTTTCGGACATATGGCGGTTCTGTTCAAGCGGTACGCGGAGTGAATGTGGATGTGTATGAAAAAGAAACCCTCGCCATTGTCGGAGAATCAGGCTGCGGAAAAAGTGTGACGTCTCAAAGTATCATGCGGCTTCTCCCTGCATACAGCGCACAAGTCGATCAAGGGGAAATTTGGTTTCGTGATCGCAACTTGCTGTCATTATCTGAAAAAGACATGCGCAGCATCCGTGGTGTCGATATCTCCATGATTTTTCAAGATCCTATGACGGCACTCAACCCGACGCTGACAATTGGAGATCAGCTGATGGAGGCTGCAAAAGTGCATCAGAAGCTGACAAAAAAAGAAGTGAAAGAAGAGGCGCTTCGTATGCTTGATTTGGTGGGGATTCCGCAGCCGAAAGAGAGGCTGAAGCAATATCCGCATCAGTTCAGCGGCGGCATGAGGCAACGGCTCATGATTGCAATGGCTCTTATTTGTGAGCCGAAGGTGCTGATTGCAGATGAACCGACAACTGCACTAGATGTCACCATACAGGCGCAGATTTTAGAACTATTTAAAGAGATTCAGAAAAAAACAGGCGTGACGATTATTTTAATCACACATGACCTAGGGGTCGTAGCACAAGTCGCTGATCGAGTGGCCGTCATGTACGGGGGGAAAATCGTTGAAGTTGGGACAAGGCGAGATATCTTTTACAGTCCGCAGCATCCCTATACAAAAGGGCTGCTGCAATCCGTTCCAAGGCTGGATATGAAAGATGAACTCATTCCTATTGAAGGAAGCCCGCCTGATTTATTTGCCCCGCCAAAAGGATGTCCATATACCGATCGATGCCCGTCTGCGATGAAAGTGTGTGATCATATCATGCCGCATGAAACGCAGCGTTCACCTACACATGCAGTACATTGCTGGCTTCAAGATGAACGAGCGAAGCAAACGGTTTTATCTTCAACACAAAGGGGGAGTTTTTCATGAGAAAAACAGGTTGGATTCTCAGTATGTGCTTTATCGCAGTGATGCTGCTTGCAGGATGTACAGCCAATGAGCAAGCAGGCAAAGGATCTTCAAGCAAGGGCGATGAGAAAGTTTTGACATTAAATAACGAAAACGAACCGACATCATTTGATCCGCCCATTGGTTTTAATAATGTGTCCTGGCAAGGGCTCAATAACTTAATGGAAGGATTAACGAGACTGAATGAGAAGCACGAACCATCTGCTGCCATGGCGGAAAAATGGGACATTTCAAAGGACGGAAAAACGTACACGTTCCATTTAAGGGATGGGATTAAGTGGTCAAATGGTGACCCAGTCAAAGCAAGTGACTTTGAATATGCGTGGAAGCGGCTGCTAGATCCAAAGACGGGCTCTTCTGCGGCATTCTTAGCTTATATGATTGAAGGGGGCGAAGCGTTTAACAGCGGAAAAGGGAAGAAAGAAGATGTAAAAGTCAAGGCTGTTAATGATCAAACGCTAGAGGTCAAGCTAGCATACCCGCAGAAATCTTTCTTAAATATGACCGCAAACCCTGCCCTTTTCCCGGTGAATGAGAAGGTAGCGGAGAAGGACCCGAACTGGGCCAAGGATGCGAAAACCTTTGTCGGTAATGGACCGTTTAAGCTGACAGAGTGGAAGCATGATGAAAGCTTTACAATGGAAAAAAGTGACACGTATTGGGACAAACAAACGGTCAAGCTGGATCAAGTGAAATGGCTCATGATCAGTGATCGAAACACAGATTACCAAATGTATCAATCAGGAGATTTAGATACGGCCTTCGTTCCGGCAGAACAAAGTGAAGACCTGTTAAAAAGCAAAGATGTGCAAATTGAAGATCAAGCAGGGCTGTTTTTTTATCGTCTAAATGTCAACATGGAGCCTTTTCAAAATAAGAACATTCGCAAAGCCTTTCAAATGGCGATCAATCCTCAGGATATTGTAGAGTATGTAACGAAAAATGAAGAGAAGCCAGCACGTGCCTTCGTTTCACCAGGAATTTTAGATTCAAAGGGTGAAGATTTCAGAGAAGCTGGCGGCGACCTTGTCAAACATGATACGAGTGAAGCCGTAAAACTATTAGAAAAAGGGTTGAAAGAAGAGAACTATTCAAAGCTGCCGCCCGTCACATTAACATATAGTACAAAGCCTGAAAATAAGAAAAAAGCAGAAGCCATTCAGCAGCAATTAAAAGAAGCGCTAGGGGTAGATGTGAAGCTTGCCAACATGGAAGCAAATGTGTTTGCAGAAGATCAAAAGGCACTCAAATTCCAATTCTCGCAAAGTTCATTTCTAGCTGACTATGCAGACCCAATCAATTTCTTAGAGAGCTTCCAAACAGGAAATGCGATGAACCGGACAGGTTGGTCAAATGATACGTATGACCAGCTGATCAAAAAGGCGAGTCAAGAAGCAGATGAACAAAAGAGAAATCGTATGCTGCATGATGCCGAGGCACTTCTCATGGAAGAAGCACCGATCATTCCCATTCATTTTTATAACCAAGTCTATTTACAAAAAGAAGGCGTAAAGGGCATTGTCCGTCATCCTGTTGGTTACATTGATTTGAAATGGGCGCAGGTAGATGGAGAGTAAATGGAAAAATGAGAGAACGGGACGCTTTGAAAAAAGCGTCTCAGCGTGTAGACAAACCCTCGCATTCGGTGTCAGTCCTGCGCTTCGGTGCTCACGAATGTCAAATTCGCTCCGCGCCGATGCTCGTCCTTCCTAGGGCTGCAAAGGTTTTCTATCACGCTGAAAAGAAGACAAAGGGTTAAAATAAAGTTCATTTTAACCCTTTGTCAACAATCTGGGACGCTTTGAAAAAAGCGTCTGTTCCTTTATTCGTTCATGTTATGAAGAAGATGCCCATAGATTGAAAGAAACGAAGAGAAAGAGGGGATTGGCATGAACCAGCTGCCAGTGGCACTTCAAACAGGAGATACAGTGGGAATCATTGCACCAGCAAGCCCGCCTGATGAGCTGAAATTAGCAAGAGGTATTTCTTTTTTAGAAAGCTTAGGGCTAAAGGTGAAAAAGGGGAAGTATATCGTCTCCCGGTATGGTTATTTAGCAGCTCATGATCATGAACGAGTGGAAGATATTCATCACATGTTTCAAGATCCAGATGTGAAGGCAGTGATTTGTGCTTGCGGAGGATACGGAACAGGAAGAATTGCAGAAGCCATTGATTATGACCTCATTCGCCGGAACCCAAAAATCTTTTGGGGATACAGTGATATTACATTTTTACATACAGCCATTCAGCAGCAGACGGGTCTTGTCACCTTTCATGGTCCAATGCTCTCCTCTGATGTGGGACTTGAAGAGGTTCATCCGTATACAAAGGATACCTTTTTACAGCTATTCACTCCAAAAGCCTTTTCGTATACGAACCACCTGTCACCTCTTCACACTTTTTATCATGGCACGGCTTCAGGCGAAATCACCGGAGGAAATCTTGCCCTTATCGTCACGACACTTGGTACACCTTTTGAAATTGATACAAAGGGGAAGCTTTTATTAATAGAAGATATTGACGAAGAACCATATAAAATCGATCGAATGATGCAGCACCTAGCCTCTGCAGGAAAATTACATGATGCGGCGGGATTTATCATTGGTGATTTTCATCAATGTGAGCCGAAAAAGAAAGAGCAGTCGTTAACGCTGGATCAGTTATGGGAGACGTATATTGTCCCGCAACAGAAACCTGCACTTGGCGGTTTTCGGATCGGTCATTCATCTCCAAACTTCGCCGTTCCAATCGGCGTGCAGGCTACATTAGATGCTACAGGGAAAAAACTGCATATTTCCCCAGGTGTTGCAGCGAAAGAGGCGATCAAATGAAAATCGTAGATGTTCGCACATGCAGAACGAGTGTACCGCTAAAGAAGCCTTTCAAAACAGCATTAAGAACGGTGTATGACGCCGCATCTCTTATTGTGATCATCACCTATGATCAAGGTGATGTCAGCTATGGAGAGGCAGTGCCGACATCGGTCATTACAGGTGAAACACTGGAAAGCATCGACTATGCTATTTGCGCTGTGATGAGGCCGATCTTGATTGGGGCCTCATTGTCACAATATGAACAAATCTTTTCAGCGATCGACCGTGTACTTGTAGGCAACACGAGTGCAAAGGCTGCAATAGATATGGCGATTTACGATGGTTTAGCGAAGCAGGCTGGCCTGCCGCTTTATCAATATCTTGGTGGTTATCGTAATCAGCTGGAAACGGATTACACGGTTAGTGTCAACCGTCCGCTAGAAATGGCAGAGGATGCGAAGCAATATGCAGCTGAAGGCTTTCGTACCTTAAAGATCAAAGTGGGAAAAGATGATATAGATACGGATATTCAGCGGATCAAACGGATTCGAGAAAAAGTCGGGTCGGATATTCAAATCAGGCTTGACGCCAACCAAGGCTGGACATGGAAGGAAGCGATTGTCGCCATTCGAAAAATGGAGGCACTCGATATTGAACTAGTCGAGCAGCCAGTGCCTAAAGAAGACATCGAGGGTCTGCGCCGGGTGACGGAAGCAACAGACACATTGATTATGGCAGATGAAAGTATTTTTAGCCTCCATGATGCCATCAAGGTGTTAGAAACGAGAAGCTGTGATCTCATCAACTTAAAATTAATGAAAACAGGCGGTATCAAAAAAGCGCTGAAAATCAATAGTTTAGCAGAAGCATACGGCGTCAAGTGCATGGTTGGCAGTATGATCGAATCAAAACTAGGGATTACCGCAGCCGCTCATCTTGCTGCAAGCCAACCGAATATTACCCGTTACGATTTTGATGCGCCGCTTATGCTCAAAGAGGACTTAATAGACGGAGGAATTATCTATCAAGGAAAAGATATTCTCTTTCCGCCGCATCATGGGTTAGGCATTCAAAGAGTGAAAGGGGTCTTATGATGTTATATGAATCAAAGGTTCCAGTCGCAAATATATGGACAGCACCGCAGTCGCCGAGAGAAATAGATCGACACGTTCTTCAAAGTTCCGTCCAGATCAAAGAATGGATTGATGAGCAAACATATGAACAGAAATTGGCCTTATGTGAAGAAAATCTTATTCAAACCCAAGTACTGCTTGGCGAACGAGTCATTGGGCTGGAGGAAACAGATGGCTGGATGAAAGTTGTCATCCCGCAGCAGGCAAGCCGGAAACACCCGCAAGGCTACCCAGGTTATATCCCTGTAGAGCAATTAAATGAAGTATCAGAGAGTGAACCACCTGCTAGTCCCTTGATTGTTTGTCAGAAAAAAGCGGTTTTATATCAAAACGGAACACCGGATATGGAGGTTAGTTTTTTAACAGAACTAGCACTTGTTGAAGAAATGAGCGATTCCTTTGATGTTCTAACTCCAGTAGGAAGAAGAGAAATCAAAAAAGAAGATGTGCGCCGTGCTTCATCACCTTCTTCTATGAGCGGTAAGGATGCCTTAGCCATAGGAAAACAATTTATTGGACTGTCATATTTGTGGGGCGGCATGAGCAGCTATGGCTACGACTGTTCGGGTTTTGTTTACAGCATGTACAAAGCATGTGGATGTTTATTACCGAGAGACGCAAGTGACCAAGCAGTTCAAGGAACTCCAGTCGCATCAAACCATTTGGCGCCAGGTGATCTCATGTTTTTTGCCAATGACAATGGGAAGGGAGCAGTTCGCCATGTAGGGATGTATGCTGGAGATGGCATGATGCTTCACTCGCCTAAAACGGGCAGACAGATTGAACTCCTTTCTCTTTCTGGTACTTCATATGAACAGGAATGGGCAGGAACAAGGCGGTATTTGAAAGCTGAGAGGGGGAGATGTGATGGGAAGTGAACCACTTCTGCAAGTCAACAACTTAAAAAAGCATTTTCATCTATCGAAAGGAAGAACGTTAAAAGCATTAGATGGTGTCACCTTTCAGCTGAAACAAGGCGAAACCTTTGGTCTTGTTGGTGAGTCAGGCTGCGGGAAATCTACACTTGGAAAAGTGCTCATGCGGCTTTATGACCCGACAGAAGGGGAAGCTTTGTATGAAGGGAAAAGTCTCCATCACTTATCGAACCGAGAATCATTTGATTTCAATAGGCAAATTCAAATGGTGTTTCAAGATCCGTATTCTTCTTTAAATCCTAGGCTCTCTGTAAAAGATATTATGCTAGAACCGATGGAGATCCACCAATTGTATGGCAGTCAAAAGAAAAGGCTCGAGCGCGTGAAGGAACTGCTTGAAGCGGTGGGGCTAAGTCATGATTTTGCTACACGCTATCCTCACGAATTCAGCGGAGGTCAGAGGCAAAGAATAGGGATTGCTAGAGCACTCGCCTTATCGCCAAAGTTTATCGTGGCAGATGAGCCGATTTCTGCACTAGATGTATCCGTTCAAGCTCAGGTCGTGAATTTGCTGAAAAAACTGCAAAAAGAAGAAGGATTGACGTTTTTATTTATTGCCCATGATTTATCGATGGTTAAATATATTAGCGATCGAATCGGTGTCATGTACTTAGGACATCTCGTGGAGATGACTAGCAGTGATGCTTTATATAAAACACCGCTTCATCCATATACACAAGCATTGCTGTCTGCTATCCCGATTCCAGATCCTGATGTGGAAGATAAACGCAAGCGGTTTATTTTAAAAGGAGAAATTCCAAGTCCAGTGAATCCGCCAAGCGGCTGCGTATTTCGGACAAGATGTCCTGCTGCAATGGATGTATGTGCGGACAAAAAGCCAGTATTACAAGCAGTCGAAGAAGGGCATGAAGTGGCTTGTCATTTATATGATAGGAAATAGATAGAGGGAAGAAGGTAAGCATTTAAAAAGCCAGCGAGTAGACAAGCTGGCTTTTTGGCTTTTATGAACGCCTAATAGGTAATGTACAGCATCTAAAAGAGCCGCCGGATTTAATGATTTCTGAAAAATCTACTTCAATGACGGTGTAGCCGTGGGCTGTTAATGCAGCATTTGTTTCTTGGTTGATTGGTAAGCTGATGACTTTTTTCTGTCCAATGGACAACACATTTGGTCCAAGTGTGAACTGCTCTTGCTCACTTATTTCAATGAGATCATAATGCTTTGTGAGCATATGAAGATCCTTTTCCGTAAAAGCTTCAGGGTAAATCAAGATCTCATGATGAGAAAGAATATTCATCACACAATCAAGATGCAAAATGTGAGAAGGAAGATGAATAGGAATGATGTCGTGATTCGGCAGTTCTTTTTTGAGCTGCTGGATGGCGGCTAGATTTGTTCTTTTGCTGATCCCCACAAATACCCGGGTTTGGTCTACAAGCACATCGCCGCCTTCAATCGTTCCATCATCCAGCGTGATGGTTGTCCATCCTTTTGTCTGTGCCCATTCTTTTAAGGAATGTTCTTCTCCTTGTCTGACAGGGGCTGCCATATTTGAAACAAATAAAGTCTGTCCAATTGTAAATCCAATATCCCGAGTGAAGACTTGTTCAGGGAAACGTTCATTTGCAGGAAGAAGGACAGGCCGGACATGATGGTTTTTCAGCGTTTGGATGAATTGCTTATGCTGCGTGAGGGCTTTGATTTGAGAAATATTTTCTCTTGCAAAATGCTTTTGGGTTTCATTGATGATCTGTTTAATTTCCATATAAATTGGACTGCATAAGAGGACTTCTTGTAAATCATCATATTCACTCATACATTGCGGCGTTTTATACACTTTCTCTGATTTCATAGAATCCATCAAAGGGCCTCCTTGTTTATCGATAGTTATATTATTCCTCCTTCTAGTAAATGTTGAAACATTTCCGAAAGAAAATCTCTCATGAGAGACTAAAGCAAAAAGTTTAGACAAACCTAATAGAATAGTGTTTAATAAAAGTCGTTCCGCATCAACGAAAACAGCAAGAAGGAGCTATGACGATGAGTGAAGAAAATTTCAAATACTGCAAGGAATCGAAAGTTGTGAAAACCAGCAGGGTATTTCCCCTCGATACGAATAACCACCAAACGTTATTTGGCGGGAAATTAATGAGTTATATAGATGACATTGCTTCCATCTCGGCAGCAAGACACAGCCGTAGTGAAACAGTCACCGCATCAATGGATTCAGTTGATTTTTTAGAGCCGATTGGACAGAAAGAGTCCGTCTGCTTAGAATCTTATGTGACATGGGTCGGCACATCTTCAATGGAAGTATTCGTCAAAGTCATTAAGGAAAACTTGATGTCTGGAGAGCGCAGACTCGCAGCAACTTCATTTCTTACCTTTGTCTCGCTTGATGAAAACGGGAAGCCAAAACGAGTTCCACAAGTCATGCCGGAAACAGAGGAAGAAATCATGCTTCATCAAACAGCGAAGCAGCGGGCAGAGGAAAGAAAAAGCCGCCGGAAGCATAGTAAAGCTTTGGCTGACGCACTTGGGACGGATAAGCCTTGGGCGTAAAAATCACCCTTTAAGCGGTGATTTTTTTTTGAGTCGGTATCTTGCATGGCAAGATAGTGTGTGGTAAGATCAAACTATCTTGTCATGCAAGGTACTGAAAGCGGAGGATCGATGATGACACAATCAACACAAATGCTAAAAGGAATTTTAGAGGGATGCCTGCTGTCGATTATTTCTGAAGGTGAAATTTATGGCTATGAAATGACAAAGAAGCTTGCTCACTATGGGTTTGATCAAATTAGTGAAGGCAGTATTTATCCGATCTTGCTGCGCATGCAAAAAGAACAGCTGGTCAGTACGTCCACAAAAGCATCGGCGAGTGGGCCGAAAAGGAAATACTATACGCTCACACAAAGAGGTGAAGAAGCGCTGACGGATTTTACCATGCGATGGAATGAGCTGTCAGGGAATGTAGAGCGATTATTACATAAAGGGAAGTGAGAAGATGGTAACAAAAGAAACGAGACACATCTTATTAGAGCTGCAACTCTATCTCATATCAAAAGGGAAAAATCAGGACGAGATCGACGAAGTGATGGATGAATTAACGACACACGCTGTCGAAGCTGAGAAAGATGGGAAAACAGGGGAAGATGTATTTGGCGGAGATCCACGGGGCTTTGCTGACGAGCTAGCGAAAGAGCTCTCTAGAAATCATAAAGACTGGGTTCCGTTTGTCAGTGCTTTTTTAATTGGATCTCTTTTTTACATGATGTTAGCAGATGCCATCAGTCAAAGTTTATCGTATTCTTGGTATGCACTCATTGGTTATCCGCTCATCATAGTGGCCAATGTGGTCATGACCATTGTGATGTTTAGAGCTTCTGCCTTTCAAACAAGCAAGAGGGCATTCTTTTACTTTTGGATATTAGGTGTTTTTCAGATGACAGCCTTGATCACAGTGAAATTATTGGACCAAAAACTTGGTACTCCTTTACTTGTGCTGACCTCGAGCCAAAGATGGGGCGTCATTGTTCTGTTGCTGCTGTGTATTGTCTTATTGAATGCTATATTAAAGGCGAATATGATGTCGCTCATTCCGTTGATCTTCTTTGGACCGCAACTCCTATTCGAATGGCTTGGATGGACATCACCTCTCATGCTTCTTTTCACAAGTCTGGTATCCATTGTGATTTTAGTCTTGCTCACAATCGCTTTTTTACAGAAAACAAACAAGAAAAATGAACATTTAATGTAGATAGAGCACATCACTTGCGATGTGCTTCAGCGTGTAGACAAACCCTCGCATTCTTTGTCAGTCCTGCGCTTCGGTGCTCGTCCTTCCTAGACTGCAAAGGTTTTCTATCAGGGTGAAAAGAAGACAAAGGGCTAAAATCAAGTTCATTTTAGCCCTTTGTCAACAATCTGGAGCACATCACTTGCGATGTGCTTTTCTTTTTCTAAAAAAATGTAGATATGGGATCACATTTTTCTTTACAATGAGAAGAGGACAAAAATGAAAAGGGGTTCTGTGATTGGATATTGTATGGGGGTATGTACTCGTTTTTATATTGGCTGCTTTACCTTTCTTTGAAGTGGTTGGTGTCGTTCCGCTGGGGATTTTAAGTGGTCTGCATCCTGTGACAACGGCAGTTATTGGATTCGTCGGCAACTTTCTTACCGTCTTGCTACTCATCGTCTTCGTGGACCGATTTAAAGCGTGGTGGCTGAAGAGGAAAGAGGAGAAACATGATGAAAAAAGAGAGAAAAAACAGCTGAAAGCCAGAAAGGTTTGGGAACGGTACGGTCTCCCTGGTTTGGCACTTATCGGTCCTTTTATTATTGGCAGTCATTTAGCGGCTTTTATGTGTATGAGCTTCGGTACGAAAAGAAAACAAGTCACTGTGTGGATGACGGTCAGTTTAATCATGTGGACCGCATTAGCTGCTAGTTTAACGGGTGCGGGGTTCCATTACTTTGCCCCAGATTCAAATGGGTTGTTCGGAGATATTTTTAGCAAGTAAGCAGGGGGGATAACAAATGACACATCAAACACGGATCGTGTTTGAAACAGAGCGCCTCAGACTGAGAACAATGGATGAAGACGATGCGCCTTTTTTATATGAAAAGCTGTTCCAAGATGAAGAGGTCATGAAGTATTATCCTTCACTAAAGGATGAAAAGCAGACAAAAGAGTGGATTGCTTGGAATCAAAAGAATGACCGCACGTATCATACATCCCTGTGGATCATTGAAGAAAAAGAAACGAAAGAACCACTTGGACAAAGCGGAATTGTTCTCCAAAACGTCGAAGGACAAACAGAGCTTGAAATTGGTTATATGCTAAAGAGATCGGCATGGGGAAAAGGATATGCTGTTGAGGCTGCAAAAGGCTGTCTTGCGTATGGTTTTGACGAAATGAAGGTGAGGCGAATGGTCAGCTTAATTCGTCCTGACAATGAAGCGTCAGTCAAGGTCGCAATGAAAATGGGAATGAAAAAAGAAAAAACCATTTCAAAATGGGATCAAATGATTGATGTTTACAGTGTTACTCGTGATGGAAAAAGCGGCTCGCTTGAATCATAAGGAGAGCCGCTTTTTCTTTTGTTCTAACTGAAGTAAATATTTCTTTCGTTCGATTCCCCCGCCATATCCGCCAAGTTCACCGCTTGTTTGAATGACTCGGTGACAAGGAATGATGATGGCCAACTGATTGGCACCATTTGCATTTCCAACTGCCCGAACCAAATGGGGATCGCCAAGCATGATGGCAAGATCTCGATACGATCTCGTTTCGCCTGGTGGAATCTGTAAGAGAAGATCCCATACCCTTTTTTGAAAAGGGGTGCCATGTATAGCAAGTGGCACAGTAAACTGCGTGAGTTTCTTTTCAAAATATAAGGCCAATTCCTTTGCTAATTGCTGATGGACGTTTGTTTCTCCAACTAAAATACGGGCATGATGTTTTTTTCTGATGTTCTCAATTTCTCTTTCTAATCCTCGCCTTTCCATAAATTCAAGCAAATACACATGGGTTGCATCTGAAATGCTAATCATCCGCCCAATCGGGGTAGAAATAAAATTCGCATGCAAAATATTGACTTGCGCCTTTTTGGGTGGATTTCCCATGATTTTCGTAAAGGCATCATTGAAGGCACTGGAAGACTCGTAACCGAAGGTGACTTGCTGATCTATGACTTTTTTTCCGTTCAGAATCTCTTTAAACGCTAGCCCCATTCGGCGTGATCTAGCATATTGAACAAAGGTCATTCCATAGATTTCTTTAAATTTTCTCCGAGCTGTTGCAGAGTGAATCCCTAATTGGCGAAAATCTTCTTCTTTCCATCGTTTCTCAGGACTCTCTTCAACTGCTGATACAAGTGTTTTGACTTCTTCTGGAATGCTGTTAGGATATGTTAAAGGCGTGCATCGCTTACACGGCCGATACCCTGCAAGCAGCGCCTCCTCTGCTGTAAAGAAAAACTCGCAGTTTTCATATTTTGGTTTTCTAGCAGTACATGTGGCATGACAGAAGATGCCGGTTGTTTTAATACCTGCAAAGAACGTGCCGTCATATTGCGGATTCTTATCAACAAGTGCTTGATAAAATTCGTGTTTTTGTTCGTCGGTCATCATCATTTGATCCACCTCTTGTTTTATTATATCAGTGATGTGGTCGTTCCTCTTTCTAACATTTAGTATACTTCGCTTTCATCCACTTTCTTTCGAAAAATGAACAAGTATATTTGAAGGGGAAAAGCAAAGTGGTAGACCGGCATATCAGGGTGTGATACACTTTTTCATACAGAATCGGCTTTACGCTAGATCTGCTTATCATGAATTGGTTTTCTAGGGTTCCGTGCGGTAGCGCAGTCTGGACCGAGAGAAAACACATAGGGTCCTCTAAGAATGGGCCGTATGGACACGGAGGGATAAAAGCCCGGGAGATTTGATCAAACGATCGATTTCCGGGCTTTTTTTATTGCTTGGAATCGGTAAGAAAGGAAGAGATCGAATGAAATGGGGAAACGTTTTGATTGCAGCCGTATTTGAAGTCGGCTGGGTGATGGGGTTGAAATATGCTGACTCTATATTGGAATGGAGTGCAACCATCGTTTGTATTGTCGTCAGCTTTTATTTACTCCTGAAAGCCACGACTGTACTTCCAGTTGGCACACTTTACGCCGTTTTCACCGGACTTGGAACAGCAGGAACGGTCATAGTAGGTATGGTCATGGGTGAGCCGGTACAGCTAGTAAAATTACTTTTGATCATGGTCCTTTTAAGCGGTGTATTAGGACTCAAATTAACCACAGGTGAAAAGAAAGGGGAGGCTGAATCATGAGCTGGCTTTTACTCATTGGGGCAGGCATCTTAGAAATGCTTTGTGTCACCATGATGAATCAATTCCAGAAAGATCGCCATGTCAAATGGATTTTCTTCATAGCAGCTGGATTTTCGCTATCCTTTCTGATGCTGTCTCTTGCGATGAATACAATTCCGATGGGAACGGCGTATGCGATTTGGACAGGAATCGGAGCAGCTGGAGGAGCGATTGTCGGAATGCTGTTTTACGGTGAGTCAAAAGATGCAAAACGTATTTTCTTTATCGCACTGATTTTATCGGCAGCGGTCGGGTTGAAAATCATTGAATAAGAAAAGGCTGGCACATGTGCCAGCCTTTTTGCTACATCGAATGATGATTGGAATCGTTTTCATTTTTGCGGTAAAGTTGACTCACAAGCAGAAAACATACACCAAATGTAAGTAAAGGAATGAGTCTTTCTCCGGTCATAAATAGATAAATGCCCGTGATGAGACATACGATGCCGAGCCAAAAGCTCACTTTACCAAACAAAGTCATGTTTTTCATCTCCATCACTCCTTTTGTGATAAAAGGTCTATTCATATTATATCACGCCAGGTGCAGAATTGAATGAATATTCAATAAAAAATACGACACTTAATTGCTTTTTCTCTTTCCAGTCCAGTATAATATTTCATTAGAATGAAAAACGTAAATGAGGTCATAAGACATGAGAACATTGATTACAGAGAAACTTGAATTACACAGACAAAAGCATGAGCAAAAAGGCAGGCTTTTAGTCAGCTGCCCGGATCAGCCTGGTATTGTGTCAGCTGTTTCTACTTTTTTATTTGAACATGGAGCAAACATCATTGAATCTAGTCAATACACAACAGATCATGAGAGCGGCCGGTTCTTTTTAAGAATTGAATTTGATTGGAAAGACATTTCGGCCAACTTAGATCAACTGAAAAGCAGCTTTGAGCCAATTGCGCAATCATTTCACATGACGTGGAGCATGTCGCGTGCAAGTGATCTGAAAAAGCTGGCGATCTTTGTGTCCAAAGAGCTTCATTGTTTACATGAACTTTTATGGGAATGGCAAAGCGGTAATTTAATGGCTGAAATAGCGGTTGTTATCAGCAATCATGAAACGGCAAAAGATACAGTCGAAGCACTCGGCATTCCATTCCACTTCGTGAAAGCAAATAAAGACATTCGCCAAGATGCAGAAAAACAGCAACTTGCATTATTAGAAGAGTATGATATTGATGCGGTTGTGCTTGCGAGATACATGCAAATTTTAACGCCAGCCTTTATTGAACAGCATCCGAACAAAATCATCAATATTCATCATTCCTTCTTGCCGGCTTTTATAGGGGCTAACCCATACAAGCGTGCATATGAGCGAGGGGTTAAACTGATTGGCGCAACTTCCCATTATGTCACCAATGATTTAGACGAAGGGCCAATCATTGAACAGGATATTGAGCGGGTAGATCATAGAGATGATGCAGAGGCATTAAAAAATATTGGCCGCACGATTGAGCGCAGTGTGCTTGCCCGAGCTGTCAAATGGCATCTAGAAGATCGAATCATTGTCCATGAGAATAAAACGATTGTGTTTAATTGACCGCTTGACTTTTCTGAAGCAATTGGTGATAATATAAAAAAATTAACGAGCGTTGAGAAGGAATAGTAAGCAGGACCTGCTGTGTAAAGAGAGCAAATGACACGCTGAAACATTTGCCACAGACAGCTGCTGAACCTACCCTTTGAGCCTTAGAGGAAAAATCTAAGCGCATGCCTGGCGTTACAGGAGTTGAGTGGAATAAGCAAACGTATGCTTATTCAATGAAGGTGGTACCACGGAAAATCCCTTTTTCGTCCTTTACATAAGGAGAAAAAGGGATTTTTTATGTGGTGAAAGGTATAGCGGAGGGAATCAATGATGAAAAAGCAAAGGATCGTCATAAAAATTGGTAGCAGTTCATTAACAGAGCAAAAGGGAGCCATTGATGAACAAAAAATGCAGGATCATGTCAAAGCTATCGCAAAGCTAAAAGAGGCAGGGCATGAAATCATTCTCATTTCGTCAGGTGCCGTGGCGGCGGGATTTGGCAGTTTAGGATATCCGTCAAGACCTGTGACCTTAAAAGGGAAGCAGGCTGCTGCTGCTGTTGGTCAAGGCTTGTTAATGCAGAAATATACAGAACTATTTTCACAGTTTCAGATGACGCCTGCACAAATGCTTTTAACACGTAATGACTTTTCAGATCGTACAAGATATCGAAATGCTTACGCAACGATGATGGAGCTGCTCGAAAGAAAAATTTTACCGATCATTAATGAAAATGATTCTGTGTCCATCGAGGAGCTTACCTTTGGTGATAATGACATGTTATCAGCACTGGTCAGTGGCTTAATTCATGCAGACCAATTGATCATTTTAACAGATATCAACGGAATTTATGATGCCAATCCAAGTGAGAATCCTGATGCGAAGCGGTTTGATGTGCTGACTCACATTTCAGATGAATTGTTCTCATATGCGAAGAGTACGGGTTCAAAGGTTGGAACAGGCGGGATGAAATCTAAGCTTTCAGCTGCACAAACAGCTCTCTCCCTTGGCGTTAAAGTTTTCATTGGCACAGGTACAGGGGAAGACAAGCTTCTTCACATTCTCGCTGGTCAAGGGGACGGCACATATATTGGTGAACAAGACTTATCATCAGTCAATAACCGTCGCCAATGGATTCAATTCCACTCACCAGTCTCTGGGAAGATCATGATTGATGCCGGGGCAGAGGCGGCGATTTTGCATAATGGAAGGAGTCTTCTTCCAGCTGGTGTCATTGATGTAGCTGGTGAATTCTCTAAAGGAGAGGTCGTTGAAGTTGTTGGTCCAAATGGGTTAGTCGGTAAAGGGCAAACATTGTATGATTCAGATGAGCTTCTTGGCATTAAAGGGATGCGAAGTCAGGAGCTTTCTTATGAAAAACCTGAAGTCATTCACCGAGATCACTGGGTTCAGCACGTACAAAACTGAGGAGGGAAAACGATGAATGAAGTTCTAGAAAAAGCAAAAAAGGCAAGCGCAGCCAAAGATCAGCTGCTATTAAAAACAACTGAACAAAAGAATGCTGCATTAGACGCTATTGCAAAAGCATTAAAAGCATCTTCAGCGTATTTAATTGCCGAGAACCAAAAAGATGTTCAGGCGGCTATAGACAAAGAGTTCACGCCATCTGTGATCGACAGAATTACATTAACAGAAGAGAGAATTGAAGCGATTGCAGACGCTACGCATCAACTCATTCAGCTCAAAGACCCAATTGGTGAAACATTAGAGACCATTCAAAAAGAAAACGGGCTTTTCATTGAAAAAGTACGTGTGCCTCTTGGAACGGTTGGGATGATTTACGAAGCAAGACCAAACGTGACAGTCGATGCGGCCACTCTTTGCTTGAAAACTGGAAATGCTGTGATTCTTCGAGGAAGTTCATCGGCCATTCATAGTAATAAAGCGATTGTGAAAGTCATTCATGAAGCGCTGCAACCAACGGATATTCCCGTAGACAGTGTACAATTGATTGAAGATACAGGCCGTGAGACGGCTAAAACCCTGTTCACTTTAAATGACTATCTAGATGTCCTGATTCCACGTGGCGGGAAACATTTAATTGATCTTGTTGTGAGAGAGTCTACTGTTCCAGTACTTGAGACGGGTGCAGGGAATTGTCATATTTACATTGATGAAACAGCCCAAAAAGAAATGGCTGAACAAATTGTTCTGAATGCGAAAACACAAAGACCATCTGTTTGTAATGCCATTGAGAGCATTGTCATTCATGAAACATGGGCAAAAGAACATGGCGCTTCGCTCTTTGAAGCACTTCAGACACATGGTGTAGAGATACGGGGCGATGAAGCAGTATGTGCACTTGCACCGAGTGCCACTTTAGCGACGACCACTGATTTTGAAACGGAATTTTTAGCGCCGATTGTCAGTATTAAAACCGTAAAGACCATGGAAGAGGCGATACAGCATATTCAAATGTATAGCTCTAAGCATTCTGAAGCGATCATTACGGAAAACGAGCAGCATGCGGCACTTTTCTTAACAGCCGTTGACGCAGCCGCTGTGTATCATAATGCATCTACCCGGTTTACAGATGGCTTTGAATTTGGCTACGGAGCGGAAATCGGCATTAGCACACAAAAGTTGCATGCTAGAGGACCAATGGGTCTGCCAGCCCTAACCTCTGAAAAATTTGTGATTCGTGGTCAAGGACAAATAAGAGAATAACCAATCCAAAAAGAGAGTCTTATCGCACAAGGCTCTCTTTTTCCTTTCATTTTTGTATTTCTCCGGTCAAGTATGATAAAATATGGTAATGTTTTATATTTTGAGAAGATTGGAGAAGGCAACGTATGGCGAAAATCATTCCCTCTTCGGATATTGGAGTGAAAATCAACAAGTGGTATGAATTAATCCGCAGATTTGATTCAGAACAAGCAGAACAGTTAAAGCAGGAAATTCGCACCTCTCTTGATTCAATGGAAGAAGATCAGAATTTGCTTCTCTATTTTTCTTTAATGGAATTCAGGCATGAGGTCATGCTCGATTATTTAAAGCCATTAAAGGAAGGAAAGCTTCGCGCCAACTTTTCCGAGCTTTCGAAAGAAATAGATGAGCATCAAACGCATGTCACAGGCATGCTTGAATATTACTATCATTTCTTCAGAGGCATGTATGAGTTCGGCCGGAGAGAGTACATTGCTGCCATATCGTCCTATCAAAAGGCAGAGCACAAGCTTTCTTTTGTATCCGACGATATTGAACGTGCAGAATTTCATTTTAAAATGTCAGAAATATATTATCACATGAAACAAACACACATTTCGATGCACCATGCCAAACTAGCGCTGGATGTCTATATTCAGCACGAACTATATGCGCTTCGTACCATTCAGTGTGAATTTATTGTAGCCGGTAATTATGATGATATGAGAAGGCATGAAAAGGCATTGCCACATCTCGAAAGAGCACTTGCAAGGTCAAGAGACTTTCAGAATGTGCGTTTTATTGCTTCTTCTTTGTTTAATATGGGCAACAGCTATTACAGAATGGGAGACTTGAACCGCGCACTCGACTTAATGAAAGAATCCATCTCATTATTTGATCAAAACCAATCTGATCATCTTCGTCGATCGATAGACCCTCTTTATACAGCCGCTCAGATCTTATACAAACAAGGTAAAAACAATGAAGCATTATATTACAGAGAAGAATGTATGAAACGAGCAGAAGCTCTGCAGGATGACATTCATATTCAGAAGACCATTTTTTTAGAAGCGTTGTACTTACGACAAGATGCAGAGCATATTAAACGAATTTTCCATTTTTTAGAATCTTCCTATGCATATCCAGATATAGAAGAGCTGGCTTTAGACACCGCAAAGTATTATAATGAAATGGAGGATTATGAAAAATCTTCCATGTTCTATGGGGAAGCGGAACATGCTCGTATCTATATTCAGAGAGGGGATTGTTTATATGAATTTTAAAAAATGGGCAGTCGTCTGTACAAGCATCACGATCTTGGCATTATGGATCACATCACCTAATGCCGACCCCGATAACAGAAACCATACGCTAGAAAAACCGAATCCGCAGCATATCACGATCTAAAAAGCCCTTTTTAAAGGGCTTTTTTTAATTGCCTTGATTGGTTCCATCATCGTGCGATGTACATTCATAAAAATAAAAAATGGAGGAAAGATGAAAGTGAGTGTTTTTCATTGACTCTTGAATTTAGATTGTGTACAATTCAATTGTAGAAAACATTAATAGAGCGAAAGAGGGTTATATTCATGTCAGAAGTTTTATTTACTGCAACGGTATCAGCTGTAGGAGGAAGAGAAGGTAAGGTTGTTTCAACAGATGGTGTACTAGAGCATGATGTAGCAATGCCAGGAACGCCAAGAGCGAAAAAGCTTGAGAAAGCAACGAATCCAGAGCAATTATTCGCAGCGGGCTATTCTGCATGTTTTGATTCAGCCCTTCAAATGGTAGCAAGACAAGAGCGTATCCGTTTTGAAAGTGAAGTAACGGCACATGTAAGCTTAGTCAAAGACAGTTCAGACGGCGGTTTCAAACTAGGTGTCAAATTAGAAGTAAAAGGAACTGGAATTGAGCAATCTGCACTTGATGAACTTGTTCATAAAGCACACGGCGTTTGCCCATACTCAAAAGCAACGCAAGGAAACATTGAAGTAGAATTAGTAGCTGTCGCTCAATAATAAACATCAAAAAAAGGCTGAGGGAATATTCCCTCAGCCTTTTGATTGTGTTAATTTTTGCAAAAGCTCATGTAAAGAAGCGCGAAGTGTTTTCAGCTCTTCTTCTGATCTGCCTGTTCCAGACAGCATTTGAAATGGAATCGAAGTGGCCTTCTCTTGTAAAGCTTCTCCGTATTCTGTTAAACGAATTTGGACCGAACGCTCATCCTCTTTCGAACGTTCGCGGATGATGAGTCCATTTTGTTCCATTCGTTTTAGCATAGGTGTGAGTGTACCGGAGTCTAAATATAAAAGCTCTCCCATTGTTTTCACATTTAATGTCCCATGCTCCCATAACAAAAGCAGTGCCAAATATTGCGGGTATGTGATATTTAACTCTTCTAATAATGGTTTATACTGCTTCGTCATTTCTCTTGAACTTGCATATAACAAGAAACAAAGCTGATTTTCCAGCTTCATATGTTCAAATTCATTTGTCATATCTGTCACCAACTATTTTTTGTCATACTTATCATTGTATAAGATTTTCTTCCTTTTTAAAATAAATACAGACTAAAAATGAAAAATTCTTCAATGTGCCATAAATGTTTGAGCAACGAATAGAACGTGAAAGGTATCAGTAGAAGAAGGAGGAGATCAAGATGAAACCATTATTTACTGCAAAAGTAAAAGCACAGCACGGAAGAGCAGGACATGTTCGTTCTGATGATGGTGTGCTTGACCACAACATTGTGATGCCAAACGCAAAGAAAGATGGAGAAATTGGTACGAATCCTGAGCAATTATTTGCAGCGGGTTATGCGGCCTGCTTCGGAGGGGCGCTTGAACAAGTCGCCAAGAAGCAAGGTGTCGAAATTGAATCAGAAGTAGAAGGACATGTCAGTCTATTAAAAGATGAAAGTGATGGCGGTTTTAAACTTGGCGTGAAGCTGATTGTTTCCGCTAAAGGGCTTGACCATGACAAAGCGAAAGAGCTTGTTGAGGCTGCACATGAATTCTGTCCATATTCAAAAGCAACAAGAGGAAACATCGAAGTAGAGCTTGAAGTGGCGGAATAATGAAAAGAAAAAAGGGCTAAAATTTAGCCCTTTGTCAACAATCTACTGACACCTGCTGTGGAGCAGGTGTCTTTTTTTAATATTCTTTCTTTTTGTCGTATGTGTCCCATGCTTCAAATGGAGCAAGGGCTTTTTGAAGGGGCAGCTGGTAAAATGGAATGTTTCTTGATTCGTATTCTTTGTTGATTTCTTCATAAATAAAGGAGTCATCAAAACCAGAAGTCGCTGCATCCTTGTGTCCAGCGGCAAAATATACGGCCTTTGGTCTAGCCCAATAGATAGCACCAAGACACATTGGACAAGGCTCACAGCTTGTATACAAAATACAGTCTTCTAATTGGTATGTATGTAGTGTTTGGCACGCCTTTCGAATGGCTGTCACTTCTGCATGTGCGGTTGGATCATTACTCGTTGTGACATTGTTGCTTCCCTCTGCAATAATCTGACCGTCTTTGACAATGACCGCTCCAAAAGGGCCGCCTGTGCCACTATTTACTCCTTCTACTGCAAGATCAATTGCGCGTTGTAAAAAAGCTTCGTGATTCATTGTCTTCCTCCCTTTGTTCGACTGACTTCTCTAGTATAAACGAATCATGATAGAAAAGGAATCATTGTAGGAGGAGATCGAACAGGACAATTTACGCATAAAAACCCCTGCCAAATGTTCAGCAGGGGAAGAGTGAGTCCATTATGCGTGCTGCGCTAGCTTTTTACGAGCGACTTCAGCAGCTGTCACCATGTTTTTCAAAGCAGCAATGGTTTCAGGTTCTTGTCTTGTTTTCAGTCCACAGTCAGGGTTGACCCAGAAGCGATCTGTCGGACAGACGTTCAGTGCATCATCAATGATTTTACTCATTTCTTCAACAGCTGGAACGCGCGGGCTGTGGATGTCATATACCCCAAGTCCAAGGCCTTTCAAATACGGGTGTTTTTCTAAATAATCGAGGAACCCGCCATGACTGCGTGAATGTTCAATCGTAATCACGTCTGCATCAAGGTCTTCAATCGTATCAACAATATCCTCGAAATTGCTGTAGCACATATGTGTATGAATTTGCGTTTCATTTTGAACAGACGATGTCGATAGACGGAATGACTCTGCTGCCCAGTTTAAGTATGCTGCCCAATCACTCTCTTTTAAAGGAAGGCCTTCTCTTAGCGCAGGTTCATCCACTTGAATCACTTGAATACCCGCTGCTTCTAACGCTTCTACCTCTTTACGTAAAGCAAAAGCGATTTGGAAGGCAATGTCTTTACGAGAGATATCTGTTCTTGGGAAAGACCAGTTTAAGATCGTGACAGGCCCTGTCAGCATTCCTTTGACTTTTTTCTCCGTTAAGCTTTGAGCGTAAACCGTCTCTTTCACTGTCATTGGCTCTGTAAATTCTACATCTCCATAAATGATCGGCGGCTTCACGCAGCGTGATCCATAAGATTGAACCCAAGCGAATTTTGTAAAGGCAAATCCAGCGAGTTTTTCACCGAAGTATTCAACCATGTCTGTACGTTCAAATTCTCCATGAACGAGTACATCTAGGCCAATCTCTTCTTGAATATCAATCCATCTTTTTGTTTCTTTTTTAATAAATTCATCATACTCTGCATCTGTCCACTCATTTTTGCGCCATTTTTGACGAGCACTGCGCACCTCAGCTGACTGAGGGAAGCTTCCGATTGTTGTGGTTGGAAGAAGCGGCAGTTCAAGAGATTCATTTTGAATGCGTAGTCGTTCTTCAAAAGCAACTGGACGTTTAAAATCTTTTGATGAAAGACTGTTGCGCTCTGCTGTCAGGTCCGCATTCGTTCCTTTCGCGAATTCTTTTAACGTCAGAAGTGCTTCATTTGCTGCATGGATGTCTGCATCAATGGCAGCCGCTCCTTTTGATAAGCCTTCTTTTAATAGCGTTAATTCAGCCAGCTTTTCAGTGGCATAAGAAAGTCCGTTTAATAGTTTTTCTTCAAGCTGTTCGCTCGGATGTTTTGCAACTGGTACATGTAGCAGGCTGCTTGAAGGCTGTAGCCATACTTCTTTCGGCTGCACGTCAGCAATTACTTCAGAAATAAACGATAATCTTTCTCCTAGATCTGATCTCCAAATATTTCTGCCGTCGATGATACCGGCTGCTAAAATTTTATCTTTTGGGAAGCCGTGTTTTTTCACTTGTTCAAGGTTTCGTCTTTGATCATGGACAAAATCAAGACCGATGGCTTCAACAGGATACGTGACAAGCTCTTCATAGGCATCTACTGAGTCAAAGTATGTTTGAAGGAGAACGTTTAAGGCAGGTACAGCTTCTTTAATCGTTTGATAGATGGCTTTTACTGCTTTCACGTCTTCACTTGAAGCTGTGACTAAAGCAGGCTCATCAATTTGAACCCATTTTACACCGGCTTCTTCAAGCTCTTTTAACAACTGAGTATAAAGCGGCACTAGGCGCTGCTGAATCTCTTTCACTTCATTGGCTTCATAGCCTTTAGAAAGAGAAACAAATGTATAAAGACCGAGAACGACAGGTTTTGTTTCAACACCAAACGCTTTTTTCACCTTTTCGTATGCTTCAAGTGGTTTGTTATGTGTGAGTTTGAATTCTGTGCTTTTTTCGTATTCTGGAACGATGTAGTGATAGTTTGTATTAAACCATTTTGTCATTTCACTTGAGACAGCATCTTTTGTTCCTCTTGCCATCGCAAAGTATGTATCTAGCGGGTCTTTCAAGCTGCGGAAGCGCTCTGGAATCCAATTGAACATAACGGCAGTATCCAGCACGTGATCATAGAAGGTGAAGTCGCCAGAAGGAACAACGTCAATTTGTTGATCAATTTGAGTTTTAATAGCGGCTAAAAATTGTTCATCGAGTGTGCTTAAGAGGGTTTCTCGGTCAGTTTGACCTTTCCAATAAGACTCAAGTGCTTTTTTCCATTCTCTGTTTAAACCAATTCGCGGGAAACCTAGATTACTTGTTTTAACAATTGTCAATTCCAATTCCTCCTCTAAATATAAAAAGACACTCACACTCATGATCAAGATTGATGAGGGCAAATGTCTGGTTTAAAAAGACAAAATGTGTGTGCGAAAGAAGGCGTAAGTATCAATGACGAACGCTTTTCCGACATCTCCTATCAACCGTAGGGGGTTTGATGTGATAGAGCGGCTGGTATCCTGGCTCGCGAATCTGCAAGCTTTTCATCCTTCCCATCTTAATGACAGTGGATTATTAACGAAAAGCTCTCCTCACTTACAGTGGCGGGACCGCGCCGGATTTTCACCGGTCTTCCCAATTAAAATTCGATGTGTGATCGAATTACCGACTCTCAAACTATGAATTTATTGTGTTCGATTATATAACGTTCACTTCATTTCGTCAAAGTAAATTTTGAATAATTTTAATTAAAAAAATCCTGAGAAAATTCTATCTTTTCTCAGGACCTAACATGTACCTATAGAGACAAAAGTTCTGCTTCCAATGTTTTCTCAAGAAGCACATCTGGTGCAGTTAAATATAAAAACCCGTTTCCTACAAGGGTTTTCGATTGTTTTAGCGGAAGGGTTCTCCGTACGAGTTGAGCATATACCTCAGGTTCTGTCAGCTTACGCTGGAACGCTTCTTCTTCGGCATTTTTAATAATGGCGAGTGCACCGCTCACATGAGGGGCAGCCATGGAAGTGCCTGTTAGTCTTCCGTATTTATGGTTAGGGAGAGTGGATAAAATGTCTTCACCTGGAGCGACGAGGTCGATTTCTTTATTCGCATTGGAGAATTCAGAGGATTCTCTTGCAAGAGAGACAGAGCCGACGGCAATGACCTCGTTGTATGCAGCTGGGTAGGAGAACTCTTCAGTACGCTCGTCTCCGTCACCTTCATTTCCTGCTGCGCAGACAACAAGCACACCGCTGCTTACCGCATGTTGGATAGCCTTTTGCAGTTCTGGTTCATTGCTTGGCCCACCGAGAGACATGGAAATGATATCAACCTTCTGTTCAACCGCATAATTAATACCATTGATAATCCATTCGTATTTCCCGCTGCCATTTTTCCCTCCAAGAACTTTCACAATCAACAGCTTGGCTTCAGGAGCAACACCTAAAATGCCACCATTTTGATCCGTTGCTGCAATCGTTCCTGATACATGGGTACCATGTCCGTTGTAGTCTTTTACATTCTCAGCATCTCCATTGTCATCATCGGTAAAGTTTTTTCCTCCGATAATCTGATCTTTTAAATCGGGATGCTCCGTGTCGCAACCTGTATCAAGGACAGCAATGGTTATGCCTTTTCCTTTGAAGCCACTTGACCAAAGTTCGGGTGCTTTAATCTCCTGAATACTTTCCGGCGTCTCTTTCGCTTCCATCACATTGGCTTTTACTTCATACGGAATTAAGCGAATTTCACCTTTCATAAGAAAGCCCTCCTTATTTTGTTTTCAAAGTAGATTCAGGTTGCGTAATGTTATTGTATAAAACAAATGTTTGATCGGAAAGGGTCAATTGTAATAATTTTTCAAATAATCAAATAATTATTTATTGTGCAGTTCTCCTCATATCTTGCCGAAAGAAGTCACCTTTTGAAGAAAACTCTTAGTATCATATGAAAAAGAATGAAATGCTGCATAGTGAGCTTGCACCTGTACAGATGAAAATGGGTGAAAAGAACTAAAAAAGGCAGATCGAAAAAACAATCATATAAAGAGATAGAGGATGACAGAAAAGAAAAAGGTACATGCCATGTGTAGATGATTGTTTTTTCATTATAATGATCGAAAGAATATAGAATGTAAAAAGTATTTGACATTTTTTAAGCGGATGATATGATTGAAATGTAAAAAGTATTTGACATTTTGATTGGGAGGGGACTAACCGTTGGATGTTGTCAAAGTTGTGTATTCAGTCATCTTATTAGTGGTCGGACTATTCATCTTTATCGCGCCTATGATTCTAAAGGGTGATGAAAGAAAGAGATTTATCTACTCAAAGGCTCAATCGTATGCATTTATGGTGGTCATTGGTATGCTTTTATTAGAAGTCGCACAGTCCATATTTTTAACGACCCAAGGGAACAATTCTGATAAGGGGTTTGGGATTTCTCCCATCATGTTCCTAACTGTAATTTCGGTCATATATTTAGTTACATTACTCATATACAGAAAAAAATATGGTGATTAAATTGCAAAATCATATAAGAGAACTAAGGAAATCCATTAAATTATCCCAAGAAGAACTTGCTAAACGGTGTAAGGTCTCGAGACAAACCATCAATGCCATTGAAAACGATAAGTACGACCCTACTTTACAATTAGCCTTTGACATCGCCTCTGTTTTGAATACGACTGTAGATGAGCTTTTTGTCAGTCAACCTAAAAAGAAGTAAAGGACCAGCCTCAGAAAAGAGGCTTTTTTTGTTGATTTGTGTAATGTGAAAGGATCAGCTGAAAATAAAAATCAACCATATTACATAACAATTCCTCATTCATGAAAAATAAGATATGAAGATTGTGACTGTTCCAATGGAGAAAGGCAACATATAATAATGGAAAGACAAGCTTGCCTTTCAGATAGGAGAGATAGAGATGAACAAAGGGAAGATACTCGTGGTCGAAGATGAAAAGAAAATTGCAAGAGTGCTGTCATTAGAACTTGAATATGAAGGATATGAGGTCACAGTCCAAGATACAGGGATGAAAGGGCTCCAGGCGCTCGAGGAGGAGAGTTTTGATTTAGTGCTTCTAGATGTCATGCTTCCAGAATTAAGCGGACTTGAAGTGCTTAGAAGGGTTCGAAAGACAAATACGGCAACACCGATCATTTTGATTACCGCAAGAGGAAGTGTTCCCGATAAGGTCAGTGGTCTTGATCTTGGGGCAAACGATTATATTACAAAACCCTTTGACATAGAAGAATTATTAGCGCGAATTCGTGCACAGCTGAGGTTCAATCACAATGCGCAAGAGGAAAAGGACATTGAGCTAAGTATTGCAGATTTAACGGTGAATGAGAAAACAAGAGAAATTCAAAGAGGCGGTCAGACGCTTGAGCTGACACCGAGAGAATATGACCTGCTTGTTCATTTATTGAAACATCAGCAGCAAGTGCTCACAAGAGATCAGCTTTTAACAGCTGTTTGGGGTTTTGATTATTTTGGTGACACGAACGTGGTTGATGTCTATATTCGCTATTTAAGGAAAAAAATCGATTACCCGTTTGAAAAACAATTGATTCACACAGTGAGAGGTGTGGGTTATGTGATGAAAGGATAAAGCATGAGATTAAAAAATAAGATCCAGCTTTATACATCGTTGTCCTTGTTTTTAATGGTGCTGCTGTTTCATACAGCGATTTATTTTATTTTTTCGATGACCTTGACGCAAAAAGATATGTCCAGACTGTCGGAAGTAGCTGAAAATATTGCGATTGCACTAAAGAAGTCAGAAGAAGAGGGCCTTCCATCTTCAGAGCTTCTGAAAGCGTATCTGCCTCAAAATGGTATGATCCGTGTCGTCACAGAGAAAGGTGAATCAAAGCTGACCGTCACGAAGGAATCTACGTTTAGCTCACTTCCTTTTACATACGAATCTGGTCAGACAGCAGAAATTCAAGAATACAATAAGCAGTTGATTGCGTTTGCGGCTATCCCTGTCATTTGGACAAATGGGGACATTGTGTCGCTGCAAGTATATGAAGAAATTGAAAATACAGAAGAGAACTTGGCGTTATTAAAAATGATTTTAATCACTACTGGCGTTTTGTTTATTGTGCTTTCTTATTTTGCAGGCCACATTTTAACGAAACAAATTGTCCGCCCAATTAGCCGAATGACCAATACGATGAAAGCAAGTATGAGAGAAAAGGCATTTAAACGAATTGAATTAACAGGCGATTCAAAGGATGAACTGTATCAAATGGGTCAAACCTTTAATGAAATGGCCGAAATTCTCGAGAAACATTATGAGAAAGAGCAGCAATTTTTACACGATGCTTCTCATGAATTGAAAACACCCATTACCGTCATCATGAGCTACAGCAATTTACTAAAACGCTGGGGGCAAAGCCGGCCAGAGGTCGTAGAAGAATCCTCTCAAGCCATTCATGATGAGGCGAAAAAAATGAAAAGGCTGACAGATCAACTACTCACACTGGCGAAAAATGGGCAGCCGCTTTACTTGGACATGAAGCCGGTTGATCTTGGTCAATTGTGCAGCCAAGTCGGCCATACACTTGAAGTGGCAACCAATCGAACCATCCTTACTCATATACAAACCGATCAGCCTGTGATTGCTGAAGGAGACGAAGAGAAGATCAAACAGCTTTTGACCATCTTGATTGATAATGCGGTTAAATATAGTGCAGAGCCAGTTGATGTGAACTGCGGACGAGCAGGAGAGAAACCGTTTATTTCGGTTGTTGACAAAGGAATTGGCATAAAAGAAGAGGATCTGCCGAAAATCTTTGACCGCTTTTTCCGTGTGGATGAAGCGAGAAACAGTGAGACGGGCGGGACTGGACTTGGCCTGTCAATTGCGAAGCAAATTGCTGAAGAGCATGGGGCTGAGCTAAAGGTAGACAGCCGTATCGGTGAAGGAACCGTGATGACCATTCTTTTTCAGAAATAAGTAGGTCTTTTCTCATCAATTTCTCATTTCCTCCTTATAAAATAGGAAATAGGAAGGAGGCGCTGCATGTCTAAAAAAATGAAAATGCTGCTTACACTCGCAGGATGTCTTTTCATTCTTGCGGCCTTTGCAATGCTCATGATTCAAACCATTGACAAAAAAATATTAAGCGAAGCAGACATTAAAAAAATCATCGCAAAAGACTACAATGGAAACATCACAAACATTGATTTGATCAATCATAAACAGGACTATACATTGACGCTTGAAAATTCAAATGGCATCTATCAAATCATTGCATCTTCCTCAAGCGGTCAAATGAAAGAGATGAAACAGTTAAAGAGCTATCAAAAACCAAATGAGAAAAATGCCGAACTTCAAGCAGAAGAAGCGGCAGTGAAAAAAGTGAAGGGTACTGTGATTCAAAAGAAAGAAAAATCGGATCGCTTTATCTTTACGATTCAATCAAAAAAAGAACTGTATCAAGTGGATGTTGAGAAAGACACGTTCAAGGTGATTGAAGCAGAAAAGAAAAAGCCAACCTCTAAAGAAAAGAAGCTGACAAAAATAACGGTAGAAGAAGCCATTCAGATTGCCGTAAAAGAAGTGGGCGGCACAGTGGATGATGCAGATCTTGAAACTTTTAGCGGAATGCTCGTGTTTGAGGTAGAGCTCGATTTGCCGGATGGAAGAGAGGCAGAGGTGTTAGTGAATGCCTATACAGGAGATATTGAAGGCATTACGTACGAAAACTAATCAATTTCTCATGATTTTCTCATCTTCCTTTCCTTCCTTTATCATCTTGTTTTTTTAAGATAAAGGAGAAATCAAACAGAGGAGGAATGAAATATGATAAAAAAAGTACTAGTCGCTACAGCATTCACAGGAGCCCTTGTCGCAGGTGGTTTCACCCTTCAAGCGCAAAATACAAATCAAACGGCAAATGCCGAACAAGTGGTGCAAAAGAAATCTTCATTTGTCTCAAAGAAACAGGCTGAAAAAGCAGCATTAAAAGTTGTGAAAGGCTATGTAGATGATGTAGATCTTGAGCGTAAAAAAGGAAAATGGGTATATGAGGTCGAGATAAAAAAAGGCGGCTTTGAATATAAAGTATATGTCGATGCCAAAACAGGCAAAGCGCTCAATGATCCAGTCAAAGAAAAGAAACAAAATGTAAAAATCACCAAAAAACAGGCTGAACAAATTGCTCTTGCAAAAGTAAAAGGAACAGTCACAGATTCAGAATTAGATAAAGAAAATGGTGTGTACTTGTATGAAATCGAAATTACGACACCAAGCGGCGAAGAAGTTGATTTTGAGATTTCCGCTAAAACAGGCAAAATCCTCAAGCAAGAATGGGACGATTAAGCTATAAATAAACCTTTGAGCGTGATAGAAAACCTTTGCATCCCTAGGAAGGACGAGCACTGGCGCGGAGCGAATTTGACATTCGTAAGCACCAGCACGCACACGCTGAACCTTACACTTTTATGTGTAAGGTTTTTTCATTGGGACAAACTACTGGAAAGGAGGCGAGAGAATATGATGAAGAAAAAAGAAGAAGAACAGACGATGGATCGTGCGGAATATGTTCCCCATCCTGATGGAGAAGGATATGCTTTGTTTTTGCATGATTCCTTTCATCTCCTCTCCCAAGAGGATATGAATCAGCCAGAAGAGGAATAAAAGACATGAAAGGGCGATGGTCAACTTGTCTATCGCTCTTTTTTTTTGAAAAGTAAGCGAATACATCAGGAAACTTGGCATCTTGCTTATTGACATCATTGCGCTTTTTCTGTAATCTCAGTGTGTCAACAATATGAGACTTCGTTAGGTGAGGCTCCTGTATGGAGATACGCTGCTGCCCAAAAATGTCCAAAGACGCCAATGGGTCAACAGGAATCATCGACATAAGGTGATTTTTAATGCAGCTGGATGAATCCTATGCCATACAGTGCTAAAGCTCTACGATTGAAGGAGCAAGTGTTTATTTGTCATGCTTACAAAGCGCCTTCATTCGGTTGAAGGTGCTTTTTTATGAGAAAAGGAGGTGTGGGGATGGATCATCCCGATTCGAGACACATAGAGAGTATGTCAAAAGATCAGATTGACACATCAGATAGAGGAGATCCTGACCCCCGCACAATCTAAGGGATTCGGGTATCTCCTGATTTTGGGGAGGTAACAGCGATGATACAGAACATTACGTACGATGAACTCATTTTACGCATCATTATTTTACTAAGAGATGGAAAACGTAAAGAATTTAAAAACATTATGGAAGAACTGCAGCCTTATGATATGGCCTACTTATTCAAGGAGCTTCCAGAAAAACATCGCGGCCGCTTTCTCAGCTTTTTAACAGTCGATGACGTGACGGAAATGATGGGTGAACTGGAGCGGGAATATCAAGAGATTGTTCTTGAAAAAGTAGGGAAAGACAAAGCCACCTTCGTCACAAACAAAATGGATAACGATGACCTTGCCAACTTGTTTGATGAGATGGAGGATGAGCTGAAGGATCAGCTTTTATCTAACATGGAAGCAGAGGAATCCAAGGCCGTCCAGCTTCTCATGAATTACCCTGCTGAGACAGCAGGCCGGATCATGACCAATCGGTACGTTTGGATTCCGCAGCATTATACGGTTCAGGATGCCGTGGTGAAGCTGAAAAGCTTTGCTGAAATTGCCGAATCGATCAACTACTTATATGTCATAAATGATCAAAAACAGCTTGTAGGGGTACTCTCATACAGGGATCTTATTTTAGGTGAGCCAGATGAAAAAGTGCAGGATCTTATGTTTACAAGAGTCATTGCCGTTGGTGCCTTTCAAGACCAGGAAGAAATCGCAAAGCTCATTGAACGATATGATTTCCTTGCCATCCCTGTTGTAGAAGAGAACAATGTCTTAGTCGGAATTGTGACAGTCGATGATATCATTGATGTTGTGATTCAAGAGGCAGGAGAAGACTATGAAAAGTTTGCTGCCTCTGGTAAAGATATCACGTTCGACACACCGGCATTTGTGGCGGCATACCGCCGTCTTCCATGGCTCATTTTGCTCTTATTCATTGGGCTGATTTCAGGCAGTATCTTAAATTATTTTGAAGATACCCTGCAGCAAGTCGTTGCTTTAGCATTCTTCATGCCGATGATTGCAGGTATGACAGGGAATACAGGGACACAGTCTCTAGCGGTTGTCATTAGAGGATTGTCAAAAGAAGAATTAACGAAAAAAACCATTATGCGCTTGATTTTCAGAGAGCTGAGAACAAGTATTTATATTGGGATTGTTTGTTCAATCATTATTACGGTCGTTGCCATGGTATGGCAGGGCAATATGATTTTAGGTTTTGTTGTTGGTTCCTCGCTTCTTGCAACACTGATTATTGGGACAATGGCAGGTACGGTCGTGCCGATTATTTTACACAGATTAAACGTCGACCCAGCCATTGCATCTGGACCGCTGATCACAACATTGAATGATATTTTATCCTTACTCATCTATTTTGGAATTGCAACAGCATTTCTTCATACACTGATGTAGTCAAAAGACTGTAAAATGTAACGTTTTACAGTCTTTTTTGAATAAAGATTGCATATAGCGCTTCCATCCTTTACATTTTAAGGAGAAGGTGGGAGAGAAAAATGAAGAAGTTTTTATTCATTTTCATGTGCATTGTTTTGCTAAGTGCATGTTCAAGAGAAGACGAGGGGAAAGACAGAAGACTGGTGGCATCAGAGCATATGCTTGAAGCGATAACTGAAGGAAATAAACGAAAAATGGACAATGTCTATGTCGAAGGCGCAATCCCAAGCCCAAATGACATTCTTAAATCGAAAAAGGAATGGGGAATTGAGACGCTTTCTTATGAAGATTTTCAAATGGAAGAAGCCAGCATCCACGTCTTTCATGCAAATTATAAAGATGCAAACACTGGAGAAAAAAAGGCGCTTGCCTTTCGGGTGAAAGAAGATCCTGAAAAAGGCGGCGTACGAATTGACTTTGTAGGGGTTGTTGAAGGAACTGACGCTTCATCTAAATAAAAAGAATCGTTCATATGCTTTATGATCAGTCAGGCATAAGTTGAGATGATGTAAAAGGATAGAAGAGCTGAAAGAATGTCGCTCTATCTATCCTCTTTTTTTATCACACATGATCTTATTTATGAAACAATGATCTGTCTCAGATCACTTATTCGTGATGCCCATTAACTCCATAAATTGTGACAGGGCACTGGTCATGTACGAATCACGTCGCCTGATCAACACAGTGGGCACGATTCGATGTGGTTCTGGTAATGGATGACAGGTAAATTTACCTTGTCCCCGAGATTCAACCATAGATTTTGGTAATACGGTCACTCCCAGCCCGCTTTCAACACATTTAAGAACGCCCTCTAACGTACCATATTCCATGACCTTCATAGGAGGATAGCCGTTGTTCTCTAGCCACTTTTGCCATCGTCCTAAATAAATACAATGGGCGAATGACGAGAGCAACGGCTCATGTAAAATAGATTCTACCTGGAATTGCTCCGTGGAGTAGCTTGTAATGAGAACGAGGGATTCTTCCAATACAGGATACTCGATGATTTCTGGATGAAGAATTGGCCCATCTACCAAGGCGCCGTCTACTTTGTAGTTGAGGATAGCGCTAACTTGATCGACTGTAGGTGCCATATACAAGCTCAATTCTACTTGTGGAAATTTTTTGTGATATTCTGTGAAAATGCTGGGCAATCTTGTAGATGCGGTGGACTCTATAGATCCAATGTGTAAAGATCCCCGCGGAGTAGAGGAAAGCTTTACTGCTTCTATCGCTTCTTCGTAATTGTATAGTAATTTATTTACATAGGGCAGCAGTTCACGTCCTGCAGGCGTTAAAGATATTTTTTTATGATATCGATAGAGAAGAGGTACACCTAACTCTTGTTCAAGACGTTGGATTCTTGCGGTGACATTGGACTGCACATAATTTAATTTTTGAGCAGCTTTTGTGATGCTTTGTTCAATGGCAACGGCTTTAAATACTTCCAAAGATTTAATATCCAAACTAACTCTCCTTTTTGCATCACAAATTATGATGATCTATATGCTATTTTTTGATTTTACGTGATCCAATGAAGTATGTAAACTAAATGATAGAAGAGGTTGATGCTCATTGCGTCCCTTTTATCTGATCGAGAGGAGAAAATGAATTTTAGCTGTGGCAATTAAAATAGACGTTTTCATTTAATAAGGAGGGAAATCGATTGATTTCAAAGGTAAATATCGAAGAAAAATTTTCGCAAATAAATGATTATTGGAATCCTAGAATAGGTGGAGAGTTGAACGACTCATACATGAAAATGGTGAAAATTAAGGGTGAATTCATTTGGCATCACCATGATGATGAGGATGAAATGTTCTTTGTGTGGAAAGGCAATCTAGTCATCCGTTTTAGGGATAGGGAAATAACGCTTCATGAAGGAGAATTTCTTGTGATTCCAAAAGGAGTTGAACATCAGCCCATTGCTGAAGAAGAAGTTCACTTGCTCTTAATAGAACCCAAAACGACGCTAAACACGGGGAATGTGCTCAATGAACGAACTGTTTCGATTCCTGAACAAATTTGAAAAACTAAATCGTTAAAGATCAAGTATCTTAGGTGATAAATAGTTGAATGGTTGTTTTAGCTAATAACGAGGCTGCAATTGCTGCCTCGTTTTGTTGCTTCAATGATTCAAGATGAGCTGTAACGCATTTGCTTTCGCGACTCTTCAGCAAGAATCGGTCTTTGGGTCAGTTTGTGCTTTCATCGTTTCATATTCAGGACGATCAGATGCTAAGTCTATTTTGCTGAGTAAGCGATTGTTATTTAGTTCATCGATTCTTGTACCGGAAGTGCGCGTTAATTTGACCTTCCAGCATCTTTTTCTTATATTGTCCGCTTTTTAATGCCTGTTCTTTTTTCTTCATGTCTTTCAAAATCTCCGCTGTCTGCACACCATCTTCCCGTTTATTGGCGATATCCATTAAACGTTCTACATCAGAAAAAGAATATTTCCGTGTGCCTCTTGTTGAGCGCTGGGGATAGATGAGTTTCCGTTCCTCATAATATCGGATTTGCCTGACGGAAAGTCCTGTTAATTCACTGACAATCCCGATTGAAATGACTTTTTTATCTTTATAAGATACATCTTCCTGCGTCATATCCTCACCCCTGCAAGTCTTTTCTTCATATTATATCCAACAGTCAGTAAAAAAACCTAACGTTTGTTAGATAATATAACACAAAAATGAATAAAGTGAAAAACAATGGAAGGAAAATTGACATATAAAGTGCAAATCATATCACGTGAACATATGATAAGAAAAAGAAAAAATAAGGAGGGGGCGCACTTGATGGAGAAAACACAGATCATCCGTATGGCAAAAGAAATCATCGCATTAGATGTGAAGAGGGATGAACTGCTGGAGCAGTTCATGCAGGTTGCGGGTCAGAATGCACATGCTCTTCTTAGAGCCGTACAAAATGATTTGTATAAAAAGTCCTCATAAGCACCCGATCCATATCCATTGATAGGAGGGGAGATGTCGTGCGGCGTATATTAAAAGAAGCTTTAGCGAAAGAAAGACATTATTATACGAAGCAGCTTTGCTCACTTGGGGTGTATAGCCCTGATATGACCAAGAACATGACAATTAGTGACTTAAAAAAAGAGTATCATTTCTTTTTCAACAAAACCGATCGCTATCTTTAACATCCCTTATCATGTGCACTGTCACATGAAGGGTTCTTTTTTTTTGTGTTTAATATTATAGCAATATTGAATTTTGTAGAAATTTGACGAATCAAATGTAAGAAAATATAGAGTCTTTACAGATTATGTTAAAATTTGTCGTAACATGATGGTTTGCTGGAAAAGCTTTTTTTCGAGATGATTGTGAAAAATAAGAAGGATTTTAAAAGTTTATATCGAAATCTTATACATAACACGAATGGAGTCACTTATGTGGTTGAAAGGGTTTTCAAAAACGTACTTCTATTTTTTACGAAAGGCTCCAACTGCACCGCAAGAAAGCCTTGAAGTTAAAAAAATATTATAAGAGGTAGATATGTGATGAGACTATCGTTTAATGAAGAAGAAGTAGAACGTTCAATGACGCTTTACAAAGTTTTTGCAAGGGCATTTAAAAGCGTTTCCGAACACAGTATTAGAGACAGCAAGGAGCATGGATTCAATCCAACTGAATTTGCCGTTCTCGAATTACTGTATACGAGAGGTGCTCAAAAACTTCAGCAAATCGGCTCAAGACTCCTGCTTGTCAGCGGGAATGTGACGTACGTAATTGACAAGTTAGAACGAAATGGTTTCATTGAAAGAGAACAGGACCCAAAGGATAAGCGGTCAGTTTATGCCCATTTAACGGATAAAGGGCGCAGTTATCTGGATAAAATTTATCCAATCCATTCTCTTCGAATTGCGCGGGCGTTTTCTGGTCTTTCGCGTGAAGAACAGGAGCAATTAATTAGTCTGCTGAAAAAAGCAGGTATTCACAGTCAGCATTTGTTATTTAGATAAAACGAAAAGGTGCCATGGTTGGCACCTTTTAGATTGTTGACAAAGGGCTAAAATGAACTTGATTTTAGCCCTTTGTCTTCTTTTCAGCCCAGCGTGATAGAAAACCTTTGCAGCCCTAGGAAGGACGAGTACTGGCGCGGAGCGAATTTGTCATTCGTGAGCACCAGCACGCAGGACTGACAAAGAATACGAGGGTTTGTCTACACGCTGAAAGGTGCCATGGTTGGCACCTTTTTTATGTATCTAGCTGATGAGCAGGATAGGCGATAAATTTTTCAATATCACTAGCTGGAAGTGGCTTGGCATAATAAAAGCCTTGTAGATCGTCACAGCCCTGCGCAGATAAAAGTTGTGCTTGTGCAAAAGTTTCAACACCTTCAGCAATGACTTCTAGAGATAGCTGGTGCCCCATTGCAATAATAGCCCCTGTGATTTGCTCAGACTTTGAATCGCTCAAAATATCCTCGATAAACGATTTATCAATTTTCAGACGGTGAATCGGCAAATCCTTCAAATAGCTTAAAGAGCTATGGCCTGTACCAAAATCATCAATACTAATACGGACGCCAAGTTGTTTTAGAGATGTCAGTACTTGTTTTGACTGCTTGATGTTATCCATTGTCATGCTTTCTGTCACTTCAAGCTCAAGAAGTGATGGTTGAAGGTCGTATTTTTTTAGCGTTAGTTTGATCAAATCAATTAAGTCTTCAGAGTTAAACTGCTTAGCAGATAAATTGACCGCTACAGGGATTTTCAATTGCTTGTCATACCACAATTTTGCCTGCTGACATGCCGTGTCAATGACCCACCTTCCAATATCGATAATCAGGCCCGATTCTTCAGCAAGTTCAATGAAAGCCTCTGGTGATTTTAGAGAACCGTCTGGTGCTTTCATTCTTAAAAGGGCTTCAACACCTGTCATTTGTCTTGTTTTGGCGCTGATTTGCGGCTGATAATGAAGCACAAACTGCTTTCTTTGAATGGCATCTCGTAGCTCCAGTTCGCGATTAAGTCTGTCCTCACTCAATCTCTCCATAGATTCAGTAAAGAATTCATAGCGGCTTTGTTTATGTTTCTTTGATAAGTACATGGCCATATCTGCTTTTCTCATCAATTCCATGCCATTCTTTCCGTTTTGCGGAGAGATGGCGATTCCAATACTAATGGATGTAATGAGCTGATGGTTTTGAATGAAAAAAGGTCGTTCAAATTGGCGAATGATGTTTTTCGAAAGCTGTTCAATTTTATGTGTACCATGCTCCAGGTGAGGAAAGATCATTAAAAATTCATCCCCGCCAATTCTTGCAATAAAGCCATTGTCAGGCAAACATTTGGTTAATCTGTTTGCGGCGGCTTTCAACAGCAGATCGCCTATGTTATGACCAAGGGCATCATTAATAATTTTAAACCGATTTAAATCAAGAAAAAGAACTGCCGTTGACGTTTTTGTCTCTTCTTGAGCGGATAAAACATCATTTAAATGATTAATTCCATGACGACGGTTGGGCAGTTCAGTTAGTGCATCATAATGTGCCATCACATGAATTTCTTTTTCAGCAATCTTCTGCTGGGTTAAATCCTTTAAAACGAGATAAATGCTGTCAAGTGTATGGTTGACGTGTACGGGTATGTATGTAACATGATAATAATAAAAACGATCTGCTGCTTTCAGTTCTGCTTCACGCGTAATTGCTTTTTTTGATTGATCAATAAAGTCTTCCCACATCTCAGTCGGCATGACGTATTGACTCACATCATCACCAATCCAAGAATTGCACATTTTCAAAATGTGTTTGCCTGGGTCATTCGCAGATATCACTTTTCGATCAACAGATAACACGATAATCCCATCTATATTATGTTTGATCAGTGATTGGAACCGCTGTTCATTTTCTTTTAGCTGATCGGATTGTGACATAATCCGGTGATCAATATAGGCGCCGAAAATCATAAGTGATTGGACGATAAGCGTCATCAGGCCGATGAAAATGGACAGGCTAAATGGTGACATTTCAAGAGAACCACCCGCAGCGGCATGACCATCTGAATGAAAAAACATCGTCGAAGACGCCATGCCTGTGTAATGCATGCCCGCAACAGCACCGCCCATCATCAGTGCACCCGCTATTTTTAACAGCTGATCTCCCCGCCTTTTCTCAGAGCGATGGAGCCGGAAAAAAAGGTGTAATGAAAAGAATGAAGCGAGCGCACCAATAAAAAACGAAAGAAAAAAGAGAACAGGGTCATAGCTGATGGTGACATTCGCCATTGATTCCAATCCGAGGTAGTGCATGCTGCAAATAGCTGAGCCCATCGTGATCGAACTAATCAAAAGTCGTCTTGTAGAAAGTTGTTGCTGAATACATATTGAAAATGCAATGAAAGAACCGATAAAAGAGGCCAAAATCGATAAAATGAGTAAGGGTGTTTCATATGTGATACCAGAGCGTAGGTGAAACGCCATCATGCCAATAAAATGCATTGACCATATTCCCATCCCCATGATCATCGCACCAACGATCAACCATACTCTTTTCTTTGCGCCGCTCGACTGGATCACCCGGCTGGCTAATTGAAGAGCTGAGTAGGAGGCGACAGCGGCGACAGCGACTGACAGAAAGACAAGCCATCCGTTGTAGCTTCCTGTTAAATGTGTCATGTAAGAAAACCTCCTGTATCTAAAAACAGACATATACTTAATATATCGGATCAAGTGGCGCCTGTGTTCACTTTTCCTTTACTTAAAAAGGGTATTTAGCATTTTTTTTGAACATTTTTTATAGTAAAATCAAATTTAATGTAAAAAAACGAAGAAAAGTGAATCATTTTTGTTTTTTTATTCGTTTAATAGGTGGCACGGTACGATTTGCAAGCATAGCCTGTCAAACTGATTATGTGTGAAAGGGATTGATAAACATCGAAGATTTTATTATTTCATTAGCTGATGCCTTTAAGAATTTGTCGTACTTCGGCATCTTTCTTGCATTATGCATTGAATTTGTTCCTGCTGAAGTGGTGTTGCCTCTTGCAGGTTACTGGGTTTCAAAAGGGGACATGGCCTTCATTGGTGTTGTGGCTGCCGGTTCTATTGGTGGTGTGGCAGGCCCCTTGACCTTGTACTGGTTAGGACGTTATGGAGGGAGACCCTTTTTAAATAAATATGGGAAATATTTCTTTGTGAAACCTGAGTCACTTGATAAATCGGATGCCTTTTTTGAAAAGCATGGTGGATTTGTTGCGTTTAGCGGCCGATTTATTCCAGGGGTCAGAACCCTTATTTCCATTCCGTGCGGGATTGCAAAGATGAATGTGTGGGTTTTTTGCCTGTATACGTTTTTGGCGATTACGCCAATTACATTTGTATATGTGTATCTAGGATTTGTCCTTGGGGAGAACTGGCAAGAGGTTGGAACCATTTTAGAACCATATGTATTGCCGATTGGAATTGGTATGCTCTTATTGTTTGTTCTCTACGTGTGGCTGAAACGAAGAAAAAGAAAAACAGAAACACCAACGGCTTAATCAATGGGTGGAGATAAAAAGTCACCTGTTGACAATCAGGGGTCTGTTGATTATGATATAAGTAATCTAAATATTCTTAATCCCACCAAAGGGGAGTAGCGTCCGGTTTTTACCGGAAACAAAGTCGTCATTACATGGAACCTCATTCCATCGGCTTTGTTGGCATGATTTACATATCACATGTCTAGCAAGACCTTTGCCATTACAGGCAAAGGTCTTTTTTGCATTCATAAGCCTTTGTCTGTTGTGGGACAATAGATAAAAAATAAGGAGGAATGATGATGGATGCAGCAATTATTTTAGAGTACGGGTGGGTTCTTCTCGTATTGATTGGATTAGAAGGGATTTTAGCAGCTGATAATGCGCTGGTTATGGCTGTGATGGTCAAACACCTTCCTGAAAAACAAAGAAAAAAGGCATTGTTTTACGGACTTGCGGGAGCATTTGTCATGCGATTTGGTTCTCTTTTTCTTATTTCGTTTTTAGTAGATGTGTGGCAAGTTCAAGCCATTGGCGCAATTTATCTTCTATATATTTCGATTCACCATATTTTAAAATCGCACGTATTTAAGAAAAAGGAAGCAGACACAAACATGAAACAAAGCGGCTTTTGGGCAACCGTCGTGAAAGTTGAGCTTGCTGACATTGCATTTGCAGTAGATTCTATTTTAGCAGCTGTTGCATTAGCTGTGACTCTGCCAGCAACAAACCTTCCACAAATTGGCGGGCTTGATGGCGGTCAATTTATTGTCATTCTATTAGGTGGTATCATTGGTCTAGTGATCATGAGGTTTGCGGCGACTGTATTTGTGAAACTGCTTAAAACGAGACCAAGCCTAGAAACAGCAGCTTTTGTCATTGTCGGATGGGTTGGCGTGAAGCTGACGCTCTATACACTTTCTCATCCAGCTATTGGGGTCGTGTCCTCTCATTTCATTCATTCAACATTATGGAAAATCATTTTCTGGACGGTCCTTCTCGCGATTGCAGCATTTGGCTGGTTTTTATCAAGTCCATCAAGAAAAGGCAGCCAGCAAAACGAGGAAAAACAAGAGATGCGGCTGGAAGAGTAGGTTTTTTGAAAGAAATATCATTTCATTTTCATAACACGTATATTACAAAAAAGGGGGGGATACCCCCTTATTTCTTTGCTTTTAAACGAAACGTTGTAAAGTAGATAAAGAAATACATGTCACAATTGAGTAACAGGAAATGAATTCCTCATTTCTTCCTTTGCGCTTCCCTCATAAATTAGCTATCATAAATGAGTAATATAGGGAGAACTGAGGTGAAACCATTGCTTAGCCTTTTGTTTAAAAAGGGAAAGAAAAAGCAAACATTAGAGCAGTCGGCAATCAACATCCAACAGGGTGATACCGAGCTGCAAAATGCATTAATCGAGCAATACAAACCATTTGTCGCTAAGACGGTTTCATCCGTTTGTAAACGATATATAGATGAAAAAGATGATGAATTTAGCGTAGGCTTAATTGCCTTTAATGAAGCGATAGAAAAATACTCTGCCGAAAAAGGCAACTCACTCCTTGCATTTGCGGAGTTAATTATTAAAAGAAAAGTAATCGACTATATTCGAAAAGAAGCAAGAAACGCGCCAACGGTTCAAATGGACCTTCAAGAAAGTGAGAATGGCGAGTACTCGCAAAGCATGATTGAAGCAGAGCTTTCTGCAAATGAATATAGGCGTTTAATTGAACAAGAACATAGAAGAGAAGAGATTGAACATTTTAAAGAACGATTGAAAGTATATGGTCTTACGTTTCAAGAACTGCTTGAGCATTCACCAAAGCATGCGGATGCGAGACAAAATGCCATTAAAGTGGCCCATACACTCGTGAAGCATGATGAACTGAGAACCATTTTATTTCAGAAAAAACAATTGCCAGTCAAACAGCTGGAAAAGCTAGTGGAAGTCAGCCGCAAAACGATTGAGAGAAATAGAAAATATATTATTGCGATGGCGATCATTATGACAGGTGATTATGTGTATTTGAAAGATTACCTTAAAGGGGTGCTTAATTCATGAGAAGAGGCATTATAGTAGAGAAAAACAAAAAATATGTCACACTGCTGACCCCTGATGGACAATTTCTGCGGACAAAGTATGAACAGCAAGACTATGAAATCGGTCAAGAAGTGACGTTTCCGAATGAATCACGTCTCGAAAGAAAAAGAGCCGGTTTTTTTGACCTGCTTCGTTTACGTCCGTTAAATGCAGGAATTCTATCAATTGCAGCAATTATTGTCGTGATTTTCACTATGATGCCATCTTTCTCAAGTCAAAAAGCATATGCATATATGACGATTGACATTAACCCAAGCTTTGAGCTGAAACTCGATCACAATTATCAAGTGATCGGTGTCACTCCGCTGAATAAAGATGCGAAGCAAGTACTGGCCAGTATGAAAGATTTAGAAAAAAACGACATGACCAAAGTCGTGCAGGAAATCATCGATGATTGTGATAAAAAGGGATACGTGAACCACTCTAAAAGCATTTATATTTCAACTGTTTATGAAAACAAGCAGGATCATACATACAAAACAAACGTAAAAAGTAAAATCAGCACCATCTCGGGGGAATATCAAAAGCGCAATTATAAGCTAGAAACTGTGGAAGGTGACCTGGAAACAAGAGAAAAGGCACAAAAAGCAGGCATCTCAACAGGAACTTATATTAGAAATCAAGAAATGCAAGACAACGAACAAGAGGACGTTAAAAAAGAAGATGAAGATCCAGCAGATGATGAGGCTGTCAAAGAAGAAGAGCCGAAAAATGCTGATGAAGATCAAAAAGACGAAGACAAAAAAGAAGACATCATGACAGACGGTAGCGATGAGATGCAGCCTGATAAAGAGGCTCCTGAAGGCGAAGACAAAGAGCAGAAGGAAGTTGAGAGGGAAGAGCAAGGAGCTGTTCAAAAGCCTCACCAAACAAGCCCTAATTTTGACAACAAAGAGAAAAAGGGAAAAGAAGACAAGGACCGCCCTTTTGAAAAAGACAAAGAGCAAAAAAAAAATCACTCGACTGATCCAAATGAAAAAAAACATCCAAACGGCACATCACGTGGTGATACTGAAAAGCATGTAAAAAAAAACGACAGTGGTCAGAATCGTCCGTACGGCGAACGTAACAGAAATGGCGTCAAACAAAAAGGAAAAAACACACCGCCCTCATACCGTGAAAACCGGGATGAGCCTACATATGAACAGTAAAAAAACGCCAGAATAGATCCGGCGTATTTCACCATGTCTTTATTTAGTTGAATGGCCCATTTGAGATTGCGCCTGCTGTACGAGTCTTTTTGTCATCTCGCCGCCAACAGAACCGTTTGAACGTGCGACTGTATCTGAACCGAGATTCACGCCAAATTCTTGAGCGATCTCGTATTTAAATTGATCTAAAGCTTGTTCTACTCCAGGAACAAGAAGTTGATTTCGATTTGCCATCACATATTCCTCCTTTCACTTCATGTTTGTTGCGCCTTCTTATTTTGAAAAAAACAGCCTGCAATTATGCTGGCAATTGCTGCACAAAAAAGCCGAGGTGATGAAGGTCACCTCGGGCTCAGTTTTAAGCCTTTTTCAGCTGAAGCGTATTCAACATCATTTCTTGCGCTGTGCTTTGCAAGTGAGAAGTGAAAACGGAGAAAACGGTAGAACTGATAATGCCTTTAATCAAATGCCATTGCGGCTTCGTCAATTCTGTAAACTCTTCGTGGAGTTTGTCCGTCTGCTCTTCTGTCATTTCTCGTAAATTCGTTTCCTTTAATGGAAAATGTGTATGGTGATAAATAAAATCAAGGACGTGCGCATATGCTTCATAAAAACGGATGGGGCTGATAATATCATCCGTTCGATCTGTGATCGTATTAAATAAGGCAGATAAGATCGTACGAATAGAATCAAAATCAAATACTGATTTTAAATCCCGGACAATTAATAAAATAACGACTTGATCAATGGAGTACTTCTTGCCAAGCTCTGGATGGCCGATCATATCTTTAATATCGCGCTTGATCCAGTTTTGAATGGCTGTCGATTTAAGAGAAGTCAGTTCACACAAGTTGCCAAGCTCAACGATTTCGTTCGTTGAAAGCCCGTGCTCTGATTTTTGCTTCCGCCGTTCGAGTTTTTCAAAAAACGAAGGGATTCTTAATTCATCATATTCATGTTCCTTATCGCTTTTTACAGATAAATTCAAAAGCTGAAGCGGAGTCAGATCTCCCTCGCCTTTTAGAGAATACAGAAGTCTCGTCATGTCAATTCTCGTTAATTTAAAAGTCACCATGTTCCACCTCATTTTGTACGTCAAAAACGTGATTATTGATCTAATTCAACATCATAATCTCTTTTTAATGAAAATGCAAAATAAACTAAAATAGGACCGGTGCGTCACAATTTGTTCACTTGTTTGCGGATGCAAGTAGCGTAATCATTGAAATGACGAGGTTTTAGCCAGTATGATAAACATAGAAAACGATTCCTTTTTCCTTGCAATTTGAGACGTTTATTTTTATAATTTTATTAATAAGTTCAAATGAACTTAATATGACAGCGGAGGTTATGTATGGGTAAAAGAATATTTCTGTTTATATTAACGAACATTCTTGTTATCACTACGATTGGTATTGTCCTATCGGTTATTAGTGCAGCAACTGGTGTTGGTTCTTATATAGGAGCAGACGGAAGACTTAATATCCTTTATCTTCTTGTATTCAGTGCAGTTGTTGGTTTTGTAGGCTCGTTTATGTCACTAGCGATGTCTCGCTGGATGGCAAAAATGATGATGGGTGTGCGTGTGTTAAATCCAGAAAAGGATTCATTAACATATGATGAGCAGCAGCTTGTTGACCGCGTTCACAGACTATCAAGAGCAGCAGGCCTTTCTAAAATGCCTGAGGTCGGTATTTACCAATCATCTGAAGTAAATGCATTTGCGACAGGTCCTTCTAAAAGAAGATCGCTTGTTGCCGTATCAACTGGATTGCTTCATGAAATGGATGATGCAGCAGTTGAAGGGGTTATCGCTCACGAAGTCGCTCACGTAGCGAACGGTGACATGGTTACAATGACGTTACTTCAAGGAATCGTCAACACGTTTGTTGTCTTCCTTTCAAGAATTGCGGCATGGATCGCAAGCCGTTTCGTTCCACGTGAAGAGCTTGTGCCGATTGTTCACTTTATCGCTGTGATCGTCTTCCAAATTATTTTCTCTATCTTAGGAAGCCTTGTCGTATTTGCTTACTCTAGACATCGCGAATTCCATGCAGACCGCGGCGGTGCGGACCTTGCAGGAAAAGATAAAATGATTCATGCGCTCCGTTCACTAGAGGCGTATACATCAAGAATTAAAGATGATGATCAAACAGCTGTTGCTACACTGAAAATCAGTGGTAAAAGAAAAGCTTCTCTTTTCTCAACACACCCTGATTTAAACGAAAGAATTAGAAGACTCGAAGCAAAATAAGAAAGATCAAAAGACATTCTGCCTAAGGATGTCTTTTTCTTTTTGATGAAAAAGTAAATAAAGCACAAAATACCTTTAAAATCTTCTTTCTTTTCATTAAAATGATATAGTATTCGAAAAGAAAGATAAAAGAAGGAATAACCATGAATCCAATGAAAAAACTAATCGACCGGCTGTCGGCTTTTCAGCTGATTGCCCTTTATTATTTTCTTGCTGTGACCGTGTCGTTCATTCTACTCAGTCTGCCAGTGGCTCACCAAGAAGAAGTCAAATGGACATTTATTGATGCGCTATTTACAGCTGTGAGTGCTGTCAGTGTCACGGGTCTGACTGTTGTCGATACGTCACAAACATTTAGTGTGACCGGGATGTGGATCCTTGCATTTGTTTTGCAAATCGGTGGTATCGGCATTATGACCCTTGGTACATTCGTCTGGCTGGTTATGCGAAAAAGGATCGGCATTAAAGAAAGAAAATTAATTATGGCAGACCAAAACCAGAGCAACTTATCAGGAATTGTAAAACTCATGAAGCAGGTCTTATATTTAATCTTACTGATTGAGTTTGTAGGCGGTCTGATTTTAAGTATGTATTTTCTAAAGTATTACGATGTGCAAGGTGCTTTTCTACACGGATTTTTCTCTAGTATCAGTGCCACAACCAATGGAGGATTTGATATTACTGGGAATTCGTTAATTCCTTATAAAGATGACTATTTCGTCCAATTTATCACGATGCTGCTCATCATTTTTGGCGCTATTGGTTTTCCGGTACTTGTCGAAGTAAAGGATTATTTATTCAATCAAGACCGAAAACATGCATCGTTTTCATTGTTTACGAAAATTACCACGATCACGTTTGGCCTCCTTGTTGTCGTTGGGGCAATTGGGATTTATGCACTTGAAGCTCGGTTTACTTTTCTAGGGAAGAGCTGGCATGAAATCTTGTTTTATTCTTTGTTTCAATCAACAGCTACTAGAAGTGGCGGGCTTTCGACATTAGATATTACGCAATTGACAGAGCCGACACTGTTATTTTTATGTTTGCTGATGTTTATCGGGGCATCTCCAAGCTCGGTAGGGGGCGGAATTCGGACAACCACGTTTGCCCTTAATTTACTTGCTTTGTTTCATTTTGCGAGAGGAAATAAGTCCATTAAAATCTTTAAAAGAGAGCTTCATCAAGCGGACATTAATAAATCCCTCATGGTGACGATGATGGCCTTTATTTTAGTGTTTGGTGCTACGTTTCTGTTAACTTTATCAGACCATCATACACTTCTTGAAACTTTATTTGAAGTTTGTTCTGCCTTCGGAACAACAGGACTGTCGCTCGGAATTACGTCTGACTTGTCCGTATTTGGTAAGTGTATTATTATGGTCGTCATGTTTATAGGACGGATTGGAATTCCAAGCTTCTTGTATTTAATTGGCCGCCGGGAAAGTGAAGCGAATTATCATTATCCGAAAGAGCGTGTGATCATCGGCTAACCAGCATTCCTACTGAATGCTGGTTTCAGCGTGTAGACCAAACCCTCGCATTCGTTGTCAAATCTGTGCTCCGGTGCTCACGAATGTCAAATTCGCTCCGCTCCGGTGCTCGACTTTCCTAGACTGCAAAGGTTTTCTATCACGCTGAAAAGAAGAAGAGCTAAAATAAAGATCATTTTAACTCTTTATCAACAATCAGACCAGCATTCCTACTGAATGCTGGTTTTTTATTTCCATTATATAACTGGCTAAATCACAAAGGATGTTCGCAATCTATAGGTAAGAGGTGAAAGAGACGTGCTGGATGTGTTATGGAAAGCAATTGTAATGCTGCTCGTTGGTACTTTGCTGCTGAGAATAGCAGGGCCTAAATCCATTAGTCAATTAACGGTTCAACAGACAGTCATCATGATTTCGATTGGATCGATTATTATCCAACCCTTTATTGAGCATAATTTACTTGAAACCATTTATGCGGCCGCCATTTTTATTGTGGCGCTTGTGATTATGGAAAAGCTGTCGATTCAATTTGATTTTTTTGAAAAATTGGTTTCAGGGAAGTCTGTGGTGATTTTAGAGGATGGAGAAATGCTTGATCACAAGCTGAAAAAAACGCGGCTGACAAGGGACCAATTCAAAATGCGCTTAAAGCAGCAGGGCATCACAGACATTAGCAGTCTCAAAAAAGCAACACTAGAAGCGAATGGGCAAATTGGATATGAGTTAAAGCCTGAGGAAAAACCAGTGACAGTCAAACAAATGAAAGAGCTATTTGATCAATTGAGCGAAGAACTAAACATGTTAAAAAGGAATGATGACAAATGAAAAGAAAAACAGCAAAAAATGAAGCACTCACAAATAATATGACGCCTACAGAAAGCATGGCACACGATCAAGGACAAACACAATTTGACGAGCAATCAGAAGACCGCCAGGCGAACCGAAATTCTCATCAAGGTAAACAGGGGGGAGCATCTCGTGACTAAAAAACATGTGAAAAGTAAAGATATGAAAGACCATAAAAAACCGATGAACCCCGATATCTTGGAAGAGGAATTTGGCAGCGAGCTGGGAGATATAAACAGCAGTAAATGGATTGATACCTTAATGAATCCTAAAAAAAACGATGAATGTCATACTGAACAGAAAAACAAAAAATAAATAGAAAAAAAAACGATCCAGAGAGATCGTTTTTTCTATTTAATATAACTGTTTTGTCTGCCAGTAATGGTTCGCATCAGACTGGTCATTTTGAGCTCGATGACTGGTTGTGCAACAGTTTTAACAAATGTACTAGATAGGGTAAAGGTTAAGAGGACCGTAAGCAGCAATAGAATCAATACACTTGCCGTATTTAGAGCCCAATCATCAAACCAAGTCGTTCTTAAAAGCTTAATCACAAAGCCATGAAGTAAATAGACATATAATGTTCTTGTGCCCCATTTGGTAAAGAAGAACCGGCGTGTAGGGACTAATGCAAAGAAACTAAAGGTAGCAGCAAATGCAAGTAAATACCATGCCATTCGTTTCATCGCTGCAATGAGTCCTTCATCTCCAAGAGAAGCGTACGATTGTGACCCAAATAAAAAGGAATAATCGAATTCATAAAAATAGCAAAACATGAACACGGCCATCAGTACAAGAAGTGCAGTCAGTTTCCCTTTGCTTGTTCGGATAAATTCAAAGTGCTGCTTTTTTAAATAAAAGCCAGCTAAAAACATCGGCAAAAAGACAAACGTACGAGATAGGCTGAGCGTATCGCTAATGCTGTCTACGTAACCGACAAGTAACGCCATCGATAAACTAACGATCATTGCCCAGTGGAATGGCAGTTTTGAAAAAGGAATGAGTAGTAAGTTCCAAAAGAATAAACTGATTAAAAACCATAAAGACCATTGCGGATCAATCGGATTTAAGTTAGAGATGCTTTGATCCTGTAAGAAATAATAATACACAGAATAGATGACTTGAAAAATCAAATATGGGATGATTAGCTTAACTGCGACTTTTTTCATAAAACCTGGTTTTCTAAAACCTTTGGCAAAGAAGCCAGACACCAATATAAAAGCGGGCATATGGAATGTATAAATAAATTTATATAAGTAGAGTATCCAGTCATTATCATGTATGAATGACCGTAACAAATGACCAAAAACAACTAGAAAAATCAGAAGAAATTTTGCATTATCAAAATAACTATCTCTCGTTGACGTCATAACATCACCTTTCCTGCTTCATTTCGAACATAAACGTTCTAAGTGCACTGTTCCCTCATTTGCCCCATTTTAAAATACAAATTGGCTCATTTCGCTATTTGATGTGAAATTGTAGAACGGTTGTAAAAGAAGCGTAAGAAAAGAGAATCGTTATACAATCGTGTCATCCAAATGAAACAAATGAAGCAAGCCTCGTGTAAAAAGTTCTCTTTTTTTATGAGTCGAATGAAGGAACAATGAAAATCTTGTAGAAATATTGTAGAGGAATGAGGCTGGAAAAGGAGTGTAAGAGAATGACTGAAACGCTCGATGGTGCGAAAAATATCAGAAAATTAGAAAAAGAGAACGAATATTTGCGAAATGAATTGATACAGCACAAAATGCTGTTAAATAAGACGTTAGATGCCATTTTTATATTTGATCAGCACCTCAACATTATTCAAGCCAATGAAGCGACATGTAGGCTTGTGCAAACACCGAAAGAAGACCTCCTCAATAAATCCGTTCTAGATTTCCTATACGGCATCCCGAAAAACAAAATTGACTGCTCACTTGAGATTTTTTTTCGAAAAGGAACGTTAAAAAGAGAGATCTCCATTCAACTTGAAAATGGAGAGACAAAATATATTGAATTTGCAGCAGAGCACGACGTGGTGAATCAACAATATATTGTCGTCATGCGTGATATTTCTTCAAAGAAAATATTAGAGCGAGAACGCTCGATGAATGAGCAGCTGTTTAAAGATTTATTTGATCGAGCGATTGACGGTATGGTCATTTTTGATCAGGATGGTTGTATGATTGACGCCAATCACTCTTTTTGCCAGAGCTTTGAACTTCAAAAAACAGATTTAACAGACCGCTACTTAAATGAATTTGTTGAAGAAGAAAACCTTCCAGCGCTCCAGCAGCTCTTAACTTCATTGAAAGAAACAGGGAAAGCAAAGGGGGAACTTCCTGTTACCCTTCAATCTGGGCAACACAAATTATTCGAACTGACCATCACATCCAATGTGATGAGTGGTTTTTACATGTCCATCATGCGTGATATTACAGAAAAAAGATTAATGGAAGAAAAGCTGCTAAAAAGTGAAGAACGTTTTAGAGAAATATTCGAAAATGCGATGGATGCCATCATCATTTGGGCGGATGATGGAGAAATTGTTAGGGCAAATGAATCCGCCTGCCGAATTTTCGAATTACCGATGCATCAGCTGATTGGCAAGAAACTCATGGATTTTCTAGTCAAATCTGATCGCAGATACCGGCCGACAAGAAGACGGTATATCAGGAATCTTGAAATCAGAGAAGAACTCCTCTTTAGAATGGCGAATGGCCAATTCAAAGAGCTTGAGTTCACCTCTAAGCATGCGGTATTAGAAGGACAGCACTTAACCATTTTACGGAATGTCAGTGACAGAAAGCGAATGGAAGAGGAGCTGCGAGAAAGTGAGCTCAAATTCCGTAAAGTATTTAATGGCTCTATGGATGGCATTGTTCTTTTCGATAATCAATACCGGATTATTGATGTGAATCCATCCGCAAGTGAACTGCTTGGCCTTAAAGATGATCACTTAACGGAAATGAACCTTTTTCATATCCTTGCGCCATATCAAATTGAAAATTTGGCGCAGCCAGCTCAGGCGATGTCATTAGACGAGATGGACAATGAAGTTCCATTTGTGCTGAACCATCCAGATCAACGTATTTTGGAGTTTTCTTTTAAACGAAATATTATTCATAACATGAATTTGGCCATCTTTAGAGATGTGACTGAACGCAAGGAATTAGAAGAGCGGGTAAGAAAATCGGATACGCTTCATGTTGTCGGAGAGCTTGCTGCTGGAATTGCCCATGAAATTAGAAATCCAATGACGGCTTTAAAAGGCTTCATTCAGCTGCTCAAAGGAAACATTGAAGGGGAGTATTCGCTCTATTTTAATGTCATCACATCAGAGCTGAAAAGAATCGAATCCATCATTACAGAATTTTTGATTTTAGCGAAACCACAGGCCATCATCTATGAAGAAAAAAATGTCGTGCAAATTGTCAAAGACACGATGGACCTTCTTCACGCACAAGCCAATCTTGGCAATGTGCAAATGCACTTAAATGTGCTGGATGATATTCCGCTCATCTACTGTGAACAAAATCAGTTAAAGCAAGTCTTTATTAACATTTTAAAAAATGCGATTGAAGTAATGCCTCAGAAAGGAAATGTTTACGTGAGCATTCAAAGGAAGGGGGAGGAGCACATTGTGATTTCTCTTCGTGATGAAGGCTGCGGCATGACAGAGGATAAACTAAAGCGTCTCGGAGAACCATTTTATACAACAAAAGAAAGAGGCACTGGACTTGGGTTAATGGTTAGTTATAAAATTATTGAAGAGCATCAAGGAACCATTGAAGTAGAGAGTGAAGAAGGGGTCGGAACAGTGTTCCATCTCACGCTTCCACTCCGGCAGCAGAAACAAGAAGGGGAGCTTTAATGTGTATTATACAGTCTATACCGCACCAATCGGGGCATTATACATACTAGAGAAAGATGGTGCCATCATTGAAGTGAGGTTTGATGATGAATCGTTTTTGGTCAAAGAACAGAGAGACCATTTTAAACAAGAAGACACGCCTGTATTAAAAGAAGCGAAAAAACAGCTGGATGAATATTTTAAGGGCGATCGGAAAGTGTTCGATCTCCCGCTTAAGCAAGCAGGCTCTCCGTTTCAAGAGCAAGTGTGGGAAGCACTTTCTACTATTCCGTATGGTGAATCAAAAAGCTATGCTGATATTGCAGAAGCGATCGGCAATCCAAAGGCTGTCAGAGCCATTGGACAAGCTAATAGACGCAATGCATTGCCAATTTTTATCCCGTGTCACCGGGTCATTGGAAAAGACAGGACTCTGACTGGTTATGCAGGGACGAAGACAGGGATGAAAGCGATCCTGTTAGAATTAGAAGGCATCCCATTTGTTCAAAAATAAATGAATTGACCTGTTCCAAATGTTTAGCGAGCGACATATCCTTTTATTAAGCTAAAAAAGTTGGTCTAGGGAAAAAGGAGGCTGCTAACATGTTATGGGGCAAAAAAGATAAAATGTACGCCGTCACATCACTATGTGTCAAAATGAACGTGTTGACAGAAGAACAGAAAAAAGAAATATTAGCAAAAACAAACGAAACAAAAAAGCGCGGTGCTCTTAAATGATAAGAATCCCGCGCTTTTGTTTGATTAAAGTGACACGCTTTCAGTAAATAGTGCATCAATCTCTTCTGTATAGTTGGAAGTGATAATGCCTTTTTCTGTAATGATCCCGGAAATGAGATGGTGAGGAGTGACATCAAAGGCAGGGTTAAATACCTGCACGTCAGGAGGCGCTATTTGGATGCCGTTTAATTCCTTTACTTCCTGCGGGTCGCGTTCTTCAATCGGAATATCTGACCCATCCTGAGTTGACACATCAAAGGTCGAAAGAGGCGCTGCCACAAAAAATGGAATTTGAAAGTGTTTAGCCAAAATAGCCAGACTTAACGTTCCAATTTTATTTGCTGTATCACCGTTTCTAGCGATTCGATCTGCACCAACAATCACGGCAGAAATTTGTTTTTCTTTCATCGTATGGGCTGCCATATTATCCGTGATAAGCGTCACATCTACGCCGCCCTGCATCAATTCCCATGTCGTCAGACGAGCGCCTTGAAGGACAGGACGAGTTTCACATGCGTAAATGTGAAGATCGAGGTTTTTCTTTTTCGCTAAATAAAAGGGTGCAAGCGCTGTTCCGTACCGGCTTGTGGCAATGGAGCCTGCGTTACAAATGGTCATAATTCGATCACCAGATTTAAAGAGCTGAAGAGCATTTTGACCGATTTGCCGACATGTTTCTTCATCTTCGATTTGAATTTGAATGGCTTCATGGACAAGATCAGTTTTGGCTGCATTCACCGAAGCAGCACGCTCAATGCGCTGATAAAGCCGGTCTAATGCCCAGGCAAGGTTTACAGCGGTTGGACGAGCACTGTTTAAATATTCTTTCAGGCGAGCGACTTCTCGCTTAAAGAGATCAATGTCTTCTGTATCAATCTCTTGTGCACTAAGTGCAAGCCCAAAAGCCGCTGTAATGCCAATAGCAGGTGCTCCGCGCACTTTTAGCGTCACAATGGCATCATACACATCTTCTTTTGTATATAAATGCTCAAACACGGTTTCAGCAGGTAATTTTTGCTGATTCAAAATGTTGATACGGTTTTCTTCCCATTCGACGGAACGGGGAACTTCAAATTCTTTAGACAAAACTCGTCACTCCTTTACAGTTTGCTGGAATAATGCGACGAGGTCAGACGCTGTTTCCACTGCTTGATATTGTTTGATGAATGTTTTTCCTAGTGTAAGTGCTGCTTTTTTCTGCTGAAGCCTTCTAGAATGTGATGGTATCGCATCGAGATCAGCCGCATGCGCAAGACCGATGGTTCGGCGAACAAGCTCACAGCCAGCAAAGCCGGTGGCTTCTTTTAAAATACGGTCAAACGTTGTTTCTAAAAAGCTGTCCGATACACTAAACGCTTCAATACTGTCTTCTTTCCATGCTTTTGTGAACACTTCTTTGAATGTTGCCCACACGTTGACGACATGATCAAAAAGGTGCTGCTGATCCTGCTCATTCTCATGAGATAAAGCATTGATGAACAGATTGGCAATAAAGTGACCGATATCGAATCCGAAAGGACCGTAAAAAGCGAACTCTGGATCAATGATTTTCGTTTCCGTTTCGTTTGCAAAAATACTGCCTGTATGAAGATCTCCATGTACCAGTGTTTCAGCAGAGGTTAAGAAGATCCGTTTCAATTCGGCTGCTTTTGCTTGCAGTTCAAGATCAGCCCATAGTGCTTGTGCCTCTTCTCTTAATTCCTCTTCGAAGTTATTCGTTTCGCTGTCAAAGAAAGGATCTGTGAAGACGAGTTTTTCTGTAATGTCACAAAGATCAGGATTCGTAAACTGCTTTACGAATTGCTTTTTGATTTTAGGATTTGTGGCAAAGTCAGACGTGTAAAATAGTGTTTTGCCTAAAAATTCTCCGACATGATCTGATAAATACGAGTATTGTTTTCCGGCAATTAGCCCTTTTCTGACGATTTCAAGGTGTGATAGATCCTCCATCGCCGTCACTGCAAGAGCTGTATCCGAATAATAGACGGCTGGTACGAGATGTGGTGCATACTCTGATTGCTTGATGAGTGCTGCACTTTCAATTCTTGCGCGGTCTAATGTCAGCGGCCAGCTTTCTCCAACGACTTTTGCGTAAGGAAGGGCCTGCTTGATAATCAGTCCTTTTGCTTGTTTGTGATCATAAATATGAAAGACGTAATTTAAATTTCCGTCGCCAATTTCAGTACATGTCAAATGACTGCTCTCTCGAATCAAGCCAAGTCTAATGGCAAGTGCAACTGCCGAACTCTCTGTTAATTCTTCATATGATGCCGTAAGTGTAACCAATTGCTTCCCCTCCAAATCATATAAAAAAGCCTCTTTCTCCTGAGAGAAAGAGGCTTGATGGCGTGTATGCTCGAAGCCTCTCTTATCTCTCAGCACATACGTCTGATGGAATTAGCACCGTGCCCTATAAGACAATAAATTGTCTTGGCGCTGTTCTTGCTGCGCCCCACTTCACAGTGGTATTAACGGTCGGTTGCTGTTGGGGTCAAAAGGCCAAATCCCTCGCCCAACTCTCGATAAGAGAAATCAATATGTAATTGTTTCATGTCTGCTTGCATTTCTTAATTCTAGATATTATCAGAGCTGCAGTTCACATGTCAATCTTTTTTCAAAATTGCTTTACAATTCATAAAACAATCCATTACAGTGATTGTATTGTCACGTAACTTGAATAGAAGGTGAAAAAATGGAATTCCAGCAATCAGATGTATTGAAACATTTACCGAAACAATTTTTTGCGTCGCTTGTTCAAAAAGTGCAGAAGAAAATGCAGGAAGGGGCAGATGTGATTAATTTAGGTCAAGGAAATCCTGATCAGCCCACTCCTCCACATATTGTGAAAGCGATGCAGGAAGCGGTAGCAAAACCTGAAAATCATCAATACTCCTCATTCCGCGGGACAGCGAAACTAAAGAAGGCTGCAGCTGCTTTTTATGAAAGAGAATATGGCGTCACGCTTGACCCAAAAACAGAGATTGCCATCTTATTTGGAGGGAAAGCGGGACTAGTCGAATTGCCTCAATGTTTACTGAATCCAGGTGATACGCTGCTTGTTCCAGATCCAGGATATCCAGATTACTGGTCAGGCGCTGTGCTTGCCGGAGCTCGCATGGTCACAATGCCTCTTCTTGAACAAAATGATTTTTTACCTGACTACCACCAACTGTCTAAGGAAGATAAGAATCAAGCAAAATTGATGTACTTAAATTACCCAAATAATCCGACTGGTGCGACTGCAACCCGGACATTTTTTGAAGATACTGTTGCGTTTGCGAGTGAAAATAAGATGTGTGTAGTCCATGATTTTGCATATGGTGGCATAGGATTTGACGGCGAAAAGCCCCTCAGTTTCCTGCAAATAGACGGAGCAAAAGAGACAGGTATTGAAATCTATACATTGTCCAAAACGTATAATATGGCTGGCTGGAGAGTCGGTTTTGCAGCAGGGAATGCCTCTGTTATCGAAGCCATTGAGCTTTATCAGGATCACCTGTTTGTGTCACTGTTTAAAGCAACTCAAGATGCAGCAGCAGAAGCACTTTTAAGCGATCAAACGTGCGTCCAAGTACAAAATGATCGGTACGAAAAAAGACGAAACACTTGGATTGCTGCATGCAAAGAGATTGGCTGGGACGTCAGTGCGCCAAAGGGCTCTTTTTTTGCTTGGTTAAAGGTGCCTGAAGGGTATACATCTGAAACTTTTTCTGATGTATTATTAGAAAAAGCACATGTTGTTGTTGCACCGGGGAATGGCTTTGGTGCTCACGGTGAAGGCTACGTCAGAGTCGGTCTTTTAACAAGTGAGGAGCGGCTAAAGGAAGCCGCTGATCGTATCGCTGCCTTGCAGTTATTTGAAAAAAAGCCATTGACAACGTAAAAAAATGGTGCGATAATTCAGGCAATATTTAAGAAAATTGAATATTCTTATCAAGAGTAGGCAGAGGGACTAGCCCAATGAAGCCCGGCAACCGACTTCCATGAAGCACGGTGCTAATTCTTGCAGCAAGCGCTGAGAGATAAGATTCGGATGAATGAGACGAAACCTCTTTAACGCGCTGATCAAGCACTTAAAGAGGTTTTTTTATTGACCATATACAGGACGCAATCGAAAGGGGATTCCTAGTGAGTGAACTACTGGCAACATACGTATTAACACATCGAGAGGATGAACAAATAGACCGAAAAGCAGAGCAGATCGCACTTGGGTTAACGGTCGGGTCATGGACGGACTTGCCGCAGCTCAAAAAGGAGCAGCTGAAAAAACATAAAGGCCGTGTGGTGAGCGTAAAAGAACAGTCCCCCGCAATTGGTGGTCTGTATCAATCAGAGGTGACCATTGCTTATCCTGAGGCGAACTTTTCAGCTGATATACCAGCGGTGTTGACGACGATTTTTGGAAAGCTTTCACTGGATGGGAAAGTAAAGCTCGTCGATATCGAATTTTCGGAAAGGTTTAAACGCTGTCTTCCAGGACCGGTATTTGGCATTGAGGGGATACGAAAGAAAGTAGGCGTGTTTGATCGGCCGCTATTGATGAGTATTTTTAAAGGCGTGATCGGCCGTGATATGGAGGATTTAAAAGAACAGCTCCGCTTACAGGCTTTAGGTGGAGTAGACTTCATCAAAGATGATGAGATTTTATTTGAAAGCCCATTAGCGCCTTTTGAAGATCGAATCAAGGAAGGAAAAAAGATATTAAAAGAAACATATGAAGAGACAGGACATCGCACGCTTTATGCTGTTAATTTAACTGGGAAAACTTTTGATTTGAAGGATCGAGCAAGAAAGGCAGCCGAACTCGGGGCTGATGCGCTTTTATTCAATGTTTTTGCCTATGGACTTGATGTCATGCAAAGCTTGGCTGAAGATCCAGAGATCCGATTGCCGATCATGGCACATCCGGCAGTGAGCGGTGCAATGACATCCTCTCCAGACTATGGATTCTCGCATTCTCTTCTTTTAGGCAAATTAAATCGATATGCTGGCGCTGATTTAAGTCTTTTTCCCTCTCCTTATGGATCAGTCGCCCTTCCGAAAAAAGATGCCATTGGCATTTTCGAAGCATGTGTGAAAGAGGATACAGTTCAACAAACATTTCCTGTCCCTTCAGCAGGCATTCACCCGGGAATGGTGCCGATCTTAATCAAAGATTTTGGACTTGATCATGTCATTAATGCAGGCGGGGGAATTCACGGACATCCGCGGGGAGCAATTGGAGGAGGGAAAGCCTTTCGTTCGATCATTGATGCGGTGGTCAAAAAAGAGTCTATCGAAGAAAAAGCATCAACTTGTCAAGACTTACAAGCAGCACTTGATCTTTGGGGAAGGGTAGCAGAATAAATGAAAAAACCAATTGTATGTTGTGATTTTGATGGTACGATTACGAAAAATGATAATATCATTCGCATCATGAAGCAGTTTGCTCCAAAAGAATGGACGAAATGGAAGGATGGTGTTCTAGCAAAAGAGATCACGATCCAAGAAGGCGTCGGGCAGATGTTTCAGTTACTGACGAGTGATCAGAAAGAAGCCATTCGGTCATTTATTTTAGAGGATACAGAGATTCGTGAGGGATTTGAACAGTTTGTCGATGATGTCAAAAAAGCAGACATTCCTTTCTATGTACTCAGCGGCGGTATGGACTTTTTTGTCTATCCTATCCTTGAAGGGATTGTCGAACAAGAGAATATTTATTGTAACTATGCATCATTTAAAGAAGACCATATTCAAATTGAATGGCCGCATGCCTGTGATTCAGAATGCCAAAATGGCTGTGGCTGCTGCAAGCCTTCCATTATTCGAGAACTGACGCAGGAAGATGACTTTATTATCATGATTGGTGATTCAGTGACTGATATTGAGGCAGCGAAACATGCGGATCTCACGTTTGCGCGTGATTATTTACTGAACGAATGTAAAGAGCTAGGGCTCGTACATCAAGAGTATGAAACATTTGTTGATCTAAAAGCGCAATTTGATCAAATAAAGGAAGTGAAGGAATGGCAGACGAGAAGAGTAAACGCTGGAAGGAACTAGCAGACGTCAAACGTGAATTGGCACAAAGAGACTGGTTTTACGGAACGAGCGGCAATTTATCGATAAAAGTGTCGGATGATCCCATCACGTTTTTGGTGACGGCAAGCGGCAAAGATAAACGAAAAGAAACCGATGAAGATTTTGTTCTTGTTGATGCAGCAGGTCAGCCGGTTCATCCGAATCAGCCGCTCAGGCCATCAGCTGAAACACTGCTTCACACATACGTTTATGAGCGGACGAAAGCAGGATGTTGTCTTCACGTCCACACGATCGATAACAATGTCATTTCTGAGCTGTATGGCGATAAAGGAGAAATTCGTTTTAAAGGTAATGAAATCATTAAAGCGCTTGGTTATTGGGAAGAGGATGCAGAAGTTGCTGTTCCTATTATTGAAAACCCAGCTCATATTCCGCACCTTGCAGAGCAATTTGCAGTGCACCTGACGGACGATGCTGGTGCTGTACTCATTCGTAATCATGGCATCACCGTTTGGGGGAAAAGCGCATTTGAAGCCAAACGAGTCTTAGAGGCTTATGAATTTTTATTTACCTATCATTTGAAAGTAGCGCTTTATCAAAAGCAGCTTGTTAAATAAAAAGGAGGAAACACACATGGCGACCATTTACATTCATAATGAAGAGAACACGTTACTTGAGAACGAACAAGAGGTTCAGGCGTATTTAGAACAGCAAGGGGTCATTTATGAACATTGGGATATTGAAAAACTACCAAAACAGTTATCAGAAAAGTACGATTTAACAGATGATGAAAAGGAAGAAATTTTAACTGTGTTTCAAGAGGAAATAAAGAGTATTTCCGAGCGAAGAGGATACAAAGCGCAGGATGTGATTTCATTATCAAATGCGACTCCTAATCTGGATGAACTGCTTCAAAACTTTAAACGTGAGCATCATCATACGGATGATGAAGTCAGATTTATCGTGAGCGGTCATGGAATTTTTGCCATTCAAGGCAAAGACGGCGTCTTTTTTGATGTGAGACTGAATCCAGGTGATTTAATTTCTGTGCCCCCGAATATTCGTCACTACTTTACACTTCAAGAAGATCGTCAAGTCGTCGCAGTTCGCATATTTGTCACAACTGAGGGCTGGGTGCCAATTTACGAAGAAGAAACGGTTTAATAGTGGGAGCTGATCATTTCGCATGAGGCGGAAGATCAGCTTTTTTTTAGGAAAATAGACATAAAATGAGAGAGAAAATAGTTGATTTTGGTCTTCTGCATAGGATAAAATTCTGTTTAATCAATGTGTCAGTCCTGTCCAATTTTGAAGTTTACCCCCAGAATTCATTGGGTAAAAGGTCTTTAGGCTGTAAAAAATTAAATAAAATAAGCATATTTAATTTAATTTACAAATAAAGTATAATTTTGGTGTCGGATCATTTAGAGCGTAGACAGACGAATTCATAGCGGGAGCTGAGATCATGAATATTTATGTACGGAAAGAACAGCTACTAATGTCAATTGATGAAAAGAGAAGACAAATGGTAGAAGCTGCTCAAGTAGAAGGCTATACAGGCGAGACGACAATTAAATATAGTCAAGAACTGGACAACCTGATGAATGAGTATCAGTATCTTCTTTTTCATGAACAACAATCTGTTGCTTCCTTTCATGATCTTGTATCACAAATGAGTCTCCTTTCTGTCAATCGTCCTTCTTATTGACATCAAAAAACCGGTCTTGCCATTAGCAAAACCGGCTGAATGCTTCAGCTATTAGTGTGCAGAAGGGAGCATGATGATCACGGTTGTTCCTTTATTCACTTCGCTCTCGATATCGATTGTCCCCCCATACATCGAAATGATTCGTTTACACACAACAAGCCCAAGACCTGTTCCTTTTTCTTTCGACGTAATAAAAGGGAGGAAGATATGTTTCAGCATCTCTTCTGGTATACCTTCACCTGTATCTTTCACTTTTATGATGACCTGTTCTTTTTCAGCCTCAATGACAATCTTCAAATGACCGCCATTTGGCATCGCTTCTAACGAGTTTTTCGCTACATTCAATACCACTTGTTTAATGTGATCCTTCGTGCAATACACGCCAACATCTTGAATGGTATTGATTTGCAAATCAACCTCGACATTATAAAGATTCGCCTCAGAAAATACAATGGGCATGATCTCACTCACAATTTCTTTCACAGAATTATTTTGCCACTTTTCAGCCGTTGGTTTTCCTAGTACAAGAAACTCACTGACGATTTGGTTAATCCGTTTAATTTCTTCCTCGATGACAGAAAAATAAAGCTGATCCTCTTCTGAACGATACTTCTTTTGCAAAAGTTGAATAAACCCGCTAATGCCTGTTAATGGATTGCGAATTTCATGAGCTGTACTTGCCGCAAGTGTTCCAATGAGTTCAAGCTTTTGTGCTTCATTTTGGTGGCGTTCCTGCTGGGTTTGTCGTCTTAAAATGATATATTGGACGAGTGTGAATAAGATATTTAAGAGAATAAATGCACTGGATAAAGGAAACAGCATCACAGACAGGACTTCACTTGTTGTCGCACGCTGCGGAAAAACCTCCAGCTTCCAGCTGTTTTCATCTAAATATGTAGACACGGTGCTATCACTTTCAGATGCTGGCTGTGGACCACTTGTAAACACAACGTCTCCATTTTGATTCAGCATCTTAAAATGAAGCTCTGGGTTTAATACATTCATAATATTTCTTAAATAATCAATTTGAATCGCAGCGACTAGCACATCCGTGACTTCGTCGTTTTCATTCAAAACAGGGACACAAATGGAGAGAATCCGCTGCTTAGTAATGCGGCTTACATAGTTATCTGTAATGACGGTCTGTTTTGTGACTTGAATACGTTTAAAGTAATCTCTAAATGACAGGTTGATTTTTTCCTTTAATGGTGTGGTGCTGGCTGTGACATTTCCTTTTTGGTCTAGGAGATACAGGCCTGAAAAACGAGGTTCTTGTTTATAGATTTTCTCTAGGATGTTTTGTACTCTTTTCGTTTCAAGCGGCTGGTCAAATCCCATGGCAAGGGAAGTTAATCTTGCTTCTGTTTCACTGATTAAATAATTCATTTGGTTTTTGTGAATATTTAACATAAGTGTAGCGGTTTGTTTGTTTTTTACATCAATTTTCTCAGTTTCTTTTTCGTAGATAAAATAACTAATGATGAGGGTTGGAATCACGACCAAAATAAGGTAAAGCTTGATCTTCTTCCAAAACCCTTTCAGTATACTCATGATTCATCGCTCCAACGTATTACCTAATAGACTTATTATAGCATTGAACCTATCTTTATTACGATGACTTGTGAGATTTTTAAAAAATTAGGTGATTCGTTCTGGTCTCTTTTTCATGCTAAAAATGGTTCAACATGTTGACATTTTACTTATTGTTTATTAATGTCACATTAGTGGGTTGCATTTCATAAAGGATGATAAAAAATGGAAAATCATAATGTTGAGAAATCTTTGAAATTATTTATTGTACTATCACGTGCCTATCGCTCCATTAACCACCACATGAACAAACATATTGTGAAGCACGGTCTGAATCCGACTGAATTTGCTGTATTAGAATTGCTGTATCATAAAGGTGATCAGCCGCTTCAGCAAATAGGTGATAAGATCTTACTCGCAAGCGGAAGCATCACGTATGTGGTTGATAAATTGGAGAAAAAAGAACTCCTTAGCCGGAAAGCTTGTGCAGAAGACCGCAGGGTGACATTTGCACATATTACGGAGCAGGGAAGAGCTTTACTTGATGACATCTTCCCAGATCATGCAAAAGAGATTCACGAGATGATCAGTGTGCTTAGTGAAGAGGAAAAGGATGCCTGCATCGATATGCTCAAACATGTAGGACTGCGTGCCAAGCATTTATATGATCATAAAGAATAAACACATAAAAAAGGAAGCCGTTGGCTTCCTTTTTAGTATGTAGACTAATCCTCGCATATGGTGTCAGTCCTGCGCACCGATAAACGCCAAGCGCTTTCAATCGCGCTCATAAGAAAGACAAAGGGCTAAAATAAACATCATTTTAGCCCTTTGTCATGATCTGAAAGGAAGCTGCTGGCTTCCTATTTATTTTGCTTTTTTCTCAATTGGCAAAATAAGAACTTCGACGCGTCTGTTTTTACTTCTGCCTTCTGCGGTATCGTTAGAGGCAATCGGTTTAAATTCACCGTAACCTTTTGTGCTAAAGTTCTCTTGGTCTAGGTTGCTGTTTTCAAGGAGAATATTTAAAAAGTTGACCGCACGAATGGCGCTTAAATACCAGTTGGATTCAAATTCAGAATTCCGAATCGGAACGTTATCTGTATGTCCGCTAATGACGATGTCACGAGCAGGGTTAATGACGAGCAGCTTGGATATTTCTTTGGCTAACGGAACATCCTGCGAGCGGATCACCGCTCGCCCAGAATCAAAGAAGATGCTGTCTTCAATTGTAATAAGCAGACCTTCATCCGTCAGCTTTGTTTCAAGCTTCGAACCAAGTTTTTTATCCGCAATGAATGAATCTACTTGCTTTTTAACCTTTGTTAATACCGCTTGGTCACGAGCTTTCGCTTTTGCTTCTTCTTCTTCATCTTCTGCTGATTTTTTGGTTTGATTACTGTTTTCTGTTTCTTCGGTGCTCTGCATGCTTGATTGGTCCATTACGCCAGTGCCGCCAGTAAAGACAACATTAAACGATTTAGCCATCTGTTCATATTTTGCCGCATCAATGGAGCTAGATGCAAACAGCACAATGAAGAGGGCGAGAAGAAGCGTAAGAAGATCAGCGTAAGGGATCAGCCAAGACTCATCTACATGGTCTTCATGATCATGTTTTTTACGTTTCCTAGCCATTCTGTTTTTCTCCTTCTTCAATGACAAGATTTGCACGTTCTTTTGCTGGTAAGTACATCAGAAGTTTTTGCTCAATGACCTTTGGAGACTGGCCTTCAAGGACAGAAAGAATCCCTTCAATCATAATGAGACGAAGCTTTACTTCTTCTTTTGATTTACGCTTCAGCTTGTTGGCAAATGGATGCCACAACACATACCCTGTAAAAATCCCTAGCAGTGTGGCGACGAAGGCAGCACTAATCGCATGTCCAAGTGCTTCAATGTCTCCCATGTTTGCAAGTGCGGCAATAAGTCCGACAACGGCACCAAGTACCCCTAGAGTCGGAGCGTATGTACCAGCTTGTGTAAAGATTAATGCGCCTGACTGATGTCTCTCCGACATGGCATCGACTTCTTCTGTTAAGACGTCGCGAATAAATTCAGCACTTTGACCGTCAACCGCCATGCTTAAGCCGTTCTTTAGAAAATCGTCATCGACTTCCTCAAGATTTGCCTCTAATGCCAAAAGACCTTCACGACGAGCAATTTGTGCCCAGTTTGAAAATAGAGGAATCATTTCTTGTATCGTTGGAAGCTTGCTATCTTTGAAAATTTTGCCGAATAATTTTGGTGTTTTCTTAATTTCACTAGATGGGAAGGCAATGACAACAGCTGAAATTGTCCCAACCACAATGATCAATATAGCCGCCGGGTTGATAAGAGCGGTTAGACTCACACCTTTCAAAACCATACCGACACTCAGTGCAATAAATGCTAAAATAATACCAATTAACGATGTTTTGTCCATTATCTCACCAAATCCTTTAACTATCTTTTTCTATAGTTAATATCGGTGTCTTCTAGAAGGGTTTTAGTCAGAATATAAAATTAAGACAGTTTATGTGAAGAAATTTTGACGAAAGCGCTTTCTAGAAGCCGTAAAAAAAGAAACTCCCTCATATAAAAGGGAGTTTTCAACTTCATCTTTTTTGAGCTGTTTCATCTAAGAGCAATTCTTTTAATTTTTCTTCATGTATGATTTTGATCAAATCGTAGTTCCAATTGATCATGTGATCCATGTGCTCCACCTCTTTTTCTTTTATCGTAAAGGAAAAGAGGCGGGGGAGCGTCAGCGCTCAGATGGATTTTAAACACTGTAACATGATGGAGCTGAAGATCCTCCTTAGGATGTACTTAGCTCTTTTTCACAACAATTTCGTCATGTTCAACATCGACTGTAAATCCAGTAAGTTGTTCTTCTTCAAGTAAGATGTCCGTCATTTGATCCTCAACATGCTCTTGAATCGTTCTTCGTAACGGACGAGCCCCAAATGCTGGATGATAACCAAGTTCAGCGATTTTTTCTTTCGCTTCGTTTGTGACGTGAACAGTTAGATTTTGTTCTTTTAACTGCTCTGACAAATCTTTGAGCAGAAGATCCACAATTTTGACTAAATCGTCTTTATCTAATGAATCAAACTGAATGATGCTGTCAAAACGGTTCAAGAATTCCGGTTTGAAATAAGCGCTCAGTGAATCAATCAATGATTGTTCTTCGATGGCTTCTTCTTGTTCAGACTGGAATCCGACTTTGACCGCTTTTTTATCTGTGCTGCCAGCGTTACTTGTCATAATGATGACTGTGTCTTTAAAGCTGACGGTTCTGCCTTGGCTGTCTGTTAGACGGCCATCTTCCATGATTTGAAGGAACATATGCTGGACATCAGGGTGCGCTTTTTCGATTTCATCGAGCAAAATGATGCTGTATGGTTTTCTGCGAACCTTTTCCGTGAGCTGTCCGGCTTCATCATGTCCAACGTAACCAGGAGGAGAACCGATGATTTTGGACACGGAGTGTTTCTCCATGTACTCACTCATATCTAAACGAATGATCGCTTCTTTTGAGCCAAATAATTCTTCCGCTAATGTTTTAGACAATTCGGTTTTCCCGACGCCTGTTGGCCCAACGAAAAGGAAGGAGCCAGTTGGTCTGTGTTTTGATTTTAAGCCGGCTCTGCTTCTTTTTACGGCTTTCGCCACTTTTTCAACCGCATGTTCCTGACCAATGACGCGGGCTTTTAAGCGGACATCAATTTCTTTCATTTTTGTTTGTTCGTCTGCTTGTAGTTTGCCGACAGGGATACCTGTTTTTTGTTCTACAATCGACTGAATGTCCTCAGCTGTGACGACATGTTCTTTGTCATTTGTTTTGTTTTGCAATCTCGCTTCAATCGCTTCTTCTTCGTCTCGAAGCTTCGCTGCTTTTTCATAGCGTTCTTCATTTAAAGCAGCTTGTTTTTCAGCGGCGATCTGCGCAAGACGGTTTGTTAATTCATCTTCACTTGCTGCATCAATGGAGAGATTCGCTTTTGAACCTGCTTCATCCATTAAATCAATGGCTTTATCTGGCAAGTGGCGGTCTTGAATATACCGCGAAGATAATTGAACACACGCTTTAATGGCTTCGTCAGAATAGGTGACGCCATGATAGGCTTCATACTTATCTTGAATGCCTTTTAATATCTCGAATGCTTCATCTTGTGTTGGCTCATCAACCATGACGGGCTGGAATCTGCGTTCAAGGGCAGCATCTTTTTCAATCTGGCGATACTCTTTTAATGTTGTTGCACCTACTAACTGCAGTTCCCCTCGGGCCAGAGCTGGTTTTAAAATGTTTCCGGCATCCATTGACCCTTCGGCAGAGCCTGCGCCTACAAGAAGATGAATTTCATCAACGAATAAGATGATATTTTTCCGGCTTTGCAATTCTTTGATTAATTGCTTCATCCGTTCCTCAAATTGACCACGTACACCTGTGTTTGCCACAAGTGAAGAGACATCTAATAAATAAACTTGTTTGTTCTTTAATTTATTTGGTACATCTCCATTTGCAATTTTTAGTGCTAGTCCTTCGGCTATGGCCGTTTTACCAACACCAGGTTCACCAATGAGGACAGGATTGTTTTTATTTCTTCTATTTAAAATCTCAATGACTCTTGTGACTTCTTCATCACGGCCAATGACAGGATCAATTAAACCAGCATGTGCGCCATCCGTTAAATTCCGGCCAAGCTCGTCTAGCAAGCCTTTTTGTTTAGGCCGCTCTTGGCTCGTCGCATGTCCTGCTTGCTCAGAGAAGAATGAACCACCTCCGAAAAGGTTAGGACCCATTTTCATTTTTGACTGTTCCATCAAAGAGGTATAGCAGTCTTCACATAAAACCATTTGGCTACGGGACGAATTTACTTGCATATTCAGGCGAATCGTTGCTTCATTTACTTGACAATGTTGACAACGCATGAGCCAAGACCTCCTTAAAATAAAGTTTGACTTTATTTGACCAATGAATGTTAAATAAAATGGTCTGTTGTTTGACCATCTTTGACTATAGTATACTCTGACCTATTTTGACTTTCAACTGTTTTGCTCATAGCTGAATGAAAAATCCTTTTTTGCATTTAATCATGGTTTGTCCTTCTTTTCAAGGAACTTGTCTCATAGGATAAAAAAGAGACAATCGAAAGTGATGGGTGCGGAGGGGTCATATGAAACGTTCAAATGAATCCGCTTTTCAGCTTGCCTTTGTATATGTAGGAACAGTGGTTGGAGCTGGGTTTGCGACAGGAAAAGAAATCGTAGAATTTTTTGTTCGTTTTGGCTGGATTGGATTGATCGGGATTTTGATTAGCGGTGTTATTTTTACCGGCCTTGGCGCAAAAATGATGCTGATTTCCAAACGAATTGAAGCGGAGTCTTATCAAGATATGAATCGGTTTTTATTTGGAGCTGCTGCGAGTCGATATATTAACATCGTCATGTTTTTTATCTTACTAGGTGTGACGTCAGTGATGATTTCTGGAGCAGGCGCTATTTTTGAAGAACAACTTGGCATCTCAAAAGAATATGGTATTTTTTTAACGATTATTTTAAGTGTCATTGTCCTTTTTAAAGGGTCAAAAGGGTTATTTGGTGTCAATGTACTTGTCGTTCCCATGCTGATTTTCTTTTCGCTGATTGTGTTTCTAGACTCATTTGTGTTTAGTAGCGGTGAAAGCCACGTTCTAGGGCTGCAAATGGGAGAGGGCGAATGGATGTTGTCTGCGATTTCATATGGTGCATTTAATTTAGCGCTATCTCAAGCCGTATTAGTGCCGGTCGCAAACGAAATGACATCCGAAGCCGTGATAAAAAAAGGAGCGGTGCTTGGGGGACTGATGCTGACACTCATTCTGCTCGCCTGCTTTTTATCTCTTTCTTCATTAGATATGCTGGAGTCTTATGATATCCCGATGGCCCAAGTGGTGTATCAAGTCGCAAACTCCATTCATCTCATCTATTTATTCGTGATCTTTGGTGAAGTCTTTACATCCGTTATAGGGAATTTATACGGTCTCGAAAGACAGGTGAGGGCGTATATCCGATTGAACAGTATGTATACGATATCCTTTATTCTGCTTTGCTGTTATGTGATCAGTAAAATTGGATACGGCACACTCATTTCAACGGTTTACCCTGTTTTTGGCTATGTCAGTATCTTTTTTATCCTCTTTCTTTGTCTGAAAAAAGTGCCTGCATCAGGTGATTAAGTAAAGAAGGGATAGCTTGTACATCAATTATGTGGTACACTATCCTCTGTGAAAATTGAACAAAAATCCGTGAAAACGGGAGAGGTTCTAGCAAAACCCTCTATAAAAAACTAAGGACTTGCCGTATCCTTGGATGTGGCATTTTTTATTTTTTATGGCTGGGACACCTCATACACATGTAAAGGTGTCTTTTCTTTTGAGAAAAATAGGGGTTTTCATGAACCTTTCAGATGCAGCTTTGTGCGGTGGTACGGGTCTGCAAAAGGAGGAAAAGGAAAATGAAAAATGAAAAAGCGGTCGTTGTCTTTAGCGGGGGACAGGACAGTACGACATGTTTACTATGGGCACTTCAACAATTTAAAGAGGTTGAAACGGTAACCTTTCATTATAATCAGCGTCATCAAGAAGAAATTGATGTCGCCAAAAGAATTGCTGACAAGCTAGGTGTGAAAAATCATCTATTAGATATGTCTCTTTTAAATCAGCTTGCACCCAATGCCTTAACAAGAGATGACATTGATATTGAAGAAAAAGAAGGAGAACTGCCTTCCACATTTGTTCCGGGGAGAAACTTAGTTTTCTTATCCTTTGCATCCATTCTTGCGTATCAAATCGGAGCACGTCATATTATCACGGGTGTGTGCGAGACAGACTTTAGCGGCTACCCAGATTGCCGAGATGAGTTTGTGAAATCTTGTAACGTCACGGTGAATTTGGCAATGGAAAAACCATTTGTCATCCATACGCCGCTCATGTGGCTGAATAAAGCTGAAACGTGGAAGCTGGCTGATGAACTGAATGCGCTAGATTTTGTGAAAAATGAAACACTCACTTGCTATAATGGCATCATTTCTGATGGCTGCGGGGAATGTCCTGCATGTAAGCTTCGGAAAAATGGCTATGACACTTATATGGACATGAAGGAGGCGAACTAAATGCTTTCTCAAATCTATCCACAGACGGATCACCCATTTTCGTTTGAATTGAATAAAGATATGCATGTATCGGCAGCACACTTTATCCCGAGAGAAGATGCTGGCGCCTGCAGCCGTGTACATGGTCATACGTATACGATCAATATTACGATTGCAGGAGATCATTTAGATGAGTCAGGTTTCCTTGTGAATTTCAGCACGCTAAAAAAACTCATTCATGGACAGTACGACCATACACTGCTCAATGACCATGAAGAATTCTCATCGAATGATCCATATGCGATGCCAACCACTGAGGTTGTCGCAAAGACTGTGTATGATAAAGTGGCCGCATATTTAACGACTTTAGCGAACAAACCAGTATGTGTTCAAGTTTTTGTCAGAGAGACACCAACAAGCTACTGCATTTACCGTCCGAAACGAGTTGAGCTCAATGACTAAAGCGATTCCTGTGTTAGAAATCTTTGGTCCAACCATTCAAGGAGAAGGAATGGTCATTGGCCAAAAAACCATGTTTGTCAGAACGGCTGGCTGTGACTACTCTTGCAGCTGGTGTGATTCATCTTTTACATGGGATGGATCAGCTAAGCATGATATTCAGTGGCTTCAGGCAGAGGACATTGTAAAAGAGCTGAAGAGAATAGGTGGAAAGGCATTTTCTCATGTCACCATTTCAGGTGGGAATCCTGCGCTTTTGAAACAAATGGAATCACTTATTGATTTATTGCATGAAGAAGGAATTGATACGGCGCTTGAAACGCAGGGAACGATGTATCAAGATTGGTTTTTGAAGATAGATGATTTAACCATTTCTCCAAAACCACCAAGTTCAAATATGAAAACAGATTTTACGAAACTAACGCGTATCATAGATGAATTGAAAAATGGAAACAGATTGCATCATGCAAGCCTGAAGGTCGTCATCTTTGATGATCATGATCTAGCCTATGCAAAGGATGTTCATGCGAAATACCCAGAACTCCCCTTTTATTTGCAGGTGGGAAATGATGATACAACAACAGCTGATGATGCGTACTTATTAACGCACTTATTAAAGAAATACGAAATGCTTGTAGATCAAGTAGCGCAAGATCCTGATTTGAATCGTGTGAGAGTCCTACCACAATTGCACACGCTATTGTGGGGAAATAAACGAGGCGTATAGAAAGGAAGAGACAAAATGACGACAAGAAAACCAGAAGAATTAGAAGGTGTCACTTTACTAGGAAATCAGGGGACCAATTACTTGTTTGACTATGCACCACAAGTGCTTGAAACGTTCCCGAATAAACATACGAATAGAGATTATTTTGTGAAGTTCAACTGCCCAGAATTCACATCACTTTGCCCGCAAACAGGGCAGCCCGATTTTGCGACCGTTTATATCAGCTACATCCCAAATGAAATCATGGTCGAAAGTAAATCATTAAAATTATATTTGTTCAGTTTCCGTAACCACGGTGACTTCCATGAGGATTGTATGAATATTATCATGAACGACCTCATTGAATTAATGGACCCAAGATATATCGAAGTATGGGGCAAATTTACACCAAGAGGCGGTATTTCAATTGATCCGTATACGAACTACGGAAAACCTGGGACAAAGTATGAAGAGATGGCATCGTATCGTATGATGAATCACGATATGTATCCAGAAACGATTGATAATCGCTAATAAATAAGAAAAGACATGTGGATGACATGTCTTTTTTTATGGAATAGATTATGATGGCACATAAAAAAAGAGAAGAGTCATGTCACTCTTCTCATACCAATAGGAATAGAACTTGCTAGGACGGCTGGGGGCTACCAGCTCGTATGTATAGTATACACGACAGAACGTATGTTTGTAAAGGTGTATCATGCTTTTATTCTTCATATATTTACTTTAAGATAAAATTGAAACGAGCGAATGAAAATGGAGGCGTTTGTGTTGGCAAACAAAGAAGACAAAACAGAGAAGCTGCTAATGGAATTAAGGGAAGAGCTTCAGATGCTTGAACATCAAAACAAAGAACGATATAAATGGAGTGCCTCCACATTACTTGGAGTGATCGCCCTTTTAATTGATAAAGGCGTGATAACACCTGAAGAAGTTGACATGTACAAAACAAAAGCGGAAATGCAAACCTTTCACGCGCAAAAAGACTGACGCCACTTTATATGGTTGGTCTTACCCCTGTCAAGTAGACAATTATAAAAAGCCTAACCTGCCAGTGTGTGACGGTATTCTACCGGAGCACACTGGTTTAATTTTTTCTGGAATCGATCGTGATTATAGAAGTGAATGTAATCTTCTATGCTTTTATGAAGCTCTTCTTCCGTTTGACACGAAGAAAAGTAAGTGTTCTCTGTTTTGAGATGGGAGAAAAATGATTCGATACAGGCATTATCCAGGCAGTTTCCCCTTCGGGAATGACTGCCCTTCAAACCAACGTTTTCTAGTCGCTTTTGATATGCTTTTGTTGTGTATTGAAATCCTTGATCTGAATGAAGTAGGGCTCCTTTGACATCCCGCAGGGATGTCAAGTTCTCTAATGTCTCCATGACCAGTTCAAGATCATTTCGTTTTGACAGTTTCCATGCGACGATTTCATTGTTATATAGATCTTGTATAGCTGAAAGATAATAAAAGTGATGCTGGCAAGCGATATAGGTAATATCAGTTACGTATAACTGATTGAATTGATTGGTTTTAAATTTTCGGTTTAATCTATTTGGATGGATAACTGAAGCTTGTCTTCCAAAATACCGACGCTTTTTTCGAATGATTGATTGGATGTTCATCTCTTTCATCAACCTGTAGACACGCTTGTGGTTGATGTGAAATCCTTCTTTCTTTAAAGCGATTGTCACCCGAGGATAGCCATAGAAGGGTCTTGAAAGATGAATGGCCATGATGTGTTCTTTTAGGGTTTGTTCTTTCAGTTGTCGTTCCATTCGAATCTTTTGATTCTTACGCCATTTATAGTACCCCGATCGTGATACTTTGGCGATACAGACGAGCCATGTCAACGGAAAAAAGCTCTTTAATTCGTGAACAGCCTCAAACCTCACATTCTTTAAAATCCGTCCTCCCCGTGAAGATTTGGGTAACGCTTTTTTAAGTATTCTACCTGTGCCTTTAAGTAATCTCTCTCTTCTTCTACACTTTTAAATATGGACTTAGGACGTCCCCTAAACGGATTGACTGATGTACCTCTTTGATCTTCAAAAGATTGTCCCTCACGATATTTTCTGACCCAACTTTTTAATTGAGTGGAACTTCTAATACCTAATTCTTCAGATAATGACTGATAACTTTTGTTTCCTTCTTCGTACATTTTGACAGCTTTCATCTTAAATTCTTTCGAATAGTGTTGAAATTGTTGTCCCTTTCTAGCCATAAAAAATCCCCTCCAAGTATAGTGTAACAGCCAAGATATGTTCTTGGGCTTTTTACACTGTCTACTTAGAGGGGATAATATCAGGTTGTCAGCCTTTTTCATATGTGATTGTCAAAAGAGAACAGAGCTGTTACACGAGTCAGCTTTGCTGTGTATATCTTTATGTAACGGTAGTCTGAATTGAGGATTGCAAATTAATGTACGGAGTCTTTGATGATTTTATAGTTTTTATGATTAACGACTGTTAGTGAATCCAGTTCTAAATCTCTATAATTGTCCATAATGGTGACATCCACAATAACAGAGTTTTCATTCACTTTTTCAACTACACCTGTTAAACCATTTCTAAATTCGATCACATTCCCAATTTTTGCAATCTTCAACCGATCCCTCTCCTTTAAAAACAGATTTCATTCCCTATTAAAAAGTATTTTGCAATATTTTCATACCAATGTAAAGGATAAAGACGTTTTTCTTTCGTTTTCGTTGTACGCTTTGAAAACGAATGGTATATTTAATATTTGATCAAGGCTGAAAAGGAGCGGTTTTTTTGACTGAAGAACACATCAACACAATACTAGAATCATTACGGAATGGAACTGAAAAACAAGTGACCATTCAAAAGGATGATTTTTTAACATTTCGTTCTGTATTGGTCAATCAAGATGATTTTAAACATTTTCGCGGAATCGCCAAGCATGGTGGAGATGTTATTTTTGAATATCTTAAAGAAGCAAGAAGCTAAAGCTTTTTCTCATTCATGAGAAAAAGCTTTTTATTTTGGTTCTTTTGTCACACTTCAAACCAGCTTGATACATATGAAAAGAAAATGTAATAACCCATAATCAGGAGCATAAGGATGATTATAGGCTAAAAAGAGACTATATTAAACGCTTACATTACCAGTTCATACGTATTTCAACTAGGACATGCCATTTAATGACGGAATTTGGACAGGCATGAAAATCTTTGTGCGTGAAAATAGAAGAAGCTCTTGTTAGAGTGGACAAGTATCTTACAGCCTACATTGATTAAAGGAGGAATGAGGCGAATGATCAAAATTCATACAGCTCTTTTTGCCATCCTTATGCTCATCTCAGCGATCAAGATGGACAATATACAAGAGCAAGAAGGCACATTAAGTCAGAAACTTGGACAAGCACCTGTAAAGCATCAGCTTTCATATATAGATCAAGATGAAAAGCATACTGTGATCCCAGCGTTTTCAGAGGAGAAACATCAGCCGAAAGTGAAAATGCTAAGCACGTCAACAGAGGAGAAGGCATCAAAACCGAAGCCGAAGAAAAAGGAAACGGCAAAGCCAGCAAGCTCAAGAAATCAATCACACTATTCTAATGAAGAAATGGACTTGCTTTCTCGGTTGGTACATGCCGAAGCAAAAGGTGAATCTTACGCCGGGAAAAAAGCGGTAGCAAGCGTCGTCTTAAACCGCGTAGAACACCGCTCTTTTCCTGACAGTGTCAGAGGCGTGATTTATCAGCGAAATGCCTTCCAGCCCGTATCAAATGGAAGTATCAATGATAAGGCAGACCAGGATTCCGTAAAAGCTGTGAAGCAGGTTGTCAAAGAAGATGACAGAACAACAAAGGCGATTTATTTTTATAATCCAAAAACGGCGACAGATAACTGGATTCGTTCTCGTAAAATTGTAGAACGCATTGGTCGTCATGTGTTTGCAGTGTAAAGAAAAACAGCGATCAATCAGTCGCTGTTTTTTTGTCTTCAATTATTAAAATATTTTCAGGACTTGTCTCATAGAATGTGAAAAGAATTTGCTTTTAGACAAGGGGAGGCTACATGAATCGATTTGTAAAAGGGGTCATTCTGCTATCTGTCGCAGCTTTCATTGCTGAGTGTATCGAGTTTTTAGTCAATATGATTTTAGCGAGAGAGCTTGGAGAACATGGAATGGGTTTATATATGAGCATCCTTCCCATCATCATGCTTGTGCTTGTGATCGCCAGCTTAGAGCTGCCAGTCTCCATTTCAAAATTCATTGCAGAATCGCATGAGCGGCTTCATAAAAGTATGCTTCGCCATGCATTTAAAATGACGCTTGTGGTGACATGCACAACAACGGCAATAGCAGCCATTGTACTGCCTTTCATTCCTGTATTTCAATCGTATCATCCGCTGATGAAGGGCTTGGTTCTGTCACTCATTCCAATCATCGCATTTACTTCCATTGCACGTGGCTATTTTATGGGCAAGCAACAAATGGGCAGAATTGCTCTAGCCAATATGCTGAAAAAAACGATCCAGCTTATCTGTTTGTTTTTGTTTTTTCATTGGTATTCGTTTGATATTGAAACAGCAGTGCTTATCGCGATTGGTGTGATTGTTGCAAGTGATCTCGTCGTCTTTATCTATTTATATTCCCAATACGTCATGGCAAAAAATGCTGTGAATGTCAGATCGGTTGAGTTAAGAGGGATTGACGTCAGAAAACGTTTGTTAGCAGTCTCCATTCCGACAACAGGTATGCGTATCTTTCATGCCATTGCCAATGCGATTGAACCGTTTTTAATCAAAGGAGCCCTCGTTGCAGCGGGCATTTCTGGTACGCTTGCTGTTGATCATTACGGAATGCTTGCTGGCGTAGCGATGTCGATCGGTTTTTTTCCGGCGTTTATCGCTCATTCCATTATGATTGTGATGATTCCGAATGTATCAGAAGCCTATGCCTTGGGGCAGTATGATCTCGTGAAAAAACGTGTCAGACAAGCGATTCTCATTACGTTTGGATATGGGGTGCCAGCCGTGATGATCATGTATTATTTCGCTTATCCGCTCACGCAGCTCTTTTTTGACTCACCTCAAGCAGCCGTCTACTTGCAGCTGCTATGGCCTTACTTCTTATGCCACCTGTTCGTGATGCCGTTTCAAGCGTGCTTAATTGGTATGGGTCTTATTAAAGATGTGTTCCTACATAATATATGGGTGCACGTGGTGTCGTTCTCTATGGTGTATTTCCTAGGATCCATCGAATCCTTAAATATGATGGGCGTTATCTTAGGAATGAACACGGGGATGCTGCTATTAACTGCTTTGCATTATGCGACGATTTGCAAGGAACTCGGCGTCTCCATGTTTCTTACATTGAAAAAAGCTTGAATGTCATGTGCAGCTAGCGGGCAAGCTATAGGAAAATCAGGAAGGAAGATGCTGATGAATCGTAAATATCTACCCGCCAGTCTTCTCATGATGACCCTTCTTTTATTTCTGATGAACATAGAGGCTGAAGCAAAAGAGCCTGTCATGGCGCCGAGGATAGAAGCTCCTACATTAACAGGTGAAACGCAGGTGATCCCGGTGAAAGGGAAACGGACCATTCTGCATTTTTGGACAACGTGGTGCCCATCCTGCAAAATGGAGCTTCCAGCCTTTGAACAGATTGTGAAAGAAAATCAAAGTGATGTAGACATACTGACTGTTAATTTACTTGGTGCTGAGCAAAGCAAGCATGCTGTTGCCCAATTTGTGAAAGACAGAAAGTTTACATTTCCGATCGTTCTCGATGAGCACGGCGAAATGATGAAGAAATACCAAATCATGACGATCCCGACGACTTTTTTCATCAATGAAAAGGGTGAAGTGGTCAAAAACCATGTAGGTCCGCTGACGAAAAAACAAATCAAAGAGTGGACAAATTCTTAGAACACAAGCTTTCTGTAAAGAACCAATGGTCGATCCGTTGGTTCTTTTTTGTGTTCAATTACCTTTCAGATGAATAAAATGTGCTCAGAAAGAGGAAGAAATGTCGGATGATAATAATGATAATTATTATCAAAAAGAAATTATAATAATTATTAATTGAAAATTGATCAGAACCTGTTATAATGAGTTACAGACCTATAAAAAGCTTGAAATAGCAGAAAATATAGATGATAAACGGAACGGGCAACGATTGATAATGTGAAAATCATTATCAATTAGAGAGGAGAAAGTAATCATGAATGAGAATACAGCACTTTATCAAACGACAGATCAAAAGGGATCCAACTCGCTCTTTCAAAAATGGGCACAGCACGGAGAATTAATCGCAGCAGGCATTTCGGGGATTCTCATCTTGATTGGATGGTTTCTAAAGGATGAAACGATGTGGAGTATTCCTCTTTTCATTCTTGCTTTTGTTATTGGTGGTTTTGCAAAGGCAAAGGAAGGAATTGAAGAAACCATTTCATCCAAGACATTAAATGTAGAACTTTTAATGATATTTGCTGCGATAGGCTCAGCGATCATTGGCTACTGGGCAGAGGGCGCCATTTTAATTTTTATTTTTTCGCTTAGCGGTGCGCTAGAAACGTATACGTCAAATAAAAGTAAAAAAGACTTAACGGCTTTAATGAGTATCGCTCCAGATGAAGCCACTTTAATTGAAGAAGATGGCACCACCATCCAAATCGCTGCTTCTTCACTTACGCCAGGCGATCGTATTTTAATCAAAGCGGGCGAACGAATTGCAGCAGATGGTGTGATCATGAGCGGAAGAACAAGTGTAGACGAATCTGCCTTAACGGGTGAATCGGTGCCTCAGGAAAAAGGGCAAGGGGAAGATGTGTTTGCAGGAACAGTGAATTTAAATGGTTCATTAACAGTAGAAGTAACAAAACATAATGAAGAAACACTTTTTCATAAAATCATTAAGCTGGTGGAATCTGCACAAGAAAGTGTATCGCCAAGCCAAGCGTTTATTGAAAAATTTGAAGGTGCATATGTAAAAGGTGTGCTCATCACTGTAGCGATTTTAATGTTCCTACCTCATTTTGTACTTGGCTGGAGCATGAGTGAAACGTTTTACCGTGCGATGGTGTTTATGGTGGTTGCTTCGCCTTGTGCACTTGTTGCCTCAATTATGCCAGCAGCTCTTTCACTCATCTCAAACGGTGCAAGAAACGGTATGCTTGTAAAAGGAAGTGTCTTTTTAGAAAAACTGGGCACAAGTACGATGATTGCATTTGATAAAACGGGTACGATTACAAGTGGAAAACCAGCTGTTGAAAAAGTGGTTTTGGCAAAAGGGCAAGATGAATCGACCTTTTATCAAGCGCTCTATCAAATTGAAAGTCAGTCAAACCATCCATTAGCTAAAGCCATTTCTGACATGGCAAAAGAGCATCATACAGAGCGGACAGACCACGTAACCATTGAAGAAACATCAGGTTTTGGTGTGGAAGCACAATTAAATGAGGACACATGGCGGATTGGGAAGAAAGATTTTGCCGGAAAAGCTTCAATGGATCGTGACATTGAAGAGAATGGTGAAGTTCTTTCATCCAAAGGATATACAGTTGTCTATGTTCAAAAAAATCAAGAAGTTGTCGGCTGTCTCGGTTTGAAAGATCAAATCAGACCTGAAGCCAAAAAAATGATTCAGGAGCTGAATGATTTAGGCATCCAAACCGTCATGCTCACAGGGGATCAGCAAAAAACAGCTGAAGCGATTGCAGAGGAAGCAGGCATCCAAACCGTTGTCGCTGAATGTCTTCCAGATGAAAAGGTACATGAAGTCAATCAACTGAAAAAACAAGGTGATTCGATCATTATGGTCGGAGATGGAATCAATGATGCACCTGCACTCGCCACAGCAGATGTTGGCGTCGCAATGGGCGGAGGCACAGATGTTGCTTTAGAAACAGCAGACCTCATTTTAATGAAAAATAACTTAAACAATCTGACAAAGATGATCCGTCTTTCAAGAAAGATGAACCGAATCATTAAACAAAACATCATCTTTTCATTAACTGTTATTTGTTTGTTAATCTGTGCGAATTTCTTACAAGTTCTTGATTTACCTTTTGGTGTCATTGGGCATGAAGGCAGTACGATTTTGGTTATTTTAAACGGACTTCGTTTGCTTCGTGCTTCTTAAGCAAATCACAAAAGCGCACTGGCTTTAGGCCAGTGCGCTTTTGTGCGAAATACAGTGAAAACTGATACAATAGATCAGTAGTCAAACGTGTGAGGAGGATCACGATGAATCGAATGAAAAACTTGTCTTCTTGGCTTAAGAAAAAAGACATTCAAGGTGCATTTATACATACAAAGGAGAATGTATTCTATCTATCTGGATACTTCACAGAGCCGCATGAAAGAGTGATGGGGCTGTTTGTTTTTCAGGAAGCAGATCCATTTTTCATTTTGCCTAAGATGGAAGTTGAGCAAGCAAAAAATGCGGGATGGGCTGGAGATCTCATTGGATATGAAGACCATGAAAACCCCTTTGATTTCATACAAAAGGCACTAGAAAAACGAGGAGTAAAAGCGACTCGCCTAGCGATTGAAAAAGAATCCATTCCTTTGCAAAGAGCAGAGCAGCTTCAAGCTGTCACTGGGGCAGAAACATTTCTCCGGGCAGAAGATGTGCTCAATCAGCTAAGACTAATTAAAGACGAAGCTGAAATTGAAACATTGAAAAAAGCTGCTCAATTGGCAGACGAAGGCGTCAAAATTGGGGTTCATGCCCTAAAAGAAGGGGTGACGGAAACCGAAGTTCTTGCTGTCATCGAATATGAACTCAAGAAAAAAGGCATTCAGGGCATGTCCTTTTCAACCATGGTACTATTCGGAGAAAAATCAGGAGAACCTCATGGAAATCCGGGGCAGGCAGCCTTGAAAAAAGGTGATTTTGTTTTATTTGACCTCGGCGTGATTGTGGATGGCTATTGTTCAGATATTACAAGAACCTTCATCTATCAAGAAGCGTCTGAACAACAAAAGGATATTTACAACACCGTCTTGAAAGCCGAATTGGCAGCACTTGATATGAGCCAGCCGGGTGTGAGAATTGGTGACCTTGACTTAAAAGCAAGAGGGCTGATCGCAGAAGCAGGGTATGGCGAATACTTCCCGCATCGTCTAGGGCATGGACTCGGGGTTTCTGTTCATGAGTTCCCTTCTATGAGTCAAGCAAATGATGACCTTCTAAAAGAAGGGATGGTCTATACGATCGAGCCGGGTATTTATGTACCAGGAGTCGGCGGGGTTAGAATTGAAGACGATGTTCTCATTACAAAAGATGGCCCAGTCACCTTAACCAATTATCCAAAAGAGTTGACGATCATCAAGTAATGAAAAAAATCACGATGAACGTCCAAATATTGGGAGTGTCATCGTGATTTTTTTGTCACTCTTTGCGATCCTTATCAACAAAGAAATCATCAATTGATTGAAACGGCTTGATTTTATGTTCTTTCCCTAAAGGATGTAGTGCGAATCGAGCAGAAAACAAAATAGTCAAACATAATATGATCCATATGATAATGCCCATCTTGAATTCCCCTTTCCACCCAGTGATTTGTTCAGCTCACATACATCTTAAAGTATGAAACGCTTACCATATCAAGAGAAAGTAGGAGAAAAAATGCCTAACATAAGGGATATTGCGAAAAGAGCGGGTGTATCTGTTACCACCGTATCACGAGTGATGAATGATCATCCTTATGTCAAAGAAGAAAAGCGAGAGCGCGTACTTAGTGCGATGAAAGAGCTCAAATATACACGGAATATTCAGGCAGTGCATTTAGCAAAGGGATATTCCAATATGCTTGGAATTGTACTTCCGACAATTGATCACTCCTATTTCAGCGGAATTGTCACAGGGATTGCAGAGAAAGCACAGGAGTGCGGAATGCATTTTGCCTTGTTTCAAACAGGATATGACCCAGTAAAGGAAAAAGAAGCATTAATGAGCTTAAAAGAGCAACGTGTGGATGGTTTAATCTTTTGCTCAAATGCGTTAAGTGATCGAGACATTTTAAAGTGGCAGGAATCTGGTCCTATTATCTTTTGTCATCCTACTCCGCATGATCCATGTTCATCGGTATCGATTGCGCATGATCAGGCTTTTAAGGAAGGGCTTGAACACTTAGCGGCATGCGGTCATGAGCGAATCGCAATCGTTCTTGCTAGAACAGAAGGGGAGAATAGCCAAGTTCGCATTCAGACTTATCAAGAAATGATGCGGTCGCTTGGACAGGACATTGATGATGAATGGATCATTGAAGGAAAACTGACCATTTTTGATGGCAAGCAATTATTTACAGAATGGAAAGAGATGAAAAATCGTCCGACAGCCTTACTGATCACAAACGATGATGTATCAGCAGGTTTTTTACTAGAAGCACAGCGTCACCAAATAAACGTTGGAGAATCACCAGCCATACTTGGTTTTCAAAACGATCAATTGAGTGAAGCATTGGGGATTTCTAGTATAGACATTCCCCTCAAACAAATGGGGCAGGAAGCATTTGACTTGTTTAATCGAGTGTTACAAGGTGAGGCACCAGAAAAAAGGGTGCTGTCATATCGACTCGTTGAGCGCACAACGACTATTTTGAAAAACAATCGTTGACGCACGTTTCATCTGTTTTGTACGATAAGAAGGATTGAATAAGAAGGAGGTGGGGATGTTCATGGAATCCTTCACCGTTGATAAAGCGTTAAATAATAATGTCATCATCGCAAAACACCCTTCTTTAGGCGAAGTGGTCCTGATTGATAAAGGGATCGGCTTTGGGAAAAAATCGGGTGACGTTCTCGATCAAGCGGCATTTGAGAAAATGTTTGTGTTAAAGAATACAAAAGAGCAAACAGAATACAAACAATTGCTGCACCACATTAATGAGGACATGATTGAGCTTGCCAATGACGTCATTTATCATATACGAGAAAAAATGGGGCATCGTTTAAATGAGCATATTCATATTGCACTGACAGATCATATTGCCTTTAGTTTTAAACGAGTTAAGCAAGGCTATGATATCACCAATCCTTTTATGCTTGAAACGAAATCCTTATACCCGAAAGAATACGAGGTCGCAAAGGAAGTCGTGGAACTGATAAATGCGCGGCCAGATGTTGAAACAAAGCTGCCCGAAGGAGAGATTGGGTTTATTGCGCTCCACATTCACTCTGCTTTAACGAACCGGCCTTTATCCGAGGTCAACCGTCATTCGCAGCTCATGACACAAATGGTCCAAGTCATAGAAGATGCATTTCATATGAAAGTAGATAGAGAAAGTATTCATTATTTACGCTTACTGCGCCATATTACGTTTTCGATTGAGCGTATTAAACGGGAAGAATCATTAGAGGAGCCAGAAAAGTTGCTTCATCTATTGAAAAATGAATATCCTTTATGCTACAATACTGCTTGGAAAATGATCAAAATTTTGCAACATGCATTGAAAAAACCTGTACAAGATGCCGAAGCTGTCTATTTGACACTTCACCTGTACAGATTGACGAATAAAATTTCATAGTTTCCTTGAAACGTGTAACTGATTCGATCAGGCATGAGTGACTTAAGGTAAATACAGGATAAGATCCTGTTATTTGCGCAACCTTATATCACCATGTCTTTTTTGTGTTCTGAAAGTGAAATGTAAACGGTTAATTATGAAATGTACGTCAATATGTGATTGAAATGTATGTTGTAAGCGAAAACAAAAGGAGGTTCAACCAGTGTTTAAATCACTTTTTGGTGTGTTGCAAAAAATTGGACGAGCACTTATGCTTCCAGTTGCGATCCTTCCTGCTGCTGGTATTTTACTAGCACTCGGAAATGCGATGCAAAATCCGCAGCTGATTGATGTCGCTCAATTTTTAAGCAATGATACAATTCAGCTTGTTGCTAGTGTTATGGAGAATGCGGGGAATATTGTCTTCTCGAATCTTCCACTCCTATTTGCTGTAGGGGTTGCCATCGGTCTTGCCAATGGAGACGGTGTGGCAGGGATTGCCGCGATCATCGGTTACCTTGTCATGAACGTAACGATGAGTGCCGTATTAATGGCCAACGGTTCCATTCCATCCGATTCAATCAAATTGGCTAAGTTCTTTAAGGAAAGTCATCCAGCGTATGTGAATATGCTCGGCATACCGACCTTGTCTACCGGCGTTTTTGGCGGGATTATTGTCGGGGTATTAGCCGCTTATATGTTTAATAAATTTTACAAAATTGAGCTCCCGCAATATCTTGGCTTCTTTGCTGGTAAGCGTTTTGTTCCAATCGTTACGTCGATTTCAGCACTTATTTTAGGGCTTTTGATGCTCGTCATTTGGCCGCCAATCCAAGGTGCATTGAACTCATTTTCAACTGGACTGCTTGCAGCGAATGAGCCGCTGGCTGCCTTTGTATTCGGTGTCATTGAACGCTCATTAATTCCGTTTGGTCTGCACCACATATTCTACGCACCATTCTGGTATGAATTTTTTAGCTATAAGAGCTTATCAGGAGATATTATCCGTGGTGACCAGCGTATTTTCATGGCGCAAATCAAAGATGGTGTTCAGCTGACAGCCGGGACATTCATGACAGGGAAATATCCGTTCATGATGTTTGGACTTCCAGCAGCAGCACTTGCGATTTACCATGAAGCAAAACCTAAGAATAAAAAACTTGTAGCAGGAATTATGGGGTCAGCGGCCCTTACTTCTTTCCTAACAGGGATCACTGAACCGCTTGAATTCTCATTCTTGTTTGTTGCACCGATATTATTTGCGATTCACTGTGTATTCGCTGGATTATCCTTTATGATAATGGATATTCTAAACGTGAAAATCGGGATGACCTTCTCAGGAGGGTTAATCGACTTCTTCCTATTTGGTATCCTGCCAAATAGAACCGCTTGGTGGCTTGTTATTCCAGTCGGTCTCGTACTGGCTGTCATTTACTACTTCGGATTCAGATTTGCGATTCGCAAGTTTAATCTGAAAACGCCAGGACGAGAAGATGAAGCAGCTGACGGTGCAAGCAGCGCTCAATCTGGAAAAGGCGATGACTTACCTTATGAAATTCTTGAAGCAATGGGTGACCAAGAAAACATTAAACACCTAGATGCTTGTATTACGCGTTTACGTGTCACTGTAAATGATCAGAAAAAAGTGGATAAAGACCGCTTGAAAAAGCTTGGCGCTTCAGGTGTCCTTGAAGTAGGGAATAACATCCAGGCCATCTTTGGACCACGCTCTGATAATTTAAAAACACAAATGCAAGACATTATTGCAGGGCGCACACCTCGACCAGCGAAAGACCCTTCTGCAAAAGAAGAAGTCAGTCAGCAGGTTGAAGAAGTCATTGCAAAACCGCTTCAAAACGAACAAGGGGAAGAAACGTTTGCTTCACCAATTACAGGGGAGCTGCATCCAATTACAGATGTGCCAGATCAAGTATTCTCAGGGAAAATGATGGGTGACGGTTTTGCTATCTTGCCAAAAGAGGGAACAGTGGTTTCACCAGTAAGAGGAAAAATCTTAAATGTGTTCCCAACAAAACACGCCATCGGCCTCCAGTCTGATGGTGGACTTGAAATCTTGATTCACTTCGGGATTGATACAGTCAGCCTCAAAGGAGAAGGATTTGAAGCATTTGTACAAGAGGGAGATCAAGTAGAAATCGGTCAAAAACTTTTAGAGGTTGATATTGATAAAATTAAGTCAGAAGTACCATCTTTAATGACACCAATTGTATTTACAAACTTAAGTGAAGGACAATTTATTGACCTTCAAGAATCCGGTGAAATCAAAGCTGGCCAAGAAAACATCATGAAAATTTCAAAATAATTTTCATAACTGCCGTTCTTGTTAGATGACAAGCTCGGCAGTATGATATAATATTGTGGATGTATGAAATGTATAAAAAGGAGATTGATAAAAATGGCTCAACAAACATTCAAAGTAACTGCAGATTCTGGAATTCACGCACGTCCTGCAACAGTTCTTGTACAAACTGCTAGTAAATATGATGCTGATATCAACTTAGAATATAATGGTAAAACAGTGAACCTGAAATCTATTATGGGTGTAATGTCTCTAGGAATTGCGAAAGGTGCTACAATCACAATCTCTGCTTCTGGTTCTGATGAAAATGATGCACTTGCTGCACTTAAAGACACAATGAAAAGTGAAGGCCTAGGCGAGTAATGCAACAACTGAAAGGAATCGGTGCTTCAGCAGGCGTTGCGATTGCAAAAGCATATCGTCTGGAAGAACCAGATTTAACAGTTCACCAAAAAGACATCAATGATCCAGAGACAGAAGTGAAGCGTTTTGAAGAAGCAATTCATGTTTCTAAACAAGAACTTGAAGCAATTAAAGAACATGCGCTAAAAGAGCTTGGCCAAGACAAAGCAGATATCTTTTCTGCACACCTTCTTGTGTTAAGTGATCCAGAGCTGCTCAACCCAGTGAAGGATAAAATCACATCGGATAAAGTAAATGCTGAATTTGCTTTAAAAGAAACAGCAACAATGTTTGTTACAATGTTTGAAGCAATGGACAATGAATACATGAAAGAACGTGCAGCGGATATTCGCGACGTTACAAAACGTGTCACTGGTCATTTGCTAGGCGTTGACATTCCAAACCCAAGTATGATTTCTGAAGAAGTCATTATCATTGCTGAAGATTTAACACCTTCTGATACAGCTCAGCTGAACAGACAATTCGTCAAAGGTTTTGCGACAGATATCGGTGGTCGTACTTCTCACTCAGCGATTATGGCTAGATCAATGGAAATTCCAGCAGTTGTTGGGACAAAAGAAGCAACAAAAACGGTGGAAAACAATGATCTGATCATTGTTGATGGTATTAGTGGAGACGTCATCATTCAGCCTTCTGAAGATGAAGTGAAAGCGTATCAAAAAAAGCATGAAGACTACTTAGCTCAAAAAGCGGAATGGGCGAAACTTGTTGACCAGCCAACGGTCACAAAAGACGGCGTTCACGTAGAGTTAGCTGCGAATATTGGAACACCTGAAGATGTGAAAGGTGTACTTGAAAATGGCGGCGAAGCAGTTGGATTGTACCGTACAGAATTTTTATACATGGGCAGAGATCAGCTCCCAACAGAAGAAGAGCAGTTCGATGCGTATAAAACCGTTTTAGAGAAGATGGAAGGCAAAGCTGTGGTTGTCCGCACACTAGATATTGGTGGCGATAAAGAACTTCCTTACTTGCAGCTTCCAAAAGAAATGAACCCGTTCCTTGGCTATAGAGCGATCCGCCTTTGCCTTGAAGAGCAGGAGATTTTCAGAACACAGCTACGCGCGTTACTTCGTGCAAGTACATATGGAAACTTGAAAATCATGTTCCCTATGATCGCGACGTTATCAGAATTTAGAGAAGCAAAAGCTATTTTACTTGAAGAAAAAGAAGCATTGGTTGCTGCTGGTACAGAAGTATCTGATTCCATTGAAATCGGAATGATGGTAGAAATTCCATCAACAGCTGTTATCGCAGATCAATTTGCAAAAGAAGTAGATTTCTTCAGTATTGGAACAAATGATTTGATTCAATACACAATGGCTGCTGATCGAATGAACGAACGAGTGTCTTATCTTTACCAGCCATACAATCCAGCTATTTTACGCCTCATAACGCTTGTGATTGAAGCAGCGCATAAAGAAGGTAAATGGGTTGGCATGTGCGGTGAGATGGCAGGAGATGAAATCGCAATCCCGCTCCTACTGGGATTAGGATTAGATGAATTTTCAATGAGCGCAACATCGATTCTTCCAGCAAGAACGCAGTTAAGCAAGCTTTCTAAGGAAGAAGCTGCATCATTTAAAGAGCATATCTTATCACTGAGTACAACTGAAGAAGTGGTTGATTTCGTGAAAAAAACGTTTCAACATAACTAGGTGATGTAAACCAGACAGGTCAAACTGTCTGGTTTTTTTGTCGAATTTTATCATAATCAGTCATATCGCTTGCAGAGAAGGGCATCCTAACATAAAAAATGGAGGTGACCAGTTTGTCTTTCTCTAACTATAAGCCGGGTGATCAAGTATATGTCATTTATCGAAATCCACATGCAGCCAATGTCGCACAAATTAAAGAAGCGGAAATCGTTTCACACCCTTACAATGAGCAAGAGCTTGCGCTATTTCTACTTGAAACATATCACCCATTAGCCCCTGATGATGCCGTATTTCCAACATACGAAGAAGCAGAAGCCCTTTATCAAGATCTGTTTGAATAAGGGAGATTTTAGAAAGGATAGAAGCCATCCTGAGAGGTTAAAGTAACGATATGAACCTATAAGGTAAGGATGTGCTAATTATGATCAAACCGTTCGTTCCCCAGCTTGTGTATATTGAACCTCGGGCGCTAGAGTACCCATTAGGACAAGAGCTGAAAGAAAAGTTTGAAGGCATGGGAATTGAAATTAGAGAAACAACCTCACACAACCAAGTGAGAAATATTCCGGGGAAAAATGATTTGCAAAAGTACCGTAATGCAAAGTCGACGCTCGTTATCGGCGTGAGAAAAACCTTAAAATTTGATACATCTAAACCATCTGCAGAATATGCCATTCCGTTTGCGACAGGATGCATGGGGCATTGCCATTATTGCTACCTGCAAACGACGATGGGGAGTAAGCCGTATATTCGTACGTACGTCAATGTAGAAGAGATCTTAGATCAGGCTGAACAGTACATGAACGAGCGTGCACCTGATATCACGCGATTTGAAGCTTCATGTACATCCGATATCGTAGGAATTGACCATTTGACTCACACACTCAAACGAGCGATTGAATACTTTGGTCAAACCGATCTTGGCAAACTACGCTTTGTTACGAAATTTCATCATGTAGACCATTTGTTAGACGCAAAACACAATGGGCGAACAAGATTCCGCTTTAGTATCAATGCCGATTATGTCATTAAATATTTCGAACCCGGAACATCACCACTCGATCAGCGGATTGAAGCGGCTGTAAAGGTAGCAAAAGCAGGCTATCCACTTGGCTTTATTATTGCCCCTATTTACATTCATGAAGGGTGGCAAGAGGGCTATAAAGTCCTATTTGAAAAACTCGATGCAGCTCTCCCTGAAGAAGTGAGACAAGATATCACCTTTGAAATGATTCAGCACCGTTTTACAAAACCGGCGAAGCGTGTCATCCAAAAAAACTATCCGAAAACAAAACTAGAACTAGATGAAGAAAAGAGAAGATATAAGTGGGGTAGATATGGAATTGGAAAATATATCTATCAAAAAGATGAAGAACAAGAACTTAGACAGACATTAGAATCATATATCGAACAGTACTTTCCGTCTGCAAAAATTGAATATTTTACTTAAAACAAGTCATTATGGCTTGTTTTTTCTATTTAAATTTTCTTACAACTATTGAATGCGGTACCAATTTTGCCGATATACACATTAAGATGCGAAAGTAGGATGTAGGGGTGATGAGATGTTTAAGAAACTTCAAGTGAGAATAGCTGTTTTCATCTCAGTTATTTTAATTTTAACCGTTGTCGCAGTTCAAGTGGGTTCCAATTTAGTATTAAGACCATTGATTGAACGAGATGCGAAAACAACGACAGCAGCAACGGCAGAAAGCATGAGAGACATCATAGCACTAAAGCTTGAGAATTACGGTGATACGATTAACAAATTGGCAACAAGTACACTTACTGAAGATTTTGCACAGAAACAAACAAAGCAGACATTGGCATTTGAAAACGATGAATTAAAAGGATTGCAGGAGCAGGATGAACTCATCTCGCTTGCCTATATAGGAACAAGTGATGGTAAAATGTTCGCTTTCCCGGAGTCCGATTTTGGTGAAGGGTATGATCCGTCTAAACGAGACTGGTATATTCAAGCAGCTGAAAAGCCTGACGAAGTCCTATGGACAGATCCGTACATTGATAAAGCAACAAATGAAATGGTCGTTTCAGCCACGAAGGCGATCGTACGAAACGGGAAAGTAGTCGGTGTCGCTGGACTTGACTTGAAACTGGCTTCCATTCAGTCTTATATAAAAGAACAAAAGATTCCTTATATGGGAACGGCTTTCTTAGTTGACGGCACAGGGACCATTTTGGCACATCCAACAGAGCAAGGAAAAAATATCTCAAAAGTCGCTTCTGTGAAAAAAGCGATCGACAACTCGGGTATTGATGATGACAAACAGCTGACCGTCATCTCAAAAATTAAAGAGGCAAACTGGACGATCGGTGTGAGCTTCGAGAAAAAGAAACTTCTTTGGATCACTGAACAAATGAATCAGACAAGTATCATTATTTCTGTCATTGCCATTATACTTGCCATGATTCTCAGCTACTTATTGGCTAGAAGCATTACAACACCAATTAAACGCCTCATCGAGCATGTTCGTAAAGTGTCTGAAGGCGATTTAACCAGCTCGCTTGAGTCGAAGTCTCAGGATGAGATAGGTTTCCTGACGAAAAGCTTTAATCAAATGACTGAAGGCATCAGGGATTTAATTGAAAAAGTGAAAGAGTCTTCAGATCAGGTTGTGAAATCAACGGATGAAGTGACACAAATTTCAAACGAGACCTTGCTATCTAGTGAACAGATTGCAACGGCTATTCAAGAGGTCGCTGTAGGAGCGACGAAACAAGCATCAGAAGCGGAAACCATTAATGAAAAATCAGAGCATTTGTATGAAAAAGTTCGTCATATGGGTGAGCTTGCCACGCAAATGCAAACCAACTCAAAATCATCGGAAGATGCAAGCTATAGAGGACTTGATGCTCTTGGTCTGCTCGTCCAAAAATCAACACAAGCGAATGAAGAATCGAAGAAGGTAGAGCAAATGCTGCTTGACCTTGAGCATAAAACGAAAAATATTGAAAACGTCGTAACAGCGATCTCTGAAATCTCAGATCAAACGAATTTACTCGCACTGAATGCAAGTATTGAAGCAGCGAGAGCAGGAGAAAGCGGAAGAGGATTTGCTGTTGTTGCAGAAGAAGTCAGAAAGCTGGCTGAACAATCTGCGGAATCAACGAAACATATTAGTGAAACCGTAAAACTCATTCAAGATGAATCGAAAAAGGCAGCTGAAGCGATGACAGCAGCAAGCAAAATGAATGAAGAACAAGGTGATGCCATCAATTCAACAGGAGAGGCACTCAGCAGTATCACAATGGAAATGCAGGCACTTGTCGGCTCCATTGACAGCATTCATACACAAATCAATGAAATGACTGAAGAACAGCAGAAAATGAATGATTCCATTCAAAGTATTGCGGCCATTTCACAAGAATCCGCAGCTTCAGCTGAGGAAGTACATGCTTCCACAGACGAACAAGTACAAGCTTTAGAAAGAACGAAAACATCAACAGAAATGTTGAACGAATCAAGTCAGGCACTGCGTCAGGCAGTCAATCGGTTTAAACTATAATCTTGCAGAAAAGAACCTTGCCATGTGAGCAAGGTTCTTTTTGTATGATAAAATATGAACAGAGGAGGACGCCAACATGCATGTTAATCTATCTGGAAAAAAAGCATTGGTCGCTGCAAGCAGTCAAGGTATCGGTAAAGCCATTGCCTTTCATCTTGCAAAAGAGGGAGCAGATGTGATGCTCTCGGGAAGACATGAGCAAACGCTGCAAGAAGCGGTCAAAGAATTATCCCCGCTTGTAAAAGGGAAGCTGACGTATCAAGTATGTGATGTATCAGATGCCGAGCAAATTAAAGCGCTTGTCGTCGCAGCAGCAGGTGATGAAAAACGTCTTGATATACTAGTGAACAATACAGGCGGCCCTCAAACAGGAACACTTGAAACCTTAACAGATGAAGATTGGATGGAATCATTTCAGCTTCATTTACTCAGCTATATACGGTTATTAAAAGAAGCCTTGCCGTATTTAAAAAAACAAGGTGCACGCGTGTTAAATATTGCATCTATGTCGGTCAAAGAACCGATCCCAGGCTTGATGCTGTCGAATACATTTAGACCTGCCATTACCGGCTGGACAAAAACAGCTGCCCAGGAGCTTGCCAAAGATGGCATTTTGATCAATACCTTAGCCCCGGGGAAAATTGAAACAGAGCGCGTGAAACAGTTGGACAAACACCGTGCACAAGAGGAGCAACAATCGGTTGAAGAGATCAAAGCACAAGCTGAACGTATGATTCCGCTGGGCCGTTACGGACAGCCAGAGGAATTTGCAGCATATGCGGCTTTTCTTTTATCTGAAGCCAATACATATATGACAGGTCAAACCCTCATCATTGATGGTGGATTGACAAAGTCTCTATAAGGAGGAATTCTTGATGGCACAAATCAAAACAGTTGGTTTTATTGGAATCGGTGTAATGGGACGTAGTATGGCAGGGCATTTAATGGATGCTGGCTACGAAGTTCTCGTTTATACAAGAACAAAAGCAAAGGCAGACACATTGGTTCAAAAAGGTGCTCTTTGGAAATCGACCGTAAAGGAGATCGCAAAGGAGGCAGATGCCGTCATCACAATGGTCGGGTATCCATCAGATGTAGAAGAAGTCTATTTAGGAGAAGATGGACTCGTGGAACATGCTGCGCCTGGTACATACCTCATTGATATGACCACATCGAAACCTCAGCTGGCAAAAGAAATTGAAGCGAAAGCGAAGGAAAAAGGACTATTTGCATTAGATGCGCCGGTCTCTGGCGGAGACGTTGGAGCCCAAAACGGCACGCTGGCCATCATGATTGGTGGAGAAAAAGCAGCCTATGAAGCGTGCCTGCCGCTATTTCAGCAAATGGGAGAAAATATTCAATATCAAGGACCTGCAGGAAGTGGTCAGCATACAAAAATGTGTAATCAAATTGCTATCGCAGCAGGGATGGTAGGTGTGGCAGAGGCAATGGCTTATGCGGAAAAATCAGGACTTGATCCAGAGCAGGTACTTAAAAGCATCACAACAGGAGCAGCCGGCAGCTGGTCTTTGTCAAACCTTGCACCAAGAATGCTGAAAGGTGATTTCGAGCCAGGATTTTATGTGAAGCATTTTATTAAGGATATGGGCATTGCACTTGAAGAAGCAGAGCTGATGGGAGAAGAGATGCCAGGCCTTTCACTAGCGAAGTCATTATATGAAAAGCTCAGCGAACAGGGCGAAGAAAACAGCGGAACACAAAGCATCTATAAATTATGGGTGAAATAAAAAAACTGCCCCGCCTAGGTGGAACAGTTTGTAGCGTGTAAACAAGCCCTCACATGGCTGAAAAAAGAAGACAAACTAAAAACCTGTCCCAAATAGAGACAGGTTTTTTTGATCTTATTTTCCGATGAATTGCTGCGTCCAGTAGTTACCAGATTTCACATAACCTACACCGATATGTGTATAGTTTTTGTTTAAAATGTTCGCTCTGTGACCTTCACTGTTCATCCAAGCTGTTACTACTTCTTGAGGTGATCTTTGACCTTGCGCAATGTTTTCACCTGCTGTTTTGTACGTGATACCAAATTGTTTCATTTGATCAAATGGAGATCCGTAAGTTGGGCTTGTATGAGAGAAATAGTTTTTATCTTTCATATCTTGTGATTTAGCGCGAGCAGATTTGCTTAATTTAGAATCAACAGAAAGAGCTTTTAAGCCTTGTTTTGCACGCTCTTTATTTGTCAGCTCAACCACTTCTTGTTCAAATGCATTTAAGCTGCTGTCTGCTTTTGTTGCAGTTGTGTCTTTTTGATCAGATTTTGAGCTGTTGTTCGTTGTGTTTTCTTTTGCTGGTGTGCTTGGTTTAGAAGTAGCTGGTTTTTTCACTGATTCTTGTTTTTGCTCATTTTTTGCTTTGTTTACTTCTTTCACCACTTTTGTACCAGTAACAGGTTGACCACTTTTGATCAGCTTGTTTAATAGAGCTTCGATCTCTTTTTGATTTGAAGTGCTTAGCTTGTTTACATCTGAAGAGATATGTAATTTTGCAGCTAATGTATGAAGATCAATGGCTTGATGCTGTACGTTTATGACTTGTTTCAGGTTAAGCTCTTTCGCATCAGCTGAATGCCCTCCAGTGAACGTGATCAATGCAGCAGCTGTCAGCGCTGAAAAAATGAATGATTTCTTTTTCATTTTGTAACTCCTCCTAAAATCTTTGTTTTGTTTTCTCACAGAAAATCATAACATGGACTTTTTGTTATAAACGTACCAGCATCCTCCATTGACAACGCCCATTTGTCATTTTTGTTAAAGTCATAGAAAGAGTCTCCTTATATCAATGAATGGAGAATCTTTCTATTTAAAGAAAACGACATAAACATACCAATATTTTAAAGTGTTAGTATATTTTTTTGCAGAATAGGGATTGACAGCTTTTTTTCACTTGTTTCGCTGTAACAACTATTACAAAAGTGTTACAATAATGAGTGGTAATTGTAAAAGATTGAAAGGATGAGAGGAGCTACATAAGTGGGAGAGAAACAGCATCAAGGTGCTGCCGAGCAGAAAAAAATGAAGCGCCGGAACGCCTGGAGAATTAATCTCTTTTTCTTCGCTGTATTTAGTTTATTTGCTGGACTTGTCATCAAGCTCGGCGTGCTGCAAATCGTCAATGGTGAGGATTATAAAAAGCAAGCCAACCGAACTGAAGTCAAAACAGCATCATACCCGTCTCCAAGAGGAAAAATGTATGACGCGAGAGGAAGGGTCGTTGTTGATAACGAAAGTGTACCTGCCATCGTTTATACATCAGAAAGCGGTGTGAAAGCGGAGGATAAGATTAAAGTAGCAAGAAAACTTGCGACTTATATAAAAATGGATACAGATTTTTTGAGAGAGCGTGACATTCGAGATTTTTGGCTGGCAAGCCATCCGGAAGAAGCGGATAAGCTCATTTCAAAAACAGAGCAAAAGAATCTTAAAGCAAAAGATGTCTATCCTCTTCAAGTAGAGCGTGTGCCTAAGAAAGAAGTCAAGGCGATCGAAAAAGATGCAGAGGAAAAAGCAGTTGCAGCGATCTATCGCAGGTTTACAGGCGGATATGCCTTTGAACCTCAAATCGTGAAAGCGATGGACCCGAACGAAGAGAAAAAAGGGGACGAAAAAGTTGCGCTGCTTGATGAAACTAAAGAATCAAAACAGACATCATCCGTAAGTTTGACATACGAAGAGATCTCACTTGTATCAGAGCATCTTGATGAACTGCCTGGTGTAAATGTCATCAATGACTGGACAAGGAAATATCCGTATGAAAAAACCCTTTATAATGTCCTTGGCGGTGTCACCACCCCAGAGCAAGGCATTATAAAAGAGCGTGAAGATTACTATATGGCAAGAGGTTACTCGAGAAATGACCGAGTAGGAAAAAGTTATTTAGAATATCAATATGAAGATTTTCTCAATCCAGAAAAAGCAACTGTTCAATATACACAGGTCGGCGGCAAACTGCTTGATGAAATCAAGCGGACAGAAGGACGAAGAGGACTTGACCTTGCACTCACATTTGATATGGAGCTGCAAAAGGAAGTCGACAAAATCGTTGAGTCAGAGCTAAGATCTGCTAGTGCAAGAAACTATATGATGGACCGTGCCTTTGTTGTGATGCTGGACCCTAACACAGGTGATGTTCTCGCGATGTCAGGGAAGAAAATGGACGGCAGGGACGTCACAGATTATGCGATCGGAACATTTACGACACAGTATGAAATGGGCTCTGTTGTCAAAGGAGCTACTGTCCTATCTGGTTATCAAGATGGCATGTCACACAACCAATCCTATACGGATACACCGCTGTATTTTGCGGGAAATGGAAAACCGAAGAAATCATATACCAATCTTGGCTGGGTTAATGATCTTCGAGCGCTACAAAAAAGTTCAAACGTCTATATGTTTCATGTAGCGATGAGAATGGCAGGGATCACCTACCAAAAGAATGGGCCATTACCGGCAAGACCTGAACACTTACAAAAAATGAGAAACTACTATGCGCAATTCGGTCTTGGCGTAAAAACAGGCATCGATTTGCCGCAGGAATCAAGCGGAATGCAGACGCATCCTAAGACAGTCGGCGGACTCTTACTTGATGAAGCGATTGGCCAGTATGACACGTATACACCACTTCAAGTTGCACAATACATGTCGACCATCGCAAATGGAGGTAACCGTATTCAGCCAAGAGTGGTGAAAAGTGTTCACTTCCCAACGAATAAGGAAGAAGTAGGTCCTGTTGTGAAGAAATATGAGCCGAAGGTGCTGAACACCATTAACAACTCGAAAGCAGATATCGACCGCGTCAAAATGGGACTAAAAATGGTCACATCAACAGGCGGGACTGCCGCTGGCCGGTTCGGTCAGCATGATGTCGCAGGGAAAACGGGTACAGCCCAAACCTTCTACTATGGTGCCAACCGGAGCTGGTGGGGGAATGCCACGTACAATTTAACCTTTGGAGGATATTATCCTTCTTCCAATCCGAAAGTGGCATTTAGTGTCGTCACACCGTATGTATCAGATAAAGATCCTGTCATTAAAACCATTCCAAGTAAAATTGTTGATAAGTACGTTGAATTACAAAAGAAATATGAAAAGCAATAAACAGCAGGGAGCACAGCAAGAGAAAGTGCTCCTTTTTGCTGAAAATATGGACGTTTCACACGAGATTGGGAGGAAAATACGGTTTTTCTAGCGAATCCTTTTTATACATCAAACTAAGGACAACCCTAAAAAAATTAAAGGAGGGTCGGACGACGATGGAACAAAAAATGAAAGATTCGAATCAGCTGTACTCGAATATTGATTTACATGCCGTTCTTTCTTCTAATGGCCGCTTTCTCTACATTTCTTCCAATTGTAAGCAGCTTTTGCTCTATGAACAAAAGGATTTACTAGGGTGTTTTTTGAAAGACTTTGTTCATACCGAAGATCAATTTCTCGTCGAAAGTTATTTCTATAATCAGCACATGTTAGAGATTTGCCACTTTAGACTGCTTAGAAGTGATCTTACAGCTGTATGGGTAGAAGCAAGCATTGATTTTGTTGCTTGTGATGGGTTAGACAACGATTTGAGTAGAGAAATGATCCTGAAAATGAGGGTAATGAATACAGAGCCTCAAAAAGCAGCATTTCAACCAACAGAAGTGTCAGAACAGTCTTTAGGCAGTCTACCGGCTTTCCAAGATGTCAGTGAAGCTGAAAATCTGATTGCCATGCTGCCAAATCCGTTATGTATTACGGCGCTTGGGAAAATTGTGTATGCCAACGATGCGATGCTGCAATTAATGGGTGTATGTACAAAAGATGAAATGATCGGAAAGTCTGCGTTTGATTTTATTGCCGAGGAGTACCATGACATTGTGAGAAGCCGAATCAAAAGACTGCAGCAAGGCCTTCCAGTCGGAATGATTGAACAAATATGGAAAAGGAAAGACGGGAGCATGATTCATATTGAAGTGAAGTCATCTCCGGCAATTTATCAAAATCAACGGGCAGAACTTTTACTATTAGTGGACATCTCTTCCCGTAAAAAATTTCAAACCGTTCTTCAAAAAAGTAGAGAGCGGTATCAGCTGCTTATCCAAAATTCCATTGATACCATCGCCGTCATCCACGATCATAAATGGGTATTTATGAATGAATCAGGTATTAAATTATTTGAAGCCGAACATTACGATAAATTAATCGGAAAAGATATCTTTCATCAAATCCATTCATGTGATCAGCAAAAAGTCAAAAAGAGCATATCACGTATTATCGAAAGAGCATCAGATTCTGAGATTGTGACGATGAGCTGCCATACGTTTAAACACCGGTTGATTTATACAGAAATGGTTTGTATCCCTACCACATTTTTTGGTGAAACAGCCGTTCAAATTATTTTAAGAGATATATCTGAACGAAAACAAACAGAAGAACTCATGCTGCGCTCTGAAAAATTATCAATCGCAGGTCAATTGGCAGCAGGCATTGCACATGAAATAAGGAATCCACTGACGGCGATTAAGGGCTTTTTACAGCTCATTAAACCAAAAACAAAAGACCGTGATCAATATTTTGAAATTGTCTTCTCTGAGCTGAGCCGGATTGAAATCATCTTAAGTGAGCTACTAATGCTTGCGAAGCCGCAGCAAACAGCATCCATGCAGACGCTTGATTTGAAAAAAATCATTAGCGAAGTCACCGCTCTGCTAGAAACACAGGCCAACTTAAATGGAATTTTGATGAACACAAGTGATATTGAGGAGGATCTCCTGATGAATGGGGATCAAAACCAGCTGAAGCAGGTGTTTATCAATTTAATCAAAAATGCCGTCGAATCCATGCCAGACGGAGGGAAGGTAGACATTACCGCCAAAGCCGAAAAAGAAGGGATACTTGTCACGATTAGAGATGAAGGAATTGGTATTCCTGAATCGGTCATGAAGCGGATCGGCGAACCTTTTTTAACGACAAAAGAAAAGGGAACAGGGCTTGGGCTCATGGTGACATTTAATATTTTAGAAAATCACAACGGAACCATCCGGGTAGATAGCCATCCAGAGAAAGGGACTGTGTTTCACATCATGTTTCCCGCAAAATAAAAACAACGGCAAGAGAGCCGTTGTTTCATCCGTCTATTGATTGTATGGAACGCTTTTCAAGTACAAATTGTTCGAGACGGTCAAGTCCTTCTTTTAACGTTTCAAGTGAATATGCATAGGAAAGGCGCACATATCCTTCTCCAAGTGAAGAGAAAGCAGAACCAGGTACGACCGCAAGTTTTGTACTTTCTAACAACTCCATGCAAAAATCAAATGAACTCATCCCAAACGATTCAATGGAAGGGAAAATATAAAAAGCGCCGGAAGGCTTAATGACCGGAAGCCCCATAGAAATGAGTCTATCATATACATAGTCGAGTCTTTTCTTATATTGCTCTCTCATGATTAGTGCATCATCCACACCGTTTGTCACTGCTTCAAGTGCCGCCTTTTGTGAGATAGCCGAGGCACAAGACACGTTATATTGATGTACTTTTAATACATGTTTAGCAATAGGAGCGGAAGCAAATAAAAAGCCGATTCTCCATCCGGTCATGCTATGAGATTTTGACAGTCCATTGATGACAATCGTCTGTTCCTTTAAGAAAGAAGCAATGGAATGATGTGGACGATCAAATGTCAGCTCACTATAAATTTCATCAGATAGAATAAAAATATCCTTTCCTTCAAGAAGCTGTGCAATTTCTTTCAATTCTTCTTCTAATAGCGTGACCCCAGTTGGATTTGAAGGGTATGGAAGGACAACACACTTTGTCTTTTCCGTTAATGCATCTTCAATCAGCTTGGCATTTAATTTAAAACCGGCATTTGTTGTGTCGATATGCACGGGCACCGCACCGCACATCCGAATGATCGGTTCATAGCCAGGGTACACAGGGCCGGGCAGGATGACCTCATCGCCTTCAGTCAAAATGGTTCGAAACGCAGCATCAATTGCTTGACTCGCACCTGTTGTCACAATGATTTCTGTCTCTGCATCATAATCAAGATGGACTTTCTTTTTGATGTATTGCTGGATCGCTTGTCTTAGCTCTAAAAACCCAGCGTTATGAGTATACGAGGTGAAATTCTCGTCAATGGCTGTTTTGGCAGCTGTTTTGACATGATGCGGCGTATAAAAATCGGGCTGACCTATGGTCAATGAAACGACATCCTCATATGAAGATACGAGATTTGAAAATGTTCGAATGCCTGAAATTTCAATATCCTTTACTCTTGGATTCAGCAAATGCTCCATTTCTCATCACCTTAAAAATTTATGTTTTTATCCTATTTTACCATTCACTGCATAAATGTCACCTGCGGAAAGGCTTCGGATATCGTTATATGTAGTCTATTCTCCTATCCATCACAGCATGAGTGATATATGAAGAAAGAGCAACATTTATTATAGCGTAACCTGCTCGGAAAATACAGCACTGCTTAAGATGATTAGAATAAGGCAAAACGGTATAAACTGAAAGAACGAGAGAATCAAGTCATGGGAATTGCTTTCACAGGCATACGATCTCCTGAAGGAGGACGATAATAGATGGATCAATCAGCAAAGACATCGAAAATAGCCTTTTTATCCGTCATAAGTAATACGTTTGTTGTGGTCCTTAAAATCATTGTAGGGGTTTTAACTGGATCTGTTGCGGTTTTATCAGAAGCCATTCACTCTTTTCTCGATTTAATGGCCTCATTTATTGCATTTATCTCTGTTCGTATTTCAAGAAAGCCGGCAGATTCAAAACATCCTTATGGACATGGGAAAGTTGAGAATATTTCTGGAACGATTGAAACTTTGTTGATTTTTGTTGCTGGGATTTGGATCATTTATGAATGTGTTCATAAATTAATGCATCCAGAGCCTGTTAAACTGCCGGTACTTGGTATTGTGGTCATGCTGATCGGCGCACTTATCAATTTTGTTGTGTCAAGAGTTGTGAACAAAGAGGCAGAGCGAGTACATTCTGTTGCCATGAAATCGAATGCACTGCATCTTTTAACAGATGTGTTTACGTCACTAGGGGTTGCCATTAGTTTATTGCTTGTTGCATTAACGGACTGGTATTTCCTCGATCCGATTATTGGAATGGTGCTAGCGCTCTATATTATGCGTGAAGCATTTAAACTCATGAAGGAAGCCTTCCCGCCGCTTGTCGACGCCCGGTTAACCCCGGAAGAAGAACAAGCGATAGAGGCCATCATTCAAACATTCAGCCAAGAATTCATTGAATATCATGACTTTCGAACAAGACGATCCGGTGCTGAAGAATATATTGACTTCCATTTGATTGTTCATGGAAAAACAACCATTGAAGATGTTCACCAATTATGTGATCGAATTGAAGAGAACATCCAGCAGGCGTTTCCGCATGCACAAATCTTTATTCATGTAGAACCTGAAAGTGAAAGAAGCACACAAACGTAAAAAAGGCGATACCACCTCTTTGAAGGTTGTATCGCCTTTTTTTACGCTTCATCTATGAAATGAAATCAATATCCATAAGCAGTATCGTAATCTTCATACCAAGAGATATAAGCAGCATCTTCATTTGATAAACCATGTTTCATATCTAAAAAATCAGCTTCGCAAATATCTTCAATCACAGTCATTTCGTTGTTCTTTAATAGTACGACAGTTCCCATCATGAACACCTTTCTTTAAAAAATCCTTGACTATTGTACCATGTGAAACGTGATTGTCAACAGAAGAATCGAAATGAGAGGAAAATATCACAAAATGTTAAAAAATCAGGCGTTGAAAGAACTAGATGTGCCATAATTTTCGTGAATTTTCAGTATTTATTCACATAAATCATCATTGAAAAATGATCTAAAATTCATGTAAAAATGTAAAGCTCCATTGATCTTGCGATATTCATAAGATATAATAACGAATGATTATAAGAAATTTATAGAAAACATACATAATAAAGGAGAAATAGGATGGAAACAAACATGTCAGAAGCACCTATTCAAGAAGAAAAACATCCTGAACTAGCTGGAGTAGGTTACCGTTTTCTTGCTCATCTTTTAGACGGTGTCATTATTAGTGTACCATTTTCAATCATTGTATTTATTCTCGCAACACTCTTTTTTGTCTCAAGCCCTGAGGCGGCATTTTTAATGTATGATGATAGCTATTACTATTCTTCAACGGTGATCACGGATGAAGAATGGGCAGTCATTGTGGGCCTTCTCTTTTTCTATGGCGTAACGACCTTAATCGGTATCGCGGTGACTTGGCTTTATTATGCGATCATGGAATCATCAAAGTTGCAAGGAACTCTTGGCAAGATGGCTCTTGGCATCAAAGTGACAAAAGTAACGGGTGGAAAAATAACATTCGGGCGCGCGACAGGCCGCTTTTTTGCAAAAGGCTTTTTGTCTCCAATCTTATTCATTGGCTACATCATTGCGTTTTTCACAGAAAAAAAACAAGCACTTCACGACTTGATTGCAAGTACCATTGTCGTAAAGAAATAATGAAAAGAAGCACCTCTGCTATATAGTAAGGGGTGCTTTTTGTATAGATTGCTTGTATGGAAGAGGGAAACGTCACATAAAGTAGAATGATAGTGAAAATAAAGCAGAGAAGGGAGTCAATCTATTGAAAAGAGGGAAAATGACCGTTCAGAAAAAAGGGGTAAGCTTCGGGCTCTTTTTCACAGCACCTGTTTTGGCCTGGGCATTGTATGATTTTGCAAATACGATATTTTCATCGAATATGATCACCATTTTCTTCCCATTTTACTTACAGGAGACGATAGGTGACAGTGCGAGGATGGATCAAATCGCCAGTACATTTATTTCTTATGCGAACGCACTTGCAAGCTTTTTCCTCGTCATTTTTACGCCTTTATATGGTGTGCTGATTGATCGTACAGGGAAAAAGAAGCGGTATATCACGGTGTTTACCCTGATTTGTATTGCCTGTACCTTTATGATGGGGATCTTTGCTGGGATTGATTTCTCAAGCGAATGGTTTGGTCTTCCTGTCTCCTTATTGGTGGTGGTTACCTTGTTCGTCATCGCCAAATTTTTCTATCACTCTAGTCTTGTTTTTTATGACACCATTTTGCCCGATCTTGGGACAAAGGATGAAATCCCCCTCATTTCTGGATTCGGTATTGCTGTCGGTTATTTAGGTACACTTGTTGGCCTTTCTGTTTATTTACTTGTAGGAAATGACCAGTTTCATGAAGCATTTATTCCGACAGCCCTTTTATTCTTTCTCTTTTTTCTGCCCTTTCTCTTTATTATAAAAGATCCCCACCCTCTGCCGCAGCAAGAGAAAAAGTCGTCTTTTTTCAGCGGGTATAAAGAGATTATTCGTACATTTAAAGAGATGAAGCAGTACAAACCGGCCTTTATTTTTATGATCGCTTTCTTTTTTATGAATGATGCGTTGCAGACAGCGATTGCGATGATGGCTGTTTATGCAAAAATTATCATTGGTTTTACGGCAGGTCAATTTATTTTGCTTTATCTTGTGTCCACGATTTCAAGTATCATTGGCTCGTTTCTATTCGGATATGTCACAAAGGCCATCGGGGCAAAGCGCTCGATTACAGTCGTGTATGTCATTTTAATTGTGGCGCTCATTCTAGCTGTGACAGCGACAACTGAATGGGTCTTCTGGGTAGCAGGCAGTTTATTTGGAATTTCACTTGGCGCGAGCTGGGGATCATCACGAATCCTCATTATTGAGCTGACGCCTAAAGAAAAACGAGGACAATTTTTTGGTCTCTTTGCGTTTTCGGGAAAGGTGTCTTCAATCGTCGGTCCCATCATTTATGGCTCCGTCACACTGCTATTTGCAGCACATGGGAATCTCGCAAGCCGTCTTGCATTAGGGTCTTTGCTCATCCTTGCAGCCATAGGACTTGTGATTCATCAATTCGTGCGAGAGAAAGCGTAAAGAAACGTCAACTTTTTACCCATGCTGCCGATATAAAAAGTACAATCTTATATTGAAGAATAGAGGGATTTCCGTGGCTTTAAACAAACAAGAAATTTTACTTGACTCTGGTACTAATGAATTGGAAATTGTGAAGTTTGAAATTGGTTCAAATCAATTCGGCATTAACGTCATGAAAGTAAGAGAAATTATTCAGCCAGTTGAGGTGACAGTTGTACCGCACTCTCACCAAGATGTAGAAGGGATGATTAGTTTACGAGGCGAGATTTTACCAGTCATCAATCTATTTTCCTTTTTTAATGTCGAGTCAGATCAGTCAGAACAAGAGAAATACATTGTGACTGAATTCAACCAACGGAAATTTGTGTTCCATACAGGAACGGTATCACAAATTCACCGCGTCAGCTGGGAAGAGATTGAAAAACCAACTGCACTCAATCAAGGAATGGATCGTCATTTAACAGGGATCATCAAGCTTGACGAGAAAATGATTTTCCTTCCAGATTACGAAAAAATCATCTATGATATTGAATCCGCATCTGGTGTAGACACATATCATATGTTTGACGGTGAGAAAGACGAGAGAAGAACAGGGAAGAAGCTGTATGTTGTTGAAGATTCTCCGCTTCTCATGCGCTTATTAACAAATGAATTAACCGAGGCAGGCTATAAAAACATTGTAACCTTTGAAGATGGGAAACAAGCATATGACCATGTCATGGATCTTGTCAGTAAAGGCATTAGTGTGACAGAAGAAATTGATATGATTATTACGGATATAGAAATGCCAAAAATGGATGGACATCGATTAACAAAGCTGCTGAAGGACAATCCTTTAACACAGTCCATTCCAATTCTCATTTTCTCTTCATTAATTACGGACGATCTGCGTCATAAAGGGGAAACCATCGGTGCAGATGATCAAATTAGTAAACCAGAAATTCATCAGTTGATTGAAAAAGTAGATCATTTTATTATCTAAAGAAAAAACCACTCGCTTCGAGTGGTTTTTCAGCGTGTAGACAAACCCTCGCATTCTTTGTCAGTCCTGCGTGCTGGTGCTCACGAATGTCAAATTCGCTCCGCGCCAGTACTCGTCCTTCCTAGAGCTGCAAAGGTTTTCTATCACGCTGAAAAGAAGACAAAGAGCTAAAATAAACAACATTTTAGCCCTTTGTCCATAAACAGAAAAACCACTCTCATTGAGTGGTTTTTTCTGTTTAAAAATAACTTTCCCCGAGCCGTTTGAAGACGGGTTTTGTATAATGTGATTTTTGTTTTGTGGCGGCAGGTTTTTCTTTTAAACCGACATACGTTTGAAGTATTTGTTTTGCTCGATTTAATGACATATTCGCTTTCGGATTGCGATATGATTGATTTAAATTTCCTAAGTGTGGCAAAAATTCGAAGTCTTCTTTGGTTGGTGGCAGATGAAAATAATAATCTCCGATTTCAATCAGCACGTCGGACTGTTGTTGACTATATCTGGGATTGTTAGAGAAATGTAGGCCCACTTTTCTTCCTTTACCTTCTTGCAATAGTTTTTGCAGCGCACGTTTTTTCAAAAGATAAAGAAACTTGGGATTTGGTGCGGTTTTAGCATGGCGGTTAACAGTATAAATGGCTTTTGCGATGTTTTCTGCTGTAGGTTCTATGTCTTTAGTATGAGCATAATCGTCCATTTTTTCTCTCCTTTGTCTTTCGTCTTCCTGTGCTTAGTATAAATTATACGTTTTTATTAGTAAATTGCAAATAGACTTATTGTAAAAACCATTAGATTTTCATCACTCTTATTTACAATAGCCATTCATGATGATTCTGAAACGTGAAGAAGAACAATGAATGAATCCTTCTTAGCAAGAGCACCATCATTTATCCGGTATCCTTTCCAACTAGGCGTTTCAGTTGGATGTAAACGATGCCTTTGATTTTCTATATGATAAAGGTGTTGTATTTTTTACTCTTTTAAAAATACTAATAAAATAGCTAGTGCTGCTGAAGCCAACTTGGTAGGCGATTTCTGTTATGTTTAAGTCCGTCTTTTGAAGCAAAATGAGGCTTTGTTGAATTCGATATTCATTCACATAATGTATAGGAGATTTCTTTAAAATATCATTGAAATATCTACAGCATTCAGAGCGGCTTAATTGTCCTTCACGAGCGATATCTTGAAGAAGAACCTTTTCATGATAATGTTCATGAATCCAATTCAGCATATGTTTCATACGTTCATTTCTATCGTGCTTACGAGCATCATATGTCAGTTGAAAACGATTTTGTAAAAGGCATTTCCAAATCGTGATGAGCTGAATATTAAGTTCGAGTTCATAATATGCCGGAGTTTGTTCGATTAATCGTTGAATGATTTGTATACATTGATAGATTCGGTTTGGCCATCCGTCTTTTCGGTTGAATAAAATAAAAGGTGTTTGACTCGCATGCATATATGGATGAACGAACGTGGTGAATAACTCATTGGCTGTGATGAAGTGAGGTGAAACGTTTAAACAAATATAAGTACATGTCGTCCCATTTGCATCCTTTGCCATGTGTAATCAGCCACTGTTGATGAATACACCATCTCCTTGCTGAATGTTCAATATCTTCTCGTTAATGTGAAACTCAGCCTCTCCCTCCAAAATAAAGACGAATTGAAATTCGTCGTGCCAATGAAGAGGGATATATCCGCTCATATGATCACGAATCTTTGTATGATATAGAGCAATAGGCCATGTGGTGGTAGAATGCTCCGTTAATTCTTTCAGATTGTTGTCAATAAGAAAATGATGATTGTGCATGGTTCTCCTCAATATTCTTTTATTTTTATGTTCAATTGATATATCAATATGTAAAAAATTGAACTACTATCAACTATATTATCATGATTTTTTTAGAATTGAGGAGAATAAAAATGAAGAGGAGAAAGGGAATCTTTCTTGTACTGATAGGAGCTATCTGTTGGGGAGTAGGAGGAACCGTTTCACAAAAATTGTTTCAGCAATATGGAATTGACGTCCATTGGCTGGTCACTGTCAGGCTGCTCATTTCAGGCGGGTTGCTTTTATTTGTTCATTACATGACGAAAGAACGCACGCAATTGATTGGCGTGTTGAAAATGAAGAGTACGGCCATTCAAGTGCTGATATTTGGACTAATGGGCATGTTAGCTGTTCAATATACTTATATGGTGTCCATTCATCATGGGAATGCTGCGGTAGCTACATTGCTACAGTATACAGCACCTGTCATGATTATCGTGTATCTAGTATTTCGCCGGCAATCCACTTTTACAAAAAGAGATATGTTGACGGTCGCATTGGCTTTGGTTGGCATGTTTCTCTTATTGACGAATGGTTCCGTTTCCACATTAACTGTTCCAGCTGTCGCGGTATTTTGGGGAATACTATCAGCCGTGGCATTGTCCTTTTATACGTTATATCCAATCAACCTGTTAAAACAATTCGATTCACTTGTTGTTGTTGGCTGGGCGATGCTTATAGGGGGAGCTGCCCTTAGCTTGGTCTATCCTCCATGGAAGGTGAATCTGTCTCAATTACCTTTTGAAGCGTATATCTATTTATTATTTGTCATTGTATTTGGAACGATGGTCGCTTTTTGGTTTTACATCGAAAGTTTGAAGTATTTATCTCCGAAGGACTCAAGCTTAATTGGAAGTGTCGAACCCCTTGCAGCAGTGATAACCACTGTTTTCTGGTTAAAAGAGCCATTTGGTCTTTTCCAGTGGATAGGGACAGCGTGTATTGTATACATGATATTATTCATGGCATTATACCAGCCTAAAATAAGAGGGGAAAAGAAGAAATTGGGTTCATTGGATAGATGATAAGGTAAATTGAATGTGTGAAATGTATATAAAGTGAACTATTAAACATAGATAACTACCTATTTTAAAATAAATGGGTAGTTAATGACTTATATGAGAACGGGATTGCCGGATAAAATCTACCATATGCAAGACAATCATTGTCGAACATATGGCTTAAGATCATGGACTATTTCGTATGGCTAGAATAAGCACAGTAAAAACAGCCGTTAAAATCAGTTTCACTCGTCATTTTTTTGGCTTCATCCATGGCGCTTTCACTGTTCATGTGCAGACCAATCAACGTACGACTTGCTGCATCACCTAAAAATGCGCAGTCTTCTGTATGTACAACGTATTGTCCTTGATCATTTTTTGTATGAATAAAATAATAGCTTTTTAGCATACCCCTCACCTCCAACCTGACTATATTACTATAAAACTTCCAATATTGTAAAGAATTTTTATTAAAAATGTTGCATTTATAAACATTCCTTTTATTTCATAAAAAGGAAATTGATTGTAAGATAAGAAGATCAAAGTCAATGAGAACAGAAAGGACGGTTTAGATTGAAAGATATTTTAACGCCTTTATTGGTCGCTTTTGTGGTTGGAGGCATTGTGTATATGATAGATGATCGGCCGATTCATCCTTTTCTTCTTTTTATCATCTTATTTATCAGCATTTATACAGTCGATAGAATCGTTCATTTTGCTTCAAATCATTTCGATGAGCAGAAAAAATAATCGTCGTTTATGTTACTGCCATGAAAAAAGGACTTTCTATAGAAGAAAGTCCTCAGCGTGTAGACAAACCCTCGCATTCTTTGTCAGTCCTGCGTGCTGGTGCTCACGAATGTGAAATTCGCTCCGCGCCAGTACTCGTCCTTCCTAGACTGCAAAGGTTTTCTTCACGCTGAAAAGAAGAAAAAGGGCTAAAATAAACATTATTTTAGCCCTTTTTGCTTCATCTATTGTACTCCCTGACCTTTTAATTCATGCTGTACATCTAAGTCAGCAGCTTCTCTGCTGAACTTTGGCAGTGTAATGAAGTAAAAAAGGAAAACGAGTAAAATAATAATACCCATTCCGTAATAAATGTAAGAAACATTGGTGATGAGCTTTGGAAATAACACGGCAATTAAACCTAGTGTCATTGATTGTGCAAACATGGTGAGCGGATCAACCCACCCTGATACGCGTCCCATCAGACGAGGGTGAACAATTCTTGGGAGCCAGCCTCCAATGACAATGTTGACTGGACCAATACATGTACCAATGACAAATGATGTGACATAAAATAACCATAATGTATGGGTAGAACCAAGGACAAAAATTAAAATACCTGCAACTAGAATTGGAATCGACATGAGATATTGCATTTTTACCTTTTTCGCAAGAATAGAGCCAAGTAAGCTTCCAACTAGAAGTCCGGCACCGATCGCGATCGTAAAAAAGGATGTATGCAGTTCAAAATGGTCCGGTGAAAGACCGTATTTCATTGTAAACATCGGAAGAACGGCAAATGCGCCATTCACAAGACCGAAAACAAAAAAGCCGAAAATTAAAGAAGCCAATAATTTATTTTTTAAAATATAGAGAATGCCTTCTTTAAAATCTTTTAGAGACGTTTTAACGGTCATGCCCTTCCAGCCTGCTTGTCCATTTGGCTGTCGTGCTTCAATTGGAATATTGCATGATCGAATGAGAATACCGGAAATAATAAAACTGACCAAATCAATGGTAATGGCACCGTGAAGTCCAATCGTTTTATACATAATGGCACCAATTCCAACACCAAATACCATAAATAAACTAAACAGCATTTGATTTAAACCAGCCGCTTTTGCATATTGATCTTTATTTAAAATGGCCTGAACGAGAGAGGCTTCAGCTGGATAGAAGAACTTCGTAATGGCACTTCGTATAAACAAGATCAAGAAAATAAGCGGCAGTGAATTAAAATAAATGACGATAAATAAAACGATCGTCAGCCCAGCTCGTATCCAATCACAATTCTCTGCGACTTTTTTACGATCAAAACGGTCTGCGACCACACCGACCATAAAAAAGACAAAGATCGTAGGCAGTGAATACATTAGCTCTGCTAAAGTGGCGTAAGCGGGCTGATGACTAAAATGATCGAGCAAATAAAAGGCAAACGCCATATTGCCTACTGTTGTCCCCATTTGCGAGGCAAGTGCTGCAAAAAAGAGACGAACAAAATTTCTGTTTTTAAAAATATCCATAAATACGCTCCTTAACCTGAAGATCCCACTTTCTATCATATAAAATTTTAACCATTCGTACAATTGATTTCTCCTACTGGCTAATGGTCACAGGTGTTCCATTTGGAACTATTGAAGCAAGTTCGATGACATTCTGATTGTACATGCGAATGCACCCTCTAGACACAGCTTTACCAATTGAAGACGGGTTATTCGTTCCATGGATGCCGTAATGAACTTTTGAAAGGCTCAGCCAATAGGCGCCAAAGGGACCTCCTGGGTTTGGCTGTCTGTTGACAATATAATAAGAACCTGTCGGTGTCATGTTTAATATTCTGCCAGTTGCGATCGGGTATGAGCGCAAGAGCTGTGATCCAGAAAACAGTACGAGACGTTTCGCTGAAATTGACACAGATATGCGGTAAGGGATCGTGTTAGGATCCGGTAACCCAGGGATGATGATGACTTCATTTTGTTCTGGCTCGCGGGTTTGAAGTGACGGATTTGCAGCCTTTAAAGCATCTGTCGTTGTTCGAAAATCAAGTGCTATAGAAGCAAGTGTTTCTCCACTTTTTACCGTGTATCGCAGCACGAAAGCACACTCCTTTTACTCAAATAAAAGAAGCCATGATCCCCGCCTCACATATACTATATGGACGGGATCAGGACCGATAAGGTTTCTCCTAACATTTGTCATGAGAATGATCTTTGTTTATACATATGCAGGAAAAGGTGATTTGGCTTCTCTTTACACGTGAGATGTTAAGGTGAAAAAAGTGATTTCAGGTTTGGCTAAAAACCGAAGCGGCAGTCTAGTTGTCCCAAGCCCGCGGTTGACATAGATACGGTGCTGATAGCTACCGTATAAGCCTTCGACATATGTACGCCCAAAAGGTGCTGTGAGAATCGGTCCATAGAAAGGAAGCTGTATTTGACCACCATGCGTATGCCCAGAAAGCTGCAAGTTAATAGGTGTTGTTTCAAGCTCTAGTGCCGCATCAGGCTCATGCACAAGCAATAACGTAAAGAGATCAGAAGAGACTTCTCGTTTGATGAAATGGTAATCAGGCATACTCATCATGAGATCATCCAGTGTAGCGATCTGTATGCGTCCGCCTTCTTTTTCTAAGTGAAACACTTCATTTTTACATAATGTAAAACCACAAGCTTTCATCGTTTCCTCATATAGATCAATGCCAAATGGTCCGTAGTCATGATTTCCGCATATGGCAAACTTTCCAAACGGAGCATCAAGCTTAGACAAAGAGGCTTTGGCTTTTTCATGTTCTTCAATCGATGATTCAAAATCAACAAGATCACCTGTAAACACAATGAGATCGGGAGATGCAGCGTTGATCTTTTGGACAACAGTCTCTAAATCTTTTGCCGAAAATGTATCACTTAAATGAACATCACTAAATTGCGCAATTTTAAACTGGTCAAAAGAAGCCGGTAGCTGAGCATCATGAATGGTGAGTGATACGGTGTCGATCATGCGCGGCTCAATGTACCGAGCATAGCCATAACCGGATGTGGTCGCCAAAAGTCCGAGAATACTCGCACCAGCTGCTCCTTTTAAAAATTGCCTACGGGAAAGTTGCTTCATATAAGACTCCTTTAAAAATAAAATTAAGTATAGCATGATTTTTGATGAATCTCCCATATGGTGTATGGAGGGGAAATCATGATATGATAGATGGATAATGAATGAATAGTCATTCAAAACACACAAAGGGGGAGAACAAATGACGAAGCAAACAGTGATTGTCACAGGGGGATCAAGCGGAATGGGAAAGGCGATGGCGACTCATTTGGCACTCGGGGGCTGGAATGTTTTGATTACTGGAAGAACAGAAGAGACCCTTGAAACAACGGCAAATGAAATCAAACAGCAAGGTGGTTCGATCGCTTATTTTCAAATGGACGTGCGACATCCAGAAGATGCTGATCAAATGGTGAAGTTTGCAGTAGATACATTTGGTGATGTGGATGCACTCATCAATAACGCAGCAGGCAACTTTTTAGTTCCAGCAGAAAAACTGTCTCCTAACGGCTGGAAAGCGGTCATTGATATTGTGCTAAATGGCACCTTTTTTTGCAGCCATGCAGTGGGCAACTATTGGATTCGTCAAAAGAAAAGCGGAAGTATGATCAACATGGTCGCCACATATGCATGGGGGGCTGGTGTTGGTGTAGCGCATTCAGCAGCCGCAAAAGCAGGCGTACTATCACTTACCCGAACGCTTGCAGTCGAATGGGGAAAGCAATATCGCATTCGCGTAAATGCCATTGCGCCGGGGCCCATTGAAAGAACAGGTGGTGCTGATAAACTGTGGGAATCTGAAGAGGCTGCCCAAAGAACATTAGATAGTGTTCCGCTCGGTAGACTTGGCACACCAGAAGAAATTGCAGAACTTGCGAGTTTCTTATTATCTGAGCATGCATCTTATATTAATGGAGATTGTATCACGATGGATGGGGGGCAATGGCTCAACCAATCACCATTTTGAATGACCGTGTAAGACCTGCTTTTGATATGGTATAATCACACAAAGAGAGAAGCAGGTGATGAAAATGGTCGATCCATTGGATATTTTAACGAATATTGAAGATGTTTTCCCGCACTATCAAGCGATCTTCAGTGCGGAGGAACAAAAAGTGATAGGCTATGAGATTCTTGGAAGAATGAAGCTTGAGTCGGGAACAGTTAGTCTAGGCTCCTTCTTTACGGATTCATCTATTCCTGACGAATATAAATTGGAAGTAGATCACAAAGTATTAAGTCAAGCGCTTGATCTCTTCACAACCGCAGATGAAGATTTGCTCATCTTTATTAATCATGATGCGAATGTCCTCATGCTTGATCATGGCGAAAGTTTTTTAGAACTTTTAAAAGAATATGAAGCAAAGGGTATTCAGCTTAGCCGGTTTGTCATTGAAATTACTGAACATACGTTTAGCGGCGACATTGAACAGCTTTACCATACGTTAACGTATTATCGTACATATGGGATCAAAATCGCCGTATCTAATATAGGAAAAGAAAGCAGCAATCTTGACCGGATTGCTCTGCTTTCACCTGATCTATTAAAAATAGATCTACAGGCTTTAAGAGCTTCGTCTCCATCTCCTTCCTATGAATATGTGTTATACAGCATTTCACTTCTTGCAAGAAAAATAGGAGCGGCTTTAATCTATGAAGACATTGAAGCGAATTTTCAGCTGCAATATGCATGGAGAAATGGCGGAAGATATTTTCAAGGCTTCTACCTTCACGAGCCTGCGGCACAATTAATTGACCGGAACAAACGAAAAGAACAGCTTAAAGAAGAATTTCAGCAATTCATTGCCCATGAGAAAAAGAAACTCCAAGCTGTCTATGAACATTCTGAAACCTTTTATAAGCGAATACATCAAGCCGTCAGTACGTTAAAAAAATCATGCAGCACAAATGATGAACTTATACAAAAACTGGCACATGAACTAACCGATTGCAGCTTTCGCATTTATATGTGTAATGAAGAAGGGTTTCAAATCACTGGGAATGTGTTTAAGAAAGAGAAAGAATGGCTGTTTCAGCCAGAGTATATAGAGAAAAACTGGAGCTGGCGCCCTTATTTTCTAGCGAATATTCTTCAAATGAGAATTAGCGGAAAAGGATTTTTCAGCGATATCTACAGTGATTTAGAAACTGGAGAACGAATACGTACGTTTTCTTATCCGTTAGAGGGAGACGTGTATTTGTTTGTAGATCTTCCGTATGCTTATCTATATGAGCAGGAAGGATTAATTTAAAAGCAGCCGTCATGGCTGTTTTTTTATTAGAAAAAAGATAGAAAAAATGGTTGACAATGAAACTGATAATCATTATCATTTAGTTATAGAGAGAAGCTACTCTCTGTTCCCCAACCCCTCTATCAGATCAAGATCCAAAAAACTTGGCGCTACCCCCGCCAAGTTTTTTTTGTGCGCCAATCATTCCCTTCATGCATAGGACATCCCAATTCATCCATACACCTTAAATGATGATAGTTAGACAGTAGGAGGGAAAAGTCATGATCAAACGTGACAAGCGGCTGCTGATTGATTTACCAATGCCAGATCACCCAGATGCAAATGGTGCAGCGGCTGTGCAAGAATTACTCGGCGGAAAATTTGGTGAAATGTCCACATTAAATAACTACATGTTTCAATCGTTTAACTTTAGAGGGAAACGAAAGCTCAAACCATTTTATGATCTTGTATCAAGTATTACAGCTGAAGAATTCGGTCATGTAGAGCTTGTGACAACTGCAGTCAATCTCATGATTACGGGAACCACCCATGGGGGCGATCCAGATACGACCCCAATGAAAGCGGCTGTAGATAAGCGAAATACGCAGCATTTTATCCAAACGGCACAAACAGGCTATCCGTTTGACTCCATGGCAAAGCCGTGGACAGGTGAGAATGTGTTCTCAAGTGGTAATCTGATTCTGGATCTTCTTCATAACTTCTTCCTAGAGTGCGGAGCTCGTACGCATAAAATGCGCGTATATGAAATGACGGATCACCCTACGGCAAGAGAAATGATCGGTTATTTACTTGTCAGAGGCGGCGTACATGTTGTGGCGTATGCAAAAGCCCTTGAGGTAGCGACAGGAGTAGATGTTGGGAAGATGCTGCCGATTCCAAATCTCGACAATAAATACTTTGATTCTGCAAGAAAGTTTGAAGATCAAAATGTTCATACAAAGCTGTATACATTTAGTGACACGGATTATAAGGATATCAATCAAATTTGGAAAGGAAACCATCCAATTGATGGAAAGCCGCTGACAGTTATTGAGGGCACACCAAAAGGTGCACCCGTGCCAGATTATAGAGATTTGCCGGAAGAGTTTGCTCCAGGTATTTCAAAAGAAGATTTTGACGAAATTGCGAAACGCCTGATGAGATCGGCCGGTTTAAAAAAACAAGATGCATGAGATAAGAAAAAAGACTCAAAATAAAAAAACAGATTCTTTTTCTTTTTTTGAATTCAAGAGGAAAAATATCATCTGAGAACACTTTATGGTATGATGCTTTGTAGGACTTGTGTATAATCAATACGGGTTCATCTTGAGTTGTTTTTTTGAAAGGAGTCTTTTTTTAGAATGTCACAATTAATGGGTATCATTACAAGGCTGCAAAGTCTTCAAGAGACAGCAGAAGCTGCAAACGAGCCGGCACAGCGTTATTTCGAAGTGAACGGTGAGAAAATCTGTAGTGTTAAGTATTTCGAAAAGAATCAAACGTTTGAATTGACTGTTTTTCAACAAGGGGATAAGCCAAACACTTTCCCATTTGACAACATTGATATGATTTCGATTGAGATTTTTGAGCTTCTACAATCCTAAGCTGAATCGTATGAAATGTTTTTTCTAAGAATTCCTTCGTTGATTGCGGAAGCATACACTTCATAGGTGATAAGCAAATGGAAGATGATCATTCAGTGCAATATTCGGATAAGAGACCATTGAAAAGGAGTTCCTTTCTGTGAGTGATTCTTTTTTCTTTAATCTTTCTGAAGAGCATTTAGCGTTTTCTGATGTTGTCATGAGAATGAAAGACTTTATTCAAAAAGACCCGAGATCTGTTTATGTACTATCAATTGGTACGGACTCTCAGGTCAATCAGAATGTCACAACATTTATGACTGCCATTCATCTTCACCGGATCGGCAAAGGAGCTTGGGGCTGTCTCACGCAGCAAGTGTTGAATCGGCCTGTACAAAGTCTTAGAGAAAAAATTTCATTAGAGACAGCGTTTAGCCAAAAGGTATGTGCAGACATCCTTGAGGGACCTTTAACAGAACTGATGGATTTGCTTCTTCCGTTTGCTGAGGAAGGGGCAGACCTTCGTTTTGAAGTCCATCTAGATATTGGCAAAAAAGGAAGTACAAAAGAGCTGATCCAGGAAATGACCGGAATGATCACAGCCATGGGAATTGAAGCAAAAATAAAACCCGACTCATACGCAGCATTTTGCTACGCCAATCGATACACAAAATAAATTCCGTCATTTTTCTCCAAACGTTGTCGAAACGTGCGGTTGACGATTCGATTCTAGTTCCTTATTCTAGCAGTATAGAGAGGAAGCAGACATTCAAACGCCTGCTAATCAATATAAAAGCATATATGAAACAGGGGGCCTGATGTTGAATGAGCGTCATCGAAAATCGTTTTAATGAAGAAGAGAAAAAGCTATTATTAAACGTATTACTGAATCAGGAATATGCTGTCGAATTACTAAGCAGTGAGATCAATGATATAGAATGTGGAACAAAAAATGTCGACGACAATACGTATAAGAAATTGATCACATTGTATGACAGAGTAAGGTTTGAGAATTAATATCGATTGAACATTCTATTAGATACTCTACGCTGAGTATCTTTTTTATGCAGAAAAAAATCTTTCGACAAAATTCGTTTTAGTTTATGCTTAATGTTAAAGGGGAATGTATGATTGAGAGAAAAGGGGTCGAAGAAACATGATAGAGATAGAACCGGCTCAATTACTTGAGTCAACAGTAGCTGAGCATATGATTGATGCAGATAAAGTGGCACACGTTCAAATTGGAAATAATCTTGAGCACGCCCTATTGGTCCTGACAAAAACAGGATATACAGCCATACCTGTTCTGGATGCTTCTTATCACCTTCATGGGTTAATTGGAACAAATATGATCATGGATAAAATCTTTGGCTTAGAACGAATTGAATTTGAAAAGCTCGACCAATTGAAGGTAGAAGAGGTCATGCTATCAGATATTCCAAGACTGAAAACGACGGATCCTGTTTTAAAAGGCGTTCACGCTGTGACGAATAATGGATTTGTTTGTGTGGAAAATGAAGAGCAAGTATTCGAAGGGATTTTCACTCGGCGTGTTGTATTAAAGCGCTTAAATGAAGTCATTCATTCCGCAAAAAAATGAGCTGCAGCCCAGCTTATTTTTTTTGCCTTCATAAGCTATTATTTATATAATGACTATATAAAATAAGAAAAACTTATCGAGAGAAGGAGGGCGCCCATGCAGCTTCAAGAGTTACATATGCTTGTTGTACTTAGTGAGGAATTGAATATGAGAAAGGCTTCAGAGCGGCTCTTTGTCTCTCAGCCTGCCTTATCTCAAAGGCTGCAAACGATTGAAAAAGAGTGGGGAACCAAAATCTTTTTTCGTTCACAAAAAGGCTTGACAGTCACTTCAGCTGGCGAACAGATTATTCAATTCGCCAAAGAGGTCACGACTGAGCAGGATCGAGTGCGAGAGAGAATTGACGAGCTTGAAGGAGACATTCACGGTACACTCAAGCTTGCAGTTGCGTCCATTATTGGTCAGCACTGGCTGCCAAAGGTGTTGAAGCGGTATGTCGAGAAATACCCAAATGCCAAAGTATCTCTTGTGACAGGCTGGAGCAGTGAGATGCTTAAAAGTCTGTATGAAGACCATGTCCACATCGGCATCATTCGCGGGAATCCTGATTGGAAGGGCACAAAGGAATACTTAATGACCGATCATTTATATTTAGTCGATTCTGTCATCAAGGACGTGGATGAGTTAATTGAGACAGAACGCCCGTTTATTCAATTTAAAAGTGATAGCACCTATTATCAAGAAATTCAGCACTGGTGGCATCAAAAGTTTAAAGTGTCGCCAAAACAGACGATTCTTGTGGACCAGATTGAGACATGTAAACAAATGGCCTATCACGGTATCGGCTACGCCATTTTGCCTTCGGTCACCCTATATGATCATGAGAAAAGCGTACACAAAACCCCGCTCGTAGACGCAAATGGAGAGCAAATCGGACGTGACACGTGGCTGTTAGGATATGAAGCCTCTTTTCAGTTAAAACAAGTTCAAGCATTTGTTGGTGTGGTGAAAGAAATGCTTGAAAGTGAGGCAGTGTAAGTACTTTTGGAAGAGGAGGTGCTTTTTTAGGATATTGGGTTTTTAATAGATTTACATGTTTCATACTGAAAAAGCAGAAAGCTGGAAGAAATGATGAGAAATCAACGAAAAAAGAAGACGGATATACCGAAATGGGGAACTTATTTACGCGAGAGATGGTGTGGACGTTTTGCAAGTCATCTTTCTTTAGAAGAACAAAAAGAGATTGGGATGGATGGCTTCCTATGGCACTTATGTAGCTGGGGAAAAGTTGAATGCCTTGAAAAAGAGGCTGCGATCAACGCCTTTCATCAGCAATCAAAGCATACATGTACTCTTTTTTATCAATTTACTCAAGAAGCGTATCTGTTTGAAAACGCCGCTGACCTGTCAGTGAAGGAATTGCCGTATACAGACGGACACATGGACTATAGCGATCTGTATGTCATGGATTGGGAAGAAAATTGGACATTTGTGATGACGCACGAAACCGATTGCGGTCCATATTTTATTCAGAAATAAAAAAAGAGTAAATCACAAAGAGATAGAGTGATGATCAATTAAAGCCGCCTTCCAATTGGAATGAGCGGTTTTTTGATGTACGCCATGTTTATTTTGAACAGCACCTTTTCATAAAACATTTGACAATGAAAATCATTATCATTTAAAGTGTACATATAATAATTGAAAATGATTATCATTTAGATGAGGTGACCAATAGATGAAAGCACTAATTGCATTTGCGAGTATGTCTGGCAATACGGAAGATATGGCAGCGATCTTAAAACAAACGCTTGAAGGAAAAGGGATAGAGACAGAGATGATGGAATTTGACGACACAAGCGCAGAAGATCTTTCTTCATACGATTATGTCATGATCGGCTCTTACACATGGGGTGATGGTGATTTACCTTATGAAGCTGAAGATTTTTATGAAGAGGTCTCAGCCCTTGAACTTTCTCACATCAAAGCGGCGGTATTTGGATCAGGCGATTACAGTTATCCGAAGTTTTGCGAGGCTGTTCATACCTTTCATGACATGCTGAAATCGACAGGTGCATCGGTATTTCCTGAAACATTGAAAATGGAACTTGCGCCAGATACAGATGAAGATGTGGCGTGCTGTGAGGAGTTTGCAACGAGTTTTTTAACGTGGGCATCATTGTCTGAGAAAAGAGTTGAAAATCATGTTTCATAAAGGTGCGACAGCTGTTGCTGCGTCTAAAAGTGGCGGCTACTTTGTTGCTGTCAAACGAGAAGGTATTTTCCATTACAGTGTGGAGGGTGGATGGCAGCAGCTTTTTAAGCTCAAGCATAAAATCCACGCTATCAGTTATATTGGTCCGTATTTGTTCGGAGTTGGTGAAAATGGAACTGTCATACGATCAGGAGATGAGGGCCACACATGGGCGCTATCATCTTTTCCGACAAATGCAGTTGTTTGGTCTATTACAGGACGCAAAGATGGGTTTGTATGCGCACATGGAAAGCATAGTATTTATGTGTCAACCGATTTCGGAATTTCCTGGGAAATTATGAAGCCATTTGCTCATGTAAATCATCCCCCTGTGATTCGCTCATTATGTGTAGCCGGCGATTATCTTTATATTGGAACACAGATTCATGAGGTGCATGGAGGAATATGGGTGTATGACTTCCAAAGTGAACAGGTTTTTCTCCTAAACAGAGAAGAGCACCGAATGACTGCTTCTATGTTGCTTTGCGGAGAACACCTCCTTGTCTGCGCGTTGGGCTCTAAAAAAGGGAAAAGAGGATCTGTTCAAATTTTAGACCTACATACAAATATGCTGCATGATATTCAATCACAAGCTTTTGCGCGAGAGGAATCATTTTTGGATGTGTCAGAGGATAACGGCATTGTGTATGTGACCACCTCACAGGACGAGCATGGATTTTCTAAAGTGTATCAGCTTGATATAGAGCAAAAAGAGCTCAAATGGTTTGATACGATCAAAGGGCACGGTTTTCGTGTCGCCAATCAAAAGGAGAATTTTTTCTGTGCGGGTTTATATGAAAGTAAGTTTGTCAGGCCTTATGAGGAACCTGCACTGATTCATTAATAAGGAGGAAGAAAAAGTGACGAAAAAAGTTTTATTGGTGTATGCCACAATGTCAGGAAATACAGAAGCAATGGCTGATTTAATCGAAAAAGGATTAAAGGAAGCTGGGGCTAGCGTGGATCGGCATGAAGCGATGGATATTGATGCTGAACTCCTTCATGATTACTCGCACATTCTGTTAGGTGCATATACTTGGGGAGATGGTGATCTTCCAGATGATTTTATTGATCTATATGAGGAAATGGAAGAGCTTGATTTGACGGGTAAAGCATTTGCTGTATTCGGTTCTGGAGATACATCTTATGAACATTTTTGCGGAGCTGTGGATTTAATTGAAGAAAAAGTGAAGGAGCTGGGCGGTGATATCGTCCTGCCATCCATCAAAATTGAGCTGAATCCAGAAGGAAACGAGGAAGAGGAATTGATTTCTTTTGGTAAACAATTTGTTCATCTTCACCAGCAAGAAGCGGGATAAAGAGGCCCGCTTGTTTTATTTGCCAAGGCGCAGACGATTCTTTCACTTGTCATTAAAACTCTCCTTTGGTACAGTAATGAAGTATAAATTAAGAGGAGGACATACATACATGAAACAAATGGACGCTAATGAAATTATTTCATTTATTCAAAATAGTACAAAATCAACACCTGTGAAAGTCTATATTAAAGGGGACTTAGAAGGTATTGAATTTGGTGAACATGCAAAAACATTTATCACAGGTAACACTGGTGTTGTCTTCGGTGAGTGGAGCGAAATTCAAGAAGCTCTAGCATCAAACAAAGACAAAATTGAAGATGTTGTCGTGGAAAATGACCGTCGTAACTCTGCGATTCCTATGTTGGATTTGAAAAACATCAAAGCACGTATTGAGCCAGGTGCAATCATTCGTGATCAAGTGGAAATTGGCGATAATGCAGTCATCATGATGGGTGCATCTATTAATATCGGTTCAGTCATCGGTGAAGGTACGATGATTGATATGAACGTTGTTCTTGGCGGCCGTGCGACAGTAGGTAAGAACTGTCATATCGGTGCGGGATCTGTTCTTGCAGGTGTTATTGAGCCGCCTTCTGCTAAGCCAGTTGTAGTAGAAGATGATGTTGTCATTGGTGCAAACGCTGTTGTTTTAGAAGGTGTGACGATTGGGAAAGGTGCAGTTGTAGCAGCTGGAGCGATCGTTGTGAACGATGTCGAGCCTTACACGGTTGTAGCAGGTACACCTGCAAAGAAAATCAAAGACATTGATGAAAAAACAAAAGGTAAAACTGAAATCAAACAAGAACTGCGTCAGCTTTAATTGACACAATTCGCAGCTGAAGACGTGGATGATATATCCACGTCTTATTCGTATAGAGGAAAGGAAGCGAGTTCACTTGTTAAATCGTGAGCAATTAATATCCATTCGAAGAGATTTGCACCAAATTCCTGAGCTTGGTTTTAAGGAATTTAAAACACAAGCTTACCTCATCAAGCATCTCGAATCGTACCCAACAGATCGAATCGAGATGGAAACATGGCGGACTGGACTTTTTGTGAAAGTAAAAGGGACAAATCCTACGCGCGTCTTTGCGTATCGTGCAGATATGGACGGATTATCTATCCCTGAAGAAACGGGCTATCCATTTCAATCGGTACATGAAGGCCACATGCATGCATGTGGACATGATCTTCATATGACCATTGCGCTTGGTATCATTGATCATTTCGTGTATCAGCCAATCAAAGAAGATCTGCTATTTATTTTCCAACCGGCAGAAGAAGGGCCAGGCGGAGCTGAACCAATGCTTACAAGTGATGTTCTAAAAAAGTGGACGCCAGACTTTATTACAGCGCTGCATATTGCACCTGAATATCCAGTCGGCACGATTGCAACAAAGCCGGGCCTATTATTTGCTAATACGAGTGAGCTTGTGATCGATCTTGAAGGAAAAGGCGGGCATGCCGCATACCCTCATTTAGCAAATGATATGGTGGTGGCTGCAAGTGCACTAGTAGGGCAGCTGCAATCGGTGATTTCACGAAATGTGGACCCTCTTGATAGTGCCGTCATTACAGTTGGCACGATTACAGGTGGCACTGCTCAAAATATCATTGCGCAGCATGCAAAGCTTGATGGTACCATTCGCACGCTCTCGCCAGAGTCTATGGAAAAGGTGAGAAAACGAATTGAAGCACTTGCAAAGGGAATTGAAATTGGCTATGAATGCAAGGTGACAGTTCGATACCCTTCATCTTATTACGAAGTGGACAATTCAAAGGATTTGACAGAAGAATTTATGTCATATGTAGCCGAAGAAGGTCTTGCGAACGTCATTGAATGCAGAGAAGCGATGACAGGAGAAGATTTCGGCTACATGCTGAAAAAATACCCTGGGTTCATGTTTTGGCTAGGGGTAGATTCAGAATATGGTCTGCACCATGCAAAACTCACGCCTGACGAAAATGCGATTGAAACAGCTGTGAACGTCATGACAGCTTATTTTAAAAAGCAAGCAGGTGAATGAATAATCAAATGGTCTCCTGTACACCTTATGAACAGGAGGTGTTCTTGATTATGACAAGAATTGGTGTAGAACCATCTTTATCCGATGTAGAAGAACTTTTGAAGCAAAAAGGGTATGATGTCGTACGTATTCAAAATGAACAGCAAATGGATCAGTGTGACTGTTATGTGGTCACAGGGTTAGATTCAAATGTTCTTGGCATTTCAGACACAACGACAAAGGCATCTGTTATTACAGCGTCAGGTATGACGGCTGATGAAATTTGTCAAGAAGTAGAACAGCGTGTTCAATAAAACTAACAAAAAAGAACCAGGATATTATGATCCGGGTTCTTTTTGCTCTTTGGCTAGATCGAGTGCTTCTTTCATTTTTTTGCGCAGAATTCGTTCGACACGCCACTGCTCCATCGTTTCAGTTTTTGCAATGATACGAAGGACGAGGGATGAAGAGCCAAATGATTCCACTCCAACGACTTGAGGACCTTCGATGATTTGCGGCAGGCTCTCACGAACTTCATCACAGGCTGCTTGCAAAGTGGTGATCATCTGATCCACATTTTCATCTGGGGATAATTCGATATCAACGAGTGCCTGCATCGTCCCTCGTGAATGATTGCTTACATTCAGTATACTTCGGTTCGGAATGAAATGAAGAGTGCCATCAAAGCTTCTAAGCTGTGTTGTTCTCAGTCCAATTTGTTCAACGATCCCATCGAAACCAGCAACCGTTATATACTCGCCGACATCAAATTGTTTTTCCAGCAGTATGAAGAAGCCTGTCACAATATCACTCACCAATCCCTGAGCGCCAAATCCAATGGCAAGTCCTACAACACCTGCGCCAGCCAGCAAGGCGGTTGGGTTATAATGAAATAAGTCGAGGATCATCACAACTAGAATAAAAATCAGCAAGTAGGCGAAAATATTTAAGGTAAGACTTTGCAGCGTTTGAGCTCGTGATAAAGAGACATCGTGCTTCTCAGAGAATGCTGAATAGGCACGCTTAATCATCTTGTTTCCAATCGCTCTGATGATAAAATAAATCACAAAAATAGCAATGAGTTTTAGAAAAATCATACTGATATTCATGATGATGGAAACCCAATCTACTTGTTCAAGTGCTTTCATGATCTTCAAAACCTTTCTATGTATGTGCGAAATGAGAAGCTAATCATTTGTTCCCTTATGCAAGTCATGTTAAACTTTTAATAGTTGGAGCGAGAGATTGTGACAAATCGTTAATTAAATTTATTATTAATTAATATTGACTAAAAATCGCTTAAGTATTATAATTATATTTGTGAAGTTATTAACTAAATGAGAATTCAACCTATTGATTCTCATTTTATATACAGCTAAGAAGTCTGTATAAAGATATTAATTTTGGAGGGATTTACATATGGCAGAGCGTTTTGTAGGAAAACAAGCTCCACGTTTTGAAATGGAAGCAGTACTTGCTAATAAGGAATTTGGTAAAGTGAGTTTAGAGGAAAACATCAAGAATGACAAATGGACAGTTCTTTTCTTCTATCCAATGGATTTCACTTTTGTTTGTCCAACTGAAATTACAGCAATGAGCGATCGTTATGATGAGTTTGAAGATTTAGATGCAGAAATCATTGGTGTATCTACTGATACAATCCATACGCATCTTGCTTGGATCAACACAGATCGTAAAGACAATGGTCTTGGTGAATTAAAATATCCACTAGCTGCTGACACAAACCACACAGTATCTAGAGAATACGGTGTTTTAATTGAAGAAGAAGGAATTGCACTTCGTGGTCTATTCATCATTAACCCAGAAGGCGAACTTCAATATCAAACAGTATTCCACAACAATATCGGTCGTGATGTAGATGAGACACTACGTGTTCTTCAAGCATTACAAACTGGTGGACTTTGCCCAGCGAACTGGAAACCTGGTCAAAAAACACTTTAATTGATAGTTGAAGAAACAGTCTAACGGGTGTTAGACCTTCAGATTGTTGACAAAGGGCTAAAATGAACTTGATTTTAGCCCTTTGTCTTCTTTTCAGCGTGATAGAAAACCTTTGAAGTCTAGGAAGAACGAGTACTGGCGCGAAGCGAATGTGACATTCGTGAGTACCAGCACGCAGGACCGAAAAAGAATGCGAGGGTTTGTCTACATGCTGGGGTCTAACTGATGTTAGACTTTTTTGTTTCGAGACATACAATGGATGGAGGCGCTTCAAAATGAAATTACGTCAACCAATGCCGGAACTAACTGGTGCAAAAGAATGGTTAAATGGAGAAGTAACAAGAGAAGAATTAATTGGTGATAAACCAACATTGATCCACTTCTGGTCAGTTAGCTGTCACCTTTGTAAAGAGGCGATGCCGCAAGTGAACCAATTCCGTGATGAATACAAAGATCAACTAAACGTGATCGCAGTTCACATGCCACGTTCAGAGGATGACCTTGATCTAGAAAAAATCAAAGAGGTTGCAAATGAGCATGAAATCACACAGCCAATCTTTGTAGACAGCGACCATAAATTAACAGAAGCATTTGAGAACGAATATGTACCAGCTTACTATGTATTCGATAAAACAGGTGCTTTACGCCACTTCCAAGCTGGCGGAAGCGGTATGAAAATGCTTGAAAAACGTGTCAATCGAGTTCTTTCTGAGTCTGAAAAGGCTGCAGAATAGGCTTTCCCCCCATGAATGGGGGTTTTTTCATGGGGAAAAATAGGAGACATATTGCACTGGATGAATATGATTGTAGGTGGAATGCCTAAGAAAAGAGAAAATGAGGGATTTCATTAAAAAAATTTCCTAAAATAAAAAGGTATTATGACCTATTTACATTTTTATTTTGAAATGAAAATGTAAAGATTTTAACTTTTTACTATTCAGAACGTTTTTGCACAAAAGAAATTTCAGTTTGGTAAATAACTATATAAATCAAGTAGTATAAGCGTTTATTCAAAATTTTTACAATATTTTAAAGGTGGTCAAAAGCCTATAGTGGCAATGAAATGGGTGCCGATTTTTCTTCTTTGGCAAAATTTTAGTTGGAAATACCTATCTGATAGCAAACTGTAAAATGATAAAAAAATAGTTGATAAAATTAGTTTTCTAATCTAATATTTACTATAGAATATTTTTTATATGATGAGGGGGAAATCCATTGTTTAATGAGAGGGAAGCGTTACGTTTACGATTGGAACAATTAAATGAAGCAGAAGTAAAGGTCATCCGTGAATATCAAATTGAACGAGATGCGATTTACGCAAAACTAAGAGAATTAGACCGTCAAGGTACAGGTCTCGTCACAGATACAAAAAAAGAAGTACGTACAGAGAGAAAAACAGATTCACTGCCTGTATTAGCTGAGCTGGCTGCACAAGAAATGAGAAGCTACAATCAGCCTGCGCAAACGCAGTCAAACGTTACATCATCTTTAGGAACAGGTCAGCTAAATGGTGCACCTGTAGGTATTCCTGAAGGATCTACAAGACGCAGAAGAGGCACAGCTAGACCTGGATCAAAGGCAGCTAAGCTTCGTGAAGCTGCAATCAAAACATTAAAGCGTCATAATGCGGCGATTAAAAGCTCTGAACTTCAAAAAGAGATTGAAAAAGAGAGTGGTCTTGAAATTCCAAATATGACAACGTTTATGCAAAGCTTAATTAAAATGTACCCAGAAGTGAAGAAACCTTATCGCGGACAGTATATTTTAGAAGGCGACATTCAAACAGAAGACGAATAAATAAAAAAGAAACTGCTGGGCGTAAATGCCAGCAGTTTTTTCTTGCGTACGTGATGAATGAATCACTTTTTTTGATCAACTGTATAGACAATCTTTCGTTCTTTGGGCATGTTGTCGCGCTGTTTTTTAAATCCATCGATCTTCACTGTCATGACCTCTCCACTCCGCTGCACCGCATCAACTTTTGCCTGGAGCGTTTCTACTTGTTCGTTTAGTTTCTTCAAAATCGGTCCTATTTCTTCGGTTGTTTGTAAAATAGGGTCTTGTGAGAACGGCTCGGCATTTGTTTGGGCTGACTGGTCGATATCAGCAAAATGAGAAGCGATCCATTCCTCGCTTTCGGCCAACTGTTTTTGGTAGCTCGTGAGCGTTTCATAAAAAATGGCTTCTTTTGCTTTTTCGATTTGCAGTAATTTTTCTTGTGTTTCATAAAAACGCTCCTGTAGATGCCGGACGCCTTCTTGTAATAAATGAAGCTCTGCGTTTTTATCGCCTAGAGTTTGCTGCAGTTTTTCAATCACAGCGGATAAAGTATTTCCTTTTTTCTCCTCTTTTGCAAGCTGTTTATCTTGGTCTAGTAATCGCTCCTGTAGTTGCTGAGACATTTCCTTATATTTTACAACCTTCAAATGCAATCGGTGCTTTTCCTCTGTTTCTTTTCGTCTATGATAGGTTTCCTTTTGCAGCATTTCATGAAGAAGGACGATTTTATGTAATAATTCCGATTTGCTATAAGAGAGATCTTGTATTTTAGATGATGCTTCGTCTTGGTCAATGGTCATTTCATCCAATTGTTGTTTTAATTGAGTGAAATCCTTTTTCATCTCATGATATTCTTGAGATAGCTTCTTGTTTTTAGCATAGGTATACGTGGACTGTAAATCTGAAATTATCTGTTGATATTTGGCCGTTTCAGCTTTTAAAAATAGATTTTCTTGAGACAGATCATGGAATAGGGGAGAAGCATGGCGCCGGTTCATAGGTAGACCCTCCTTATTCATGTTATCAATAAAGTATGCGAAATGAGTGCGATTAGAACAACCATATCAAAGGGGATGAGATGATGAGAATAGTGAATGTGATACTAGCCGGAGGTGCTTCTAGGCGTTTTGGAGAGCCAAAGGCAAGTCATGTCTATCAGGGGAAACCACTATATGAACATGTGAAAGAGCAACTTTTGAAAGGGGAAACCGTCATCATCAGTCACCCGAAGCTTCTGCCTTTTTTCAAAGCAAGAGGGGAACAAGCTGTTTGGTTAGATGATGAACAGGTGCGTGGGTATGGCCCGCTTGCAGGTATATATACCGCTATGCAAAAGCAAGAAGCAGAGTGGTATTTAGTGACGGCATGTGATATGCCATTCATACGAAAAGAGACAGCCGTCGCTTTATCTTCTTATTGCCATAAGCATGTAGATGCTGTGGTTCCGATGGTGCAGGGAAGATTACAGCCGTTATTTGCGCTTTATCACCGCCGCAGTCTTCCGTTTATTTCTGCGTGTTTAAAAGAGAATCAATTAGCTATCAAAGACTTATTACAAAAACTTCACGTCCAGGTTGTTCCAGCCGACGAACTGAACGTGGCACCAAATGAATTTCATAATATCAATAAAAGAAGCGATTTACCTGAAAACGGTATGATATGATACATAAAAACGAGAAGGAGAGAACAATATTGAACGAGCGATATTCAAGGCAAATCTTGTTCCCTCCGGTAGGCGAAAAAGGGCAGTCTGCGCTTGCCGAAAGTCATGTCCTTATTGTTGGAGCTGGTGCACTTGGAACAGCATCTGCTGAAGGGCTTGTCCGATCTGGAATTGGTACTTTGACGATTGTAGATCGTGATTATGTCGAATTCTCAAATTTACAACGGCAGCAGCTGTACACTGAACACGATGCAAAGATGCATGTGCCAAAAGCGGCAGCGGCGAAAAAACGTCTCCAAGAGATCAACCATGAAGTGACCATACACGCTCTTATTGAAGATGCAGGAGTAGAGCTGTTAAGACCTTTATTCCGAAAAGCAAATATCGTCATTGATGCGACTGATAATTTTGAGACAAGAATGGTGATGAATGACTTATCTTTAGAAACAAATACGCCTTGGATTTACGGTGCCTGTGTGAGCAGTCAGGGAATGTATATGACCATTTTGCCGGGCAAAACACCTTGCTTATCATGTGTATTTACCTCAGTGCCTATTGGGGGTTTGACATGTGATACAGCTGGTATTATTTCTCCTGCTGTCCAAATGGTGTCGGCTTATCAGCAAACAGAGGCATTAAAATATTTAACAGGGCATGAAGAGCAAATGGAGCGAAAGTTTGTCACGTTTGATTTGTGGCAGTCGTCTTCGTTTAAAATGGATGTATCTCGTACGAAGCAGGAGAGCTGTCCATCTTGCGGCATAAATAGAACGTATCCATATTTACAGGAACAGCGAAAAAAAACAGCGATTCTTTGCGGGCGTGACACCATTCAGATCATATCGAAGGATTTAGAAAACCTTTCATTTCAGCATGTAAAAGAGCGTCTGTCCTCTATTTGTGAGGTGGAAGTGAACGATTTTTTAATTCATATACGCTATGAAAGACACCGTATCGTTTGTTTTAAAGGAGGACGTGTATTAATCCATGGGACAAATGATGAAAGAGTAGCCAATTCATTACTAGCAAGACTGCTAGGCATATAGGAGTGAGAAGTGATGGAAAGACGACAGCCAATTCCAGTAGAAGAGGCAGTAAAGAAAGTCCACCAATTTCAAAAACATGGACAAGTCGAATGGGTTCCTTTAAAGAACAGCCTTGGAAGATGGATTGCAGAGGATATTTTAGCAGATCACGATGTTCCTGCCTTTGATCGTTCTCCGTATGATGGTTTTGCACTTCGAGCAGAAGATACAAAGGAAGCATCGAGCGAGCATCCGATTGAATTTGAGGTCATTGATCATATAGGGGCAGGTATTGTTTCTGCAAAAACGATCGGTCCTTTTCAAGCGATTCGCATCATGACAGGAGCGAAGATTCCAAAAGGAGCAAATGTTGTGATCATGCTCGAATTGACGAAAACGTTTGAAAAAGACGGTAAATCAATGATGTCACTTAAAAGACGGCTGAAAAAGGGGGACAATATTTCTCGGCAAGGAGAAGAGACCCTCAAAGGGAACGTCATGATCAAAAAAGGCTCAAAAGTTACCCCAGGCGTGACGGCGATATTGGCAACGTTCGGGTATGCGGTTGTGCCAGTCGTCAAAAAACCGGTGATCGGTATCATCTCAACAGGTACCGAGCTCCTACAAGTAAGTGATGCCATGGTGGACGGTAAAATTAGAAATAGTAACCTAAGCATGGTATACGCTCAGGTTCTTGAAGCTGGAGGAGAACCGCTTGATTTAGGCGGTGTATCCGATGATTTTGATCAAAGCTATGAAGCCGTAAAAGCAGCCTTAAGCAAAGTTGATATGCTCATCACAACAGGTGGTGTATCGGTAGGTGATTTTGACTTTTTACCTGCTATTTATGAAAAACTAGGTGCAGAGGTGTTGTTTAATAAAGTCGCCATGAGACCTGGAAGTGTGACGACCGTTGCTGCGTTGTCAAATGGTCAATTGCTTTATGGGCTGTCAGGAAATCCGGCTGCCTGTTTTGTTGGCTTTGAACTATTTGTCAAACCGATCATTTATAAATGGTGTTTGAAAGAAAATCCATTTCCCGTTTTTGCTGAGGCGAAGCTGACACATGATTTTCCAAAAGCCAATCCATTCACACGATTTGTTAGAGCATCACTTGATTTCGCTGGCAGCCAGCTGAGTGTGACGCCAACCGGTCTTGATAAATCTAGTGCGGTGACATCTATTGCTCATGCTGATTGTTTCATTGTTTTGCCTGGAGGAACAAGAGGGTTTAGTGCAGGTGACCAGGTCAGCGTTCTGCTATTTCACCACGAAGGCGGTGCTCCATGTTGGATGACAAATTAAACATTCTACAAGTCGTGGGCTATCAAAATAGTGGTAAAACGACGCTGATCGAAAAATTATGTCAGCTGGCGGATGAAGAAGAAATGCAGCTAGGCTGCTTCAAACATCACGGACATGGCGGAAAGCCAGACCGTCTGTTCAAACAAAAAGATACGGATCGATATGTTCAAGCGGGTGCATTTGCCGCAGGTGTGGAGGGAGAAGGTGAATGTCACTTTTTCATACGGCACATGACATTCACACAACTAATCAACATGTGTCAGCATCTTCCTTTAGATGCCGTCTTGATCGAAGGATACAAACAGGCGCCTTATCGCAAAATCCTGTGTGTCAAAGACGAACAGGAACTCATTGATCTTTCAACACTTTCTCATATACAAGCAGCCATTTATTTCAATAAAGAAATACAATTCACTGAGAAATACCCGTTTCCTGTGTTTTCAGCATTTGACAAGCGCGGGATCACATTTGCTTTTAATTTATTGAAGGGGGAAGCCTCGTATGAATGAACTTTTTAAGATCACAAAAGAGCCGATTGATGTGAATGAATTGATTCAGCATGTCACAAGACGCAAAGCGGGAGCCATTACGACATTCATAGGCACGGTAAGAGAATGGACAAATGGCAAAAAAACGCTGCGTTTAACATATGAAGCATACATACCAATGGCGGAAAATATGTTGAGTCAAATTGGACAAGAAATTAAAAAACGCTGGCCCGATACAGAAGCTGCTATTGTGCATCGTATTGGCACTCTTGAGATATGTGACATTGCAGTGGCAATAGCTGTTTCATCACCTCATCGGAAAGCTGCATACGAAGCCAATGAATATGCGATTGAACGAATAAAGGAAATAGTTCCTATATGGAAAAAGGAATACTGGGAAGATGGAGAGGCTTGGATAGGTGATCAGCTTGAAACCGTTTCATACCCGGAAGGAAAACCTAGTACTCTCCAACTTAACGAGAAAGAAGGGAAGCGGCATGATTAGCGTATTATTGTTCGCCGGCCTTGCTGAGAAGGCCGGTAAACAACAAATCATCATTCAAAAAGATCAAACAACGGTTGATGAGATTAAAATAGAATTACAGGAGGTATATGGTGTTGATACTGCACAAAACGTGATGGTTGCAGTCAACGAAATATATACGAGGGGAAATGCTGAAGTGCGTAGCGGGGACACTGTTGCACTCATTCCTCCTGTAAGTGGTGGATAATAGATATTAGAGGATTTGGTTATGGCCAGCGGCTGTAACCAATTTTTTTATGTGTGAAAAGTTTGGAGAGGTACTTGGGTATGATCTTCGTAAATAAAACATCCCCGGCGTGCTTTAGAAATGTGAGGATCGAGCTGTTGAATGAGATCATACAATTCGCTGATTCGTCTCACATTGAAATCTGTTTGAGCTTGAAGCTGTTCTTTTAGTTCTTTTGTGCTCACGATGCTTCCCTTTTTTTCTTTAATAATATCTACACACCTTGCTGCGTAGTATATTTTGTCATTAGAAGGTCTGCTCTCTTTCATATCAAGTAATTTGAGCTCATGATAAATCAGTTCTCTTTCCTTTCTAAAGTATTGCCATGCTTCTTGTTCCTTTTCATAAAGTAAAATCAATTGCATTTTCAATTTTTCTCTTAACATTCACTTGACTCCATTTCCACTATCATTTAACCTACCTCTATTTTACATTATATGAAAAAATAACATTTGATCAAGTAAAATCCTTTTATTTTTATTTTTTTAATATGAAAGTATTGATACTAAAGGCTCATCTGTTCTATAAAAGGCGCTAAACATAGTCCTATAAAGCCGGGATTCATTGAAATTACTAGGAATATTTTAACAAAAAATTGTTGTGTCTAACTGAGACCATCTGAATCCAAAGGAAAAGGATATTTATTCCGAAAGACATGTTGTTTACTTCATAAACTGTTTTTCAGTCAGTAAAATCATGATTTTTTCATATGAATATGGTCGGATCAAGGTATCATTTGAAGGATGTCGTTCATGAAAATAGAATAATAGATTCAATCCTATCACTATGAAAATAAGAAAATCAAATGATCTATCACTTATTGGCAATCTTTTGATAAAATAGAAACAACAAGAGTATGAAAAAACGTTTCGATACTTACAGCACATGGAGAGGATGACATTTGATGAAAGAAACAACGCCAAAACCCACAATGATTGGAGTAAGCACAAGACCATCAGAGCATTTAAAAAGAGTGTGGGAGCAGCCATTCGTTTGGTGGCCTTTATCATGTGTGCTTGTATTAACAGTTGTTGTCACTTATTTGTCTCAGCTAGTGAATGAAGGATTGTGGGCAGATTTAATTTTACCAATCCCTTTCGTTTATGTGATCACGCTTATTGGTCTGGTCATTGGGGTTGTCATTAATACTGCCGTATACAAGTTCATCGTCTTTTTAGCAAAAGGTGATGCAACATTTCATCAGCTGTTTTCAGGTGTACTGTATATCACACCTATTACGATCATTGGTACGATTATTTCTCATTTGGCGATCATTTTTTTTCATGTGCCAAAAGATATCACGGTTACCTCATTAAACGCATTCATTCGAATGTCTGGTCCATGGCATGCCGTGTTAGCCAATATCGATCTTTTTGTGATCTGGAATCTTGTTTTAACAGGCTTTTTATTGATCAAAGTCGGCCGCATTTCGCCAAGAATATCTTGGATTATTGTGAGTGTCTTTTATGTATTATCTTTAATTTTTCAATATGTAGGAACCACAATCACCATCAACATGCAGTAAGCTGGGGGTAGAATGTTTTTATGAGAAAGAAAATCATTATCGGATCCATTATCATTATTGTGATTGGTCTATTCATTGGATTTAATATTGCAAAAAACCAATCAAAGCCTGCCTCTACGGCATCATTTAAAACAGTCCAACTTGCATCAAAAGAAATAACTTCTACGGTGATGACGCCTGGAACACTTTCATTCTCGGAGGAGCAATTCATTTATACAGAAGAAGAGAAGGGAAGCCTGAATCATATCGCTGTGAAAGAAGGAGAAAAGGTGAAAGTTGGAACACCGCTCCTTACATATGAAAATAAGGAACTGGAGCTTGAAGAACAGCAGCAAGCACTTGCGGCTGAATCAAGTACACTAAAGCTTGAACAATTACAAAATAGACTCAATACATTAGATGAAAATCAGGGGAAAAAGGCGGGCTCTGATTCGAAAAACGAGCGAGATCAGCTTGAACTCGAACTCAAAGCCGCTGAATTAGAGCAAAAACAAGCGGAGCTTAACCAAGAAAAAGTAAAGGCACAAATAGAAGATTTAACGATACATAGCAAAATTGAAGGAACAGTCATCTCCATCGAGCAAGATGCTGGCGCAGGGAAGCTAGAAGAGAGGCAGCCGGTGATCCATATTGGCAATGAGAAAAAAATGATCGTACGAGGCTTAATCACTGAGTATGACGCTATGAAAGTCAAAAAGAAACAAAAAGTAAAGGTAACGTCTGATGTCATTCGCGGAAAGAGTTGGCAAGGAGTGGTGAAAAAAGTGGGCACTGTGCCTGCCCAGTCAACAGCAGAAACAGCTGCTAGTGATCAAACCGTACAATATCCAGTCGAAATTGAAATAAAAGGGAAAAAGCCGGATGCAAAACCAGGCTTTAAAATGATCATGGAAATTGAAACGGACAAGCGTCAAGTGCTCACAATTCCTGAAACAGCTGTGAAAAAAGAGAAAGATGGATCATACGTTTATGTTGTTGAAAAGAATGCACTGAAGAAAGTAAAAGTGACATTAGGTGAAACGTCAGGTCAAGATCTTGAAGTGACGAAAGGTTTAACAAAAGAAGATCAAATCATTGCAGAGCCATCAGATGACATGTATGACGGAATGGAAGTGAATGCTGAATGATTCAGCTTTCAAACGTGACAAAAAGCTACGAAGTTGCTGAGGAGACATTTGATGTATTAAGTGATGTGAACCTCGTCATTGGTAAAGGCGAGTATATGTCCATTATGGGCCCGTCCGGTTCTGGAAAATCAACGTTAATGAATATCATTGGCTGTTTGGACCACCCGACCTCCGGACAGTACCATTTTCAAGGTATGGAGCTGTCGGCAGCAAAGGATCAAGATCTCGCAGTGATTCGAAATCGATCCATTGGTTTTGTTTTTCAACAATTTTATTTACTGCCTAGATTAAATGCAAGGCGAAATGTTGAACTTCCGATGATTTACGCTGGTATCAGTCAAAAGGAAAGAAAAGAACGTGCGGAAATGGCACTTGAAAAGGTTGGTTTGGCAGATCGAATGAAGCATATGCCAAACGAGTTGTCAGGGGGTCAAAAGCAAAGAGTAGCCATCGCACGTGCGATTGTCAATGAGCCGAAGCTCATCTTGGCAGATGAACCAACAGGCGCTCTTGATTCAAAAACGAGCGGTTCGATTATGGAACAGTTTACAAAGCTCAATGAGGAAGGAACAACGGTTGTGCTCGTTACTCATGAAGAAGAAATAGCTGCGTATACAAACCGGATAGTCGTTGTAAGAGATGGACGCCTCGTTCAAGATAGATTGATACAAGGAGACGCAATGAATGAAACTCTTTGAAAATATCAAAATAGCGCTGAATTCTGTCCTAGCTCATAAATTGCGTTCTATTTTAACAATGCTTGGCATTATTATTGGGGTTGGATCAGTGATTGCAGTCGTTGCCATCGGTCAAGGCGGAGAGCAAATGCTGAAAGAATCAATTTCAGGGCCAAACAATACCATTGATATGACCTATACACCCTCTGATGAGGAGTTAAATGCGAATCCGAATGCGTTATTTGAAGCCACATTTACTGAAGAAGACATTCAAAGTGTTCAAGCATTGAATGGGGTTAAACAGGTTGCCTCCTCCACGGCACAAGGCATGCAATTAAGATTCCAAGATACAACAATAGATGCAACGGTCAATGGAATTAATGAAGGCTACACGAATGTACATTCATTACATATAGCAGAAGGACAGGACTTACGTGAAATCGATTTTAGGAGCGGAAGAAGGGCAGCTGTTATTTCAGAAGGGATACAAAAAGAATTGTTTAATGGAGAGAAGGCAGTAGGCGAGTTGATTTGGATGAATGGACAGCCGGTTGAGGTGATCGGAGTTTTAGCAAAACAGGAAGGTCTGTTCTCATTTGATATGAATGAAATATATGTCCCTTTTGCAATGCTGACAACTGCATTCGGTGTGAAAGAATATGATAAGTTGTCTATTCAAGTCGCACATGCTGATCAAATGAAAGAAGTGGGAAAGAGTGCGGCTGCACGCTTAAATGAAAATCACCATACAGAAGATGCTTACGAAATGATCAATCTGGAAGAGATTGCAGCAGGCATTGGTCAAATTACGTCTGTCATGACAACAATCATTGGCTCAATTGCTGGTATCTCATTACTTGTCGGCGGCATTGGTGTCATGAATATTATGCTCGTATCTGTCACAGAAAGAACAAGAGAAATCGGAATTCGAAAGGCACTTGGGGCAACTAGGGCTCAAATACTCGTTCAGTTTTTAATTGAGTCTGTCGTCCTTACACTGATCGGTGGGTTACTTGGAATCGCGCTTGGCTTCGGAGGTGCTTCACTTGTGTCACTGTTTGCAGGGTGGCCTTCTCTTGTATCGTGGCAAATCGTATGTGGAGGCGTCCTATTTAGTATGCTCATTGGTATTATTTTTGGACTGATTCCTGCCAATAAAGCAGCGAGGCTCGATCCGATTGAATCACTTAGATATGAATAATCCTAAAGTTAACGTACGAGGTGCTGACAAGAAGGTAGAACGAGATATATTGCCTGCTGCTCCCCACCTGAAGCTTTTATGCAAAACGCATAAAGGCTTTTTTTCGTTCAATTGAATGAAATGAAAAATGATAGAAATGCTAATATCATGACTTTCTTCTCAATGTCACATATTTTTCAGTTTACAAATGGTACATATAAAGGTAAGATGACCATTGTGAAAGATTTTGATAGTTATTGAATGTATTTGATTGTTTTGTATTGATAATGTTGAAAAAAGCGATTACAATAAAGGTGCGCGCAAAATGAATACGTTTTCAAAAGGGGGTGTTTTCAATGCTAACACCAGAAAGACATCAACTCATTATCGACTATTTAGAAGAAAACGATGTCATCAAAATACAGGACTTAACGATTATGACGGATGCGTCTGAATCTACAATTAGAAGAGATTTATCAGCCCTTGAAGAAAAAGGCTTTCTTAAAAGAGTTCACGGAGGAGCTGCTAAAATATCTAGTATTCGTCTTGAACCAGATGTGTTTGAGAAATCTGCCAAAAACCTTCATGAAAAGTCATTGATTGCAGAGGCAGCTGCATCACTTATAAAACAAGGCGATTGTATTTACTTAGATGCTGGTACGACAACACAGCAAATGATTGACTTTATCGATCCAGATCAAGACATCGTTGTGGTGACAAATGGTGTCATGCACATTGAAGCACTCATGAGAAAAGGCATTTCTTTTTACCTGATAGGCGGATCAGTGAAACATCGAACAGGAGCCATGGTGGGAGCCGCAGCTTTGACAGCTATGGAAAATTACCGTTTTGACAAAAGCTTTGTTGGGACGAACGGCATTCATCCCGAGGCAGGGTTTACAACACCTGATCCAGAAGAAGCACTCATTAAAAAAAGAGCCATGAAGCAGGCGAAAAAAACCTACATCTTAACAGATGCCTCAAAGTTTGGCGAAATATCGTTTTCAACCTTTGCTAGTTTACAGGAAGCCACCATTATCACAAACGACGCAAAAGAGGATTCATTCGATAATTACCATGAAAAAACGGTTATAAAGGTAGTGAAAACATGATTTATACAGTTACTTTAAACCCATCAGTTGATTACATCGTACACGTGGAGGATTTTGCGGTCGGCGGTTTAAATCGTTCAACCTATGACAAAAAATATCCAGGTGGTAAAGGAATCAATGTCTCAAGGCTTTTAAAACGGCACGGTGTTGAATCAAAAGCACTTGGATTCATTGGCGGTTTTACAGGCAAATATATTCAAGACTTTTTACAAAACGAACAATTACAAACAGCCTTTCATGAGGTGTCAGAAGATACACGTATCAATGTGAAACTAAAAACAGGCGAAGAAACAGAAATCAACGGGCTCGGTCCAAGTATTACTGAAGCACAGTTCGATTCGTTTTTATCCCAATTCACTTCATTAACAGAAGGCGATGTCGTTGTATTAGCAGGTAGCATTCCTTCTTCACTGCCTCATAACACATATGAGCGCATTGCTGAGGTATGTGCGAAGCAAGGGGTAAGAGTAGTACTTGATATTTCTGGAGAAGCCTTAAAAAAAGCAGCAGATCTGCAACCATTCTTAATGAAACCAAACCATCATGAGTTAGGTGAAATGTTTGAAACCAGTATTTCATCTGCAGAAGAAGCCATTCCTTATGGGAAAAAGCTGTTGGAACAAGGTGCTGAACATGTCATTGTATCTATGGCTGGAGACGGCGCTCTCTTATTCAGTAAGGAAGGGATCTTTCAATCTAATGTTCCAAAAGGCAAGCTGATCAACTCAGTTGGTGCAGGGGATTCAGTCGTTGCAGGATTCTTAGCTGGCGTTTCTAAAGGCCTTTCCATAGAAGAATCATTTAAGCTTGGCGTCACATCAGGAAGTGCTACAGCATTTTCTGAGGAACTTGGAACAAAAGAGCTTGTCGATACATTATTGCCACAAGTAAAAGTCACACGCATTTAAAGGAGGAGTCATCATGAAAATTACAGAACTACTCACGAAGCATACGATTAAGCTTCAATTAGACAGCCAGCAAAAAGAAGCCGTTATTGAAGAACTGGTCACTGTATTAGATACAGCTGGTAAATTAAATGATAAAGAAGGCTACAAAGCAGCTGTTGTTAATCGTGAAAAACAAAGCTCTACGGGAATTGGAGAAGGAATTGCGATTCCTCATGCGAAAACAGCAAGTGTGAAAGAACCTGCCATTGCATTTGGTCGTTCAACAGCTGGTGTAGATTATGAATCATTAGACGGACAGCCAAGTCATCTTGTCTTTATGATTGCAGCAACTGAAGGCGCAAACAACACGCATTTAGAAGCACTTTCTCGTTTATCCACACTTCTCATGCGTGAAGAGATCCGAAAGCAGCTTCTTGAAGCGGCTACTGAAGATGAAATCATTGAAATTATCAATACACATGATAAAGACGATGAAGAAGAAGAGGAAGTCAAAGAGGAACCGGCTGCACCGGGAAAACCTGCTAAAATTTTAGCGGTGACAGCTTGTCCAACAGGCATCGCGCATACATTTATGGCCGCAGATGCTTTGAAAGAAAAAGCAAAAGAAATGGGCGTTGACATTAAAGTTGAGACAAACGGCTCTAGTGGAATTAAACATGCCCTGACAGCAAAAGAAATTGAAGAAGCGCCAGCTATTATTGTGGCAGCTGATAAACAAGTTGAAATGGAACGCTTTAAAGGCAAACATGTCATTGAAGTACCTGTGACAGCTGGAATTCGCCGTCCGCAAGAATTGATCGAAAAAGCCATCAATCAAGATGCGCCGATTTATAAAGGTTCAGGCGGCAGTTCTTCAAAAGATGAAAATGAATCGTCAGGTAAGGGAAGAAGTGGATTCTATAAGCACTTAATGAGCGGTGTAAGCAACATGCTTCCGTTTGTTGTTGGGGGCGGTATCCTCGTTGCGATTTCATTCTTCTGGGGAATTAACTCAGCTGACCCTAAAGACCCTTCTTTCAATTCATTTGCAGCTGTATTAAAAGGAATTGGCGGAGATAATGCACTTGCCTTAATCGTTGCTGTATTAGCTGGATTTATCGCAATGAGTATTGCAGACCGTCCAGGTTTCGCACCAGGTATGGTTGGCGGATTCATGGCCTCAGCAGCAGGTGCTGGATTCTTAGGCGGATTGATTGCTGGTTTCCTTGCTGGTTACATCGTGGTGCTGCTCAAAAAAGTATTCACTTTTGTACCACAGTCGCTCGATGGTATTAAACCAGTTCTGCTCTATCCATTGTTCGGTATTTTCTTTACAGGGATTATCATGCATTACATCGTCAACACACCTGTTAAAATGGTGATGGACGGATTAACACACTGGCTTGAATCACTTGGTACTGGAAACCTTGTATTAATGGGGATTATTTTAGCTGGTATGATGGCCATTGATATGGGTGGTCCAATTAACAAAGCGGCCTACACATTTGGTCTTGCGATGATTGCTGCTGGCAACTATGCACCGCATGCTGCGATTATGGCAGGTGGAATGGTGCCGCCGCTAGGAATTGCCCTAGCGACAACGATCTTTAGAAACAAATTCTCTAAACGTGACCGTGAAGCAGGTATTACATGCTACTTCATGGGAGCTGCGTTCATTACAGAAGGGGCGATCCCATTTGCAGCGGCAGATCCTCTGCGCGTCATTCCTTCAGCTGTGATTGGTGCAGCAGTTGCAGGTGGATTAACAGAATTCTTTAGAGTGACGCTTCCTGCACCGCACGGCGGACTATTCGTTTTCTGGGTAACAAACCATCCAGTTCTTTACATCATCAGCATCTTAATCGGTGCCATTGTTACAGCGCTACTTCTCGGAATTCTAAAAAAACCAGTCCGACAAGAAGCTTAATTTGAAAAGAAGCATCGTGAAGAGCGGTGCTTCTTTTTGTTTAATCATCAGCAAATTAGGAAAAAATATCTAATTGAATGGTTGTCTTGTGAATTTTTAAATGACATGTGATAAAGTAAAGTTATTCAATTCGCGTTTCAAGTCTTTTAGCAGAAAGTCTTAGGAGGAAGCAGTATTTTGAACGAAGAAAACAAACAAAACGAAAATGACATTCAATCTGATGAGAAACAAGCCAAAAAAGAGAAGAAAAGTTCTCTGTTTGAATGGATCAAAGCTATTTTAATTGCACTTGCCCTCGTCCTCATCATCCGTACGTTTATTTTTGAGCCGTATGTGGTGGAAGGAGAGTCAATGGAACCAACCCTTCATGATGGAGAAAAGCTGTTTGTTAACAAAACCATCAACTATCTCGGTGGAGTCAAACGTGGTGACATCGTGATTATTAATGGAAAGGACGGTCAGAAAATTCATTATGTCAAACGATTGATCGGTCTTCCAGGCGACACGATTGAAATGAAGGATGATACGCTTTACATTAATGGTAAAAAAGTAGATGAGCCTTATTTAAAAGAGAACAAGGCACATGCCAAAGAGTATGAGGTACATTTAACAGGAGATTTTGGTCCAGTGAAAGTACCGAAAAACGATTACTTTGTTATGGGTGACAACAGACTGAATTCTATGGACAGTCGAAATGGACTCGGACTCATTGAAAAGGATCGGATTGTCGGCACATCAGAATTTGTTTTCTTCCCATTTGGGGATATTCGACAAACACAATAAATACACCTTTCTCAATTGCGTAAGAAAGGTGCTTGATTGGACGACCCTTCATGTAGGGTCGTTTTTAATTTGGTGTGAGCATCGTGACAATGATGACAATGGCCAAAACAGAAGCGAAAACGGACCCGGTAATCGCCAAAACAGAACGGAATAATCCAATTTTCACATTGTCTTTTCCGCGCTTTTGTAAAAAGCGTTTTGAAAAGATATGGACCAGTGTGTAAATGAGGACAAGCCCAATATAAAGGCCAAAGTCTCTTGCATTAAAGCCAGTCGCCGATAAATAAATGCCCATAAAGAAAATCAATAAACAGTATTCCATGAGTGTGAGTAATCTCAAATCGCCCGAACTCCTTCAACAAAAACATTCCCACTTATTATACCATATTGGACAAAAAGCCTTTGTTCTTAGCGAGAGACGTTTCTATCAATCGTTATTCATGTTATACTTCATATTGATGAATGAGTGATGGAGGATTAATAAATGATTGCAGTGAATAATGTTAGTTTGCGATTTGCTGATCGTAAATTATTTGAAGAAGTAAATATTAAGTTCACTCCTGGCAACTGCTACGGACTAATTGGTGCCAATGGAGCTGGTAAATCAACGTTCTTAAAGATTCTTTCTGGAGAAATTGAAGCTCAAACGGGCGATGTTCATATGAGTCCAGGTGAACGTTTAGCGATTTTAAAACAGAACCACTTTGAATACGAAGAGTTTGAAGTGTTAAAAGTCGTCATCATGGGTCACAAACGTCTATATGATGTGATGCAGGAAAAAGATGCGATTTATATGAAACCTGATTTCTCAGATGAAGACGGGATTCGTGCAGCAGAGCTTGAAGGTGAGTTTGCTGAGTTAAACGGATGGGAAGCGGAAAGTGAAGCTGCGATCCTATTAAAAGGTCTTGGCATTCCAGAGAGCCTGCAATCGAAGAAAATGTCTGAGCTTGGCGGATCTGAAAAGGTAAAAGTGCTTTTAGCACAAGCTTTATTCGGTAAGCCTGACGTTCTACTTCTCGATGAGCCAACGAACCACTTGGACTTACAAGCCATTCAGTGGTTAGAAGAGTTCCTCATTAACTTTGAAAATACCGTCATCGTCGTATCGCATGATCGTCATTTCTTAAACAAAGTATGTACGCATATTGCAGACCTTGACTTTGGAAAAATTCAAGTGTATGTCGGAAACTATGATTTCTGGTATGAATCAAGCCAGCTGGCATTAAAACTCAGCCAGGATGCCAACAAGAAAAAAGAAGAACAAATTAAGCAGCTTCAAGAATTCGTTGCTCGGTTCAGTGCGAACGCATCTAAATCGAAGCAAGCGACATCAAGAAAGAAATTGCTTGATAAGATTTCGCTAGATGACATTAAACCATCTTCTCGTAAATATCCTTATGTTCATTTTGCGCCAGAGCGTGAAATCGGAAATGATGTCCTTCAAGTAGAAGGTCTATCAAAAACGATTGACGGTGTAAAAGTACTGGATAACGTCAGCTTTATTATGAATCGTGAGGATAAAATTGCGTTCTTAAGTCGTAATGAACTTGCTGTCTCTACTTTATTTAAAATCCTTGCTGGTGAAATGGAGCCAGACAGCGGGACGTTTAAATGGGGCGTGACAACATCTCAAGCCTTTTTCCCTAAAGACAATAGCGAATACTTTGAAGGAAATGATGTCGATCTAGTGGATTGGCTTCGTCAATATTCTCCGAATGATCAAAGTGAAAGCTTCCTGCGTGGTTTCTTAGGCCGTATGCTTTTCTCTGGGGAAGAAGTGAAGAAAAAAGCAAGCGTCTTATCAGGTGGAGAAAAGGTTCGTTGTATGTTATCAAAAATGATGCTGTCTGGAGCGAATATTTTGCTGTTAGACGAGCCGACGAACCATTTAGACCTAGAGTCCATCACAGCGCTGAATAACGGTCTAATGAGCTTTAAAGGGGCTATGCTCTTCTCATCTCATGACCATCAGTTTGTTGAAACAGTTGCAAACCGGATTATCGAAGTGACGCCAAACGGCATCGTTGATAAACAAACAACTTATGATGAGTTCTTATCAGATCAAGACATCCAAAAAAGGCTACAAGAGCTGTATGCATAAACATAAAGAAAAGACATCCACATGAGGATGTCTTTTTTCTTTAAAAAGCCCAATTTCCATTACGGAAAATCGGTTCACGTTTACCATCTTTTGTGATCCCATCAATATTCATTTCCTTTGAACCAATCATGAAATCGACGTGTGTAATACTGCTGTTCACACCCGCTGCGTCTAATTCCTCACGTTTCATCTCTTTACCGCCTTCGATATTAAATGCATAACCGCTGCCAATGGCAAGGTGATTGGATGCATTTTCATCGTAAAGTGTATTGTAATAGAGGATATTTGAATTAGAAATTGGTGAATCATCTGGTACAAGGGCAACCTCACCTAGATAATGTGAGCCTTCATCTGTTTCAACGAGAGAGGTTAAAATGTCTTCGCCCTCTTTTGCTTTCACATCTACAATACGCCCATTTTCAAAGGTTAACGTAAATTCATCGATAATGTTTCCTGCATAACTAAGTGGCTTTGTGCTAGAGACAGTCCCGTTTACACCATCTTTTTTAGGTACGGTAAAGACCTCTTCTGTCGGCATATTGGCCATGAATGATACGCCGCGTTCACTCACGCTGCCAGCACCTACCCAAATATGCTGCTCTGGAAGTTCAATCGTTAAATCTGTACCTGGTGCTTCATAGTGCAGCTTGTGGTAATGACGTTCATTTAATACTTTTACTTTTTCATTTAGTGATTCATCATGCTTTTTCCACGCTTCAACAGGATCTGGCTGATCAGCGCGGGCGACTTTAAAGATTTGGTCCCATAATAATGAAACAGCTTCTTCATCGGCATGCTTAGGGAAAATCTTTTTCGCCCAATCTTTTGATGCAGCACCGACGACTGTCCATGCGACTTTGTCAGATTGAACGTATTGACGATATGTATGAAGTGCTGAACCTGCAGCTTTTTGCTGTGAAGCAATTTTTTTCGAGTCAATGCCACTTAGAAGATCAGGGCTTTCTGACAAGATCGTAATAAAAGCACCGCCACGTTTTGCGATGGTTTCCATCATCTGTGCTTCCCATTCTGGAAATTGCTCAAACACATCTTGTGGGGCATGTTCATATTTTAAACGGGTAAGAACACCATCACTCCAGCGGATATGTACGTTTTTCGCTCCGCGCTCATATGCGTGTTTTGCCACAAGGCGGACAAGATCTACAGATTCAGTGAACGCAGATACGACCACTTCTTGACCACTTTGAACATTTACACCTACTTCAACGATGGTTTTTGCATATTGATCTAGTTGTTTTTCGAATGAACTCATAAAAAACCCTCCTTTAGTCATGTTCATCATATCAGATTTAAGACCGAAAAGGAAAATAGGGAGCCGTCCCGAAGCAAAATAAAAAAGCCGCTTTCGTGCGGCTTTTTTAGCGGTTCAGTTGTTTCACAGGCTGTGCATTAGAAGGGGGCATATGTGAAAACGACAGGCTCATTCCTCCTAAAATAATACCGGTTAAAATGACTGTGACAACGACCCGTTTACCTAAATCAAGCAACATGTTCTTCCTCCTTCACGTTTATCCATTCATCACGATATGATCGAAATGATGAAAAAAGAAGTAGAACATGAAGATTATTTTAATGTTTTTTGCAATTTGTCGATGACTTCTAATGAACGACCTGTTCCAATTGCGACAGATTCAAGAGGATTTGCTGCGATATGAACTGGGACGACAATTTCTTGAGAGAGCCATTCTTGAATGCCGTTTAATAGTGCACCACCGCCAGTTAGAATGACGCCGCGATCTACGATATCACCACTCAGTTCTGGAGGGCTGTCTTCTAATGTAGCCCGAATCGCCTCTAAAATATGAAGAAGTGATTCACGCATAGCACCTTGAATTTCTGTTGATTCAAGTGTAATTGTTTTTGGAAGACCTGTGACAAGGTCGCGTCCACGTACTTCTAATGACTCAGGTTCGTGTTCAATGAGTCCATAACCAATTTCCATTTTTACTTGTTCAGCTGTCCGTTCACCGATCAGTAAATTGTATTTCTTTCTCACAAAAGTAATGATATCTTCATCCAGTTGATCTCCGCCAATTCGGATCGAATGGCAAGAGACAACTCCGCCAAATGAAATGATCGCTACCTCTGTCGTTCCTCCGCCAATGTCTACAACGACGTTGGCAACAGGCTCGTCCACCGGGAGATCAGCACCGATTGCAGCTGCGACGGGTTCTTCAATTAAATGCACATGCTTGGCCCCGCAATTTTTGACAGCATCGCTGATCGCGCGGCGTTCGACAGCTGTTGAACCTGAAGGTGTACAAACAACCACAGTCGGCTTTCTAAAGGTAAACCCAATATTTTTTCCTGCTTTTTTCATAATTTGTTTGAGTAAATCGGTTGTCATATCGTAATCAGCGATGACACCATCTTTCATCGGACGGATCGCTACAATTTTTCCAGGTGTTTTCCCAATCATCTCTTTTGCTTCTGACCCCACTGCAAGGACAGTTTTTGTTTCCGTATCTACTGCCACAACGGATGGTTCATTGAGAATAATTCCTTTATTTTTACTGTAAACCAATATGTTAGCTGTTCCTAAATCAATTCCAATTTCGGCATTTTGAAACATGTTTTCACCCAATCTCTAATTTTGCTGTTTTAAACAATTTTACATTTAAAAGTTCAGAGGGTTGAGGTCATTTGTGGGGGTGTGTGATCATCTTGAAATGAATCTGTAAAATTCAAGTCTCATTTTGACATTCACAATAAATTTTCCCTTTGGTTTTTCGATTTTGAAAAAAATTTTTATGCAGGAGAAACCTTTTAAGAATCTCTTACGTCTACGATATATCAATTGGTGAAAAACAGATTGATCTTGAGCTAATGAAAGAAAGAGGGAACGAAATTGAAATCTATCGGAGTTGTAAGAAAAGTAGATGAACTAGGGCGTATTGTGATGCCAATCGAATTGAGAAGAGCACTTGATATCGCTATTAAAGACAGTATGGAATTTTTTATAGATGGAGATAAAATCGTCTTGAAAAAATATCAGCCAGAGGGCGTCTGCCTGATGACTGGTGAGATTACTTCTGAGAACCACGAGTATGGAAATGGTCAAATTACATTAAGCGCTGAAGGCGCAGAACTACTGCTAAAAGAGCTTCAAGAAGCCCTTCAGCAGTAAATAAAAATAGCCTGTTCTCTCCCATTGTGCTGAGAGCAGGCTTTTTTTTCTAAAAAAGTTCCTTAAAAATGCCACATCTTCCTCAAAAAATAAGTGGAAAATGGTACAATTGACAAAGAATCTCAGGGCGGCAGGTGGAATTATTTGAACAAAACATATCAAGTACGGATCCTGTTATCCGTTCTTGCATTTATATTAATTTTGAGCTGGGATTTCTTTTATTATCTTAGCGGCTATCACATTAATTGGCCGCTCGATCTAGCCTTTACAGTCGTTGTTTTGGCCGGTATTTGGACCATCTCAGGCTACGTGGACCGGTTGAATTTGCTTGTATCAGATTTAAATAAACGAGAAAAAGAAGCACACGAACTGACAGAGCGGCTGAATCGAATCACAGATAACTTGCAAGAAATCGTTTTTGAAACCAATGAAAAAGGTGAAATCATTTTTTTAAATCAAGCATGGAAACAAATGACGGGTTACGACATAGAGGAGTGTCTAGGTACGATGTACAATCAGTACTTTGATCAAGAAGAGCATGTCGTTCAGCATTTGTTGTCTGTGATCAAAGAGCATAAGGATGAGGGGCGGGTGGAGCTGCAGCTTCTCCATAAAGAAGGAAAAAAGGTATGGGGAGATGTGCATTATAAGCTTTATTTCGATGAACAGCACCAGTTTACTGGAGGTATTGGAACGGTTGCAGATATCACGAAACAAAAGCAGGCAAAGCTTGAACTTGAAAGATCAAATCAGCAACTGCAAATGCAGGCACAAAAGCTGGCTGTTGCAGGACAAATAGCTGCTGGCATTGCCCATGAAGTCAGAAATCCGCTCACCTCAGTCAATGGATTTTTGCAGCTGATGAAAACGCAATATCCTGAAAGAACCGATTATTTTGATATCATCTTTTCTGAAATTAAACGCATTGATTTTGTTTTAAGTGAACTGCTTGTCTTAGCAAAACCTCAATCGGTTCAATTTCAAGAAGTACAGCTCCATGATTTGCTAGAGCAGGTGATTACCTTATTAAAGACAAATGCCGTTCTTTCAAATATTGATCTCAAACAGCCATTTAAAAAGCAGGATGCTGGCACGATATTAGCAGACGCCAATCAAATGAAGCAGCTGTTCATTAACTTAATCAAAAATGCGATCGAGGCGATGCCTGAAGGCGGCAATATATACATATCAACAGAAAAAGTGATGAATGAATGGAAAATTACCATTCAAGATGAAGGAAAAGGGATGTCTGAAGAGGATATTCAGAAAATATATGATCCTTTCTTTTCGACTAAAAAAGAAGGTACAGGACTTGGTTTAACGATCTGTGCGACGATCTTAAAAGATCACCATGGAAGAATGGATGTAAAGAGCGAGCTCAGCAAAGGGACGGCTTTTGATATTTACTTACCTGTGTATCAAAAAAGCAGATAGTAGCAAGGTGAGAGGATGTGATGTGAGATGACGAAAGAGACAAAGACGTTATTTGTGTATGGGACACTTTTAAAGCACGAAAAGTATCACGAGACATTGATGAAAGAAAGCAGTCCATTAGCAGCATCTGCTTGGATAAAAGGGAGACTGTACGATACAGGTGAGGGTTACCCTGTGTGTGTTGTCTTGGAACAAAACACAGTATATGGAGAATTGTATGAGGTCAGTGATGAAACGCTGCATAAGATAGATGAGCTAGAGGAAGGGTATGACCAGCAGGAAATAGAGGTTATGACAGACCAGGGGCCAAGGTCAGCCGTTGCTTATACAATAGGTAAGCAGAAGGCATCGAGCCTGAAGGAGATTGAAAGCGGCTGCTGGAAGTCATATCAACTATGGGAGCGCAAACCGTCTTCCTTCTATTATTTTGCCTATGGGTCCTGTATGGATGATGCAAGGTTTAAGCTTGCGAAAGTGGAACATTATTTCAAACAAATCATCGGCGGCGGCACACTTGATCGTTTTACCACAAGGTTTACATTGGTGCGCCCTGATGGATCAAGAGCAGATATGGTAGAAGACGGCGGAGAAACAGAGGGTGTTCTATATGAAGTACCTTTTGATGCCATTCGTTATTTGTACAAACGAGAAGGTGTAAATGAAGGGACTTATCGCCCAGCATTTGTCGATGTCACAGTAGGTGATCAAGTGTATGAGGACTGCTTAACGTTTCTCGTTTTAAAAAAGAGCGAAGAAATTGCGCCTCCTGGTCATTATCGCAGTGAAATCGAAAAAGGAGCAGACCTTTACTTAAGTGAAGCATTCCGTAAAAAAATACGGTCACATATGGATTCATTAATCAAACCGTAGTAAAATGCATGGTAAGTGATATAAAAGGAGTCTGAACATGAAAAAGGAATATGCAGTCATTGGTCTTGGACGCTTCGGCGGAAGTATCTGCAAGGCGCTAAGCGAAGAAGGACTTGAAGTCATGGCCATGGATATGAATGAAGATCGTGTGAACGAATATGCTAAAATTGCATCACATGCCGTGATTGGTGATTCGACGGACGAATCTGTTTTAAAGAACCTAGGCATTCGCAATTTTGATCATGTGATCGTGGCGATAGGTGAAAATATTCAGGCGAGTATTTTAACAACGATTATGCTGAAAGAACTTGGTGTCAAAATGGTCACAGTGAAAGCTCAAAATGACTACCATGAAAAGGTTTTGAATAAAATTGGTGCGGACCGTATTGTTCATCCTGAACGAGACATGGGCAGACGGATTGCACATAAAATTATTTCTAACAACGTGCTTGATTATTTAGAGCTGTCAGATGAGTACAGCCTCATTGAAATCGTAGCCAACAGCAGACTTGCTGGGCACTCTTTGTTAGATCTCGACATTCGTGCAAGGTACGGGATCAATATCGTGGCAATTAAGCGCGGGAAAGAAGTGATCGTTTCACCGCTCGCAGATGAAATGATTCAAAAAGAAGATATCCTCATTGTCATTGGGGCAGTGGCAGATATCGGCCGCTTTGAAAAACGAGAAATGCAGAACGACTATTAAACACTCCGAGAAGGGGTGTTTTTTGCTTTAGAAGTGTACGTATGGGGCGGACATTGTGGGAGAGAACAAAGTGGAAATGAGCCGTTTACTTTCTAAAAGAACAGCAAAATAGAACATGGTTATTTTTCAGCCAATTATCACTATTCAGAAATAAAAATCAATCTTTTGATATGGTTGATTTTCTCTAAATGTCATTGACTGGACAAACAGATTCGTTTACGATAAGAAACATTATATTGTTTACTCGGAGGAGGCAGTGTCGTTGGATAAGGAGCTTTTCAGACATCAAATTGAGGTAGCTGCAAAGAGAAAAAAAGCAGCCCTAGTGATTAAACATGCGAAGGTTATGGACGTGTTTAACCAGGAATGGATAGACGCTGATGTCGCTGTTGAAAATGGAAAAATAGTAGGAATTGGGGAGTATGAAGGAGAACATGAGCTGGATGCAACAGGTCAAATGCTTGTTCCCGGTTTCATTGACGGCCACGTTCATATCGAATCCTCGATGGTGACTCCTGCTGAATTTTCCAAAGCTGTCGTTCCTCACGGTGTGACAACTGTTGTCACAGACCCGCATGAAATTGCCAATGTATCCGGTGTTGCAGGTATCCGTTTTATGCTCGAAGAAGCGAGAAAAGCTGCTCTAAATATATATTTCATGCTGCCATCCTGTGTACCGGCAGTCAGCTTTGAACGATCAGGTGCTACACTAAAAGCAAAAGATTTAAAGCCTCTTTATCAGGAGAAAGAAGTGCTTGGTCTTGCCGAAGTGATGGATTATGTCGCGGTGGAACAAGCGGAAGAAGATATGCTTCAAAAACTGCTTGATGCTCAACATGAACATAAACTCATTGATGGCCATCTAGCAGGATTAACGGACCGATTAATTAATGTGTACCGAACAGCTAATGTCCAAACGGATCATGAGGTGACAACAGCTCAAGAGGCCCTTGAACGTGTCAAAAGAGGCATGTATGTCATGCTCAGAGAAGGCTCTGTTGCTAAAAACGTGAAAAACGTATTACCTGCTGTCAATGAGAAGAATGCGAGACGCTTTTTCTTTTGTACGGATGATAAACATTTAGATGATTTAATGGCTCAAGGAAGTATTGATGAACAAGTACGGATGTCGATACAAGAAGGATTGGACCCCTTTTTAGCATATCAAATGGGAAGTTTAAATGCAGCGGAGTGTTTCGGTCTCAAAACAAAGGGAGCGATTGCGCCAGGCTTTGACGCAGACTTTATGCTCATTTCTGACTTACATGAGGTAGGAATTACAAGCGTCTTTATCGCAGGAGAATTGGTCTCTGAACATGGAGAATATTTGCCAAGTGTCGACAAGATCACGCCAAGTTCTTCGCTCATGCAATCGGTACATGCAGTGGACGTTCAAGAGAAAGATCTAACGCTGCCTATAACAGATCACCAAAAGATGAATGTCATTCGCATTATACCGAATCAGCTTGAAACGAAATTAGAACAAATATCTCCTTCTGGTAGCGATGGACAATTTACGAGTGATATTGATCGAGATGTATTAAAAATAGTGCTTGTCGAACGCCACAAAGGTCTATCTGAAATTGGAATAGGGGTTGTCAGCGGATTCGGCTTAAAAGAGGGGGCAATTGCAACAACAGTTGCCCATGACTCGCATAACCTAATTGCCGTTGGAACAAATGATGCTGATATGATCAAAGCCATTGAAACGTTAAAAGAAGCAGGGGGCGGTTTGACCGTTGTAAAAGACGGAGAAGTTCTTCATACGCTTCCATTACCGATTTCCGGTTTATTATCAGATCAACCTGCACATGCGGTCAATGAGAGCCTTCATGCACTCCATGATGCTTTAAAGGAAACAGGCTTTGTCTTAGACTTTAATCCGTTTTTGACATTATCCTTTTTGGCACTGCCAGTCATTCCTGATGTGAAAATGACAACACAAGGATTGTTTGATGTGAGAAGTTTTCAGCATCTCCCGATTCAATCGTAAAACAATGACTGAACCCGCACGTATCGTACAGATATGCGGGTTTTTTTATTGCGCATAAAAAAGAGACACAGTCAAAAGGCTGTGTCTCCTTGTACGTCATTACACTTCCATAATAATCGGTAAGATCATTGGGCGGCGTCTTGTTTTTTCATAAAGGAAAGGAGCAAGAGTGTCAGTAATCTCGTTCTTAATTTCTGACCATTGAGTCGTCTTGCGTTCCATTACTTTTTCAAGATGCTTTGAAATGAGATCTTGCGCGTCATTAATGAGGTCTCCAGATTCTCTCATGTAGACAAAACCTCTTGAGATTAAATCAGGACCTGCAGAAATTTTGAATTCTTTCATATCCATGCTGACAACAACAATGACAAGACCTTCTTCTGAAAGAATGCGGCGGTCTCTTAACACGATGTTGCCGATATCACCAATACCGCTACCGTCGATATACACGTTGCCTGATGGAATTTTGCCAGCGACACTTGCTTCGTCACCTTTCAGTGCAAGAACTTCACCGTTATCCATGATAAAACAGTTTTCCTCAGGGATTCCGCAATCATTCGCAAGTTTAATATGCGTTTTTTGCATGCGGTACTCACCGTGAATCGGCATGAAGAATTTTGGTTTAATTAAACGGAGCATTAGCTTTTGTTCTTCCTGCCCGCCGTGTCCAGAGGTATGAATATTATTGAGTGAGCCATGAATGACTTCAGCACCAGCACGATAAAGCTGGTTAATAGTACGGCTTACGCTAATATTGTTACCTGGGATCGGTGAAGACGAGAAGACAACAGTGTCTCCAGGGTTAATTGAAATCTGGCGGTGCGTACCGTTGGCAATACGTGAAAGAGCGGCCATCGGTTCACCCTGACTACCAGTACAAAGAATGGTTACTTTGTTTGCTGGAAGGCGGTTGATTTCATTGTGTTCAATGAATGTGTTTTTTGGACATTTGATATATCCGAGCTCTTGTCCAATATCAATGGCAGACTCCATGCTGCGCCCAAACACAGCGACTTTTCGGCCGTTGGCAACAGCTGACTCGATGACTTGCTGAAGTCTGTGAATGTTAGATGCAAATGTAGCAAAGATAATACGTCCATCTACTTTTCTGAAGATGTCATCAATGCTTTCACCTACACGTCTTTCGGACATCGTAAATTCTGGAATTTCACTATTTGTACTGTCAGATAGAAGACAAAGAACGCCTTCTTTCCCGATCTCAGCCATTTTCGTTAAATTGGCAGGCTCGCCAACAGGAGTAAAGTCAAACTTGAAATCGCCTGTATGTACGATGTTACCAGGAGGTGTCTTCACGACAATTCCATAAGAATCTGGGATACTGTGCGTCGTTCTAAAGAAAGACACAGCTGTTTTTCTAAATTTGATCGTATCTTCTTCTTCAAAGATGTGAAGTTTGGTCTGTCTTAATAGACCATGCTCTTCCAATTTGTTACGAAGTAGGCCGATTGCGAGTTTGCCTCCGTAAACTGGAATATTCACTTGCTTGAGAAGGTAAGGGATACCGCCGATGTGGTCTTCATGTCCATGAGTAATAAAAAGACCTTTGATTTTATCTTCGTTTTTAACTAAATACGTATAGTCAGGGATGACGTAATCAATTCCAAGAAGTTCATCTTCAGGGAACTTAATACCAGCATCAATCAAAATGATTTCATCTTGAAATTGAACGCCATACGTGTTTTTACCGATCTCGCCTAATCCGCCGAGCGCAAAAACTGCCGCCTGATCGTTTTTTACAAATTTCATTCCTCTCATAGCTCCAATACTTTAAAATTTTCACTTTCTCGTTCATAGTCTAAAAAAGCACCGTCTACAGGCTGAATGAATTCAATATTGTAGTTATGTTTTTTCAACTTATCGCGTACGTCTCTTTCAGAAACCGCTTCAACGTATAGTGAATCTGTGTGTTCTCTCACAGGTACCTCAGTCGTACTTGCCTGAAAAAATACCTTATATATCATCCAAATCTCTCCTTAAATACCGTATGTTACACTCGCTTATTCTATTATATTAAAAAAACGCGCATAAGAAAAGTCTCAGAGAAAAAAGGACCTTCAGCAAATGTGCGGAAGATCCTTTTAAGCAATCGATTTTTTACGAAGCATGTCCTTCCATTGTCTTCGAATTTTCTTGCGCAGACGACGAAGCATCGCGGATCGCCTCCTTTCGGTATGAGTCTCATTCAGCCATTTGTTCCGTTCTCTCTATATACTTGTATTATATGATGTTTCCACTTAATGTTACATGGTTATATGTGGGAAATGGGCGTTTTAAGAGGAAGTGGTTTCGTCAGTGAAGATCTTTCTGTATGATGAAGGGGAGAGGGTATACATAACAAGAGACAGGAGACGAGATATGAATAAAAAAGTCATCTTCTTTGATATCGACGGTACTTTATATGACCATGATAAAAAAATACCTGAATCAACGAAGCGAGCTGTTCGTTTATTAAAAGAAAAAGGGCATCATCTCTTCATTGCATCTGGCCGTTCGCCTTTTCTCATCCAACCTATTTTAGAAGAAATAGGGCTTGACTCATTTATTGTTTATAACGGTCAGTATGTCATGTACGAAGGAGAAGTCATTTACGGCAATCCGCTTAAGCAAGAGCTAATGGATAAAATTTATGAAACAGCGGATCAACATGATCATCCGCTTGTTTTCATGGGAGAGAAGACGATGAAGGCGTCTGTGCCGAACCATCCATTTATCCACGAAGGGATTGGCACTTTAAAAACAGAGCATCCCGAGCATGATTTGTCATTCTTTAAAGAAAACGTCATTTATCAAATGCTGCTATTTTGTAAAGCAGAAGAGGAACACCAATATGAAGCGTTCCGTGAAGAAATTGATCTCGTCAGGTGGCATGAGCTGTCTACTGATGTCCTGCCAAAAGGTGGATCAAAGGCTGAAGGAATTAAACGAGTCATTGAAAGACTTCCGTACGATCAAAAGGACACAATTGCCTTCGGTGACGGGCTGAACGATCGAGAAATGATTTCGTTTGTTGGAACAGGCGTTGCAATGGGGAATGCAGTCAATGAATTAAAAACATTAGCTGACTTTGTCACCAAACCTGTAGATGAGGATGGCATATTCCACGCTGTGACTGAATTAGGCCTTATTGAAGAATAAAAAACAAGACCCGCTGATGGACGGGTCTTGTTTTTATTTTATGATCTGCCGATCGCAACCGCGTTGTCTGGCTCGGCGAATGGATGATCTTTTTGAATATGATCATAAAACATAATGCCATTTAAGTGGTCAATTTCATGCTGAAAAACGATGGCCGGAAACCCTTTGAGGCGAATATCAATGTCTTCACCTTCAAGCGTTGTACCTTTCACCCTGATTTTTTCATAGCGCGGGACGAATCCAGGGATGGCTTCATCAACAGATAAACAGCCTTCTCCAGTAGCTAAATAAGCTCTTTTGACTGAATGGCTAACAATGCGTGGATTGAATAATGCATAGCTGTAAAGTTCTCCGCCCTCGTCTTCACAGTGAACAGCGATCATTCGTTTACTGATATTGATTTGAGGAGCTGCTAGGCCAACACCGGGTCTAAGTTCATATTTTTCAGCAATGTCTGCATCCTGACTGTTTTTGACAAATTCAATCATGTCAGCTAATTGCTGTTTTTCTTCTTCTGTTGGCGGGAGTTCGACCGCTTCAGCTGTTTGTCTTAAGACGGGATGCCCGTCTCGTACGATATCATCCATGGTAATCACAAAACTTCACTCCTATTTCCTTTGTATGTAAAGTATATAAAATGATACACGACATATGCAATGAAATAAAGAAGACCGGTCGTATGAGACCGGTCAGAGGCTTATTCAGCCATTAGCAGCAGCCACCGCCGCCTAAGAATGCTGCGCCAACAATGATCAATAGAATGAATAGGACGACGATTAAAGCGAATGTACGTCCACCACCGTAACCGCAACCGTATCCACCACCATAACTTGGATAGCAACAACCGCCGCCGTATCCATAACCGTAACCGCCGTATCCACCATACATACTTCCATGACTATAATTAGACATACTTTTGACCTCCTTTGGAAATACACTCGGCCTCTCATAAGTGAAGGCGAAGCGTGTAATATAAACTATGTATGAATGCACTATTTGTATAGTCATGAGCCTAGAGCATGAAAAAAATCTTCTTTCCCCTCAAAAACCCAGCCTCTTTCCTTGTCACAACCGCCCTGAAAAATTATAGTGGTATGTGGAGATGTAAAGGGGGACCTTGTAATTGAAACAGATGAAAAGAAGAATAAAAGCAGGTGCAGCTTTAGCGGGGATATGTACCCTCTTGCTTGCGGGTTGCGGAGGTCAAAATCCGCTTTATGAGATGCAAGATGCCATGACGAAAATGAGCGAAAAAGAAGCATCCTTTGAAAAAGAACAAGGCGCACTGCAAAGCTATGAGAAAAAAGAGCAGCAGTTGTATAAAAAAATGATTCAAACAACAAAAGACCACACAAAAACAGTCTCAAGCTTGTCTGATCAAGCATTAGCATCGGCAGAAAAGCGTGAAGAACATTTAAAAACAGAAAAAGACAGCATGGATCAATCGAAAAAAGAATTTCAATCTGTAAAAGAATTCGCTGGACAGATAAAAGATGCGGAAGTAAAAGACAAAGCAGAACAAACAGTCAAATCAATTGAAAAAAGATATGCATCGTATGATCAGCTTTACCGTGAGTATCAAAAGGCGCTGAAACAAGACAAGCACTTGTATGAATCTTTAAAAAGAAAAGACTTAGGATACGCTGAACTGAAATCCAAACTGAAAACAGTCAATCGTTCCTATAGTAAAGTGAGAAAAGAAAGCAAGAAGTTCAATCAATATACAGATCAATTGAACGAATATAAACAAGCTTTATACAAAACAGCTCAGAAAGAATCACAAAACAGTTAAAAACAGTACTTGCATATTTGCTGCTAGTTTTGTTTATCGCTGCTACTCACAAAGTGCCTGCGTGTCGTTACTCGTTTTTCCAAGATGTCAAACTGAAAAGAAGAGAAAGGGTTAAAATGAAGTTCATTTTAGCCCTTTGTCCATCATGATCAAAAGAGCTAAAAATAGCTCTTTTTTTATTTTTCGACAAAAACAACCATGTGCTATTGTAGTACAGTGACCCACTCTATACTAGTACAGTTTATGCTGTTGATTAAACAGATTGATACAGGTCACCATAAAAAGTAAAGCGAATACATTTATTTAAATAAAGCCGTTAAATCAATTGACGGACTATTTTTCTTGTTGTAAACTATTCCTTGTTAACAGAAGTTGTATTAGTTTTTTGTGAACTATCGTTAATACAGTTAGAAAAACTCAAAAGCAAGCGATCATCCAATGTTTCGACAATGATCTTTGTGGCTATTATATACAGGAGTCATATGAGCATTTTGGGTTATCCTATATCTGTATGTATAAATGGATTCACGACAAATTGACTGTTAAAAGAAAGGAAGAGGTGACTTTAGAATGGCTGCAAAAACAAAAAAAGCAATTGTTGATAGCAAAAAGCAATTCGATGCCATCAAAAAGCAGTTTGAAACGTTCCAAATTTTAAACGAAAAAGGCGAAGTCGTAAACGAAGCGGCAATGCCAGATCTTTCAGATGACCAATTAAAAGAATTAATGCGCCGTATGGTGTTTACACGTGTATTAGATCAACGTTCAATTTCATTGAACCGTCAAGGACGTCTTGGCTTCTATGCGCCAACAGCTGGACAAGAAGCTTCTCAGCTTGCAACTCACTTTGCACTTGAGAAAGAAGATTTCATTCTTCCAGGATATCGTGATGTGCCACAATTAATCTGGCATGGTCTTCCACTAACAAAAGCATTCTTGTTCTCTCGTGGACACTTTGTTGGAAACCAAATGCCTGAAGATGTGAATGCACTTTCTCCGCAAATCATTATCGGTGCACAAATCATTCAAGCTGCTGGTGTAGCTCTTGGTTTGAAAAAGCGCGGTAAAAATGCTGTTGCAATCACTTACACTGGTGATGGTGGAGCTTCACAAGGTGATTTCTACGAAGGTATTAACTTTGCAGGGGCTTACAAAGCGCCAGCGATTTTTGTTGTCCAAAACAACAGATATGCGATCTCTACACCTGTTGAAAAGCAATCTGCTGCACAAACGATTGCACAAAAAGCAGCTGCAGCTGGTATCGTAGGCGTACAAGTTGACGGTATGGATGCATTAGCTGTATACGCAGCGACTGCTGAAGCTCGTGAGCGTGCTGTAAATGGTGAAGGTCCAACATTAATTGAAACTCTTACATTCCGTTACGGCCCACATACAATGGCTGGTGACGATCCAACAAGATATCGTACAAAAGAAGATGAAAATGAGTGGGAGCAAAAAGATCCATTGGTACGCTACCGCAAATTCTTGGAAAACAAAGGCCTTTGGTCTGAAGAAGAAGAGAATAAAGTCATCGAAGATGCAAAAGAACAAATCAAACAAGCAATCAAAGAAGCTGACGAACAGCCTAAGCAGAAAGTCACTGATTTGATTGAAAACATGTACGATGTGAAACCATTTAACTTGGTTGAACAGCTTGAAATCTACAAACAGAAGGAGTCGAAGTAAGCCATGGCGCAAATGACATTGATTCAAGCGATCACTGATGCGTTACGCACAGAACTGAAAAATGACGAAAACGTTCTCGTTTTCGGAGAAGACGTTGGTAAAAACGGCGGCGTATTCCGTGCGACTGAAGGATTGCAAAAAGAGTTTGGTGAGGATCGTGTATTCGATACTCCACTTGCTGAATCTGGTATTGGCGGTCTTGCAATTGGCCTTGGACTACAAGAATTCCGCCCAGTAATGGAAATTCAATTCTTCGGATTCGTTTACGAAGTATTAGATTCTGTTTCTGGACAAATGGCTCGTATGCGTTACCGTTCTGGTGGACGCTGGCATTCTCCAGTGACAATCCGTTCTCCATTTGGTGGAGGAGTTCACACACCTGAGCTTCACGCTGACAGCTTAGAAGGTCTTATTGCACAACAGCCTGGTATCAAGGTTGTTATTCCTTCAACACCTTACGATGCAAAAGGACTATTAATTTCTGCAATCCGTGACAACGATCCGGTTGTATTCCTTGAGCATATGAAACTTTATCGTTCTTTCCGTCAGGAAGTTCCTGAAGAAGAGTACACAATTGAAATCGGTAAAGCTGACGTGAAACGTGAAGGTTCTGACCTTTCAATCATCACTTACGGTGCAATGGTTCACGAATCACTTAAAGCTGCTGAAGAACTTGAAAAAGAAGGCGTTTCTGCTGAGGTCGTCGACCTTCGTACAGTGAGCCCACTTGATATTGAAACAATCATCGCTTCTGTTGAAAAAACAGGCCGCGCGATCGTTGTTCAAGAAGCACAAAAACAAGCTGGTATTGCAGCAAACGTAGTAGCTGAAATCAATGATAGAGCAATCCTTAGCCTAGAAGCACCAGTACTTCGTGTAGCTGCACCTGATACTGTATTTGCTTTCTCTCAAGCTGAGAGCGTATGGCTTCCAAACCATAAAGACGTGCTTGAAACAGCTAAGAAAGTTCTTGAATTTTAATTAAATGACAGAGGGGAAAAGAATTTATTTCTCTTCCCCTTTATCAATTACATGACCGTGTAATGTTGACAGAACAATGGTTTAACATAATCTAGGAGGCGAAAAACAGTGGCATTTGAATTTAAACTTCCGGACATCGGAGAAGGTATCCACGAAGGTGAGATCGTTAAGTGGTTTGTAAAACCAAACGACGAAATCAATGAAGATGACGTTTTAGCAGAGGTACAAAATGATAAAGCAGTTGTAGAAATTCCTTCACCTGTTAAAGGAAAAGTATTAGAATTAAAAGTTGAAGAGGGAACAGTTGCAACTGTAGGACAAACAATCATTACGTTTGATGCACCTGGTTACGAAAATCTTCAATTTAAAGGCAGCGAAGAAGAAGGCGAAGCGAAAACTGAAGCTCAAGTACAAGGTACTGCTGAAGCTGGTAACGAGCCTGCAAAGAAAGAAGTTGCTCAAGAAGAAGCGGCAGCAGCAACTGGTGCTGGCGCACAAGAGCAAGTAGATGCTGATCCTAACAAACGCGTTATTGCTATGCCATCTGTACGTAAATATGCGCGTGAAAAAGGCGTTGAAATTTACAAAGTTGCAGGTACTGGTAAAAATGGCCGCGTGCTAAAAGAAGATATCGACAGCTTCCTTAATGGCGGTTCTGCAGCAACTCAAGAAGCAGCACCTCAAGCAGCTGAAAGTGCGAAAGAAGAAGCAGCTCCAAAAGCGGCAGCAGCTCCAGTTCTAGAAGGAGAATTCCCAGAAACTCGCGAGAAAATGAGCGGAATCCGCAAAGCGATCGCAAAAGCAATGGTGAACTCTAAGCACACAGCTCCTCACGTAACATTAATGGATGAAGTTGATGTAACAAACCTTGTTGCACATCGTAAACAATTCAAACAAGTTGCAGCTGATCAAGGAATCAAGTTAACTTACTTGCCTTACGTTGTAAAAGCTCTAACTTCTGCTTTGAAAAAGTACCCAGTACTTAACACTTCTATCGATGATAAAACAGATGAAGTTGTTCAAAAGCATTACTACAACATCGGAATTGCAGCTGATACTGAAAAAGGCTTGCTCGTTCCAGTTGTGAAAAATGCAGATCGCAAAGCGATTTTCGAAGTATCTAATGAAATCAACGAGCTTGCAACAAAAGCACGTGATGGTAAATTGGCTCCAGCTGAAATGAAGGGTGCATCTTGCACAATCACAAACATCGGTTCTGCTGGTGGACAATGGTTTACTCCAGTCATCAACCACCCAGAAGTAGCGATCCTTGGTATTGGCCGTATCGCTGAAAAAGCGGTTGTTCGTGATGGCGAAATCGTTGCAGCTCCAGTCTTAGCTCTTTCCCTAAGCTTTGACCACCGTATGATTGATGGAGCTACTGCGCAAAATGCCCTTAACCACATCAAGCGTTTATTGAATGATCCACAATTAATTTTAATGGAGGCGTAAATTCATGGTAGTAGGAGATTTCCCAATCGAAACAGATACTCTTGTCATCGGTGCAGGTCCTGGTGGATATGTAGCTGCTATTCGTGCTGCACAGCTAGGACAAAAAGTAACAATCGTTGAAAAAGGAACACTTGGCGGCGTATGTCTAAACGTCGGCTGTATCCCTTCAAAAGCATTGATCAATGCTGGACATCGTTTCGAGAATGCAAAGCATTCTGAAGACATGGGTATCAAAGCTGAAAACGTAACAGTTGATTTCACAAAAGTTCAAGAGTGGAAAGCTTCTGTTGTCAACAAATTAACAGGTGGAGTTCAAGGTCTTCTAAAAGGAAATAAAGTAGACATCGTCAAAGGTGAAGCTTATTTCGTAGACAGCAACTCTGTACGTGTCATGGATGAAAATTCAGCGCAGACTTATACATTTAAAAATGCAATTCTTGCAACTGGATCTCGTCCAATCGAATTGCCTACATTTAAATACACAGACCGCGTGATCAACTCAACTGGTGCTTTAGCGCTTAAAGAAGTACCTAAAAAGTTAGTTGTCATCGGTGGTGGATACATCGGTACTGAGCTTGGTACTGCTTATGCGAACTTTGGAACAGAAGTTGTCATCCTTGAAGGTGGAGACGAAATCCTTCCAGGTTTTGAAAAGCAAATGAGCTCATTAGTGAAACGTAACCTGAAGAAAAAAGGAAACGTTGAAATTCACACAAACGCTCTTGCAAAAGGCGTTGAAGAAAAATCTGACGGTGTCACTGTTACTTTCGAAGTAAAAGGTGAAGAAAAAACTGTCGATGCTGACTACGTACTTGTGACTGTTGGTCGTCGTCCAAACACAGATGAGCTTGGTCTTGAGCAAGTTGGTGTTGAATTGACAGACCGCGGAGTTGTCAAAACTGACAAACAATGCCGTACAAGCGTTTCAAACATCTATGCAATTGGTGACATCGTTGATGGACCACCACTTGCACACAAAGCTTCTTACGAAGGTAAAATTGCTGCTGAAGCAATCGCTGGAGAGCCAGCTGAAATTGATTACCTTGGTATTCCTGCTGTTGTATTCTCTGAGCCAGAACTTGCAACTGTTGGATACACTGAAGCAGAAGCAAAAGAAGAAGGAATCGACATCGTTGCAGCGAAATTCCCATTCGCAGCAAACGGACGTGCACTTTCTCTTGATGCAACTGATGGCTTCATGAAAATGATCACTCGTAAAGAGGATGGTCTAGTGATCGGTGCACAAATCGCAGGTGTTGGTGCTTCTGATATGATTTCAGAGCTTAGCCTTGCAATTGAAGCTGGTGTGACGGCTGAAGATATCGCAATGACAATTCACGCTCACCCAACTTTAGGTGAAATCACAATGGAAACGGCTGAAGTAGCAATCGGAAGCCCAATCCATATCGTAAAATAATGAACGTTTAACCCCTCTCCACACGGAGAGGGGTTTTTTATGTATGTGAAACGTCGCTGAAAAAGAAAAACCCTCATGAGATGAGGGCTTTTTTCATATGGATATATAAGTGCAAAGTCGAACCGTTAATTTGTATTCACTCGATCTAATGCTTGGCATATGGGTGATAAGATATCCTCTTTACTTCGGACATTACCTTCCACCTTCACAATGACTTTTTCATTATTGACAAGTAAAATAGCCGGCAGTTCGTCTACTTCATTTTTCCAGCCTTTACGATCTTCTTTGACAATCATCTTGGACATTTCCTTCGGATATTCATTTTTTAAATCAAGCACTGCGTCATAATAAGGACTTTCTTTATCAAGATTTTCTGCATCAGTAAAAAAGAGAATTCTCGGCTTTTGAATATGACTGACCTGGTCTGTCTGATTCGGTATGATATACGCAAATGAGCATGAACTAAGTACAAAGAGCATAGGGAATATAATGAGAAGGGTCCTCATAAAATTCAATCTATTCACCTCAAAATCCTTTGGGGTTGTACCAACATTTTTAGGAGTTAGTTCCCTGTTAGTCACTCTAGTGTATCACGTCCTTTTTGACAATTTTCGATTGTTACTCAATTGTTACAGAATTGATATGAAGCAAAATACATTTGAAACGTTTCCTCAATATGATGAGAAAAAAGCATATATTTATAAAAAATAATTAAATGTGTCATACAATTAACCGTTGACAACTTAAATGTGACATCATATTATAGAGGTATGAAATAGATTAAACGCTTTCAAACTTTGAGTAAAGAAAAGGGGAATGTACGTGGGTACAATTATTTGTCAAGATTGCAATGAAACCATTGATCAATTTGAAAATGAAAAAGTGACAACACTTTATGGAACATGTGGTCACTGTCATTGCTGTGATGAAGCCTCTGAATAAATAAAAAAGCATGCAGCTCCAATTGGGGCTGCATGTTTCTTTTTTATAAAATGGCTTTTTGTTCTTTAATGACACGAATCATATCTAGTGTGGAATCTTCTGGTCCTTGAACAGGAAGACCGATTTCGATATTTTTAAAGATATAGGAGATATTTTCTTCTGTGATGATTTCACCTGGTATAAAAATAGGAATACCAGGCGGATAAACCATGACAAATTCTGCAATGATACGGCCAGCCGCTTCTTTAAATGGAATGACTTCCGTTGTTGCGTAAAAAGCGTCACGCGGTGTCATCGCAAGCGAAGGGATCTCAGGCAGTAACACTTCTGTCACGGCTTGTTTGCCGCCTTGACGTGCAGAGGTTGCCGCAATTTCCTTCATAGCCGTTACAAGCGTATCAATCGTCTCATCACAATCGCCAGGCGTCACGATACATAAAATGTTGTATAGGTCAGAGAGCTCTACTTCAATTCGGTAGCTTTCTCTCAGCCATTTCTCCACATCATGGCCATTCAGTCCAAGGTCTTTAATGGAGATGATTAATTTTGTTGGGTCATAATCGTAAGTAGAAGGTGAACCGAGAATTTCTTGACCAATACAAGTAATACCTTCAATTTCGTTTAAACGAGTTCTTGCTGATTCAGCTAATCGAATGGCTTCATCTGCAAGTGCCTTTCCTTCAGTCGCTAATCGCTTTCTAGCGACATCCAGGGAGGCTAAAAGCAAATAAGAAGTAGACGTAGTTGTCAGCATGCTTAAAATAGATTGTACTCGATCCTTTGAAACAAGCCCTTCTTTTATATTTAAAATCGAGCTTTGGGTGAGAGAGCCGCCAAGTTTATGCACACTTGTTGCTGCCATATCAGCTCCCGCCTGCATCGCAGACAATGGAAGCTCATCGTGAAAATGAATATGCACACCATGTGCCTCATCTACAAGAACAGGTACGTCATATGAATGAGCAATGTCTACAATGGTTTTTAAATCAGCTGAAATGCCAAAATACGTTGGGTTAATCACAAGCAGCCCTTTCGCATCTGGGTGTTTAGTCAGCGCTTTTTTAGCTGACTCTGGCGTGATGCCATGAGAGATGCCAAGCTCTTTGTCAATTTCCGGGTGAATAAAAACAGGTACTGCACCAGAAAATACAATAGCAGACATAATCGACTTATGGACATTACGTGGAACAATAATTTTGTCTCCAGGACCACAGACGGTCATCACCATTGTCATGATCGCGCCGCTTGTTCCTTGTATAGAGAAAAACGTATGGTCGGCACCAAATGCTTCTGCTGCAAGCTCCTGTGCTTCTTTGATCATTCCTCGAGGCGAATGTAAATCATCAAGAGGTTCTATATTAATAAGGTCAATGCTTAATGCATTGTCTCCAATAAATGCTCTAAATTCAGGGTCCATTCCGGCTCCTTTTTTATGGCCTGGAATGTGAAATTGGACTGGATTGGTTGAAGCGTGTTTTTTTAGTCCAGTGTATAAGGGTGTATCATGTTGTGACAATTGCTTTCCCACCTTCATCGAAATACCTGCTATTATTATCCCAATAACAGCAGATTTCATTGCATAAAACAAAAGAATTATATTATGAACTGATCGGAATGTAAAGCATAAAATCAATCGGATTCTGATCAAACAGATGCTATAATAAAAGTTCAAATAAGAAATGTGGATTAAAGTGAGGGACAAGTAAATGGAATATCAATATCCAATGGACGTCGACTGGACAACTGAAGAAAAGATGGCGGTCATTTCATTTTTTCAAGCCGTTGAAAAAGCCTATGAAACAGGAATTGCGAAACAAGCGTTACTAGAGGCTTATAAACGATTTAAAGAAGTTGTACCATCAAAAGCAGAAGAAAAGACGCATTGTGCGGCGTTTGAAAAGGGAAGTGGGTATTCCCCTTATCGCACAGTAAAAAGTGCAAGAGAGGCTGAAGAAACAGCTATGATACGGATGTAAAAAACGAGCCTATAATAGATAGGCTCGTTTTTTTATACAGATTCTTTTTGTGTAAAGCGGTATAGATAAGTTACTGTGCGGAAGGCATCTTCAATTTTTGATAAGAATTCTTCATTATTCATTTGAACAACTTCTTCTCTAGGAAGCTGGATGCCGCAAAGGAGTTCGGCTTTTTTGACTGTTTGAACACGTTCAAATAGTGTTCTCAGCTGTTCAGCATCAAGTTCGCTGTGGCGGAGGACGTCCGGTTTCATATGATCCTTAGACCAAACAAAGTCTTGCGGTATTTTCTTTTGGATCGTGTCCAGCTCTTTTTCGAATAATTGCCCATATTCACCTTTTACTGGAGATTCATAAATGAGCGCAAACCATACAAATACATGAGTTTTCCAAAGCCCAATTTGAAAATGAGGGAGCTTTTTATACCCACGCTTACTGTTAGCGAAAGCCACCCAAGTGTCATTTGGCGGGTTGACTGATCTTCTAGCATGTTTTGCCACGTGGACAAACATTTCGTCTCCTGTAATAGAAGAAAGAAGCGGTGCAAAATGTTCACCAAGTGCTTCAAGCTTTGGACGGACTCTCTCTTTTAATACGGCCATACGTTCATCTAAACCGTCTACTGTGAATGTTTCAAAATCTTCATCTCTAAAACGCATTTCACTCATGTTATGCCTCCTGTATCTTTTCGCTGATCATATTTTATCATAGCTTGGGTCAAGCTCAAAAAAAGATGCACTTTAAAGAGAAAGATAGCAGGGATCTTGGTTCGGCGTTTAAAAACATCGATTTTGTGGTACATAACAAATAGGTAAAAACACAATTTTCAGAATGTCGTTGCGGTTATGCGATCGCTTCATACGATATAAGCAAGAACCATTTCTCTTATCGATTGTATTTTTTATCAATGAAAACTGACAAGGAATGAATCATTCTCTGGAAGGGGCGTTGACCAATGAAGCAAATCGTGAAGCATGGGTATAGACAAGAGAAGAAGAATCGCATCGCTGTGTGGAGATTAGAGGTTGATTATGAGCTTTCTACGCTTCATGAAGCCATCGAGCAAAAAGACGATATCCAAGTAGAACGCAGCAAACGAAAGCTTGAGCGCCTAAGAAAAGAATGGGAGCAGCTTCAAGGGTAAAACAAGGTGAGGTAAAAACGAACCAATTCATCGGTTCGTTTTTGTATGAAGCTGCTTTTTTCTTGCTTTTACGTACATAATATCAGTATGCTAATACAAATAGGTACTACATAGAAAAGAGGTTTACAGTCCGATGACAAACTGGGTGGAAATTGACCGACTTGCAAAGCTTTGGGTAAAAGAAGCGGGTAGCCGCATTAAAGCATCCATGCAGGAAGGTCTATCAATTGAAACAAAATCAAATCCAAATGATCTTGTCACAAACATCGATAAAGAAACAGAACGTTTCTTCATTGAAAAGATACAGTCGACATTTTCAGATCATCATATTTTAGGAGAAGAGGGCCAAGGGGAAGAAGTGACCTCTCTTGACGGGATAGTATGGATCATTGATCCAATTGATGGCACCATGAACTTTGTCCATCAAAAACGAAATTTTGCCATTTCAATTGGGATATTTGAACATGGTGTGGGGAAAATCGGTCTTATTTATGACGTCATCCATGACGAGCTCTATCATGCAGTCAAAGGAGAAGGGGCATATATGAACGATATCTTACTCCCGCCTCTAAAAGATGTCGCCATTGAAAAAGCCATTGTCGGCATTAACCCAACATGGGCGATTGAAAGCCCCCATTTTGACGCTAAGCCGTTTGCCCGTCTCGTACGGGCTGTGAGAGGAACAAGAACGATTGGGTCAGCTGCACTTGAACTAGCTTATATTGCAAGCGGAAGAAGCGACGCATATGTCACGTTAAGGCTAGCGCCTTGGGATTATGCTGCTGGATGTGTGTTACTTGATGAGGTAGGCGCTGTTTACTCGAATATTCACGGAGAACGCTTGACGTTTCTAGAGAAAAATAGCATTGTTGCTGGAAATCGATCCGTCTGTGAAAAAATCTTGCATGATTACATAAAAGGAAGCGGAAATAAAAAATAAACAACATCACTTCATGAGAATGAAGTGATTTTTTGTTTTTCCTGAAACTTTTTGGTAAGGCAGATGTCTAAACGAATGAGGCCTTAATTTGATGTAAAGGATTGTGTAGCAATGTTTGATTTGTTTAGTGATTTATCCCTCCATTTTGAAAGGTTTTTTATTTTAAATGAGTACAGTATCCACATGATTCAATGGTGTGTGCTTGGACTATTTGTCCTTTTCATTACACTTCCCATATGGAAAGAAAAGAAGAGTAGTTATGTATTTTATGCTGGAATCGTATTAAGAGTAGTTCTGCTAGGGAGTATGACACTTGAGATGATTCACCAAGTGCTAGCTAGACAGTATACGATTGAAACATTTGAAGTGCTGACAGATTTCATGCAATTTCTCATCTATGGATATGTCTTGCTTGCATCACTTTTCTATGTGATTTCTCTTCCTTATTTAAAAAATAAAGGCATGTTTTTTGCGTTTGATTTATCTGTGTTACTTCTGCCTTTATGTCAAACGGTGTTTATTGTGTTAGTTGAAAGCAAAAAGTTCTTTCTCAGCGGTGATACGGAGCTGGTATGGAGAGATTTGATCATCATTTTGCTTATGATTGGCTTTGTCGCTTTGGTACTTCACCTATTCTTTCGTTTGTTTTGGCATCAGAAGTGGAAAGAATTGCTGTTTTTCTATGGCCTGATTTTCGCTGCGCTGCTGTATATTTTTTATCCTTCTATCTCGAAGCATGAGCTGCAATCTTCGTTTAAGTCCATAGTGATTTTAGTGGCGGCCGCAGGAAGCTTTATGACATTACATTTGTTATGTGCGTTAATACAAAACAAGGTAAAGTTGAGACAGTGGGGTGCTGGGGGGATTGTCGTCTTTTTTATGCTGATGCTGAACCCAATCCTAAATCTCCCACATATCATGTTTCAATTTACTAAAACGGAACTGACAGATACTTTCTCAGAAGAATATCGCCCTTTATCTGAAGCAAGTGCAAAAGCATTCGCTTCAAAGTTTGTACCATCGGACACTACATTATATTCAACGACTTATAAACAGCCGATCTCTTATAACTATGTGTTTGCAGCCGATCAATATGAAGTGAATGTTTCTGCGTTTACAGGTGAATTAAACAGCTATTTTTATCATGGTCGCGCAAAGGGTCAGCATTTGACCGATAAAGAATATAGGGAAAAAACCATTGAATTTTTTGAAAGAAGCGGCCGATCCGTTGATCTAGACCGCATTCATATCGTCGTCGAAAAAGAAGACGGGGAGACAAGCGTTCTTCTTTTGCCAAAAATGTCTCAGAATAAAGATGAGAGCTTAGCGTTTGCCACCTGGAAAAAAGAGACGCTTCGACAAGCGCAATATGGGAACGCCATCTTTCAATTAAAGGATATAGACGGGATCAATTTAACAAACAAAGAAATGAAAACGAAAATTAATCGTATTTATAAAAAGTTAAGTTTACAGCCACCAGCTTACCAGATCACAGACGTTGATGCTTTTTATTTTGAATGGCAGCATGAAGTGACGGTAAAGACAGCCGATCAATCTGAATTTCTGTTTAATGGTTCAACGAAAGAATTGCTGAAAATACAGCTATCAAAAGCGATTCTTCAACAGAAAAAAGGAAATATCAGTGACGAAGATTTGTTTGAAATGATAGGGGAACAGTCAAAAGACGTGAAGACAGAAACAGGAACTCGTGAACACAAACAATATACTTTTCACGGGTCATCAAATTTACTTCATGTGACGAGAGATGCCGATGGAATTGAGTTGAATTGGCAATCAGACTCTTCTTTACCGCATACGGTATCGAATCAAGAACGTGATGAAGTCTATCAGCAAGTTCTCAAAAAGTATGAACCTTATACCATCTATAAAAAACAAATCAAGCCGGTGAGAATGATCGACAAAGAGGGAAAAATGGGCATTTCGTGGTTTGTGATCATTCAAACCTTCGGATCGAATGAGCGGAAAATATATGAAGTAAATGAACGAACAAAAGAGGTGCAACGTTTTGACAGATAAAGAAAAACAAGCCATCTTTCAAGACTTATATGAATTGTATCAGGAAGGGGAGCTTGGAGAAGAGGCTTCTAACTGGATGAAGACGCATGAAAAGCAGTTTCAGCATTCTGTTAAGGGAAATGAGTTTGCTCCTGCCCACACTGAGGATCAGAACGATTATCTCGAATTAAAACGCATGAAGTGGTTTATTTCTTCGTTATACTTCTTTTTTATCGTTTTATCAATTTGGATGACTGTGTGGTTTTATTTTTGATGTCTAGACCGACCAATCAAATTGAAAAAATATATGAAGAATATTTTCAGGAAATCACCAAATATTTATATCGCAGAACGGGAAATGTCGAAACAGCCAAGGACCTTGCGCAGGATGTATTTATCAAGGCACTGCATGGATTATCCTCTTTTAAAGGACATTCAAGCATTAAAACATGGCTTTACACCATTGCTTATCATACATTTGTCAACGACTATCGCCGAAAAATAAAACGAACTTTTACGGATGTAGAAAATGCTGATTTTTTAGAGCAACAGATATTCATGACACCTGAAGACCATTTAGAAACTCAAGCTGATATTCAAAGGCTGTGGAGCCAGATCAATCAATTGAAGGATTCTTACCGAGAAGTCCTCATTTTAAGAGATATTCAGGAATTATCGTATGAAGAAGTAGCGGAAATTTTGAATTGGACTTTACCTAAAGTAAAGACAACCCTTCATCGAGCAAGATTAGAGCTGAAACGAAAGCTACATTGTGAGGAGTTCAACAAATGAGCTGTTATTTGATTGAAGAACTATTACCACTTTATATAGAAGGGGACACGAGTGAAGAAACAAATCAATTAGTGAATGAGCACTTACGTTCATGCAAAAAATGCCTTCATCTATATGAAGAAATGAAAGAACCAGTCTCTATTGCAAAGTCAACAGATTTCATACCGTTCATAGATGAAAAAGAAGAAAAAAGAAAGTTTGAAAAGCGCTACTATGGAAAACTGTTATTAAGGGCAAGTATCGTTTTTAGTATCGTCTATCTCATCATGCTCTTGATCTATTGGATATAAGAAAGAACCCCCATCTGGATGAACCGGATGGGGGTTTTTTGAGCTTAGTTCAATTTTTCTTTAGCAATTTGAACTGCATCATAGAACGTTTTTAATTGCTCTTGAGGAATTTTCTTAAGCAATTGGTTGAAAACAAGTAATTCAGTAGAGCTGAATCCAAGACCTTTAGCGATTTTAGAATCAATTACAACGTTTCCTTTTTTGTCTAGAACAAGTGCATCACCAGCAAGATCAGCAATTCTGATCACTGATTTGAAAAGCTTTTCGAATTTAGTTGCTTCTTCTTTAGTAAGACCAAGTTCAACAGCTTTTTCTGCATCAAAAACTAATTTTCCTTTTTCGTTTTTAGTGATGCTTTCACTGAAAACGATTGTAAGAACAGCTGCGCGATCTAAGAATTTCTCAGCAGTCGCCGCTTCTTCTTCAGTCAGACCGAGCTCAACAGCTTTTTTCACATCAAATGTGTAGTTGTTGTCTTCCTCAACAAATGAATTGATGAGAATGCTGATAACACGCTCGTTTTTCTCCAATAAATCTTTAATAATTTGTTGCTGCTCAAAAGGAATCCCTTTGAAAGTTGCAGCACTTGCTTGCCCAGGAGCTACTGTTGTGAAAGTAAAAATGATAGCTAAAGCGAAAAATACAACAGAGCTGAGCGATTTGCTCAAAAACTTCTTCATGCTTCTTTTCTCTCCCTTTTCTGTTAAATTTTGTTGCAAGAACAGCATACCATGAGAAACTTTGTGGAAGAATAGGAAAAATGTAACTTTGTGTTTGATTTTGGAGAACTATAAAAGTTCTTGTCGAAAAATGGAGGAGTTCAGATTGCTTAGATTTGCCAACACTATATGAAATTTTTAGTTGAATCATTAGTGTTACATAGGTGGTTGGTCTTGTTTTTACCCAAAATAAAAGCCTTCTACATGTAAAATGTAAAAGGCTTTTCATAAATTTTATGATTGCACGTTTAATTTTCGTTTTAATGTAAATCCTGTACCCATGAAAATCATGGCGAACACAATACTTAAGCATGTTCCCAGTATGCTTTTTTCTGCAACAGACACTCCAATAAACGCCATACTGACGACGGCAAGTAATGCACATAATAATAGAAGCCATTTGATTTGTTTCATTTGTCTCCATCCCTTTTTTTAGAGTTAATATAAGTTTACAGAAAAACGATCGGCATTTAAAGGGGATTGTGATATAATATGAAAGTTATCTAATTATTTTAGGAGATGAAAATGTGAAACTTCGAAAAGACCTTCGCAACATCGCAATTATTGCCCACGTTGACCATGGTAAAACGACGCTTGTTGACCAATTGCTCCATCAAGCTGGTACTTTCCGTGCGAATGAAAATATCGCTGAGAGAGCCATGGATTCAAATGATTTAGAGCGAGAGCGCGGTATTACGATCTTAGCTAAAAATACTGCGATCCATTATAAAGATACACGCATTAATATTTTAGATACACCAGGACACGCCGATTTCGGTGGTGAAGTTGAGCGTATCATGAAAATGGTAGATGGTGTACTTCTCGTTGTGGATGCATATGAAGGTTGTATGCCTCAAACACGATTCGTGCTAAAAAAAGCACTTGAGCAAAACTTAACACCAATTGTTGTTGTCAATAAAATTGACCGTGACTTTGCTCGTCCAGCTGAAGTAGTTGATGAAGTCATTGACTTGTTCATTGAATTGGATGCAACAGAAGAACAGCTTGAATTCCCAGTTGTATATGCATCAGCAATCAATGGTACAGCAAGTAACGATGCTAGTAAGCAAGATGAAAACATGGAATCGTTGTTTGAAGCGATTGTCAACCATATCCCATGCCCAGTCGACAACCATGAAGAGCCGCTTCAATTCCAAGTGGCGCTACTTGATTACAATGATTATGTTGGAAGAATTGGAATTGGCCGTGTATTTAGAGGAACGATGCAAGTAGGACAGCAAGTTGCTCTAATGAAAGTGGATGGCAGTGTAAAACAATTCCGCGTGACGAAGATTTTTGGTTTCCAAGGGTTAAAACGAGTGGAAATCAATGAAGCGAAAGCTGGAGATCTTGTCGCAGTATCTGGTATGGAAGACATCAACGTAGGAGAAACAGTCTGCCCGGTAGAACACCAAGAGGCTTTGCCGATCCTTCGTATTGATGAGCCGACACTTCAAATGACATTTGTTGTGAATAACAGCCCATTTGCAGGCCGTGAAGGAAAGTACGTGACATCACGTAAAATTGAAGAGCGTTTAGAACAGCAGCTTCAAACAGACGTAAGTCTTCGTGTAGATCCAACGGATTCACCTGATGCTTGGGTCGTATCAGGACGCGGTGAGCTTCACTTATCAATTCTGATTGAGAATATGAGACGTGAAGGATTTGAACTGCAAGTATCGAAGCCAGAAGTTATTGTAAAAGAAGTAGATGGTGTTCGATGTGAGCCTGTAGAGCGTGTTCAAATTGATGTACCTGAAGAGCATACTGGCTCTGTTATGGAATCAATGGGTGCAAGAAAAGGTGAAATGATTGACATGATCAATAATGGTAACGGTCAAGTTCGCCTGATCTTTACAGTTCCATCACGTGGTTTAATCGGATATACAACTGAATTTCTTTCATTAACTCGTGGTTTTGGTATTTTGAACCATACATTTGACAGCTACCAGCCGATGCAGTCTGGTCAAGTTGGCGGACGCCGTCAAGGTGTACTTGTTTCAATGGAAACAGGTAAAGCAACTGCTTACGGAATCCAAGGCGTTGAAGAGCGCGGTGTGATTTTCGTTGAGCCGGGTGTTGAAGTATACCAAGGAATGATTGTTGGTGAGCATAACCGTGAAAACGATCTTGTTGTCAACGTGAGCCGTATGAAACAACAAACAAACGTACGTTCAGCGACAAAAGATCAAACGGTTAGCATGAAAAAACCACGTATTATGTCACTTGAGGAATCTCTTGAGTACTTAAATGAAGACGAATACTGTGAGGTTACACCGGAATCGATCCGTTTAAGAAAGAAAATTTTAGATAAAAACGAACGTGAGAAAGCTGCGAAGAAGAAAAAGCTAGCAGGATTATCTTAATTCCATGAAGAATTAAAAAGATAGAACCCTGAAAGATAAGGGGAGGGAATCTTTTTGAATGATCAGGAAGTAAGTGAGAATCTATCCTTTTTCGCGATGCTGTTTCGTGTCGATGAAAATCCGCAAACAGGGATGTGGCTCCTATATGGCACCATCCTTGTTTTAGCGATTATTGTTTTTAAACTCGGCTTTGCTAGACGTTTACCGATTTTAAAAGCACTTGTCATTTATTTGTTTTTGATTTTTGGCTGCACGTTTCTCACATTTCTAGGAATCTTCTTGCCAGTAGCAGAAGGCCTGGTTGTGGCAGCTGTCATTTTGATTATTTATAAAATACGGCTGCATCGTGCGAAAAAAGAAGGAACAGTGAGTACGTAAAAAAGACCTGAACTTGTGTCAGGTCTTTTTTATGTCTTCTGTTCTTTTTTTCCTTTTTTCTTCTTTTTCTCTTTCGTCGCAGGATCTTGATAAAGAGAGAATCTGCCAGTTTTGATGCGTGCCTCTGTCTTTACTTTAATTCTTTCTTGGCAGTCATCGCACATATATGTATGAATCGGTCGATTTCTTAACCGTTTAGCAACAAGTGTATCATCATTAATGGTTTCAAGCTTTTCACATAATGAGCACTTCACTCTCATCATTTTCACCTCACTTTGGTCATGCCTTCATTATAGCATGTTTTTTGAGCCACTTAAAATCAGCATAAAAAAGGCTTATATCACAAGAGATATAAGCCGCAGCGTGTAGGCAAACCCTCGCATTCGGTGTCAGTCCTGCGCTTCGGTGCTCACGAATGTCAAATTCGCTCCGCGCCGATGCTCGTCCTTCCTGGACTGCAAAGGTTTTCTATCACGCTGAAAAGAAGACAAAGAGCCAAAATAAAGTTCATTTTAGCCCTTTGTCAACAATCTAAAGCTTATATCACAAGAGATATAAGCCGTTCTCATTATTTCTTCTGATTCATATGATGGTTTGATTGATCGTTTTGATTTTTTTCTAATTGCTTTTGATCTTGTTGTTTGAGCTGATGATTCGGATCATTCGTCGGATCTGTTTCGTTACGGTCGATTTCATTTCGAGGCATTTCTGGCATAACACGGCCCACAATGGCTGCTAGTTCATCCATAATTCCGCTTACTGGTCTGCCAGCTTGAATTTCTTTGCCCATTTCCTTTAAACGGCTCACTGTATCTGGATCAGCGACGACAACAGCATTCGCACCTTCTGGGTCATTTTTCAGTGCTTTGGCGACTGAATATTTAATGGTTTCAACTTTGCTTCTATCTAAATCATCTTTTACATCAATGCCGACGACAGCATACTTGCCGATGACGATCGCTGTTGCGTCATTTACATCTGCTACATGCTCAGTCACATTCACTAGGTGTTTTGCCACATCTGTTGATGGGCGGGCTTTATCAGTGTTTTTCTTGGATGAGTCTGATACTCTTACTAAATGCTTGTTTCCGTCTTGATGTTCTTGTGCCAAAGGCTTCTCTTGATGCTGGCAAGCGCCTAATAAAAGAATGGTTTGAACCATGAATAACGTCAAAAATAGTCGCATGTGTATTCCCTCCTTCACAAACTGCATGATTTATTTTATTGTTGAATTAACCTTCTAACTTTATTCATGAAAACATATATTTTAACAATCGTTTTTGGAAAGACAAGGATGAATGAAACCCCGATCAGGAGGCGAAGGACCTGAGTAAAATTTATGTATTAGACACAAATGTGTTATTACAGGATCCGAATTCAATCTTTTCATTTGAAGACAACGAGGTCGTGATTCCGGCCGTAGTGTTAGAAGAAGTAGACTCGAAAAAAAGATATATGGACGAGGTTGGGCAAAATGCACGACGTGTCTCACGTTTAATCGACGGGTTGAGATCGAAAGGGAAACTGCATGAAAAAATTACGCTGGAGTCAAAAGGAACGCTGCGTATTGAGCTGAATCATCGCTCTTTCCATGAACTTCAAGAAATTTTCATCGAAAAAACAAACGATAACCGGATTTTGGCTGTTGCGAAGAATTTGAGCTTAGAGGAAGAAACAAAACCGGATGGCCGGCCTGTCATTTTGGTCAGCAAAGATGTCCTAGTGCGAGTAAAGGCGGATGCCATTGGTCTGCAAGCAGAGGATTTCTTAAGCGATCGAGTGCTACAAAATGAAGACATTGATAACGGCTATCACGAGCTCTATATTCCGACTGAGCAGCTGAATACATTTTATAAGCAAAATCAGTTACCGATAAAAGACGTCACCCAAACACCATTAAACCCTCATCAATTTATCATTATGAAGGGAAATGAAGGTGGTTCTGCTTTGGGGATGCTTGATCAAAAAGCAGAGCATGTGAAACGGCTTATTTATGACCAAGAACATATTTGGGGAATTCGCCCAAAAAATGTCCAGCAAACGATGGCGCTTGAGTTACTTTTACGCCGCGATATTCCGCTTGTGACACTTATCGGAAAAGCGGGAACAGGCAAGACACTGCTTGCACTTGCTGCTGGATTAATGCAGACAGAGGACCTCGGCATGTTTAAAAAGCTCATCGTGGCGCGCTCTATTGTTCCTGTCGGTAAGGACTTAGGGTATTTGCCAGGCGAAAAAGAAGAGAAGCTCAGACCGTGGATGCAGCCGATCTATGATAACCTAGAATTTTTATTTAACACAAAAAAACCTGGTGAACTCGATGCGATACTAGCGGGCATCGGTTCAATTCAAGTGGAAGCTTTAACGTATATTCGCGGGAGAAGTATCCCTGATCAATTTATCATTATCGATGAGGCGCAAAACTTAACAAAACACGAAGTAAAAACATTATTAACGCGGGTTGGTGAGGGAAGTAAAATTGTGCTGATGGGAGACCCAGAGCAGATTGATCACCCTTATTTAGACAGCTTAAATAATGGGCTCACATATGTCATTGAGCGTTTCAAAGGGCAGCAAATATCTGGACATGTCAAGCTTGTCAAAGGAGAAAGGTCTGGACTTGCTCAGCTTGCAGCTGATTTATTATAGTCCAGACCCGTCATCTTATGTAATGATTAACTCTTTGACGCCTTTAATCGGCTGAGTGATGTTGGACTGATCCTCGAAATAAACGTGGATTGGTCCTTCTTCTGTTATAGGCTTTCCATTTTGGCTGAAATGGGCAATGCTATCCATCGCCTTAGAGAGCGGAACAGCAATTGTTTCTGTTTCTGTGACAAATTCACACGTCTCCGCTTGTTCGAGCGGTTCTGCATTTTTTATCATGTCGCCAAGTTTCATCCCGAAGCTGCCTGTGACGAGTCTTTCTTTTTCGTACTTTTTCTCTGTTTTTAATGTGGGTGGAAGTGTTTGACCTTCTCTTATGACCCGCTCTTGATCGAGTTCCTGATCTAGCTGCTGCTCTTCGTTTGCTGCACTTTTCTCAAAAAATGAATCCATTAAAAATTTACGGTCATCAAAAATCCATACACTCGGATCAATGGTGATCTTGTATTGTACGTTCCCCTTGATTTGAATAATGCTCATGTTCAAGACAACCCCTTTCCAACATAAATTATAGAAGTTTTCGCCCGCTTTGTCACTTTCATAAACATGCACTTCCTTGTACACACTACGATTAGACGAAAAACAGGGAGGATTTTGGGCATGGCATGTCGTGACAATGAAGAGCTTCAGCGATTTGTAGAAGAGGCAAAAAAGGTGGCCAAAAATGGAAAGGTAGCATCCTATATTCCGGCACTCGGTAAAGCGGATCAATCGGATTTATCTGTCGCTGTATACCATGTGAGTAATACGTGCCACTCAGCGGGAGATGTTGATAAACGATTCACCCTGCAAAGTATTTCAAAAGTATTAGCACTGGCGCTCGTGCTCTCAGAAGAAGGACCGAAAAAAGTGTTTCAATATGTTGGACAAGAACCGACTGGCGACCCGTTTAATTCGATGATTAAACTAGAGACAGCAAGCCCCAATAAGCCGCTTAACCCAATGATTAATGCAGGAGCGCTTGCCGTTACAAGTTTAATAAGAGGAGCAACGCCGCAAGATCAGCTGAACCGATTGCTTGGTTTTATTAGAGAGCTTGCCAATGACACCACCATTACATATTGCAAAGAAACCGCTGCATCCGAATTTGAAACATCAATGATTAACCGCGCAATGTGCTATTATATGAAGCAATATCATATCATTAAAGGGAATGTAGAAGAGGTGATGGACGTCTATACGAAGCAATGCGCCGTCATGATGAACAGCCTGGATTTGGCGAAGATCGCATGTGTTTTTTCATTAGATGGCAGGCATCCAGAGACAGGAAAGCAAATCCTTTCGAAAGATGTCGCTAGAATTTGTAAAACGTTTATGGTTACATGCGGTATGTACAATGCGAGCGGGGAATTTGCGATCAATATCGGAATCCCTGCTAAAAGTGGTGTTTCAGGCGGTATTATGGGGGCGGCGCCATACGACTTTGGGATAGGTATATTCGGGCCTGCTTTGGATGAAAAAGGGAATAGTATTGCGGGTATTAAGCTGCTTGAGCTCATGAGTGAAAAATATGAGATGAGTATCTTTTAATGACGAATGGCTTCTTTTTATTTTTACAGAGCGAACTGTACAAATCTGCTTGCAATTTTGGGCGTTTCGCTTTATGATAAATAGAAGAATTAGGTACTCGCCTGGGGAACGGAGGGATACTTTTGGCGTCAGAAATTTTAGTCGATCATCGGCAAAAAGCACTGGCTTTATTAAAATTGGATGCAGATAAAATTTTAAAATTGATCCAAGTGCAAATGGACAACTTAACGATGCCGCAATGTCCTCTTTATGAAGAGGTTTTAGATACTCAAATGTTCGGATTATCGAGAGAAATTGATTTCGCTGTCCGGCTTGGATTAGTTGATCAACATGAAGGCAAAAAACTACTCGATAAACTTGAGAGAGAATTATCCGCACTTCATGATGCGTTCACAAAAAAATAATGATTGAAAACTCAAACTTCCACAACATAAGTTTGAGTTTTTTTGTCCGCCTTTTTATTTTGCTTGATGCCAAACGGACTTGATTGTCTCATGAAAGACGAACAATATAAAGAGGTAAAACGGGATCAAACGGAGAAAATGTAGTAGAATAAGAACAGCTAAGAGAAGAGAATGTCAAGCAGTAGAAATAGACGTTAGGAAGAGGATTATATGTTAAAGAGAATGCTAAAATCGTATGACTACTCATTATTGTTCGCCATTATATTAATTAGCGCATTCGGCTTGGTGATGGTGTATAGCTCAAGTATGATTACATCTGTGATCAGATATGATGCTGCGCCAGATAATTTTTTCAAGAAACAGCTTTTATTTATGATTGTCGGGGCGGTCATCTTGATGTTTACAGCCCTCATTCCGTATCAGCTGCTCTTAAATAAAAGATTCCAAATTGTGATGCTTTTGTTATCTGTGTTTTCTCTCATTTATGTGTACTTTGGCGGTCACATTGCAGGGAATGCTAGAAGCTGGATCAAATTTGGACCTTTTAGTCTTCAGCCAGCGGAATTCGTGAAGATCGTTGTCATCATTTATCTTGCTGCTGTCTATGCAAAGAAGCAGCATTATATTGACCATATTTTAAGAGGGGTTACACCTCCAATTGTGGTTGTCTCCATCCTATGCGGATTTATTATTTTGCAGCCAGACTATGGGACAGCTTTTATCATTGGTATGATTGCCCTTGCGATGATTTTATGCTCAGGGTTTAGCGGTAAAACGCTGGCCAAGCTGCTCGCTTTATTTAGTGCGGTGATGGTTGTTGTGACACCGTTTATTATTCTTTTTTGGGATAAAATTTTCACGCAGAATCGTCTTGGACGTTTTGAGAGTTTCCAAGATCCATTTAAAGACGCAGGCGCTTCTGGGCATCAATTGATTAATTCATATTATGCGATTGGATCAGGCGGCTTTTTTGGGCTTGGTCTTGGAGAGAGTGTACAAAAGTATGGATACCTTCCAGAACCGCATACAGATTTTATCATGGCAATTATCTCGGAAGAGCTTGGTTTTTTCGGTGTGTTTTTTGTCCTTGCTCTCCTTGGCTTTATTGTCGTGAAAGGTTTTTACATTGCGAGAAAGTGTGAAGATCCGTTTGGAAGTTTGCTTGCAATAGGAATTTCTTCAATGATTGCCATTCAAACGTGTATTAATTTGGGCGGTGTTTCAGGTCTCATTCCGATCACTGGGGTCACACTTCCGTTTATCAGCTACGGGGGATCGTCTATCATTTTACTGAGTGGATGTATGGGAATATTGCTGAATATCAGCATGTTCACTGAATATAAAGAGCGTTATAAAAAGAAAAAATCAATCAGCAAACCATCGATTCAAAAAAATGGATTGCAGAAAACTTTGAATCTTTAGAAAACAAAAGTGTACAGTTTTCATTTCTTCCTTTATTATAGAGTACATATAAAATTTTAAGGGATATGGAGGAGTGAGAATGTCACAGAGAACAATTCAAAAGGTTCTAGTTGCAAACAGAGGGGAAATCGCTATCAGAGTCTTTAGGGCCTGTACGGAGCTCAACTTACGTACAGTGGCCATTTACTCCAAAGAAGACTCGGGCTCTTATCATCGCTATAAAGCCGATGAAGCATATCTAGTTGGAGAAGGGAAAAAGCCGATTGATGCCTACCTTGATATCGAGGGGATCATCGAAATTGCAAAACGAAATGACGTGGATGCGATTCATCCAGGATACGGATTTTTATCTGAAAACATTCATTTTGCAAGACGATGCGAAGAGGAAGGCATCCAATTCATTGGCCCAACTTCTCAACATTTAGATATGTTTGGAGATAAAGTAAAAGCGAGAGATGAAGCGAAAAAAGCTGGGATTCCAGTCATTCCAGGAAGTGACGGGCCGGTTGATTCGGTCAAAGAAGTCGAAAAATTCGGTGAAGAATACGGTTACCCGTTTATTATTAAAGCTTCACTTGGAGGCGGCGGCCGAGGTATGCGGATTGTCAGATCAAAAGAGGAGCTGAACGAAGCCTATGACCGTGCAAAGTCAGAGGCGAAAGCGGCTTTTGGAAATGACGAAGTATACGTTGAAAAGCTGATTGAAAATCCGAAGCATATTGAAGTGCAGGTGATTGGAGACAATCACGGCAATATCATTCATTTATATGAGCGTGACTGCTCTGTTCAAAGGCGTCATCAAAAAGTCATTGAGGTTGCACCAAGTGTGTCTCTTTCTAATCAATTGCGTGAAGACATCTGTGAAGCGGCTGTTCAGCTGGCCCAGAATGTATCGTATATCAATGCAGGGACTGTAGAATTCCTAGTGGCAAATGGGGAGTTTTATTTTATTGAAGTCAATCCTAGGGTCCAAGTGGAACACACGATCACAGAAATGATCACAGGGGTCGATATCGTCCAAACCCAAATTCTTGTCGCAAAAGGACATGACCTCCACAGCAAAGAAGTCGGGATACCAAAACAAGAAGATATCTTTACACATGGATTTGCCATTCAATCAAGGGTCACAACAGAAGATCCTTTGAATGATTTTATGCCAGATACAGGAAAAATCATGGCTTACCGTTCAGGCGGTGGTTTTGGTGTACGTCTTGATACAGGGAACAGCTTCCAAGGTGCGGTGATTACGCCTTTTTACGATTCACTGTTGGTCAAACTGTCTACTTGGGCACTTACATTTGATCAAGCTGCGGCTAAAATGGTCCGAAACTTACAAGAATTCAGGATTCGTGGCATTAAAACAAATATCCCGTTTCTTGAAAACGTTGCAAAGCACGAGAAGTTTCTAAGAGGGGAATATGATACATCGTTTATTGATTCGACACCAGAGCTATTTAACTTTCCTAAGCAAAAAGACCGCGGAACGAAAATGCTTACTTATATTGGTAACGTTACCATTAATGGGTTCCCTGGTATTTCGGAAAATAAGAAGCCTCATTTTGATAAACCAAATGTGCCGAAACTTGCTGTCCATGAAACGATTCCTTCTGGAACAAAACAATTGTTAGACAAGCATGGACCTGAGGGGCTCGCCAATTGGGTGAAAGAGCAAAGCAGTGTACTTTTAACGGATACAACTTTTAGAGACGCACATCAATCCCTGCTTGCAACACGCTTTAGAACACACGACTTAAAGAAAGTTGCGCAGCCAACAGCAGGTTTATGGCCAGAGTTATTCAGTATGGAAATGTGGGGCGGCGCTACATTTGATGTGGCATATCGTTTCTTGAAAGAAGATCCTTGGGAAAGATTGAAAGAGCTTCGTCAAGAAGTGCCAAACACTTTGTTCCAAATGCTATTAAGATCATCAAACGCTGTCGGATATACAAACTATGCGGATAATGTGATTAAAGCATTTGTAAAGGAATCGGCAGAGGCAGGCATTGACGTCTTCCGTATTTTTGACAGCCTAAACTGGGTCAAAGGCATGACGCTTGCCATTGATTCTGTTCGTGAATCAGGCAAAGTGGCAGAGGCAGCGATTTGTTATACAGGTGATATTCTTGATCCATCACGTCCGAAATATGATTTGAAATATTATGTCTCTCTTGCGAAGGAGCTTGAATCCGCAGGCGCTCATATTTTAGGCATTAAAGATATGGCGGGATTATTAAAACCGCAGGCGGCTTATGAACTTGTATCTGCTCTAAAAGACGAGCTCACGATTCCAATCCATCTTCATACACACGATACGAGTGGAAATGGACTCTTCACCTATGCAAGAGCGATTGATGCAGGTGTTGATATTGTTGATGTTGCAGTCAGCTCTATGGCGGGGCTCACATCACAACCAAGTGCGAGCTCATTATATTATGCTTTAGACGGACATGAAAGAAAGCCCGAAATGAATGTTCAAGCGGTTGAACGTCTTTCTCAATATTGGGATTCCGTCAGAAAATATTACCATGAGTTTGAAAGCGGAATGAATTCACCGCATACAGAAATTTATGAGCATGAAATGCCTGGTGGCCAGTATAGTAACCTGCAACAGCAGGCGAAAGGGGTCGGCCTTGGCGACCGCTGGAATGAAGTAAAAGAAATGTACAGACGTGTAAATGACATGTTTGGTGACATTGTGAAAGTGACACCGTCTTCTAAAGTGGTCGGAGATATGGCACTTTATATGGTGCAAAACGATCTGACAGAAGAGGATGTTTATGAAAAAGGAGCAACACTGGATTTCCCAGATTCGGTTGTTGAATTGTTTAAAGGCTATTTAGGACAGCCTCATGGCGGATTCCCAGAAAAATTGCAAAAGCTGATTTTAAAAGGGGAGGAGCCGCTTACTGTCAGACCAGGTGAGAAACTGAAACCAGTGGACTTTGAAGAAATCAAAAAGCAGTTCAAAGAATCGCATGACTTGACGTTAACAGAACAAGATGCCATTGCATATGCTTTATACCCGAAAGTCTTTTCTGAATTTGTTCAAACAGCAGAAAGCTATGGAGACATCTCTGTTCTTGACACACCAACCTTCTTCTACGGCATGAGACTTGGTGAAGAAATTGAGGTAGAAATTGAAAAAGGGAAAACCCTCATTGTCAAACTCGTGTCAATTGGAGAACCGAATCCGGACGCTACAAGAGTGCTTTACTTTGAGCTGAATGGACAACCGCGTGAAGTGGTCATTAAGGATGAAAGCATCAAATCCTCCGTTCAAGAAAAAATGAAGGCAGATCGCTCAAATCCAAATCACATTGCGGCATCGATGCCAGGCACTGTGATCAAAGTGCTTGTTGAAAAAGGACAGAAAATTTCTCAAGGTGAGCATTTGATGATCAATGAAGCGATGAAAATGGAAACGACGGTACAAGCACCGTTCTCAGCAGTCGTGGATGAAATTCATGTCACGAATGGAGAAGGGATTCAAACTGGAGATCTGTTGATTGTCTTAAAGCCTGAATAATGAGTGAGACACATCCACTGCGATGTGTCTCAGCGTGTAGACAAACCCTTGCATTCTTTGTCAGTCCTGCGTGCTGGTGCTCACGAATGTCAAATTCGCTCCGCTCCAGTACTCGTTCTTTTCCTAGACTTCAAGGGCTTTCTATCACGCTGAAAAGAAAACAAAGGGCTAAAATAAAGAGCATTTTAGCCCTTTGTCAACAATCCAAGACACATCCACTGTGATGTGTCTTTTTTTTGAGCGCATTAAAATGTGCAGCCGCCCGCTAGAGTGATTACACTATAGAATGAGGTGAAGAAAGAGTGGAAATTGTCGTGATTTGGTTTCGCCGAGATATGCGATTGGATGATCATATCGCCTTATCAAAAGCGATCACATATGCAAAAAAACATCAGTACCGATTATGTGCTTTTTATCATCTAGATCCGTTTTTTACAGAAATGGAACTGGATTTGAACAACGAACATTTCTTTCAAAACTTGGCCAATTTCGTCAAGGAAGCGAGAGAATCTCACATGTATGTTCATCTCATTCATGATGATATTTTGTTCGCTTTTCAAAAGCTCCTGGATGCTTATGACATCAATGCGGTCTTTTTTAATGAGGACGAAGTAGGAAATGGTCGAATACGTGATGAGCAAGTGACCCGTTTCTTAGAAGAAAAGGGCATTCATGTGTCAAAGTGGCAAGATACGCATCTGCATGGGGCGAGAGATATTTTAAAAGCGGATGGGTCTCATTATCAAGTGTTTACTCCATACTATCAAGCTTGGAGGAAGCAGGAGAAGCAGTCTGTGATAAAAGTTGACAAATCATTTCTGAGCAGCAAGCATACGATTTGTGATGAGTCACTTTCTGAAAAGGGAGATGCGAAACTAAGGGACATCATTAAGAAATGTACAAGGAAATTCGATCAGATTGGGTCAGACAAAGCGAGAAGCACGCTAGGCGGCTTTATTCAAGAAAGATTGACGCGTTATCATGAGAAACGAGATATTCCGTCTGTTTTTGGGACGAGCAAGCTGTCTCGGTTCTTAAAAACCGGGACCATTTCTATTCGCACAATCTTTCATGCGGTCAATGAGGAAGAACTTGTTAAAGATGAGGGCAAGGAAACATTTATGAAAGAGCTGGCATGGCGTGATTTTTATCATATGATCTTTGCGCATTATCCAGAGATGAAAGAAAAAGAAATCAACGCCTCCTTTCAACATATAAAATGGAATGATGATGAGACACTTTTTGAAGCTTGGTGTAAAGGACAAACAGGCTTCCCGCTCGTTGACGCTGGGATGAGACAGTTAAATGAAGAAGGGTGGATGCATAACCGTTTGAGAATGGTGACGGCTTCATTCCTGACAAAAGATTATCTCATCGATTGGAGAATGGGCGAAGCGTATTTTGCGAGAAAACTTGTCGACTATGATGAGGCTTCGAATATTGGAGGATTTCAGTGGGCAGCCTCCGTCGGAACGGATGCTGTTCCTTACTTCCGTATTTTTAACCCAACGACCCAGTCGAAACGATTTGATCCAAGCGGAGAATATATTAGAAGGTATGTGCCAGAACTTAAGCATGTGAATGAAAAATGGATTCATGAACCGAGTAAAATGCCGATAGATGATCAAATGAAATCGGGATGTGTGCTGGGGGATACATATCCTCTGCCTACAGTCGATCATCAAGAAAGACGGAAAAAAGCCATTTCGCTATTTGAAGAAGCGAAACAAACATAAAAGAAATCCCCCTTTTCGGATGAAAGGGGGATTGTATGTTTATCTGAAAGGCTCTCTATTTTCATATTTAAACCGGGCAATGAGTAAGCAGAAGTAGCATAGTACCCCAAACACACAAGAAATAAAGAATGAATGAGCAAGCGCATAACCGAGTGCGAGCTGAGAATAAACAGACATGACACCAGAAATCGCTTGAAGTGTAATCAGAATGGCTGAAATGATCCATCCATAATACAGCTGCTTTTGTTCTTTATAATGTTTAAGGGCATGGAACATCGCAACAAATATCCAAACGAATAAAAGAAGGGCTGCTGCTCGGTGAGACATTTGAACCCATTGATTAAAATACGCTGGAAGTGCTCCGTCTTTTGAACAAAATGGGAAGACAGAGCATGCAAGACTTGATTTTGTATGTCTCACATAGGCGCCCGTATACACCACAATATACGTATATGTGATCAACCCATAAATATGGAACTGCATTCTTTTGCCGATATGAAGCGGCTTCACAAGCTTTGTTTCAGATCTGGTGGCTTCAAACACAAGCAGTGCCAGTAGTAAAATGGAAGCAAAAGAAATCAGTGAAATACCGAAGTGCAGTGCCATGACAAGTGCGTTAGAACCAAACACAACGGCGAGTGCCCCTAACAGCGCTTGAAGCAGTAAGAATATAATGGACATGATGACCAAAAATTTGGTTTCACGGAATACTGGACTGATTTTTTTCCAGCATAAGACCGCCAGTGCCAATACAAGAATGGTGGAAACTCCTGTTGACATGCGGTGGCTCCATTCGATAATGGAAGCAGGGTTCATTTCTGGAAAGAAACGACCGTGGCAAAGGGGCCACTGTCTGCCGCAGCCAAGACCGGAGCCAGTTTTCGTCACAAGCGCACCGCCAATCAGAACGATCAGCATCACAAATGTTGTGACAACGCTCAATAACCTTAAAGCAAATTTCATCAAATGATTTCACCTTCTCTAAATAACTTCTGATCTAAATGAAAACCTCACATGTTCTCAAGTTTAAGCCAAATGCGTGTTCTGTTGCAATTCATAATGACCAAAGTTCACAAAAAAATGATATGTTAGTTCACAAAGTTTACAGATTTAGAGTGCTTGATCTTTCTTTGACAGTCTGATAGAAATAGAGGAGAGAATATTTCATTTTGCACCGCCTTCTGAAACGCACATCCTAATAAATTCACGAAAAGTTCACAAATAACTTCAAGTTTGTCGTTTATTATTTAATAGGATGTTTTTTTACAGCTCTTTATCTTGTATGATAGAGTTGTAACGATTTTACGTTTTATTCGTTCGTTTGAAGGTTTGGGCAAGGGAGGTTATACACATTGGCAAATTCCAAAACAGCCGCGGAAGCAGCTATTCATGGACAAATAGAAGAAACAACCGCTTTAAAAGATTTTCTTGCTCTTATTAAAATGGGCATCGTCAATTCCAATTTCATTACAACATTTACTGGAATGTGGCTTGCTTTTTATTTTACAGATATGAGTTTCCTTGGGAATCTTGATATTGTGCTGTTAACAATGATTGGTTCTTCTCTTATTATTGCCGGTTCATGCGCCATTAATAATGCGTTTGACCGTGATATTGATATACTAATGGAAAGAACAAAAACAAGACCGACGGTGACAGGTAAAGTTCAGCCAGGTCAAGCGTATGCATTTGGTATTCTGCTTGTTGTACTTGGACTGATTATGCTTCTGATGACAACTGTTACATCAGCAGTGATTGGATTTATCGGTGTCTTTACTTATGCAGTTCTATACACGATGTGGTCTAAACGCCATTACACCATTAATACAGTCATTGGGAGTGTATCTGGTGCGGTTCCGCCATTAATTGGCTGGACAGCTGTTACAGGCACCATCGACACAACGGCTTGGGTCCTGTTTATGATTATGTTCATCTGGCAAATTCCACATTTCTTATCACTTGCGATTAAGAAAACGGAAGATTACCGCAAAGCAGGTATTCCAATGCTGCCAGTTGTTTACGGCTTTGAAGTCACAAAACGCCAAATCATCATTTGGACAGCATGTCTTCTTCCGCTTCCATTTTTCTTAGGTGGATTAGGATGGCCGATTGTCGCACTTGGCACATTGCTGAACATTGGATGGCTCGTCATTGGTCTTATGGGCTTTAAAATGAAAGATATCATGAAGTGGTCAACACTCATGTTCGTTTATTCATTAAACTACTTAACGATCTTTTTCGTTGCGATGATTATTATCACACTATTCTAGAGTGAAATACACTTTGATCACATCAAAACAATGGCTATATCTTATAACACAACATTTTCTTACAACTATGAAAGCCGCCTGATATTCAGTTCTATTTAGGCGGCTTTCTGTTTATACATAGATGGTATTTTGAGTAAAAACATCATTTTTTTATGAAAAGAGGAAATGTAAGTGCTTTTATAAGAGGCGGGGGTTATGGATGGGTGAAAGGTGATTTTATAAATAAGAGGTAAAAAGCGAAAGGCAAAGGAGATCAAGCAAAAGGGGTTGGGACAAATTATGATAAGAAAATGGCGTGTTTATTCACTGTTTCTCTTACTGACGCTCGTTTTGGCGGGCTGCGGTGAACCATACTTATCAACACTGAGGCCAGTTGGGGAAGTAGCAGATAAACAGTTTTTCCTAACGGTACTGAGTACACTTATTATGGTTCTTGTCGTTATTGTTGTATCGATCATTTTCTTTTACGTCATCATTAAATTCAAACGTTCTAAAGTGGGAGAAGATACGATTCCTAAACAGGTAGAAGGGAACCGTAACCTCGAAATTACGTGGACAGCGATTCCGATACTTCTACTCATTATTCTCGTTGTACCTGTTGTGGCATACACGCTTGAGCTAGGGGATACAAGCGCCATGGATAAGAAAAAACGAGATCCTGAAAAGACACTTGTAGTGAATGTAAGAGCCAGCTTATATTGGTGGGAGTTTGAATACCCTGATTATGGGATTGTGACAAGTCAAGAATTGATTGTTCCAACTGATCAAAAGGTTTATTTTAAGCTGAAAGCATCTGATGTGAAACACTCATTCTGGATTCCATCAGCTGGGGGTAAAATTGATACAAATACAGACAACGAGAACAAGTTTTATTTAACATTTGACTCAAAACGAACGAAAGATGCTGGAGAATATTTCTATGGGAAATGTGCAGAGCTTTGCGGTCCCTCACATGCTTTAATGGACTTTAAAGTTAAAACGCTTTCTCAAGATGAGTTTTTAGGCTGGACGAAAAAGATGGCAGATTATAAGAAGCCTGCATCTACGTCAGATCTAGCCCTTGAGGGTGAAAAACTCTTTAAAGAGAAAAACTGTTTAAGCTGTCATGCGGTAGAGCCTGGAGATGAACGACCAGAGGCGGCAAGGACTGCACCAAACCTTGCAACCTTCGGAGAGCGGACAAAAGTAGCTGGAATTAAAGACATGAACAAAGAAAATGTCAAAGCATGGCTGAAAGATCCAGAGAGCTTTAAACCAGGTAATAAGATGACAGGGACGTACCCTAAACTAAATGATTCAGAAGCAGATGCACTCTACGAGTATTTAAAAGGTCTTAAAATACAGTAAATGCCTTGAGCAGCTTGAAGTTGCGCACATTCAAAAGGGTATACGATCTATGTGAAGTTTTTGTTAAGAGCTCCCGAATAAGTCTCTACATCCAAGAATAAGTCATCTGTCAGATATAGTCTGTTTTAGAACGTGAAGATAGACATTGATATGAAAAGGGGCAAATGGGAGATAAGAGGGGGATTTCATGGTGAGTACAATAGCTAAAAAGCGGGGGTTTGGCGCTGTCTTATGGGATTACTTAACGACGGTTGACCACAAAAAAATTGCCATACTATATTTAGTGGCAGGGGGATTTTTCTTTTTAATTGGTGGCCTGGAAGCGATGATTATCCGTATTCAGCTAGCCATCCCTGAAAATGATTTTGTGAGTGCAGGGTTTTACAATGAAGTCATGACGATGCATGGAACAACGATGATTTTCCTTGCAGCAATGCCGCTTTTATTTGCATTAATGAACGCGGTTGTACCCATTCAAATTGGTGCACGTGACGTAGCGTTTCCATTTGTGAATTCACTTGGTTTTTGGTTGTTCTTTTTCGGAGGAATTTTCTTAAACCTTGGATGGTTTATGGGCGGAGCACCTGATGCAGGCTGGACTGCCTATGCGTCGCTCACGCTGAATTCAGAAGGGCACGGCATGGATTTCTATATTTTAGGGTTGCAGATAGCGGGTATTGGTACGCTAATTGCCGGAATCAACTTTCTTGCAACGATTATTAATATGAGAGCGCCAGGTATGACGTATATGAGAATGCCGCTCTTTACCTGGACGACGTTTGTGGCATCTGCACTAATTTTATTCGCATTCCCGCCGCTGACAGCAGGACTTGCGATGCTGATGCTTGATCGAATGTTTGATACGAGCTTTTTTAATCCAGAGCTCGGCGGAAATACAATCATCTGGGAGCATTTGTTCTGGATTTTTGGACACCCAGAAGTGTATATCTTGATTTTGCCGGCATTTGGGATTTTCTCTGAGATCATTCCGGTGTTTGCAAGAAAAAGATTGTTTGGTTATTCGTCCATGGTGTTTGCGACTGTATTAATTGGTTTCCTTGGATTCATGGTGTGGGCGCATCACATGTTCACAACAGGACTTGGTCCAATTGCCAATGCGATCTTTGCCGTAGCCACAATGGCGATTGCGGTGCCAACTGGAATTAAAGTGTTTAACTGGTTGCTCACCATATGGGGCGGTAATGTGAAGTTTACAACGCCGATGCTATATTCAGTTGCGTTCATTCCGTCATTCTTACTTGGCGGTGTAACCGGCGTCATGCTTGCAGCAGCAGCAGCGGATTATCAGTTCCATGACACGTACTTTGTTGTGGCGCATTTCCACTATGTCATTATCGGTGGTGTGGTCTTCGGTATTTTAGCTGGTGTGCATTATTGGTGGCCGAAGATGTTTGGGAAAATACTGAATGAGAAGCTTGGGAAAATTGGCTTTGTGCTGTTTTTCGTCGGTTTCCATTTAACGTTCTTTATCCAGCATTTTCTCGGTCTTTGGGGCATGCCGCGCCGAGTCTTTACATTCTTGCCAGGTCAGGGTCTAGACCTTGGGAACTTGGTCAGTACGATTGGGGCACTGTTCATGTTTGTAGCAGTTGTGATCATGCTGATTAATATTATCTGGACGACAGCAAAAGGAGAGCGTGTATCGGGCGATCCTTGGGGAGATGGAAGAACGCTTGAATGGGCAGTATCTTCACCTCCGCCAGAATATAACTTTAAGCAGCTGCCTCTTGTACGGGGACTTGATCCATTATGGATTGAGAAAATGGATGGTAAAAAAGGAATGACAGCATCTGAACCGCTCGATGATATTCACATGCCGAATAATTCCATCTTGCCTATCATTATCTCATTCGGTCTATTTGTGTCAGCGTTTGGTTTTATGTATCGTCAAGAACACAGCTGGGGTCTACCGGTGATCTTCATTGGTCTTGGGATCACGTTTGCGACCATGCTCGTTCGCTCTCTTAAAGATGATCATGGATACCATATTCACAAAGAAGATTTGACGGATGACGATGACAAAGGGGTGAAAGCATAATGGAACCACAAAAAATGACAGCGGAAACCTTTCCGGCTTCTCCTGAGAAAGCCACGTTAGAAGGAAAGAATAAGTTCGTCGGGTTCTGGTTGTTTCTTGGGGGAGAAACGGTCCTGTTTGCATCTTTGTTTGCCACTTATTTGGCGCTGAAAAATTCAAATGCAGGCGGCGCAACAACAACTGAAATGTTTGACCTCACACTTGTCTTTATTGCCACAATGCTTCTGTTAACGAGCAGTTTAACGAGTGTGTATGCTATGTATCATATGAAAAACTTTGCCTTTAAAAAAATGCAGCTTTGGTTAGGTGTAACCGTTCTTTTAGGTGCTGGATTTTTAGGGGTAGAAATTTATGAGTTTTATCATTATGTGCATGCGTATGAATTTACCATTACGAGCTCTGCACTTGGCTCTTCCTTCTATACGCTTGTTGGAACACACGGGGCTCACGTCGCATTTGGACTTTGCTGGATCACCGCTCTGATGATTCGGAATATGAGACGCGGACTCGATTTATACAATGCACCAAAATATTATGTGGCGAGCCTTTATTGGCACTTCATTGATGTTGTGTGGGTCTTCATCTTTACCGTTGTATATTTAATGGGAATGGTGGGATAAGAATGGGAAATAAAAACACAAATCAGTCCAAAGTCGATCTTGTCTATCGGAAAAAGAAAAATGCCGAAGAAATGAAGCATCAGCTCATTTCTTTCGGCTTGATGATTGGTTTAACGTTTGTTGCCTTTTTAACAATCGCCTCTGAAGATGTCGGAAATTGGTTCGCTGTCCCTTTTATTTTACTGCTTGCAGTGATTCAGGTAGCTTTTCAGCTTTATTATTTTATGCACATGAACCAAAAAGGGCATGAAACACCCGCGTTGTTTCTTTACTCAGGTGTGTTTGTCGCGTTTATTACCGTTTTAGCCTTTTTGACCATTATTTGGTGGTAAGCTCGCTTTGCCCTTGAAGGAGGCGCAGCAATGGAAAACTTAGAGATATTTGGATTTCGTGCATTATGGAGTCCTTACTATTTGACATGTATTGTAGCAGCAGCCGCTTTTTATCTGCTTCTCGTGACGAAGGGAAAGCACCGTGCGACGGTGAAAGAGAAAACGCTGTTTCTCACGGGGCTTGTGTTGCTTTATGCAGTGAAGGGGAGCCCGATTGATTTAATGGGGCATATTATGTTCAGTGCGCATATGGCGCAAATGGCAGTGCTCTATTTGGTCATCCCGCCGCTTCTTATTACAGGTTTACCTGCGGCGATTTGGGAGCGGATCATTCAAACACGGGGCATTCAGCCGATTTTCCGCTTGTTTTCTAAGCCGTTGATTGCCTTGCTCGGATTTAACGGGTTGTTTTCGCTGTATCATATTCCGCTTGTGTTCGATTTTGTCAAAACAGATCCGTTTTATCACGCATTGATGACGGTTGTCATTTTTATCGCTGCCTTTTTCATGTGGTGGCCGCTTGTCCATAAAGTGCAAAGTCAGCCGCAGATTACAGGCATTTTAAAGCTTGGGTATATTATGGCAGATGGGATTTTAATGACACCTGCCTGCGCACTCATTATGTTTAGTGAAGCGCCTATCTATGCAACTTATTCAGATGCTGGGGCATGGATACAAGCACTGCACCTATGCGTACCGAGTGATATGCTTGCTGGTCTTGCGCTTACAGGACCTGACATGTTTCATACATTGCCGCTGCTAGAAGATCAGCAGCTAGGTGCTATTTTGATGAAAATCATTCAAGAGATTGTATACGGATCGATTCTTGCTGTTGTCTTCTTTGACTGGGCGAGAAAAGAAAGAGCGAAAGATGCCGTACCAGATGCGCTCATTCCGAAATATGAATAAATGAAAAACACAGCCGCAGGGGCTGTGCTTCCAGATTGTTGGCAAAGGGCTAAAATGAACTTTATTTTAGCCCTTTGTCTTCTTTTCAGCGTGATAGAAAACCTTTGCAGTCTAGGAAGGACGAGCACTGGAGCGGAGCGAATTTGGCATTCGTGAGCACCAGCGCACAGGACTGACAACGAATGCGAGGGTTTGTCTACACGCTGAAAGCACAGCCGTAGGGGCTGTGCTTCTTTTATGCTTCAGCAGTTATCGCTTCTAGTTTTTCTTTTAATTGGTTCAGCGTTTTTTTGCTTGATTGAATAAGAGATTTAGGGAAGTCTTCGCCTTCTCCATATTCAACACCATGTGGATAATAGTGTTTTCCAAGTAAAGGTGTCAGCAGCTGGATGTGGGCTTTTTTGGAGCCAACATCTCCCTCAGTGGCGTAGCCAGAGATCCGTAAGTAAAACGTCCCCTCTACCATGTTATACTTCCTGTCGTACGTCACACGCTCATAATCCCATTGATCGGCTCGTACAAATCCTTCACTTTCCATAATGAAATCCAATTTATTTAAGTCAGCTGATACCTTTTCAATCCCCGTACCTTCAAACTTCACCCAAAACCCCTCCTTATAAAAATTCCCTTTACTGACAATCATAGTATGAAAGCGTTAAACTTTCAACTGTGAAAGGTATGTTCTTTTATAAGCTGGTTACAGTAATAAAGAAAATAACGGATGGAGGAATCAACGTGAAAACGAAAAAAATCAAAGATATCATGACGAAAAAAGTAGTGACGTTGCAAAAGGACGACAATGCGTATGAAGCGGCAGTCAAAATGAAAGATGCTGACATTGGTGCCATTCCAGTAGTCGACGGAGATCAGCTTGTTGGTATTGTCACAGACCGCGACCTTGTACTTAGAGGTATTGCTGAGAAAAAGCCGAACTCACAAGAGGTTGGTGCCATTATGACGAAGGAAGTATTGACAGCTGAAGAAGATGCAACCCTAGAAGAAATTGTCCGGTTGATGTCAGAACATCAGCTCCGCCGTATCCCGGTTGTCAAAAATGGGGCACTCACAGGAATCGTAGCCCTTGGGGATTTATCAGTTGAAGATTTATCAAACGATCGTGCAGGTGATGCTCTGACGGAAATCTCTCAACAAGACCAGGATCATGGCCAAGGATTTCTTCATTAGGAGGGGCATATTTTAAATTCGTGTTAAATAGGCTGTATTGTCGTTGATAAATGGAGCAAGTTTTGTTTAAATGACAGTAGAAGGTACTTTTTGTACCTTGCCAATTTAACGGAGGTGTTTATTTGAAAACTGTGCTGAAAACACTCTTCATCCTCCTGATTATATCTGGAACGTACGTTCTGTTTATTCAATATGGATCTTCACCAGAAAAAGAAAACAGCAATGAGCCGAAGGTGTCTAATGAAGAAACATCTAGCGATAAGCCGATCAACATCCCGAAAAAAGGGCTCATGTCCTTTATGGGGAAGTCTTCAAACGAAGTGCTTAAACAGCTAGGGGAACCAGATCGCATAGATCCTTCCGCATATGATTATGACTGGTGGATATACAATCAATCGAAGAAACACTATATTCAAGTAGGGGTAAAGGACAGTAAAGTGGTGACCTTGTTTGCGACAGGGGATGGGCTGAATGTGGAGCCGTTTAAAATCGGTCAAGCCACAAGTGAAGTGTTTAAAAAAACACAAATCGCTCCTTACATTCATGTAGAGGACGAGGGAAATTCATATCGCTTTGAATTCTCAGAAGATGATATGAATACCAGGCCGACGGTGAAAGTGGGAGATGATGTGTATGTCCAGCTCTACATGGATAAGTTTGAAAGCACTCTTTCGAGCATTAGAGCCTTTAACGCAGATACATTTGTCAAACAAAAGCCGTATGAAGTCGTTTATCGAGGTCAATTAATTGAACCTGAGGCGATATCAGGTGAAAAATGGAAGGATATTGAAGCGTCGAGTCAAAAACAAATTTTTGATATGACCAATATTATCCGCCATAAGTACAAACTGCCGACCTTAAAGTGGGACGATGAAACCTCTGAAGTGGCATTCATGCATAGTGAGGACATGAAAGATCATCATTATTTCTCCCATGAATCTAAAAAATACGGCACGCTGAAAGACCGGTTAGAAAGAGGCGAGGTCGCATTTCAGCTTGCGGGCGAAAACATTGCATATAATTATGTTGATGGCCCTGCAGCTGTAGAAGGCTGGCTGAATAGCGAAGGTCACCGGAAGGCTTTGTTAAATCAAGATTACACGCACCTTGGTGTTGGTGTGAAAGAAAAGTACTATACACAAAACTTCATTAAGAAAACGTCTTAATCCTCTAAACAGCTGCGCACAGATGGCGGCTGTTTTTTTATGAAAAGGGCTCACCAAAATAGACCCAGATGTATATAGTATAGTAGGCATTTGTATGGGGGGTGAGGATATGACAAATAAGCAAAAGCAAACATCCATTGATGAATTTAAACAGTTCGTCAGACGCCATCCGAAATTAATTCAAGAAGTGCAGACGCAAGAAAAAAGCTGGCAAAGTTTATACGAGAATTGGGTCATGTTTGGTGAGGAAGATGATATGTGGTCTCCTTACCGGCAAACACAAAAGGAAGAAGCAAAAGAAGAAAAAGCCGCTAAGCAAAGTGAACCGGGAAAAGCAGATTTTATGTCTAAAATGGTTTCTGCAGTGAAAAAAATGGACGCTGATCAAATGAATGAACAAATTAATAAAATGAGCCAGTCTATTTCCTCTTTACAAAGCTTACTCGGTCAATTTTCATCAAATGGCTCAAAGAAGGGTTCATCTGGAGGCAGCCAGCACCCATTCTCCTTCAGGAAAGATTAATTGAAAGGGGATGCTTTTGGTGCGGAGAGAAGTACAAGAGTTTGTCATGGCCGAAGAGGATCGAATCAAATTCATCAGGCAGCGCCCACTCTGGTATAGACAGTTAACGCGGCATCCTGAAAATGTCACTTCGTTTGAATTAGATAAAATGAACTTTTACGAAAAAACCATTCCTCATCGTGTAAGCCAGTTGAGCAATAGTGTCCAAATGGCTGAAATGATGATCCAGATGTTCCAAGCAATGCGCAATCAAAATGGAGCCGGGTAAGGCTTTTTTTGAGTTGATTAAGATGTCTATTTCATGAGCATCCTATGAAAGTAGACGAAAGGAGAATCAGAACATGAAATGGATGCTGTCAATATGCGCATTGCTTTTTCTTCTCACCGGATGTCAAAGTCAACATGATCAAGAGCAAGTAACTAGGCAAGAACCAGCAATACCAGTCATGCAGCAGACGCAAAGTGAAATGAAGCAGCAAGGCTTTTTAAAATACAAAGTGCAGGGATCTGTTGTGTATATAGAAAGTACACTTCAAGATTTTCACCTTGAACCTTCACCCTTGAAAAAGGATAAGAAGGCGGGGTATTTTACTGTGTATGTAGACGGGAAACGGGCAGGCAATGAGTATACTGCGGCGTTTGTGGTCAAGCACCTTTCAAAAGGAAAGCATAAAATGACCGTTGTGCTAAATTCTCGTCACCCTGAATATAAGCAGAAAAGAGAGACATGGGATGTATTTGTCACGTAAAAGCATTTTCTGATCCATAGGTTTCGTGGTAAACTATGAATTGGAGGTGCAACATTTATGTATGCGACAATCGAATCTGTGGAGCTCCAAGAGGAAGCAAATCAATTGGCTGCCATGATTCTTCAGTCGGAGGAGGCTGAACATTACCGCAACTGCTTTAAGCGTCTCCAGCAAGACGAAGAAGCCCAACAAATTATTGCCCATTTTACAAAAGTAAAAGAGCAATATGAAGATGTGCAGCGGTTCGGCAAATACCATCCGGACTATAGAACGATCTCAAAAGAAATGCGTGAGGTCAAAAGAAAGCTAGATCTTCACGATACAGTGGTTGATTTCAAAAAAGCAGAAACAGCGATTCAATCCATCTTAGATGAGATTAGTATTGAAATCGGTCAAGCTGTATCAGCATATATTAAAGTTCCAACAGGGAACCCATATTTTGATGGTCTATCATCATGCGGCGGTGGCTGTGGATCAGGAGGCAGCTGTGGCTGTAAAGTATCTTGACGAGACTTGAACGTCTCGTCTTTTACATAATGAACGGAAAGAATTGAAAAGCGGCAGGTGAAAAGATGGATACCAAACGTCAAGGGATGGTCGTTTGGCTGCATTCGTTAAAGCAGTCAAAAGCGCTAAGGAAATTTGGGAATGTTCACTATATTTCAAGGAAAATGAAATATGCAGTGATTTATTGTGATATGAATGATCTTGAGCGCCACATGGCAAAGCTCAGTTCATTGCCATTTGTGAAACGTGTTGAGCCTTCCTATAAACCTTTTATTAAATTAGAGTACGAATCGAAATTGGACAAAGCAAAAGAGTATGACTATAAGGTGGGCTTTTAAAGACACAAAAAAACCCCCGCGGCATCACCCGCGGGGTCCTTCTATTCTTAATGATTCATTAAGGAGAAGGCAAAGGGAGAGGAGAAACCGGAGGAAGAACTTATGGGGAAACGTAAGTCTTCTCCGCGGTTGGCAACAGCACCACATCAGATGCTGTTAACAGTAGTATGACCCTCTCTTTTGTGATCTATACATAGAAAATGAATGGAATTCAGTGCATTGTCCCATGTGGAGTGGATATGGTAAGATAATGTTGAATTTTTTGTCATCAAACAATATTCAATAGATGCAAGCAGAAAAAGTGGTGGAAAAATGAGAGTGATTTCTGGAACAAAAAAAGGCCGCACGCTGAAAGCCGTACCTGGCCAATCAACAAGACCAACAACAGATAAAGTAAAAGAATCCATTTTTAATATGATTGGACCGTATTTTGATGGGGGATGGGCCCTTGATTTATTTGCTGGAAGTGGTGGTTTAGGTATTGAAGCGCTTTCTAGAGGGTTCGATCATTGTATATTTGTGGATCGAGATATGAAGGCGATTCAGACGATTAAAGGCAACTTGAATCAATTGTCGCTGATGGATCAAAGTGAAGTGTTTCGAAATGATGCAAACCGTGCACTCGCTGCTGTAGTGAAGCGAGAAGAATCTTTTCAAGCCATCTTCCTTGATCCGCCGTATAAAGATCAAAAGTTGAAAGCACTTCTTGATACGATTGATGAGCATTCCTTATTAGCAGATGATGGCGTCATTGTGTGTGAGCACGATAAAGATGTGACACTGCCAGAGGAAGCAGGACAGCTACATATCTCAAGGCAGGAAATGTACGGAATGACTGGCATTACGATCTATAGAAAGCGGGGAAATTAAAGCATGGGGAATATAGCCGTTTGTCCGGGTAGCTTCGATCCAGTCACATTGGGCCATTTGGATATTATCAAAAGAGGGGCAAAGATTTTTGATGAAGTATATGTGTGCGTCCTTAATAACTCGTCAAAAAAGCCGCTTTTTACTGTTGAAGAGCGATGTGAACTCATTCGTCAAGCAACAAAGGAGCTACCAAATATCAAAGTGGAATCCTTTCATGGACTGCTCGTTGATTATGCGAAACAAAAAGAGGCGAAAGTCATTTTACGCGGACTTAGAGCGGTGACGGACTTTGAATACGAAATGCAAGGGACATCAATGAACAAAGTGTTGAATGATGACATTGAAACGTTCTTTATGATGACGAATAATCAATACTCCTTCTTAAGTTCAAGCATTGTTAAAGAAGTAGCGAAGTATCATGGATCAGTCAAAGAGCTTGTACCGCAAGAGGTCGAAGCTGCGCTGAAAGAAAAATTTAATGGATGAGTGCATTGTGCACTCATCCATTTTTTAATTTCTGATAATAGAGCGCAATATACACGATCAGACTGAACAAGGTGATGAGAGGACCAGCAGATACAAGCTGATTCCATAACAAGCTGCTAAACATCACGACTTGCTCGCTTGTTTCAAATGCCCCTGCTGGAAGCGCCATGTCTGCTTTAGAGACATAAAGGGGTTTGAATAACAGAAAGGCAAAGACGGCTGCGTAAATACCGTGAAGCAAACGGGCGAAGAAAAACGGTTTAAAGCGTATATCGGTTGCTGCCAAAATGCCGGCTACCTGAGCTTGAACGGAGAATCCGCTAAATCCTAAAATAAAGCTGACCACAATTGTTTTAGCGAGCAGGGAAACCTCTTGTGATCCTGTGAGCTGACTTCCTAATGTGATTTCAAATAGACCCGCAATCATGGCTAGATCTAATTCCGGCGGAAGGTGCATCGTTTTCAGTATAGAGCCGATCCCGATAGAGAGAAGATCTGTTACATGAACGACAGCGAGCATTTGACTAAAGACAGAAAATAAAATGATAAAGCCGCCAATCATAAAGAGCGTTTGAACAGATGACATGACAGCGTCACTTAATATTTGGCCAAGTGGTCTTTTTTCTGCGAGTCTTGCCGTATGAAGAGCGCTGAATGCTTCTCGAATTGGAGGCAATAAAAATCCTTTTCGGCTTCTGAGGTGCGCATCATGACGTGCTTTATATCCGCGCATCGTCACCCCAACCGCGAGATTTCCTAAATAATGTGCACAGGCTAACACAATGCCTAAAGCTGGGTGATGAAAAAATCCTACAGCCACTGCTCCAAAAATGAACAAAGGGTTTGAAGAATTGGTAAATGACACAAGGCGTTCTGCTTCAATTCTTGTCAGCTGTCCTTCCTGCCGAAGTCTTGTCGTCAATTTAGCGCCAGAAGGAAAACCAGAGGCCATTCCCATCGCTAGTACAAATCCGCCGACACCAGGCACCCGAAAGATAGGCCGCATAAATGGCTCTAATAATACGCCGACAAATCTGACAATCCCGAAACTGATTAATAGCTCGGACAAAATAAAAAAAGGTAGCAGCGATGGAAAAACCACTTCCCACCACATTGCAAGTCCATTTTTCGATGCTTGCAAAGAGGCTTGTGGATGTGTAATCACAGTGGCTGTTAAAAAGATAAAAAAAGCAGCGATGAACAGAGTGTTCCATTTTTTCATGGAGATGTCGCCCCTTGCCGTTATAATCTATTGGCGAGCTCGTGATTAAAGAAAAAGAGATGCTAGCCGAGCCTGTCTTCTATTACTATACGATGAGAAGGGGCATGTTTAGACCTATAGATTCGTATATATGCATAGAAAGAGGAGGGTGGATTCATGAAACGACCGATTATCGGGCTTGCGCTGGGCTCCGGGGGTGCCAGAGGGATGGCGCATATCGGGGTTTTATCTAGTCTTGAGAAACAAGGAATTCAGGTGGATATGATCGCAGGAAGCAGTATTGGTGCTCTTGTGGGGAGCTTTTATGCAGCAGGACAAGACGTAGAAAAAATGAAAAAACTTGCACTTGTCTTCAGAAGAAAGTATTATGCTGACTATACACTGCCAAAAATCGGTCTGTTAAAAGGAAATCGAATTTTGCAGCTGATTCACACGTTTACATATGGGAAGAATATTGAAGAAATGCGCGTGCCTCTTGCGATTGTCGCCTGTGACCTTCAGACAGGGGAGAAGGTTGTGTTCAAAGAAGGGTCTGTCTCACAAGCAGTCAGGGCAAGCATTAGCATTCCGGGTGTGTTTGTTCCGCATGAAATAGGCGGCAGGCAATTGGTGGATGGAGCGGTAGTGGACCGCATTCCAGTCTCTGTTCTCAAAGAAATGGGAGCAGATCTCATTATCGCCTCTGATGTATCAAGGGTGAAAAAAACAGAAAAGGCAACGAGATTATCGGATGTCATTATGCAAAGTTTGGACATCCTTCAAAATGAATTGGTTCGTCACCAAACCATTCATGCAGATCTCATGATTCGGCCGAAGCTCGAGACCTTTAGCTCTAGTGCGTTTACACAGGTTCAAGAAATGATTGAAGCAGGTGAACTCGCCGCCGACCAACTAAAAGGAAAACTGAAAGATGTCATTGATAAATGGGAGTGTTAATCGAATGAAAAAATTAAATATTCGCTGGCTCAGCTTTTTTGCTGTTGTTCTAGTCTTATTTGGCTTAACTTTTGTGAAACTGCCCTATTACGTCACAAAGCCAGGTGATGCAACAGAAATTGCGCCACACATTCAAGTAGACGGAGGATATGGCGAGAAGGGGAGCTTTTCTCTTATGACCATTAAAGTAGGTCCAGCCAATCCATATACGTATTTGCTTGCAAAAATGAACAAGTATGACGAAATCGTTCCAGAAGAAAATATTAAAGCGGACGGAGAGTCTGATGAGGATTATATGAAACGGCAGCTGCAGCTCATGAAAAGTTCTCAAGAAAATGCGATGATTGCCGCTTATACAAAAGCGGGAAAAAAAGTAGATTATACGTTTAATGGGGTATATGCGAGCTATGTGATGAAAGGAATGCCTGCATATGGGAAGATTGAAGTTGGTGATAAGATCAAAAGTGTCGACGGCCATACATACGAGTCAGCAGATAAAATGGTTTCGTATATCAGCAGTAAAAAAGCAGGCACGACTGTCCGTTTTGTACTTGAACGTAATGGCAAAGAAATCACGCAGAACGTGACGTTAAAACCATTTAAAGAAGAGCCAAAACGAGTGGGAATTGGCGTATCATTATTTACAGACCGTCATGTGAAAGTGTCTCCTTCTGTGAAAGTGGATATTGAAAACATCGGCGGTCCATCAGCTGGTTTAATGATGTCACTTGAAATTTACAATCAGCTGACAAAAGAAGATGAAACACACGGCTATGCGATCGCAGGAACTGGAACGATTGATGCAGATGGTACAGTCGGACCGATTGGTGGAATTGATCAAAAGGTTGTTGCAGCAGACAAAGCAGGGAAAGACATCTTCTTTGCACCGAATGATAAAGGTGACCCAAACTCTGACTACAAAAATGCAGTCAAAACAGCAAAAGATATTAAAAGTGATATGAAAATCGTTCCTGTGGATACCATGCAGGACGCACTAAACTATTTAAACAAATTAAAAGAGAAAGCATCATAAAAAAGAGCAGCCTGACTTGCAGGCTGCTTTTTTCTATCGAGATGAAAAGAGTCCGCTCTCTTCATCATATCGAATCGGTGATGTTTTAAACTCTGCTTTTGTTAACTCTGTTTGCATGGGTTCACAGATGGGAAGGCTGAACACCCTTGAAGCGCGAATATCAAGATCAAGGGCGGGATGTGAAAAGGAAGACAGTTTACTCACAAGTGGTACATCCAACTCTTTTTTTACAAGAGACAAGTACTGTTGTCCTTTCCTTGTCATTCCAAGTAAACGAATATAGGGCGCTTTTTTCTCTTCAAGCAGCTCGTGCATCGTCTTTTTCTTCACGTTCATTAATAGATGCGTATTCATCCGCTGTAACCTTGTCCACGTATATCGTTTTGTTTTGACAAGTGATAGATACTCCTCGTAGGAAGACGCATGTGTCATGGCTTTTTGCATGCGGTGTTCAATGCCTTCTTCAATTTCATAGATGCCCTCTAGTTCACTCGTATCCATTGTATGAAAAACATGTTTCAGAAAGCGAAAATAGGCTTCTTGCGTATGTAAAAGACCATATGAAGAATGATAGTCGTGTAATTGCTTTAAAGTAGCGTCCGGGAGGTAGGGCGTGACTGCTTGAAATGAGCTCTGTTCTTTTAATGCTTTTCGGATACTTGTGGCGCTTGCGATTTTTTGGTTGTCAGGCAGTTCTTCATCATGATAATCAGATGCAATTCTTTGAGACGTAAAAGGCTGCATGTGAGGAGCTCTCTCTAAGATGGCTTTAACATAATGAAAGCCTAAAATGTTATTTGGTTTGGACAAATCCAGTAAGTGTTCAGAATGAATGGCCTCTTGAAACGCACCTGCTGCGGCGGCGGGATAACTAAGGCCTTCTTTCACCTTTTCTTTTGTTAAAAGATCAATCTCTGCCTTTTTTTCATGCCAAGCGTGTGCTGTGCGCTCAAATGCGTTGATCTCTCCATCCTCACTGCCGAAAAAAAGAGAATGGCATTTTAATGCATCAAGGATGGACACAGCGCCATTGGCGAAGGTTTCTGCCTTTTGTACGGCATATATGTATGGAAGCTCACACACAATGTCTACGCCGTTTTGCAGTGCCATTTTTGTGCGTGCCCATTTTGAGACGATGGCAGGCTCCCCGCGCTGGAGGAAAGAACCGCTCATGACGGCAATGGCAACATCTGAGGAGGTTTGTTTTTTCGCCTGATTCACATGATAGGCATGCCCATAATGAAATGGATTGTACTCGACAACGACTCCCACTGCTTTCAATAGATGTTCCGCCTTTCTTGCTATGGTTAAATGGTCTGTGCTACAGTAGCATAAGGGAAAAATGAAGACCATTTTTTTCAGTTTAGGCATTCCGAGAACTGATGTCAAACAGCCCTTTGACGTCATGAAGGACTGTAAAGAAAAAATATTGACAAATAGCATGATGAAAGCTATAATCATGTTTGTTGCTCTTAGAGGTGATACAATTGAAATGGACAGTTTATCAGTTACATCAAAAAGCTAAAAACAGCTTCGATTTTCATGAGACGGTTGACTTAAATGAACTTACTAGCCTTCATTCAGATATACGTCGTATTTCACCAGTAGAGGTGAAAGGGACTGGAGTGATCGAATCAAAGCAAGTCGCATTTGATTTAACCATCACAGGTGAAATGACATTGCCTTGTTCAAGAACGCTTGTTGATGTAAATTATCCATTTGCGATTTCAACAAAAGAACTATTTGTACTTCATAAGACAGACGATATAGAAGATGAAGACGTATCTGTTGTAGAAGACGATATCATCGACTTAACGCCTATAGTCAAGGAAGAAATTCTTCTTGAAGTGCCCATGCAAATCTTTTGCGACCAAGCTGACGTAAAAGGTGCTGCACCACAGGAAGGGAATGACTGGGCGGTCATTTCGGAAGATGCACATCAAAACCGAATTGATCCTCGTCTGGAAGGCTTGAAGAAGCTCTTAGAAGAAAATAATGAATCTTAACTCTTTAAGGAGGTGGGAATAATGGCTGTACCTTTTAGAAGAACTTCTAAAATGAAAAAAAGATTGCGTCGTACGCATTTCAAACTACAAGTACCTGGTATGGTAGCTTGCCCAGAATGCGGTGAAATGAAAATTTCTCATCGTGTCTGCAAATCTTGCGGAACATACAAAGGCAAAGACGTAAAAAGCAACTAATGCTTGATAAAAAAACGTGAGGGAATCTTCCCTTGCGTTTTTTTATTGATCTATTTTTTAGGTTTCTCTCCTGCAAATAGTCTATCTACTCTAGTAAGCGCATATGATGTGGTATTCAGATTCAGGGGGGATGATGAGTTGACGATTACACGGCAGGACGCATGGACACAAGATGAAGATTTACTTTTAGCAGAAGTTGTCTTAAGGCATATCCGAGATGGCGGTACCCAGCTTTCAGCATTTGAAGAGGTTGGAAAAGCATTGTCAAGAACAGCAGCAGCATGTGGATTCAGGTGGAATTCTTACGTCAGAAAGCAGTACCAGGCGGGCATTGAGCTTGCCAAAAAACAGCGAAAAGAACTGCGTAAAAAAATTGGTATCCATTCTTCGGGTTTACCGCAGCATGCGTTCACCATAGAGGAGAAGGCATCTTCTGATCAGACTGAACTGACGCTTCGAGAAGTAATTCGGTTTCTAGAGCAGCTTGAGAAAGAACCATCTGGTCCAGCTTATTTACGGGAGGAGCTTAAAGATGCACAGCATCAATTAAAATCACTCACCGAAGAAAATGAACAGCTGAAACGTCAATTAAAAATGACAGAAGAAGATTACCGGGCACTTATTGGTATTGTTGAAAGAGTCAAACAGAATATCAGCTTAAAAGATTACGCAAAATAAGAAAACGCCCCTCACAGATGGAAAGAGGGGCGTTTTCTTATTGATTAAAATGATTAAGCGGACTCACCTGTGTTCTTTTGAATATGTGCAGGCTCCCAAATGAGTGGGTTTTCTCCTTTATCGCGTTCCATATCATATTTCACCGCTTCAAAGCCCATTTTATCCCAAAAACCGGCAGATTTGACGCGTGGATTCGTTCGAATTGGAAGGCCGAAAGATTTTGCGAAATCAACAAGTGCTTCGCCGTATCCTTTACGCTGATATCCTGGCAGCACTTCTAGCTTCCACAGCTCTAGATAATCATGATTATGGTCAAAATACGTCGTCGTCGAGCCATCTACTTGATAGAGGCTCATACGTGCCACAAGCTTATCTCCAAAGTAAATCCCATAAAATGGAGAGTTGCTGTCATTTTCAATCATATTACTTTCTAGGTCTTCAAGCATGGAAAGTTCTTGTATGCCATATTCCTTAAATTGTTTAAATTCCTCTAATGTTTTGTAGTTAATCAGAAGACGTTTTACTTGTGTCATGTGATCTTCCCCCTTACACACATAATGTCGACAGTGATGTCATTGAAGGCGTTTTCATCCCATCCGCCTAAAAAAGTTTTTACACTTATTATTATAGTTTTTTAATTAAAAAAATTCAATCATAGCGCGTTATCTGCTTTTTGCATCGTAGCACGAAACTGGTAAAATAGTTGATAACATGAAGTAAACAGAAAAAGGGAAGTGCGGCAATTGAAAATTGGAATCATTGGCGGTGGTGCGATTGGTCTGCTTTGTGCTAGTTATTTATCAGAGCATCATGACATTACCGTCTTTACAAGAAGAAAACAGCAGGCAGAAGAAATTCGAGCATTAGGAATCGAACGAATGGTAAGAGGGGAAACCATTCAATCAGCTGTTGGGGCCGATACGGGAGTCAAAGGAATATTTGATTTGCTGATTGTGACAGTGAAGTATCATCACCTGCAAGATGTTCTAAGTGAATTATCAGGACTGCCTCGTCAGCGGATCTTATTTTTGCAGAACGGAATGGCCCACTTATTCGATTTAAAGAACTGGAAAACGGCACATCAGTTATATATTGGTGTAGTAGAGCATGGCGCAATGAAGGTGTCTGATCGCGCAGTAAACCATACAGGAATGGGTGTCATCAAGTGGGGAGCATTTCTGCATGAGGAAAAAGGACCTATGAGTAGTGAACTGTCAACGGGCGATTTTCAAATGGTTTATACAGATGAATGGAAGAAAGTACTGGAGGAAAAACTGCTCGTCAATGTGTGTATTAATCCGTTGACGGCTTTATTACATGTGAATAATGGGGAATTGGTATCGAACCCGTCATATGAACATATGATGACATGTGCATTTGAAGAAGCGGTTTCCATTCTAGGGTTGCCTGAGAAAGATCGTCTATGGGCTCATGTGGAATCAATTTGCCATCAAACGGCTGCCAATCAATCGTCGATGCTGCAAGATATCGTCAAAGGCCGCCAAACTGAAAGAAAAGCAATCATTGGCTACCTTTTAAAAAAAGCTCAAGGTCAAGGGATGACGCCGCCATTCCTCACTTTCTTGAATAGAAGCTTGGAAGTATTGGAAAAAAAGCAAACAAAATCTTTTGAGTGAGCTCATTTACATGCTATACTTTTTTCGGGAAACTAACTATTTATTGAAGAAAGGAAGTTCTAAACATGCAATTGACTGAACTTTCCATCCGAAGTCAGAATTTATTCATACGTGATTATATAGAAGAAAAAAAAGAGATGACTGCTTTTTTTGATTATGATATACATTCTGAGCACACATGGAAAAAGAGATACGACGATCTCATGGAAAGGAGCTTCCCGCGCGAGGCTTTAGCGGATTATATGAGCGCATATCATGCAAAATTTGATTCGGCTGCGATGCGTGAGAATATTGAGAAGATCCGTGATGAACGGAGCGTCATGGTGGTTGGAGGACAGCAGGCAGGCTTACTGGCAGGTCCGCTTTATACCATACATAAAATCATTTCCATTATTCAGTTTGCCAAAGAAAAAGAATCAGAGCTTGGCGTTCCTGTTATTCCGGTCTTTTGGGTAGCGGGTGAAGATCACGACGTAGACGAAATTAACTTTGTGTACACGTCTGGCGAAAAAGGCCCAGTCAAACAAAAGCTTCCATTACATCATGTGAAAAAAACAGCTGCGAAAAGAACACCTCTTCACCAAGAGAAAACAGAGAGATGGCTTCGTGATGTATTTTCAACCTATGAGGAATCTGCTTACACCAATGACTTGTTTGATCAGCTTCTTCGATGTTTACGCAAATCAGAAACGTTTACTGATTTCTTTGAGTGGATTGTTTGCGATCTATTTGAAGAAGATGGACTCCTGTTATTGAATTCAGGAGACTTCGGCGTGAAGCCACTTGAACGTACGTTATTCAAGCAAATTGTGGAGTCGAGTGATGCGATCGTGGCTCGCTTAAATAACACGCAGGCTGCCATGAAACAAGCGGGGTATCAGCCGATTATTGAAGCTGGTGACCATCAAGCCAACTTGTTTTACGAATATGATGATGAACGTTTCCTCATTGAACAAGAGAATGGCCAATTTTCTATATCTGAAGTGGGGCTTACTTGGACAAAAGATGAGCTTTTGCAGGAAGTCGAGGAGCACCCAGAGCGGTTTAGCAATAATGTGGTGACCCGTCCATTGATGCAGGAAGCCCTTCTTCCAACGCTTGCTTTTATGGCTGGACACGGTGAAGTGAACTATTGGGGTGAGCTGAAAGGCATCTTCGAGTACTTCGATGTCAAAATGGCACCCGTTCTTCCAAGACTGCACGTCACCATTCTTGAAAGGCATATTGATAAGAAGCTGCCAATAAGAGAATTGTCGGTTGAAGAGGTGCTGACAAAAGGCGTGAAAGAAAAGAAGGATGCGCACTTTCAGCAAAGTCTTCCAGACAGCTTCGTTCAATCAGTTCAACATGCCAAACGTGAATTAGCGAATGTTCACGAGGCAATGAGACAAGAAGCGCTAGAGATCGAACCAAGCTTTGAACAGCTATTAGATAAAAATGCCAAATTTATAGAAGACCAGCTTCAATTTGTTTATCAAAAGGTTGCAAAGCGTGTGGAAGAGAAGGAAGGATACATCCTTCGAGATTTTGAACGGATTGAAAATAGTTTAAAACCACTCGAAGCACCACAAGAAAGAATTTGGAATATCATGTACTTTTTAAACAAATATGGTCCAGAATTCTTCAAAACGTTCAAAAATCTGCCATTTTCATTTCAAAACAAGCAACAAATTGTCAAACTTTGAAATAAAGTTTTAATGAACCCTGACTAGTTCAGGGTTTTTTTTTATGTAGAAACAGTGTAAAATAAGTTTTGTGGAGAGATGTGGTGGATAGTGGAGAGTATGGGTGAGAAAGTGGGGCTCTGATATCATGTTCATGGGTGAATACCAACATACGATTGATACAAAAGGGCGCATGATCATCCCTGCTAAATTTAGAGACGGTCTCGGAGAACAGTTTGTGCTGACGAGAGGGCTTGATCAATGTTTATTTGGCTACCCTATGAGTGAGTGGAAACTAATTGAAGAGAAACTCAAAGCACTGCCGCTAACGAAAAAAGATGCACGTGCGTTTACCCGGTTCTTCTTCTCCGGCGCAGTTGAATGTGATCTGGACAAGCAGGGGCGCATTAACATCGCATCCAACCTACTCCAATATGCAAAACTCGAAAAAGAATGTGTGGTCATCGGCGTTTCAAATCGAATTGAGTTGTGGAGTAAGTCGATCTGGGAACAATATACAGAAGAGCAAGAAGATTCTTTTGCTGAAATTGCTGAAAACATGATTGGATTTGATATATAATAATCCCTTGTGCAGCAAGCTTTCTACACATTCATTTCTATTTGAAAAAGGTGGGACCATATCATCATGTTTCAACATGAGACAGTATTATTAAAAGAAACAGTTGACGGTTTAAACGTCAAAGAAGACGGTACATATGTGGACTGCACGCTAGGCGGCGCAGGTCATAGCTCATATTTACTATCTCAATTATCAGAAAAAGGTACATTGATTGGGTTTGATCAAGACGATGCTGCACTGGATCATGCACGAGAGAAGCTCGCACATGTTAAAGCGAACATTCTTTTCATAAAAAGCAACTTCCGATATTTAAAAGAACGTCTGAATGAACAAGGAATTACAAGCGTAGACGGTGTGATTTTTGATCTTGGGGTTTCATCACCTCAGCTTGACACACCAGAGAGAGGCTTTAGTTATCACCATGATGCACCTCTTGACATGCGAATGGATCAAACCGCTGCTTTGTCAGCAAAACAAGTGGTGAATGAATGGCCATTTGAAGATCTAGTTCGGATTTTCTACAAATATGGGGAAGAAAAATTCAGCAAGCAAATCGCACGCAAAATTGAAGAAGCTAGAAAAAAAGCGCCAATTGAAACAACAGGTGAGCTTGTCGACATTATTAAAGAAGGAATTCCCGCACCTGCAAGACGAAAAGGCGGACATCCAGCGAAAAGAGTGTTTCAAGCGATCCGAATTGCCGTAAATGACGAATTGAAAGTATTTGAAGAAGCACTAGAACAAGCAATAGAGTTACTCAATCCGAAGGGGAGAATTTCTGTCATTACATTCCATTCACTTGAAGATCGGATCTGTAAAAGTACATTTAAAGAAATGTCTTCTCTTCCAGAACTTCCGCACGGACTACCAGTGATTCCAGAAGGACTTGAACCAAAACTGAAGCTGATCACGAGAAAACCAATCGTTGCATCAGAACAAGAGCTGGAATATAACAACCGTGCCCGTTCAGCGAAGCTCCGAATTGCAGAAAAAAAGTAAACGACACCATAGATGATGATAAAAAGGAGGTTTCTTATGAGTAATTTGGCTTACCAAAGAGAAGTAAAGCAACATCAAACCGAGCAGCAAGGTCAATCGGTTGTGATTAGAAGAAGAGGTTCTATTACACTTGGTGAAAAAATCTTACTTGTCATGTTTGTCATGGCTCTCATGTGCAGCTCGATCCTCATCATTTCGAAAGCCTTTGCTGTTTATCACGCAAATATCGAAGTGCAGAAGCTAGAACAGCAAGTGTCTTTAGAATCGAAAAAGATCACTGAACTGCAAAAGGAAAAAGACTTACTAAGTGAACCAGAGAGAATCATTGAAGCCGCTAAAAAAGCGGGCTTAAGCATATCGAAAGATGTTAAGAAGGTCGATTAACATGGCGATGCCTAAAAAGAATAAAATGATGAACAGAGGCGCGGCAATTGCGAGTATTTGCTTCGCCCTGTTTTTCTTTATCATCCTTGCACGTTTTATTTATATTCAGATTACGGGAACCGTCGATGGACAAGTGTTAGCTGCAAAAGCCAATGAACAATATCAATCGAAAAAAACACTTGAAGCCAAAAGAGGGTCCATTTTAGACAGAAACGGAAATGTGATTGCGGAAGATACATCTGTGTATAAGCTGATTGCAATCATGAGCAAGAAAATGACGGTCGATCTAAAGCATCCGATGCATGTCGTTGACAAAGAAAAAACAGCAAAAGAGCTGTCAAAGGTCATTGATATGAGTGAGAGTGAAATTTTAAAGCGTCTGAATACAAAGGATGCATTCCAAGTCGAGTTTGGTAAAGCCGGAAAGGATATTAGTTTTTCAACAAAGGAAAAAATTGAAAAGCTAAAACTTCCTGGGATCGCCTTTGAAAAAGATACAAAGAGGTATTATCCAAACGGCATGTTTGCTTCGAACTTAATCGGTTATGCTAGATTAGATGAAGCAACGAAGGACATGTCAGGCGCAATGGGTCTAGAAAAGGCTCTGAATAAATATCTGAAAGAAAAAGATGGCTATGTAACATATAACAGCGACAGAAGCGGATGGGCACTTCCGAATAGTAAAGAAGACATCGTTGCCCCGAAAGACGGGAAAAACGTCACGCTGACCATCGACCAAAAAATTCAAGCATTTCTTGAAGAAAGTATGACGCAGGTCGCTAAAAAATATAAGCCGAAGAAAATCATTGCGACAGTCGTTGATCCGAAAACTGGAAGAGTTCTTGCAATGGGACAGCGGCCAAGCTTTAATTTAAATGAACTCGACATTACGAACTATAACAACGATGTCATTTCTTACGCATTTGAACCAGGTTCAACGATGAAAATTTTTACACTCGCTGCTGCTATCCAAGAAGGAGTGTACCAAGGCAGTGACAAGTATCAGTCTGGTACTTATAAAGTAGGCGGCGGTCTTGTAAGAGACCATAACAACGGAAATGGCTGGGGGAAAATTGATTTTCATGAAGGTGTTCTACGTTCTTCAAACGTAGCTTTTGCGAAACTGGCAAAAGAAAAGCTAGGTTTCACACGCTACGAACAATACTTACAAAAATTCCATTTCTATGACAAAACAGGCATAGATTTGCCGAACGAAGCGTCTAGTAAAATCAATTTCAGATACGAATATGACAAAGCATCGACTGCTTATGGTCAGGCGTCCGCGATTACCCCAATTCAGCAAATTGAAGCGGCGACAGCCATTGCAAACGGTGGAACGATGATGAAGCCATATGTAATCGATCATATTACAGACCCGAACACAAACAAAACAATTTTACAGCACGAACCAACAGTGGCAGGAAAACCAATTTCTTCTGATACAGCGAAGCAAGTCCGTGACATTTTAGGTGAGGTCGTTTCCTCAAAAATTGGCACAGGACAGCCATATCAAATCAAAGGTTTTGATGTCGCTGGGAAAACGGGCACAGGACAAATTGGCGGTGCTGGCGGCTACCTTCAAGGGAGAAACGATTACGTCTTTTCATTTATGGGAATGGCACCAAAAGATGATCCGAAGCTACTCGTTTATGTGGCTGTCCAACAGCCTCAGCTATCTGAAACACAAACAGGCTCTGCCCCTGTTTCAGAAATCTTTAACCCTGTGATGAAAAATAGTTTGCTTTATTTAAATATCGCACCAACAAAAACAGACGATAAAAAATCTGGCAAACAGAAAATAAAACAAGAAACAATGCCATCATTCCTAGATTTAGAAGTGAAACAGGCAGAAACAGAAGCAAAAAACAAAAAGTTATCACCTGTTGTCATTGGTGACGGTCTATCCATTAAACGCCAATGGCCAAATGCGGGCTCTGAATTCTCTGAAAGCCAGAAAGTCTTTTTGAAAACAGCAGGGAAAACCATTAAAATGCCTGATATGACAGGCTGGTCCAGAAGGGAAGTTCTTCAATATGCGTCTATTTCAGGTGTGCATATTGAAACAAATGGACAGGGATATGCTGTCAAACAAAGCGTGAAAAGTGGAGCGGAGATTTCAGATAAAGTCGTCACAGTGACCTTCAAAAGTCCAAATTAACTTGAAAACCTAGCAAATCATTTGCTAGGTTTTTTTCTTTTGCTTGAGCGATGGACGAGATCGTTCTATAAAAAGACGAGCCTGCATATGATGAAAACAAGCCATATGTAAGGAGTGAACCGGGCGTGCGAGTGTCAAGTGTAACAGTGAGAAAACGATTGCTTTTCGTGCTGCTGTTTGGGGTGATCATTTTTTTCATCATAGATACTAGATTAGGATATGTGCAGTTTATTATGGGCGAGAAGCTGACAAGTTTAGCGAAAGATTCATGGAGCCGTAACCTCCCATTTGAACCAGAACGAGGAGATATTTTGGATCGAAATGGGGTGGAGCTGGCGACGAACAAAAGTGCTCCCTCTATTTTAGTCGTGCCACGGCAGGTGAAAGACCCAGCAGAAACAAGCAAAAAATTAGCAGCAGTGCTGAATATGTCTGAGGAGAAAGCGTACAAGCATGTCACCAAGAAAACGTCTATAGAACGAATTTCCCCAGAGGGGAGAAAAGTATCTCATGAAAAAGCAAAAGAAGTCAGAGAGCTTGATTTAGATGGAGTCTATGTAGCAGAGGACAGCATCAGACATTACCCGTTTGGAAGTTTCTTATCTCATGTATTAGGTTTTGCTGGAATTGATAATCAAGGCTTACTTGGGCTAGAAGCGTACTATGATGATGACCTAAAAGGTGAAAAAGGCTCTGTGAAATTTTATTCTGATGCAAAAGGGCAGAAAATGCCAGATGAAGCAGATGATTATACACCGCCTAAAGATGGGCTTGATATGAAATTAACCGTTGATTCAAAAGTACAAACCATCATCGAACGAGAACTAGACAATGCTCAGGCAAAATATAACCCAGATGGCATGATTGCCATTGCCATGAATCCGAAAAATGGTGAGGTTCTGGGAATGTCGAGCAGACCTGACTTTGATCCGGCTGACTATCAATCAGTTGATTCAAAAGTATTTAACCGAAACTTACCGGTGTGGAGCACATATGAGCCAGGATCGACGTTTAAAATCATTACACTGGCAGCTGCCCTGGAAGAAAATAAAGTAAATTTAAAACGTGATCATTTTTTTGACAGCGGATCTGTGACAGTGGATGGCGCAAGGCTCAGATGCTGGAAAAAGGGAGGACATGGATCACAGTCGTTTCTAGAAGTGGTACAAAACTCTTGTAACCCAGGATTTGTCGAGCTAGGCGACCGTCTTGGAAAAGATAAACTATTTTCTTATATTAAAAATTTCGGCTTTGGTCAAAAGACAGGAATCGACCTTCAAGGAGAAGGTAGAGGAATTTTGTTCCCGCTTGATCGTGTTGGTCCTGTAGAACAGGCAACAACAGCATTTGGTCAAGGTGTATCTGTTACGCCGATTCAACAAGTAGCTGCAGTGGCAGCCGCAGTAAATGGAGGAACGCTTTACACGCCGTATATTGCAAAAGAATGGATCGATCCAATTACAAAAGAGGTAGTGAAAAAGCAATCACCAATTGCCAAGAAGAAAGTCATTTCAGCGGAGACGTCTAAAGAAATCAGGTATGCCCTTGAAAGTGTAGTCGCTCAAGGAACTGGTCGGAATGCATTCGTTGAAGGATATCGGGTGGGCGGAAAAACAGGAACAGCACAGAAAGTAAAAGACGGAAAGTACATGGAAAATAACCACATTGTGTCATTTATCGGGTTTGCACCTGCGGATGATCCAAGCATTGTTGTATATGTAGCAGTAGATAACCCAAAAGGCACGATTCAATTTGGTGGGACAGTAGCAGCACCTATTGTGGGCCATATTATGCGAGACAGTCTGCCTGAAATGGGCGTGAAAAAAAGAAAAGGACAAATTGAAAAGAAGTATCAATGGCTGGACACAAAAACCATTGAGGTACCGAATCTTGTAGGAGGATCTGTTTCTGACCTTGAATCACTCCTGATTAATCTAAAGATTGATGCTTCAGGAACTGGCAGTAAAGTGGTGAAGCAATCGCCTGCTGCCGGCACAAAGGTCAAAGAAGGTTCCACGATCCGATTATACTTAAATGATGAATAATAAAGAATGAACAGAGGGTAGCCGCACTCATTCGGCTGCCTCTTTTTGTTGAAACATAAGGGTCGCTTTAAAAAAAGAGCATAAAGTGTGCTTTTTCCAAGAGAAACTTAAGGAATACGCTGGATGTATCCTTTTTTTTACGATAAAATATAGACTGTGTGTTTTTTTCACAAGACATGCACGTGAACGAATTTGAGAGGTTTGATATGAAATGAAATTACAAGAACTCCTTACATACTTTAAAAGTGAAAACAATGAACTGATAAACGAAAATCCGGAGATTACTTCCATTGAAATGGATTCAAGAGAAGTGAAAAAAGGGAGTCTTTTTGTCTGTATAAAAGGCTATACAGTAGATGGACATGATTACGCTGAAAAAGCAGTGAAAAGCGGGGCTGCAGCGATTGTAGCAGAACACCCACTTCACATAACAGATGTACCAGTCATTATTGTAAAACACTCTCAAAGAGCACTTGCAAGAATAGCAGATGCTTTTTACGAACAGCCAACTCATCAACTCAATCTAATTGGTATTACAGGAACGAACGGGAAAACGTCCACAACACACATGATTGAGCAAATCATGAGAAAAGCCGATAAAAAAACAGGTTTAATCGGTACGATGTATATGAAGGTAAACGATGAAATTCTCGAAGTGAAAAACACAACACCTGAGAGTGTCACCCTTCAGAAGACCTTTAAGCAGATGCTTGATCAAGACGTAGATACGGCCATTATGGAAGTATCATCACATGCTTTGCATCTTGGGCGTGTTCATGGATGTGATTATGATATTGCCGTCTTTACAAATCTTACCCAAGATCATTTGGACTACCACAACACAATGGAAGAATATAAACATGCAAAAAGCTTGCTCTTTTCCCAGCTCGGAAGTGCCTTTCAGCACGATAAGCCGAAGCATGCCATTTTAAATGCAGATGATGAAGCGTCTAGTTATTTTGAAAAAGTCACAGCTGCTGAAATTATGACGTATGGCTTAGAGCAAGAAGCAGATGTAATGGCAAAGAACATTCAAATCAAACCAAAGGGAACACAATTTGATTTGATTACCCCAATCGGCACAAAAAACGTGACGGTTGCCCTTATTGGAAAATTCAATGTGTATAACATTCTAGCAGCTGTATCAGTAGGAATTGTATCAGGCTTAACGTTTGAAACGATCGTTAGTGCCATTGAAGAACTTGAGGGAGTCAAAGGAAGATTCGAACTTGTGAATTTTGATCAAGACTTCCCAGTCATCGTTGATTATGCACACACACCTGACAGTTTAGAAAATGTACTGACTACGTGCAGAGAATTAACAGAAGGTAGAATTTTCTGTGTAGTTGGCTGCGGGGGCGACCGTGATAAAACCAAGCGCCCTCAGATGGCCCAAATCGCTGTGAAATATGCAGATGAGCCTGTTTTTACATCAGATAATCCAAGAAGTGAAGATCCATCAGCCATTTTGAAAGACATGGAAAATGGCGTGCCAAACGCCTATTATCACAGCTTTGTGAACCGGAAACAGGCCATCTTTTTTGCCATTGCCAATGCAAAAAAGGGCGATACAGTCTTAATAGCTGGAAAAGGGCATGAGACGTACCAAATCATTGGTGATCAAGTCTATGACTTTGATGATGCCAAGGTGGCAGCGGACGCTATTTTAGATCTAAACAAATCTTAAAAATGATGAAAAGAGTGTAATGAAATGAAGCATTTTGTACAAAAACAACATACGAAAGACACGAATGAATATCATAATAATGAATGCTATTTTCTAATGGAAAACGGCTTTGGAAATTCGGAAGGAGTAAAGAACAATGCTTGAACAGGTGATATTGTTTACAATCATAATGGGATTTTTAATCAGTGTTCTTTTATCCCCGATTTTTATTCCGTTTTTAAGAAGACTTAAATTTGGTCAAAGTATTAGAGAAGAAGGACCTCAGTCTCACCAAAAGAAATCTGGTACCCCAACAATGGGTGGAATTATGATTATCTTTTCTATTACAATTACAACGATCGTGATGATTAACAAATTCTCTGAGATTAGTCCAGAAATGTTTTTATTGTTATTTGTCACCCTTGGCTACGGATTATTAGGATTTTTAGATGATTATATTAAAGTAGCGATGAAGCGAAATCTTGGCTTAACATCGAAACAAAAACTGATCGGGCAAATTGTGATTGCTGTGATTTTCTATGCAGTCTTCCATTATTATGAGTTTGCAACGACTATTCGCATTCCAGGAACAGATGTCAGCTTTGACTTAGGATGGGCATACTTTATCCTCGTCGTTTTCATGCTTGTCGGTGGTTCTAATGCGGTAAACCTTACGGATGGACTTGATGGTTTATTATCTGGAACAGCTGCTATTGCATTCGGAGCTTTTGCTATATTGGCTTGGAATCAATCTCAGTATGATGTTGCGATCTTTTCGGTAGCAGTAGCAGGCGCTGTCCTTGGGTTCCTTGTCTTTAATGCGCATCCTGCAAAAGTATTTATGGGTGATACGGGATCGCTTGCTTTAGGCGGTGCCATAGTGGCCATTGCCATTTTAACGAAACTTGAGATTTTACTCGTCATTATTGGAGGAGTATTTGTTGTTGAAACGTTATCCGTTATCCTTCAAGTCATCTCCTTCAAAACAACTGGAAAAAGAATCTTTAAGATGAGCCCGCTTCACCACCACTATGAGTTAGTTGGCTGGTCTGAGTGGAGAGTAGTTGTCACCTTCTGGACAGCTGGTTTATTGCTTGCTGTTTTAGGAATTTACATCGAGGTGTGGTTATAATTGAATAGGATGCAAATGTTAAAAGACGAACATGTACTAGTACTAGGCCTTGCAAAAAGCGGATATGCGGCAGCCTCAATTCTTCACGAGCACGGAATAAACGTGACGGTCAATGACCAAAAAGCTTTTGAAGAAAACGAGCCTGCTCAGTTACTTTCTGAAAAGGGGATTGATGTCATTTGTGGCAGTCATCCTCTTCGTGTGTTCGACGATAAAGAAATTACGATTTTAATTAAGAACCCTGGAATTCCTTATGAGAATGTGATGGTCCAAGAGGCGCTTCGCCGAAAAATTCCAGTTTGGACTGAAATAGAATTGGCGTATCATTTGACCTCATCTCCTTTTATTGGGATTACCGGATCAAATGGAAAAACGACCACGACTACTTTGATTTATGAAATGTTGAAAAAAGACAGCCAAAAAACATTGGTAGCAGGTAATATCGGAACGGTCGCAAGTGAAGTTGCCGCGCGTGCAGCGGGCGATGAATGGATCGTAACTGAGCTCTCTTCATTTCAGTTAATGGGAACCGTTGAATTCAGACCTAAAATCAGCTTAATATTAAATATTTTTGACGCACATTTAGACTATCATCACACGCGTGAAGAATACGAAAAAGCAAAACAGAAAGTGTATGCACATCAACTGGAAGATGACATAGCTGTGGTTAACCTAGATGATCCATCTGTTGTCAAACTAGCAGAAGATTCGAAAGCGCAAAAAGTGTTTTTCTCAGTTAAAGAGCCGGTAGCACATGGAGCGTTTATTAAAGATGGTGCCATCTACTATATGAATGAACATGTCATTGACCTAAAGGATGTTGTTCTTCCTGGTGAGCATAACCAAGAAAATATTCTAGCAGCTATTTGTGTTGTAAAAAATGCAGGCTGCTCAAACGAAGCGATTGCACAAGTTCTTACTACATTTAGTGGAGTGAAGCATCGTTTGCAATTTGTGGAGACGATTCAAAATAGAAAATTTTATAATGACAGTAAAGCGACCAATATACTGGCAACAAGTAAAGCTTTGTCTGCCTTCAAGCAGCCGACCATTTTACTAGCAGGTGGACTGGATCGTGGCAATGAATTTGATGAATTAAAACCTTTTATGAAGAATGTAAAAGGAATGATTACATTTGGTGAGACTGCGCCTAAGTTTGTGAAGCTTGGTGAAGAACTGGGAATACATCACGTAAAACATGTCGATAATGTTGAACAAGCAGTACCTGCGGCGTTTAGCATATCTGAAGAAGAAGACGTGATTTTATTGTCTCCGGCTTGTGCAAGTTGGGATCAGCATAAAACATTTGAAGAACGTGGAGACATGTTTGTAAACGCCGTGCATATGCTTAAATAAGGGCTTGTCTCTCATATGACTGACAGCCCAAATGAAATTATGCTTGGGGTGTCGGTCTCTTGACGAATAAGAAAACTTCTCCGGATTTTTTGCTTGTTGTCATTACGTTACTTTTATTGACGATTGGTTTAATTATGGTGTACAGCGCAAGTGCTGTGTGGGCATCGTATAAATTTGATGATTCGTTTTATTTTGCAAAAAGACAGCTTTTGTTTGCCGGAATCGGAGTTATCGCAATGTTTTTCATTATGCGGGTCGATTATTGGACGTGGCGGACTTGGTCAAAGATACTGATTGCAGTGTGTTTTCTCCTCCTCGTGCTTGTCTTGATTCCTGGTATCGGTATGGAGAGAAATGGTTCAAGAAGCTGGATTGGTGTCGGTGCGTTTAGTATTCAGCCCTCTGAATTTATGAAGCTTGCGATGATTGCGTTTCTTGCAAAATTCTTATCTGAAAAACAAAAGAATATCACATCCTTTCGTAAAGGTTTCGCCCCAGCACTAGGCATTGTGTTTTCTGCATTTGCCATCATTATGCTGCAGCCGGACCTAGGTACAGGAACGGTTATGGTTGGAACCTGTATTATTATGATATTTGTTTCAGGTGCGAGAATCGCTCACTTTATCTTTCTCGGTCTTTTAGGGCTTAGCGGATTTGCCGCACTTGTCTTATCAGCACCCTATCGAATAAAACGAATTACATCTTATTTAAATCCTTGGGAGGATCCACTTGGCAGCGGGTTTCAAATTATTCAATCGTTATACGCTGTCGGTCCAGGCGGCCTGTTTGGAATGGGGCTAGGTCAAAGTAGACAAAAATTCTTCTATTTGCCTGAGCCTCAAACAGACTTTATCTTTGCTATATTGTCTGAAGAACTTGGATTTATAGGTGGATCACTCATTTTGCTGCTCTTTAGTGTTCTATTGTGGAGAGGCATTAGAATAGCCCTCGGGGCACCAGATTTATATGGAAGTTTCTTGGCAGTGGGCATCATCTCAATGGTTGCCATTCAAGTAATGATTAATATCGCAGTTGTCACTGGCCTCATCCCTGTGACGGGCATCACACTCCCATTCTTAAGTTATGGCGGTTCATCACTGACATTAATGCTGATGGCAATTGGCGTACTTTTGAATGTAAGCAGGTATGCTAGATATTAATGTGCTGATAGTTCATGAAACCATATAGACTTTTATTTTGCAAAAGTATGAAAAAATGATTTGAAGAGTGAAAATGGCAGTTTCTGTTTCGAAAACATGATGATTGACTCTTCTTTACAGGTTTTGACGGAGCCCTGTTGTTTAAAACAGGGTTTATACTTTGTTCAGAGCAGAAAAAAATTGAGGGGAAATGGTATAATGCGTATAGTTATTAGTGGAGGCGGAACAGGCGGGCATATTTATCCTGCTCTAGCTTTTATTAAAGAAGTGAAAAGACTGCATCCTGATGTGGAATTTTTATATATTGGCACTGAGAACGGGCTTGAAAAGAAAATTGTAGAAAGAGAAAATATCCCATTTAAATCAATTGAAATTTCAGGTTTTAAAAGAAAGCTTTCCTTTGATAATGTAAAAACAGTGATGAGGTTTCTAAAGGGCGTCCAAAAAAGTAAATCTTATTTAAAAGAATTTAAGCCGGATGCAGTTATTGGAACAGGTGGTTATGTGTGTGGTCCTGTTGTTTATGCTGCGTCTAAGCTAAAAATCCCGACGATCATTCACGAACAAAATAGCCTGCCAGGCATCACAAATAAGTTTCTGGCACGATATGTGAATAAAGTAGCCATCTGTTTTGAAGAAGCAAAGGAACACTTTCCTTCAGAAAAGGTTGTTTTTACGGGAAACCCAAGAGCCTCTGAAGTCGTCTCTATTAAAGAGGGAAAATCTCTTAAAGAGTTCGGGCTGGATGAGAAGAAAAAAACGGTTCTCATTTTTGGCGGGAGCAGAGGTGCAGCTCCAATCAATAAAGCAGTGATTGACATGCAAGATGAATTAAAGGCAAAGAACTATCAGCTTTTATATATTACAGGTGAGGTTCATTATGAAAAAGTGCTGAACGAATTAAAAGAAAAAGGTGAAGCGCCGAATATGATCACAAAGCCTTTCTTGCATCAAATGCCGGAGTATTTAAAATCAATTGATGTCATTGTTGCAAGAGCGGGAGCCACAACGATTGCTGAAGTGACGGCACTTGGAATTCCGACCATCTTCATTCCGAGTCCATACGTGACCGCAAATCATCAGGAAATTAACGCAAGATCACTTGAAAAACATGATGCTGCGATCGTTTTAAGAGAATCAGAGCTTTCTGGAGATCGCTTGCTTCATGCAATTGATGAAATTGCTGGTAATGACGAGAAACTACATCAAATGAGCCGTTTAACAAAAGAACTCGGAGTACCAGATGCGGCCACACGTTTATATAATGTGTTAAAAGAAATTACGACTTCATGATGAATGATATGAGGTAAGGCGGAGGGTAATATGGAGAACTTGAAGAATGAATTATTAGAAGCGCAAGTTGGTAAAGTACTTGAAAACGAACCGCTTGCAAATCATACGACAATGAAAATAGGCGGACCGGCCGATCTATTAGTCATCCCTAAAGATGTCGATGCTGTCAAAACAATTATGGATCAGGTGAAAAAACATGATACTCAATGGACGGTCATTGGGAGAGGGTCCAATTTACTTGTTCTTGATAAAGGAATTCGCGGCGTCGTTTTAAAGCTGGGTGCTGGGCTTGATCACTTAACTGTCAATGATGAAGAGATTACAGTTGGCGGAGGCTATTCAGTTGTAAGACTCGCGACGTCTCTTAGTAAGCAGGGGCTGTCAGGATTGGAATTCGCAGCTGGTATTCCAGGTTCTATTGGTGGCGCTGTTTATATGAACGCAGGGGCACATGGATCTGACATTAGCAAGATTCTTGTGAAAGCGAGAGTCTTATTTGAAGATGGAACGATCGAGTGGTTAACTAATGAGCAAATGAACTTCAGCTATCGAACTTCTGTGCTTCAAAAGGAACGCCCTGGAATTGTTCTAGAAGCAGTTTTCAAGCTTAAACAGGACGAACGTGAGAAAATCACAAAGAAAATGCAGCAAAATAAAGATTATCGCAAGGAAACACAACCGTATAATAAACCATGCGCCGGCAGTATTTTCCGAAATCCATTACCTGAATATGCAGGACAGCTTGTAGAAAAGGCGAATTTAAAAGGATATCAGATTGGCGGCGCTAGAATTTCTGATATGCACGGAAACTTTATTGTCAACGCTGGTGGGGCGAAGGCTCAAGATGTGCTCGACTTAATTCAGTACATTCAAAAGAAAATCAAAGATGACTACAATGTAGAAATGCATACAGAAGTAGAAATTATTGGTGAAGCAAATTAAAGGCTACTACTTATGAATGATGGTATCACAGGAAAACAAACGGCATTTTTTCATGCCGTTTGTTTTCTAATCAATATGAGATAAAGAATGATCCAAAGGTGCGGACAAGCAGCTTTGAATGAGGTGAAGAGTATATATGCGGCCTGATCATGAAAATGAAAAGATCGTCAATATAGAAGAGCGAATCCCTAAAATTAAAGAACAAAGGAAGCAGAAAGCGAATCGGAGATTAATCTCTTTTATTTTGCTGTTTTTTATCATGGTTTTAATTATTGTCTATTTGCAAACACCAATCAGTAAAATTTCTTCTTTAACCATTACCGGTAATGAACATGTACCAACAAAACAGCTCGTTAAACTTTCGCAAATTAAAGAAGGCGAGACAGAGTTTTGGAATTTAAATAAAGATATGACAGCAGACCATATAAAGCAAAATAAATTGATTAAAAGTGTCAATATCAAAAAACATTTCCCTAATAAGGTCAGTATTGCTGTCAAAGAGTATGCAAATATTGCGTATCTACAAAAGGGACATTTTTATTATGAGCTTCTTGAAAACGGGACGGCTTTGCCAGATGAAGTAACACCAAGTCACGCAGGACCTATTTTTGTCGATTGGGACAATAAAGAGAAATTGAAGCAAACAGTGAAAGCTCTAAATCAACTGCCGGCTTCTATTCAGGAACTAATCTCAGAAGTATATTACGTACCGACTAGCTCCAATCAGTGGCTCGTTAAATTTTATATGAATGATGGAAACACCGTTATTGCATCAATTAAAACATTCGCAGATAAAATGACGACGTACCCTGCCATTGTCAAAGAGCTTTCGTCCTCTGAGAAAGGTACGATTCATATGGAAGTAGCTACGTATTTTGAAGCTTTTAAATCTAAGAAAAAGGAAGATGAACGTTGAGAGGCAAAACCGTCATATTCTCAATTGTAATGCTTGTTCTTGGATTTCTGATTTCTTTTTCATACCAATATACGAAGCAGCATCGAGCAGATGTCAATCGAACAGAACAATGGAAAAAAGAATATTCTTTGAAAAGTCAGCTAACAAAGCAAGAAAAGGCGAATCAAAAACTTGAAAAAGAACTTTATCGTCTTCAATCAAAGGTTCAAGCAACAGAGTTTGGTTTGAAAAATGAAAAAGAGCAGTATTTTAATGTTTTGGAAGATGTTGAGAAATACAGAATGTTTACAGGAGAAATAGGTGTAAAAGGGAAAGGGGTAAAAGTATCTCTTGAAGATGCATCTTATATCCCGAGTGGACAAAATGTCAATAATTACATTGTGCATGAGAGCCACATTTTCCATGTGATAAACGAACTATTTATATCAGGGGCATCTGCTGTAGCTATAAACGGACAAAGAATCACACACCAATCATACATACATTGTAACGGTCCAGTCGTCACGGTTGATGGTGTTCAACATCCAGCACCATTTGTCATTTCTGCTATTGGAGATCCAGCTGTTTTAATTCCTGCATTAAACATTGCAGGCGGGGTGGTTGATCAGCTGACAAGTGATCATATTTCCATGACGATTGAAAAGAAGGATATTCGTATGAATCCTCTTCTAAGAAACAAAGATTAATTGTGAAAAGGTGAGTGGTGTTGAGGAAAAAGAAGCCATTACTTAGTTTGACAGTCCTGATGGTCATATTTGGCATCATGGTCTCGATCCAGTTTAACTCTCTACAAAAGCCTAAAGTTCGCGATACTCGAGACGTTTGGGAATTAAGAGAGGATTTATCTGCATCTAAAAGTAAGGAACTGGATTTATTGAAAGAAATTGATAAATATGATGAAATGCTAAAAAAGTATGGCAACCAAGAAGATCAATCCAAAGAAGCACAATTAACAAAAACGTTGAAGGATTTGAAAGAAAAGGCTGGTTTTACAGAGGTAACGGGTGAAGGAGTTGAAATAGAAATTACTCAGCTTTTTTCTAAGGAACTTACTGGAGAAGAAGTCAAAAATATACCACCTGATCTTCTGAAAAAATTAATCAACGAAGCCAATATGTTTGGGGCAAAACATATTTCCATTAATGAACACCGGGTGATTAACACCAGTGTTATTCGAGATATTAATGGTACGACGAAAATGGATGGTTACAGCATAGATGGTGATACAGTCACGATTAAGATGGTCAGCGAGCAGGCCGATAAATTATACAGCCGTTTAAATGTATCAGATATTGGTGATTTGTTTGCTCAGGAAAATTTCAGTTTGAGTATTAGACGGCCGAAGAAAAAAATTCATTTAAAAGCATTTGACGGTACAATTCAATTAAATGAATTGAAGCCTCTTGACGATGTAAAGGAGGGAAAATCTTAATGTGGCTTCCTGTACTTGGTTTAATCATAGGAGTTGCGATCGGTTTCTTAACGAATTTTACGATACCGAATGAGTATTCTAACTATCTTTCCCTCGCTGTACTTGCTGCGCTTGATACATTGATTGGTGGAATCAGAGCACATCTGCAAGGGGCATACGATGAACTAGTGTTTGTATCAGGTTTCTTCTTTAATATTATACTCGCAATAAGTTTAGCTTTTCTGGGCGTCCATCTTGGTGTAGACTTGTATTTAGTCGGAATGTTTGCATTCGGTGTTAGATTGTTTCAAAATATCGCCGTTATTCGAAGAATTCTACTAACAAAATGGACAATTTCTAGAGAAAAAAAGAAAAAAAGTGAGTCATAAAAAAGGATATACATATGATGTAACGAATATTTTCAGTAATCCTAATAAAAAATGTTGATTTTTTAAGTTTTGTTACACACTTGTAAAAACACATTCATTGTATTGTTGTTCAGCAAATAATAGAATAGAAAGTATTGATATGTGAGGAGGTGCCATAGAATGAACAACAATGAAATTTACGTCAGCCTTGACATCGGTACATCCAATATAAAAGTCATCGTCGGAGAAATGGCGGATGATTCGCTTAACATTATAGGTGTTGGAAATGTCCCTTCAGAGGGGTTAAAAAAAGGATCGATTGTTGATATAGATGAAACAGTTCATTCTATTAGACAAGCATTTGAACAGGCTGAGAGAATGGTAGGTTTTCCTTTACAAAAGGCGATAGTCGGAATTAACGGAAACCACATTCATATTCAAAATACGAGCGGCGTGGTCGCAGTGTCTAGTGAAAATAAAGAAATACATGCTGAAGATGTGAGACGTGTCTTGGATGCTGCACAGGTAGTATCTATTCCGCAAGAACATCTCGTAGTAGACGTCATTCCGAGACAATTTATCGTCGACGGAAGAGATGAGATCACAGATCCGAAAAAAATGCTAGGTGTACGGCTAGAAGTGGATGGATCGTTAATCACAGGTTCTAAAACGATTCTACATAACTGGCTCCGATGTGTAGAGCGGGCTGGTATTGAAATTATGGATATTTGCTTGCAGCCACTCGCATCGGGTTCAGCAGCGTTATCGAAAGATGAAAAAAATCTAGGGGTAGCTCTTGTCGATATTGGCGGCGGCTCTACTACGATATCCGTATTTGAAAACGGGCATCTCTATTCTACTCACAGTATCCCATTGGGCGGAGAGAACATTACAAAAGATTTGTCTATAGGACTTAGAACTTCCACTGAAGAAGCTGAACGAATCAAAAAGCAATTTGGGCATGCATTCTATGATGAGGCATCGTCTGAGGAGACATTTGAAGTTTCCGTCATCGGTACGGACCAAAAACAGACGTATACACAACTTGAAGCAGCCAATATCATCGAAGCACGATTGGAAGAGATTCTGCTTTTTGTGGCAGAGGAATTACGCAATATGGGTGTCCATGATTTGCCTGGCGGATTCGTTCTAACAGGTGGACAGGCAGCTATACCAGGTATTCTTTCTCTGGCACAAACGGTCTTACAAAACAATGTAAGAATCGCAAGTCCTAATTATATTGGGGTCAGGGAACCTCAATATATGACAGGAGTGGGCCTGATCCATTTTGCTTATCGCAATGCAAAGATTCAGGGCAGACAGGTTGGATTCCAAATGCCGGATGAAGCATTTCATGAAGTAGGCGCGTCCATGGAGCCGGTTTCTTCTACACCACAAGTAAAAGAAGCTCAGCCAAGACCGAAAGTGAAACAAAAAGCGCAACAAGAGACAAATAAAAAACCGGGCAAAATGAAAAAACTATTTAATATGTTCTGGGAATAGAACTAGATTTTCGACGGATTAGGAGGATTCAGCATGTTGGAGTTTGAAACAAATATAGACGGCCTAGCATCAATTAAAGTAATCGGTGTAGGTGGCGGCGGAAATAACGCTGTCAACCGAATGATTGAAAATGACGTACAGGGTGTCGATTTTATTGCAGTGAATACAGATGCACAGGCGTTAAACTTATCAAAAGCAGAAACAAAAATGCAAATCGGTGCTAAGCTGACAAGAGGGCTTGGAGCAGGTGCGAATCCTGAAGTCGGTAAAAAAGCTGCTGAAGAAAGCAAAGAACAAATTGAAGAAGTCCTAAAAGGCGCTGACATGGTCTTTGTGACAGCCGGTATGGGCGGTGGAACTGGTACGGGTGCTGCACCTGTCATTGCGAAAATCGCAAAAGATTCTGGAGCCTTGACAGTTGGAGTTGTGACTCGTCCTTTCACATTTGAAGGAAGAAAGCGTCAGCTTCAAGCAGTTGAAGGGATTGCTTCTATGAAAGAAGCAGTTGATACGTTAATCGTGATTCCAAACGATCGCCTGCTTGAAATTGTCGATAAAAACACGCCAATGCTTGAAGCATTCCGTGCAGCAGATAACGTGTTAAGACAAGGTGTTCAAGGGATCTCAGATCTTATTGCCACACCAGGTTTAATTAACCTCGACTTTGCTGACGTGAAAACGATCATGTCTAACAAAGGTTCAGCTCTTATGGGAATTGGTGTCGCAACAGGCGAAAACCGTGCTGCTGAAGCAGCGAAAAAAGCCATTTCTTCACCACTTCTTGAAACAGCGATTGATGGAGCACAAGGTGTTATCATGAATATTACTGGTGGTACGAACCTTAGTCTTTATGAGGTACAAGAAGCAGCGGATATTGTTGCATCAGCCTCTGATGAAGATGTCAACATGATCTTTGGATCTGTCATTAATGATAACTTGAAGGATGAAATTGTGGTCACAGTCATCGCAACCGGTTTTATTGAGCAAGAGCCGGAAGTGACAAAACCTCAAAGAAATCCATTAGGACAAGGATTAAAGCAGAATCAATCTATTCCACAAAAGCGTGAAGTAAAACGTGAGGAACATCAGCAAACATCATCACAACCAAGACAAAATACACAGTCAAGTGATGATACATTGGATATCCCAACGTTCTTACGTAACCGCAACAAACGATAAGCAAACACGATTCAACCCCTTCCTTTGGAAGGGGTTTTTTTATGTCTGCATGGTGAAAAGATCCTGAGTCTGATTGATATAAAAGTCTTGTTTCTGCATGTTATTTGGATCTATCGTATGTGTTTTGGTATGAGTTTTTTAAGTCAAAAGAATCATTTTTAATTCCCTTTACAAAAAACGACAAAATGTTGAACTTTATTTGACTACATTAATGAGAACACCATGAATCTTGTCATGATCAAAAAGAAGGGGGAGGGGCAGGATACACACTGTTTGACCATTTGAGGAGGAGGGATTTTATTGAAAGTGAAGTTTCGTAAAACCGCCGTCTATCGTTTCATGAGTCTTTTGGTGATTGGTATTTTAACGATGACAAGCTTTGGGATGGTTCAAGCAAAATCGACTTCTACCTCATATCAGGAGGAAGCTGTTTCCTCTAAGACAACAAAAGCCAAGATTTCTTCGAGATTAAAGAAGCAGTTTCAAAAGGAAGATAAGGTGACCTTCTTAGTCAAAATGAAGGAACAAACGAATGTACAAAAAGTAGCAAAAGAAGCTGTATCAAAAGCAAAAAAACAAAAATTAACCGCGGCTAAAACGCAGTACACAAAAAGATCAGCCGTTGTATCTGAGCTGAGAGCAACATCTGATGAAACGCAGCAAGCGCTCCTAGCGTATTTACAAAAGGAAAAAAAGAATAAGCAAGTGAAAGATATTCATTCCTACTATATTGTGAATGGTCTAGCTGTGACGGCAACAAAAGAAGTGATGGAAAAGGTTGCTTCTTTTCCAGAAGTAGCTCAAGTGCTGCCGAATGAAACACGTCAACTTCATCGTCCTGTTGATTTGAAGCATGCTAAGCCAAACAAACAAATCAAAGCAGTAGATGGAGTCGAATGGAATATTGCTCAGGTGCATGCACCAGAAGCGTGGGATTTAGGCTATGACGGGACTGGAACCGTTGTGGCAAGTATTGATACTGGTGTCGAATGGGATCATCCTGCGCTAAAAGAAAAATACCGCGGGTTTGATCCTGCTCGTCCGAACGAACCATCTCATGAACTGAATTGGTATGATGCCACGACAGGCTCTGAAGTCCCTTATGATGACTTGGAGCACGGGACCCATGTGACAGGCACAATGGTTGGTTCTGAGCCAGATGGAAAGAATCAAATTGGGGTCGCACCGGGAGCAGAATGGATTGCAGTGAAAGCTTTTTCAGAAGATGGCGGTACAGATGCTGATCTGTTAGATGCCGGTGAGTGGATTTTAGCACCGAAAGATCGTAACGGAAATCCTCACCCAGAAAAGGCACCTGATGTTGTGAATAATTCGTGGGGCGGTGGGCCAGGTCTTGATGATTGGTATAAAGATGTAGTGAATGCTTGGAGAGCAGCAGACATCTTTCCAGAATTTTCAGCCGGTAATACCGATTTATTCAATCCAGGCGGCGCGGGTTCGATTGCAAATCCTGCTAACTATCAAGAAGCCTTTGCTACGGGCGCAACAGATCATGACAACAAGTTAGGGTCTTTCTCCCTTCAGGGTCCTTCTCCATATGGCGTAATGAAACCAGATATTGCGGCTCCGGGAGTAAACATTCGTTCTTCGATCCCGGGAAAAGGATATGAGGATGGGTGGAATGGTACATCGATGGCAGGTCCGCATGTCTCAGCTGTTGTTCTTCTTCTTCGCCAAGTGCAATCAGACCTTTCTGTGGATGAAATTCAGCAAATTCTCATTGAGACAGCGAAACCACTGACAGATCAGCAATTTCCTGAATCCCCTAACAACGGTTATGGGGCAGGGTTAGTTGATGCAAGAGAGGCGATTACGGCTTTAACCAATGGCATCGGTACGATTGAAGGTCAGGTGACAAAAGAGGGAGAAGATACAGAACCACCTGTTTTTTCACATAAAGGTCCGAATGAAATTTTTGCTGCAACGCCAACCCCATTAACCATCACTGCAGAAGATGGGATAGCAGTGACAAATGTTTCTTTGACTTACCGAGTAGATCAAGGTGAATGGGAGACGCTGAAAGCCAACCGCACGGATGGGAATCATTTAAAAGGAACCTATACGGTACAGCTCCCTGAACTTGAGGGGGAAAACGTGACGTACCGATGGATTGTGAAAGATTTTGGAGAAAATGAAGCGGCATCAGATTCTTACACACTTCCAATTAAAACATCCATCACCACTGGCTACTCACAAGATTTTGAAGCATGGCCAAGTGGATGGTTCAGTGGTGGAACAAAAGATCCGTGGCAGTGGGGAAGACCGTCCACAGGTCCAAAACAAGCATTTAGCGGGGAACATGTCTACGCCACCAATTTAGATAGTCCTTATGAAAATAAAACGGACGCCAATTTGTCTATGCCGCTCATTGCTGTACCAGATTCAGGTTCTTCCTACCTGCAATATCAATACTGGCATGATCTCGAAGCCAATTATGATTATGTGCATGTCTATGTACAGCCAGAGGGTGAAGACGCCGTTCAAGCGTCCGCTTATACGGGGAAAACAAATGCGTGGACAGCAGGCGAAGTTGATTTATCTGCTTATAAAGGTCAAAAAGTGAGAGTCCTGTTTCAGATAAGAACAGATGGCAGTGTCACAAAAGATGGCTTTTATTTAGATGATGTGAAAATCACAGATGAGGCTTTGTCTCAACAAGCCAAGAACCAGCTAGGTGTGATCAAAAAAGAAAAATCCACAAGCCAGAATAAGAAATCAGTTGATCCAAAAAAGGCAAAGCCTGCTAAAGTAAAAAATAAACATGTACACATTCAAAAGCAAAACAGTCATGATGCTCCGTCTATTCAAGCTCTTCCAATGAGAGCGCAAATCAGTGTTCTAGAAAGCGGAAAATCAACTTCCACCGATGAAGCGACAGGGAAATATCAGCTGTCTCAAGGAGCAGGAGAATGGACAGTGAAAGCGGAAGCTTACGGCTTTGAATCATGGTCCCAAAAAGTCAAAGTGGCATCAAAAGAAACAGCAGAAGCGAATTTCTCCTTACAGCCGCTAGAGAAACGAACGATCTCCGGCACGGTCGTCAATGAAACAACTGGTGAAAAGGTGAAGAATGCAACTGTTTATCTTGTGGAGGACGCAAAAATTGAGCCGGTGAAAACAGATGAATCCGGTGAATTTTCTCTAGAGGCATTAAGCGGTGTCTATACAGTCAAAATTTTTGCGAAGGGGTTTAAAGGCTATACGTTTTCAGCGGATGTGACGGAAAAGCCGCTTGAAAAGTCAGTGAAACTTGAGCCTTTTATCGGTTTTCCGGGAGAGATTGGCTACGATGATGGAACGGCTGAAAATGCACGGGCTTTCTACGATCCTAGCAATGGCTGGGCTGTGAAGTTTTCATTAGAAAAAGGAAAGAAACAAGCACAAGTCACAGGTGGTCTTTTCCGGTTTTGGACATCAGAATGGCCAGCTCCTGGAGGCGATGAATTTGCTGTTGAAGTATATGATGCTTCTGGGAAGGGTGGCGCACCAGGTGAGAAAATCGCAGGACCTTTAAAAGCAAATGCGCTGCGTAATGGTGAATGGACAAAAGTAGATTTAGAAGATCAAGCCATTACAGTGGATGGCGATTTCTATCTTGTTTATATTCAAACGAAAAAGAATACCGAATCTCCGGGACTTGCCACAGATGAAGATGGCCCTAATGCTGAAAGAAGCTGGCAGCTGACGAGCGGTGCTTTTTCTCCTTCTCCGAAAGAAGAGGGGAATTATATGATACGTGCGCTCGTAAACTATGAAGCAGATGTACCAGAAATCACTTCTCCAAAGGCAGGAACCATTACAAATCAAGGTGAATTGACGATTGAAGGCACGGCCTCTCCGGGTCTCGATGTGGCCATTTATCAGAATGATGAAGAGGTGGCCAACGTCAAATCAGATGAGTCGGGTACTTTCAAAGAAAATGTATCTGTTCCAAGTGGAGAGCATGTCTTCACGGCGGTGACTGTAACGGATAAAGGCTCAACAAAACATTCCAATCCAGTCAAGGTGATCATCGATCAAACAGCACCGACATTGACCATTGATACACCGAAAAAAGGCGACAAGTCTAATAGAGAATCACTCACGGTGGAAGGGAAAGTAGCGGATGATTATCTAGATCAAGTCACAGTCAATGGAAAAAAAGCGACCGTAAAGGATGGGGCATATTCTGCAAGGGTGCTGCTTGAGAACGGGAAAAATACAATCAAAGTGACAGCAAAAGATGCGGCTGGAAACAAAACGACTAAAAAGGTCGACATCGATGTACAATATGATGCACCTGTCATTTCTGAATTAACGCCAAAAGACAATATGAATCTATCATCAGGTGAATCGGTTAAGATTTCATTTAAAAGCAGGGAAAAGCTAGATGCCACCTTTGTTCTTCATATGCCGCTGACAAATGCTAGATCAAAACTTCAAAACACAACCGAACTGCCGATTCGTGAAGTAGCACCGGGAACGTATGAAGGCTACTGGACGGCGACATCTATTGCAAAAGCAAAAGGTGCAGTGATTGAAGTCATTGTCAAAGATGATTATGGAAATGTCACAAGACAGAAGGCAGAAGGAACACTCACCATCAATGAGAAAGAATGACAGCGAAAAAGACACGACTCTTCGGAGCGTGTCTTTTTTTGTGCAATTGATAGAGGAGACACTTGTCCAACAAATCATTCCGATGTTCTTTCTATTTCATACCTCGACAAAAACGATAACAATCCACCAAAAGTTCTCTATCATCCCCTACAAGAATTGACAGACTTCCATCCGATGACTGTTTTATACTGGTACAAACAAGTGCAAGTACTGCTTTTGATTCTTTGTTTCAGATGAAAGGAGCAGAAGGTGGTCATTTATTTAGATGTCATTTGGCTGTTAAACTTTTGTTTTGATCTATTGCTGCTCTTACTCACGGCATTTATTCTCAAACGACAAGTGAAAAAAAGGCGATATATGTTAGGAGCTCTCATTGGATCGAGCATTGTTCTCTTGCTCTTTACGCCATTTGCAATGGTTGTGTCGCACCCTTTAGGCAAACTGCTTTTTTCTGTCTTGATCGTGCTTGGAACCTTTGGATTTCAAAGATTTCGTTCCTTTTTTCAAAACCTGTTTGCTTTTTACTTTGTCACATTTTTGATGGGAGGGGGCATGATCGGGGTTCATTCGTTTTTGCAGACAAATACAGTCATTCAAGATGGACTGCTTATTTCACAAAATGATGGATTTGGTGATCCCATTAGCTGGCTTTTTGTTCTCACTGGCTTTCCGGCCATTTGGCTGTTTTCAAAGAAACGATTAGGAGAGGTTGGTGCGAAAAAAAGACAATATGACGAACAAGTACTTGTGGAGATCCACATTCAAGGAGAAACGATCCGCTTAAATGGTCTGGTCGATTCTGGAAATCAGCTGTATGATCCATTGACGAAAACACCTGTCATGATCGTCCAGCTCGATCAGCTCACATCTATTTTCGGAGAGCCATTTATAGAAAAAATGAAACAGTTTCATCCTGTTGAATTGATGCAAAAGCTCGATGACCATTTTCCGCTGCTTGATCGTTTAAGACTTGTTCCGTATCGCGCAGTCGGTCATGATCACGGGTTTCTACTATGCTTTAAACCAGATACGGTCGTCCTTTATACAAAAACACATATGATCCAGCCAGCAAAGTGTTTTGTTGGGATGAGTCTAAGTGGATTATCAGCAGATCAGGAATTTCAATCCATCATTCATCCAGAGATGTTAGACGGAAAAATGATACAAGGGGTGTCGTAGTTTTTTGTGATGTCTTTTATCTTACGAAGTCAACTGGACATTTAGAAGGGAGAAGAAGATGAAAAAATTAAAATTTAAACTCACTTACTACTGGTATAAACTCCTCATGAAGCTAGGGCTAAAGAGTGATGAGATTTATTATATTGGTGGAAGTGAGGCACTGCCTCCGCCGTTATCAAAGGATGAAGAACAAGAATTGCTCGTTAAATTACCAAAAGGGGATCAAACAGCAAGAGCCATTTTGATTGAACGAAACTTGCGATTGGTCGTTTATATCGCAAGAAAATTTGAAAACACAGGCATTAACATTGAGGATTTGATTAGTATCGGAACGATAGGCCTCATAAAAGCAGTAAATACGTTTAATCCAGAAAAAAAGATCAAACTGGCCACATATGCGTCTAGATGTATTGAAAATGAGATTTTGATGTATTTGCGTCGAAATAATAAAATCCGTTCAGAAGTATCGTTTGATGAGCCGCTTAACATTGACTGGGACGGCAATGAATTGCTTTTATCAGATGTACTTGGGACAGATGATGATATTATCACCCGGGATATTGAAGCAAATGTCGATAAAAAATTACTGAAAAAAGCGTTAGAACAATTAAACGATCGTGAAAAACAGATCATGGAACTGAGGTTCGGTTTAGTTGGCGGTGAAGAAAAAACCCAAAAAGATGTTGCCGACATGCTTGGTATTTCTCAGTCCTATATTTCAAGGCTCGAAAAAAGAATTATTAAACGATTGCAAAAAGAATTTAATAAGATGGTCTAAAAAAAAATTTTTGAAAGCTTTATCCCTGTACTGTCAAAGGGATCACCATTTTTTCACATCTTTCTCGTCGTAGACCGTGCATATTTTTCCATCCCACGGAGATACTGAACTTTGTACAACAGCTCCTGTAGGGAGGGAAAAAAGTGTCCAGAAATAAAGTGGAAATCTGCGGAGTCGACACCTCCAAACTGCCTGTTCTGAAAAACGACGAGATGAGAAAATTATTCAGACAGCTGCAAGATGAAGGTGATGATACAGCAAGAGAAAAGCTAGTCAATGGCAATTTGCGGTTGGTTTTAAGTGTGATTCAGCGTTTTAACAACAGAGGCGAGTATGTTGATGATCTCTTCCAAGTAGGCTGTATCGGATTAATGAAATCAATTGATAATTTTGATTTAAGCCACAATGTCAGATTTTCAACTTATGCGGTCCCTATGATCATAGGAGAAATCCGTCGATACTTGCGCGATAACAACCCTATCCGGGTATCTCGTTCACTAAGAGATATTGCCTATAAGGCGCTTCAAGTCCGTGAGAGACTGATTAGTGAGACAAGCAAGGAACCAACGGCAGAAGACATTGCCAAAGTGTTAGAAGTCCCTCATGAGGAAATTGTTTTTGCCCTAGATGCCATTCAAGATCCTGTTTCTTTGTTTGAACCGATTTATAATGACGGAGGAGATCCGATTTATGTGATGGATCAAATTAGTGATGAACGGAACAAAGATACACAATGGGTAGAAGAATTGGCCTTAAAAGAGGGAATGCGCAGATTGAATGATCGAGAAAAAATGATTCTTCGTAAACGCTTTTTCCAAGGCAAAACACAAATGGAAGTGGCAGAAGAAATCGGCATTTCTCAAGCACAAGTATCAAGGCTTGAAAAAGCAGCAATCAAACAAATGAATAAAAATATTTTTTAAAGCCGCCGCTAATGTGCGGCTTTTTTCATTCTTTTTAGAGAACCCATCTCTAGTATTGACTCTGTTATTTTTTTCATTTAATCTGTTTTTAACAAATGTTATTTGAAATATCATTTGTGAGGGAATAGAGAAGCGGAAAGAAGGGTTATTATGACATTCCATGATGAAAGAAGGCTGCTCATTAAGGTTGCGCATATGTACTATGAAGAAGGCGCCACTCAATCTAAAATTGCAGAAGCTGTTGGGGTTAGCCGTTCGCTCATATCGAAATATTTGGCAAAAGCACGTGAAGCAGGAATCGTGGAAATCATTATTCATGATGAAGTAAATCAACAATATGGTTCGTTAGAAAGAAAAATAGAGCGAAAATATGGGCTGCGAGAAGTCGTGTGTGTGGAATCTCTCAGTCAAGAAACAACAAAAAGTCGGATAGGAGCTGCGGCTGCGGGCTTTTTATTAAAAGTCATGAAGGATGGACAAGTCATCGGTTTTTCATCAGGGACAACCTTGCATGAAATGGCGAAAGCGCTTACGTCTGTTCAGCATTTTCCGTCTGTGACATTTGTTCCGCTTGTCGGAGGCGTCGGAAATGAAGATGTTGATATTCATGCCAACTATATTATTGGAAGATGCTCAGAAGCACTCAAATCCAAATGTGAGTTTTTACATGTGCCTGTCATGCTTGATACGAAAGAAGCGAAAGATGTACTCATTAGACAGCCGTCGATCAAAAAAGTCATTGAATTAGGAGAATCATCAAATATCGCGGTCGTAGGAATAGGCGGGGTTCCGCAACATTCAACGATGGTGAAATCCTATATGACAAGTGGTGAGGAAGATATCCTGCAAGCGAAAGATGTCGCGGGTGACATTTGTTATAACTTTATTGATCATAAAGGTGAAGTGTATCCGCATCCGTGGAACGACCGGGTGATGGGGATCAGTCCTCAAAAACTGAAAGAGATCCCGCTTGTGATAGGTGTCGCTGGAGGAGAAGAAAAAATTGAAGCGATCAGGGCAGCGTTAGAAGGTGGATTAATTCATGTGTTAATTACAGATGAACAAACCGGAGATGCCCTATTAAAGTAACTACCTAAGCCGATTAGGTAGTTTTTTTGAGTCTTTAGACTCAAAAAGATTGAAAATTTTATCGATTTTATCTTGACACAAAGTTGACACATCATATAAACTAAGTTCATAACAAATGATAAATAAAATAACAAATGTTACAAGAAACAGATTTTTGTTAATTTTTATAACATTTGTTAAAAGTTTCAGATTATTTTTCTAGCAATCTATTGTGAAGCAAGAAAACCTGAAAGGATGATTTAGATGTCAATTTATCAACAATTGTTAGCACGAGAACGCAGCGGAGATCAAATTAAAGTTGGGATTATCGGGGCAGGCCAAATGGGCTTTGGACTCATTTCACAAATTTCTAAAATTCCAGGCATGATTGTCGCAGGTGTTTGTGATATTCATCTTAGTGCAGCTGAGAAAGCAGCGAATTTTTACAAGCAACATGCGAAACCACATCAAATGGTCGTCACAAATGATTACAGAGAAGTGATTCAATCAGATTCTGTGGAAGTCGTTGTGGATGCAACAGGTGTTCCAGAGGTCGGAGCAAACATTTCTTTGGAAGCGCTTAATTCAAAAAAACATCTCGTTCTTTTAAATGTAGAAGTCGATATTACGATCGGCTTGGTCATGCATAAATTATTCACGAATGCAGGACTTGTTTACTCTGGATCAGCTGGAGATGAACCAGCAGCAACGCTAGAACTATATGAATTTGCAAAAACAATGGGGCTTGAAGTATTGGTTGCTGGGAAAGGTAAGAACAACCCATTCTTCCCAGAAGCAAACCCAGATACGTGTAAAGCTGAAGCAGATAGTAAACATATGAGTGCCCACATGCTGGCAGCATTCCAAGACGGAACAAAAACGATGGCAGAAATGAACCTATTAAGTAACGCAACAGGACTTTTGCCTGATAAAGTCGGCATGCATGGAGTAGAAGCGAATTTAGAAAATGTAGCAGATAAATTAAATCAAAAACAGCAAGGCGGCGTACTGGATAACTTCGGAGTCGTTGAATATGTAAACGGACTGGCACCAGGTGTCTTTGTCATCGTCAAGAGTGATCTTGAGCCAGTAGATGAAGAACTTCGCTACTTAAAAGTTGGAAAAGGTCCTCACTACACACTGTATCGTCCTTTCCACTTAGCAAGTCTTGAAACACCAGTGACGATCGCAAAAGCAGTCTTACAACATGATTCTTCAATCCATCCAATTGGTGTACCAGTATCAGAAACTGTCGCTGTGGCGAAAAGAGATATTAAAGCAGGAGAAACACTTGATGGTATTGGCGGATACTCCGTAAGAGGTGTACTTGAAACACATCAAGACATGAAATCGAACGGCCACATCCCAATTGGCTTAATCAGCGGAAAAGTGGTAGCGAAAAAAGATATCAAATTGGGGCAATTCCTATCTCATGATGATGTAGAACTTGATGCAAACACAACGGTCTGGAAGCTGCGTTCATTACAAGATCACTTATTTCAATCATAAGGACGTGAGGCTATGGAAAAATTAGCAATCGTACTTTGTATCATTCTAATTGTGCAGTATGGTTTATCGTTTATTCAAATCAAGTACTACCGCAAAAGCATGGATTCACTGATTGACGACTATAAAGGGAAACAAGGCTATCACTTGTTTTCAGGAATGGAGCGGCGCAAATTTGGTCCTGGAGCCATTGCGCTCATCATTGTCGATGAATCATACATCATTCAAAAGTGTCATGTGCTGGGTGGCGTCTCGATTTTGTCTAAATTTAAGGAACTGCCTTCCTATGAAGGAAAACATGTGGGGGCTGTGCTTGATGAGCATCACATGATGAAACAAACATTGAAAAAGCGCAAAAGGGGACCAGCTGTCATGCAAGCACTCTCCATGGCAGCGGAGCAGGCGCTTGTCTCGATTTCTAAAAAAAATATAACAAATGTGAACTAAGAAAGGGGAGATGAAACATGGAATGGATTCAATGGTTTGGAGAGCACTTTATCGGGATGTTTGAAGCCGGCGGAAAGCAGTTCATGGGTCTTGTTACAGGTATCGTTCCAACGCTTGTTGTGTTACTTACTTTCACTTATGCTGTCATGAAGTTTATTGGAGAAGAGCGAGTGAATAGAGCGATTCAGTTTGCAGCGAAATATACCATTTTGCGCTATACGTTAATGCCGATCTTATCCGTTCTTATTTTGACAAACCCAATGGCTTATACGTTTGGCCGCTTCTTACCTGAAAAACAAAAACCAGCATTCTATGATTCAGCTGTTTCATTTGTTCATCCGGTGACATCGCTGTTCCCGTATGCCAACGCAGGAGAACTGTTTGTCTACTTAGGAATTGCGAACGGGATTAAAGAAGCTGGATACTCTATGTCAGAGCTGGCTGTTCGTTACTTCTTAGTCGGGATCGTTGTCATTTTACTTCGCGGAATCATTACGGAATGGATCACAAAGTACTTAGCAGGAAAAATGAAAGCGAATTCACAATAGGGGAGGGTTAGACATGACAAACCACAAAGTATTTGTTGCAAAAGGTGCTGGCGGATGGGGAAAAGGATTAGAGCTTGAACCAACCGGTAAAAGAAGAAAGGTCGTTTCCATTACAGGAGGAGGCATTCACCCAGTTGCACGTAAAATTGCAGAAATGACAGGGACAGAAGCATGTGATGGCTTTAAAAATTCTATACCAGAAGATGAAATGATGTGTGTTGTCATTGACTGCGGAGGAACAGCGCGAATCGGACTTTATCCAATGAAACGCATTCCTACTGTCGATGTGCTAGCATCCTCTCCTTCTGGACCGCTTGCAAAACACATTACAGAGGATATCTTCGTATCAGGTGTCACAGAAAAAGATATTTCCTTTGCTGAAGCATCTGATAGTGAAGGGAATGTAGAAGGTCAAGAAAGCAGCGGCCCAATTGACAAAGAGAATTTCAAAGAAACCTATTCAAAATTGAAAGAGGAAAATATCGAACGTCAAGAAAAAGGGAATTTCCTCATGAGATTCTCAAGAGGAATCGGAAAAGTAACCGGCACATTCTATCAAGCTGGTCGTGATTCTGTTGATATGCTCCTTAAAAACATTATTCCATTCATGGCCTTTGTCAGTATGTTAATTGGAATTATCAATTATACAAAAATCGGTGATCTGATTGCCCATTTCCTTTCACCTTTGGCAGGATCTTTATGGGGGCTCTTACTGCTCGTTGTTGTCTGTACCTTACCGTTCCTGTCGCCTGTCTTAGGACCTGGGGCAGTCATCGCACAAGTCATCGGTGTACTGATTGGTAGTCAAATTGCACTAGGAAACATTCCGCCTCAATTTGCTCTTCCAGCACTGTTTGCGATCAACGGTCAAGTAGGGTGTGACTTTATCCCGGTTGGGCTATCACTTGGTGAAGCGAAGCCGGAAACGGTACAATATGGGGTACCAGCTGTTTTGTATAGCCGTCTCATTACAGGCGTTCTATCTGTTGTGATCGCATACGTTGCCAGCTTCGGTATGTATTAAACGTATTAAAGGAGGAATCGAGATACATGGTAACACAATCTGTCGTAAAAGAAATTGGGATCTTAGTCCCGCAGTTTAAAGAAGATAAGCTGATTGTTTTATTTGGACCAGCAGCGCCGCAGGAATTAAGAGATATGTCTGTCATTCATGAGTTTGAACACTTAGAAGAAGAGCCGCTGAAATTAGGCGGAACGATTCAAGTGGGCGACCAAACTTATACCATTACTGCTTTAGGCAATAAAGCAAATGACAACTTTAAGGAACTCGGCCATATTTCGATCTACTTCCAAGAGCCGTTTGATGATGTATTACCGGGAGCTGTCTTTGCATCCCCACATACGTTTCCTGATATTAAAGAAGGCGTACGAATTGAAATTTCGTAACCATGGAAAAAAGCTGTTCCTTATAGGGAGCAGCTTTTTTGCGTTAGGTTTACTGATTGAAACATTTGCGATATGCTGTAGACGTTATTATTTGTATATTCAGAATTTTTATTCAGGGGGAAAAGATCGTGTCGCTTGACTTGAAGGATGTTTCTTTAAAACGAAATGGAAAATGGCTGCTTCGTTCTATTGACTGGCAGGTGAAAAACCAGGAACACTGGGTGCTTTATGGTTTAAATGGTGCTGGGAAAACGGCTTTATTAAATATGCTTTGCTCATATTATTTTCCAACGTCAGGTGAGATGACGGTGTTAGGCCATGTGTTTGGCAAGGAAGCGCTTGGTGAAAAACTAAGGAAGAAAATTGGTCTCATCTCTGCTGGTCTTGAAAAGAAGCTGCACAGAGATGACAATGCATTTGAAATTGTTTTGAGCGGGGCATTTGCTTCCATCGGACTGTATGAAACACCGACAGATGAGATAAGAGAGAAGGCGATTGATTTATTAAAAACATTTGGCTCGTTTCAATATGCCAATCGCACGTATGAAACCCTCTCGCAAGGAGAGAAACAGAAAGTGCTCATCGCAAGAGCTTTAATGAATGATCCGAAGCTTCTAATATTAGATGAACCTGTGACGGGTCTTGATTTTTTAGCAAGAGAACAGGTGCTAGAGACGATCTCATTGATTGCATCAAAACCAGATGCGCCCACATTGCTCTATACGACCCACCATGCAGAAGAGATTCTCCCGATTTTTCAGCACACCTTATTATTAAAAGAAGGTACTGTTTTTCATAAAGGGGAGACAAAGCAGATGATGACAAGTGACTTGCTTTCTTCCTTTTTTGAATGTCCAGTCGAAGTCATGTGGCAAAACGGCCGCCCTCACTTAAGTAAATTGTAGATAAGAGAAACTATTGGTCTGCTTCCCTGCTTTTCCATCATACATATTATAGTAGAAAACGAAAGGCGGGGAAGGACAGATGATCAGTATTTCTGAATTCCAAATCAAAGATGTCGTCGATGTGTCCAGCGGAAAAAAATTAGGTACTATTGGAGACATCGATATCAATGTCACGAGCGGTAAAATACAAGCGATTATCATTGGCGGTACAGGTAAAATGATGGGATTTTTCGGAAAAGAAGAGGAAATGATTGTCCCGTGGCGAAATATAGTAAAAATTGGCGAAGATGTGATACTTGTCCGTTTGTCTTCTTAATTTGTGTAAATTCCTCAACTAATAGATCAAATTTTCCTTAAAACAAGCTCTCCATTCTCAGCAATCAATGTCTTTTTCGGGTAAAAAGATTACGTTTTCATATCAATTTGAAAAAAAACCTGTAGAAAGGGCACATTTGAGTGTAATATTTAATGAATCCCACTAACTGTCTTAGCAGGTCTTGTGGTAAAATAGGAGCGATATAAAGAGAGATGAATGAAAGGTGGGAGGCAGCTTTGATAGACAAATATGACCCCTTTCAGCAGAAATCACCTTATGCAATGCTGATTCATGATTGGACGAACATGACATGTTCTGGAAAAGAGATATTGGCCGGTTTTACGACAAAAAATGGCGGCTTTAGTCTTTCTCCATATCAATCAATGAACACTGGACTCCATGTAGGAGATGATGCTTCTAGTGTCCAAATGAATCGTCAAGTCATTGCAGATGCTACTGCTGTGCCGCTCTCTAATTGGGTGTTTGCTGACCAAACACACGAGGATCGCATCATGAAAGTCACAAAGGAACAAAAGGGAAGAGGAAGTCTTCAGTATGATGAAGCGCTCTCTAGAACAGATGGTTTATACACCTCTGAACCAAACATCATGCTCGCTCTTTGTTTCGCTGACTGTGTTCCGCTTTATTTTCTAGCGCCGCAATCTGGGCTGATTGGAACGGCTCATGCCGGCTGGAAAGGAACCATCAAACAAATTGGCGCCAACATGGTTGATGCATGGGTTCGCCAAGAAGGCGCTGATGCCGATCATATACAAGTCGTCATTGGACCATCCATTGGCAGCTGCTGCTACATAGTAGATGATGTTGTCATAGATCAAGTGAAACAGCTTCCTTTTACAACAGAGGATGTGTATTCCGAGATGTCACAAGGACAATACAAAATTGACTTAAAAACACTAAACAAAAACGTATTACTTCATGCAGGATTAAAAGAAGAAAACATACATGTCAGTTCGATGTGCACAAGTTGCAATGAGCAGCATTTCTTCTCACACCGGCGTGATCAAGGGAAAACAGGACGTATGATGTCTTTTGTCGGGTTTAAGGAGGCATAAGTGCAATTGAATGTACGAGAGAATCTCAGACAAATAAATGAACAAATCAACGGAGCATGTAAAAGAGCAGGTAGACATCCAGACGATGTATCGGTTGTCGCTGTCACAAAATATGTCTCGATTGAACGAGCATTAGAAGCAAAGGATGCCGGAATTTTGCACTTTGGTGAAAATCGTGACCAAGGGTTACTTGAAAAACAGGCAGCCATAACCGATGAAAACATTAGCTGGCACTTCATCGGCAGTTTACAGACGCGAAAAGTGAAATCTGTCATTCAGACCATTGACTACTTACATTCGCTAGACAGAATGTCCCTTGCGAATGAAATTGAAAAAAGAGCGGATCACACGGTTCGCTGTTTTGTACAGGTGAACACATCACTTGAGGAGTCAAAACACGGCTTACAAAGCGAAGACGTGATTCCATTTGTCAAACAGCTCGCTGATTTCAAATATATTGAAATTGCTGGACTCATGACGATGGCTCCATTTACAGATGATCATACTGTGATACGAAACTGTTTTAAAACATTAAAAAGCCTTCAACAAGAGGTAAAACAACTGAACCAAGTAAATGCACCTTGTCAGCATTTATCGATGGGCATGTCAAACGATTTTGAAATCGCAATTGAAGAAGGTGCGACATTTGTTCGGATTGGCTCTTCACTTGTTGGAAATGAAACAGGAGGTGCGTGACATGAGCATAAAAAATAAGTTTAAAAGCTTCTTCACACTCGATGATGAAGAGTATGAGTACGAATATATTGATGAAGAAAGAGAACCAGCGCAAGAAGAAAAAAACACAAAAGATAAAGCGGCATTTCAAGAGCGTCCTCAGGCAGGGAAACAAAATGTCGTCAGCTTGCAAAGCGTGCAAAAATCCTCTAAAGTGGTGTTAAGTGAGCCGCGTGTTTATGCAGAGGCTCAAGAGATTGCAGATCATATAAAAAATCGGCGTGCAGTCGTCGTCAATTTGCAGCGCATTCAGCACGATCAAGCAAAGCGAATCATCGACTTCTTAAGCGGAACGGTTTATGCAATCGGTGGAGACATTCAGCGTATTGGCTCGAATATATTCCTTTGCACTCCTGATAATGTGGATGTATCTGGCACAATATCAGAGCTATTGACAGAGGAAGAACCTCAGAGGTGGTAAACCAAAGTGATTCTATATTACATTTTTCAGTTTCTACAGACTGTATTAACGATTTACTCATTCGCGATCATTATTTACATCTTTATGTCATGGGTACCATCTGCAAGAGAAACAGCGATTGGCCGCTTCTTGACAAACATTTGCGAACCGTATTTAGAACCATTCCGTAAAATTATTCCGCCAATTGGCATGATTGACATCTCGCCAATTGTGGCATTGCTTGTGATTCGTTTCGCATCATTGTATGGACTAACTGGTCTTTATAATATGATTGTACGATTCATGTAGACAGGCTGCCGGGCTTGGCATATGCCAGGCTCTTTTACATAAAAGGGGAACAAAATGAGCGATATTTATCAACATTTTAGAAAAGACGAACAGCCATTTGTCGACCAAGTATTAGGCTGGAAAAACATCGCACTCGATCAATATCGAATGAAATTAACAGACTTTCTTGATCCGCGTGAGCAGTTCATTACCCAGTCCGTGATTCAGCATTCTGATGAACTGGGTCTCATGTTTTTTGGCGGGTATGAGGAAGCAGAGCGGAAAAGGGCTTTGATCTATCCTGACTATTTAGCACCGACCATACAGGATTTTGAACTGACTTATTTTCAGGTGAACTATGCGAAAAAGTTTATTTCTATAGAACACCCCAACCTTCTCGGTTCGCTCATTGGGACAGGCCTGAAGCGTCAAAAATTCGGTGATTTGTTGTTTTCAGAGGACAACGTGCAATTTATTTGTACAAGCGATGTTGCCGATTTTGTTCGGGCTCAGCTGACGCATGTCGGCAGAGCATCTGTTTCATTAGAGGAAATCAGCAAGGCAGATCTTCAGCCAGTCATCAGCAAAACCGATATCAAAGAAGATACGATTTCTTCACTGCGGCTTGACGCTGTATGTGCTGCTGTCAGCCGTCAGTCTCGGCAAAAAGCACAGCTTTTGGTCAAAAATGGTCTTGTCAAAGTAAACTGGAAAGTCACTGAAGACCCTTCCTTTACAATTGGTGAAGGTGATCAGCTCTCTGTCAGGGGATTTGGCCGCTTTAGCTTAAAAACAATTGATGGGAAGACAAAAAAAGATAAATTCAAAGTAACATTTGAGCTTCTGACATAACGAATTTGAATCTGGAGGTGGCAAAATTGCCATTAACACCTAATGATATTCATAATAAAACGTTCACAAAAAGTTTTCGCGGCTATGACGAAGATGAAGTAAATGAGTTTTTAAGCCAAGTACGTAAAGATTACGAGATCGTACTTCGCAAAAAGAACGAGCTTGAAGACAAAGTCAACGAGCTTGATGAAAGACTAGGCCATTTTGCAACAATTGAAGAAACATTAAACAAATCCATTCTTGTGGCGCAAGAAGCAGCAGAAGACGTGAAGCGTCATTCTGATAAAGAAGCGAAATTGATCATTCGTGAAGCTGAGAAAAATGCAGACCGTATTATCAACGAAGCGTTATCAAAATCAAGAAAGATTGCAATGGAAATCGAAGAGCTCAAGAAACAGTCGAAAGTCTTTAGAACTCGTTTCCAAATGCTCATCGAAGCTCAGCTTGATCTTCTAAAAAATGATGATTGGGATCATTTGCTGGAATATGAAGTTGACGCTGTCTTTGACGAAAAAGAATAAGTGCATCATCTTGACATGACGTGCTCATGTTGCATATAATACCATCATAAATTAACAAGAGATAAACGTTTGAAAGGGACACTCGCAGTTGTCACATGCGTAATTAAGCGAATCAGGGACGGTGGAAGCCTGACATTACGGGACGCTGCAATGAGATCACCCCTTTAGTTCCTTTTCTGAAATGAATGAGTAAGAAAAGGCGTCAGATCACGTTACGATTTTAGAGTGGATAAGCGGCAATTTCAAAGCGCTTGTCTAAAAGGGTGGTACCGCGAGACAAGCCTTCTCGTCCCTTATGGGATGAGGGGCTTTTTTTATTGTTTTTTAATACGAATTTGCATGTGGAGGAATAGGTATGAACTACAAAGACACCTTATTAATGCCAAAAACAGAATTCCCGATGAGAGGGAACCTGCCGAACAAAGAGCCTGAAATCCAAGAGGAGTGGGCAGAAAAAGACATCTATCAAATGGTTTTAGAGCGGACAAAAGGACGCCCGACCTTTATTTTGCATGATGGACCTCCATATGCGAATGGTGACATTCATATGGGGCACGCACTCAATAAAATCCTCAAAGATTTTATTGTCCGTTTTAAATCAATGAATGGATTCCATGCACCGTATGTACCGGGCTGGGATACACATGGCTTACCGATTGAAACAGCCCTTACGAAAAATAAAAAAGTCAAACGCAAAGAAATGTCGACAGCAGAATTCCGTAAACTATGTGAGGAGTATGCTTGGAAACAAATCGAAGGTCAGCGCAATCAGTTTAAACGTTTAGGCGTAAGAGCAGACTGGGACAATCCATATGTGACATTGAAGCCCGAATACGAAGCGCAGCAAATCCTTGTATTTGGTGAAATGGCGAAAAGAGGCTATATTTACAAAGGTCTTAAGCCTGTTAACTGGTCTCCATCAAGTGAATCAGCACTTGCTGAAGCAGAAATTGAATACAAGGACAAACGTTCACCGTCGATTTACGTATCATTTAAAGTGAAAGATGGCAAAGGCGTACTTGAAAACGGCGAGCAGTTCATCATCTGGACAACAACACCTTGGACACTTCCTGCAAACCTTGGCATTTGTGTACATCCAAACCTAGAGTACAGCGTGCTTCAAGTGGGTGCTGAGCGATATGTCATCGCATCTGAGCTAGTTGAACAAGTGGCAAAAACACTTGGCTTTGAAGAGTACGAAGTTGTGAAAACGTTAAAAGGTAAAGAATTAGATAAGGTCGTTGCAGCACATCCAATTTACGATAGAGATTCTCTTGTGATGCTTGGCGATCACGTCACAACAGATGCAGGAACAGGCTGTGTTCACACAGCGCCAGGTCACGGGGAAGATGACTTTATCGTAAGTATGAAGTACGGTCTTGATGTGTTATGTCCAGTAGATGAAAAAGGTGTGATGACAGAAGAAGCACCTGGTTTTGAAGGACTATTCTACGAGGATGCCAATAAAGCCATCACAGAACAGCTTGAAGCAAAAGGCGCATTGAAAAAGCTCGACTTTATCACGCACTCCTATCCGCATGACTGGAGAACGAAAAAACCAACAATTTATCGTGCAACTGCTCAGTGGTTTGCTTCCATTAAAGATTTCAGAGAAGCACTATTAGATAATATTAAAGAAACGAAATGGGTTCCAGCTTGGGGCGAAACGCGTCTGTTCAATATGGTGCGTGACAGAGGTGACTGGTGCATTTCAAGACAGCGTGTATGGGGCGTTCCAATCCCGGTCTTCTATGCTGAAAATGGTGAGCCAATCATCACAGATGAAACGATTCAGCACGTCTCTCAATTATTTAGAGAACATGGCTCGAATATTTGGTTTGAAAAAGAAGCAAAAGAATTATTGCCTGAAGGCTTTACACATCCAGGCAGCCCGAATGGTGAATTTACAAAAGAGCAAGATATCATGGATGTATGGTTTGATTCTGGTTCTTCTCACCAAGCGGTATTAGAAGAACGAGATGACCTTGTTCGTCCGGCAGACCTTTACCTTGAAGGTTCTGATCAATATCGCGGCTGGTTTAACTCATCTTTATCTACAGCAGTTGCTGTCACTGGAAAAGCGCCATATAAAGGTGTTCTCAGCCATGGCTTTACGCTTGATAAAGAAGGACGCAAGATGAGTAAATCATTAGGCAATACGATTGATCCGACGAAAGTGGCGAAGCAGCTTGGTGCGGAGATTCTTAGACTTTGGGTATCTTCTGTCAACTATCAAGCCGATCATCCAGTGTCTGACGACATTTTAAAACAAGTCGCAGAAGTTTATCGTAAAATCCGTAACACGTTCCGCTTCTTGCATGGTAACCTGTTTGACTTTGATCCAGCAGTCAATGCAGTACCAGTCGAAGAGCTTCGCGAAGTGGATCAATATATCTTAATCAAATTAAACAAATTGATTGATAAAGTGAAAAAAGCTTATGATGATTACGAATTTGCGGTTGTCTATCATGCCATCCACAACTTCTGTACGATTGAGCTTAGCTCTTTCTATCTCGATTTTGCAAAAGATGTGGTATACATTGAGCATGCGGATCATCCAGACCGCCGCAGCATGCAAACGGTCTTCTACGAAACATTAATGGCGTTAGTGAAGCTGACAGCACCAATTCTTCCGCATACAGCAGACGAACTATGGAGCCACTTAAGCTTTGTTGAAGAACCAAGTGTTCAGTTAACAGATATGCCAGAAGGTGTAGCTGTTCCTCAAGCAGAAGCGACAGAAGTGAAGTTTGACCGCTTTATGGAAGTACGTGACGATGTGCTAAAAGCGCTGGAAATTGCGCGTAATGAGAAAGTCATCGGACGTTCACTTGAAGCAAGTGTAACCCTTTATGCAACAGAGGAAGTGAAAAACCTTCTTGCATCCATTAAAGAAGATGTGAAGCAGCTCTTTATCATTTCTGAGTTAACAGTAGAAGATGAGAAGCATGCAGACGCATCAGCGCCTGAATACACATCAGGACGTATTGTTGTTCAAAAAGCAGAAGGAGAACTGTGCGAACGCTCCCGCATTATTTCAAAAGATGTTGGCGCAAATCCAAAATACCCAACATTGTCGCTCAAAAATGCTGAAATTGTGGAGAAATATTACCAGAATTAACAGCACGATATCACCAACTAGCGCCCCGCATATAGCGGGGCGTTTTTGAGATAGAGAAAATGACAGCGTTTAGAACGAAAGGAAAAATCTTATGGCTTTAAAGTGAACAGGCGGGGCAACAATATGATTATCACGACAGGGCAGGAGTTGAAACAGCGACATGAATGGCGATCTAGAGACGATTTACATGGAACTCCTTCAAATGAGAGAAGAACTGCAATCGAAACTGTTTGAATATGCATCATTGCGTTCACCCGCTGAACATGTCACTTTCGATCAAGCAAAAACGACCACGCTTCTTTATCACATCAAAGAAGAACTGCAAGATGTTTCGCTCGCGATTGCAAAAATTGAACAAGGAACTTATGGCATATGTGAGGCGACTGGGCATACAATGCCCATTGAACAAATGAGTATTCTTCCGACTGCTCGTACGACTGACGACTTTTTATATCATAAGCAATACGAGAAAAAAGCATTCACCCCTTATCCTTATGAATCAAATGATTCTCATTTTGAAGCCTTCCACATGTAGGGAGGTTTTTGTCTGTCAACTAAAGTTTCTTTACTCCATCCTGTTTTCTTGATAAAATGCTTAAAGACCAAAGTATGAAGATGGAGGAACGTGTGTGTTCTATTACATAATCGCATTCGTGATAATTTGTTTAGATCAATTAACAAAATGGCTCATTGTCAAACATATGATGCTCGGTGATTCTATTCCTGTGATTGATGGCTTCTTTTACATCACATCCCACCGAAATTCAGGAGCCGCATGGGGGATTCTCCAAGGACAAATGTGGTTTTTCTATGTGATCACACTCGTTGTTATTGCAGGAATTGTTTATTATTTGCAAAAACATGGACAAAAGGACAAGCTACTTGGCGTAGCACTTGCCTTAATGCTTGGCGGAGCGATTGGGAACTTTATTGACCGTATTTTCCGTCAAGAAGTGGTTGATTTTGCTCATTTCGTATTTGGGGATTATCATTATCCAATCTTTAATATCGCAGATTCCTCTCTATGTGTGGGGGTCATTCTGCTCTTTATTCAAATGCTGTTAGATGGAAAGAAAAATAAGGAGTCAACTACATGAATCAAGTAAACATTGCCGTTTCAGAAGAACAAACGAGTGAACGGCTTGATAAATTTTTAAGCACAACTGAACCAGAATGGTCAAGAACCCAAGTCCAGCAGTGGGTGAAAGATGGGCTCATCGAAGTAAATGGAAAACAAGTGAAGGCCAATTATAAAGTACAAGCTGGAGATCAAATCAAAGTAGAGATTCCAGATCCAGAAGCACTAGATGTAGAAGCGGAATCAATGGATCTTGATATTTATTATGAGGATGAAGATGTACTAGTGGTCAATAAACCAAGAGGAATGGTCGTTCATCCAGCACCAGGACATGTGACAGGTACTCTTGTCAATGGCCTCATGGCTCATTGCAATGATTTGTCAGGCATTAATGGTGTGATGAGACCAGGAATTGTCCACCGGATTGATAAAGATACGTCAGGACTTTTAATGGTCGCAAAAAATGATATGGCGCATGAATCACTCGTCAATCAGCTGGTGGCGAAAACGGTCACTAGAAAATATACAGCGGTTGTTCATGGTATCATTCAGCATGATACTGGAACGATTGATGCACCAATTGGTCGAGACAAAAAAGATCGCCAAAGCATGACGGTCACAAAAGAAAATGCAAAGCAGGCAGTCACTCATTTTGATGTGATGGAGCGCTTTAAAGACTTTACCGTTGTAGAATGCCGCCTTGAAACGGGAAGAACCCACCAAATTCGTGTTCATATGAAATACATTGGCTATCCGCTTGCAGGAGATCCAAAATATGGCCCGAGAAAAACCGTTGATTTCAATGGACAACTGCTGCATGCAGGCGTGTTAGGATTTGATCACCCTAGAACAGGAGAATATATGGAGTTTACAGCTCCAATTCCAGCTGATATGCGGGGCTTTATAGATTCATTAAGAAATAACGATTGACAGGCCGTTCTTTTTTTGAAATAATAAACGAAGAAATTGAGATTCTTTAAAACAGTCCAGAGAGGCTGAGAAGGATAACGGATCAATTTGTGCACGAGTATGCACAAATGAGCGCCCCTCTCTGCCCTTTGCAGAAGGGGCTTTTTATTTGTCAAAAAGAGGTGTAAAAGATGGAACAAAAAGCAGTCATTCTTGATGAACAAGCGATAAGACGAGCGCTTACCCGTATTGCACATGAAATGATTGAGCGCAACAAAGGGATGAAGGATGTCATCCTAGCCGGGATCAAGACAAGAGGCATTCATCTTGCAAAGCGCCTTGCAGAGCGCATCGAGCAAATTGAAGGAAACCCAGTGACTGTGGGTGAACTTGATATTACGCTATACCGTGATGACCTGACAAAAAAGACAGAGAACCAAGACCCGCTTGTCAAGGGTGCAGACATCCCAGCTGACATTAATGACAAAACACTGATTGTCGTAGATGATGTTTTGTTCACAGGTAGAACCGTCAGAGCGGCTATGGATGCGCTTGTGGATGTAGGAAGACCATCTTCCATTCAGCTAGCTGTTCTAGTCGACCGGGGACACCGGGAGCTGCCGATTCGAGCGGATTATATCGGGAAAAACATCCCGACATCAAAAGCAGAGACAGTCATGGTTCAGCTCAATGAAGTAGATCAAAACGACCTTGTCGCTATATATGAAAAATAACCTTTTTAAATGCATTCCAGAGAGTTTGCAAAGAGGGCATTAACAAGAGACACCGAGCACACGGCTAAAGTGACGTGTACGGTTTTTCTAGGCCTCTTTGCGCATACTCGCAAAGAGGCTTTTTAATGAAAAAGGACACATCTAGGAGGAAAATCATGAGTCAGCAAAAAGCCAATTTAGGCATTCGAAATATCCCAAAACCGTTCACATGGCTGTCACTCAGCCTGCAGCACTTGTTTGCGATGTTTGGTGCAACCATTCTTGTACCAAAGATCATTGATATGAGCCCAGCCGTCGCGCTCATATCAAGCGGGGTTGGAACCATTGTGTACTTAATCATCACAAGAGGGCAGATTCCGGCGTATCTTGGATCGTCCTTTGCCTTTATCGCCCCTATCTTGAATGTAAAAGCCACCGGCGGCCCTGGAGCCGCAATGGTAGGTGCCTTTATGGCTGGTGTGGCATATGCACTCATCGCATTATTTATCAAATGGCTTGGCACAGGCTGGCTAATGAAGCTTCTGCCGCCTGTCGTTGTAGGACCCGTCATTATGGTCATCGGACTCGGACTCGCTGGAACAGCTGTTAACATGGCGATGTACGTGGATCCGAATGCAAAGGAGCTTGTTTACAGCCTGAAGCACTTGATGGTTGCAGGCTTCACACTCGCTGTCACCATTATTAGTATGATCTTCCTAAGAGGATTCCTTAGCTTGATTCCAGTCTTAATCGGCATTATTAGCGGCTACCTCTTTGCCTTAACACAAGGCATTGTGAACTTCCAGCCGGTCATTGCTGCAAAATGGTTTGCTGTACCAGACTTTGTTGTACCATTTGTCGACTATACACCTGCTGTGACTTTAAGCATTCTCACAGTGATGGTGCCGGTTGCCTTTGTGACCATGTCTGAGCACATCGGCCATCAAGTCGTGTTAAGCAAGGTGGTCGGGCAGGATTTTATTAAAAAACCAGGTCTTCACCGCTCCATTTTAGGAGACAGTGCAGCGACGATCTTTGCGTCACTCATTGGCGGACCTCCAACAACGACTTATGGAGAAAACATTGGCGTCCTTGCCATCACAAGAGTGTTCAGTATCTTCGTTATCGGCGGAGCAGCTGTGTTTGCGATCTGCTTCGGCTTTGTTGGGAAGATTTCAGCATTAATCAGTACAGTACCATCCGCGGTTATGGGGGGCGTTTCGTTCCTGCTCTTTGGAATCATAGCCTCAAGCGGACTGCGAATCCTGATTGATCATAAAGTGAATTTTGAAGAAAAGCGCAATCTCATTATCGCATCAGTCATCTTAGTCATTGGAATTGGCGGGGCATTCATTGAGGTGAAACAAATCAATCTGACGCTGTCAGGAATGGCACTCGCTGCTATTACTGGCGTCCTGCTAAACCTGATTCTGCCGCATCAAAAGGCAGAAGATGATGAGTCAAATGAATCGAATACCGAAAACCTTTTAAAAGAAGTCCAGTGAGGCTGACAAGGGTTCTAAACGGAGCAGAACGTGCGAAAGCACCCCTGCTTCTTTTGGAGAACCCTAAGCTGCCGAGGCTTAGGGTTTTTTTGAACCTGAAAGTGATGAAAAACTAGAGGGGGCAGAAAAAATGAATGATTTATCGACAATGAGCAGCTTGTCAAAGGAAGAAATTTTACAGCTGATTGAAGAAGCATGTGCATTGAAAAAAGGGAAACAGGAACATGGTTTAGCAGGTGAATTTGTAGCGAACCTCTTCTTTGAACCAAGTACAAGAACGCGTTTTAGCTTTGAGGTGGCAGAGAAAAAACTTGGAATGAATGTGCTGAACCTAGACGCAGCAAGTACCTCTGTTCAAAAGGGAGAGACCCTTTACGATACAGTGAAAACACTTGAATCCATCGGAGTCAAGGCATGTGTCATCAGAGACAGTACCGACGAATATTACAAAGAGCTGATTGGGAAGGTCGGGATTCCAATCATTAATGCGGGAGATGGCTGCGGACAGCACCCTACACAATCATTGCTGGATTTGATGACGATCTTCGAAGAGTTTGGCGGCTTTGAAGGCTTAACGATCTCGATTCATGGTGATATCAAACATAGCAGGGTGGCAAGGTCCAATGCTGAAGTCCTCGCAAGACTAGGAGCGACAGTGCTCTTTTCAGGACCAGCTTCCTTCCAAGATGAACAAAATCCTCATGGAACGTATGTCGAAGTGGACGAAGCCATGAAGCGGTCTGATGTGGTGATGCTGCTGAGAATTCAGCATGAAAGGCACTCAGAAAAGATGGGCAATGAGGGTTACTTATCGACTTATGGATTAACAGTAGACAGGGCAAGCAAAATGAAAGAAAGAGCGATTATTATGCATCCAGCACCAGTAAATAGAGGTGTTGAAATAGATGATTCATTAGTAGAGTCAAAACAGTCAAGGATTTTTAAACAAATGGAAAATGGTGTGTATATCCGAATGGCTGTGTTAAAAAGAGCTTTTCAAAATAGCAGACTACATCAAAAAGGGAGAGATTCTGTCTATGTCATATCTCATTAAAAACGGTTTTATCTTAACAAGCACAGGGGAAAGAGTGCAGCAGGATATTAGGGTAGAAGGAAAAGTGATTCAAGCAGTGGGTCACTTAAAAAGAGAAGACGGAGAAGAAGTCATTGATGCAGCAGGGCTATTTGTATCACCAGGTTTGATTGATCTGCATGTGCATTTAAGAGAGCCAGGCGGTGAGAAAAAAGAAACCATTGAAACAGGTTCTAAGGCAGCAGCAAGAGGCGGGTATACGACCATTGCAGCGATGCCAAATACACGGCCAGTTCCAGATACAAAAGAACAAATGGAATGGCTGATGAATCGAATCAAAGAGACCTCATCTGTAAGAGTACTGCCATACGCTTCCATCACGACGAGACAAATTGGCGAAGAGATGACAGACTTTGCGGCGTTAAAAGAAGCGGGTGCATTTGCCTTTACGGATGACGGTGTTGGTATTCAAACCGCAGGCATGATGTACGAAGCAATGAAAAAGGCAGCAAGCCTTGATCAAGCCATAGTGGCGCACTGTGAAGATAACTCACTCATTTATGGAGGATGCGTTCATGAAGGAGACTTTTCAAAAGCAAATGGGTTAAACGGGATACCGTCAATTTGTGAATCGGTGCATATTGCAAGAGATGTCCTCTTAGCAGAAGCAGCGAATTGTCATTATCATGTATGCCATATCAGCACAAAGGAATCAGTCCGAGTGGTACGCGATGCAAAAAAAGCAGGCATTCGTGTGACGGCTGAGGTCTCTCCACATCACCTGCTCTTATGTGATACAGACATCCCAGGTCTTGACACAAACTATAAAATGAATCCGCCGCTCAGAGGAGCAGAAGATCGCGAGGCACTGATCGAGGGGCTTTTAGATGGCACGATTGATTTTATCGCCACAGACCATGCACCGCATACAGAAGAAGAAAAGAACGAAACGATGCAGAGGGCACCTTTTGGGATTGTTGGACTTGAAACAGCGTTCCCGCTTCTTTACACACGTTTTGTGAAAACAGGGGAATGGACATTAAAAGAACTTGTTGATTATATGACCATCAAACCAGCAGAAGCCTTTGCTCTTCCATACGGAAAGCTGGAAGAAGGTCAAATCGCTGATATCACACTGATTGATTTAAACAAAGAAATGGCAATTGACAAAAAAAGCTTCTTATCTAAAGGACAAAATACACCGTTTGACAAATTGACTGTATCAGGATGGCCGGTCATGACACTTGCATCTGGGAAAGTCGTTTATGAAGAGGGGAGACTAGTAAAATGAAGAGACGCTTAGTGCTAGAAAACGGAACAGTATTCGAAGGAACAGGCTTTGGCAGCTTAGAACCGTCAGTCGGAGAAGTCGTCTTTAACACAGGGATGACAGGCTATCAAGAGATTTTGTCTGACCCGTCGTACTGCGGACAAATTGTCACACTCACTTACCCGCTGATCGGCAACTACGGCATTAACCGTGATGATTTTGAATCGATCACACCGTTTGTGAAAGGGCTGATCGTGAAAGAGCTTTGTGAAAAGCCTTCAAACTGGCGCTCTTCATACTCACTTGATGAGTATTTAAAAATGAAAAATATCCCGGGTCTTAGCGGCATTGATACACGCAAGCTCACGCGCATGATTCGAAGTGCAGGTACATTAAGAGGAGCTTTTGCAGGACCGGATGAACAAGTAGAAGACGTTGTAAGCCGCCTTCAAACAATGCAGCTGCCAACAGATCAAGTAAGCCAAGTATCTGTGAAAAATGCGTATCCAAGTCCAGGAAGAGGCAAAAGAATTGTGCTTGTCGATTTCGGCATGAAGCATGGCATTTTGCGCGAACTCAATAAGCGAGATTGTGATGTCATTGTGGTGCCATACAATATCACGGCAGATGAAGTATTACAGTTAAAACCAGATGGCATCATGCTGTCAAACGGACCTGGGGATCCAGTCGATGTGCCAGAAGCGGTTGAAATGATTCAGCAGCTGATTGGAAAGGTACCACTCTTTGGTATCTGCCTAGGACACCAGTTATTCGCGCTTGCGTGCGGCGCAAGTACAGAAAAAATGAAATTTGGGCATAGAGGATCCAATCATCCAGTCAAAGAACTAGCAACTGGCAAGGTAACCTTGACGTCTCAAAACCATGGCTACACGGTTAGCGCCATTAATGAAGACGTGCTTGAAGTCACACATATTGCGCTAAATGACAATACCATTGAAGGATTAAAACATAAAGAAGCACCAGCATTCACTGTCCAGTATCACCCAGAAGCATCACCGGGTCCAGAAGATGCGAACTACTTATTTGACGAGTTCATGGACATGATTCATACAACTGAGAAAGAAGGGGAAGAAGTATGCCAAAACGCGTAGATATCAAAAAGATTTTAGTGATCGGTTCAGGTCCAATCATCATCGGTCAGGCAGCGGAGTTTGACTATGCAGGCACACAGGCTTGCTTAGCGCTAAAAGAAGAGGGCTATGAAGTCGTTCTTGTGAACTCTAACCCGGCGACGATCATGACAGATACGGAAATGGCCGATAAGGTATACATCGAACCACTGACACCAGAATTTTTAACACGAATCATTCGAAAAGAACGTCCTGATGCGATTCTGCCAACACTTGGCGGACAAACTGGATTGAACCTTGCTGTTGAATTATCAGATCTTGGTGTACTCGCTGAATGCGGTGTGGAAGTACTGGGCACCAAGCTGTCAGCTATTCAAAAAGCAGAGGACAGAGATTTATTCCGTAATCTAATGAATGAATTAAATGAACCTGTACCAGAAAGTGAAATTATCCATAACCTTGAAGAAGCGATGGCATTCACAGATCAAATCGGTTTCCCGGTCATTGTTAGACCAGCCTATACACTAGGCGGCACAGGCGGCGGAATTTGTACAAATGAGCAAGAATTAAAAGAAATCGTCGAGAATGGACTGAAATTAAGTCCGGTGACACAATGTTTGCTTGAAAAAAGTATCGCAGGCTTTAAAGAAATTGAATATGAGGTCATGCGTGACAGCGGAGATCATGCCATTGTGGTTTGTAACATGGAAAACTTTGATCCTGTCGGCATCCACACAGGTGACAGTATCGTTGTGGCACCAAGTCAAACGCTAAGTGATCGTGAATATCAGCTGCTTCGTAATGTGTCACTCAAGTTGATTCGTGCACTTGGCATTGAAGGCGGATGTAACGTACAGCTGGCGATTGATCCAGACAGCTTCCAATACTATATTATCGAAGTAAACCCGCGCGTGAGCCGTTCTTCTGCTCTTGCGTCTAAAGCAACTGGATATCCAATTGCAAAACTTGCAGCGAAAATCGCAGTTGGCCTAACACTTGATGAAATGATGAACCCAGTCACAGGTAAAACATATGCAGCGTTCGAGCCAGCACTCGACTATATCGTTTCAAAAATCCCGCGCTGGCCGTTTGATAAGTTTGAATCTGCCAACAGACGACTTGGAACACAAATGAAAGCAACGGGTGAAGTCATGGCGATTGGCCGCACATTAGAAGAGTCTCTTTTAAAGGCTGTTCGTTCACTTGAAGCGGATGTGCATCACATTGAATTAAAAGACGAAGCGGACATTACAAACGAAGTGCTTGAAAAGCGGATTATCAAAGCAGGAGATGAGCGTCTGTTTTATATCGCTGAGGCGCTAAGAAGAGGCTATACCGTCGAACAGATTCATGAATTCTCGAAAATTGATTACTTCTTCCTTCATAAACTGGAAGGCATCATCGCATTTGAAAAGACACTAAAAGAAAACAAAGGCAATGTAGACGTTTTAAAAGAAGCGAAAGAAAAAGGTTTCTCAGATATTTATATTAGCCGCGAATGGAATATGAATGAGGCAGATGTCTATAACCTAAGAACAGAAGCAGGCATCGTTCCTGTGTATAAGATGGTGGACACATGTGCGGCAGAATTTGAATCAGAAACACCATATTTCTACAGCACATATGAAGATGAAAATGAATCCGAACGAACAGATAAGAAAAGTGTCATCGTGCTAGGCTCAGGTCCAATCAGAATCGGACAAGGGGTTGAATTTGATTATGCGACCGTTCATTCAGTGTGGGCAATCAAACAAGCAGGCTATGAAGCCATTATTATTAACAACAACCCTGAAACCGTCTCAACAGACTTTAGTATTTCAGATAAGCTCTACTTTGAACCACTCACTGTAGAAGATGTGATGCACATCATCGACCTTGAACAACCAGAAGGTGTCGTTGTTCAGTTTGGCGGACAAACAGCGATTAACTTAGCAGATGAATTATCAAATAGAGGGGTTAAGATACTTGGAACATCGCTTGAAGACCTTGACCGTGCGGAAAACCGTGACAAGTTTGAACAAACATTAGAAACTCTCGGCGTGCCGCAGCCAAAAGGTAAGACAGCAACGTCTGTGCCAGAGGCAGTAGCGATTGCGAATCAAATCGGTTACCCCGTGCTTGTCCGTCCTTCCTATGTATTAGGCGGCCGTGCAATGGAAATTGTGTATCAAGAAGCTGAGCTCCTTCACTACATGGAGAATGCGGTGAAAGTCAATCCGCAGCACCCAGTGCTCATTGACAAGTATTTGACAGGAAAAGAAATTGAAGTAGATGCTGTGTCTGACGGAGAAACGGTTGTCATACCAGGCATTATGGAACACATTGAAAGAGCCGGAGTTCACTCTGGAGACTCGATTGCGGTCTACCCGCCGCAAACTTTGTCTGAGGACATCAAAGCGAAAATCGCAGAATACACGATTAAACTCGCAAAAGGCCTTAACATCATTGGGCTTTTGAACATTCAATTTGTGCTATCAAAAGGTGAAGTGTATGTACTTGAAGTGAATCCGCGTTCAAGCCGGACTGTTCCATTCTTAAGTAAAATTACAGGCATTCCAATGGCGAACTTAGCTACAAAGGTTATTTTAGGAGAAAAACTGAAAAACTATGGCTACCAAGAAGGGCTTCATGTTGAGCAAGAAGGCGTATATGTGAAAGTTCCAGTCTTCTCTTTTGCAAAACTAAGAAGAGTAGATATTACACTAGGGCCTGAAATGAAATCAACAGGTGAAGTCATGGGGAAAGATGTCACAATCGAAAAAGCCCTCTACAAAGGATTGATTGCATCAGGTATTCAAATTCCAAAAGACGGAACGGTTCTCCTGACAGTGGCTGATAAAGATAAAGAAGAAGGACTTGAAATTGCAAGAAGATTCCATTCCATCGGCTATCATATTTTAGCAACAGAAGGAACAGCGAATTACTTAAAACAAGCCTCCATTCCATCAAGTGTTGTCGGCAAAATAGGAGAAGAAGGAAAGAATCTGCTGGATGTCATTCGAAATGGTGAAGCCCAATTTGTCATCAACACCTTAACAAAAGGAAAACAGCCGGCAAGAGACGGCTTTAGAATTAGACGTGAATCTGTTGAAAATGGTGTCGCTTGCTTAACGTCACTAGATACAGCGGAAGCGATTTTAAGAGTGCTAGAGAGCATGACATTTAGAGCAGATGAAATGCCAGAAGTGAAAACGAATGCTGAGGTGACAGTAACGATATGAAAAAAGCATACTTGACGGTCGTCTCAAACCGAGAGATCGCTGATCATATTTACGAAATGACATTAAAGGGTGATCTTGTTGAATCCTTTCAAACAGCTGGACAGTTTCTTCATATAAAGGTCAGTGAATCCATGACACCGCTGCTGAGAAGACCGATCAGTATTGCCAACATTCATGCCGAAAAGCAAGAAGCAACCATCATTTACCGCGCAGAGGGAGAGGGCACAAAGCTCCTTTCCCAAAAGCGGGCGGGAGAGGCAGTCGATGTGTTAGGACCGCTTGGAAACGGCTATGACCCTTCAGTCGTTCAGGCCGGACAGACCGCATTATTAGTCGGTGGAGGAATCGGTGTGCCTCCGCTATATGAACTTTCTAAGCGGTTAACGAAAAAAGGCGTCATCGTAAAGCATGTTCTCGGTTTTCAATCGAAAAAGGATGTATTCTATGAGGAGAAGTTTCAAGCACTCGGAGATACGTTTATCGCAACCGTAGATGGGACATATGGTTCGAAAGGTTTCGTGACAAATGTCATTGAAGAGAATGAGCTGGACTTTGATGTCTTGCTTTCTTGTGGACCGACACCTATGTTAAAAGCACTAAAAGACTCTTATCCCGATAAGCCTGTCTATATTTCAATGGAAGAACGAATGGGCTGCGGAATCGGTGCATGCTTTGCTTGTGTCTGTCATACCGATCAGCACGAGAAACCGTACGTTAAAGTTTGTCTGGATGGACCTGTTTTTAAAGCGGAGGAGGTGGCGCTATCATGCTAAACATCGAATTACCCGGCTTATCTCTAAAAAATCCAATCATTCCTGCATCAGGCTGTTTTGGATTTGGAAAAGAATTCGCATCATTATATGACCTTTCCTTGCTGGGCGGCATCATGATTAAAGCCACGACCCTTGAACCGAGATTTGGCAACCCGACACCGAGGGTAGCTGAGACAGGAGCCGGTATGCTGAATGCGATTGGTCTCCAAAATCCAGGTCTAAAAGGCGTGCTTGAACATGAATTACCTTGGCTTGAGCAGTTCGATACCCCTATTATTGCCAATGTTGCTGGATCACAAGTTGATGATTATGTTGAAGTAGCGAAGCAAATTAGTCAAGCAAGTAATGTTCACGCCCTTGAACTGAATATCTCGTGTCCGAATGTGAAAACAGGTGGAATTGCCTTTGGGACCGATCCAGAAATGGCGGCTACATTGACAAAAGCCGTTAAGGAAGTTTCCTCCGTTCCTGTTTATGTGAAACTGTCACCTAATGTAGCCAATATCGTTGAGATTGCTAAAGCGATTGAATCGGCTGGAGCGGATGGACTCACCATGATCAATACCTTGATTGGGATGCGTTTAGATTTAAAGACAGGCAAACCCATTCTTGCCAATAAAACAGGCGGATTATCAGGTCCTGCTGTAAAACCTGTTGCCATCCGAATGGTGCATGAGGTCAGTCAGGCCGTTTCTATTCCGATTATTGGGATGGGCGGGGTGCAAAGCGCTGAAGATGTACTTGAATTTTTACTAGCTGGCGCAAGTGCGGTAGCTGTTGGGACAGCCAATTTTGTGAACCCATTTATTTGCCCGGAAATCATTGATGAACTGCCGAATGTGTTAGCGGCTTATGGGTATTCATCTGTAGAGGAATGCATCGGAAGGAGCTGGAAACATGAAGCACTTGCCCATCATCGCGCTTGATTTTCCATCAGGACAGGAGGCGCACGCCTTTATAGATCGTTTTGAAGGCACTCCATTATTCGTAAAGGTTGGCATGGAGCTGTTTTACCAAGAAGGTCCTGCCATTATTGACGCACTGAAAGAAAAAAATTGCCGTATTTTCCTTGATCTGAAGCTTCATGACATTCCAACAACTGTGCAAAAAGCGATGAACAGGCTTGCTGCACTTGGTGTTGATTTGGTGAATGTACATGCAGCCGGCGGGAAAAGAATGATGCAGGCGGCCGTAGAGGGACTTGAAAGCGGAACCCCTGCCGGGCAAAATCGCCCGGGTATTATTGCAGTGACCCAGCTGACAAGCACGTCAGAAGATATGATGAAAAAAGAATTACTAATTGACCGCCCATTGCAAGAGGCTGTGCTTCATTATGGACAATTGGCATATGAAAGTGGACTTGATGGTGTGGTGTGCTCTGTTCATGAATCAAAACAGCTTCATGAACAAATCTCTCCTTCCTTTCTCACTGTGACGCCAGGAATTCGCTTACCAAATGATCAAACGGATGACCAAAAGCGTGTGGCGACACCTGCCTTTGCCAAAGAGCAGGGTGTTTCACAGATTGTTGTGGGAAGATCGATCACAAAAGCCACAAACCCAGTGGAAGCTTATCAACAAATTTTGAAAGAGTGGGAGTGACTGCCGGATGAAAACGAAAATCGCGAAGCATTTATTACAAATCAAAGCTGTCTCTTTAAAACCAGACGAACCATTTACATGGGCGAGCGGTATCAAATCACCGATTTACTGTGACAATCGCCTCACCTTGTCTTATCCTGAGGTCAGAGGGGACATTGCGGAAGGTTTAAAAGACTTGATTCTCACTCATTTTGAAGGAGCGGAAGTTGTCGCAGGTACAGCTACAGCTGGCATTCCTCATGCGGCATTAGCAGCTGATCGTCTGAACGTACCGATGTGTTATGTAAGAAGTAAACCAAAAGCACACGGAAAAGGAAATCAAATTGAAGGAGCCGTATCACCTGGACAAAAGGTGGTTGTCGTAGAAGACCTCATCTCAACTGGAGGCAGCGTTCTTGAAGTTGTAGCGGCTCTAGAAGAAGAAGGCTGTGACGTACTCGGAGTTGTTGCGATCTTCACTTATGGACTGCCAAAAGCAACTGCGGCTTTTCAAGAGAAAAACATTCCCTATGTCACGCTGACAGACTATGACACACTGACAGAAGTGGCACTTGAGCTAAAAGCAATCGAGTCTTCTGCTATGAATAAACTAAAACGCTGGAGACAGGATCCTTCGTCTGAATCTTGGATGGAAGAAACGGTCTAAAAAGCTTGTTTTGTTTTAAAAAAAGCTGTGCTGCGCTGCACAGTTTTTTATTTGGTTAAAAATAGTAAAATAGACTCAAATTTAAATAAAAACTAATCCTATCAATAAAGTCGGGTTGACTTTTGTTTGAATTGTGTTAATATTTAATACAAATTAAAACTCTTATCCAGAGAGGTGGAGGGACTGGCCCGATGAAGCCCGGCAACCTGCGATTTGCAAGGTGCTACTTCCTGCAAAATGATTCTATTTTGAAAGATAAGGAAATCGTGAGCTTCCTCATCTTTCTTTCGGACTGAAAGAAAGTTTTTTTATTTTAACGGTGAGGAGGAAGAGGAGATGGAACTGAAACAAAACCAGGATGAGGACTTAGTGAAGCATATGCAAGAGCTGATTGGGGATATGAAATTCGGTTCAATTACGTTGATCGTTCAGGACGGTCAAGTGATTCAAGTGGAAAAAAATGAAAAAATCAGATTAAAGTAGTGCGGAGAATAGCAATAGAAGCAGTACTCCGGAAGGGGAGAAACAATGTTAACTTATGAAAATTGGCAAGAGCCGTCCATTACATTTCAAGAGGACGATTTGTATAAAGGGGCCCTATCTGTGCTGAAATGGGCGTACGGCCACTATGGTGATCAGCTCGTTTATGCATGCAGTTTTGGCATTGAGGGCATTGTCCTGATCGATCTTATTGCGAAAGTAAAAAAAGATGCAAGAATTGTCTTTTTAGATACAGGTCTGCATTTCAAGGAAACATACGACACCATTGATGCAGTTAAGGAAAGATATCCTGGTTTAGACATCGTGCTGAAAACACCTGAGCTGACGGTGGAAGAGCAGAATGAGCAGCATGGTGATAAATTATGGGAAACGAATCCTCAAAGCTGCTGCCATATGAGAAAGGTCATTCCATTGCAAGAGGCACTATCTGGCTATCCGGCATGGCTGTCTGGTTTAAGAAGAGAGCAGTCGCCTAAACGAGCAGGTACGAACTTCTTAAATAAGGATGAAAAATTCCAATCAGTTAAAGTATGTCCGCTCATCCACTGGACGTGGAAGGACATATGGAGATATGCGTCTAGAGAGGATCTTACTTATAATCCGCTGCATGACCAAGGATATCCAAGCATCGGGTGTGCACCTTGTACACAGCCGGCATTTACTGCTGATGATTTGCGTTCTGGAAGATGGTCAGGGACAGCAAAGACTGAGTGCGGATTACATGAGTAAGGGAGTATAATGTATGGAAATCGCCGCAATTTTATTTAGCTTATTCTTTGCTTTAAATATTGGCGCAAGCGGAGCAGCCGCTTCGATGGGCATCGCATATGGTTCAGGTGCGATCAAAAAGCCAATATACGCGCTCAGCGTTTGTGCGGTTGGAATATTAGCAGGTTCAGTGATTGGCGGCGGTGAGGTCGTCAAAACGATCAGCTCCGGGATTATGCCGGAATCTGTCATCACACTTGAAATTGTGTGTATCATCATTGGCTCGGCCGCATTATCACTTTTCATAGCGAATCTCTTGGCCATTCCTTTATCCACAAGTGAGGTCACAGTAGGAGCTGTGGTCGGTGTGGCAGCCGCATATAAAGTGCTGTATGTGAAATCGATCTTAGTCATTGTCTCTTTTTGGGTGATTATTCCGATTGTTGCCTTTGTTTTTACCTTTGCTGTTGTCAAAATCATCAGATTGTTCCCTAAACGAACATTATCCAAAAAAGGTACATTGATCTTATCTGTTGTTTTGATTATCAGTGGGTTTTTAGAAGCATTTTCAGCCGGCATGAACAATGTCGCCAATGCGGTCGGCCCGCTTGTCGCGTCAGGTGTTTTATCAGTCGGGCAAGGAACCCTTTACGGCGGAATCTTTGTGGCCATTGGGGCGCTGCTTCTAGGAAGAAGGGTACTAGAAACAAACGGAAAGAAAATTACACGCTATCAAACGGGTGAAGGCATTCTATTATCGAGCACCGGTGCAGGACTTGTCATCGTCAGCTCTATATTCGGACTCCCTGTTCCCCTTACTCAAATTACCTCCTCGTCCATTATTGGGCTAGGTATGGCAAAGGGTGGACCGAACATTTTTCATAAACATGTTGTGAAAAAAATGCTGAAGGTATGGGTTGTGTCACCTTTCTTATCACTTAGTCTATCTTATTTGCTAGTAAGCCTTTTCTTAAAAGGAGACTATTACTCTATCTTTATCATGATGAGTGTACTGCTTGCTTCACTAGGTGCACTGAGTCTTATGAAGGCAGTTAAAAATGAGAGCAGCTCGATTCATGAACAGGGCGGCGGGATTTAAATATAAATCCGACTATTAACATCTAATAAATATGAACATTGAGAGGAAGATGAACAAATGAGTTTAACACCACATGGTGGCGTATTAATTAATCGAGTAAATGAAGAATTTGATCTAAGCACAGCTGCGAAAGAAATTGAGCTGGATGCCATCTCTTTTGCAGACCTTGAACTCATCGCAATTGGCGGGTATAGTCCAATTGAAGGGTTTTTAACGAAAGCTGATTATGAAGCAGTTGTCAGCAGTATGCGACTAGCAAGTGGTGTCGTTTGGTCTCTTCCGATTACTTTGCCTGTCACAAAGGAAAAAGCAGCGGAGATCAATCAAGGTGACATTGTTCGTCTATCGTATAATGGAACAGTATACGGGGTCATTGAGGTGGAAGATCAATACACACCTGATAAGGAAAAAGAAGCAGTGAATGTGTATAAAACAGATGACCGCAATCACCCAGGCGTGAAAAAATTATTTGAACGCGGTGACACGTATATTGGTGGTAAAATTACACTGACAAAACGCAGTGAAAAACCTTTCCCGCAATTTACGTATGAGCCAGAAGAAACAAGAAAACATTTTAAAGAAAACGGCTGGAAAACCATTGTCGGTTTCCAAACGAGAAACCCAGTCCATCGTGCGCATGAATACATTCAAAAGACAGCACTGGAAACAGTGGATGGTCTATTTCTAAATCCACTTGTTGGTGAAACAAAATCTGATGATATTCCAGCAGATGTAAGAATGAAAAGCTATCAAGTGTTACTGAACGGTTATTACCCGAAAGACCGCGTCTTTTTAGGTGTTTTTCCTGCTGCCATGCGTTATGCTGGACCAAAGGAAGCGATTTTTCATGCGCTTGTGCGTAAAAATTATGGCTGTACACATTTTATTGTCGGCAGAGATCATGCAGGTGTTGGTGATTATTACGGCACATACGAAGCGCAGGAGCTATTTGAACAATTTACAAGCGAAGAAATTGGGATCACACCATTAAAATTTGAGCACAGCTTTTACTGCAATACATGTGAAGCCATGGCAACACCAAAAACATGCCCACATGATAAAAGCGAACATGTCATTCTTTCAGGTACAAAGGTCAGAACGATGCTAAGAAATGGTGAATTACCACCGAGCACGTTCAGCCGAAAAGAAGTCATTGAAACATTAATCGAAGGATTAAAAACGACGGTATCTTAAAGGAGGATATGACATGAGCAACGAACATATCGTGTGGCATGATTCATCTATTACTAAAAAAGAATATCAACAGAAAAACAACCATACAAGCGGGATCATTTGGCTGACAGGTCTAAGCGGTTCAGGTAAATCGACGATCGCCAACGCAGCGGCTCGAGAGCTGTTTGAACAGGGGTACCAAGTGACAGTCCTTGACGGCGATAACGTACGTCATGGACTCAATAAAGACTTAGGCTTTTCAGATGACGACAGAAAAGAGAACATTCGGCGCATCGGTGAAGTGGCGAAATTATTTGTTGAGCAAGGAACGATTGTCATTACTGCTTTTATTTCACCATTTCAAGAAGACCGCCAAATCGTAAGACAGTTAGTCGAAGACGGAGAATTTCACGAAGTGTTTGTGAAATGTGATCTGAACGTGTGTGAAGAGCGTGATCCAAAGGGATTATATAAAAAAGCAAGAAACGGCGAAATTCCATTTTTCACGGGAATCGATTCACCATACGAAGAGCCAGCTGCGCCTGAGCTCGTCCTAGATACAGGTGAATTATCACGCGAGGAGTCAAAACAGCGCCTTGTTGATTATGTAAAGGATAAAACGAAATAATCGCCTGATGGCAGGGGGAGAAAGCAAGATGGGGAAAGTATACATTGTTGGTGCCGGACCGGGTGACCCAGACTTAATTACGCTAAAGGCCCATAAGGCAATACAGCAGGCAGATGTCATTTTATATGATCGTCTTGTCAATCAAGAGATTCTTGCCCATGCCAAACCGGAGGCGGAGTTGATCTATTGCGGCAAACTGCCAAATCATCATACGATGAGACAGGAAGCGATTAATGAAGCGCTTGTTGCTTATGCGAAGGAAGGGAACATAGTCGTTCGTCTAAAAGGCGGTGATCCCTTTGTATTTGGCCGTGGCGGTGAAGAAATCGAATGCTTAGCTGAGCATGGTATTCCGTATGAAGTTGTCCCGGGGATTACTTCTGGCATTGCAGCCGCTGCTTATGCAGGCATTCCAGTCACGCACCGAGAATTCAGCTCAAATGTTGCGTTTGTGACAGGGCATTATCAAAAGGATGAACATTTTGAAGAAAAGTGGGAAGCGCTGGCGACGGGGATTGATACCCTTGTCATTTACATGGGCGTCAAAAACGTGGAAAGAGTTCAGCGGCTGCTTTTGAAAAATGGGCGGAATCCTGAAACCCCAGCTGCGTTTATTCACTGGGGAACGACCACAAGGCAAAAGACGACTTGCTGCACGGTGGCGACACTATCTGAAACGGTTGAAAAAGAAGGGATCGAGCACCCAAGTTTAATCGTGGTAGGAGATGTCGTTCACTTTCATCAAAAGTTGAACTGGTTTGAACCAGCACTGATTGAGAAATGAAAACAAAGATGAAAAGACACGTGTGGACATCGTGTCTTTTCGTCTGAATAAAACTAAGGTCGCAAGGAGGAGTCAAATGAAACAAGCTGTCCTTTATGTTGGGCATGGAAGCAGGGTAAAAGAAGCACAGGATAAAGCCATTTCTTTTATGAAAAGCTGTATGCCGTTAGTGGAAGCAGATATCCAAGAAATTTGTTTTTTAGAGTTGACGGACCCTTCAATCGAAGAAGGGTTTGAGACTTGTGTACAAAAAGGAGCAACCCACATTGCGATCGTCCCGCTCCTCCTTTTAACTGCCATGCATGCCAAATCAGATATTCCAGATGAGATTGTGAAAGTACAAAAACGTTTCCCACAAGTGAAGGTGACATATGGAAGACCTATAGGCGTGAACCAAGAAGTCACGAAAGCGGTTATCGCAAGGATTGAAGAAGCAGGATACAAGGGAGAGCACGCAAAAATTCTCTTAATTGGCCGTGGAAGCTCTGATCCAGATGTAAAACGGGATGTGTTTGGCATTGCAGATGATGTCCGAAGTTTGTTGCCTTGTGCAGAAGTTTTTCCGTGTTTTATTACAGCGTGTGAACCGAATTATCGTGACGTCTTAGCACAGTTAACAGTAGATGACGATACGCCTGTCTATCTCGTGCCTTATCTTTTATTTACCGGCATTTTAATGAAAGAGATTGAGAGTGAAGCGAATCAGGCGAGAGAGCGGTTGCGAGATGTCCGTGTCTGCCGATATATTGGGTTTCATCCCCATGTAAAAGCAGCTTATATTGAACGTGTGCAGGAAACCATCTTAAACAAAGAGGATGCGTTTCGTTTTCAAGGAGAAAGCCATGCTTCCAGTTCATCTTGATCTAACCAATAAACACGTGCTGATTGCCGGCGGTGGAAGGGTTGCGGCTAGAAGGACGAGTGCGCTATGCATGGAGCCATGCAGCATAACCATTGTGAGCCCTGACATTTGTGATGAAATGGCGAATCTTATTGAGACATATCAGCTGACTTGGAAGAAAAAGAAAGTTGATGCGGAAGATGTAAAGGATGCATTTTTGATTGTCGCTGCTACAGACGATCCTTCAGTAAACGAGTGGATGACGCAATCAGCGCTTCCTCATCAGCTCGTCAACTGTGTGAGCCAGTCAGAGCTTGGCAATGTGATTGTGCCAAAGGTTGTGAGGGCAGGAAAAGTGACAATCTCTGTATCTACGAGTGGTGCAAGCCCAGCCCGCACTAAACAGCTGACTGAGGCCATTGAGACCTTGCTTGAACAAGAGGATGTAGATGCACTCGATGAGCTCTATATAGAAAGAAAAAAACGACAAAGAAAAAGCCGATAAAATCTCATCTAAAGATTTAATCGGCTCTTTTTTATTTTCTCAGCTTTAGGACAACATCCTCATCAGGCGTTACAAATAATGTTTGCTGCTGATCATACGTGACAAAGCCCGGTTTTGCTCCGTTTGGTTTTTTCACATGCCGGATTTTCGTATAATCGACAGGGACGGAGCTTGATTCTTTTGCCTTTGAGAAGTAGGCAGCAATTTGTGCTGCTTCAAGCAAGGTTTGTTCATCAGGCGCTTTGTGACGAATGACGACATGTGATCCAGGAATATCCTTTGTGTGCAGCCAAATGTCATCACGAGCTGCCGCCTTTGTGGTCAAATATTCATTTTGCTTGTTGTTTTTTCCAACGAGAATCGGAACTCCTTGAGAGGATTCATATGCTTCAAGCTGAATGGTCGATGGTTTTTTCTTTTTGGCGTTGCGTTTTTGTTTGGGACGCAAATACTTTCCTTCCACCAGTTCTTCTCTTATTTCCTCTAAATCTTTTGGTGAGGCAGAGGACAGCTGCTGGATCAGCTCGTCAAAATAAACAATTTCTTCATGTGTTCGCTTGATTTGTTCATTTACGGCCTCTACTGCATTTTTTGCCTTTTGGTATTTTGTAAAATACGCTTGTGCATTTTCAGAAGGGGTTTTGTTTGTTTTGAGCGGGATCGTGATCTCTCCGCCTTCTTCATCATAATAATTGATGACAGTCGCTTCTTTATCCCCTTTTTTAATCGCATATATATTGGCAGTAAGCAATTCACCATAAAGCTGGTACTTATGCGCATTTTGAGATTCTTCAAGCGTTCTTGTTAGTTTTTTTAGCTTGTTTTCATTTTTCTTTTTTTCATTCGCAACAAAACGTTCAAGATCAGCCGCCTGCTGTTTGACTCTGTCTCTTTCAGCTTTTCCGAAATAAAAGCGGTCAAGTAGCCCACTAAGAGAATCAAACGTCTTCATGTCACCATCGACGTGCTGAAGTTCTAATAAATAAAAATACTCTTTCCCATCTTTTCTCGTGAGCTGAGGGGTAAAAGAATGCGCCTGAATGAGCTGAAACATCTCGAGCAATGTACTTGGAATCGTTTCCTGATTGGCAAGGCCGGCCCTGTGGACAGCTTCCTTAGCAAACAGCGGAGAAACCCCAGAGAATGTATCGACAATTTGATTGACGATTTTCCCTTCCTGAAAACGTAAATGCTTTAAAATATCTTCCTTCGTCACGTCAAAAGGATTCAGCTTTTGCTGTGCCGGCGGCAGAAGATATTGATGTCCTGGTAGCACCGTTCGATAGCTGTTCACAGATGGAGAAAGATGTTTCAGTCCGTCAATGATCTGCTCCGTTTCGTCCTCCACGAGAATTAAGTTGCTGTGCCTGCCCATAATTTCAATATACAGCTTACGGGTTTGTTCATCGCCAATTTCATTTCGGCTTCGCACGTGCAGCACGATCACCCGATCTAACCCAATTTGTTCAAAACGTTCAATGAACCCACCCTCAAGATGTTTTCTGAGGAGCATACAAAACATTGGCGGTTCGCTCGGATTATCATCATGGTGCTCAGTGAGCTGTACCCTTGCATAGCTCGGGTGAGCGGATAAAAGAAGCTTATGATTCTTCCCCTTTGACCGGATATGAAAAATCAGCTCATGCTTGTAGGGCTGATGTATTTTCGAAATTCTTCCACCAGTTAATGTTTCTTGCAATTCATTTGTCATACCATATGTAAAAATGCCGTCAAATGACATGTTGGATACACCCTCTTCTTTCACACAAATCTACTGAAAGAACCTTACGTTTTCTCGTTCTTTAGGCAGTCTTATTATTATAGCATGATTTAGGACGAGTCTGAATAAACTGGCTTATAGAACACTGCATAAGAGAGAGAACAAAAGAGGAGTGGACGAGGTCAAATGAATTGGCATGAACTGAACCAAACCGATTTATTAAAAACAATGAATACATCGATAGGTGACGGACTGTCAGAAAAAGATGTGCAAAAGCGGCTTGAAAAGCATGGGCCAAATGAATTACATGAAGGGAAAAAGGCGTCGGCGTTCGTTATTTTTTTAGCGCAATTTAAAGACTTTATGGTGTTAATCTTGCTTGCGGCAACGATTATTTCTGCTTTTTTAGGTGAATACATTGATGCTGTGGCGATTGTGGCGATTGTGCTGATAAATGGTGTGCTTGGCTTTTATCAGGAACGCCGTGCGGAAAAGTCCCTCCAAGCACTAAAGGAATTATCAACGCCGCATGTCTATGCAAGGAGAAACAATGAATGGGTCAAGATCCCGTCCAAGCACCTCGTGCCGGGAGATATTGTGAAGTTTTCAAGCGGGGACCGAATTGGGGCAGATGTCAGATTACTAGAAACAAAGAGTTTGGAAATCGAAGAATCTGCCCTCACTGGAGAGTCCATCCCAGCGGTCAAACATGCGAGTCCGCTCTCGCGAGATCATGTCTCACTTGGAGATTTGACGAACATGGCCTTTATGGGGACGCTTGTCACAAGAGGAAGCGGTGTAGGGGTTGTCATTGGTACAGGGATGAATACAGCGATGGGACAAATTGCCGGTATGCTGGATTCAGCAGGTAATATGGAAACACCGCTGCAAAGACGCCTTGAGCAGCTGGGGAAAATTTTAATTGTTGCTGCATTATTTTTAACTGTTCTTGTGGTTGTTCTTGGTGTGGTGCAAGGTCATGATTTGTATCATATGTTCTTAGCGGGTGTATCTCTCGCTGTTGCTGCGATTCCAGAAGGACTGCCGGCGATCGTCACTGTCGCACTTTCCTTAGGTGTGCAGCGGATGATTAAACAAAAATCCATTGTCAGAAAGCTGCCGGCTGTGGAAACACTCGGCTGCGCCTCGATTATTTGCTCAGATAAAACAGGCACAATGACACAAAATAAAATGACAGTGACACATGTATGGGCAGAGGGGAAAACATGGAATATTTCTGGCACTGGGTACGAGCCGTCAGGTGATTTTACCTTAAACGGAGAACTTGTCCATGTAGACAAACATCCAAGCCTGCAAAAGGTGCTATTATACGGAGCACTTTGTAATACATCGACCATCGTTGAAAAAGACGGAGAGATGAGACTTGATGGCGATCCGACAGAAGGAGCACTTCTAACCGCTGCGCGTAAAGCGGGTTTTACAGAGCAATTCATCGAAGCGGGATTTCGTGTGGTGGAGGAATTCCCTTTTGACTCTGAAAGAAAAATGATGTCAGTCGTCGTGGAAACGAATCAGAAGGAGCGGTATGTCGTTGCCAAAGGGGCGCCAGATGTGCTGATGAAACGTTCAAGTCATATGATGCACGGCGGACGCACCGCCTCATTTTCAAAGGCCCACCGGCAAGAAACAGAAGCTGCCATTCAAGGTTTAGCAAGACAAGCGCTCAGAACCATTGCGATTGCATATAAAAAAGTAAGCCTGACAGAAAAAATCACCTCTGTTCAGCAGGCAGAAACTGGCCTCACATTTATCGGTCTAGAGGGCATGATTGATCCACCTCGCCCTGAAGTGAGACGAGCGATTAAAGAATGCCGGGATGCTGGCATTAAAACAGTGATGATTACAGGCGATCACGTAGAAACGGCTAAAGCGATCGCTAAAGATTTAAGTCTCTTACCGAAGCAAGGAAAGGTGCTTGATGGAAAAGCTCTGGATCAGCTAAGCGACAAAGAGCTGGAGCAAACAGCAGAAGATGTGTACGTCTTTGCCCGTGTATCACCTGAGCATAAACTGAGAATTGTGAAGGCCTATCAAAAAAATGGCCATATTGTCGCGATGACAGGTGATGGGGTGAATGATGCGCCAGCGATTAAACAGGCGGATATCGGTATATCCATGGGGATTACCGGAACAGACGTTGCCAAAGAAGCTTCTTCTCTTATTTTGCTTGATGACAACTTTGCGACCATTAAATCCGCTATTAAAGAGGGCCGGAATATTTATGAAAACATTCGCAAATTTGTCCGCTATTTGCTGGCATCGAATGTGGGAGAGATTTTGGTCATGCTGTTTGCGATGCTTCTTGCGCTTCCATTGCCTCTCGTTCCAATTCAAATTTTGTGGGTAAACCTTGTCACAGACGGCTTGCCGGCTATGGCACTTGGAATGGATAAACCAGAAGGCGATGTCATGAAGAGAAAGCCGCGGAACATGAAAGAGGGGATTTTTGCAAGAGGGCTTGGTTGGAAGGTCATATCAAGAGGGTTTCTGATCGGGATTGCCACTTTGTTAGCCTTTATGTTTGTGTATCACCGTGATCCGAACAATCTTCAATATGCGCAGACGGTTGCATTCAGCACACTCGTTTTGGCGCAGCTCATTCATGTGTTTGACTGCCGCAGTGAACGGTCTATTTTTGAACGCAATCCATTTGGGAATATGTACTTGATCGGCGCTGTTGTGTCTTCCCTGCTGCTGATGCTTGTGGTCATTTATTATCCGCCGCTTCAGCCAATTTTCAAAACGGTGGCGGTCGCACCAGTCGATTGGCTTCTGATCATCGGTATGTCTGCATTGCCAACTTTTTTACTGGCAGGATCACTTTTGACAAGAAAAAAATAATTGGTTATGGTATAATTTTGAGGTAATAGTGTCTGCTATTACCTTTTTCATTTTATTAATATGAAAGAATTGGGTGTTTTCACATGATACGCAGTATGACGGGATTCGGCCAAGCGAGTAAAACGGATGGTGAACTGACAGTGTCAGTTGAGCTAAAATCGGTCAATCACCGTTTTAAAGAGGTTCATGCCCGTTTGCCGAGGCCGCTTTTATATTTCGAAGATACATTAAAAAAAATCATTCTTCGTCACGTGCAGCGCGGTCGAATTGAGCTGTTTGTTACGATTGAAGGCGGTAAACTTGCAAGCCGGTCTTTACAGATTGACTGGCCGCTGCTTGATGAATATATGAAAGCCGCAAAAGACCTTGAGGACCGCTATCATATTTCAGGTATTCAGCATGCACATGACTTACTGAAGCTGGAACAGGCTGTTCAGGTGGAAGAGTCAGTCAGCCGAAATGAGCAGCTGGAGCATTTGCTGATAGACACTTGTGAAGAAGCTGTCAAGGAGCTTTGCTTCATGAGAGAGCAGGAGGGAACATCACTTCAAAAAGACTGTGAACTCAGGCTGTCTGAACTCGAGGCATTTACAGAAGAAATCAAAGTGTTTGCACCAGAGGTTGTGAGTCAGTACAAAGAACGATTGAATCAAAGATTGCAAGAATGGATCGGAGAGGCGCTTGAAGAGAGTAGGCTGACCACAGAAGCGGCCATCTTTGCTGATCGCTGTGACATTACAGAAGAGATTACCAGGCTGAAAAGTCATTTTCAGCAGTTCCAGCAAATTTTGACGCAAGGCGGCGCTGCCGGACGAAAGCTTGACTTTCTTGTACAGGAGCTCAACCGTGAAGTGAACACGATTGGATCAAAAGCAAACCATCACCATTTAACAAAGCTGGTGGTTGAAATGAAAAGCGCTATTGAAAAAATAAAAGAACAAGTGCAAAATATAGAATAGTCATTGTGTATGCTGTTTACAGTGCGTCTCTTTCGGCGAGACTAGAGACGTTTATATTACAGGGGGACGAAAGAAGATGACCATAAAGTTGATCAATATCGGATTTGGAAACATCATTTCAGCGAATCGGATGATTTCGATCGTCAGTCCGGAATCAGCACCGATTAAACGAATGATACAAGACGCAAGAGATCGAGGCATGCTCATTGATGCGACATACGGAAGAAGAACCCGTGCTGTTGTCATTATGGACAGTGACCATGTCATCTTATCTGCCGTTCAGCCTGAGACTGTCGCGCAAAGACTTTCTGTAAAAGAAGAAATCATAGATGAAGGGCAGGGGTAATACGCCATTATGAAAGAAAGAGGACTTTTAATCGTTCTCTCTGGACCTTCGGGAGTTGGAAAAGGAACGGTCAGACAAGCCATTTTCTCCCAGGAAGATACGAAATTTGAATACTCTATTTCTGTGACAACCCGCAAACCGCGTGAAGGTGAAAGAAATGGTGTTGATTATTTCTTTAAAACCAGGGAAGAATTTGAACATATGATTGAAAACAAAAAGCTGTTAGAATGGGCAGAATATGTCGGGAATTACTACGGCACGCCTGTTGACTATGTAGAACAAACATTGAGCGAAGGAAAAGATGTTTTCCTTGAAATCGAAGTGCAAGGTGCACTTCAAGTAAGAGAAGCATTCCCGGAAGGTCTCTTTATTTTCCTTGCACCGCCAAGTCTTTCAGAACTTCAAAACCGCATTATTACACGCGGGACAGAATCTGAGGATCTCATCCGTAACCGAATGGCTGCTGCAAAAGAAGAAATTGAAATGATGGATGCTTATGACTATGTCGTTGAAAACGACGATGTCGAGCTTGCATGTGAAAGAATTAAAGCGATCGTCCTTGCAGAGCACCTGCGAAGAGACAGAGTCGCACCAAGATATAAAAAAATGCTGGGGGTAGAATAAACCATGTTAGATCCTTCAATTGACTCATTGATGAACAAACTTGACTCAAAATATACACTTGTCACAGTGTCTGCACGCCGTGCACGTGAAATGCAAATCCATCAAGATCAACAAATCGAAAACACAAAATCCTATAAATTTGTAGGGAAAGCTCTTGAAGAAATCGATGCTGGTCTTTTGACATTTGAAAAAGAAGAGCAAGAATAACATCGCTTCTGCCATGCAGATACGATACGTTCAAAAAAGTCAAAACTATGATTGGTTTTGACTTTTTTGAATTGTAGACGAATTTGTGAAAAAGGCCGTTAAGGGGGACAAACAAATGTTACAGTCAAAAAATATTTTGCTCGGCGTCAGCGGAGGAATCGCCGTATATAAAGCAGCTGCACTCACTAGTAAACTCGTACAGGCAGGCGCAAACGTAAGAGTGATTATGACAGAATCTGCCCGTGAGTTTGTGTCTCCGCTCACCTTTCAAGCCCTATCTCGGCATGAGGTGTATGTGGATACATTTAAAGAAAACAATCCAAAAGTCATTGCGCATATTGATGTAGCTGACTGGGCCGATCTCATTCTTGTTGCCCCTGCAACAGCACATACCATTGGTAAAATGGCCGCAGGACTTGCTGATGATATGCTCACAACGACCTTGCTTGCTTCAACAGCTCCTGTATGGGTTGCACCGGCTATGAATGTGCACATGTATGACCATCCAGCTGTCAAGCGGAACATCCGCACTTTATATGAAGACGGCTACCGGTTTATAGAGCCAAGTGAAGGCTATTTAGCATGCGGCTACATTGGAAAAGGACGCTTAGAGGAGCCTGAAAAAATTGTTGAACACATCCGTGCGTTTTTTGATGAGCCAGCCAGTTTGCCGCTTTCAGGTAAAAAAGTCGTGGTCACAGCTGGCCCTACACGAGAAGTGATCGACCCTGTTCGTTTTCTTTCAAATCGATCTTCTGGGAAAATGGGCTATGCCATTGCAGAAGCTGCCGAGCAAATGGGGGCTGATGTCACGCTCATTTCAGGACCTGTTTCGTTAACTGCGCCTGAGCATGTGGATGTGGTGCAAGTGGAATCGGCTGAGGAGATGTATCAAGCAGCGTTAGATGTATACGAGACAGCAGATATAGTGATTAAATCAGCAGCCGTTGCTGATTATACGCCTGTCACGACGTATTCTCATAAAATGAAAAAACAAGACGGTGAACTAGCGGTTGAATTTAAGCGGACGAAAGATATTTTAAAAGAGCTTGGGAAAAGAAAAGAACATCAGGTGCTAGTCGGCTTTGCAGCTGAGACGCAGGATGTAGAATACTATGCGAAAAAGAAAATCGAATCCAAGCACTTAGATATGATTGTCGCGAACAATGTTGCAGCAGAGGGCGCAGGCTTTGGCACAGATACGAATGTCGCAGCATTGATCAAAGCAGACGGAACAAAAAAAGAGCTGCCAATGATGAGTAAAAAAGACCTTGCCTTTGAAATCTTACAGGAGGCAAAACAGCTGCTGCCAAAAGAGCGTGATCGAGCATGATTGCTGAAGTGATCGTCGATGTCACAACGAAAGCCATTGACAGGCCATTTGACTATCGTGTGCCAGACCGCTTTAAAGGCCTTGTCAAGGCTGGTATGAGGGTAGTGGTTCCTTTTGGCCCAAGGAAGATTCAAGGGTTTGTGACAAAAATCAAAGAAGAAACAGACGTACAGTCAGGAAACATCAAGGACATTGTCGATTTATTTGATTTATCTCCTGTTCTGACAGATGAGCTATTGGAGCTTTCCCACTGGCTGACGGAAAAAACATTGTCCTATCATATTACGGCGCTTCAATCGATGCTTCCAGCAGCGATGAAAGCAAAATATGAAAAAGAAATTCAGGTGTTATCAGCTGAGGAACTTCCGCAGTCATTGAAAGAGCTTTTCGGTCAGCAAGAGAGCATCCTTTACGCTGACATTCCGCCTGAACAGCTGAAGCCTATTCAAAAGCATGTCCAAAAAGGCCATCTAGAAGTCAGATATCACGTCTCACAAAAATCCGGAAAGAAAAAGGTGCGGACACTTCAGGTAGCAGTTACGAAAGAAAAACTTGAAGAAAAACAGAAGCAGTTAAAGAAAAATGCGGTGAAACAGAAGGTGCTGCTTACCTTTTTATTTCAAGCGAATGAAACGACGTTTTTAGCAAAAGATTTGCAGCAGCAAACAGGTGCTAGTTCTCAAACGATAAAAGCCTTGATTCAAGAAGGTCTATTAACAGAAAGCTATGAAGAGATTTATCGAGATCCTTATCGGGATAGGGAGTTTACACCATCTACTCCTCTTGATCTCACAACAGAGCAAGCAGAAGCGGCAAAACCCATTCATCAAGCAGTGAGCGATGACAAACATGAAACGTTTTTACTGCACGGGGTCACAGGAAGCGGTAAAACCGAAATTTATTTACAGACGATTGATCATGTCCTCCAAAAGGGAAAAGAAGCGATCGTCCTAGTTCCTGAAATTTCATTAACGCCTCAAATGGTCCAGCGTTTTAAAGAGCGCTTCGGCTCCAATGTGGCTGTCCTTCATAGCGGCTTATCGACTGGGGAAAAATACGATGAATGGCGGAAAATCCACCGCAAGGAAGTCAAGCTTGTCGTTGGCGCAAGATCGGCTGTTTTTGCCCCGTTTGAAAATCTAGGAATGATCATTATAGATGAAGAACACGAATCGTCATATAAACAAGAAGAAATGCCTCGGTATCATGCGAAAGATGTGGCCATTGAACGAGCAGGGCGGCACCAATGTCCGGTTGTATTAGGCAGTGCAACGCCTTCACTTGAGTCATATGCGCGTGCGAAAAAGGGTGTGTATACACTGCTGACGCTCAAACGGCGCGTCAATCAGCAGCAGCTGCCGCACGTTTCTTTAATTGATATGAGAGAAGAATTAAGAAACGGCAACCGCTCCATGTTCTCAGAAGAATTAATGCTCAGGTTAAAAGAAGTACTTGAAAGGAAAGAGCAGGCAGTTTTATTTCTCAATAAAAGAGGTTATTCATCCTTTGTGATGTGCCGGGATTGCGGATATGTGGAACAATGTCCTCATTGTGAGATCTCTCTCACTTATCACCGCTTTCAAAAACGGCTGAAGTGCCATTACTGCGGTCACGAAGCTCCTGTACCTGCAGAATGTCCAGAATGCCATAGTGAGCATATTCGCTATTTTGGTACAGGCACGCAGCGTGTGGAAGAAGAGCTGACGAAGGTATTGCCAGAAGCGAGGGTCATCCGAATGGATGTAGATACAACCTCTCGGAAAGGTGCGCACGAAAAGCTTCTTACGTCCTTTGGCAACAAAGAAGCGGACATTCTGCTTGGGACGCAAATGATTGCAAAAGGCTTAGACTTCCCAGATGTTACACTTGTCGGTGTCCTTAGTGCGGATACGTCTCTTCACATCCCTGATTTTCGTTCAAGTGAAAAAACGTTTCAGCTTCTCACGCAAGTAAGCGGACGTGCGGGACGTCATGAAAAAGCGGGGTCAGTCATTATTCAATCATATACACCTTCGCATTATAGTATTGAATTAACCAAACAGCATGATTATGAAGCCTTTTATGAGCAGGAGATGTTGCACCGTCGTCATCAGTCCTATCCGCCATTTTATTTTTTGGCGATGGTGACTGTATCACATGAAGAAGTGACAAAGGCAGCGCATGTCACAGACAAAATTGTTCAGTTCCTGAAAATGAATTGTGCACCGAATACAAGAATTCTCGGTCCTGCTGCTTCTCCGATCGCTAAGATCAAAGATAGATATCGATATCAATGCGTGATAAAATACAAAAGGGAAAATGAACTGGCAAGTTTATTACGAAAAATACAAGATCATTATCAAAAAGAAATGGAACAAAAACAGTTGATGATATCAATCGATATGAATCCATATATGATGATGTAAAACGGAGGTCTTTTCGTGGCAATCAAACCGATAGTCTTACATCCTGCAGACGTGCTTGAACAACAAACAGAGCTTGTTGATACATTCGATAAAAAACTGAAAAAACTGCTGGATGATATGTATGATACAATGCTTGAACTAGATGGAGTCGGCCTAGCCGCACCACAAATCGGCGTCTCAAAAAGAATCGCCGTGGTCGATATCGGAGAAGATTCTGGGAGGATTGACTTAGTAAATCCTGAGATTCTTGAAGTGGAAGGGAGCCAGACAGACATTGAAGGCTGCCTGAGCTTTCCATCTTTGTACGGAACGGTTGAAAGACCAAATTATGTGAAGGTGAAAGCCTTTGATAAGAAAGGCAAACCATTTACAATAGAAGCAGAAGGATTTTTAGCAAGAGCTTTATTGCATGAAATTGATCACTTAGACGGTGTATTATTCACGTCGAAGATCATTCAAACGTATACAGAAAAAGAACTTGCGGAAATGGAAGGGTGAAGAAAATGGCACGTATCGTATTTATGGGAACCCCTGATTTCTCAGTACCTGTGCTGCAAACACTTATAACAGAAGGATACGAAGTGGTCGGGGTCGTCACACAGCCAGATCGCCCGAAAGGCAGAAAACGAGTGCTCACGCCGCCTCCTGTAAAAGTAGAAGCCTTAAAACACGGCATTCCAGTTTTACAGCCTGAAAAGGTACGTCTTGATGAAGAAATTGATAAAGTGCTTGCGTTAAAGCCAGATTTGATCGTAACAGCAGCATTCGGACAAATTTTGCCAAAAAGATTACTTGATGAACCTGAATTTGGCTGTATCAACGTTCATGCCTCACTGCTGCCAGAACTAAGAGGCGGTGCACCGATCCATTATGCGATCCTGCAAGGCAAAAAGAAAACAGGCGTGACGATCATGTATATGGTAGAAAAGCTTGATGCAGGTGACATGATTAGCAAAGTAGAAGTAGAAATTGATGAATTAGACAACGTCGGAACACTGCACGATAAATTAAGTGTGGCTGGTGCGGCCTTATTAAAAGACACCGTTCCAAATGTGTTAAGCAGGTCTATCTCGCCAATTCCGCAAAATGAAGAGGCAGCAACGTATGCACCAAATATTAAGCGGGAGCAGGAAAGATTAGACTGGACCAAGCCAGGAGAAGAGCTTTACAACCAAGTTCGCGGCTTAAATCCATGGCCAGTTGCCTATACTGAATGGAACGGTGCTAACTTAAAGGTATGGGAAGCGAAAAAAGTGCCGCTTCAAGCACCAGAAGAACCTGGGAAAGTGATTGAGCTTCAAAAAGAAGGACCAGTCGTTGGAACAGGAAATCAGCAAGGCCTTTTATTAACGAGTGTACAGCCCGCTGGAAAGAAAAAAATGAGCGGTGAAGACTTCTTAAGAGGCGCAAATATCGAAATTGGACAGAAATTAGGGCTAATCAATGAAGAAAAGTAATGTGAGAGAAGTAGCGCTAGACGCTTTAATCAAACTCGAACAAAATCAAGCCTACAGTAACTTGCTTTTGCAGTCAGTGATGAAAGAGAAAGAACTTTCCGATCAAGACAAACCGCTATTAACAGAACTTGTATACGGTACACTGCAAAACAAGCTGGCACTTGATTATATGCTCACACCCTTTGTGAAAAAACCGCAAAAAGTGGCTCCATGGGTGATGCAGCTTTTGCGGATGTCTCTTTATCAGATGGTTTATCTTGAAAAAATTCCAGATCGTGCAGCCATCCATGAAGCAGTGGAACTAACGAAAAAGCGCGGACATAAAGGCATTTCTTCACTAGTGAACGGCGTTCTTCGTTCTGTGCAAAGAGAAGGCGTGCCATCATTTGATGCGATCAAAGATCCGGTCAAACGGCTATCGGTTGAGACAAGCCATCCATTATGGCTCGTACAAGAATGGGTGGAGGCGTACGGTTTTGAAGCAGCAGAAAGCATGTGCCGTATTCATTTAGTCCCGCCAAAGCAGACATTGCGTGTCAATCAAATGAAAAAAAACCGCACTGCACTGCAGCAAGAACTCATGGAGGCAGGAATTGAGACAGAGCTCGGCGACCTATCTGAGGATGCACTCAAACTCATGAAAGGATCTATCGTATCCACTCCTTTCTTTCAAGAGGGCTTTGTCACGATCCAAGATGAAAGCTCCATGCTTGTCGCAAGAGCGCTGGACCCTCAGCCGGGAGAAATGGTGCTTGATGCCTGTGCCGCTCCTGGTGGTAAATCAACACATATCGCAGAGCGAATGAACGATGAGGGGAACATTGTGTCTCTTGATTTACATGAGCACAAAGTAAAACTGATTAAACAGGCGGCAAAGCGTCTGAACTTAACGCATATTGAGGCAAAAGCGCTTGATGCAAGAAAAGCATCCGACCATTATTATGATGCTTCGTTTGACCGTATTCTCATTGATGCACCATGTTCAGGTTTTGGCGTCATCAGACGAAAACCAGATATGAAATATACAAAGTCCTCGGAAGACTCAGCAAGACTTGCGACAATTCAGCAATCGATCTTGCATGAAACAGCCCAGCTGCTAAAGCCAGGCGGAACCCTTGTATACAGTACATGTACAATGGATCCAACAGAAAATCAACAAGTGATTCATGCGTTTTTACAAGAACACCAAGACTTCGAACCCGATCTATCTCTTAATGAACGGCTGCCTGAGCAGGTTGCTCCGTTTGTTCAAAACGGAAGTGTACAAATTCTTCCTCATTATTTCGGAACAGATGGTTTCTTTATTTGCAGCATGAGAAAGAAGGGATAAAAAATGACAGAACAAAAACAAAAAGTAAGAAAAGAACTGAAAACAGACATGCCGTCGATCTACTCGTTTGAGCTAAATGAAATCAAAGACTGGTTAAAGGAACAAGGCGAAAAGCCTTTCCGTGCAACACAAATTTTTGAGTGGCTTTATGAAAAACGCGTCACATCCTTTGATGAAATGTCTAACCTATCAAAGGAATTAAGAGAAAAATTAAAAGATCAATTCGCCATCACGACTTTAAAAACAGTGATCAAACAAACTTCTCAAGATGGAACGATCAAGTTTTTATTTGAATTACATGATGGTTATACGATTGAAACAGTGCTGATGCGCCACGAATACGGCAACTCTGTCTGCGTCACAACACAGGTTGGCTGTCGAATTGGCTGTACATTCTGTGCATCTACACTTGGCGGGTTAAAACGAAACCTTGAAGCAGGAGAAATTGTGGCCCAAGTATTGAAAGTACAACAGGCGCTTGATGAAACAGATGAACGCGTCAGCTCAGTTGTCATCATGGGTATTGGCGAACCGTTTGATAACTTTGATGAAATGCTTGCATTCCTTAAAATCATTAACCATGACAACGGTTTAAATATTGGTGCACGTCATATTACCGTTTCGACGAGCGGGATCATTCCAAAGATTTATCAATTTGCGGATGAGCAAATGCAAATCAACTTTGCTGTCTCCCTGCACGCACCAAATACTGACATTCGAAGCCGCCTCATGCCAATCAATAAGGCATACAAGCTGCCAAAATTAATGGAAGCTATTGAATATTACATTCAAAAAACAGGCAGACGCGTGAGCTTTGAATACGGTCTGTTTGGCGGAGTCAATGATCAAGTCCATCATGCAGAAGAACTTGCTGATTTATTAAAAGGAATCAAATGCCATGTAAACCTCATCCCGGTGAACTATGTACCAGAAAGAGATTACGTGAGAACACCAAGAGAACAAATCTTCCTATTTGAAAAAACGCTGAAAGAACGAGGCGTAAACGTAACGATTAGACGAGAGCAAGGCCATGATATTGATGCTGCTTGCGGTCAGCTAAGAGCGAAGGAGCGTCAGGAAGAGACGAGGTGACGAATGTTGATAAGGGCAGCCTTTCAAACCGATACAGGAAAAGTCCGTCAGCATAATGAAGATGATGCAGGTATTTTTGAAGCAAAAGAAGACACACTTCTAGCTGTTGTAGCAGATGGAATGGGAGGTCATCTTGCTGGTGATGTAGCCAGCAAGATGGCAGTTTCTTCTTTAAAAGAATACTGGCAGGAAACATCTTCAATTCCAAATAAACCAGCCGATCAAGAAAATTGGTTAATCTCAAAAATTAGCGATATTAATGACCAAGTATACGAACATGCGAAAAACAATGAGGAGTGCCAAGGAATGGGGACGACCATCGTTTGTGCGCTTGTTCATTTGCAAACGGTCACAATTGCCCATATTGGTGACAGCCGCTGCTATTTGCTAAGAGAAGGCGCGCTGACCCAATTAACAGATGATCACTCACTAGTGAATGAGTTAGTGAAAACAGGAGAGATTTCAAAAGCGGATGCAGAATATCATCCAAGAAAAAATGTGCTGACCAAAGCGTTAGGAACGGATAAACACGTTCAAATTGATGCACGAACTTTTGAAGTGGATCCAGGAGATCAAATTTTGCTTTGCTCAGACGGATTATCGAATAAAGTAGAAGAAGAACATCTGATTCAGATTTTATCGCAAACAACCGCACCAGATGAAAAAGTAACAGAGTTAGTTCAAACAGCGAATGACAACGGCGGTGAAGATAACATTACAGCAGTACTGTTAGAAATCTCCTCCCAAACAGAGGAGGGTGACAGCAAGTGTTGATCGGAAAAAGGATCAGCGGCCGTTATCAAATTCTTCGCGCCATAGGCGGAGGCGGAATGGCCAACGTTTATTTGGCGGAGGATATGATTTTAGATCGCGAAGTGGCGATTAAAATTTTACGGTTTGACTTTGCAAGCGATGATGATTTTATTAGACGGTTCCGGCGAGAAGCGCAATCAGCAGCCAGCTTAGATCATCCGAATATTGTCAGTATCTACGATGTAGGAGAAGAAGATGACATTTATTATATTGTCATGGAATATGTCGAAGGGATGACGCTGAAAGAATACATACACGCCAATGGACCGCTTCATCCAAAAGAAGCCGTTCGCATTATGGAGCAAGTCGTTGCGGCGATGGAAGAAGCCCATGCGAAACAGCTCGTCCATCGAGACATTAAGCCTCACAATATATTAATAGACAACTTGGGGAATATCAAAGTCACTGATTTTGGCATTGCCATGGCACTTAGCTCAGCGACCATTACCCATACGAATTCTGTTCTTGGTTCCGTGCATTATTTGTCCCCAGAGCAAGCGCGCGGCGGTCTTGCAACGAAAAAGTCAGACATTTATTCACTTGGTATTGTTCTTTATGAGCTGATTTCAGGACGCATGCCATTTGAAGGAGAATCCGCTGTCAGTGTCGCACTGAAGCATTTGCAATCAGAGCCGCCATCTGTGAGAAGGTGGAATCCTTCTGTACCACAAAGCGTGGAGAACATCATTTTAAAAGCGATGGCCAAAGATCCATTCTATCGATACGAAGATGCATCTGAAATGCAAAAAGACTTAAAAACGGCTTTTGACCCTGCAAGACTAAAAGAAAAGCGCTTTGTCATTGAAGAAGATCATGAAGCAACAAAAGCCATTCCTATTATAAAAGATCATCAAGTCGATCAAGACAATGAAAAAACAGCCGTCCACCCGGTTCAAAAACCAAAGAAAAAAGAGAAACAAAAGCCGAAGAAAAAACGGAAAAAATGGCCGTGGATTGTAGCATCGATCTTATTTGTCTTGACGGCTGCGACCATTTTAGCGATCACGGTCTTCCCAGGATTACTCTTTCCAAAGGACGTAGAGGTGACCGATGTTTCTGGCATGACGGTTGAAAAAGCGGAAGACACCTTAAAGAAAGCCGGATTTACCGTCGCTTCTGAACCCATTGATATTGCCGACGAGAAGATTGAAAAAGGGCTGGTTGTCAAAACAGACCCGAAAATCGGAACTAAGGTAAAAGAAGGGACAGAAATTCAGCTTTATCAAAGTACAGGTAAAGAAAAAACCGAATTACCTGATGTAACAGGTGAAAAGGTCGAGAAAGCAAAAGAACTATTAGAGAAAAAAGGGTTTAAACAGGTTGTTGTGGAGGAAGTGAATGATAATGACACAGAATCAGGCATTGTCATGGAACAGAAACCTTCCGCAAATACAGAACTTGTCGCAGCAGATGAAGAGGTCACATTGACCGTCAGTATAGGCCCTGCCGATATTACCTTACGGGATTTAACGACCTATAGTAAACAGGCCGCATCAAATTATCTAGAGGATAATGGACTAAAGCTAGATGAAAAAGAAGCATATTCTGACGATGTGCCGAAAGGTGAGGTCATGAAGCAGGAACCGGGAGCGGGGACAGCTGTTAAACCTGGTGATACGGTTAAAATTACGTTCTCCCTTGGACCAAAAGAGAAACCAGCCAAAACAGTGACTGAAAAGATTGCGATCCCATATGAACCAGAAACAGAAGGACAAGAAATGAATGTTCAAATATCTATTGATGACGCAGAACATAGCATTTCTGATTTATATGAAACCTTTAAAATCACTGCGCCCACTGAGCGAACGATTAAATTTAAGATAGAACCTGGTCAAAAAGGATACTATCAGGTGACTGTGGATGATAAAGTAGTGAGCTCCAAAACGATTGAATACCCTGATGATGAATAAAGGAGGGACTTTATGCCTGAGGGCAAAATTATTAAAGCATTAAGCGGATTTTATTATGTGCTGGATGAGTCTCTAGAAAGTGGCAAAGTAATTCAGTGTAGAGCAAGAGGGATTTTTCGTAAAAACAAAATAACCCCTCTTGTTGGAGATTATGTCGTCTATCAAGCAGATAACGATAAGGAAGGCTATTTGCTGGAAGTAAAAGAGCGGACAAATGAGCTGATTCGGCCGCCTATTAGCAACGTTGATCAAGCGGTGCTCGTTTTCTCAGCAGCAGAGCCGACCTTTAGTACATCGCTGTTAGACAGATTCCTAGTGCTTGTTGAAGAGAGCCAGATTGAACCGATTATCTGCATCACAAAAATGGACTTGCTGAAAACAGAGCAAGAGCGAGAAACGATTCAAGCCTATGCAGAAGACTATCGCCAAATTGGATACGACGTTCATTTAACATCGACGATCGAAGGGGATGGAATTGAAAAGCTGACCCCGTATTTCCATCACAAGATTACTGTTTTTGCAGGTCAATCGGGTGTAGGGAAGTCTTCCCTCTTAAATGCGATGAGTCCTGATTTAGCACTGAAAACAAATGATATTTCCTCCCATCTTGGCAGGGGGAAACATACAACAAGACATGTGGAACTCATTCGAACGGCTGAAGGGCTCATTGCCGATACACCAGGATTTAGCTCGCTTGAATTTACAGGTATCGAAGCGGAAGATTTAGGGCTCTATTTCTTAGAAATCAGAGAGAAGAGTGCAGAATGTAAATTCAGGGGCTGTTTGCACGTAAAAGAGCCTGGATGTGCAGTAAAAGAGGCAATAGAACACGATCGCATCAGAGAGTATCGCTATCAGCATTATTTAGAGTTTTTAACTGAAATTAAAGACAGAAAGCCGAGGTACTAAATCATGGTTTATATTGCACCATCCATTTTATCAGCCGATTTTGCCAATCTTGCGAAAGATATCCGTGATGTGGAACAAGGTGGAGCGGATTATATTCATATTGATGTGATGGACGGTCATTTTGTGCCGAATATGACATTTGGACCAAATGTAGTGGAGGCGATCAGGCCGCATACAAAGCTGCTGCTCGATGTTCACTTAATGATTGAGCAGCCAGACCAGTATATCCCTGCATTTGCAAAAGCGGGCGCTGATATTATTTCTGTTCATGTCGAGGCGTGTCCACACTTACATCGCACGATTCAGCATATAAAAGAACAAGGTGTCAAAGCAGGGGTCGTTTTAAACCCGCACACACCCGTTTCTCAAATCGCGCATGTATTAGAGGATGTTGACCTAGTCTTATTCATGACGGTGAACCCTGGTTTTGGCGGACAGGCGTTTATTCCTTCTGTTCTCTCAAAGGTAAAAGAAGTAAAGACACTTAGTGAACAAAAGGGCTTAACCGATTTACTCATTGAAATAGATGGCGGTGTCAATGTAGAGACAGCAAAGAGCTGCAAAGAAGCAGGCGCTAATCTACTGGTTGCCGGCTCAGCGGTATATGGGAAAGAAGACCGCGCGGCGGCCATTCAGGCCATTCGAGAAGCATAAGAAAAAGAACCAAAGTCATTGTGATCTTTGGTTCTTTTTCAATGGAGAGGAGCGTAATCATGCACATACATATCGTAGCCGGCGGTCCTTTTTCGTACATCCCGCCGCTTGATCTTGAAGCATCTGAGGAGGACATTCTCTGGGTCGGCGTAGATCGGGGAACCCTTTTCTTACTAGAGCATGGCATTGTACCTGACAGAGCATTTGGTGATTTTGATAGTGTGACAGAAGAGGAGCTTCATGAACTGAAAAAGAAATTGCCTGCACTCAATCTATTTCAGGCAGAGAAAGATGAAACGGATTTAGAACTTGCGCTGAACTGGTCTTTGCGTCAGAATCCAGCACATATTCAAATTTACGGCATCACAGGCGGAAGAGCAGATCATTTTCTTGGGAATATCCATCTCCTTTATAAAGGCATTCACCACAAACAGAGCATGACCCTTGTAGATAAGCAAAATATCATTCAAATGTTTGGACCTGGTACATACGACATCAAACAAGACCCGGATAAAAAATATGTGTCGTTTTTGCCCTTCGGTACATCGGTTGAAAAGCTGACATTAAAAGGTTTCAAATATCCTCTGAAAAATTGTCATATTGAGCCTGGTTCCACACTATGTATTAGTAACGAACTCATCCACTCAAATGGTACTTTTTCTTTTCATGAAGGCATATTAATAATGGTAAGAAGCAAAGATTGACCAACCTATCAATGTGGATGGCTGATTAAGCTCAATTGTGCTGCAAGCGGTACTTTTAGGAGGGGGACAAAATGAAATTTTATACAATCAAACTGCCTAGATTTCTTGGCGGCATTGTCCGTGCGATGCTTGGTTCATTTAAGAAAGATTAATGAGTAATCTCCTTTATTTCCACATAAAAACGCCTGCTACATTTAACTGTAGCAGGCGTTTACTCTTGCTTATACACGCTCAACTTTACCAGATTTCAAAGCTCGAGCTGATACATATACTCTTTTAGGCTTACCGTCCACTAGAATACGAACTTTTTGAAGGTTCGCGCCCCATGTACGTTTTGTAGAGTTCATTGCGTGAGAACGGTTGTTCCCAGCTTTTGTTTTTCTGCCTGTAATAACGCATTTACGTGCCATTTGTTTCCCTCCTAACTGCGAAAACATCATCATATTCTTCATATACGTACTTAGAGATGCCTCAAGATACTTTAATAATTTACCACAGCTTCAAGGGGTTTGCAAGGATTGTTTGCTCCTCTTTCAAGAAAAATACCTTGACATCTTGATAAAAATTCAAGGCTATAGTATAAGTAGGATTGGGTCGGATTGAATGATTTCTTTTAAAAAGAAGGGTCTTATAGTAAAATAGTGATAACTCAGGGCAATTTCTCAAAAAGGGGGAACCAATGTGTCCATTGAACTTAGAACGAAATACGGACAAATTGATATATCAAATGAAGTCATTGCAATGGTGGCAGGAGGCGCTGCGATCGATTGCTATGGTATTGTTGGCATGGCGTCCAAAAATCAAATAAAGGACGGCTTGACGGATATTCTCCGCAAAGAGAACTTCAGCCGGGGTGTTCTTGTGCGTCAAAAAGAAGATCGCATTCATATTGATATGTACATCATCGTCAGCTACGGTACAAAAATATCAGAAGTCGCACATAATGTTCAAACGAAAGTCAAATATACGATTCATCACACGATTGGACTTTCAGTTGACTCAGTCAACATTTATGTACAAGGAGTAAAAGTTACGAACCCGTAGTAAGGAGGAAATATATTGTCTATTAGAAATCTGGGTGGCCGCTCATTTGCAAAAATGATTCTTGCAGGTGCTCACCATCTTTCTCAAAACGCACAAATTGTTGATGCGTTAAATGTTTTTCCAGTGCCAGACGGAGACACGGGGACAAATATGAATTTGTCAATGACTTCAGGGGCAAAAGCAGTTGAAGAAACAAATACCGATCACATTGGTAAGGTCGGGGTGGCTCTGTCGAAAGGGCTGTTAATGGGGGCAAGAGGAAACTCAGGTGTGATCCTGTCTCAGCTCTTCAGAGGTTTCAGCAAAAATATAGAACAAAAAGAAACAATTGACGCAAAAGAATTTGCGCTTGCCTTGCAGGCCGGTGTTGATACAGCATATAAAGCCGTCATGAAACCGATTGAAGGAACCATCTTAACGGTTGCAAAGGACGCAGCAAAGAAAGCGGTTGCTGTTTCAACAACAGAAGACCAAATCGATCGTGTGCTTGAATTAACGATTGAGGAAGCAAGAGCATCACTTGACCGCACGCCAGATCTCCTTCCTGTTTTAAAAGAAGTCGGCGTTGTAGATAGCGGCGGTAAAGGGCTTCTTTGTGTATATGAAGGTTTCCTTGCTTCATTAAGAGGAGAAGAGCTTCCTCCTAAAACGGCCTCTTTGCCAACATTAAAAGAATTAGTGAGTGCAGAGCATCATAAAAGTGCACAAAGCCATATGAACACAGAAGATATTGAATTTGGCTATTGTACAGAATTTATGGTGAAATTCGAAGAAGACAAACAGTCCTTTGACGAAAATGCCTTCAGAGAAGAATTAAGCGAATTCGGAGATTCACTTCTTGTGGTATCTGATGATACGCTTGCAAAAGTTCATATTCATGCAGAGCAGCCAGGAGATGTCTTATCATATGCACAGCGCTATGGCAGCTTAATTAATATGAAAATTGAAAACATGAGAGAGCAGCATAGCTCGATCGTCAATGAAGAAAAAGATCACTCGCCTGCTGCACCAAAAGCAACAGCTGCTGAAAAACAGCGTTTTGGAGTAGTGAGTGTCGCAATGGGAGAAGGGATTGCTGACTTGTTTAAAAGTATCGGAGCATCCGTCGTCATTGAAGGCGGACAGACAATGAATCCGAGCACAGAAGACATTGTCAAAGCAATTGATAGCATTCATGCCGAAACCGTCTTTATCTTACCTAATAATTCTAATATTGTCATGGCAGCTAAACAGGCGGCAACTGTCTCAAGTCGTGAGGTCGTTGTTATTCCGACAAAGACCGTTCCTCAAGGAATGTCGGCACTTCTTTCTCTCAATGAAGCAGCTTCAAATGAAGACAATGAAGCAGCGATGTTAGAAGCGATTGATCATGTGAAAAGCGGCCAAATTACCTTTGCAGTGAGAGATACCCAAATTGATGGGATCGACATTGCCAAAGGCGACTATATGGGCCTATACAATGGAAAAATCACCTTAACAGCTAAAAATCAATTAGATGCAGCAAAAGAGCTTTTGACCCAAATGGTGACAGAAGATGATGAGATTGTCACAATCATCAAAGGGGAAGATGCATCATCTGATGAGATGGAAGCTTTAGAAGCATATATTGAAGACACATTTGAAGATGTAGAAGTTGAAGTCCACGATGGAAAACAGCCGCTTTATTCATATATTTTGGCTGTTGAATAAAGAAAGAAGGGCACATGAAGCCCTTCTTCTTCTTTTGCATTTTTTTACTATGTGTTCATCGGTGAAATGAGTTGCGGGAATCGAATGAATCCATTAGTCTAAAGGGAGTAACAAACCAATCTGTGATTGGTGATGAGAGGGGAAGACCTATGAAATTTAGAAGTGTGTTTGATATTATTGGACCCGTCATGATTGGTCCATCAAGTTCGCACACGGCGGGTGCGGCTCGTATTGGAAGAGTGGCTCGCAGCTTGTTCGGAAGGGAACCGAAACGAATTGTTGTGTCGTTTTATGGCTCTTTTAAAGATACGTATAAAGGACACGGGACAGATGTAGCCATTATCGGCGGTGTTCTTGACTTTGATACATTTGATGAACGAATTAAAACAGCGATTGATATTGCAAAAAGCAAAGAAATCGACATTGAGTTTAAAGAAGAAGATGCGGTACCAGCGCATCCAAATACAGCAAAAGTAGAAATTTCAGATGCGAATGGAAGCCTTGAATTAATCGGGATTTCCATTGGCGGAGGTAAAATTGAAATCACAGAATTAAATGGCTTTGAACTGAGACTCTCAGGGAATCATCCGGCCATTCTTGTGGTTCATAACGACCGCTACGGGACGATTGCAGCAGTTGCCAATGTGTTAGCGAAATTCGCCATCAACATTGGTCATATGGAAGTGGCACGTAAAGAGGTCGGGCAAGAAGCACTCATGACGATTGAAGTGGATCAGAATATTGATCCAGCGGTTTTAACAGAGCTTGAGACGCTGCCAAACATTATTCAAGTCACACAAATTGCAGAGTAACAACAAGGAGGTTATGTATGATGTTTAAAAACGTCAAAGAACTCGTGCAGCTAACAGAAGAACGGAATACCTCCATTTCAGAAATTATGATTACTCAAGAAATGGAAGTGACAGGGAAGTCACGTGAAGACATTTTCTCGCAGATGTACCGCAACCTAGAAGTGATGGAACAGGCCGTTGAAAACGGATTGAAAGGTGTGAAATCATTATCTGGTTTAACAGGCGGGGATGCGGTGAAACTTCAAGCATATATCGCATCAGGCAAAACATTGTCTGGTCATACCATTTTAGATGCCGTGAGTAAGGCAGTGGCAACAAATGAAGTGAATGCAGCAATGGGAACGATCTGTGCAACGCCTACAGCTGGCTCAGCAGGTGTTGTGCCAGGAACGCTCTTTGCGGTGAAAGAAACATTAAAGCCAACAAAGGAACAGATGGTCAGATTCCTATTTACATCTGGTGCATTTGGTTTTGTTGTCGCCAATAACGCAAGTATCTCTGGTGCAGCAGGCGGCTGTCAGGCAGAAGTAGGATCTGCATCAGGTATGGCAGCAGCAGCCATTGTAGAAATGGCAGGCGGTACGCCGCAGCAATCCGCTGAAGCCATGGCCATCACCCTAAAAAATATGCTGGGTCTTGTTTGCGATCCAGTCGCAGGACTTGTGGAAGTGCCATGTGTGAAACGAAACGCAATGGGCGCTTCTAATGCGATGATTGCAGCAGATATGGCACTTGCCGGCATTACAAGCCGCATCCCTTGTGATGAAGTCATTGATGCGATGTACAAAATTGGTCAAACGATGCCAACAGCTCTTCGTGAGACTGCACAAGGCGGACTTGCTGCAACACCGACAGCAAGGGAGCTTGAAAAGAAGATTTTCGGAGGTGTGACCTCATCTCGTGATACAGAAATTGCAAGATAAGATCTCTGCCCTCAAAGGGATTGGAGAAGAAACAGAAAAAACACTAAATGAACTTGGAATCTACACAGTAGCCGATTTACTCGGCTACTTTCCTTATCGATATGACGACTATGAGCTTCGCAACTTAGAGGAAGTCAGGCATGACGAACGTGTCACAGTTGAAGGAAAAGTGCACAGTGAGCCCGTTCTCACCTATTATGGAAAAAAACGAAGCAGGCTGACATTCAGGCTGCTTGTCGGTCGTTTTTTGATTACAGCTATATGCTTCAATCGCCCTTATTTAAAACGAAGTCTTGTTTTAGGCGATACGGTATCAGTTACAGGGAAGTGGGATAAAAACCGGCAATCCATTATGGTGCAGGAATTTAAAAAAGGAACACACGAACAAGATGGCAGTATAGAACCTGTTTATTCAGTCAAAGAAAATGTAACCGTGAAGATGATGAGACGATTTGTAAAACAAGCGTTGTCACTCTATGTAGACCATGCAGATGATCCACTGCCAAAGCAGCTTGTAGCTGCTTATAAACTCATGTCTTATCAAGAAGCACTAAAAACCATTCATCTCCCTGAAACGAGAGACTCGCTCAAGCAAGCAAGACGACGCTTCGTGTACGAGGAATTTCTCATCTTTCAGCTGAAGATGCAGGCGATCAGAAAAAAAGAACGAGAAAAAACATCAGGCATCCAGCATCCGTTCTCAAAAGAGGCGGTCTTTGAGTTTGTTCATAGCCTGCCGTTCCCGCTGACAAAAGCACAATCAAGAGTGCTGGATGAAATTATGTCAGATATGGAATCCCCGTACCGGATGAACCGGCTTCTTCAAGGGGATGTTGGATCGGGGAAAACAGCTGTTGCAGCAATTGCCCTTTATGCCGCTCATTTATCCGGCTTTCAAGGTGCGCTGATGGTGCCAACTGAAATCTTGGCAGAACAGCATGCCGATTCACTGTATCAGCTATTTGAAAAATGGGGGCTAAATATTGCTCTTTTGACGAGTTCAGTGAAAGGAAAGCGCCGCAGAGAACTGCTTGAACGTCTGAAAGAGGGAGATATTGATATTTTAGTCGGCACGCATGCCCTTATCCAGGACGAAGTGGAATTTCAGCAGCTTGGTCTTGTTATTACAGATGAACAGCACAGGTTCGGCGTGGAACAACGGAAAAAGCTGCGAAGCAAAGGGCAGGACCCAGATGTTTTGTTTATGACCGCAACGCCGATTCCAAGAACGCTTGCCATCACAGTATTTGGAGAAATGGACGTCTCAGTCATTGATGAGCTGCCAGCCGGCCGAAAGCAGATTGAAACGTATTGGGTGAAGCATGACATGCTTGAGCGGATTCTTGCTTTTGTTGATAAAGAGCTGAGAAAAGGCAGACAAGCGTATATTATTTGTCCACTTATAGAAGAATCAGACAAACTGGATGTCCAAAATGCGATTGATGTTCACAGCATGCTGACAGAGGCGTATCGGGGAAAATGGTCGATCGGCTTAATGCATGGGAAACTTGCCAGTGATGAAAAAGATCAAGTGATGAGAGATTTCACTTCCAATGAAGTGCAAATCCTTGTGTCAACGACAGTTGTTGAAGTTGGTGTCAACGTGCCGAATGCGACCATCATGGTCATTTATGATGCGGACCGCTTTGGACTGTCACAGCTTCATCAGTTAAGAGGCCGGGTCGGACGCGGAGAGCATCAATCTTTTTGTATTTTAATGGCGGACCCTAAATCAGAGACCGGTAAAGAGCGCATGCGGATCATGTCTGAAACAACGGATGGCTTTGAACTGTCTGAAAAGGACTTAGAACTAAGAGGCCCTGGCGACTTCTTTGGCAAGAAACAAAGCGGAATGCCTGAATTTAAAGTGGCAGATATGGTTCATGACTATAGAGCGCTTGAAACCGCTAGAAAAGATGCGGCAGAGCTCGTGCAGTCTGAAGCCTTTTGGACAGAACCTGAATACAAAGAACTTAGGCAAACACTCGTAGACAGCGGTGTGCTAGGCGGAGATAAATTGAGCTGATCAAGTGCTGGAGGAATTTTCTTGTCTTTTTGAAACAAGGATTGATTTATCATCTATGAGATTATATACTACTATTAGTACCTAGTCATAAATGTACGGATGGTGTCTGCATATGAAACTAAATAAAAAAGAACGACAAAAGCTTCTCCAGCAAACGATCAGCTCGACTCCGTTCATTACTGATGAAGAATTGGCAAGTAAGTTCGGTGTAAGCATTCAAACAGTTCGTCTTGACCGTTTGGAGCTGTCAATCCCTGAATTACGCGAACGAATTAAGCACGTGGCCGAAAAGACATTAGAGGATGAAGTGAAGTCTCTTCCGCTGGATGAAGTCATTGGAGAAATGATTGATGTAGAGCTTGATGATCAAGCGATTTCCATTTTTGAAGTGAGAAAAGAGCATGTATTCAGCCGTAACCAAATTGCCAGGGGACATCATCTTTTTGCCCAGGCAAATTCGCTGGCAGTAGCCGTCATCGACGATGAACTGGCTTTGACAGCAAAAGCAAATATTAAGTTTACAAGGCAGGTCAAACAAGGCGAAAGAGTCGTCTCAAAAGCCAAAGTTGCCTCACATGATAAAGAAAAAGGCAGAACCGTAGTTGAAGTAAACAGCTATGTAGGTGAGGAAGTTGTCTTCTCAGGCGATTTCGTCATGTATCGCTCAAAACAAAAGTAAAAGGTGGCACATAACATGAGAATTGCAGTCGATGCAATGGGGGGAGATCATGCCCCTAAAGCCATTATTGACGGTGTGCAAAAAAGCTTAGAAGCATTTTCAGATATCGAGATTACACTAGTCGGCGATGAAAGCAAGATCAAATCATACATAACAAATCATGAACGCATCACGATCTTAGATGCAAAAGAAGTCATTGAACCGACGGATGAACCAGTGCGTGCAGTGAGACGTAAAAAGGATTCTTCTATGGTGAAAATGGCGCAGGAAGTTTCAGAAGGAAGAGCAGATGCCTGTATTTCAGCTGGAAATACTGGGGCACTCATGACAGCAGGCCTGTTTATCGTAGGCAGAATTGATGGTATTGACAGACCAGCACTTGCTCCGACGTTGCCAACACTTGATGGCAGCGGGTTCTTATTATTGGATGTCGGCGCAAACGTTGATGCAAAGCCAGAGCATCTTGTGCAATATGCCATGATGGGATCTATTTACGCAGAGCATGTCTTCCCGAAGAGCAATCCACGCGTTGGACTTTTAAATGTCGGGACAGAAGATAAAAAAGGCAACGATTTAACGAAAAAAACCTTTGAATTATTAAAAGCATCAGATTTGAATTTCATAGGAAATGTAGAATCGCGTGACTTATTAGAAGGTGTAGCTGATGTCGTTGTCACAGATGGTTTCACGGGGAATATCGCCCTTAAAACGATCGAAGGCACAGCTCTTTCTGTTTTTAAAATGCTGAAAGAAACCTTAACATCCAGCTTCACAGCTAAAATAGCAGCAGGTATGATGAAGCCAAAATTAATGCAGATGAAATCTAAAATGGATTACTCCGAATATGGTGGTGCCGCATTATTTGGTTTAAAAGCACCCGTTATTAAAGCGCATGGTTCCTCTGATGAAAATGCGATTTTTCATGCCATTCGTCAGGCGCGCGACATCGTTAAAAAAGACGTTTCAGCTATCATTCATCAAGAAGTTCAAAAAGAAGACACGAATGAGTCGTAATGGAGGTAGAGCAGCATGAGTAAAATTGCTTTTTTATTCCCAGGCCAAGGCTCTCAAAAAATTGGCATGGGAAAAGATTTATTTGACCAAGAAGCAGCATCTAAAGCTGTGTTTGAAGAAGCAGATCAGACCCTTGGTTTTGATTTATCTTCAATGATTTTTGAAGGAGATGCAGAAGAACTGACGCTGACATATAATGCACAGCCAGCTCTTTTAACGACAAGCATCGCGATCTTAAAGAAATTTGAAGAGAGCGGAATCAAAGCAGATTATGCAGCAGGGCACAGCCTAGGTGAATATACAGCCCTTGTTGCAGCGGGAGCTCTTTTGTTTAAAGATGCCGTTTTCGCAGTGAGAAAGCGCGGCGAATTAATGAATGAAGCCGTTCCAGCAGGAGAAGGCGCAATGGCGGCGATTCTTGGCTTAGACCAAGCAGCGCTTTTAGAAGTGACAAAAGAAGTGACAGAAAGCGGTCATCTTGTAGAACTTGCGAACTTAAACTGTCCGGGCCAAATCGTCATCTCCGGTACAGCAAAAGGTGTGGAACTTGCATCAGAGAAAGCGAAAGAAAAGGGCGCAAAACGTGCAATTCCACTTGAAGTGAGTGGACCTTTCCATTCTGCATTAATGAAACCAGCAGCTGAAAAATTCACAGATGTATTATCTAAATTAGACATTTCTGATGCCGCGACGCCAGTGATTTCAAACGTAACAGCAGACATCGTGACATCACGTAATGAAATTGAAACGAAGCTGATTGAACAATTGTATTCTCCTGTTCGATTTGAAGAAAGTGTAGAACGCCTGATTGACTTAGGCGTGACAACATTTATTGAAATTGGTCCTGGTAAAGTGCTCTCAGGTCTTGTGAAAAAAGTCAATCGCCGCCTGACGACCATTTCCGTATCAGATCAAGCAACAATTGAAGCAGCTATTCAAACACTCAAGGGGGATTCTTGATGCTTACAAATAAAACAGCCGTTGTCACAGGTGCATCACGCGGTATTGGCCGTTCGATTGCGATCGATTTGGCGAAAAAAGGTGCCAATGTTGTGGTGAACTATTCAGGCAACGAAGCAAAAGCAAACGAAGTCGTCGATGAGATCAAAGCACTTGGCCAGCAGGCTTTTGCTGTCAAAGCGGATGTGTCAAATGCAGAAGAAGTACAGGCATTAATGAAACAAGCCGTTGATACATTTGGTTCAATCGACATTCTTGTGAATAATGCTGGAATTACAAAGGACAACCTGCTCATGAGAATGAAAGAAAATGAATGGGATGATGTCATTAACATAAACTTAAAAGGTGTCTTCAACTGTACAAAAGCTGTGACACGTCAAATGATGAAACAGCGCAGCGGAAGAATCATCAATGTAGCATCTGTTGTCGGCGTTTGCGGAAACCCTGGACAAGCAAACTATGTTGCAGCAAAAGCTGGTGTGATCGGTTTAACGAAAACAACAGCGAAAGAGCTGGCAAGCCGTCATATTACAGTCAATGCCGTAGCACCAGGCTTTATTTCTACTGATATGACTGACAAGCTTGATGAGAATGTTCAAACAGAAATGCTTAAGCAAATCCCGCTCGCACGCTTTGGTGCGCCTGAAGATATAAGCAACGTCGTTGTCTTTTTAGCTTCAGAAGGAGCAGGTTATATTACAGGTCAAACCATCCAAGTAGATGGCGGAATGGTTATGGCCTAAGAAATATCAAAATTTCGTTACGTTTTCTCTAGTTTTTTAAAAACGAATCAACTATAATACTTTGAGGGGAGGTGAAAGGCAATGGCAGACGTATTAGAGCGTGTATCAAAAATTATTGTAGACCGCCTTGGCGTTGATGAGGCTGACGTGAAAATGGAAGCTTCATTTAAAGAAGATTTAGGCGCTGATTCCCTTGATGTAGTTGAGCTAGTTATGGAACTTGAAGATGAGTTCGATATGGAAATTTCTGACGAAGATGCTGAAAAAATTGCAACAGTCGGTGACGCTGTGAACTACATAAATAACCAGCAATAAGCGTAACAAAGTCCCGTCTATTTTCATGGCGGGACTTTGAAAATTTATGTTAGTTTCAACATATTCAGCTGATCAATTGTCAGCCTTTTTCAGATGCTAAGGAGCACGGTTTCCTTGCATGTAGAAAGAGAGACTCCATATAATCAGTATCCTTAAAGGCGATGACGCCTACCTGGAGGTTGCTATGCCAAAACAATATAAAGACAAACAGAAACAGAGCAAAAAACTAGAGCAATTCAGAGAATTTCAGCAGCGCATTTCTGTACACTTTAAAAATGAGAAACTACTCTATCAAGCCTTTACACATTCCTCTTATGTGAATGAGCATCGGAAAAAACCTTATGAGGATAATGAAAGACTTGAATTTTTAGGGGACGCTGTTTTAGAATTGACGATCTCACAGTTCTTATTTGCAAAGTACCCAGCCATGAGCGAGGGAGATTTAACAAAACTGAGAGCGGCGATCGTATGTGAGCCATCACTTGTGTCATTAGCGCATGAGCTGTCCTTCGGAGACCTTGTTCTTTTAGGAAAAGGGGAAGAAATGACAGGCGGTAGAAAGCGTCCGGCACTCTTAGCAGACGTATTTGAGGCGTTTATCGGAGCGCTTTATTTAGATCAAGGACTTGAGCCTGTTGAGCGATTCCTAGAAGCCTATGTGTACCCGAAAATTAATGACGGGGCATTCTCACATGTCATGGACTTTAAAAGCCAGCTTCAAGAATTTGTTCAGCGAGATGGAAAAGGTGTACTTGAATACCGAATCCTGCATGAAAAAGGCCCAGCACATAACCGGGAATTTGAAGCAAATGTATCCCTTAGGGGAGAAGTGCTCGGAATTGGAAATGGTCGTTCAAAAAAAGAAGCGGAACAGCATGCTGCACAGGAAGCACTTGCTAAATTACAGAAACATCATATGAACCAATAAAATCCCCCTCGTGATTCAGGGGGATTTCACTCTGTTTTCCATCATCTTTTTTCAGTTCATATGGTAAGATAATAGTACTTTAAATACATAAGGAGGATCACTCTCATGTTCCTCAAACGTTTAGACGTGATAGGATTCAAATCTTTCGCACAGCGGGTGACTGTAGACTTTGTCAAAGGGGTTACAGCTGTTGTTGGACCAAACGGAAGCGGCAAAAGTAATATTACTGATGCGATCCGCTGGGTACTTGGAGAGCAATCAGCAAAAAGCCTCCGCGGAGGAAAAATGGAAGACATCATTTTTGCAGGAAGTGACTCAAGAAAACGAGTCAACTTAGCAGAAGTGACATTAACGCTCGATAACGAAGATCACTTTTTGCCGATCGATTTTCACGAAGTCAGTGTGACAAGAAGAGTCTATCGTTCTGGAGAAAGTGAATTTCTCATTAACAATCAATCTGTCCGCTTAAAGGATATTATTGATCTTTTCATGGATTCAGGTCTTGGAAAAGAAGCTTTTTCGATCATCAGCCAAGGTAAGGTAGAAGAGATTCTATCGAGTAAAGCTGAAGAAAGACGTAGCATCTTTGAAGAAGCAGCTGGTGTCCTGAAATATAAAACAAGAAAGAAAAAAGCCGAGAATAAACTGTTTGAAACGCAGGACAACTTAAACCGGGTAGAAGATATTCTGCATGAACTAGAAGATCAAGTAGAACCACTAAGAATGCAGGCATCTATTGCAAAAGACTATCTGCAAAAGAAAGAAGAACTTGAAAATGTAGAAATTGCTCTCACCGTCCATGATATTGAAGCACTGCACAAAAAATGGACAACACTTGGTGAAGCTGTCGAGCGGTTCAAACAAGATGAAATGAAGCAGTCCACAGACATTCAAGCGAAGGAAGCCAAAATCGAAGAATCGAGAGACCGTATTCAGGCGCTTGACGATTCGATTCATGACCTCCAAGAAGTCCTCCTTTTCACAAGTGAAGAACTAGAAAAGCTTGAAGGGAAAAAAGAAGTTCTAAAAGAACGGAAAAAAAATGCGGCCGCTAACCAAGGGCAGCTAGAAGACACGCTCGTGCGTTTAACCGAAAAACAGGCGTTGTTAACGGAAAAGATTGAACAGCAGAAAGTCACACGTGACAGCCTGCAAACAGAAGTGCAGCAGCTAAAAGATGAAGTGAAAACAAAACAGCATCAGCTGTCTCTTCATAGTGAAGATGTGGAAGGGCAAATTGAACAGCTGAAAAGCGATTATTTTGACCTATTAAACGAGCAAGCTTCTATCCGAAACGAACGTAAATTACTAGAAGAGCAGCAGCGCCAAGCAGCCTTGCAGCTAGAGCGGTTAACGCAAAATAATCAGAAACATATCGAAGAACGGGTGTCTGTGAAGGAAAAGAAAACAGAAGCCGAGAAGCAACTTTCAGAACGAGAAGAAGACATTTTGGCTCAGGTGAAACGCTTTAGAGAAGCGGAACAAAAGCTAGAGCAGATGAAGCGTCAATACGAGAAAAAAGAAACGGCTCTTTACCAAGCCTATCAATATGTACAGCAGGCAAAATCTAAAAAAGAAATGCTTGAATCGATGCAGGAAGACTTCTCAGGTTTTTTCCAAGGAGTAAAAGAGGTTTTAAAGGCAAAGGACCGGTTAGGCGGTATTTACGGGGCGATTGCAGAGCTGATTCAAACAGAGCAGCAACATGAAACAGCGATTGAAATTGCACTTGGCGCAGCCACGCAGCATGTCGTTACTGAAAATGAAGCGGCTGCCAGACAGGCCATTGGATACTTAAAGCAGCATTCCTTTGGGCGTGCGACCTTCCTGCCGATGAACGTCATTAAAGAACGAACCATTCAGTTTAGAGATATTCAAACAGCTGAGCAGCATGACGCATTTATCGGCGTAGCGAGTCAGCTCGTTTCCTTTGACGAAAAGTATGAAAAAGTCATACAGAATTTGCTTGGAACGGTCCTGATTGTTCAAGACTTAAAAGGTGCCAATGAGCTGGCGAAAATGCTTGGACATCGTTATCGCATCGTGACCCTTGATGGGGACGTGGTGAACCCAGGCGGTTCAATGACTGGGGGCGGCGTAAAGAAAAAGAACAATTCCCTCCTCTCCAGAAACCGAGAGATTGAAACATTAACAAAGCAGCTCGTTGAAATGGAAGAAAAAACAACGATCCTTGAAAAAGAAACAAAAGAAACGAAGCAATCGATTGCCGCAAGCGAAGTCCAATTAAATGAACTGCGTCAGCGCGGCGAAATTCTTCGAGAAAAGCAGCAAGAGTTAAAAGGGACATTATATGAACTGCAAGTAGCCGAAAAAAATATTAACGCTCATCTAGAGCTCTATGATCAAGAAAAAGAAGAGTTGCAGCAGCGCTCTAGCGAACTTGCGAGCAAGGACAAAGAGCAGGCAGCCCTTGAAACATCTATAGGTGAGAAACTGACCTCTCTTGACGAAGAGATCAACACGTTAACAAAACGGAAGCAAACCCAAAGCTCAACGAAAGAAACCATTTCTTCCGAATTAACAGAGCTGAAAATCTTGCTTGCCAAAAAAGAGCAGTCTTTAGCAAATGAACAAGAAAAACTGTCGAGCTTAACGGCTGAATTAGAAGAGGCTGAAAAGACGCTGACGGAAACAAAAGAAGATTTGTCCCTCTTAACAAGTGAAATGTCATCCAGCTCAAGCGGCGCCGAACAACTGGAAGAAGCGGCAAAAGAGAAACTGGAACATAAAAACAAAACGACAGCGCTTATCTCAGAGCGACGCAAACAGCGCCTGGCTCTTTCTGAAACATTAGAATTCGCTGAACGTGAACTGAAAGAGCAAAAACGCCTGTATAAACAGCTCACGACAAGTTTAAAAGATGAAGAGATCAAGCTTGGTCGCATGGAAGTTGAACTTGATAACCTCATCGCCTATTTAAATGAAGAGTATGCCCTTTCGTTTGAAGGAGCAAAAGAAATGTATCATCTGACGCTATCGCCGGATGAAGCAAGAAAACGCGTGAAATTGATCAAACTAGCCATTGAAGAGCTTGGAACAGTGAACTTAGGCAGCATTGACGAGTATGAACGTGTGAATGAACGTTTTCTCTTCTTAACAGAACAGCGCAATGATCTGACAGAAGCGAAAAATACGTTATTCCAAGTCATTGAAGAAATGGATCAGGAGATGACGAAACGTTTCTCTGAGACATTCTCTCAAATCCGCGGGCATTTTGAATCTGTTTTCCAAGCATTATTTGGCGGAGGAAGAGCAGACCTTAAGTTGACAGATCCAAACGATTTACTAAACTCAGGCGTCGATATTGTGGCGCAGCCGCCGGGGAAAAAGCTGCAAAATCTAAGCCTGCTTTCAGGCGGAGAAAGAGCATTAACAGCCATCGCCTTATTATTCTCGATCTTAAAAGTGAGACCAGTTCCATTCTGTGTGCTAGATGAGGTAGAAGCGGCACTTGATGAAGCGAATGTGTTCCGCTTTGCCCAGTATTTAAAGAAATATAGCCAAGAAACACAGTTCATTGTGATTACACACCGAAAAGGAACCATGGAAGAAGCAGATGTTCTGTACGGTGTCACGATGCAGGAGTCGGGTGTCTCAAAACTAGTATCTGTCAAACTAGAGGAAACGAAAGAGCTTGTCCAGTAATTAAAGGAGGTTTTTGAACCCATGAGCTTTTTTAAGAAATTAAAAGAAAAATTTACGCAGCAAACCGATTCAGTATCAGAAAAGTTTAAAGATGGACTTGAAAAAACGAGAAATTCGTTTCAGGGAAAAGTAAATGAACTCATTTCTCGCTATCGTAAAGTGGATGAAGACTTTTTTGAAGAACTAGAAGAAGTGTTAATCGGTGCGGATGTTGGTTTCACGACTGTGATGGAACTGATTGATGAGCTGAAAAAAGAAGTGAAATTAAGAAACATTCAAGACCCAAGTGAAGTACAAGCAGTCATCTCTGAAAAACTCGTAGAGATTTACAATAGCGGTGAGGAACAAATCTCTGAACTGAACATTGAAGACGGACGTTTAAATATTATTTTATTTGTAGGCGTGAACGGTGTCGGTAAAACCACAACCATTGGTAAGCTGGCAAACAAGCTAAAAAATGAAGGGAAATCCGTCATTTTAGCAGCAGGTGATACGTTCCGTGCGGGGGCGATTGAGCAGCTTGAAGTATGGGGCGAGCGCTCTGGTGTTCCTGTCGTTAAACAAACAGCAGGCTCTGACCCGGCAGCGGTCATCTATGATGCCGTTCAATCAGCTAAAGCCAAAAAAGCAGATGTCTTGATCTGTGATACAGCAGGCAGACTGCAAAACAAAGTCAACTTGATGAAAGAGCTAGAGAAGGTCAAGAGAGTCATTGAACGCGAAGTGCCCGATGCACCGCACGAAGTACTGCTTGCCCTTGATGCGACAACGGGTCAAAATGCGATGGCGCAAGCGAAGGAATTTTCTAAAGCAACAAACGTGACAGGTATTGCTTTAACAAAGCTTGACGGTACTGCAAAAGGCGGGATTGTTCTTGCCATTCGCAATGAGCTCAACATCCCTGTAAAACTTGTCGGACTAGGTGAAAAAGTAGACGATCTGCAAGAGTTCGATGCTGAATCGTATGTGTACGGATTATTCTCAGACATCATTGATCAAGAAGACTAATCAAGATGCCGGCAAAATTGCCGGCATTTTTATTTATATATCGCCGCAGGAAGTGACAAGATAAAAACTTGACACATAGATCAGAACCGTGTAAACTTAGTTGTTGTAAAGGGAATGAACTTAACAAAGGGGAGAGAGCCCATGACGCTTGAAAAGACAACGAGAATGAACTACTTGTTTGATTTCTATCAATCGTTGTTGACCGCAAAACAAAAGAGCTACATGTCGCTTTACTACCTAGACGATTTTTCCCTCGGTGAAATTGCGGATGAATATGAAGTATCAAGACAGGCTGTTTATGATAATATTAAACGGACTGAAGCGATGCTTGAACAATATGAAGAAAAGCTGCTCTTGTTTAAGAAATTTAAAGAGCGTAAAGAACTTCTCACAAAAATGAGAGAGCTTGTAGCAGATTCCGCGCAAAAGGAAGAAGCAGAAGCTTTAATTGAATCGCTTGAGAAATTAGATTAGGAGGCGGCACAGTATGGCATTTGAAGGATTAGCCGACCGACTGCAGCAGACGATTTCAAAAATCCGCGGCAAAGGAAAAGTGTCAGAGCAAGATGTAAAAGAAATGATGCGCGAGGTACGCCTTGCCCTTCTTGAAGCTGACGTCAATTTTAAAGTAGTCAAAGACTTTGTGAAAAAAGTAAGCGAGCGGGCAGTTGGACAAGAGGTCATGCAAAGTCTTACCCCAGGACAACAGGTCATTAAAGTTGTAAAAGAAGAACTCACTGAATTAATGGGCGGGGAAGAGAGTAAAATCGCTGTAGCGAAAAAATCTCCAACTGTCATTATGATGGTTGGTCTTCAAGGGGCAGGTAAAACGACCACAACTGGAAAGCTTGCCAACTTACTTCGCAAAAAACATAATCGCAAGCCGATGATGGTGGCCGCTGATATTTACAGACCAGCAGCGATCCAGCAGCTTCAAACGCTTGGGAAACAGCTTGATATGCCCGTATTCTCATTAGGTGATCAAGTTAGTCCTGTCGAAATTGCCAAACAGGCAATTGAAAAAGCGAAAGAAGAACATCATGATTATGTCATTTTAGATACAGCAGGACGTCTTCATATTGATGAAGACTTAATGGATGAACTTCAGAAAGTAAAAGAAGTCGCAAATCCAGAAGAGATTTTCCTCGTTGTTGACTCGATGACTGGTCAAGATGCTGTCAATGTCGCAAAAAGCTTTAATGAACAGCTTGGTTTAACAGGTGTCGTTCTGACAAAACTAGACGGTGATACGCGAGGCGGGGCAGCACTTTCAATTCGTGCAGTCACAAATACGCCGATTAAATTCGCCGCACTAGGTGAAAAGCTTGATGCAATTGAACCATTCCATCCAGAGCGTATGGCATCGAGAATTCTTGGCATGGGAGATGTGCTCACGCTTATTGAAAAAGCACAAGCAAACGTTGACCAAGATAAAGCGAAAGAGCTTGAACAAAAAATGCGGACAATGAGCTTCACGCTCGATGATTTCCTCGAGCAGCTTGGGCAGGTTCGCAACATGGGTCCACTTGATGAACTGATCCAAATGATGCCGGGAGCCGGTAAAATGAAAGGGCTCAAAAACGTCCAAGTAGACGAAAAGCAGCTCAATCACATCGAAGCGATCATTAAATCAATGACGACCGAAGAAAAAGAACAGCCAGAGGTCATCAATGCAAGCCGCAGAAAACGGATTGCAAAAGGAAGCGGAACATCTGTACAGGAAGTCAATCGCCTTTTAAAACAATTTGACGAAATGAAAAAGATGATGAAGCAAATGACCAATATGTCCAAAGGAAAGAAAAAAGGCGGCTTTAAATTACCATTTATGTAATTGGTTATACATGATAAAACCGTTGTTAAGAAAAAACACTTTACAAACCCTTTTATCATTGTTAATATACTATCTTGTTGAAATATTTTCGGAGGTGCTAGTAAAATGGCAGTAAAAATTCGTTTAAAACGTATGGGAGCAAAAAAATCTCCTTTCTATCGTATTGTTGTAGCAGATTCTCGTTCACCACGTGACGGTCGTTTCATCGAAACAGTTGGAACTTACAACCCAGTGGTATCACCAGCTGAGGTGAAAATCAACGAAGAATTAGCGCTTAAATGGCTTCAAAATGGTGCGAAACCATCTGATACAGTTCGTAACCTTTTCTCAAGCCAAGGAATTCTTGAAAAATTTCATAATGCGAAAAACAGCAAATAATGAATGAGCTGTCCTTGGAAGAATTGATTGTGTCCATCGTCGAGCCACTTGTTGATTTCCCTGAAGATATTCACGTATCTTCATTAGAAAAAGATGAGCAGGTCATTTACACACTGTCTGTCAATGCTGAAGATACCGGAAAAGTGATCGGTAAGCAGGGACGTACAGCTAAAGCGATACGAACAGTCATGTTTGCAGCAAGTGCAGAGTCTTCTAAGAAAGTTCAACTTGAGATTGCTGACTAAAAAGGGAGAGGGCTTAGGACCTCCCCTTTTTTTACACGTTTAAATCTATTTTTCGTTATACTGTAGAGGACAAATGCCTTCGGATAGGGGGACAAAAAGGAAGATGCAGATCATTCAACATGTCACCGTCATGCAAGTATTAACTGAAAGCAGTAAGGACAAACTGTTAACGACTTTTTTGGAGAAAAAAGAAAGACTAGAACGTGAGTGCAATCAACTATATTTTCAACTAAAAAAGCATGAAAAAGAACCACATCAGCAAGAAGCCATCCCTCAATTTCAAAAAGCCATTGAAAAAAGACAAGAGAAAATGAGGCAAATTGATTTTCAAGTCGAGCAGCTGCATATCTTGCCTCTTGGCAGTGAAATGAAAGAAACAGAAGTGGATGCGCTGGTTGAAGTGAAAATAGGTGATAAATGGGATGACAAAATGCAAGACAATGTCATCGTCGTGAAAGACGGCACCATTGTGGAAATACGTCAGGGGTGATTGAGAACATGGAGATAGAATGGTTGAATGTCGGAAAGATCGTCAATACACATGGAGTGCGCGGAGAAGTACGTGTTGTGTCAAAGACTGATTTCCCAGAAGAACGCTACAAAAAAGGCAGCGTCCTTTATATTTTCAAACAAAATCAAAAAGAACCGCTAAAAGTGACTGTCGCATCACATAGACAGCACAAACAATTTGATTTACTGACATTTGAAGAAGTCGGCTCGTTAAATGAAGCTGAGCAATTAAAAGAGTCGATTTTAAAAGTAGAAAAAGAACATCTTGGTTCATTAGATGAAGGGGAATTTTATTTCCACGAAATCATCGGCTGTGAAGTATATGATGAAGAGGACAAACTGATTGGTCAAATCAAAGAAATTTTAACGCCAGGGGCAAATGATGTATGGGTGGTTGGAAGAAAAGGCAAAAAAGATGCCCTCATCCCTTATATTCCATCTGTCGTCAAAACAGTTGATATTTCATCCAAGAAAGTACACATTGAAGTGATGGAAGGACTCATTGACGAATGAAAATTGACTTTTTAACACTGTTTCCTGAAATGTTCGAAGGAGTGCTTCACTCATCGATCTTAAAAAAAGCTCAGGAAAAAGATGCGGTCTCATTTGATGTCGTGAATTTTAGGGAGTATTCCGATCATAAACATAAAACAGTGGATGACTATCCGTATGGCGGCGGTGCTGGCATGGTTCTGAAAGCACAGCCTGTATTTGATGCGGTAGAAGATTTAACGAAAAAAGCAAACAAGAAGCCCCGCATTATTCTTGTCTGTCCTCAAGGAGAAAGATATACACAAAAGAAAGCAGAAGAGCTTGCAAAAGAAGAGCATCTTATGTTCATTTGCGGCCACTATGAAGGCTACGATGAGCGCATCAGGGAGCATCTTGTCACAGATGAAATCTCAATCGGAGATTTCGTTCTCACAGGCGGAGAGCTGCCGGCGATGATGATTGCAGACAGTGTGGTCAGGCTTTTGCCTCATGTGCTTGGAAAAGAAGCGTCTCATATCGAAGATTCATTTAGTACAGGTCTGCTTGAGCATCCGCACTATACAAGACCAGCTGATTATAAAGGATTGAAAGTACCAGATGTGCTTCTCTCTGGAAATCATGCCAAAATTGAAGAGTGGCGGCGTAAAGAATCGTTGAAGCGAACCTATACAAGACGGCCAGATTTGATCGATTCTTGCAAAACATTAACGGATGAAGAAAAAAGATGGCTTTGGCAGCTTCATAATGACTAGATTGTATTGCACAAGGTATACAGGTGTGGTATGATACTACTTGTGACTTGGACGGCTTGCCGATTCAAGTTTGAAAACGATGTTCCGCTGCAATGAAGAAAGAGGACATGAGCATCTGTTGGAAGGAGTTGAAAACGATGCAACAATTGATTGAAGAAATCACAAAAGAACAATTACGCACTGATCTTCCTGCGTTCCGTCCTGGTGACACTTTACGTGTACACGTGAAAGTTGTCGAGGGTACTCGTGAGCGTATCCAGATCTTTGAAGGTGTTGTAATTAAGCGTCGTGGTGGTGGAATCAGCGAAACTTTCACAGTTCGTAAGATCTCTTACGGTGTAGGCGTTGAGCGTACATTCCCTGTACACACACCAAAAATCGCTAAGATCGAAGTTGTACGTCACGGTAAGGTACGTCGTGCGAAACTTTACTACCTACGTGAACTTCGCGGTAAAGCGGCTCGTATCAAAGAAATCAGACGATAATGATATCAAAGGAAAGAGCTTGTTACCTGTAACAGGCTCTTTTTTTGTACAATGTATAGAGACAACCGTTAGAAGAGAGAAGGTGCACATATGACAATTCAATGGTTTCCAGGCCATATGGCAAAAGCAAGACGGGAAGTCACAGAAAAATTAAAGCTCATCGACATCGTATTTGAATTAACCGATGCAAGGATTCCGATGTCCTCTAGAAACCCAATGATTGAAGAAATCCTCCAAAACAAACCGAAAATTATGCTTTTGAACAAAGCAGATAAAGCAGATCCTCGTATGACAAAAGAGTGGCAGGCACACTTTGAAGCGCAAGGTGTACGGTCGCTTGCCATTAATTCTGTCGATGGACAAGGGTTAAATCAAATCATTACGACATCAAAAGAAATCTTAAAAGAAAAGTTCGATCGAATGAAAGCAAAAGGTGTTAAGCCGCGTGCCATTCGAGCTTTGATTATCGGAATTCCCAATGTCGGCAAATCAACGCTGATTAATCGGTTGGCAAAGAAAAATATTGCGAAAACAGGAGATCGACCTGGTATTACGACGTCACAGCAATGGGTGAAGGTAGGAAAAGAACTTGAACTGCTCGATACCCCTGGAATTCTCTGGCCGAAATTTGAAGATGAACAAGTAGGTCTTAGGCTGGCCGTCACCGGAGCGATTAAAGACTCAATCATCAACTTGCAGGATGTCGCAGTGTATGCGCTGCGCTTTTTAGAAGAGCACTATCCAGAGCGATTAAAAAAACGCTATGATCTAGCAGAAATACCTGAAGATACAGTTGAGCTGTTTGATGCCATTGGCACAAAACGCGGCTGTCTGATGAGTGGAGGATTCATTAATTACGACAAAACGACCGAAATCATTATTCGGGATATTCGAACGGAAAAATTTGGTCCCCTCACTTTTGAGAAGCCTGAAAGCTAAAAGACACGCAGCTCATGCGGGTCTTTATTTTTTGCGAAAAACTGCCGATATAAAGAAGGAGGCTACGGAAAAGCCAATGTACACGGTCAAACAAATAAAAGAATTAATAGAACAACATGCTGACGACGAGTCATACATTCGTGAACTATTGAAAGACGATACAAGAAAAAGTGTCCAAAAGTTGATGGACAAATGGAACAAAGACAGAGAAAAGCAGCAAGAACTGCATGCAGCATGGAAGCAAATGCTGCAATTTGAAACCAAAGCAAAAGCGCAAGGATACACTTATATTGCAGGCATAGATGAAGCAGGAAGAGGACCACTGGCTGGCCCAGTTGTTGCGGCAGCTGTGATATTAAAAGAAGATACCGTCCTACTCGGTTTAAATGATTCAAAACAGCTATCTGAGAAAAAAAGAATGACCTATTATGAGCTCATTCAAAAGGAAGCACTCGACATCGGCATCGGCATTGTTGATGCGGCAACGATTGACGAAATTAATATATACGAAGCATCAAGACTGGCGATGGTGAGGGCTGTAAAGCAGCTCACTCACACACCTGATTATCTACTCATAGATGCGATGACGCTACCGCTTCCTACTCAACAGGAGAATATCATCAAAGGAGATGCTAAAAGCGCATCCATCGCAGCTGGTGCATGTATTGCCAAAGTGACAAGGGACCTAATGATGGAAGAGTATGGACGCCAGTACCCTGAGTATCAATTTGAAAAACATAAAGGGTATGGAACGAAAGAGCACCTAGCTGCCATTCAAACACATGGCGCCACACCTATCCACCGGTTATCATTTGCACCAGTGAAATCTGTTATTTCATAAATATATTGACACAAGGAGGCTGCCTGTGATGACAAGAGTTGAAGATATACATACTGCACTGAATAGTCGGCTGAATACGGCAGAATCTGTTCCGCTTAACACGGAAGGAAAGGAAAATATTCACCGGCTCATTCTTGGTAAAGTACTAAAAATGCTTGGAGATGATACAGCGCTTGTTCAAATAGGCGCTACTAAAATAAAAGCGCAGCTAGCGGCTCAGCTTAAAGCCGATTCATTCTATTGGTTCCAATTAGAACAAGAAGGTGGAGGCAGCCTGAGTAAATTAAGACCTGTTCAGCAATTTGACCAAGATCCTAAAACATTAAAGGATGCCGCAGCTAAACTACTAGAAGGTCTGTCGCTTAAAAATGGACTTGAACAAATGTTAACAGCTACAGCCTTTTTAAAAGAAAAACCGGTCATCAACGAAGCAGAGTTAAAAACGGCAGTAAAATGGATTGAACAACTTCAAGGCGCGGATATCAAAAAAGGTCTGCAAGCACTTCTTTTTGCTTTAAAGAAAGATTTGCCGATTCAGCAAGGAGTGCTCCAATCAATATTAGCGATGAAATCCCCCTCTGCACTTCATCAGGATGTGACAGCACTGCTAGATCGATTAACACAGCTTCCGAAGCAATCAGAAGCCACACAGGCTCTTACACAGGCCGTTCGTACGGTTGTAAATGCTGAGACAACTGTTCATGCAGAAAAGCTCTTATCGGTGCTTCTAGGAGCAAAAGAAGGTCAAACGAAGCAAGGAGAAAGCTTGCAGCTGGTGCAGCCTCATGTCAATCCGGCTCAGCAAACAAAGCAGAGCCAGCCCGCCGCTATACAAGGGCGACAGGCGGATACAGTGAATCAGAACAGCGTGCAGCAATTATTAAGTCCAAAACAGCTCCCGCTTCAGCAAATAGAACGCATTCTGACGAGCATCACAAAGCAAGGTACAGACGGACAGCAGCAGCTTGATGTAAAACAACTCACATCACTGGTTCAAGCAGTCCAGCAGGCAGGGCCACAGGCTGACGCAAAGGCAGCCGTGCTTCAAAGGGAATTTCCGTTTCTTTCAAAAACAGAGGCGAACGCATTGGCAAAGGTCATTCAGCAGACTGAACCAGCATTAAGCAATAAAACCGATGTACTCGATTTACTGATGACGATGAAAAAAGCGATAGGTGTACGAGATGAAATTGGGGTGCTGAAATTACTGGAAAAGGGCAGCCAAGATGTCAAAAGCCAAGAGCTTCACCAATTAAAGATGGTTTTAAATGATGCAAGGCAAGCTGATGTTCCCGAGCCCGTAAAAAAAGAAGTGGATCAATTATTCCATAGATTAAATGGGCAGTTACTAGTGCATCAGGAAAACCAAACAGTTAGTCAAATGATGGTTTCTTACCCGCTTTTCTCAAAACATAGTGTTCAAGATTTAACCTTTATTCTAAAAGGGCATAAGAAAAAAGATGGCTCTATCGATATTTCTCAGTGCCGTTTAATGTTTTATTTAAACATGGAAAACTTAGAAGAAACGTTAATAGACTGTACGATTCAGCAAAAAGTGATGTCAATTACAGTCGAGACGGCTCACGAACTTCAAGGGACCATTAATCCAATGATTCCAGCTGTTCGAGAGAATTTAAATGCCCTAGGGTATAGTTTAACGGGGATTACAGCGAAAAAGAGAGAAGAGCCAATTGATCCGTCTGACTTTCTAGATGAACACTTTCATAAAATCAGCGAGAAAGGGCTGGACTTACGAGTATGAAAGATTCAAAACCGCTTAGAAGAGCGGTCGCTCTACACTATGATGAAGAAAAACAAAAGGCGCCAAAAGTCGTTGCAACAGGCAGCGGCTATGTGGCAGATCATATTATTGAAGAAGCTCAAAAAGCTGGAGTTCCTATCCAAGAAGACCGTAATTTAGTAGAACTGATGCGCCACTTAACGCTCGATGAGGAAATCCCAGAAGCGTTATACGATACTGTAGCAGAAATATTTTCATTTATCTATCGATTGGATCAAAAAATGAAAAAATAAGTGTTTTGACTGAAAAATTTATATTTTTAATAAAATAAAAGTTTGAATGTTTAGAAGGATTTTACGATTTTACATAGAACCCTAGACATTCTCTTTTTTATTCTTTAAAATGAAAGCGCAGTCTATTTTATAATTTTTGTTTCTACATATGTTGGGAGGATGGGAAATGAATATCCATGAGTACCAAGGAAAAGAAATCCTAAGAAAATATGGGGTTTCAGTTCCAAATGGTAAAGTAGCATTTACACCTGATGAAGCAGTGAAAGCATCAGAAGAGCTTGGAAGCTCTGTATATGTCGTAAAAGCACAGATTCATGCAGGCGGCCGTGGTAAAGCAGGTGGGGTAAAAATTGCAAAAACAAAAGATGAAGTGAAAGGGTTTGCAGAGGAATTGCTCGGCAAGACACTTGTCACACATCAAACAGGGCCTGAAGGGCGTGAAATAAAACGCTTACTTATTGAAGAAGGCTGCGATATTCAAAAAGAGTACTATGTAGGACTCGTTTTGGATAGAGCGACATCAAGAATTGTTTTGATGGCTTCTGAAGAAGGCGGTACTGAAATTGAAGAAGTAGCAGAAAAAACGCCAGAAAAAATCGTGAAAGTGGTCATCGACCCAGCGATTGGTCTCCAAGCCTATCAGGCGAGAGAAGTTGCGTTTAAAATTAATATTCCAACAAAATTAGTTGGTCAAGCTGTTAAGTTTATGACAAGTCTTTACAATGCGTTTATTGAAAAGGATTGTTCAATTGCCGAGATAAATCCTCTTGTTGTAACAGGTGATGGAAAAGTCATGGCACTTGATGCAAAATTAAACTTTGATAGCAATGCCTTATATAGACAAAAAGATATATTAGAATACCGTGACCTTGATGAAGAAGATCCAAAAGAGATTGAAGCATCTAAATATGACCTAAGCTACATTTCTCTAGATGGGAATATTGGCTGCATGGTGAATGGAGCAGGCCTTGCGATGTCTACAATGGATATCATCAAGCATTACGGCGGGGACCCTGCAAACTTCCTTGATGTTGGCGGCGGTGCAACTGCTGAAAAAGTAACGGAAGCATTTAAAATCATCTTATCTGATCAAAATGTCAAAGGGATTTTCGTGAACATTTTTGGCGGCATCATGAAATGTGATGTCATTGCAGAAGGTGTTGTTGAAGCGACGAAACAAGTCGGCTTAACATTACCACTCGTTGTACGTCTTGAAGGAACAAACGTTGAATTAGGGAAGAAAATCCTGAGTGATTCAGGCTTAAATATCACTTCTGCTGAGTCTATGGCTGACGGGGCAGAAAAGATTGTATCTTTAGTCAAGTAGAGCAGAAAGGCAGGGAACCTAAATGAGTGTATTTATTAATAAAAATACGAGAGTAATTGTTCAGGGGATTACCGGTTCAACCGCATTATTCCATACAAAACAAATGATTGAGTATGGAACAAATATCGTTGGCGGTGTCACACCTGGAAAAGGTGGAACTGAAGTAGAGGGAGTTCCTGTATTTAATACTGTATCTGAAGCAGTACAGACAACTGGAGCAAATGCTTCTGTTATCTATGTACCAGCACCATTTGCAGCAGACGCCATTTTAGAGGCTGTTGATGCAGAAGTGGATCTAGTGATTTGTATCACAGAACACATTCCAGTTCTGGATATGGTTAAAGTGAAACGCTATATGGAAGGTAAGAAGACAAGACTTGTTGGACCGAACTGTCCTGGTGTGATTACACCTGAAGAATGTAAAATTGGCATCATGCCTGGCTACATTCATAAAAAAGGTCATGTTGGTGTTGTGTCTCGTTCTGGAACGCTTACATATGAAGCGGTACATCAGCTTTCAGAGGCTGGTGTTGGTCAATCAACAGCTGTAGGAATTGGCGGAGACCCTGTCAATGGCACGAACTTTATTGATGTATTAAAAGCCTTCAATGAAGATCCTGAAACGCATGCTGTGATCATGATTGGTGAAATCGGTGGTACTGCTGAAGAAGAAGCAGCTGAATGGATAAAAGCAAATATGACCAAGCCGGTTGTCGGCTTTATTGGCGGTAAAACAGCGCCTCCAGGAAAACGTATGGGACATGCTGGTGCCATTATTTCTGGTGGTAAAGGAACTGCTGATGAAAAAGTAAAAACAATGCGTGAATGTGGAATTGAAGTGGCAGAGACACCATCTGTCATGGGAGAAACCTTAATTAAAGTGTTAAAAGAGAAGAATCTCTTCGAAGCTTGTAAAACGCATTAATGACACAAGAAGACTTGTTCTTTGACAAGTCTTCTTCTTTCTATCTTAAACTGGAGGAATGGTATGTACAACGTGTCCGAAAGAATGATTTTTCACCGCTTAAAAGGCCTCATCTCACCCTCTTTGTTAACAAAATGGTGGAAAGTCGATCCTGAGCTATATATAAATGAAGAAACACATCATTTCAAACAGGATCGATCATTACAAAAGATCGACTTTACCCGCTTACAACAAGCTGAAGAAAATGAATTCCCCATTTTTCAACACATCGTTCAAGCCTATTTAAAGCAAAATATTCACATGATTCCCATCACATCACCTTTATATCCCAGCTCACTAAAACACATTTATGATCCTCCCCCAGTATTATTCCTAAAAGGAAACGTTACCTATTTAAATGAAGAAAAAAGTTTAGGTGTAGTAGGTACACGAGTGCCATCCTCTTATGGAGAAGCGTGCGTGAAGAAAATTGTTGGAGAACTTGTAGAGGAAGATTGGATGATTGTGAGCGGTTTAGCAAAAGGAATTGATGGACTTGCACACAAAGAGTGCATAAGAAAAAAAGGAAAAACGATTGGTGTTGTAGCTGGCGGCTTTCAACATGTATATCCAAAAGAACATGTGCAAATGGCTCAATATATGGGAGAACATCATTTACTGTTGTCAGAGCACCCGCCTTATATCAAACCAGAAAAATGGCATTTTCCAATGAGAAACCGATTAATTAGTGCCCTGACAAGAGGAACCATCGTGGTCCAGTGCAAAGAAAAGAGCGGTTCGCTTATTACAGCCTACCAGGCATTAGAGCAAGGAAAAGAAGTGTTTGCTGTTGCAGGATCAATCTTTGATTCTAATTCTATAGGTCCAGCTAGACTGATTCAGCAAGGTGCCAAGCTTGTTCATTCAACGAAGGATATTTTAGAGGAATTCTCCTTGAGTGGTGTTCAATATACTGAACTCCCATAAAAATATCGTTTGACAAAAGACATCGGAATATTTAATAATAGTGAGGATTTAAGTTTACACTTTGTTTTTCGTGTTTATAATGATGTTCATCATAAAGAATTTTTAACGATTGCCTGTTAGATAGGTGCAATTAACATAAATATAAATTTGTGAAATGGATAAAGAGAGAACACCTCTTAAGGGGGATTTTGAGTATGGCTGATTATTTAGTCATCGTTGAGTCGCCAGCAAAGGCGAAAACGATTGAGCGTTATTTAGGAAAAAAGTATAAAGTAAAGGCTTCAATGGGGCATGTAAGGGATTTACCGAAAAGTCAGCTTGGTGTTGACACTGAGCATGACTTCGAACCGAGATATATTACGATTCGAGGAAAAGGTCCAGTCTTAAAAGAATTAAAAACAGCAGCGAAGAAAGCAAAAAAAGTATATCTCGCAGCTGACCCCGACAGAGAGGGAGAAGCGATTGCTTGGCATTTAGCCCACAGCCTTGACCTTGACCTCTCTTCAGATTGCCGCGTTGTCTTTAACGAGATTACAAAAGATGCAATTAAAGATTCCTTTAAACATCCACGTATGATCGATATGGACTTGGTTGATGCACAGCAGGCAAGACGAATCTTAGATCGTCTGGTTGGATATAAAATCAGCCCAATTTTATGGAAGAAAGTCAAAAAGGGCTTAAGCGCCGGTCGTGTTCAATCAGTTGCACTCCGCCTGATTATTGACCGCGAGAATGAAATTAATGAATTCAAACCAGAAGAATACTGGACAATTGATGGCACCTTCCTAAAAGGGAAAGAAAGCTTTGAAGCGAGTTTCTTTGGCGTAAATGGCAAAAAACATCCGCTAAAAACAAAAGAAGATGTAAAAGAAATCCTTTCGAAATTAAAAGGAAGCAAATTTTCTGTTGAAAAAGTGACGAAAAAAGAACGTAAACGCAACCCAGCTGTTCCGTTTACAACATCTACCTTACAACAAGAGGCAGCGAGAAAACTAAACTTCCGTGCGAAGAAAACGATGATGATTGCACAGCAATTATATGAAGGGATTGATCTTGGTAAAGAAGGTACAGTAGGTCTCATTACATATATGAGAACGGACTCAACACGTATTTCCAATACGGCAATTGAAGAAGTATCTGCTTTCATTGATCAAACGTATGGCAAGAATTTCTTGAATACAACAAAACGAACTGCCAAAAAGAACGAAAATGCACAGGATGCTCACGAAGCCATCCGTCCGACTTCTACGCTAAGAAAACCAGCAGATGTCAAACATGTGCTAAGTAGAGATCAGCTTCGTCTTTATAAATTGATTTGGGAACGTTTTGTGGCAAGCCAAATGGCACCAGCTGTTCTTGATACAATGAGTGTGGATCTTGAAAATAACGGGCTTACTTTCCGTGCAAATGGAAGTAAGGTGAAATTCCCTGGATTTATGAAAGTATATGTTGAAGGGAAGGACGACCAGTTAGAAGAAAAGGACAAAATGCTTCCTGATCTGAAAGAGGGAGACACCGTTCTTTCAAAAGATATTGAACCAGAGCAGCACTTCACGCAGCCGCCTCCACGTTACACTGAGGCAAGACTTGTCAAAACCCTTGAAGAGCTAGGTATTGGCCGCCCATCTACGTATGCACCAACATTAGATACCATTCAAAAGCGTGGCTACGTGGCACTTGATAACAAACGGTTTATTCCAACAGAGCTTGGAGAGATTGTGCTCAACTTAATTATTGAATTCTTCCCTGAAATCATTAACGTAGAATTTACTGCGAAAATGGAAAAAGAACTTGATAGCGTTGAAGAAGGTACGATTGAATGGGTACGCATTATCGACAGTTTCTATCAAGATTTTGCAAAACGGGTAGAAAAAGCAGAAGCAGAGATGCAGGAAGTTGAGATCGAGCCTGAATACGCCGGAGTTGATTGCGAAGAGTGTGGTCATCCAATGGTGTACAAAATGGGGAGATACGGTAAGTTCATGGCATGCTCTAATTTCCCTGACTGCCGTAACACAAAACCAATTGTCAAAGATATTGGTGTCAAATGCCCGACTTGTCACGAAGGAAATATCGTTGAACGGAAATCTAAGAAGCGCCGCATTTTTTACGGTTGCGATCGTTTTCCAGAGTGTGAATTCGTTTCTTGGGACAAACCAATTGAAAGAAAGTGTCCAAAATGCGAAAATATGCTTGTAGAGAAAAAGCTGAAAAAAGGCATTCAAGTTCAATGTGTGAACTGTGATTATAAAGAGGAACAACAAAAATAGCGGTGAGCAGCCTTGTTCACCTGCTTTTTTATGTCATCAAATAGAACTTACGAAATAGGAGAGTTGTACAATGAGTCAATTTGTAAATGTGATCGGAGCAGGTTTAGCAGGAAGTGAAGCGGCATGGCAAATTGCCAAGCGCGGAATTAAAGTCCATCTGTATGAAATGAGACCTGTCAAACAAACACCAGCTCACCACACAGATAAATTTGCGGAGCTCGTATGCAGTAACTCATTGCGTGCGAACGCTTTAACAAACGCAGTAGGTGTACTAAAGGAAGAAATGCGTCATTTAGACTCAGCAATCATCGCAGCAGCAGATGAAAGCTCGGTTCCTGCTGGTGGAGCGCTTGCAGTAGATCGTCATGAATTTGCAGCGAACGTCACAGACCGCGTGAAAAATCACCCGAATGTGACGGTCTTTCAAGAAGAAGTGCAAAGCATTCCAGAAGGTCCGACGATTATCGCAACGGGTCCTCTTACATCAGAAGCACTTTCAAAAGAATTGAAATCCTTAACAGGTGAAGAGTATTTATATTTCTACGATGCAGCAGCGCCGATCCTCGAGAAAGACAGCATCGATATGGATAAAGTGTATTTGAAATCACGTTATGATAAAGGGGAAGCGGCTTATTTAAACTGTCCGATGACAGAAGAAGAATTCGATCGTTTTTATGAGGCGCTCATTTCGGCTGAAACTGTGCCGTTAAAAGAGTTTGAAAAAGAAATCTTCTTCGAAGGCTGTATGCCCATTGAAGTCATGGCCAAAAGAGGGAAAAAAACCATGCTCTTTGGACCGATGAAACCAGTTGGACTTGAAGATCCGAAAACAGGAAAAAGACCTTACGCTGTTGTTCAATTAAGACAGGATGATGCAGCAGGTACTTTATATAATATTGTTGGTTTCCAAACACATCTAAAATGGGGCGATCAAAAGGAAGTATTCCGTTTGATCCCAGGTCTTGAAGAGGCAGAGATTGTTCGTTATGGTGTGATGCACCGTAATACATTTATTAACTCGCCAAGCCTTCTAAAACCGACGTATCAATTTAAAAATAGAGACGACTTATTCTTTGCCGGACAAATGACTGGTGTTGAAGGATATGTTGAGTCCGCGGCTTCAGGACTAGTGGCTGGAATCAACGCAGCTCGTTTTGTTAAAGGAGAAGAGCTTGTGACACTTCCAGGAGAAACAGCGATTGGCAGTATGGCTTACTACATCACATCAACAAACAAGAAAAGCTTCCAGCCGATGAATGCAAACTTTGGCTTGCTGAAAGATCTTGGCGTTCGAATTAAAAACAAACAAGAGCGCTATGCAGAGTACGCTAAACGCGCAATCGAAACTATTCAAACTATTTCGAAATCTCTGTAGTAAAACATTGCACGGGAAGCAAGATATGTGATACCATTTAAAAGCCTTAAAGAGGTGTAAAAATGACAGATAAACAGCGTCTTGTCCACTTATTCATTGAATATTTGCAGATTGAAAAGAACTATTCAGCTTTAACGATCTCAGGTTATACTGAGGCGATTGAAGAGTTTGTCAGATTTATGAACATTCAAGGAATAGACGGTTTTGAAGAGGTATCCTATCAAGATACGAGAATTTATTTAACAGAAGCTTATGAAAAAGGCCTTACAAGAAGAACGATTAGTAAGAAAGTCTCTGCACTTCGCAGCTTTTATAAATTTTTATTAAGAGAACAGCTTGTGAAAGAAAATCCTTTTTTACTCGTTAGCTTACCAAAGCAGGATAAGCGAATTCCTTCATTTTTGTATGAAGAGGAACTAAAAGAGCTATTTACAGTTTCTGATGTAAATACACCGCTTGGTCAAAGAAATCAAGCCATTTTAGAACTTCTTTATGCAACAGGTATGAGGGTCAGTGAGTTATGTTCATTAAAAGAATCTGATCTTGATTTATCGATGGATACAGTGCTTGTTCATGGGAAAGGCAGCAAACAGCGGTATGTACCTTTCGGCTCTTATGCACATGAAGCGCTCTCCACATATTTAGAGGATGGAAGGCAGAAGCTGAAAGTGAAGGGAAAGGATCGTGCTGATTCACATATGTTTTTGAATCAGCGCGGAGCTCCTCTTACAGACAGAGGCGTTCGATTCATTCTCACTGAATTAATGAAAAAGGCATCTGGCACATTACATATCCATCCTCACATGTTAAGGCACACCTTTGCTACGCATCTTTTAAACGAGGGAGCGGATTTAAGAAGTGTTCAAGAACTTCTCGGTCACTCAAATTTATCATCAACACAGGTGTACACGCATGTATCAAAAGATTCTTTAAGAAAAACGTACATGTCTCATCACCCAAGGGCTTTTAAACGATCCTAAAAGGAGGTTTTTTCATGTCATCATTTCATGCAACCACAATCTTTGCCGTTCAACATAAAGGAAAAAGTGCGATGGCTGGAGACGGTCAAGTCACTTTTGGGCAGGCTGTCGTCATGAAACACACAGCAAAAAAAGTGCGCCGTCTTTTCGGAGGCAAAGTACTCGCAGGTTTTGCTGGTTCAGTTGCAGATGCATTTACACTCTTTGAGAAGTTTGAAACGAAGCTTGAAGAATACGGTGGTAACCTAAAACGAGCAGCTGTAGAACTGGCGAAAGAATGGCGAAGTGACAAGATGCTCAGACAGCTTGAGGCCATGCTGATCGTCATGAATAAAGAAAGCATCCTGCTCGTATCTGGAACAGGAGAGGTCATCGAGCCAGACGATGGCATTTTGGCTATCGGGTCAGGCGGTAACTACGCGCTTAGCGCCGGGAGAGCACTCAAAAAACATGCAGGTGACCATCTCTCAGCTCGAGAGATTGCAAAGGCGGCTCTTGAAACGGCCGGAGAAATCTGTGTCTACACGAACGATCAAATCACTTTAGAAGAGCTTGAATAGAAAGGACATGAGACGTATGGAGAAAAAGCCGTTCACCCCAAGAGAGATAGTTGAAAAGCTCGATCAGTACATTATTGGTCAGCTTGATGCGAAAAAAGCAGTGGCGGTGGCTTTAAGAAACCGTTACAGAAGAAGTCTTTTACATGATAAGCTAAAGGATGAAGTCGTTCCTAAAAACATCTTAATGATTGGTCCGACAGGTGTGGGGAAAACAGAAATTGCCCGCAGAATTGCAAGGATTTCTGGTGCACCTTTCATTAAAGTGGAAGCGACGAAGTTTACTGAAGTTGGATATGTCGGACGTGACGTAGAATCAATGGTCAGAGATTTAGTGGAAACAGCAATCAGACTAGTCAAAGAAGAAAAAATGAAGGATGTTCAAGAAGAAGCGGAAAAACAAGCAAACAAACGGCTTGTTCATTTACTTGTTCCTGGAAAGAAAAAAAGTCAGTCTGTGAAAAATCCTTTTGAGATGCTGTTTGGTGGTTCTGATGCTGATGAAAGTGATCGAGATCACTCAAGTGAAGAAGTAGAGCTTGAGTCGACGAGAAAACGCATTGCGCACCAGCTGGCGATGGGTGAACTTGAAGACCATTACGTCACGATTGAAGTTGAAGAGCAGCAGCCTTCCATGTTTGATATGCTTCAAGGCTCGGGTATGGAGCAAATGGGTATGAACATGCAGGATGCGCTTAGCAATCTCATGCCTAAAAAGAAAAAACGCAGAAAGCTGACCGTCAGAGAAGCGAGAAAAGCGTTAACTGCTGAGGAAGCTTCAAAACTGATTGATATGGATGAAGTCGGTCAGGAAGCCGTGCAAAAAGCAGAGCAGCAAGGAATCATCTTTATCGATGAAATCGATAAAATTGCCAAAAGCGGTGGTACATCGTCTGCAGATGTTTCTCGTGAAGGGGTTCAACGTGATATTTTACCGATTGTAGAAGGTTCCACTGTGATGACGAAGTATGGGGCTGTGAAAACAGATCATGTTCTATTTGTAGCAGCAGGCGCTTTTCATATGGCGAAACCATCGGATTTGATTCCAGAGCTTCAAGGACGCTTCCCAATCCGTGTAGAATTAGATAAATTAAGTATAGAAGACTTTGTGAAAATCTTAACGGAACCAGATAACGCGTTATTAAAGCAATATAAGGCTTTACTTGAAACAGAAGGTATATCTCTTGAATTTTCTGACGATGCTATTCATAAGATTGCCGAAGTGGCTTATCACGTCAATCAGGAGACGGATAACATCGGTGCAAGAAGGCTTCACACCATACTTGAGAAGCTGCTAGAAGAGCTCTCATTTGAGGCGCCTGATATTACAATGGAAACAGTGACCATTACCCCTCAGTATGTAGAAGAGAAGCTAGGAAAGATTGCAAATAACAAAGACTTAAGTCAATTTATACTTTAACAAATGAATAAAGTAATCTAGGAGGATCATTATTATGGCGTTACTACAAAAAACAAGGATTATTAACTCGATGCTGCAAGATGCAGCGGGGAAACCGGTTAATTTTAAAGAAATGGCAGAAACACTGAGAGATGTCATTGATTCAAACATTTTCGTATTAAGCAGAAGAGGGAAGCTTCTTGGCTACTCCATTAACCAGCAGATTGAAAATGCACGTATGAAAAAAATGCTGGAAGATCGTCAGTTCCCTGAAGAATATACAAAAAGCTTATTCAATGTCCCTGAAACATCTTCAAACCTTGACATCAACAGTGAGTACACAGCTTTCCCGATTGAGAACCGTGATTTATTCCAATCAGGTTTGACAACGATTGTACCAATCATCGGAGGCGGAGACCGCTTAGGGACGTTAATCCTTTCTCGTTTGCAGGATACATTCACAGATGATGATTTAATTCTTGCTGAATACGGCGCAACAGTTGTTGGAATGGAGATTCTTCGTGAGAAAGCGGAAGAAATTGAAGAAGAAGCAAGAAGTAAAGCGGTTGTTCAAATGGCGATCAGCTCTCTTTCATACAGTGAACTTGAAGCGATTGAACATATCTTTGAAGAACTTGATGGAAACGAAGGGCTGCTTGTGGCAAGTAAGATTGCTGACCGTGTAGGAATCACTCGTTCAGTGATCGTAAACGCACTTCGTAAATTAGAAAGTGCAGGCGTTATTGAATCTCGTTCTCTTGGAATGAAGGGAACATACATTAAAGTATTAAACAACAAATTTTTAATTGAACTTGAAAATTTAAAATCTCACTAATCAAAAAACCCTTTTCGGCCGAAATAAACGCTGAAAAGGGTTTTTTTGTATAAAAAAAGAGGATTTGTCCGAAAAATGACACTCTTTTTTCCAAGAAACCCCTTACAATTCTGTAGTGCTTTGAATCTAGGTCTTTATACCTATTCGTAAAATAGATATATATTACGAGTTTTTTTTACAATTACATCATAGACTTTAATCCTATTATTTCTTACAATGAACATATGGTTTTACAAATCTCGACATGATTAAATGGAATGAAATACATATGATTGGAGGTATATGGTTTTGGATATATTTTCTGGAACGATAAGCAACCTTGAGAATGCCTTGGGCAGAGCGAATGTTAAGCAAAAAGTCATAAGCAATAATATCGCGAATATAGACACACCGAACTACAAGTCTAAAAAAGTTGCATTCCACGACATGCTAAATGATGCGTCAATCAAATTAGATGCTAAAAAAACATACCAAGGTCACATTGATTTTTCTAAAACAGGGTCTAATTATTCAGTTGTTTCGAGTAACCGTACTTCTTATCAAGAAAACGGAAATAATGTCGATATTGATCAAGAGATGAGTGAACTCGCTAAAAACCAAATTCAGTATAATGCGTTGGTTGAAAGAATGAGCGGAAAGTTCAATTCTCTTAAAACAGTTTTGACAGGAGGTAAGTGATGTCGATTTTTTCAGGCGTTAACGCTTCGGCCTCAGCATTAACAGCACAGAGGCTCAGAATGGACGTTGTATCCTCGAACCTTGCGAATATGGATACAACAAGAGCTAAACAGGTTGATGGCAAGTGGGAGCCTTATAGACGCAAGCTCGTCACATTACAGCCGTCAGGTGAATCATTTTCATCTATATTGAACTCAAGCATGAATTCGAGCGGCAAATTAGGAAACGGCGTCAAAGTAACAAAAATTACTGAAGACGAAACTCCATTCAACCTTCAATATGATCCTACAAATCCCGATGCCAATGAAAATGGATATGTTCAAACACCAAACGTTGATCCATTAAAGGAAATGGTTGATCTCATCAGCAGCTCAAGGTCATATGAAGCAAACGTGACTGCGCTGAATGCGAATAAAAGCATGCTGATGAAAGCTTTAGAAATAGGAAAGTAAGGTGAAAAGAATTGGTTAACGCAATATCTCCTTTCCAGCTTCAAACCGCTCAGCAAGCAAGTGAATTGACGAATGCGTCGTCTGTGCAGGCGGCTGCACCTAAAAGTCAAACGAATTTCTCTGATGTGCTGAAGAATTCCATTGAGGCATTAAATCAATCACAGCTGAAATCAGACCAGTATACGAATGCTCTCGCACAAGGGAAAGATGTCAATCTCGATGAAGTCATGATTGCTTCACAAAAAGCGAGTGTGACACTCACAGCTGCAACCGAGTTTCGGAATAAAGCAGTCGAAGCGTACCAAGAGATTATGAGAATGCAGATGTAGGAGGTGCTGGTGGACAAAAAATAGACTGAATGGAATGACCGGGGGTTAAGATGAATCGTACTTTAATGCAATTAAGAACAAAAACAGTTGAGTTTTGGCGAAATCGATCAAAATTACAAAAAATACTCATGATTGGCGGCGTAGCTGCCCTAGCAATCATTATTACGGTTGTTAGCATCTTTGCTTCTTCTGAAAAAATGGTTCCGTTGTTTAGAGATTTGTCTGAGGCAGAAGCAGGACAAATCAAACAGGAACTGGATGGCAAAAACGTTAAATCGGAACTTGCAAATAACGGAACGACGATTTTAGTTCCAGAAAAGCAAGCCGACACTTTAAAAGTAACACTTGCATCAGAAGGACTTCCTAAAACGGGGAATATTGATTACTCCTTCTTTGCGAACAATTCCGGCTTCGGTTTAACAGATAATGAATTTGATGTTCTGAAAGTAGACGCAACTCAGACAGAACTATCCAATCTGATCAACACGATTGATGGGATTAAAGATTCAAAGGTTATGATTAACCTGCCAAAAGATTCCGTTTTTGTTGGAGAAGAGCAAAGTAATGCATCAGCATCAATTGTGCTGCAAGTTCAACCAGGCTACACGCTTACTCAGCAACAAGTAAAAGGCCTTTATCATCTTATTTCAAAAAGTGTGCCGAATTTAAAAACAGAAAACATTGTCATTATGGACCAAGATTCCAACTACTATGACTTAAACAGCAGCTCAGATTCCTATGCAAGTGGAATGGATGCACAGCAGCAGAAAAAAGAGGAGATTGAAAAGAATCTTCAACGAAAAATTCAACAGCTGCTTGGAACGATGATGGGTCAAGAGAAAGTTGCCGTATCGGTCACTACAGACATTGATTTTACTGAAGAAAAAAGAAAAGAAGATCTTGTCGAACCAGTTGATCAAGAAAACATGCAAGGAATTGCTGTCAGCGCTGAAAAGATTGCTGAAACTTATTCAGGTAATGGCGCAGCAGCTGGAGGCACCGCTGGAACAGGTGACGATGATGTCACAAATTATCAAGGTGCCGATGGAACGAATGGAAGCGGAGATTACGAAAAGAGCGAAGATCGTATCAATTATGAAGTCAACCGCATTCATAAAGATATCAAAGAAAGTCCTTATAAAATCAGAGACGTTGGCATTCAGGCACTAGTTGAACCGCCTACTGCAAACGATCCGAACTCATTAACTGCTGAAAGGCAGGATGATATCAAAAAAATTCTTTCAACCATCATCAGTACATCGATTGATAAAGAATACACAAACGGTCAAGCACTCACTCAAGCTGACTTAGATAACAAAATCGTTTTATCTGTATCAAAATTAGACGGTAAACAGCAAACGGCAGCAGAAAACCCTTCAAACAATATTCCGATTTGGGTTTATATTGTTGGCGGTGTGCTACTACTCGCCATTATCGCTCTCATCATTCTTCTCGTACGTAAGCGAAGAAAAGAAGAGGAAGAAGAGTTTGAGTTTGATGAACGTACACCAATCCATGTTCCTGATATCGATACTGAGCCAGAAACAGAAGAAATGGTGAGAAAAAATCAGCTTGAAAAAATGGCAAAAGATAAACCAGAAGACTTTGCTAAATTGCTACGCAGCTGGCTGTCCGAGGATTAGGAGGAATACACATGTCGAGAAAAGATCCAAATCGACTAACAGGCAGACAAAAAGCAGCAATCCTAATGATTTCCTTAGGGCTAGACGTGTCAGCATCTGTATACAAACATCTGTCTGAAGACGAAATAGAAAAATTAACATTAGAAATTTCAAATGTAAGAAGTGTAGATACTGCTAAAAAAGATGAGATCATCGAAGAATTTCACAGCATTGCCATCGCGCAGGACTACATATCACAAGGCGGCCTTATGTACGCAAGACAAGTGCTTGAAAAAGCGCTTGGTGAGGACAAAGCGGACAGCATCTTAAATCGCTTAACATCCTCACTTCAAGTGAAACCATTTGATTTTGCTAGAAAGGCTGACCCAGAGCAAATTTTAAACTTTATCCAGCATGAGCATCCACAAACCATTGCGCTCATTCTTTCCTACCTAGATCCAGTACAGGCTGGACAGATTTTATCTGAGTTAGGCGAGGAAGTACAAACCGAGGTTGCAAGAAGAATTGCTTTAATGGACCGCACATCTCCAGAGATCATCAATGAGGTGGAACGTATTCTTGAACAAAAGCTCTCTTCAACCTTTACGCAAGATTATACCCAAACGGGCGGAGTCGAAGCGGTAGTCGAAGTCCTGAATGGTGTAGACCGTGCAACGGAGAAAACCATTTTAGATACACTGGAAATTCAAGATCCTGAGCTTGCTGATGAAATTAAGAAACGTATGTTTGTCTTTGAAGACATTGTCACTCTTGATAGCAGAGCCATTCAGCGCGTGATTCGAGATGTTGAAAATGACGATTTACTACTTGCACTCAAAGTGGCAAGCGAAGAAGTCAAAGAAATTGTCTTCCGCAACATGTCGCAGCGTATGGTCGAAACGTTCAAAGAAGAAATGGAGTTTATGGGACCTGTCCGGCTTAGAGATGTCGAGGAAGCACAGACTCGTATTGTCAGCATCGTAAGACGACTTGAAGAGGCTGGAGAAATCGTCATAGCTCGAGGTGGAGGAGACGATATCATTGTCTAGGATTATCAAACATGAAACATCTGTTATTCCTGAACAAGGCCGTCAAACCATTCCCTTGCAGCAAGTGGAATTCAAAAGAGAACATCACGAAGAAGAGCTTGTCAACGAAACAGAAGCATCTCAACTTGTATTAAGTGATGCACAAGATGAAGCAAGCCGTATTTTAGAACAAGCAAATCGTGAGCTGGAACAAACAATGGCTGAAATCAATCAGCGGCGAGCTGATTTTGAAGCAGAAAGAGTACAGCTCATTGAAGAAGCGAAACAAACAGGATATCAAGATGGTTTTCAAAAGGGCGAAGCAGATGCGACTTTACAGTATCAATCGATTCTTGATCAAGCGAATGACATTGTCAGCCTTGCAAAGCAGGACTATGAAGCAAAAATTGAAAGCTCTGCTGAAGAAATTGTCGAACTTGCCTTTGAGCTCGCTAAACGAGTATGGAATGCAGCTGAGGATACAAAAGAACAATTTTTAACGCTAGTGAAGCAGGTCATTTCAGAAGTGAAAGAATATGACGATATTTCCATCTATGTCGACCCTGCACATTACGAACATGTGATGGAATATAAAGACGAATTAAATAGAATCCTTCAAAAGAATACACATCTTGCCATTTACTCGGATGAAAAAGCACCAAAAGGTACTTGTTACGTCGAAACAAGCTTTGGAAAAGTGGAAGCGAGTGTTGATACCCAAATGAATCAGTTAAAAGAAAAGTTATTAGAAGTCATTGATTCAGGTGATCACAAATGAACATAGATGTGCTAAAAGAAACGATTGAAACCGCCGATCCTTATAAACGTTTTGGTAAAGTCAATCGAGTTGTTGGACTGATGATCGAGTCCAAGGGGCCAGAAAGCTCAATCGGTGATGTATGTCTTATTCACAAAAAAGGGAGTAAGAATCATCCGATCAAAGCAGAAGTCGTTGGTTTTAAAGATGAAAACATTCTGCTCATGCCCTATGTAGAAGCCTCTAACATCTCACCAGGCAGTCTTGTTGAAGCAACAGGTGAGTCGTTAAAGGTCAAAGTAGGAACTGGTTTAATCGGGCAGGTTGTTGATGCCTTCGGTGATCCACTGGACGGCAGCATGCTTCCTAAAGGACTTGCACCTGTCTCAACAGAACAATCTCCTCCAAACCCGATGGACAGACCGCCTATTCGTGAAAAAATGGGCGTTGGTGTCAGAGTGATCGACAGCTTGCTCACAGTCGGCACTGGTCAAAGAATTGGCATATTCGCGGGAAGCGGTGTTGGTAAAAGTACCTTGATGGGGATGATTGCCAAGCAGACAGAAGCGGATCTCAATGTCATTGCACTTGTTGGAGAGCGTGGACGTGAAGTTCGCGAGTTTATCGAAAAAGATTTAGGAGCTGAAGGACTGAAGCGTTCGATTGTTGTTGTCGCAACTTCAGATCAGCCCGCACTGACAAGATTAAAAGCAGCCTATACAGCAACAGCTATTGCCGAATATTTCAGAGACAGAGGAAAAAATGTCATGTTTATGATGGATTCTGTCACAAGGGTCGCCATGGCACAGCGGGAAATAGGACTTGCAACCGGTGAACCGCCAACAACAAAAGGATATACGCCTTCAGTGTTCGCTATACTGCCAAAATTGCTAGAACGAACTGGTACAAATCAACTTGGTTCCATCACAGCGTTTTACACAGTGCTTGTTGATGGTGACGATATGAATGAGCCGATCGCTGATACAGTGCGGGGGATTTTAGATGGCCACATAGTACTTGATCGTGCATTGGCCAACAAAGGACAGTTTCCAGCTGTCAATATTCTGAAAAGTATCAGTCGTGTCATGAGTAATATCGCAAGTCATGATCATAAGGAAGCGGCTAACCGGTTCCGCCAGCTTTTATCCACATATCAAAACGCTGAAGACCTCATTAACATTGGAGCATATAAAAAAGGCTCCTCTAAAGATATTGATGAGGCTATGCAAGCTTACCCACAACTGATTTCATTTTTGAAGCAGGACGTTGAAGAGGCTGTATCGATTGAAGACAGCGTGAGGATATTGCTCAGTTTGATGAATAGAGAGGATTGACAAAAACAGTGAGATATCAATACAAATTTCAAAAGCTCTTAGAATTGAAAGAAAGTGAAAAAGACAAATCACTCGCAGCGTATCAACAATCCGTTTCGGCATTTGAGCAAGCCGCTGAAAAACTCTATGAAAATATGAGTAAAAAAGAGCTAATGGAAAAGAGCAAAGAAGAAAAGCTGAGAAGTGGGATGAGTGTTCAAGAAATGCGTCATTACCAGCAATTTGTGACGAACTTAGATAACACCATTCATCATTATCAGCAGCTTGTGATCATGAAACGCCATCAAATGAATGAAAAACAATCTGATTTAACAGAAAAAAATATTGAGTTTAAAAAGTTTGAAAAAATGAAAGAAAAGCAATTTGAAAAGTTCTCCCTTGAACATAAGGCAATTGAAATGAAAGAAATGGATGATATCTCTATCAGCCAATTCATGTTTCAAGGACATTAGGAGTCGAGATGAATGCCTAAGAAGGAAAAAACAAAGGAATCAAGTGGCGGCGGTAAATTTCAATGGATCTTGTTTATTGTCATTATCCCATTGGTTGTGCTTGTGATTGTAACGGGCACAATCCTTTATATGGCAGGTTATGATCTAAAGAAACCGCTCCAAAACATTCCGGGGATTAGCAGCTTGGTTGGATCAGATGACACATCAAAAACGTCATCTTCAAATAACGATCAACGTGATACAGAGTTGAAAGCGTTGAAAAAGACGATTAAAGAACAAGAGAATGAACTTGAAATTGCTCAAAAAGACTTGAAGACAAGTGATGAAGAGATTAAACGATTGAATCAAAAAATCAATTCACTTGAAAAAACATCTGATAAAGAGAACACGTCAGCAAGTGACAGTTCATCAAACAGTACATCATCAAGTAATAACGCATCAGGATCTTCAACTGATTCGTCAGCATCTTCTAATCAGCAATCAAAAGGGAAGGTCGCCAGCATTTATGAAAGCATGGATGCAGGGAAATCTGCCAAAATTCTATCAGAGCTAAGTGATAAAGAAGCTTTGAAGATCCTTGAAGAGCTGAGTAAAAATAAGCTGACGGACATATTAGCAAAACTGACACCTCAGAAGGCAGCAACGTTCACGAAGGAGCTTGCCAAAAAAGAAGAAAGTGAAAATGGAGGTGGACAATAAGTGAAGCTATTGGACATTGGAGCCTTACAGCAATCTTCCCAAGGTCTCTCGGGACTAAAGGGAGAGGGGGCAGTATCTGCTCGCGGCCTGTTTAAACAATTGTTAAATGGCGCAGGTATTCAAAGTGGTCCAGTTATTTCTCAGCCGGCGGAAACCAATCTATCCATGAATGATGCGATGCAAATTATTGAAAAATGGATGCAATCACCTGAAGAAGGAATAGATGGAGATCTTCTTGCGGCACTTCAGGCGCTGCAAGGTCAAAAGCTTGAAGGGGCTGACTTAAAGCCACTTGAAGAGCTATTTCAAAAGATGGAATCGGTAATCTATGACGATCAAGATGAGAAGCCAGTTGCTGAACATAGTGAACAGCTCATACAAGTCCACTTTTTCTTATATCAAATACTGAATCAGCAGACAGTGAGCTTTGATGCAAAACTTGTACAGGATATTCAAGCAAAAGGTGAAGATTTCATCAAGTTTCTAACGAAAAACGGAGCAGATGAAAAGCTCATTCAACAAGTAAAAGAGCAGTTCTTCTCGCAAGGATCGGCACCTAAGCTGAATAATATGTCGCAAAGCGAGCTGAAACACTTTAATCAGTTAATCGATCATATGATGGCGAATGCGAAAGGGTCAGATAAAGAGTGGAAAATTTCCTTAGGAGAGTTAAAAGAAATGGTTGCTCCAAGGCAAGAATCTTCCTTCTCATCTCCAGCAAAAGGTGCTGCCTCACTTGAATGGCTTATGAAAAAAGAAGTCACCAAAGGTCAAGGCACTACGGCACCTGCTTCTGAAAAAACAATCACCCATACGCTGCTTCCAGGGCATAAACAGTTCTTCCAACTGCAATCAGCTGCTCCTGTGCAGCAGACGCAAACAACTGACGAAAAGCCAGGCACGGTTGATCAGCAGATTTTAAATACGTGGAAACAAATGAAGTTCACACCATTTGGCAATTCAAGCGGACGGTTTACCGTACGATTAAATCCAGAAAATCTAGGGTTTATTACCATCCAGCTAACGAAACAAAACGGGATGTATGCGAGTAAAATTACAGCTTCAACGCAAGCAGCAAAAGAGCTGCTCGAGCATCATCTGCCGCAGCTCAAGCAGGCGTTACCGAATATGTCGGTTCAAGTTGACCGTTTCCATATACCGCTTCAGTCAAATGAGCAGCCGTCTTTTGGACAATTTAATGAGGAAGGCAAGCAGCAGCCATCAAAAGGACAAAGTTTCCAGCAGCCTGATGAACAGGAAGCTGAATTCCAAGATGTACTGGATGCGCTTGTTGGATCAGAAGAAGAAGAGGAGGAGATCTAATGGCAACTGTTGATGCGACGAATAGAACAGCCGCACAAGCGGACACTTCTTCAAACACAGCAAAGAAAACAGATACACTTGGCCGAGATCAGTTCTTAAAAATCTTGCTTACGCAGCTTCAAAACCAAGATCCGACAAACCCGATTGATGACCGTGAGTTTGTCACACAGCTTGCAACATTTTCTTCTTTAGAACAGCAAATGAATATGAACGAATCTATCACTCAAATGAATCAGATCATGTCTACATTTGTTGCACACCAAGATCCATTTACGACATATGTAGGCTGGATTGGTAAAGAAGTAGAGGGTAAACAAGATGATAAAGACATATCTGGCATTGTGAAGTCTGTGAAAAACATAAACAATGAATACTTCCTATATTTAGAAGATGGAACGAAAATCAGCCCTTGGGACGTTACAACTGTTGGAGAAAAATCGTAAGCAAATCGAGGAGGAAAATAAATGTTACGCTCACTTTACTCAGGAATTAGCGGAATGAAAAACTTCCAAACAAAATTAGATGTGGTAGCCAATAACGTAGCAAACGTCAATACACACGGATACAAAAAAAGCCGTATCACGTTTAAAGATATGGTCAGTCAAACCATTGCAAGTTCTGGTGGACCGACAAATAACTCTGGTTCAATCAACTCAAAACAAGTTGGATTAGGATCAGCTTTATCTTCTATTGATAAAATCATGACATCAGGTTCTTCTCAAAATACAGACGAACCATATGATTTCTATATTAATGGAGATGGATTTTTCCGTATTGAAAAGCAAGGTGAAATCCTATTTACAAGAACAGGGAACTTCAAACCTGATTCAAATGGGGATTTGGTAACATCTGATGGAAACTATCTTCTTGGCATGGATGGGCAAAGAATCAACATTCCACGAGACAATGTGTCAAGTGTTAGTGTTGGGCCAGATGGGACCGTTTCTGTTGTTGAGAACAACGTTTCTCGTACTGTTGGACAAGTATCACTTGTGTCTTTCAGTAATGCAGGAGGATTAGATAAAGTTGGGGATAACTTATATCGCCAAACACTCAGTTCCGGTGCACCAAGTAATGCCATGGCTCCTGGAACTCAAGGAACAGGTGAACTTCAAACAGGTAAACTTGAAATGTCAAACGTTGATTTAACAGACGAGTTTACAGAAATGATTATCGCACAGCGTGGATTCCAATCGAATGCAAAGACGATCACAACATCTGATGAAATTCTGCAAGAACTTGTGAATCTGAAACGATAGGAGGTAGGGGGAGCGGTTTATCGCTTCTCTGCTTAATATGATTGAAGTGACAAGATTAAATGGCAAAGGATTTATGCTCAACGCTCTCCATATCGAGCAAATCGAAAGCTTTCCAGACACGACCATTACACTCGCCAATGGAAAGAAATTCGTTGTGAAAGAAGATGAAGAGCAGCTTCAAGAGAAAATCATTTCTTTCTATAGAAAAATCCAAGTCATTTCATTGAATCAAGGAATAGAGGAGTTTGAATGAAGAAGAAATTAGTCGTAGTAATGCTAATCATGATTATTGCTATCGTCGGAATTGGAGCAGGTATTGTCTTTCTGGTGAATGGGTCAGACGAAGCAAAAGCAGAAAAAGAGCCAACAGCAGATGAAGTCGTAAAAGCTTCTGTTGAAATTCCTGAGATTGTGACCAATTTAAAATCTGAAGGAAATGCGGTTAAACTTGTACTAAATATTGAAACAGATTCAGAAAAAGCCAAAGAAGAGCTTGAAAAAAGAAGCTTCCAAGTGAAAGATGCCGTGATTGACATTTTATCAGACACGAATGCAGATGAACTTGATGGCAAAAAAGGCAGAGAACATTTTAAAACACAGGTCAAAAACAAAGTGAATAACTATTTGCAAGATGGCAAGGTGAAAGAAGTTTATATAACCTCCTTTAATCTGCAATAGAGGCGATTAATTGACACGATGGAGGTGAAGAAATGTCAGGAGAAGTGCTTTCCCAGAATGAGATCGACGCATTATTATCCGCCATATCAACAGGCGAAATGGATGCAGAAGAGCTGAAAAAAGAAGAAACGACGAAAAAAGTGAAAGTGTATGACTTTAAACGTGCACTGCGCTTTTCAAAAGACCAGATTCGAAGTTTAACAAGAATTCATGATAACTTCGCTAGACTGCTTACCACACACTTTTCAGCGCAGCTAAGATCATATATTCAAATTTCTGTCAGCTCGGTTGACCAAGTACCATATGAAGAATTTATTCGTTCGATTCCTAATATGACATTATTAAACTTATTTTACGTCAGCCCGCTTGAAGGAAGAATCATGCTTGAAGTGAACCCAACGATTGGCTATGCCATGATGGATAGGCTGATGGGTGGGATTGGCATTAGTCATAATAAGACAGAATCACTGACAGAAATCGAAACAAAGATTATCTCAAACATGTTTGAGGGAGCTTTGGAAAACTACAGAGAAGCGTGGCAGTCCATAACCGACATCGAGCCAGAAATGGCAGATTTCGAGGTAAATCCCCAGTTTGTTCAAATGGTGTCACCAAATGAAACAGTTGTCGTCATTTCTCTTAATACACAAATTGGTGAGGTAAGCGGGGTTATTAACCTCTGTATTCCTCACGTAGTATTAGAGCCTATTATTCCGAAGCTGTCTGTACACTACTGGATGCAATCTGAACGAAATGAACCGAAACAAGAAGAAACAAAGGCCATTGAAAAACGGATTATGACGGCGAAAATACCGGTAGTCGCAGAGCTTGGACAATCGGAAATGACGGTGGAAGAGTTTTTGAATTTGGAAATTGGTGATTGTATTGCCTTGGACAAACCAGTAAATGCGCCTCTTACTGTTATGGTCGGAAATAAACCGAAATTCTTGGGACAGGCCGGCCGCGTGAATCGGAAACAGGCGATTCAAATTCTAGATCACGACATAAGAGGTGAAGAAGATGGAGAATAACGGAAGTAAATTATCACAAGATGAAATCGATGCGCTACTTAAAGGAGGCAGCAATGACGATATAGAGCCTGATACACTCCTTTCTGCAATGGAACAAGATGCCATTGGGGAAATCGGAAATATATCATTTGGAAGCTCTGCAACAGCACTTTCAACCCTATTAAGTCAAAAAGTGGAGATTACAACTCCAACTGTCACAGTGATTCAAAAAAGCAAGCTGAATGAGGAATTTCCTCATCCATATGTCGCAATTGAAGTGAATTATACGGAAGGCTTCAGCGCTAGTAACCTGCTTGTCATCCAGCAAACCGATGCGGCAGTCATTGCGGATTTAATGATGGGCGGAGATGGAACAAATGCTGACCCGTCGTTAAGTGAAATTCACTTAAGTGCAGTACAAGAAGCGATGAACCAAATGATGGGTTCAGCAGCGACGTCCATGTCAACAGTCTTTAATAAAAAGATTGATATTTCTCCGCCTCGCGTTGAGTTGCTTGATGTGAAAGAAGGAGAAGGCACAGACCGCATTCCAGCTGAAGAGATGCTTGTCAAAGTGTCCTTTAGATTAACAATAGGTGAACTCATAGATTCAAATATTATGCAGCTTTACCCTATTACGTTTGCGAAAGATTTGATTGCAGAATTAACAGACCCAGCGGAAGAAGAGCCGGTTCAAGAAGCACCTCAGAGTGCACCTGAACCACAGCAGGCTGCTCCGCAAGCACAATCTGCTCCTATGCAGCAATCGGCACCGCCGAAAAGACAGGCGAAGCCAAAGCCGGCAGAACCTGTCAATGTGGCGCCAGTTGAATTTGAGGCATTTAGTGAGCCTCAGCATACAACAAGTCAGCTCGGTAATCTTGATATGCTGATGGATATTCCACTTTCCATTACAGTGGAGCTTGGAAGAACGCAGCGCAGTGTGAAAGAAGTACTTGAACTTTCCGCTGGAAGTATCATTGAACTGGACAAACTTGCAGGTGAGCCAGTCGACATTCTGGTCAACAAACGAATCGTCGCCAAAGGAGAAGTTGTTGTCATTGATGAGAACTTTGGCGTACGTGTGACTGACATTTTAAGTCAGTCTGAAAGACTTTCTAATTTAAAATAAACAAACATATAGGGAGAGAATAAGTAAATGGCTACTAAGGTATTAATCGTAGATGATGCAGCATTCATGAGAATGATGATTAAGGATATTCTTGTAAAAAACGGATTTGATGTAGTAGGAGAAGCAGAAAACGGCGCACAAGCTGTTGAAAAATATAAAGAAACATCTCCTGATCTAGTCACAATGGATATCACAATGCCAGAAATGGACGGGATCACAGCATTAAAAGAAATTAAACAAATCGATGCTTCTGCAAAAATCATTATGTGCTCAGCGATGGGACAACAATCAATGGTTATTGATGCCATCCAAGCAGGTGCAAAAGACTTTATCGTGAAGCCATTCCAGGCAGACCGTGTACTTGAAGCAATTAATAAAACGTTAGGCTAAAAAAGGGTGTAAGACTTGTTGAAAAAACGTTTGATATGTATAGCAATGATCAGTTTTATGCTTTTCTTGACAGCGCAGCCAGCCTCACTGTTTGCTGAAACAAAAGATCCTGAAAATGGCATGGTGAATGACTGGATCAAAGATGAGAAAGAAAGCAAAAAGGATACAGAAAAGAAAACCACTGACAATCAAACGAATCCGGCAGAAGAAGCTCCCTCTTCTTCTGTCTCCATTATGGATTTTGTCAAAATGATTGGTGCCTTACTTTTTGTCATCCTGCTCATTTACGGATTGGTGAGATTTGTTGGAAAGCAAAACCGCTTACTCAAGCCATTTCGCTATGTTGAAAATATTGGCGGAACGACGGTTGGTCAAAATCGTTCAGTTCAGCTGATCAAAGTGGGCAAACGAGTATTAGTTGTCGGCGTAGCAGACTCAATCCAGCTGCTAAAAGAAATCGATGATGAACAAGAATGCGAAGCGATTGTGAAACAATACGAAGAAGCGATGGAAAGTAAGACTGACTTACCGAAAATGATGCAAAAATTAACATCGCAAGTGAAGAAACACGATCAGCCGACCACTTCTTCTTTTTCAGCCAATTTAAAGGCGCAGCTAGCCGAATTGAAAAAGACCCAATCAGAAGTCAGAAAGAAAGGCCCGAAACAAAATGAATGAGTTTATCGATTTATTTAATTCCAGTGGCGCAGGGAATATTAGCACATCTGTCCGTCTTCTTTTATTGTTAACTGTATTTTCAGTTGCACCAGGCATTCTGATTTTAATGACCTGTTTTACACGGATTGTGATTGTTCTTTCGTTTGTTAGAACATCACTTGCAACCAACTCAATGCCGCCAAACCAAGTGCTTGTAGGACTTGCTTTGTTTCTCACATTTTTTATTATGGCACCCACGTTCTCAGAGATTAATAAAGAGGCACTCACGCCGCTGTTAAATGATGATATTACGTTAAATCAGGCCTATGAAAAAGCCGAAGTGCCAATTAAAGAGTTTATGAGTAAACATACGAGACAGAAAGATTTGGCTTTATTTCTTAGTTACGCAAAAATGGATACCCCTGAATCAATTAAAGATATTCCCTTAACGGCGATGGTACCAGCTTTTGCAATTTCAGAATTAAAGACGGCATTTCAAATTGGTTTCATGATCTTTATTCCATTTTTAATTATTGACATGGTGGTCGCAAGTGTCCTGATGTCGATGGGGATGATGATGCTTCCGCCGGTTATGATATCGCTCCCTTTCAAAATATTGTTATTTGTATTAGTTGATGGATGGTATTTGATTGTTAAATCTTTGCTGCAAAGCTTTTAGAGTAGGTGCTTAAAACATGAGTTCAGAATTTGTCATTACGATGGCTGAAAGATCAGTGTATGTTGTTTTACTTGTCAGCGGGCCGCTTCTTGCGCTCGCACTAATCGTGGGACTAATTGTCAGTGTGTTTCAGGCGACAACCCAAATCCAAGAACAGACGCTTGCGTTCATTCCAAAAATTGTTGCAGTGCTCATTGGACTTGTTGTGTTTGGCCCTTGGATGCTTTCAACAATTGTGTCATTTACAACAGAGCTGTTCTCGAATTTAGATCGATTTGCAGGTTAATCAGAGATGTCAATCATAGAATTATTTCCTGCCTTTCTTCTCGTTTTCATTCGGATCACCGCTTTTTTTGTGACAGTGCCGCTATTAGCGCATCGAACGATACCAGCAGTTCACAGAGTTGGTTTTTCACTGTTTTTGGCTGTCATTAGTTTTAGCACCATTAAAGAACCGCCAGCACTCGATATCGACGGTCTTTACATGATGCTTGCCGTGAAAGAAGCAATGGTCGGACTTCTTCTTGGACTGATTGCATATATCATGGTGTCCGCTGTTCAAATTGCCGGCTCATTCATCGATTTTCAAATGGGTTTTGCGATCGCCAATATTATTGATCCACAAACAGGGGCGCAAACGCCGCTGATGGGGCAGTTTTTTTATACGGTGACCTTGCTGCTGATGCTGGCAACAAATGCACATCATTTGCTGCTTGATGGAATCTATTACAGTTTTCAATATATTCAAGTTGATCAGTATGCGCTGAACTTCGGTAGTGAATCCTTTGCTTACTTTATTGCAAAGAGCTTCAACCAAATGTTCATCATAGCCTTTCAAATCTCAGCACCTGTTGTGGCTAGTTTGTTTTTAGTCGATTTGGCATTAGGAATTGTGGCACGTACAGTTCCGCAAATGAACGTATTTGTCGTTGGACTTCCCATTAAAATGGGCGTGAGTTTTATTATGATCATCATTTGTATGGGTGTCATCTTCGGGGTCGTCCAAAATACATTTGAAACGATTGTGCTCACCATGAGGAACTTCTTAGCATTGGTCGGTGGTTCGTCATGACGACAAGACTTAGACTCGACTTGCAATTTTTCGCAGGTGAAAAAACAGAAAAAGCAACACCGAAAAAGAGACGGGATTCACGTAAAAAAGGGCAGGTTGCCAAAAGTACCGACGTCAATACAGCCATCTCATTTCTACTAATCTTTTTATCATTCTTTTTTATTGGGCCTTTTATGAAAGAGCGTATTATTGCGCTCATTGAACGTTTTTATTCAACAACGATGCTAATGAAGGTTAGCACATCTAATATTCACCAGTTATTCTTGGAATTGCTTCAAGAGACAGGTCTCCTCCTCATGCCAATTCTTGGTGTTGGGATGCTTGCAGGGATCATCAGTAACTATTTACAAGTTGGATTTCTCTTTTCAACTGAAGTGATCAAGCCCAAATTAGAAAAGCTTGATCCAATCAAAGGGTTTAAACGAATATACAGTATTCGAGCACTCGTTGAGCTATTAAAATCCATTTTGAAAATTGGTTTTGTTGGTTTTGCGACATTTATCGCTCTATGGATGCACTTTGACGAAATCTTGCGGCTCCCTCTACTCACTGCAGAGGAAACCCTTCATTTCGTGGCTAATATGACCTTGATTATGGGGCTATATGCAGCAGGTGCTCTTCTGATCTTAGCCGGGCTTGACTACATGTATCAGAAATTTGATTATGAAAAAAACTTACGGATGTCTAAACAAGACATCAAAGATGAGTATAAAAAATCAGAGGGTGACCCGCTCATAAAATCAAAAATTAAACAGCGGCAAAGGGAAATGGCCATGAGACGGATGATGCAGGAAGTCCCAAAAGCGGACGTCATCATTACAAACCCGACCCACTACGCAATTGCCCTGAAATATGACGAAGAAAAGATGGACGCACCCTATGTTGTGGCAAAGGGAACGGATATTTTGGCTTTGAAAATTAGAACAATTGCGAAAGAACATGATGTCATGACTGTAGAGAACCGGCCACTCGCCCGCGCCCTCTATGATCAAGTGGATATCAACCAAGCGGTGCCGGAAGAGTATTTTAAGGCGATCGCAGAAATTTTGGCTTACGTATATAAAACGAAACAAAAGATTTTATGAATTTTTGGTTTTAAAAGGAGAGAACAGGCATGTCAGCAAGAGATTTATCTGTTTTATTCAGTGTTATTTTAATCGTGGCGATGCTGGTCATACCGTTTCCGCCCATCCTATTAAGTATTTTAATCATTATTAATATTTCTCTTGCGCTTATCGTGCTTCTCACCACAATGAACATGCAAGAACCACTGCAATTTTCCATTTTTCCGTCTTTGCTTTTGCTCTTAACACTGTTTCGTTTAGGGCTTAACATCTCTACAACCCGTTCTATTTTATCAACTGGAGATGCTGGTAAGGTTGTAGAAACGTTTGGATCATTTGTTGTTGGGGGCAATATACTCGTTGGTCTGGTTGTCTTCCTTATTCTGATCATCATTCAGTTTATTGTCATCACCAAAGGGGCGGAGCGTGTATCAGAGGTTGCGGCCAGATTTACACTCGACGCGATGCCAGGTAAACAGATGAGTATTGACGCAGATTTGAATGCAGGAATGCTGACAGAAAGTGAAGCTAGAAACCGCCGTGAAAAAGTAGCAAGAGAAGCAGACTTTTATGGTGCGATGGATGGTGCAAGTAAGTTCGTTAAAGGGGATGCCATCGCAGGTATTATCATCGTTATTATCAATATTATTTTTGGCATCATTATTGGGATGATTCAGCAAGGAATGTCGATTCAAGAATCAGCTTCCCACTTTACTCTTTTAACAGTAGGGGACGGAATTGTGTCGCAAATCCCTGCACTTCTCATCTCAACAGCGACAGGGATTGTTGTCACGAGAGCGGCTTCTAACGGAAACCTTGGTTCAGACATTACGGGTCAGCTCTTTGCCTTCCCTGCCATGCTTTACGTCACAGCAGGTACGATCTTCCTGCTTGGATTGTTTACGCCAATTGGCGTACTTTTGACAGGGCCGATCGCAGGTTTACTTGCACTCGGTGCGTACATGATGTCGAAAAACAAACAGGATCAAGAAGAGATTGAAGAAGTACTGGAAGAACAGGCAGAGGTAGAAGAGATGAAAAGTCCAGAAAGCGTCATTCATCTCCTGCAAATGGATGCCATTGAATTTGAATTTGGCTACGGGTTGATCCCGCTTGCAGATGCCAATCAAGGCGGAGACCTGCTAGACCGAATTGTCATGATCAGAAGGCAGCTTGCTCTTGAACTAGGTCTTGTTATTCCAGTTGTCCGTATTCGAGACAACATTGCGCTGAACCCGAACGAATACAGGCTCAAAATAAAAGGGAACGAAGTGGCAAAAGGAGAGCTGCTGCTCGATCATTACTTAGCGATGTCTCCAACGCCTGATGATGATCCGATTGAAGGAATTGAAACAATCGAACCATCCTTTGGCCTGCCGGCAAAATGGATATCAGAAGCAGAAAAAGATCAGGCTGAAATGCTTGGGTATACAGTGGTCGATCCAGCATCTGTTGTGTCTACCCACATCACAGAGAAGATTAGACAAAACACCCATGAACTGCTTGGACGCCAAGAAACGAAGCAATTAATCGATCATCTGAAAGAAAGTTATCCAGTTCTAGTAGATGAGGTAACACCGAATCCACTAGCGGTCGGGGATATCCAAAAAGTACTTGCAAAGCTTCTGAAAGAAAAGGTCTCCATTCGAAACCTTGTGACCATTTTTGAGACCCTTGCAGACTACGGAAAATTAACGACTGATACAGACTTGCTAACAGAGTATGTTAGACAGGCACTTGCAAGACAGATTACTGCACAGTATGCAAGAGAAAATGAATCACTGAAAGTCGTGACATGCTCAGGCCGAGTCGAAAAGGTGATTGCAGACAGCGTGCAGCAAACAGAGCATGGGAACTACTTATCGTTAGATCCAGAATCCTCTGAAAGTGTGATTCAATCAGTGGCGAGAGAAATTGAACAGCTTTCGCTTCGTCAGGAAACGCCGGTTCTATTATGCTCACCTCCTATAAGAATGTACGTCAAACAGTTGTTAGAAAGATATTTCCCAGATTTACCGGTACTATCTTATAACGAACTAGAAGCAAATGTGGAAGTACAGAGCATCGGAGTGGTGGATATCTAATGAAAATGAAAAAAATCACAGCGAATTCTATGCAGGAGGCAACGATCCAAATCAGGCAGCAGCTTGGGAAGGATGCCGTCATATTAAATTCGAAAACCGTTGTCAAACGAAAGCTGTTCGGTTTAAAGAAACAGCAAATGGTCGAAGTGATTGCAGTGCTGGATCAAGATTTTGAAGAAAGAGCCGGCAAAGGATTACAACCAGCAGCTGCGCCTATCCCGGTGTTACCGAAAAAGGAGCAGACTCAACACCTTACACAAGAGCTGCCGGCTGCTGCTCAAGCAGTCAAAGCAGCGCCTTCTCATTCTCAGCCTATAGAATATGCAAGAAACGAACGCCATGCCGGGATCTTGCCGGATTCTCTCATGAAAATGGATCAAAAGCTAAAGGATCAAGGTCTTGATGATGAGATTCGAGATGAATGCTTAAAGGGTCTTTTAACAAAGGGTGCTGTGAAAGAAGAGCAGATTGAAAAAGAACTTGAAAAATTACTCACAGGGATGCTGCCGGCTCACACTTCTGATGAGCCGATGATTCGTTCGAAATACATTGTGCTGTTTGGTTCAACTGGTGCTGGTAAAACGACAACGATTGCAAAGCTGGCTGCGAAAACGGCTATTCAGCAGCAAAAGAAAATTGCTTTTATCACAACAGATACGTACCGGATTGCAGCGATTGAACAACTAAAAACATATGCTGAACTGCTGAATGCACCTCTTGAGGTTTGTTATTCAAGAGAGGACTTTGTGAAAGCACAGCAGACCTTTAAAGACTATGATCATATTTTCATCGATACAGCAGGCCGTAACTTTAAAGAAGAGGCGTACATCAAAGAGCTGACAGATATCATTCCATTTGATGAAAGCATTCAAAGTTTTCTTGTCATGAGTGCGACATCGAAATATCAAGATATGAAAGCCATGGTCAAACGTTTTGAACACGTTCCAATCGATCAATTTATTTTTACAAAAGTTGATGAAACAGACACGATGGGAACGATCTTTCAAATCATTGCAGAATCTCAAATCGGGCTCGGGTTTTTAACAAATGGCCAAAATGTGCCTGAGGATATTCTTGAGAGTTCCCCCCTTGATTTGACAAGGATGGTCTTACAATGATGAAGCCTGACCAAGCCGAAGGTTTAAGAAAGCTTGTTCAGCAGAACCAACTGATCGTACCGAACTCTCTTCATGCGAATGGACAAGCGAAAACCATTGCTGTCATGAGCGGTAAAGGCGGAGTAGGTAAATCGAATTTGACACTGAATATGGCACTGTCTATCGCAAGTACGGGCAAGCAAGTGCTCATCATCGACCTCGACTTTGGCATGGGGAATATTGATATTTTACTAGGGAAAACATCGACCAGCTCTATATTAGACGTGCTTGTTAGAAAAAAATCCTTCCAAGCGGCTATGACAAAAGGAACGGACAATCTGTATTACATTTCTGGCGGAAGCGGGCTTGAACAGCTGTTTTCTTTAGACAAAGATCAATGGTCGTTCTTTTTAGAAGAGATGGAGAAAATATTGAATGACTTTGATTGTATATTCTTTGATATGGGTGCAGGCTTGTCAAAAGATCAACTCCCATTTGTCTTATCGGCAGGAGAAGTGGTCGTTGTGACAACGCCAGAACCAACATCCATCATGGATGCCTACAGCGCAATTAAGCACTTAGCCATTCATCAGTTTGAACAGTCTGTTCAAATCATTGTCAACCGGTGTAAAACCCCTTCGGAAGGATCTGAAACGTACCGGAAATTAGCGGGAGTGGTGACGTCATTTCTACACCGAAAGCTTGTGTTTGCTGGTGCGGTACCTGATGATCCTGCTGTTCCTAAAGCAGTCACTGAACAAATACCATTTTATATGAAGCAGCCTCATTCAAGGCTAAGTAAAACCATTAAAATGTTGGCTGAAACACTTTATCATCAGCAGATAAGAGAGGCACAGAGAGAGCAGCATACGTTTATAGATAAGTTGTCCTCTTTTTTTAAAAGGAGGAAAGTGGACTCATGATTAGAGTGCTTGTAGTAGATGACTCGGCTTTTATGAGAAAACTCATCAGTGATTTCCTAAGTGCCGAGCAAGAAATTGAAGTCGTCGGAACGGCGAGAAATGGAGAAGATGCCTTAAAACGGATTAAGGAATTGAATCCAGATGTTGTCACACTTGATGTGGAAATGCCTGTTCTAAATGGAACAGAAGCATTAAAACAAATTCTGGCTGAACACGACCTTGCTGTGATTATGGTGTCAAGCCAGACGAAGCAAGGGAAGGAATTAACCATCCATTGCTTAGAACTCGGTGCTTTTGACTTTGTGACAAAGCCTTCAGGAAGTATTTCGCTCGATTTACACAAAGTAAGAGGTCAAATTGTAGAGCGGGTACTTGCGGCAGGCCTGTCTAGAAAACGTACTGAGAAACAAGTTTCTCCTAAGCCGTTCATGAAGCCGCCAAGTCCAATTCCAGCGGCCGCTCCCCGCCTGCAAGAAGTAAGAAGCGGCTCATCACTCCGAAAGATTATTTCAATCGGAACTTCTACGGGAGGGCCTAGGGCGCTTCAACGAGTCGTCACGAAGCTGCCAAAAGACATAGAGGCGCCGATTTTGATTGTGCAGCATATGCCGGCAGGATTTACGGCATCGCTGGCTACTAGATTAGATCATTTATCACAAATTACGATCAAAGAAGCTCAAGATGGAGACATCGCTAAAAATGGAGTGGCTTACATAGCTCCTGGTGGATTGAATATGTCACTTCATGAACAAGGGGCAGCTTTAGTGATCAGGCTGTCCCCAGAAGACACTGACAGCCGTCACAAACCTTCTGTTAACTATTTATTTGAATCCATCAGCAACATAAAAGGTTACGAGAAAATCGCTGTCATTATGACAGGAATGGGTAGTGACGGCACAGAAGGTGTCAAAAAAATGGTCGCAAGTGGTCATACAAAAGTCATTGCAGAAAAAGAAGAATCATGTGTTGTTTTCGGAATGCCTAAATCAGTCATTAAAGCAGGCCTTGCACATGAAACAAGGCATGTGGATGACATCGCACATGCAATTATAAGCTCCATGAAAAAAGAGAGGGCGTGAACACGTTGGATGTAAACCAATACTTAGATATCTTTTTAGATGAAAGCAGAGAACACTTACAAACTTGTAATGAAAAACTTCTTGAATTAGAAAAGAACCCAACAGACTTGCAGCTAGTGAATGATATATTCAGAGCCGCTCATACACTGAAAGGCATGAGTGCAACGATGGGCTATGATGATATGGCTCAATTAACACATCATTTAGAAAACATGTTTGATGCCATCAGAAACGAACAAATGATTGTCACTCCTGAATCAATGGATACGATGTTTGAAGCACTCGATCACCTTGAAGCAATGGTTCAATCGATTGCAGAGGGCGGGGATGGAAAACGTGATGTCACGGAGATTAGTAAAAAACTAGATGTGACAGGAAGCCATGCAGAAACAGCATCTGCCGTTGAGACAGCTGAAGCATCATCAGCTGCAAGCGACCTAGATTATAACGAATTTGAACGAACAGTTCTTGATGAAGCAAGAGAACAAGGCTTTAAATGTTATGAGCTGACCGTGACATTAAGTGACGCATGCTTATTAAAAGCCGTTCGTGTCTATATGATTTTTGAAAGACTGAACGAAGCAGGAGAAGTTGTCAAAACGGTTCCGAATGCAGAACTTTTAGAATCAGAAGATTTTGAATCTGAATTCAGCATTTCTTACTTATCGAAACAGCCGATGGAAGAAGTGAAAAAAATCGTGACAGCGATCTCAGAGGTTGAACAAGTGGAGATTTCTGAAGTCTCTGCCTTTGAAGAAGCGGCTCCGGCTGAAACAAAAGCAGCGAAACCTGAGCAGAAAAATGAAGAAGCCACAGTTCCTGCCACTAAAGCGCCAGCAAACGATGCGCCAAAAGCAAATGGCAATAACGGTGCAGCTGCCGGCGGAACGAAAACGATCCGTGTCAACATCGATCGTCTAGATTCACTTATGAACCTGTTTGAAGAGCTTGTCATAGATAGAGGACGTTTAGAACAGATTGCCAAAGAACTTGAAAACAACGAACTCACGGATACAGTGGAAAGAATGTCCCGTATTTCTGGCGACCTGCAATCGATCATCTTGAACATGAGAATGGTGCCTGTAGAAACGGTGTTTAACAGATTCCCTCGTATGATTCGTCAATTGACGAAAGAGCTCAATAAGAAAATTGAACTGATCATTGAAGGTGCTGAGACAGAGCTTGATCGAACAGTGATCGATGAAATTGGCGATCCGCTCTTACACTTACTTAGAAACAGTCTCGATCACGGGATTGAATCACCAGAAGAACGTGTGAAAAAAGGCAAACCAGAAAAAGGAACTGTTCTTTTAAAAGCATATCATAGCGGAAACCATGTCTTCATTGAAGTAGAAGATGATGGCGGCGGGATTAACCGTAAAAAGGTCCTTGAAAAAGCATTAGAGCGCGGAGTTATTACGGAAAGAGAAGCGGAAACACTTGAAGATCACCAAATTGATTCATTGATCTTTGCAGCAGGGTTCTCTACAGCTGATACGATTTCTGATATCTCGGGCCGAGGTGTAGGTCTTGACGTTGTGAAAAACAAGCTGGAATCATTAGGTGGTTCTGTGAGTATTAACTCAACAGAAGGTCAAGGCTCACTTTTCTCAATTCAGCTTCCACTCACATTATCGATCATTTCCGTACTTCTTGTGAAACTAGAGGAAGAAACATTTGCTATTCCGATTTCTTCTATTATAGAAACGGCTGTCATTAAGAAGAGTGACATCCTTCAAACGCATGATCGTGAAGTCATTGATTTCCGCGGATTTATCGTACCGGTTGTGTACTTGAAGAAACAGTTCAACGTACCAAATGCGAATGATTTAGAAGAAGAACTGCACATTATTGTTGTCCGTAAAGGAGACAAGCTAACAGCATTTGTGGTCGATTCGTTTATCGGTCAGCAAGAGGTCGTATTAAAATCACTTGGAGATTACCTACCAAACGTATTTGCGATATCAGGCGCAACAATCTTAGGTGACGGTCAGGTTGCACTCATCGTTGACTGTAATGCACTGATCAAGTAAAAAACAATAGAGGAGCGGTCTGAAATGAGTACAGATATCAAAACTGGCGAAAAGATGATTGTGTTTATCGTAAACAAAAAAGAATACGCCATTTCAGTATCAGAAGTAAAGTCCATTGAAAAATGGCAGCAGCCGACAAGAGTTCCTGGCGTTGCCCCTTATATATGCGGTGTCATTAATCTACGCGGTGTCGTGACACCTGTCATTGACCTTAGAGTGAGACTTGGATCAACTGACAACGAGATTACAGACGAAACAAGAATGATTATTGTACAAGTTGGTGGCATTGAAGTCGGCTGGATTGTTGATGAAGCAAATGATGTCATTACTGTCCATCAGGAAGAGGTAGAATCTTCTACTGATTCAGCTGAAAAAGAAGGACTGTCATGGGTGACAGGAATTATTAAGCATGATCAGCGTCTATTCAATATCATTCATGCTGGTGCGGTCCTCGACAAGAGCGTGCAAGATGCACCTGTTCATTAAGGGGGATGTGAAATGAGCATTTTCAATGAAATTAAAGATGAACAGCTAGATATATTAAGTGAGGTTGGGAATATCGGAGCAGGCCATGCAGCGTCTGCTCTTGCCAGCCTATTGAATCGCAAAATTGATATGGCTGTTCCTTTTGTCAAAGTTCTCTCGTTTGAAGATTTAATGGATTTCTTTGGTGGAGCAGACCTTCCAGTTGCCAGTATCTTTTTGCGAATGGAGGGTGATCTTACCGGTTCAATCTTTTTCATTATGCCGTTTGAACAAGCTGAACAATTTGTAAGGGAGCTTGTTCAGGACCCAGCATTTGATATTGATACGATTCATGAACACATGCTAGGAACATCAGCGCTTCATGAGCTAGGAAATATTTTAGCAGGTTCTTATTTATCAGCACTTGCCGATTTAACAAAACTGCAGCTTCACCCAAGTGTTCCAGATGTCACGCTCGATATGTTCGGGGCTGTCATTAGTGAAGGGTTAATGCAGTTTAGTCCTCTCGGCGATCAGGCAATTGTGATTGATACATCGATTTTTGATGATCAAAATAAGCAAGAGCTGAAAGGAAATATGTTTCTATTACCAGACTTTGAATCGTTTGAAAAACTGTTCAAAGCATTAGGTAACCTATAATGAACGTGCAGATTCCGGCAGTTGTAAAGGTTGGTATAGCGGATGTTCAGCTTGTGAAAACACCGGACCGTATTCGGACATCCGGTCTTGGTTCTTGCGTAGGACTTGTCCTTTTTGACCAAGAAAAAAAACTGGCAGGACTTGTCCATGTCATGCTTCCAGACTCCTCTCTTTCAAAAGGAGCGGTAGAGAACTTGGCTAAGTATGCAGATACAGGTGTCAAGCATACAATTGATCTGCTCTTAAAAGAAGGAGCACGCAAACATGCGCTAAAAGCGAAGCTTGCTGGCGGCGCAGAAATGTTTAAATTTAAGTCAACCAATGATCTGATGAGAATTGGACCTAGAAATGTATCAGCTGTGAAAGAACATCTGTCTCTTCATCATATCCCGATCATTAGTGAGGACACGGGCGGGAACAATGGACGCACGATTGAATTCGATCCGCTTACAACAGAACTTGAGATCCGCACTGTGAAACAAGGCATTATGAAGATATAACTAAGGAAGTATAGGGGGAGAAAGATGCAATCCTTAAATTACGAAGATCAGGCGCTATGGGCTAGATGGAAAGAGTGGAAGGACCCAGCTGCTGGAGATGATCTTATGCGCCGCTATATGCCGCTCGTCACATATCATGTTGGAAGAATTTCCATCGGTCTCCCGAAGTCAGTGCACAAAGAAGACTTGATCAGTCTAGGGATGCTCGGTTTATATGATGCCCTTGAAAAATTTGACCCCGGAAGAGATCTGAAGTTTGATACATATGCATCCTTCAGAATTCGTGGGGCCATCATCGACGGTCTTCGTAAAGAGGACTGGCTGCCTCGTACATCAAGAGAAAAAACAAAAAAAGTAGAAGCGGCAATTGAAAAGCTTGAACAGCGATATTTGCGAAATGTGACACCAACAGAGGTTGCTGAAGAACTCGGCATGAGTGAACAAGATGTGGTCACAACGATGAATGAAGGGTTCTTTGCGAATTTGCTCTCGATTGATGAGAAGCTGCATGATCAAGAAGACGGAGAAAACGTTCAAGTCATGATTCGTGACGAAAAGACTGTGACACCTGAAGAAAAAATGCTGAAAGATGAATTAATTGAACAGCTTGCCGAAAAAATGACAGAGCTTTCGGAAAAAGAAAAGCTTGTGATTAGTCTTTTCTATAAAGAGGAATTGACGTTAACGGAAATCGGTCAAGTGCTTAATTTATCGACCTCTCGCATTTCGCAAATTCATTCAAAGGCATTGTTCAAGCTTAAGCATCTGCTTGATAAAGCCATTCAATCTTAAAGAGTTAGTGAGTGAAAAAATATGCTATGGCTGATTAGCTTTATGCTTCATGCTGCACTTATTTATTTTGTGATCATTTTATACACGAGAATGAATTCGCTGAAGGCAACAGAACAAAAGCAGCGAGAGCTTTTAGAAGAAACGGAAAATACCCTGGCTGCATTTTTGATGGAAGTCAAAGAAGAGAATGAAAAACTATCAAAAGCTGCAGCCACTTCCCCTGATTTTTCTGCTGAAGAGCTGAAATCGGATCTTCAGACACCAAAGCAACCACAACCACCAATTGAATCCCAGCAATCGGTAGAAAGTGAAGATCCAGTTCCAGAGCACCTGTCGGCTCTCCTTAGCGAAGTTGAGGTGCAGGAAGAGAAGGTAAACGAACCCGTTTCAAGTCTTGAAACAGAAGCTTCTGTGCCTTCTGAAAGTGAAATAGAAGAAACATTTGAGGATCAAGTAAAGGCCTTATATGATCAAGGGCTATCATTAGAAGAAATAGCGAAAGAATTAAAAACGGGCAAGACAGAAATCGAGCTTTTATTAAAATTTAGCGGAAAGCTGTAAAGGATTCTTGATTGTCAGTCCATCATGTGTTATATTATTTCTTGGTGTTAAATACACACGCTTAATGATTCGTATGAAGGTGCTGCCGTGGCGCAGTTTTATGTGAACATGACTTAAGCGGAGGAAAAAAAACCATTATATTAGGAGGCAACAACATGTCAGTTATTTCTATGAAACAATTGCTAGAAGCTGGTGTTCACTTCGGTCACCAAACACGCCGTTGGAACCCAAAAATGAAGCGTTACATCTTTACAGAGCGTAACGGTATCTACATCATCGATCTTCAAAAAACGGTGAAAAAAGTAGAGGAAGCTTACAACTTCACGAAAAACCTTGCTGCTGACGGAGGAAAAATTCTTTTCGTTGGTACGAAAAAGCAAGCACAAGATTCAGTGAAAGAAGAAGCAATCCGTTCTGGTATGTTCTATGTAAACCAACGCTGGCTTGGTGGAACGTTAACAAACTTTGAAACAATCCAAAAACGTATCAAACGTTTAAAAGATATTGAAAAAATGCAAGAAAACGGTACGTTCGAAGTTCTTCCTAAGAAAGAAGTCGTTCAACTGAAAAAAGAATTAGAACGTCTTGAAAAATTCCTAGGCGGAATCAAAGACATGAAGGGTCTTCCAGATGCACTTTTCATTATCGACCCTCGTAAAGAGCGTATTGCAGTTGCAGAAGCTCGTAAATTGAATATCCCAATTATCGGTATCGTTGACACAAACTGTGATCCAGACGAAATTGATGTTGTGATCCCTGCAAACGATGATGCAATCCGTGCTGTAAAACTTCTAACTGCTAAAATGGCAGATGCGATTCTTGAGTCTAAACAAGGCGAAGAAGAAGCTGTTGTAGAAGAAACGACAGAAACTGAAACAACAACTGCGTAACCTATTCAAAAGGTGATAAGAGGGAACTGCCTTTTATCACCTTTTTTTCACCTAGTAATCCGTGTTTTAACATAGAAGGAGGAAATGTAAAATGGCAATTACTGCTCAATTAGTAAAAGAACTGCGTCAAAAAACTGGTGCAGGTATGATGGACTGTAAAAAAGCGTTAACAGAAACTGATGGTGACATCGATAAAGCAATCGATCTTCTAAGAGAAAAAGGGATCGCAAAAGCTGCGAAAAAAGCAGACCGTATTGCGGCAGAAGGATTAACTCTTATTAAAACTGACGGCAACACTGGCGTTATCCTAGAAGTGAACTCTGAGACTGATTTCGTTGCGAAAAACGAAGGATTCCAAAATCTTCTTAACGAACTTGCTGATCATTTACTTGCTGCGAAACCTGCAACAATTGAAGAAGCACATGCTTCTAAAATGGAAAATGGTTCAACAGTTGAAGAACATATTACTTCTGCAATTGCGAAAATCGGAGAAAAAATTACGCTGCGCCGTTTCTCAGTCATCACAAAAGAAGATAACGCTGCATTCGGTTCTTACTTACACATGGGCGGACGCATCGGTGTATTAGCGGTTCTTAACGGAACAACTGATGAAGAGCTTGCGAGAGACATCGCAATGCACGTTGCTGCTGTAAACCCTAAATACATTTCTCGTGACCAAGTGTCTGAAGAAGAAGCAAACCGTGAGCGTGAAGTATTAACACAACAAGCGCTTCAAGAAGGAAAGCCTGAAAATATCGTTGCTAAAATGGTAGAAGGCCGTCTAAACAAATTCTTCGAAGAAATTTGCTTACTTGACCAAGCATTCGTTAAAAACCCAGATGAAAAAGTGAAACAAGTTGTAGGTGCGAAAAACGCAACTGTTCAAACTTATGTTCGCTATGAAGTGGGCGAAGGTATCGAAAAGCGTCAAGACAACTTTGCTGAAGAAGTTATGAGCCAAGTGAAAAAATAATGTTTGAAAAGCTCTCTGGGGCTTTTTTAGGGAGCACAAGCACTGTGTTCCCTATTTTTTAGAGGATATTGATTTACAAAAGACGGTTTCTTACGCATAATAAGAGACGGTATAGTTTACACTTGGAGGTTATCATGAGCAAACCGAAATATAATCGCATTGTACTGAAGCTAAGTGGAGAAGCACTAGCTGGTGATGCTGGAAATGGAATTAACCCAACTGTCATTCAATCAATTGCAAAGCAAGTAAAAGAAATTGCAGAGCTTGATGTTGAAGTTGCAGTCGTTGTAGGCGGAGGAAACCTTTGGCGTGGTAAGACAGGCAGTGACTTAGGAATGGACCGGGCAACAGCAGACTATATGGGGATGCTTGCAACAGTGATGAATTCATTGGCATTACAAGACAGCCTAGAAACGCTTGGCATTCAGTCTAGAGTACAAACCTCTATTGAAATGAGACAGGTTGCAGAGCCATACATAAGAAGAAAAGCGATCCGTCACCTTGAGAAGAAACGTGTCGTGATTTTTGCTGCAGGTACTGGTAACCCTTATTTCTCTACTGATACAACAGCAGCACTTCGTGCAGCTGAAATTGAAGCAGATGTCATTTTAATGGCGAAAAACAATGTAGACGGTGTCTACAGTGCTGATCCTCGTACAGATGCGGATGCAGTAAAATATGATAAGCTTTCATATCTTGATGTACTAAAAGAAGGGCTTGCTGTAATGGATTCTACTGCGTCCTCATTATGTATGGACAATGACATTCCATTAATTGTCTTCTCTATTATGGAAGAAGGTAATATTAAACGTGCCGTCAATGGCGAATCAATCGGAACGATCGTGAGGGGGAAATAACGTGTCAAAAGAAGTGTTGAACCAAACAAAAGAAAAAATGGAAAAAGCCGTTCAAGCATACGGACGTGAACTAGCAACTGTCCGTGCGGGCAGAGCTAATGCTTCCCTTTTAGACAAAGTAACAGTGGATTACTATGGTGCGCAAACACCACTAAACCAAATTGCGTCAATTACAGTGCCAGAAGCACGTATGCTGATTATCACACCTTACGATAAAACAGCGATTGGTGATATCGAAAAGGCGATCCAAAAGTCTGATCTTGGTATCACACCAACTAGTGACGGAAACGTGATCCGTATTGCGATCCCAGCACTAACAGAAGAAAGACGTAAAGAACTTGTAAAAGTTGTGAGAAAATACTCAGAAGAAGCAAAAGTAGCTGTTCGTAACGTTCGTCGTGATGCAAACGATGAATTGAAAAAGCTAGAGAAAAATGGGGAGATCACTGAAGATGAATTAAGATCATCTACAGAGGATGTTCAAAAATTGACAGATGAATATGTCGCTAAAATTGATGAAGTGACAAAAGATAAAGAAAAAGAAATCATGGAAGTTTAAGAAAAAACTATGTACAATAGATAATAGTGAAAAGACCCTCTTCATGTTTACAGGGGGTTTTTTTGTTAATACTGTTGAGGACTATATTATTAGCGGGAACGCAACCTTTTTGGGTGATGGAGGAATCTCATGCTCAATATACTCAAAAATTGGAAGAATCAGCAAACAGCAGCTTCCAACTTAGAAAGCCTGACAAAAGAAGACATATTAAATGGAGAAATTCCTGAACATATCGCCATTATCATGGATGGGAATGGAAGATGGGCGAAGAAACGTGCGCTTCCACGGGTAGCAGGACATCATGAAGGAATGAAAGTTGTCAAGCGCATGACCAAGCTTGCAAATGAGCTGAATGTCAAAGTGCTGACTTTGTATGCTTTCTCTACAGAAAATTGGAAACGTCCAAAATTAGAAGTAGACTTTTTAATGAAGCTTCCTGAAGAGTTTCTAAACATCTATCTGCCTGAACTCATCGAGGAAAATGTCCGTGTACGTTTAACAGGTGATCCAGACGGCCTCCCGCAGCATACGAAAAAAGCGGTAGAGAACGCAGTGAAGAGTACGGCGAATAATGACGGACTCATTTTAAATTTTGCGCTCAATTATGGAGGACGGACAGAAATTATTTCTGCATGCAGACAAATTTCTGAAAAAGTCAAAGAAGGCAAGCTTCGAGCAGAAGACATCACAGAAGAGATGTTTTCAGCTTATTTAATGACAGAATCTCTTCAAGATCCGGATTTGCTTATTCGCACGAGTGGAGAAATTAGATTAAGCAACTTTATGCTTTGGCAAATTGCATACAGCGAGTTTGTCTTTACGGATGTGCTTTGGCCTGACTTTTCTGATGAGCATCTCATAGGCGCTATCGGAGAGTACCAGCGCCGCGGCCGGAGGTTCGGTGGAATTTAGAGGGTGGTGCAGATGAAACAAAGAATTTTGACGGGTGTTCTGGCAGCTGCAGTGTTTTTACTTGCAGTGATTTATGGACAAATGCCATTTACCCTGCTGATTTATTTAATGGGAAGTGTCGCTCTCTTTGAGCTTCTTAGAATGAAAAAGATTTCGATTTTCAGCTTTCCTGGCATTGTCAGCTTAATATTGCTTTGGCTTTTAATGGGCGGAGAAAATAGCTTCTTCCCGAACGTAGACGCATCAAAAATGCAGATTGCTTTATTTGCAGTCTTAATCCTTTTAACTTATACAGTTCTGAGCAAAAACTCTTTCACATTCGATGAGGTTGCTTTTGTTATATTAGCCACATTATATATTGGCGTTAGTTTCTATTATTTTATTCAAATTAGAGGCTTGTATGGCATGAGTGCGATCTTCTTCGCAGCGGTGATTATTTGGTCCACTGACTCAGGTGCCTATTTTATTGGGAAATCTATGGGGAAACGAAAGCTTTGGCCAGAGATCAGCCCAAACAAAACAGTAGAAGGATTTATCGGCGGAATCGTCACAGCGGTTGTGCTGTCACTTGTGTTCCAGGCGGTTACAGGATTTTTGCCATCATATCTGCTTGTTATGTTTATTACTCTTTTGCTCAGTATTTTTGGACAGCTTGGCGACCTTGTGGAATCTGCTTTAAAGCGTCATTACCATGTGAAGGATTCAGGGACAATACTCCCAGGTCATGGCGGAATTTTGGACAGGTTTGACAGCTTTTTATTCGTTCTGCCGTTTTTATATTTATTGCTGGCCACGTTTGCTAGCTAACCTCATAGAAACTAATTGAACGAGAGAAGGAGTGGCAATTTGAAATATATTTCGCTATTAGGCGCAACAGGATCAATTGGAGAACAAACATTAGATGTGATCAGGCAGCATCCAGACAAATTCAAGTTGAAAGCGATGACGTTTGGCCGAAATATAGACAAGGCCATCCCTATCATTGAACAATTTCAGCCTGAATTCGTTGGATGTGTAGACGAAGAGACCTATCGCACGTTAAAAGGTCATTCATTTCAATACGATGTCAAAATGGCTGCGGGTGATGAAGCGAACATCGAAGCAGCGACCTATGATGCAGTGGATGTTGTGGTCAATGCACTGGTAGGAAGTGTCGGACTTGTGCCGACATTAAAAGCCATTGAACAAAAAAAGACGATCGCACTTGCAAATAAGGAAACACTTGTGACAGCTGGTCATATAGTAAAAGAGTACGCCAAAAAGTATGACGTGCCATTACTTCCTGTCGATAGTGAACACTCCGCTATTTTTCAATCCCTGCAAGGTGAACAAGCTAAAAACATTGAACGCTTAATCGTCACAGCTTCAGGCGGCAGTTTCCGAGATAAAAAACGCACGGAGCTTGAAGGTGTCACGGTTGAAGAAGCGCTGAATCATCCAAACTGGTCCATGGGCGCAAAAATCACGATTGATTCAGCGACCATGATGAATAAGGGGCTTGAGGTGATTGAGGCGCATTGGCTGTTTGATATCCCATACGATCAAATTGATGTGCTGTTACATAAAGAGAGCATCATCCATTCCATGGTGGAATTCCATGACAAAAGTGTCATGGCTCAGTTAGGTACACCTGACATGAGGGTTCCGATTCAATACGCGCTCACTTACCCTGATAGAGCGCCATTAAAAGAAGCGAAATCATTAAACCTTTGGGAGATTGGACAATTAAATTTCCAAAAAGCGGATTTTGACAGGTATCGCTGCTTACATTTTGCTTATGAATCAGGTAAAATAGGAGGGACAATGCCTACTGTGCTTAATGCAGCCAATGAAATTGCTGTTGATGCATTTCTAAAAGGCAAAGTAACGTTCCTGCAAATTGAAGAATTGATTGAAAAGGCACTGAACAGACATCATGTGATTTCAACGCCTAGTTTGCAAGATATCCATGAAGTGGACAAAGATACACGAGACTTTGTTCAATCAATCCTCGCATAAGGTGGTATGTTCGTGAATACAGTGATTGCGTTTATTATTATTTTTGGAACGCTCGTTTTTTTCCACGAGCTTGGCCATTTAATTATGGCGCAGCGCGCAGGCATTTTATGCCGCGAGTTCGCAATTGGTTTTGGACCGAAGATTTTCTCCTTTAAACGAAAAGAAACCGTCTATACCATCAGACTTCTGCCAATCGGCGGATTTGTTAAAATGGCTGGAGAAGATCCTGAAGTCATTGAAATTAAACCGGGTCATACAGTGGGGCTCTTATTCAATGAGCAAAATGAAGTAGAAAAAATCATTTTAAATGATAAAGAGAAATATCCTGATGCACTTGTCATTGAAGTTGAACAAATTGATTTAGATCATGCGATGAGAATTTCAGGATATGAGGCTGGAAATGAAGACATCCTTACTGGCTACAATGTAAGCCAAACAAGCTTCTATATTGCAGATGGTGAAGAAATTCAAATTGCACCATACAACCGTCAGTTTGGTTCAAAAACAGTATGGCAGCGCATTAAAGCCATTGCAGCTGGACCGATTATGAACTTTATCTTGGCATATGTGATTCTTGTGGCTTTAGGATTTATTCAAGGTGTAACCGTGGATGATCCTGTACTTGGTAAGCTGACAAAAGACGGCCGGGCAGCGCAAGCTGGGCTTATGCAGGGAGATCATATCGTTTCAATTAACGGGGATAAAATGAATTCTTGGACAGACGTTGTTCAAACGGTTCAAAAAAACCCAGATAAAAAAATGAATGTCGTCATTGACCGAGATGGCAAAGAAAGCACCATTCAGGTTGTACCGGAAGCTGTGAAGGCAGAAGGAAAAACCATTGGCCGTTTTGGCTCTTATCCGCCAACGGAAAATGGCTTTCTCAAAGTCATTTCATCCTCAGGCACTACAGTGATATCTACAGCAGGTCTCATCTTAACGAACTTGCAAAAGATTGTCACAGGGCAATTTTCGTTAGATATGCTTGCAGGTCCTGTTGGAATATATGACATGACAGGAGAAGTAGCGAAACAAGGTGTGTTAACATTAATGCAGTTTGCTGCGTTTCTTAGTATCAACTTAGGGATCGTGAATTTATTACCGATTCCTGCATTAGACGGAGGAAGATTACTTTTCCTATTCGTTGAAGCCATTCGCGGCAAACCAATTAATCGTGAGAAAGAGGCACTTGTTGTCTTCATTGGTGTTGCGTTCCTCATGCTATTAATGCTAGTAGTGACATGGAATGACATCCAGCGATTATTTTTATAAAAACCATTCTCTCTTGTTTCTCATTCTGGGAAACAAGAGTTTTTGTGAGAAGTCCTATTTCTTAAATGAGGTGTAACGACATGAGACAATCCCTGACTTTCATTCCAACTCTTCGAGAGGTGCCGGCAGATGCTGAGGCAAAAAGTCATCAGCTATTAGTAAGAGCTGGATTTATTAGACAAAACACGAGCGGTATCTATCATTATTTGCCGTTAGCACATAAAGTGATTCAGCACATTCAATCCATTGTTCGCAAGGAAATGGAAAAGGCGGGAGCAGCTGAACTGTTAATGCCAGTGCTGCAGCAAGCAGAAATGTGGCAAGAGTCAGGAAGATGGTATACATACGGTCCAGAACTCATGCGTATGAAAGATCGTCACGGCCGCGAGTTTGCACTTGGCCCAACACACGAAGAAGTGATCACATCACTCGTACGCAGTGAAGTAAAATCGTATAAAAAGCTTCCTTTGACACTATATCAAATCCAATCTAAATTCCGTGATGAACAAAGACCTCGCTTTGGGTTATTGCGCGGACGTGAATTTATTATGAAGGACGCCTATTCATTCCACTCTTCACCAGAGAGCCTTGATGACACATACAACAAAATGTTTACAGCTTACTCGAATGTCTTTTCAAAAGTAGGTCTTAACTTTAGACCCGTCATTGCCGATTCTGGGGCAATGGGAGGAAAAGATACACATGAGTTTATGGCACTGTCAGAAGTAGGAGAAGATACAATCGCATACTCTGACACATCTTCCTACGCTGCGAACATTGAAATGGCTGAGGCTGTGTATCACGGAGAAGAAGCAAACCCTGCGGACTTCAAAGAACTTGAGAAAGTACACACGCCGCAGGTAAAGACGATACAAGATGTTGCGGCATTCTTAGAAGTCGCTCCTTCTACATGTATCAAATCTGTCTTGTTTAAAGCGGACGATGCGTATGTACTTGTCCTGACAAGAGGCGATCATGAAGTAAATGATGTGAAAGTGAAAAACTTAGTTGGAGCACAGCTTGTTGAGCTTGCTTCACGTGAGGAAGTACTAGACGTGATCGGAACAGAACCAGGATTTGTTGGACCAGTGAAGCTTGAAGCGGAAGTAACGATTTATGCAGACCACGCTGTAAAAGGAATGACAAACGCAGTTGTAGGTGCAAATGAATCGGATTATCACTATGTCAATGTTAATCCTGCTCGTGATCTGTCAGTGAAGGAATATACAGATCTTCGCTTGATTCAAGAAGGAGACGTTTCTCCAGATGGTGAAGGCACAATCCAGTTCGCAAAAGGAATTGAAGTAGGACAAGTCTTTAAACTAGGCACGCGTTATTCAGAGGCAATGGATGCAACATACCTCGATGAAAATGGACGTGCGCAGCCAATGATCATGGGCTGCTATGGCATCGGAATTTCTAGAACTCTTTCTGCGATTGTTGAACAGCATCATGATGACAAGGGGATTATTTGGCCAGAAACAGTTGCGCCATATGATCTTCATCTACTTGCCTTAAATATGAAAAACGATGCACAAAAGGAACTGGCTGAAACGCTGTATGAGCGTTTACAGGAAGAGGGCTATGATGTCCTTTTCGATGACCGCCAAGAGCGTGCAGGCGTTAAATTTGCCGACAGTGACTTAATTGGACTGCCAATTCGCATTAGCTGCGGGAAACGTTCAGAAGAAGGTATTGTCGAAGTGAAATTCAGAAAATCAGGTGAATCACACGAAGTATCTGTTGATGAACTGATTTCATTTATACGCCAAGCATAAAAAACGAACAAAAAAATGAAGGTACCTCCTGCAAAAAAGAGGTACCTTTCTGATTTGCAAAAGGAGGGTCCTGTCTTGGATGAACAATTACCGATTACCCGGCGGCAATTTCATATATTACTCAATCAGATTCAAATGACAGATGATGACCTCAGCCGTTACTTTGAAGAAGGCGAGATCGTCAAATTGACGGTGCATAAGGCGGCAAAAACGTGGCATTTCCTTTTTAAATTTAAGGCACTTTTGCCTTACCAAGTATATGCAATGTTTTTAAGCAGGCTGACAAATGCATTTTCTCATATTGCACAAGTTACTTGTACGATTGAAGTCAATGATCCGCACATATCTGAAGAGCTCGTTCAATCGTATTGGTCCCATTGTGTGGAAGAGCTTCAAGGGATTTCTCCCCCAATCATCAGCTTGCTTCAACAGCAAAAACCAGCGCTGTCTGGACATAAGATCATCATCAAAACAAAAAGCGAAACTGAGGCTCTAGCCATCAAGAAGAAATATAGCCCAATGCTTCAGGCTGCATTTAAACAAGTTGGTTTTCCAGAACTTCAATTTGATACAGAAATTTTTGTATCAGATCAAGAGATTCAGAAGTTCAGAGAACAAAAACTTGCTGAAGATCAAGAAAGAGCCATGCAAGCCCTTGTTGAGATGGAGAAGAAGGAAAGTGAGGATCAAGAGGAAGCTCCTTCTGGCCCTCTGATGATTGGCTATCAAATCAAAGACAATGAAGAAATACGTACGCTTGATAGTATTATGGACGAAGAAAGACGAATCACCGTCCAAGGGTACGTGTTCGATGCAGAAACGCGCGAACTAAAAAGCGGTAGAACCCTTTGTATCTTTAAAATTACCGATTATACGAATAGTATTTTGATCAAAATGTTTGCGAGAGAAAAAGAAGATGCCCAGCTCATGAAATCCTTGAAAAAAGGGATGTGGGTCAAAGCAAGAGGAAGCATTCAAAACGATACGTTTGTGAGAGATCTTGTCATGATCGCAAATGACGTCAATGAAATGAAACCTCAGCTGAAAGAAGATACTGCACCTGAGGGAGAAAAGCGTGTTGAGCTTCATTTGCATTCGCCAATGAGTCAGATGGATGCTGTCACTGGCATCGGTAGACTTGTTGAACAAGCAAAAAAATGGGGGCATGAGGCCATTGCCCTGACAGATCACGCCGTTGTACAATCCTTTCCAGATGCGTATGCAGCAAGTAAAAAGCATGGCATCAAAATGATGTACGGGGTGGAAATCAATTTAGTCGACGACGGGGTACCGATTGCGTATAATCCAGAGCACCGCTTGTTAGAAGATGCGACGTTTGTCGTATTTGATGTTGAGACAACAGGACTCTCTGCTGTGTATGATACGATCATTGAGCTTGCAGCCGTGAAAATCAAAGGCGGGGAAATCATTGACCGCTTTGAGGCATTTGCAAACCCTCATCATCCGTTATCAGCAACAACCATTGAACTAACCGGTATCACGGACGACATGGTGAGAGATGCACCAGATGTGGTCGATGTTGTTCGGGATTTCAAAGAGTGGATTGGACAAGATATCCTTGTTGCTCACAATGCGAGCTTTGATATGGGCTTTTTAAATGCAGCATATAAGCGACTGTTAAAAACAGATAAAGCGTCAAACCCTGTCATTGATACACTAGAACTTGGCCGATTCCTTTATCCTGAATTTAAAAATCACCGGCTGAACACGCTGTGTAAAAAGTTCGATATTGAACTCACGCAGCATCACCGGGCGATTTATGATGCTGAAGCAACTGGGTACCTCATGCTGAAGATGCTAAAAGATGCGGCTGAAAAAGAGATTGCCTACCACGATCAATTGAATGAAAACATGGGGCAGTCCAATGCGTATCAGCGCTCACGTCCTTACCATGCAACCGTGATTGCACAAAATGAGACGGGTCTAAAGAATTTATTTAAGCTTGTTTCACTTTCTCATATTCATTATTTCTACCGCGTGCCGCGTATCCCTCGCTCACAGCTTGAGAAATATCGAGAAGGTTTAATTGTTGGGTCTGCTTGTGATAAGGGTGAAGTGTTTGAAGGGATGATGCAGAAGTCACCTGATGAGGTAGAAGACATTGCCGCATTTTACGACTATTTAGAAGTTCATCCGCCAGAAGTGTATCAGCATTTACTCCAGCTGGAGCTTGTTCGGGATGAACGTGCATTAAAAGAGATCATCACAAACATTGTAAAACTTGGTGAAAAACTGAATAAACCAGTCGTGGCTACTGGAAATGTGCACTACCTGCATCCAGAAGACAAAATTTATCGCAAAATCTTAATTTCATCACAAGGCGGGGCGAATCCACTCAATCGTCATGAACTGCCAAAAGTTCACTTTAGAACAACTGATGAAATGCTAGAAGCCTTCTCTTTTCTTGGAGACGAGAAGGCGAAAGAGATTGTCGTGACGAATACGCAAAAAGTATCTGAGATGGTTGAAAGTATTAAACCAATCAAAGACGATCTTTATACACCAAAAATCGAAGGTGCAGATGAAGAAATTCGGGAAATGAGCTATAACATGGCTCGCAGCATCTACGGTGACGATTTACCGAAAATTGTAGAAGACCGGATCGAGAAAGAATTAAAGAGTATTATTGGTCACGGTTTCGCTGTTATTTATTTAATTTCTCATAAGCTTGTTAAGAAATCACTTGATGATGGATATCTAGTTGGTTCAAGGGGATCAGTTGGTTCATCTCTCGTTGCGACATTAACAGAGATTACAGAAGTGAACCCGCTTGCGCCGCACTATGTATGTCCAAGTTGCAAGCACTCTGAGTTCTTTAATGATGGATCGGTTGGCTCAGGATTTGACCTTCCTGATAAAGACTGTCCTGAATGCGGGACGCCGTATAAAAAAGACGGACACGATATTCCGTTTGAAACGTTCTTAGGTTTTAAAGGAGATAAAGTGCCCGATATCGACTTGAACTTCTCAGGAGAATATCAGCCGATTGCCCATAACTATACGAAAGAGCTGTTTGGTGAAGAGTACGTATACCGCGCAGGTACAATCGGTACCGTTGCAGAAAAAACGGCATATGGTTATGTGAAAGGCTACGCAGGAGATCATAACCTTCATATGAGAGGTGCTGAAATTGACCGGCTCGTACAGGGCTGTACGGGGGTCAAACGGACAACGGGCCAACATCCAGGCGGTATTATCGTAGTGCCGGATTATATGGACATTTACGATTTCTCACCGATTCAATATCCAGCAGATGCGACAGGTTCTGATTGGAAAACGACGCATTTTGATTTCCATTCAATCCATGATAACTTGCTGAAACTAGATATTCTTGGACACGATGATCCAACGGTCATTCGGATGCTTCAGGACTTGAGCGGAATTGACCCAAAAACGATTCCGACAGATGATCCTGAGGTCATGAAAATCTTCCAAGGAACGGAACCTCTCGGTGTCACAGAAGAACAAATTGGATGTAAAACGGGAACACTTGGGATACCAGAGTTTGGCACAAGGTTTGTTCGTCAGATGCTTGAAGATACAAAACCGACCACCTTCTCGGAACTTGTTCAGATCTCTGGTCTATCTCACGGTACAGATGTATGGCTCGGCAACGCCCAAGAGCTGATTCATAATAAAACGTGTGAACTAAGCGAAGTGATTGGCTGTCGTGATGATATTATGGTCTATCTGATTTATCAAGGTTTAGAGCCGTCACTTGCCTTTAAAATTATGGAATCTGTTCGTAAAGGGAAGGGACTTCCTCCTGAATGGGAAGAAGAAATGAAGAATAATAACGTACCGAACTGGTACATTGATTCTTGTAAAAAGATTAAATACATGTTCCCTAAAGCCCACGCGGCTGCTTATGTATTAATGGCTGTTCGGATTGCTTATTTCAAGGTGCACCATGCACTTCTGTACTATGCGGCTTATTTTACCGTTCGTGCTGATGATTTTGATATCGAAACGATGACAAAAGGATCGAATGCGATTCGAGCGGTCATGGACGATATTAACTCAAAAGGTCTTGATGCATCACCGAAAGAGAAGAACCTATTAACTGTACTAGAGCTTGCACTTGAAATGTGTGAAAGAGGCTATCACTTTAAAAAAGTAGACCTATACCGATCAAGTGCCACTGAGTTTATCATTGATGGAGACGGGCTAATCCCGCCATTCAACTCCATCCCTGGACTCGGAACAAACGTTGCGTTAAATATTGTACGCGCACGCCAAGATGGCGAATTCCTTTCAAAAGAAGATTTACAAAAACGAGGAAAAGTGTCTAAGACCATCCTTGAGTATTTGGATCGTCAAGGCTGCTTAGAAGCACTTCCTGATCAAAACCAGCTTTCTTTGTTCTAATGTGAAAAATGAAGAGCGCCCTTAAAGGGCGTTCAGGCTGTCGAGAAAATCTCGACAGCTTTATTTTTCCCCTTAAATTTTCCACTACCCCATTTTATAATAGAGAAAAGCATACTAAAGGAAGGTGTTTTTCTCATGTTCCACACTA